>CAYXXF010000019.1:0-143285 GCA_964469005.1 uncultured Anaerolineales bacterium
GAACAAACACAGGCGCTCTCGCACTCTCTCTTCCACTCTTTAACTGTTAAGGTACGTACAATCAATCTTGTTGCCTTTACGCAACAAAAACCGCCGAGCGTGGGAGTCAACTCTACTCCATCGCTTGCGGCGGAGACAAAAAGACACGCGGAAATATTATATTCCCTTGCGAAGTAACTCGCTGTTCTTTTTGACCTCCTGCGATTGGATTGTTATGGTCTCAAAAAAGACCAACACTCGCAATTACTCACGAGCGTCGTGCATTATATCACCCCTATGCGCTTTGTCAAGACCCCGACTCGTATTCTTGCTTAAATTTTTGACGCGAAGCAGCGTGTGAGCCAATCTTGCGCGCGCCCAAATCCGAATTTTATCGCGCTTGCGCTATAATCGTTGCAATGCGTGTCTTGCTGCTTTCAAAAGCATGTATCGTTGGGCAATATCAAACGAAACTGACAACCCTCGCCGCCAAGAAAAATTTGGAATTGACCGTCGTCGTTCCGCCTTCGTGGCGTGATGAACGCGGGACGATGTTTTTAGAAAAAAAATATACGCAAGGATATTCCCTTGAGGTCGCACCCATTCGCTTTAATGGACACTTTCACCTGCACTATTATCCGACGCTTGAAAAAATTCTCGCCCGCGTTCAGCCGGACATTTTGCATATTGATGAGGAACCTTACAACTTGGCAACCTATCACGCCGCGCAAACAATACGCCGTCTGAATTCCAGCGCGCGGATTTTATTTTTCACTTGGCAAAATATCTTGAGAAATTATCCGCCGCCCTTTGGTTGGATGGAACAGCGCGTGTATCGCTATGCCGACGCTGCGGTTGCAGGCAGTTCGGAAGCACAATTAGTCTTGCAGCGCAAAGGATTTCAAAAACCGATTGTCATCATTCCACAATTTGGCGTTCCTGATTCTTTTGCTCCGGCAACTTTGGCGCGTGACAACAAAACAATCACCATCGGTTATGCGGGACGGCTTGTGCGCGAAAAAGGGATTGAACTTTTGTTACGCGCACTCGCTCAAGTGCAAGGCGAATGGCAATTGAAAATTCTTGGCAGCGGACCGTTGTACGCTACATTGGAGAAACTTGCGCGTGCTTTGAATGTTGCGTCACGCGTGCAATTTACATCATGGGTCGCGTCGAGTGAGATGCCAAGTTTTTACCATTCACTCGATGTTCTCGTCGTACCTTCTTTGACGCAACCAAATTGGAAAGAACAATTCGGGCGCGTTCTCATGGAAGCTATGGCGTGCGGCATTCCGGTAATTGGCTCCAATTCTGGAGAAATTCCGCAAGTGATTGGTGATGCCGGCATCATTGTCCCCGAAGGCAAAGTCACTGCGCTCGCGAATGCGCTCGACGCGTTGATTCGCGACCAAGCGCGCCGAATTGAATTAGGCATGATGGGACGCGCACGCGCGCTTGCCCTTTTTTCGCAACAGCGCGTAGTGGACGACACGTACGCTTTGTACGTACAACTCATGTCACGAGCAAAAAATACAATTCTGCTATAATGAACGCGATGCAAGTCGAACGTCCACGCGCTGCTCTCAATGCGCAATTGTTTCGAATGAATGAGGGCTATCGCTCGGCGGGAATTGCGCGTTATATCTTTCACCTCTTGCGCGAATTGCCGATCGCGGCAGATGATTTCCAACTTGACGTGTATGCAACGGAACCGCAAGCCGCTCACCTTTTAGCAGACCTCAATCTCCACACCACGCGCGTTCCCGTGTATAAACCACTAGCGCGCATTTTTTGGGAACAAACATTTTTCGCGTTAGACCTGTTGAAAAAAAATTACGCACTGCTCCATTCGCTCGCGTACGTCTTGCCCCTGCTGAATCAGACACCCAGCGTTGTAACTTGTTACGATTTGAGTTTTTACATCTATCCCGAATATTTTCGTCCGTTCCAACGGCTCTATCTTCAGCTCGGCACGCGCCTCGCCGCAAAGCGCGCGCGTCGTATCATTACCATTTCCGAAAGCACCAAACGCGATCTGGTTCGGCTCTTGCGTCTGGACGCGGCAAAAATTGATGTCGCACTTCCCGGTGTGGACACAGATTTTTTTCAAACGCTTGGGACCGCCGAACTGGAAAATTTTCGCCGCGCGCGAAACCTGCCCGAACATTTCGTCTTGTACATTGGAACGCGTGAGCCGCGCAAAAATTTACCATCTTTGATACGCGCGTTCGCGTTGGCGAAACAAAAAATGAAATTGCCACATTTCCTTGTGCTTGCCGGAGGGCGCGGGTGGATGGATGAACAAATCGCGCGCACTATCACGGAAACGGATTCGACGGCGAATGTATTGTTTCCCGGTTTTGTCGCGCAAGCGGAACTGCCCTATTGGTATCAGGCGGCGGACGCGTTTGTTTATCCCTCACAATACGAAGGATTTGGAATGCCGCCGCTCGAGGCGTTGGCAAGTGGAACACCGGTGATTACGTCGAACGTTTCTTCATTGCCCGAAGCGGTAGGCGATGCCGCGTTATTGATTGCTCCCGAATCCTCGGAACAAATCGCCGACGCGCTTGTTCGCGTCTTGACCGATGATACCTTGCGCCAAGAAATGAAAACGCGCGGTCCGCGTCACGCGCGCCAATTTACGTGGGCGCGCACCGCGCAAGTCACCGCGCAGTCATATCGGGCGGCGCTCGGTCTGCCGCAAACCACACCTGTTTTGTATTCCTCGTCCGGATAAGGAACCAGTGCAACGTCACGCGCGAGCTTTAATGCTTTTGCAAGTGGGGCTTGATTTTCTGCTAATCAATGCCGCGTTTTGGCTTGCCTATAACATTCGCTACGAACTGCGTTTTCCGATTACCGTCGCGGAAGCGAATTATGTCGCGTATGCGGAATACATTCCCATCAGTCTCT
The DNA here is from genome assembly GCA_964469005.1 of uncultured Anaerolineales bacterium. Classification (GTDB taxonomy): domain Bacteria; phylum Chloroflexota; class Anaerolineae; order UBA4142; family SHND01; genus SHND01. Next base: position 2,896 of record CAYXXF010000019.1, read on the forward strand.
TGCTCAGCGCGGGCTTGCTCGCGATTTACCGCATTGAAGGTATTTACAATTATGTGCGCGGGCGTTCGTGGTTGGAAGAAATGTACGGACTGCTGACCGCGACGTTCACGGGGATTGTCATTCTCGTTTTTATTTTCTTTTTCTTTCGTCCGCAATTTTATTCGCGCCTCATTTATTTGTACGCCGGAATTTTGACAGTTATTTTTCTGACGCTCTCGCGCGTGTTAATTCGTTTGGTGCTGGGACGCCTGCGGCAGCGCGGTATCGGCGTGGACCGCGCGTTGATTGTGGGGGGGGGGGAAATTGGGCGCGCCATTATGCGAAATGTTTTGGCACAACCCGATTTGGGATATCGCATCGAGGGATTTATTGACGACGACCCCACAAAAGGCACGATTGGAAATTTTCCATTGCTCGGCGGCACAAATCAATTAAGGCAAGTGATGCGTGCGCGCGCAATTGACGAAGTCATTATCACACTCCCTTGGCACGCGCGCGAAAAAATTGTCGCGATCATGCAAGACGCAGAGGCAGCAGGAGCGCGCGTCAAAATTGTTCCTGACCTCTTTCAACTCTCACTTTCTAAAATTGCGGTGGATGCCGTGGGAGGCATTCCGCTCATCGGCGTCAAAGATTCTGCCATCAGCAGCGGCACGTTTTCGCTCAAGCGCGTGATGGATGTGTTGTTGACGCTCATTGTGTTTGTCTTGATTCTCCTTCCTACCGCAATCATCGCGCTCTTGATCAAACTCACCTCGCCGGGTCCCGTCATCTTTGAACAAAGCCGCGTGGGGCGCGGCGGTAAAATTTTTACCGCATACAAATTTCGCACGATGCGCGTCGGCGCAGACGAGGAAAAGGAAAAATTCGCGCACTTGAATGAAGCATCGGGACCATTGTTCAAAATTCGGAATGATCCGCGCATGACGGGTGTGGGAAAATGGCTGCGCCGTACTTCGCTCGATGAACTGCCGCAATTGTTGAATGTGTTGCGCGGCGACATGTCGCTCGTTGGTCCGCGTCCCCCCTTGCCGAATGAAGTCGCGCAGTACGAAGAATGGCACAAGCGCCGCTTGGATATCGCACCCGGCATGACCGGCTTGTGGCAAGTGAGCGGCAGAAGTGAATTGACCTTTGATGAAATGGTGATGCTCGATTTGTACTATATTGAAAATTGGTCGCCGTGGCTCGATATGTGGATTTTGCTCAAGACGATTCCGGCGATATTTACAGCGCGCGGCGCGTATTAGAATGGTTATCAAAAAATCTCACTCCCTCACTTGGCGCGAACTCACCGGCTATCTTTTTATTCTGACAATTTTCGCGCTTGGTGTCGTTTTTGTTTGGATGCTTGCGCGTATGTTTGAACCGCGCGGTGATTGGCATGACTTGGGCAGTGTCCAAGAATTGAGTTTGAATATCCCATCCGTTCATCATTTGGTCGCAGTAGATGGAACGCGGATTTCTGTCTGGATCGTTGTCGTACAAAACGATTGGCGCGCGTTCGATGGACGTACGCCAAGTCCCTATAACGTTCACTGCAATTATGGTTGGCAGCCCATCACAAATCGTTTTGAAGACCCATGCACAGGCGTGAAATTTTCATTGCAAGGCGAATACCTCAAAGGCGGCTATTATGACCAAGACCGTATCGTTCAAAATTTAAATCAATATCGTGTGACAGTGGAAAACGGGCGCGTGATGGTTGACCTTTCGCAACACATTCCCGGAAAAAAGTGGCGCGCTGTTGCCACTGCAATTCCGCTTCCATGACACCGCGTTACTTTTCAGAATTGCTATCGTAAATCTTGACGCAGCTGCTCTTGTAACTTTTCGTGTGATTGTCCTATAATAGTCTCGTGAATCACAAACGGAGTTGTACTGTGAATCGGAACCTGCGCCTCTTTATTTCGCTCTGCGTTTCTCTCACATTTCTCTTTTCCCTCACCACCTCTTTTACCTTCGCCCAAAGCAAGTCCGTTGTCGTCGAACGTCGTGATGGCGATGTTACAATTCGTACAAGCGACGGCGCGATGGAGTTTAACGAAACATGGGTCGTGCGCTTTGTCGGCGGACCGTTTCGTTTTGCCTTTCGGTGTATTCCCCTCGACAAAGTGGACCGCATCGGTGGTGATTGGCACGTGAGTGAAAATGGACGCGAGTATTCGGCAATCAGCACCGAAGCACCAAATACGTTTTATACCTACGGCGAAGATGGACAGCGTTGCATCAAATGGTTTTTCCCAGCCACCACAAATCAAACGCGCACGTTCACGCTTGACTATATTGTCTATGGCGGGGTGCGCGTGTATGACGCGGGCGATCAATTCTTTTGGAAATTTATCGAAAGTGACCGCCAATATCCTATCAACGAATCCACCGTAACGCTGCACATTCCCGGCGACATATCGACAGACCAAATCAAAGCCACGACATACGAGAACGGCGGCGAGAATTCGCAGAACGCGCGCGTTGTTGACGGCAACACGGTTGTCTTTAGCGGCAGTGATTTTACAGCAGGCGACGAATGGGAATTGCGCGCACAGTTCCCGCACGGCATCGTGAATGCGCCCCCCCCCGCTTGGCAGACCGCCGATGACCAGCGCCGCGCGACGGAACCAATTTACAATTTCATTGCGTTCGTTGTTTCGTTGTTTGGATTGATTGGCGGTGGACTGGGGCTGTATCTTTTGTGGTACACGCGCGGGCGTGACCGCCCTGCCGGAGTTGTGGCAGAATTTTATCCGACACCGCCAAGTGATATACCACCGGGCGTTGCGGGCGTATTGCTCGACGAACGCGCGGATATGCAAGACATTATCGCGACGATTATTGATTTGGCGCGGCGCGGTGTGATTCGCATGAATGAAACGTCCGAGCCCGGTTTCATGGGCATCGGCACGAAACGCGATTTCACGTTTGAACGCGTTGGCAAAGACGATAACCTGCGTGACTATGAACAAAATCTCGTGAGCCGATTGTTCGGCAGTAGCAACGAGCGCGACCTTTCGGATTTGAAAAATAAATTTTATAAACATCTTCCCGACATCAAAAAGCGCATGTACGCTGAAACGGTACGGGAAGGATATTTCAAATCGAGTCCGCAAGATACACGCACGCGCTATTCCGTGCTTGGGGTTGCCGCGCTCGTCATTCTCGGCTGCATCGGTTTCGTCGCTTTCGGCGGTTTGTCTGACCTCACGCCGTTGGCAATTTGTCCGCTCATCGTTTTTGGTTTGCTCGGCGCGGGGCTTTTGATTCTGGCGCAGTTCATGCCCAAACGCACCGACAAAGGTTCCACCGAAGCAGCGAAATGGAACGCGTTCAAACGCTACTTGCAGAACATTGAAAAATATACCAACGTCGCGGAAGCAAAAGATTTGTTTGACAAATACTTGCCATACGCGATTGCGTTCGGGCTCGAAAACAGCTGGGTCAATAAATTCGCGGCAGTGGATACGCCCGCGCCACCGTGGTACTATCCCTATGGTGGCTATGGTTATGGGCGTCCCTATCGCGGCGGCACACTAAGCACCGGCAATAGCTTGCCCTCCAGCGACGGCGGACGAATGCCTTCGCTCAATGAAGCATCTGCCGCAGGTTTTCGTGGACTCAATTCCATGAGCGATGGATTGTTCTCGATGCTCAACACCACATCGTCCGTGTTCACCAGCGCGCCGTCGAGTTCCGGTGGCGGCGGTGGTGGTTGGTCCGGCGGCGGCGGCGGCGGCGGTGGCGGTGGTGGCGGTGGTTCAAGTGGATTTGGATAGAAAATTGGAGGTCAGAGGTTGGAAGTTAGATGTTGGTAGATGCGTTCTCCAACTTCTAACTTCTAACTTCCAGTCTTTATGATTGGCGGCGGAAAAACAATCGGCATTATTCTCATCGTCGTTGGACTCGTCATTTGCGCGGTTGTGTCCCTCTTTGTTGGTTCGGGTGCAACATCGGGACAAACGACAACAGCGGCGACAATTCTTGGCATCGGTGCGTTTGGCGTTATACCGCTTTTGCTCTTTGCGGGCGTCGGCGTCTTTCTTTTCTTACGCGGGAGTACGGAAGAAAAAGAACTCGTCGTCGTACGTCAAAAGGAACGCCTGCTTGGCATGATTCAAGCACAAGGCAAAGTCACACTGAATACCATTATGGTGGAACAACGGCTCAACCGCGAGCAAGTACAAAATTACATTTACGAACTTGTGCAACAAGGTTTGTTCAGCGGATACATTGATTGGAAAAACGCGACGTTTTATTCTCAAGATGCGTCGCGCGTCGGCAGCAACAAATGTCCGAATTGCGGCGGCGTCCGCGAAATTGTCGGCAAAGGCATTGTGAAATGTCCGTACTGTGGTGTCGAACTTTTCATTCCACCGAATGCGCCACAAACCACTGCGACGCCAATGCCGCCGCAAGGACAGCCCGCCGCGTAACATGCCGCGTGCAGGTGCGTATCTTGATTAGGATTTCCAAAGGAAAATAAAATGGGTGACCTCAAGCAAACAATTACAAACATTGCAAACGCGGTTCCCGGCTATGTCGGCTACCAGTCCAAAGACCGCCGTCGCGATGCCGACCGCATCTTGCGCGAACGTCTCGCGGGACAATACAATTCGCAGCGCGACCTCTTGACGCGGATTCAACAAGACGCCGTGCGCGGCAATCAACTCGCGCTCGTCTCTGACCTCGAAAGTGCGAATCAACAAATCTCGCGTTTCATTTCGCGCTTGCGCGTTGCGCCGTCAGGGTACGCCGGTTGGTTCGACGTCGCGCAGATTCAAGAGGCAGACCTCGATTTGATTTACCAATTCGACGCGTCACTTGTGAGCGGCGTGGATGAATTGCATGGTGTCTTGGATGGATTGCAAAAAGCTGTGCGCGCAAAAGATGGAAGCGACACCGCGTATTACGCACTGCGCGACGAACTCGACGCGTTAAATCAACGTCTCGATGCGCGCGAAGAATTTGTTGCGCGCGGCAAACGTCCTGCGCCTTCCGCATCACCACTCGGCGCCTTGAAAGACAAACAAGTGCCGCCGCCCGCCGGCGCAAATCCATTCGAGCAATTAAAAATCAATGATGCGATTTCGTTCGACAAGACAGATTATCTCGTCGCGGGACGCGTGACCTATTCCGTTGCGTCGGGAAAATTTTATTCGTATCTCTTGCGCGACCGCGACAATCAAAAATGGTTGCGCGTCGGACCGAACAACGAACTCGCCGTCGCCGACGAAGTACAATTCAGTGTGCCAGCCCCATTACCGGATGCTTTATCGTATGGTGGAAAAAATTACACTGTCGCGGAACAAGGTGCGGCGAATGTTTCGGTCGAAGGCGCGAGCGGCAACCAAGCCGGCGCGGTGAATTATCATCGCTACAATGCTGACGGCAGCGCGCGTCTTTATGTTGAAGATTGGGGGACCGAAGTCCGCGTTCAAGCCGGAAATGTCGTTGACCCGTTGGAAGTCAAGTTGTATCGCAAACTGTAAACCGTGACGGGTGACGAGTGACAGAGAACCTGAACCTCTTCACCCAACACTGTACTCTTGGAGGAAAAAATGCCTACCGTATTTGACCGTATCAGCAACATCATTCGCGCCAACATCAACGATATGCTTGACAGCGCCGAAGACCCTGAAGCGATGCTGAACCAAATCATCCGTGACATGAATGACGCGTTGCGTCAAGCCGATTCGGACATCGCCGACCAAATCGCGCAGCAGAAAATGCTCGAAGGCGATTTGGATGCCGCCAAACGCGACCAAACCGCGTGGGAAGCCAAAGCCGAACGCGCCGTCACCAAAGAACGCGATGACCTCGCGCGCGAAGCATTGCTGCGCGTGAATGATTACACCGAACAAGCTGCCATTTACGAAAAACAGCTCGAGGGGCAAAAAGGCGTCGTGGCTGAATTGAAATCAAAGCGCGACCTCTTAAAGAGCAAGTACGAGCAAGCATTACGCAATCGCGAAAATCTGGTTGCGCGCGCGCGCGCTGCTCAAGCAAAATCAAAAATCACGCGCGTGGCGAACAAAGCCAACACCGCCGATTACGCGTCGGAGCTGGAACGCATGGAGCGCAAGATTCGCCAACAAGAAGCGCGCGCAGAAGCCGACGAAGAGGTTGCCGAAAGCAAAACCTCCATCGAAGACGAATTTGACCAGCTCGGCACAGATGACCAAGTGGAAGCCAAGCTCGCCGCGTTGAAAGCGAAATTGGGAAAATAATAAAGACCAGCGTCGAGGATTGAGCTTTGAGTGTTGGGCAAGAACAGTGTAAAATACTCTTTGCTCAATCCTCATTGCTCAATTCTGGAGGTATTCATGCCACGCGTTATTGATGTAATTCAATTCGATGACCAAACCGGACGCGAGATTGTTCATCGCGAACCGCCCGCGGGAGACCCCGCAGATGTGCGTCTCGGCTCCCAACTCATTGTGCGCGAAAGTCAGAACGCGGTCTTTTTCCGCGATGGCAAGGCGCTCGATGTATTCACGCCCGGGCGTCACACTCTCACTACCGCTAATCTGCCGATTCTTTCGGGAATCATTGATTTGTTCACAAATGGCAGAACGCCATTTCCTGCCGACGTGTTCTTTGTGAACATGAAGCAGTTCCTCGACCAAAAATGGGGCACCCCCGAACCGATTGCGTTTCGTGACCCTGAATTTGGCATGGCGCGTTTGCGCGCGTTCGGCGCGTACGCGTATCAGGTCAAAGACCCGCAAATGTTTGTCAACGCCATTGTCGGGCAGCAAGGCAAATTTACCACCGACCAAATCGCGGACTATTTACGCAACATGATTGTTTCCAAATTCGCGGACTTGCTCGGCACCCAACAAAAATCACTCCTCGACCTCCCGGCGTTATACAGCGAAGTGAGTGCGGGCGCACGCGCGAATCTTGCGGATGATTTTGCTGCGCTCGGCTTGGTGCTCTTGCAGTTCTATGTCACTGCCGTAACGCCGACAGATGAAACCGCGAAAGCGATTGACGAACGCGCGGCGATGGGCGCCATTGGCAACATGGACGCGTATTTGAAATTCAAAGCCGCACGCGCACTCGGCGATGCGGCGCAAAATCAAAGCGGCGGCGCGACAGCCACCGGCGTCGGTGTCGGTGCAGGGCTTGGCATGGGCGCAGTGATGGCAGGCGCGCTCGGCGACGCGATGCGCAACCCCGCCAGCAGCAATGTGAATCAAGGCGGCGGGGGCGGGGGCGCTGCAGCAACTCCACAAACGCCGCAAGATGTTCAGAACCTGCTCGACAATCTCGATATGCAGTTTGCCAACGGCAAAATTTCCGAAGAGACCTATAAAAGCATGACCGCCAAATGGCAAGAGCGTCTCAAAAAGATGGGCGGCTAGAACAAAAAAAACCTTCGAGGTGCGATAGACCACATCGCCCTCGAAGGTTTTTTAGTCGTGATATAATTCTTGCCAAATGGACACTTCCGATTTTATCGAATTTGGTGCCGGTCTCGGTCTCGGCGGAATAATGAGCCGCACCATCGGTAACGCATTCACAGACGCGTTGGATGCGCGCACGAGTATGAGTGCGTTGACCATTCCACAAACGCGCGCGGAAATTCAAACGCTGCTCGATAAATTGGATGTGCGTTTAGCGAACGGCGGAATTTCAGAAGCGCTTTACAAGACATTGGTCGCCAAATGGGAAAAACGTTTGGCAGAAGCAAGTTGAGGACGGAGTAGCTCCGTCCTTTTTCGTATTTTCAAGCCGGCACGTGTCTGCCCTCATGGAAATTGTTCTCGAAATTTTCGTTCTCTTTTCGCCTCTCGCACCCTTTCTCTTCCTCCTGCAATTTCGCGGCTTCCGCTATCGGCTGAGTCGGTTGCCGCGCGCAATTCCAAAAATCCTTTTCTTTTTCATCGCATACCTCGCGGGCATCGTCGCCACGTTTCTCTTGGCACCGTTCCTCTTGCGAATCAGCGCGCTGTGCATGTCCGGCGTTTTGCTCTTGATGCTTTGGCACGCGCTGCCAAATAAAGGACGCGCGCGCGGATTGCCGCGCGGTTCACTCACATTTTTTCCAATGGCACCCTGGCACGACCAATTCTTTTACCAAAAACAATTCGCGCGCTACGGTCCAATTTTCAAAATGCGCGACATGGCACAACCCACTATCTGTATTCTAGGACTGGCGCGCGCCCAGAGTTTTTTGGCGCAGCATCAATCCACTCTGCTTACGCCGCCTCTTGCTGTGAACCGCTTTGTCCCGCGTGCACTCTTGCGCTACATGCAGCACACAGACCACGAACACTTTCGCCCCAAGTATCAAAAAGCGTTCAACGCACAAATCATTTGTCAGTGCCAACCGTTCCTGCAACAAACTATGGCTGATACTCTTGCGCGCATCGCGCAAACGAGCGCGCCCAAACCGACACGTGGAGTTGACCTGCTGCCATTCTTTGAAGAAATGGTTTTCATAATTCTAGCGCGCGCTTTTTTTGGGATGACACGCGACAGTGTGCGGTACCAGCCCTTTAGCGACGCGTATCGCGTCATTGATTTTCGTTATCAGCGTGCGAGCGATAGACAAACAAGTCAAACATTGGCAAAATTGGTCGAATTACTTTACGCAGAGATGAACGCGGCGCGTACTGATAAAAACGCGCCGCGTTCGTTTCTTGCAGAGCTCGTTCCCGCCGGCATACCGCACGAGCCGATGTATTTTTTGAATCTCATTTACACCTTACTCATTTCGCGCAATGATCTGGTCGGCTTATCACTGTGGTTGTTTCAACTTTTGGGCGAGAATCCGATTTGGCTAACACAGCTGACGACAAAATTGAAAGCAGAATCTTACGATGAACTTGCCACGCGCATCGTCCAAGAAACGCTGCGCCTCGAACAAAGCGAATTTATTTTGCGCCGCGCCACGCGCGAAATGCAATTTGAGAATTACACGATTCCCAAAAATTGGAACGTGCGGTTGTGTGTTTGGGAAAGCCACCGCGACCCCAACATTTTTTCACAACCAAATGAATTTAATCCCGACCGCTTTTTGACGCGCTGGTACACGCGTTCCGAATACGCGCCGTTTGGCATGTTCAAAAAAGCATGTCTCGGCGAAGAATTCACAATGGCATTTGGAAAAGCTCTGGTAACCGAACTCGCGCGCAATTATGAATTACATCTTGTCCAAAACGGCAAACCGGAATTTAGCGGCTTTCACTGGAAACCGAATTCCAAATTGCGGGTCGCGCTAACCCCACCTGCTTTATAATTCAATCAATGGCGCAACCAAAAAATCCCGACATCCTCATCCTCGGCGCGGGCATCGCCGGACTCTCTACCGCGTACCATCTCGCGGTCAAACATCACCTCAAACATATTCTTGTTGTAGATGAACGCGCGCCGCTCGGACTCACCAGTTCGCGCGGCACAATGGCGTATCGCAATTTATTTCCGGGTCCCGGCGACGCGATGGTGCAGTTAATGAATCGTTCGATAGAGTTACTCCAAGCTATTGACGCGCAATCGCATCACACGATTCAGCTCACACAAAACGGTTACATGTATTTCACCGCGCGCGAACCTCAAATTGAGATATGGCGCGCACTCGCGCGCGAGGCACAAGAACGCGGCGTCGGTGAATTTCGTGAACATTCAAAAACCTTGGAGGTTTCGGCGAACTTGTTCGCAAAAAACCTCGAAGTTTTCAAGAATGGCACTGACCTTATCACCAATCCCGAACTCATTCACCAACTCTATCCGCGCGTTACACGCGATGTTGTTGCCATGCTGCATGTGCGTCGTTGTGGCGCGTTCGATGTGTTTGCGTTAGGCGATTGGCTCCTGTCGCAAGCGCGCGCGAATGGTGCACAATTTCTGCAAGACCGCGTAGAAAAAATTTCTGTGCGCGGAAATCGCATCGAATCTGTGCAACTCGCATCAGGCGCAGAAATTTCCACTCATACACTTGTCATCGCGGTTGGTCCACTTTTGCCTGAGCTGGCGCAAATGTTGGAAATTGAATTGCCTGTGTACAATGAATTGCACGGCAAAATGACTATGCGTGATTCTGCGCGGGTGTTTCCACGTTACGGGGATTTATTGTTGTGGAGCGACGCGCAAACGTTGCCATGGAATGACGACGAACGCGTGGAATTTTCCGAGTCGTATGAAACACGTTGGCTGTGCGAGGAATTTCCCGGCGGCGTACACTTTTTGCCCAAAGGCACTGCCGACGACCCAAAAATTATGGGACTGTGGACCTACAATACGCACGAAATGCCGTTTCAAGAATTTCCTACCTTCGACGCGCACACCGCAGAAATTATTTTGCGCGGACTCGCGCGCATGATTCCGGAAGCGCGCGTTTATTTTGGACGCGGGCGCGAAGCATTCGTGGATGGCGGTTATTACTGCAAGACACACGAGAATCGTCCATTGATTGGTCCGCTGCCGATTGAAGGCGCATTCGTGTGCGGCGCGCTTTCGGGATTCGGCGTGATGGCATCACAAGGCGCGGCAGAATTGTTGAGCGCGCACATTGTCGGCGCAACATTGCCCGAATATGCGCGGTGGTTTCAATTGTCGCGGTACGCGGACTCGGAATATCGTTCGCTCTTGCAGCATTGGGACGCGCGTTCAGGACAGTTGTGAGCAAAATAGGTGAGGACGTATGATGGAGCAACAACCTGCAGCCGATGCGGCGAATGACGCGCTGCGTCATGAGTTGGAAAACTTGCGTGCGCTCGTTCAACAAAACGACGCCGAGATAGATACAATCCAAATTGCATTGAATCGAAACACGCGCCCGTGGTGGTTGGAGCCGCCCGTACTCGTTTCCGTTCTCGCCGCGCTCGTCGCGATTCTTTCCACCGCCTACGGTATCTATCAACAGCGCGAACAAGAACGTCACAGTGCGCGAGTCGAATTGCGCGAATTGATTGGGCAACTCAAAGATAACGCCGAACTGCGGATAAAGTACGGTGCGGCGGGCGCACAGCAATTGGGCGGCTATATTGATTCCGAAAATCAACTGCTCGCTGACCAAGCCGAAGACATTTTGAACACATACGGTACCGATGTGTCTTCGACAGAATTTATTCTGGTTGGGTTGATTTTTACAACGAGCGGCGATTTTACACGCGCGCAAAATCTTTTGCACACTGCCACCCAACGCGCCCAGACGCCTTACGAGTATGTGTTTTCGTATCGCGCGCTCGCGCAAGCCGAATTCACCAGTGGCAATTTTGACCGCGGGCGCGACGCGTATCAGCAAGCCATGAATGTGCGGAAACGCTTTACTGATTTGCCCAAATCTATTTATGATGGGTTTGATGCCCAGACCCTAATATATCTCGGCGGCAGTGAAATCGCGATTCAAGAATGCGACCGCGCGCGCGCGGCGCTCGACAAAGCCGAAGCCACAGCGAGCGAAATTCCCGACCTCAACTCGCGCACTGCGTTCCTCACACAGGTTGTCAACTATCGCGTCTCTGCAACCAATTGCCAACTTGTGCCGGTGCCCGTTTTGCCGACAACGACACCATAGAATGATGAGTGCAGGAATGTTGTAAATACGAGGTATGATGTTTGCAACAAAGCAATCTCGCACTTTGCGCGTATGGATTGCTTCGCAAGAACACTCGCAATGACATGTACGCGACTTGCCAACGCAATGACGCCGTCTCGCGCCCAATTGCGTTATCGTGCGCTCTCTATTATTATTTCGCCCTATGATTCCCGTTATCAATCTTGACGAAACATTCAACTGGCATCCGCGCATCGTCGGTGAGTTGAACGACGCGGATGTGAAATTGGTAAGTGCAAAGCGAATTTATCCGGCATCATCACGAGACCAAAGACGAATTGTTTCTCGTCGTCAACGGCACCCTCACGATTAAATTGCGCCAAGGCGACATTCACATTCACGCGGGCGAATTTGCAATTATTCCGCGCGGCATCGAACATTGCCCCGTTGCGGATTCCAAAGTAGAAATGCTTCTGCTCGAACCCAAATCAACCTTAAACACCGGGACCGTTCAAAATGAACGAACGGTGGAAGCGGAGTGGATTTCATCATGAGTTGTTTTTCAGGAAATATTTCACGTGTTGCCAACACACGCCTCTTTACGCGCGTCACCGAGCGCGGGACTCAAGTTCTCGTGTATCAAATGGAATACACTGCGGCGAACGATGTCGCACTGATATTGCCATTGCCGACGCCCCCCAATACGGCGCGGGACGCGGTACATTTTGTGCGCTTGTCGAACTATGACAATTTTTTCGGCGATATGGAAAATGGTTTTCCCTATACGCGCAACACGCCAAAAGGCGGCTCGCAGTCGCAGCACATCATGACCCACTTGGTCGGTAGTTTTGAATCATTGTTTGTGCCGACACTCCAAGAGCTCGATACATTGGATGAACGTTTTCGCATCTCCGGTGAATTGTGGCATCAATTACCCGAGTACAATGATTTCGGATTTGCAGTTTTCAAATTGCGCGCCGGGGAAAACACGGTGCAGCCACTCGCCGTCGAATTTCCCACGCGCAATCCACAGCTCGTCTTTTTCCCCACCGCCCAAATTCGCAATGGGCAAGTGTTGGAAGAAGCGCCGTTCGATTATGATTTATTTTGCCAAGCGCGCGCGGGCTGGCTGCGTTCGTACGATGTAGCAAGTGCATTCATGAAGATGGATGACACGCACGGCGTTGTGGATGGGAACGAACGCGTTTCGCGTATGACCGTGCAAGGACTTCATCCCAACAGCGACATCCTCGTCGGACTGCGCGCATGATGTCATCCGCTCTCGGCAAATTCATTCGCGCGATGCCCAAGGTGGAATTACATGTTCACCTTGAAGGTTCCATTCGTCCCGAAACGTTGCTGCGCCTCGCGCGCCGCAATCGCGTGTCCCTGCCCTACTACACGGTGGAAGAATTGCGGCAGTGGTACACCTTTCGCGACTTTCCCCATTTCGTTGACATCTATGTGAAAATTTCCGCGTGTCTCAAAACAGCGGACGATTTGGAATTGATTGCGCGCGAATTTTTGGAAGGACAGGCAGAACAAAACATCCAATACTCGGAGCCGACATACACCGCGTACACGATTTATCAACTCTGCGGCATCTCGTTCGATGAACAATTCGCTGCGCTCAATCGCGCGCGCATGTGGGCGGAGCGCGAGCTCGGTGTGACGATGAATGTGATTGTAGATATTGCGCGCGAAGTAAAACCGGAAATTGGAATGAAAACTGCCGAGCAAGTTATCAAACATTACGGCAACGGCATTGGCGCGCTCGGACTCGGCGGCTATGAAGTGGGACATCCGCCGGAAAAATTTCAAGCCGCGTTTGATTTGGTGAATGCGGCAGGGATTCCGTGCATTCTGCACGCAGGCGAAACGGGCGGCGCGGACAGCATTTGGAGCGCGCTGCGGGTTGCCAACACGCGACGCATCGGACACGGCGTGCGTTGTCTCGAAGACCCCGCGTTGATGGAATATCTGCGCGCGCAACAAATTCCACTCGAAGTGTGTCCGACGAGCAACGTCTGTTTGAATGTTGCGCCGAGCATTCATCAACATCCGATTTGGAAATTGCTCGACCTTGGTTTGTACGTGACGTTAAATTCGGACGACCCGCCGATGTTCAATACCACGCTCACCGATGAATTTCTCAAATGCGCCGATGCGTTCGCGTGGGATTACGCGACATGTGAAAAACTTACGCTCAACGCACTGCGCGCCTCACTCTTGTCTGCCGAAGACAAAATGAATTTGGAACAAGAATTTCGCGCCGAGTTTGCGCGCCTCGAATTGCCAAGCTCCAATTCGTAACGCGCTGCTTTTCTTGCTTGTATGTACACTCCGATTCACAATCGCGAATCAGACCGCGCGAAAATTATCGCGTTCATGCGCGCATATCCGTTCGCCACACTTGTCACCACACGCGATGAAAAAATCACCGCAACGCATTTGCCCGTGATGATTGACGAACACGACGGCGACATTTTCATCATTGCGCATCTTGCGCGCGGTAATGTGCAGTGGATGGATTTTTCGGGCGAGGCGACTCAAGTGCGCGACGCGCTCGTCATTTTCCAAGAACCGCACGCGTTCATTTCCACGCGTCATTACGAACGCGTGCAAAGCGTGCCTACGTGGAATTATGTTGCCGTTCACGCGTACGGCGCGCCGCGTATTTTGGAATCGCAGACCGAACGTTTGAATCTCGTTGAGCGGATGGTGCTGCACTTTGAAGGTAATCTCGACCAATGGAATTCTTTGCCTACCGAATTCAAACAGACCAAAGCCAATGGCATCGTCGCGTTTGAAATACGCGTTACGCGTCTCGATGCGCGTTTCAAATTGAGTCAAGACCGTTCGCGCTCAGAACAAGAAAACATTGTGCAGAGTTTGACCGCAGGCGCAGAGAGCCAAGCAGCGATTGGCAAAATGATGCAAGAAAAATTGAGCGTCATGTGAAACGTTCCCACACTACGCGCCGCCAAATTCCGATGCAAATCCTTTTTATACTCCTTGCGCTTGGACTGGGCGGTAGCGCGCTTGTCGCATTTTTGTATCGCGAAGATATTTTGTACACACTTCGCCTCCTCAACGCCAAACGCATTGCCGACGAGTTTTATGCCACTTCTCCTAATGTCACCAAAAATATCGCGTTCGGAAATTTACCGCGCGAAAAATTGGATGTCTATCAGCCGAGCGCAGCCGGTCCGCATCCCGTCATGATTTGGGTCCACGGCGGCGGCTGGAACAGCGGCGACAAAGAATTGTACGCCCCCGTCGCGCAAAAAACCTTGTCCGAAAATATCGTTATCGTGATTCCGAGTTATACGCTCCACCCTCAAGCCAACGCATTTCAACAAGCACAAGAAATCGCGCGCGCGTTTGTGTGGACGCGCGAAAACATTTCCAACTTTGGCGGTGACACCAAACGCATTGTTCTCGGCGGACAATCCGCGGGCGCGCATCTGAGCGGACTCGTCGCGCTCGACCCCGAATATCTCGCTGCCTTGAATCATTCCACGCGCGAAATTTGCGGCTGGTACGGAATCGCGGGACCGTATTCGATTCCCGAACAATTCGAGTACCAACGGACCGTAAAGCACGATGACGCGAAGCTATTGATTGAACATTTCGACGGACAAGAAAATTTTGCGCGCGGCTCACCGAGTAATTACGTTCGTTCCGATTTGCCGCCAATTTTGCTGATTCACGGCGACCAAGACGAAACTGTTCCCCTCTCCATGAGTGAAAATTTTCAAAATAAATTACGCGCCCAAAACGCGCAGAGCGAATTGAAAATGTATCGCGGCGCAGGACACGCGGGCTTGCTATTTGACGCGCTCGCGCAGCAAAAACCGACGTTACTTCAAGACTTGGCATCTTTCGCCAAATCGTGCGCGCCCGTTCAAGCGTGATATGCTTCCGCTGATTCTTGCCCATCGCGGCGCTTCCGCGTACGCGCCCGAAAATACGATTGCCGCGTTTCGCCGCGCGCGCGAACTCGGCGCGGATGGGATTGAACTCGATGTACAACTCACACGCGACAAAGTTCCCATCGTCATTCACGATGATACGGTTGACCGTACAACAGACGGACACGGACACGTGTGTGATTTGACGATTGCGGAAATCGCGCGGCTCGATGCAGGTTCGTGGAAAACCGAAGATTATCGCGGCGAACCGATTCCGACGCTCGCGCAAGTGTTTGACGCGTTGAGTGATTGGCTCAAACCGGTGGGGCGCGAACGCGCGTGCCTCATTAATGTTGAATTGAAAACCGAGTGGATTTTAACCGATGGGCTCGAGCGCGAGGTGTTGAATTTGATTGCGCGTTATGGCATTCAAGAGCGCATCGTGCTTTCTTCGTTCAGTCCGCTTTCGTTGTATCGCGCCAAAAAAATAAATCCGCGCTTGAGACGCGGAATGTTGTATGACCCGTCCCAAGCAATTTATTTGCGGGACACGTGGTTCCGTCCTTTCGTTGCGCCGCATACGATGCATCCCGAACATATCATGGTGGATGCGAAATTCATGGAATGGGCAAGGCGAAAAAAATTAGGCGTCATTCCATGGACGGTGGACGACCCCGATGAAGCAAAACGCTTGGCAGACTTGGGCGTAAACGCGATTATTACAAATAAACCGGATGTGATTCGAGACACCTTGAAATAAAAAAATCGCAGCGTGTGCTGCGATTTTTTGTTTGCAATCGAGTCGTTATGAATTTTGCGGTGGGGGCGTCTCAAACCATCGCGGTTGAATCCCCATCCACGCCAAACCATTCCACAATGTTTGGAGCATCGTCACGCCGAGCCAAAACAAAATGAACGTCGCAAACAACACGATGCCCCACACAATCGTAACGATGTTCTCGCGGACATTTCGCACGGTGCCTTGAAATGCTTTCACTTGCGTTTCATATTGTTCCATGACGCCGACCAATTGCGCCATCTCGGTTTGCACACTGCCCAAACTCGCGGCAAGCGCGTTCGCATCGTTGCTCACTTTGTCCAAGCTGCTGCCCGATTCGGTCAGATTTTTTTCCAACGCACTGAGCGATTGCGGCACTTGTTTGAGTTGGTCGGACAAATCACCCACACTCGCGCTCAAAGGTTTTTCCGGGTCGTACTTGAAATTCAAAAACGGTAAACCTGCAAGCCCGCTCAATACTTCGTCAATCGTTTTTGTCGTATTCTCTACTGCGTCCAATGTGCTTAATGCGGAATTGACGGTGTTGGACAAATTCGTCCCAATCACACTGCTCACGGAAATGACCGAAGAGCTCGCATTGTCAATTGTCACTGCCGCCGATTGCGCCGTCGCTTGCAGCGCGCCAATTGTCGCGGTCACAGACTTGAGACTCGTTTTCGCAATTCCCAAACCTTGTGAGGTTGTATCAAGTGTACTGTTTAGCAAATCGAGCGTGTTGATGGCATCGCGTGTCACCGGCTCGCGCAAGACCCACACCTGCACAATGCCCGCAATGTCAATCACCAAACTCACCAGCGCGATGAGAACGAAAACGAGCCCGAGAAGAGAACGAAGATTCCACTGAATTTTCATGTGTGCCTCGCGAGTTTATTCGGGCGCACCGCCGATTCGACGCAGCGTAAAAAATACAGCGAACGATGAAACAAACGCGAGCAAACCAATCGCGAGAATGCCAAAAAATTGCGCTTCCATTTGCCCGGGCGAATCGGGTACGAATCCGCTCTGTGCGAAAATGCCAGTGACGCCTTGCCCCGCGACGCCGAGATATTTTTCGACGCCCGTTTTATTCCAGCCGATGCCATACGTGCCGTCCGCGAAAATCGCGAGCGCGAGCAAACCCCACAAGCCCGCGATGCCAAACGTCGGCACAAGCAGCGCTTGGTCATCCGCGCGAATCCAACGCTCCACCGCGTATGTCGTCAATGGCAACAACAAACCTGCGACGCCGCCAATCACTAGTGCTGCCCACGCGGAAACAAATGGCAGCGATGCCGCAATGGCAACAGCTCCCGCGACCGCGCCGCGCGCGGCAAGCATCGCGGACGGTTCACCGGATACGAACCAACCGTACAACGTCGCAACGACAAGTCCTGCCATTGCCGCGTTGATGAGATTCAATTGGATTTGCGTTGTCGGCAAAGCTTGAATTTGAAACGGATTGCCAAAGACAATGACGCTCGCGCCAATTACAAAAAGAAACGCGCCGAGAATCATAAACAGCGGCAAATGCGCGGAAGGAAATTCGGGAATGTTCGCGGAAGTCGTCACGCTGCGATGACTGCGCACGCCATAACCGAGCAGCGCGCCGAGTGTGGCGAATCCGCCAAACATAAATACGACACCACTGCCCGCAAAATCCACCATGCCATGTCCGAGTCCGGTGGTGAGTCCGAACTGTTGCAGCCAGCCGCCGCCCCACACCCAATTCGCCGCGAGGGGATAAAAGAATATTCCGAGCAGCGCTGCGCCAATCACCAGCACGCGCGATTTCACGCGCGCCGACAAGGCAAGCACTGGCATCAAAACCGCCGTTGCGGCAAGCGCGGCATGATACAAATACAAATTGGTAATATCGGAATTGACAAAAACAAAATTGATGCCGAACGCGTCGAGTCCAAGAATGCCCCAACCCGCGCCGAGAATCGTATCGAGCGGCGACCATTCCCGCACCAACGCTTGCAGACCGGGCGCGTCATTGATGAGACCGATGCCGCCGAATTGAAAACCAAAGCCGGCAGCGCCGTACAGAATCAACACCAACGCAAGCGAGACAAGCGCAACCGTTGCCGCGCGGGCAGTGCGTCGCTCTTCCACCGCGCCCGCCGCGAGCAGCAGCACGGCGAGGGGAACGAGGTACATGAATAACACATTCAATTTATGAAATCACCTATGGGATTTTGTAGTCAGCGCACAGTGTACGCAAAAAACAGCGCAATGTCGCGGTTATGATAATACTGGTCATTGAATCCGCAAAAAGCGAAACCGTGCTTTTGCAGAAAGGTTGAGGCGGGAAAATTTTTTGTCGAGATGCTCGCCATCACCGCGCGCAATTTTTTTTCGTGCGCCCAGTCGAGCGTTGCGCGCAGCAATTGACCTCCCAAGCCGCGCCGCCGCAAATCCGACGCAACAACGAGCGCTTGAATCCACGCAATGCGCTGCGCGGCGTCGAGTGTGGCGTCCACATACGCCGCGATGCGCGGATATTCGTCCACGACCAACACGCATGCACTCGCTTCAAAATGTTCGGCAAGCGCATCATTTCCCGTGTGAATTGGCACACGCATCGCGCGCGGCAAACGCGTCGTGCGAAAGCCGAGTTGAATTGCATGGCCCGTGCGGGTCGTATCCATCTGCCAAACGTATTCGGTTTCAAACGATTCGTCGAGAGCGAGACAAGCATCGAGGTCACGCGCTTGCGCGGGGCGTATGGTCATTCCATAACTTAAAAACCTGCGAGGTATCAAGTACCTCGCAGGTTTTCATTTTCACTAACGGATTGCCGCTTCTGTCTTTTTGTCAAAGATGTGGAGCTTGTTGATGTTAAATGCCAGTCCGACATCGTTACCGGCGCGCGCATTGCTGCGGGGGTCAACCCGCGCCACAAACGGCTGCGCTCCGGTCAACAGGTTCAAATAAATTTCTGAACCCATCGGTTCGACCACGTCCACTTTGGCTTGGACTTGGGAGCTTTCAATGCCGGGCGCTTGGAACGCTGAATCATAAATATCTTCGGGGCGAATGCCGACGACATATTTATCATCATTACGTTTGCGGAGTGTATCAACCGAATCAGATGGCACAGGGAGTTGGAACGTACCTGTATCAAACATCACCGTACCATTTGAACCTTTGACCGTCGCATCGAAAAAGTTCATGGACGGACTGCCGATGAAACCTGCGACAAACTGATTGGTCGGGCTGTCATACAATTCGCCCGGCGTGCCAATTTGCTGCAAGATACCGTCTTTCATCACGGCAATGCGCGTCGCCATCGTCAACGCTTCCACTTGGTCATGCGTAACATAAATGAACGTGGTGCCGAGACGCTGATGCAATTTGGAAATCCCTGCGCGCGTTTCGACGCGCAATTTTGCATCGAGGTTCGACAAAGGTTCGTCAAACAAAAAGACTTTGGGTTCGCGCACAATCGCGCGTCCTACCGCAACGCGTTGGCGTTGACCACCTGACAATTGTTTCGGCTTGCGGTCAAGCAGGTGTGTGATGCCCAAAATGCCCGCCGCTTCTTTGACGCGCTTGTCAATGTCGCTCTTGGACATTTTCCGCAATTTCAAGCCGAACGCCATGTTGTCATACACGGACATGTGCGGATAGAGCGCGTACGATTGAAACACCATCGCGATATCGCGGTCTTTGGGCGCAACATCATTTACAACGCGATCACCGATGCTGATGGTACCGGAGGTAATATCTTCCAATCCCGCCAAGAGACGAAGCGCGGTTGTTTTGCCACAACCGGAAGGACCGACGAGGACGAGGAATTCTTTGTCCTTGATGTCGAGGGATAAATCATTGACCGCTTTCACGGTCTCACTAAACTGTTTGGTAACGTGTTCGTACCGAACTGCTGCCATTGCAAAAATCCTCCATCGAAAGAAAAAAGGCTTTCGACCCTGTGGATGGTCGAATTGTATAATGACGCGGGGAGTTTTGTCAAGCCAAAATCCAAGGTCTGTTTGGTAAATCCGCGCAACCAAGTAAAATCGTTCCCGTGCGTTTGCTGTTTTTTCGCTTTTTGCTGGTACTTTTGTTGTGCGGGGTGAGCGCGTGCGCGAACGTTGCCCCACCCCAAGAACAAGCTGCGTTGCCCTCCGCACCGCAATATCCGCCAACAGCGTTACCGTCGCCCACACCTCTGCCGCCAAATGTCACACCCACGCGCGTTCGCCCAACTCTCGCTGCCGATTCCGGAAACGCACCTATTCCATTTTCAACCGGTTCTTCGCGTGTCATTGCGCGCACGCCCATCGCGCGCAGTGTGCCAAAACGCGATGTCAATGCGTTGAACGAATACCAACGCGGCATCGCGTATGTGGCAGTGAACCGCGACGAATACCGTTCCCCCAATTCACAACGCGCGTTGGATGATTTGTTTGCGACCGGCGCAAATTACATCAGCTTGCTGGTGACCTGGTACCAGACCGATGTTACGTCAAAAGAAATTTATCGCGCGGACAATACGCCAAGTGATGAGGATTTGGCGTACGTGATTGAATACGCGCATGCGCACGGCGTCAAGATTTTGCTCAAGCCGCAAGTAGATTTCAGTATGGATGAGGAACACTGGCGCGGGCAAATCAATTTTGATAACGAAGCGGATTGGCGCGCGTGGTTCACGTCGTATCGGAAATTCATTTTGCATTACGCGCAATTCGCGCAAGAGAATGGGGTTGAAGAATTTTCCATCGGTACGGAATTGGTGGCAACGAGTCTGCGCACAGCAGATTGGCGCGCACTCATTCGCGCGGTGCGAAAAGAGTATTCGGGATTGCTCACCTATTCCGCGAATCACAGCGGCGAAGAAGTACAAATTCGCTTTTGGGACGACCTGGATTTTATCGGCGTGAATGTGTTTTACCATCTCACCAATTATCGCACGCCAACGATGGAACAAATTTTAGAAGGTTGGCAATTGCCCGTACGCCAGTTGACCAACTTGCACAATAATTTTCCCGACCAACCGATTATTTTTACCGAAGTCGGTTATCCGAGCATGGATTTGGCAAGCGTCTGGCCATGGAATTGGAAACGCGGCGGTGATGTGGATATTGATGAACAAACGATGTTGTACGAGGGCTTGTTCCAAACGTGGTGGCATCATCCCGAGCGCGAATGGTTTCGCGGCATGTTCATTTGGAATTGGCTCGCAGACCCCGCGCAAGGCGGAATGCAAGATTGGAATTACACGCCACACGGAAAACCGGCGGAAGAAATTTTGAAATACTATTTTCAAATGGACGCGCCGCCAAAACATTCTACGGCAAGCGAATAAAATGGCGACGAAAAATTTTCGTCGCCATTTTTTTTATCCCGTCAAAAAACTCTTCACCAATTGCAAACATCCTCCGCCTGTTGGCGGTGGTTGCGGCGGTGGTGGTTCGGGTGTAGGTGTCGGCGGTTCCGGTTCGGGCGTTGGCGTTGGCGGTTCCGGTTCCGGTGTCGGTGCAGGTGCGGCGATGGATTGAAATACCTCGAGAACGATTACGCGTCCTTTGCCCTGCGTATTCTCATCCAGATTCAAATTTTTGGTGTGTCCCATCAACGCGGTTTTGATTTCCGCTGGTTTCAACGTCGGAACTTTTTGCAAAAGCAGTGCACAAGTTCCCGCCGCGTGCGGCGTCGCCATTGAGGTGCCTGACGCGGTTGTATAAAAATCATTTAGCGGAATACCCATCGCGGTATTTTTTGCGCGCGCCGAAGTAATACTTGAACCCGGAAAACACACATCCGGCTTGACGCGTCCATCCGAACTCGGACCGCGCGACGAATAATTTGCAATACCATCTTGTTTGTCTGTCGCGCCAATCGTAATTACTTTGCGCGCACACGCGGGCGAACCAACTGTTTTCGCGCCCGGTCCCGAATTTCCCGCCGCAACGCACAACACTACGCCCGCGTCCACCGCGTTATCACACGCGACCGAAACCGCATCCGTGCCATCATTCGCGCTGCCTCCGCCGAGCGAAAGGTTGATGACTTGTGCGCCTTGGTCGAGACAAAATTCCAAGCCCGCTATCACATCGCTCATCAAGCCGCCGCCGTTGCCGCGCAGCACTTTGGCAATCACATAGCTGCATTCATACGCGACGCCGCGATATTTGTTGTTACTTGCCGCGCCGTTGCCGCCGATGATGCCCGCGACATGTGTGCCATGTCCATTGTTGTCAATGTCG
Organism: uncultured Anaerolineales bacterium; assembly: GCA_964469005.1. Lineage (GTDB taxonomy): Bacteria > Chloroflexota > Anaerolineae > UBA4142 > SHND01 > SHND01. The sequence continues at coordinate 25,297 of CAYXXF010000019.1, forward strand.
CCTTCGCCCGTAAAATCTTTGGATGCTTTGATACGCCCCGCGACATCAGGATGGGTATGGTCAATGCCCGTATCCACAATTCCGACAATCACACCTTTGCCCGTAAAACCTTCTGTCCACACTGCGGGCGTTTGAATTAACGGGACCGACACATCGAGCAGCGTATGAACCTCTTCGTCAAGCCAAATCATTTCCACATCGGGACGCGCGGCGAGTACGCGAATCGCATTCGGTGTGGCTATCATTGCCGAGCCCGGAATTAGTTTATCGAACGTTTGCGTTGTCACCGTTCCAACGGCGGCAGCTGCCATACGCGTTTCAGGAAACGGCTTGTGTTCGACGATGATGCGAATTTCGGGTTGCGCGCCGCGACTCGTCGCTGCCGCCACTTCCGGCGACCCCAACAATTCCGCGAGGTTCGGATGAATTTTGGAAGGGGAAGACATATTTACTCCTTTTGGTCTTGAGCGCCGGGATTGAACAAATAATGCAACTGCCGATAGGAAAAACCATGCCAACCGCGCGCGCCAAGAAATTCCAAACAGTCCCGTTCAATTTCCGGCGAATGAAATTCCACAATCAACACGCGCGTGCGCGATAGCCATGTTTCACTATTCGTTGAAATAATCTCGCGTTCCGCCCATTCGACATCCAACTTGACGACATCGATTTGGCGAATCGAATGCAGCTCCATCAGCGATGCTATATCCAAACACTCGGTCTGATTTTCACCCGGCAAATCCGACAGCGCAGCATCCATAAATTCTCCGCTCAAATGCAAGCGAGTCCGACGGCTCCACAACCCATATGGATACAGGACAACGCGTTCGCCAAACGGCGCAAGGTTTTTTTGGGCAAGCACGTAGTTTGCTGCATTGGGTTCAATTGCCAAGGCGCGACAGTTTTGAAAACGCGTCAGGTAATGAATTGCAACATCACCGATATAACTTCCCCCATCAATCACCCACTTGGGTGTGAACGATGCGGGAAGTTGTCCATATTCGTGTCGGATGATGTTTTGCACAATTGCAACAACATCTTGTGTGCGCGGACGAAAAAAGATGGGATACGGACTCTCTTTCAAACGCACACTGGAGATTGGATTCTCTTTATGCGCGGGACGGTACAATTTCCGATACGTATGCCAACCTTCATGACGGATTGTTTGCAGCTGACTCAGGATGCGACTGCCGCGTCCATACAAACTTTGATTTGGAATCAATTTTCGTAGAACGCGACGTACTGCCTCTGCTGATTGCCCGCCGTTTTCTTTGGATGATTTGTCGTAGTGCATAATCCCAAACCCAGCCCGCGTATTTGGCGAGATTGTGCTGTTGCGGTTGTACCTCCCCGCCTTGCCACACATCCCACTTTTCTTTTGACCAATGAATGTCATCAAACACTACCGGCGCACCGTCATGGAGAAATGGGATTGCCTTTCAAATAGCCGTGGGTCGGTCCGTATTTGTGATTCGCATCCATGTAATGCAATTCAAGCGCGTTCGAAAATCCCGTCAGCACATTCGCTGATATATCATCAATCGTCGCATTCACGCTCCTACAAATGCAACTCTTCTTCCAACGCGCCCACCACTTCATCAATCGTTCCGACGACTTGGTCAATTTCCTCTTTTGTGATGACCAACGGCGGCGAAAGTTGAATCACCGGGTCGAGGCGGTCATCGCAGCGGCAAATCAAGCCGCGATGCAAAAGTTGGTCGGACAGCCAACCCATCATCGGTCCGCCGTCCATCGGCTCGCGCGTCGCTTTATTTTTCACAAATTCGATGCCGACAAAAAGTCCCGCGCCGCGAATGTCGCCGATGCTCGGATGACGGTCCAATGCTTTGTGCAATTCCGCGCGCAAGTATTCGCCTTTTTGCGCGGCTTGTTCCACCAAGTTTTCGCGTTCGATAATCGCGATGTTCGCCAGCGCGGCGGCAGCGGCAACGGGATGTCCGCCAAAGGTGATGCCGTGTAATAATTTTTTTCCTTCATCGCCAATGAACGCGTCCGCGATTTCTTTGGACACAATCACCGCGCCGAGCGGATAGTAGGCACTCGTCAAACCTTTTGCCAACGTCATCATGTCGGGCTGCACGCCCCAATGTTCCGTGCCAAACATTTTGCCCGTGCGCCCAAATCCGCAAATCACTTCGTCCATAATCATCACGATTCCGTTTTCGCGCGTGAGGCGACGCACTTCGGGATAGTACGTCATCGGCGGCACAATACAGCCGCCGGAATTTTGCACGGGTTCCATAATCGTCGCTGCAATCGTTTCCGGATTTTCAAATTCGATGAGATTCGCCACTTCTTGCGTGCATTGTCCCGAGCAACCGGCTTCTCTCCAACAGTAATCACAGCGATAGCGATGCGGAAGCGGAACGTGACGCGCGCCCGGCACAAGCGGTTCGAACATTTTGCGAATGCCCGTCAATCCACCGACGGTGAGCGCGCCCATCGTCGTTCCATGATACGCGATGCGGCGCGAAATTGTTTTGTAGCGTCCCTGAAAGCCGCGCAAGCGTTGATACTGCTTTGAAATTTTCAATGCCGATTCCACCGCTTCGCTTCCGCCGGTGACAAAGAACACGCGCGCGTCTTGACCAATAGGAGTCATGTTCCCAAGTTTCGCCGCGAGTTCGACAGCAGGTTCATTTGGAAAAGAGAATGGACTCACGTATGAAATTTTTTGCAGCTGCTGCGTGATCGCGTCAATGATTTCTTGGCGACCGTAACCCACATTCACACAAAACAATCCTGCGAGTCCGTCAATATATTGCTTGCCGTGCGTGTCCCAAACCGTTGAACCTTCGCCGCGCGCGATGACCATTGGCGACGCGTCGTCAATCAGATTTTTCATTTGCGTGAAATGCAGCCACGTGTGATGCTTGATGTTTTCGTTCAATTGAATATCGGGTTGCGATGCAGACATGATGCTCCTTGAAGATGAAGGGGTGAGGGAGTGAAGCGGTGAAGAGGTGACATGCGATACTCATGTCGTTCACCTTTTCACCTGTTCACTTGTTCAATAAATTATTGCACAACGGGATTCAATTGTGCCGTCGGCGGAGGACGACGAACGCGGCGGGCGAGATAATAGATGCCAATCAATGCGCCCATCCATGCAACCAAAAAAGTGAGAATGCCGACGACGCCGGTGAGCGTTGTGAGGTTTGTCCAAAATGTTTGCGCGGGTCCGATGCCATACAACACCACACCTACGATAAAGACGAGCCACACCAACAACGGACGCGTCGACGCGTTTTCATTGGTGAGAATGTATTGCGCGAGAAAAACGGAGGTGAGCGTGAATGCGAGAATGACCGTCGCCACCGGATTCACAATGGGGGAAACGCCAAATCGTACCATGCCCCAAATCCGAATCGGCAAAGTGGATGACGCGGGACCGCTGACAAATTGTGTAATCACAAAATCGTCAAACGCGAACGTGAACGCGAGCAAGCCGCCCGAAATAATCGCGGGCATCAAAAGTGGAATCGTCACACTCCAAAACGTCGTCCACGGCGTCGCGCCCAAATCCGCGCTGGCTTCGTCCAACGATTCGTCCATGCCCGATAAACGTGCGCGCACAATCAACGCGACGAGCGACGCAGTGTACACCACTTGCGTGACGACGATTGTCGGAATGCCCAAAATGTTGCGAATCGCGAATGCCTTGCCCGCTTGCACAAAAAACAACAGCGAGGCAAGTCCCGTCACAATTTCGGGCGAAACAATCGTCATGTACATCACGGCGAGAAACAACGCGACAATCGCGCCGGGCGTTTTCTTGAGTCCAATCGCGAGCAGCGTGCCGAGAATGACTGACAGAATCATCACGAACGGCGCGACGATGAGCGAATTGCGAAGCCCGGCTTGAATGTTCGGGTCGGTCCACGCGCGCCCGTACCAACTCAGCGTAAAGCCGTTCCACGATTCCACATAGCGCGAATCGTTGAACGAAAAAATGACGACGACCAGAATCGGCAAATACAAAAACAGATAGCACAAGACACTGTAAATTTGAAACGTGCGGTCAACCGCAGCATTCGCAGAATTCCTTCTCATATCGCATCCACCGCCTCGCCGCCGCTCGCGCGGAACCACAACAAGACAAACAACACAAGCGTTGCAATCAACACAATCGCGCTCGCGCTGCCGAACGCCCAATCGCGCGCCTACAAAAATTGATTCGCGACGAGATTTCCCATGAGCAATGTTTTCGAGCCGCCGAGCAACGACGGAATAATGTACTCGCCGGTGAGCGGAATGAACGTGAGCAAAATTCCGGTGAAAAGTCCGGGCGCGGTCAATGGCAAGGTCACTTGCCGAAACGTTGCGACGCGACTCGCGCCCAAATCCTTACTCGCTTCGAGCAAACTTTTGTCAAGCCGTTCGAGCGAAACGTACAAGGGAAAAACCATCAGCGGCAAGTAATTGTAAATGATACCGAGATAGACTGCGAACGGCGTATCGAGCATCCGAATGCGCGTATCATCCGTCACGAGACTGAGCGCAATAAAAAATCCGTTGAGGATGCCTTGGTCGGCGAGAAGCACTTGCCACGCGTAGGTGCGAATGAGAAACGATGTCCAAAACGGAATGATGATGAGAACAAGCAATGTGGTGCGCCATCCGCCCGCGCGCGTTGCGAGAAAATACGCGAGCGGATAGGCAATCAACAGACAGCCGAGCGTTCCCAAAACCGCAAAGATTAGCGTCTGCCCGAACACGCGCAGATAAATGCATTCGGGCAGCACGCTATTTTCGACGGGCGAACACTGCATAAACCGCGCGTAATTTTCGATGGAAAAATTTTGCAACAGCACGCCGCCCGTCGGGTCACTTTCTGCAAAAGAAAAGATGAGCGGAAAAAGCATCGGCACAATGAAAAAGACAACGTACCAAATGCCTGCGGGCAACAGCAGCAGCCATGTGTTGGAACGACGCGGTTTGTTCAGAGTTGCGACAGCCATTTTTTTCCTCAAAACGTGAAGGGTTTTGCGATGCAAGCATCGAGAAACCCTTCACGTTTCCTTTGTCACGCACTTTTCAATTTCGTCCATGCCTCATCACGATATTCTTGCGCGGCTTTGGGCAAATCGGTTGCGGCTTCCAACTTGGCAACGACTTCGGGGGGCGGGTAGATTGCAGCATTTTTCAAAATGTCGGGACTGATATATTTTTTCGCTTCATCTTCGCCGCTCGCATAGTACGTAAAATTCGTTTCTTCGCCTTGACGTTTTGGCTCTAGCACAAAGTTGATGAACGCGTGTGCGGCGTTTGGATGCGGCGCGCTTTTGAGAATGGACCAATCGTCTTCCCATACTTCCGAACCTTCGCTCGGAATCACGTACTGAATGCTCTCGGCTTTGCCCGCGTCTTTGCGCTGCGAGTTGGCGGCGAATGCATCGCCATTCCAACCGAGCGTTATCCACGCTTCTTCGTTCGCCATTTTGGCAATGTACGTCGAGTCGAACGAACGCAGATGCGGTTTGAGTTCCATCAACTTTTTCAACGCCGCATCAATTTCTTTCGGGTCGGTCGCGTTGTAACTGTAACCGAGATATTTTAGCGCCGCGCCAAACACTTCGGGCGACGAATCCACCACCATAATTTTTTCCGAATACTTGGGCGCGAGTTTCCATAGGTCATCCCAAGATTTTATATCCTCTGTGACCTTTTCGCTGTTCCACATGATGCCGAATGTACCCCAGTCTTTCGTGAGACTCCATTTGTTGTCGGGGTCGTGCGGGCGTCCTTTGTCAAACGGCGGGCTCAAGTATTTCGCGTTCGGAATTTTGGCGAGGTCGAGCGGCAGCAGCAAATCTTTGTCTGCCATAATTTTCACCATGTAGCCGGTGGGCGCGACAATATCGTAACCACTTCCGCCCGCTTCCACTTTGGCGAGCAAATCTTCATTGCTCCCATAATTGTCTTCGGTGATTTGCACGCCAAATTCTTGATTGAAGGCTTGAACATTCGCGGGATTCACATAGGCAGACCAGTTGTACAAAAATAATTCTTTTTCAATCGCCGCCGCCGCAGGCGCGGCTGTCGCATTGCTGACCGGCGCCGTCGTCGGTGACGCAGTAGTTTGCGCGCCACATGCCGCGAGGAACGCGGCAGCACTGCTCATGCCTGCGATATAGAAAAAACCTCGTCGCGTCACACGCGGGGACATTTTAATGCGTTGGGAAAAGAATTTGTCGCGCATCTTGATTGCAGCACAGTGCGCGTTACAATCGCGTGTAGCGCGCACCGCCTCTCTGTCACATTACGAACCTTTGAGTTTGGTCCAAATTTCTTCGCGGTATTGCAAAACATCCGCGGGCAATACGGTGGTCGCTTCCAATTTTGCAACGACTTCATCGGGCGGATAAATCGCGGGATTCCGGCGCACTTCGGGTTTCATAAATTGGTCTGCATCGGGAACGCCGGAAGCATAGTGTGTAAAATTACTTTCGATGCCTTGAATTTTTGGGTCGAGCAGAAAATTAACAAACGCGTGCGCGGCTTTCGGGTGCGGCGCGTCTTTCAAGATGACCCACGAGTCTTCCCAAACGTTCGAGCCTTCGCTCGGCACCACGTACTTGATGCTCTCTGTTTTGCCTTCTTCGGCGCGTGACGCATTCGCCGCAAACGCATCACCATTGTAACCGACGACAATCCATACTTCTTCATTGGCTAATTTGGAAATGTACGTCGTGTCGAACGCGCGAATATGCGGTTTGATTTCCACCAATTTTTGCAACGCCTTGTCCATCTCGCCTTTGTCTTGACTGTTCCAACTCGCGCCGACATATTTCAATGCCGCGCCGAGTACATCAGGCGACGAGTCCACGAAAATAATTTTGCCCGAATACTTGGGCGCGAGTTTCCAAAGGTCGTCCCACGACTTTATATCTTCGGTGACCTTTTCGCTGTTCCACATAATGCCGACGGTGCCCCAATTTTTCGTGATGCTAAAATCACTGTTCGGGTCATGCGGACGTCCCTTTAAAAAGGCAGGACCGAGATATTTCATGTTGGGCAGCGCGGCTTTGTCAAAATTCAACACCGCGTCTTTTTCTTTCAAGATTTCAACAGCATAGCCCGTTGGCGCAGCGACATCATAGCCCGTGCCGCCCGCCGCGACTTTGGCGATCATGTCTTCGTTGCTCGGATAATTGTCTTCGGTCACCTTGACATTGCACGCCTTGGAAAAGAGTTCGACGGATTCCGGTGCAATATATGTGGGCCAATTGTATAAAAACAATTCGCCCTCATTATCTTTGCAATAATCTTTTGCTGACGCGTCCGCTTGGGGTGCAGACGTTGGTACAGCGGTTGGCGCCGTGGTCCCGCCACATGCCGCGAGCAGTGCGCCGGAAATAATTACCAGCGCAGTGCACGCGACACGACGCATTGAAAATATCTTTGACATTCTCTCGTCCTCCAAAGAGATTGAATGCGCAAACAAAATTCGATTTGCCTTGAAACTATGCGGTCAACACCCGCGTGTTTTCGGCTGCCCAATACGCATACACTTGATCGCCCACTTTCAGATCACTGGCAGAATCCGCGCGTCCCGCATTGTTTTCACGAACAGAGAGGAGCACGCGCTCATTCAAACGAATTTGATACGCTGTGGTTGAACCGGTGTACACCAAATTTTCGACGCGTCCGCGAAATTGATTCGGCATTCCTTCAAACGGTTCTTGGACGAGTAAAATGCGTTCGGGGCGAATTGCCAGAATGACGGAAGCGCCGTTGCCAAATGCTTTGTCACTGACCGCTTGCACATTCGTCAAACCATCCGCGTCCACCACTACGCGTTGTCCCTGTTGTGCTTTCACGCGCGCGTCCAGAAAATTTGATTCGCCGATAAAGTCCGCAACAAATTTTGTCGTGGGTCTTTCATAAATCGCTTCGGGAATATCCAACTGCAACACTTTGCCCGCGTTCATCACCGCGATATAGTCGCTCATCGTCAACGCTTCTTCTTGGTCATGCGTGACATAAATGAATGTGATGCCCACTTGTGTTTGCAATGTTTTCAATTCCAACTGCATCTGTTTGCGTAATTTCAAATCGAGCGCGCCGAGCGGTTCATCCAACAACAACACTTGCGGACGGTTCACCAACGCGCGCGCCAACGCGACGCGCTGCTGTTGTCCGCCGGACATCTGTTTCGGATATGATTTTTCGCGTCCCGTCAGACGCACCATTTGTAATGCTTCATGCACGCGATTCTTGATTTCTGCATCGGGCGTTTTCTTTTGGCGCAAACCATACGCGACATTATCAAACACGGTCATGTGTGGAAACAGCGCGTAATGTTGAAAGACCGTATTCACGTTGCGTTTGTACGGCGGCAAACCTTCCACGTTTTCCCCGCCGATGCGAATTTCGCCCTGCGTCGGTTGTTCGAATCCCGCAATCATTCGCAGCGTCGTCGTTTTGCCGCAGCCCGACGGACCGAGAAATGAATAAAATTTCCCGCGCTCGATTCGCATGGTGAGATTGTCCACCGCTTTGGTCTCACCAAATTGTTTCGTCACATTCAAAATTTCAATATCGTAGGAAGAATCGGGCATCGCATCACCTTTACACCTGCGCGGGAACTTGCGTTGCTTCCGCGTTCGCCAAATCAGTGGTCATTGCGCTCGTGTTGCTGCCAATGGTGGAAATCGCAGAACGCGCAATCGCTTTCCGTTCCGCGAGCGGACCTTGCACGACAATCTTGTTCAACGCAAAACCAACAAGGTCGCCGTCGTCGTCGAAAATAAAATCTTCGACTGCCGCGATTTTGGTGCCGCCCTCTGTCACGATTTCGCGTCCGCGCACATCCGAATACAAAATCAAACGGTCTGCATCGGGCAGGGTTTCGGCGGGAATCGCGGTGCTGTCCGTCACCAGCCACGCATCAATGCCCATCACTTGGACGTTGCTGCGCGCCATCGCAAAATGTTTTTTGTTGATGAGTCCTTCCGCGCCGAGATAGAGCGCGACGATTTTGGTGAGTTTGTCGTCGAGATACAGGTCTTTGATTTCGCCGACCTTTTTGCCGTTCGTGAGCGCAATGAGTTGTTTGTTGAGGATTTGTTTGCCTGTTGCCATGAGGGTCTCCGTTGAGTTTGGAATGTGGACATTATAAAACGAATTGAGGGGATTGGATTATTGAATTAGCATTGCCACACTTTCCCCAAACACCAATGTATGATAGTCCACGTCTTGCGCCGTCGTCGCGGGCGACATCAATGCCATGTTGTGAAACGGCGTCAATAAAATTCCGCGATTCAACGCGTAGAGGTGCATGTATTGTTCGAGCAAGTCATCGTGCGCGGCGGCGGCTTGTCCACCATTGCGAGGCGGCTGCGGCATGAAACAATATTCCGCGCGCGCGCCAAGTTGGGTGACGTGCCAAGGCAAATCAAACGCCTCAATCACATTCGCTACACCGCGCGTCCAGCGTTCCGCGAGTGGAATCATGTACGCGAACGCGTCGGCGGTCAAAACGTTTTCCAATGTCGCGCGCATTGCCGCAATCGAAAGCGCGTTTCCCGCAAGCGTTCCGCCAATTCCGCCAACGTCAACGTAATCCGCGTCCTTGCGCGCAAACATTTTTTCCGCAACGTCGCGCGTCACGCCAAACGCGCCCGCCGCCATTCCGCCCGCAATCGGTTTGCCAATCGTCAAAATATCGGGCTGCAACCCGTACGTGCGCGTGTATCCGCCTTCGCCCGCACAAAACGTATGCGTCTCGTCAATCACCAAAAGCGTTTCCGTTTTGCGCGTCAATTCGCGTAACGCGGCGTGATAATTTTCATCGGGCAACACAATTCCGATATTTGTCATGGCGGGTTCCAACAAAACGCACGCGACATCGCGCGGCGCGAGCGCGCGTTCCAAAGCCGTAAGGTCGTTGAATTCAACGACCTTACTAGTGACGGTTGGGTCAACGGGAGCGCCAACATTTCCCTCACGGGCGCGTGCAACGCCATCGCGCAGAGCAATCAACGTTTCGTCCACGCTCCCGTGATAACAATAATTCATCACGAGAATTTTTGGACGCTGTGTAATTTCGCGCGCAATGCGAATGACGAAACGATTCGCGTCCGTCGCAGTCAAAGTGAATTGCCACAAGTCCAAACCGAAACGCCGCGTCAATTCATTCCCCACCCAAATCGCGTCTTCTGTCGGAAGCATCGTCGTGATTCCATTCGCGCCCTGTCGCGCCAACGCGTCCGCCGTCGCGCGTGGTGAATGTCCGGGCATCGCGCCCGTATCTCCCAGACAAAAATCAATGTACGCAATATCGTCCACATCAATCACACGCGCGCCGTTTGCTTCGCGCATGAACACGGGAAATCCGCCCGCCCATTTCATCATCCACGTCATCGGCACGCCGCCGAGAAGTGACGTTTGCGCGCGCGTATAAAGTTCAAACGAACGCGGATGCTTTTCTTGAAAAAGTTCGCGTTCGTGTTCGAGGAGATGCGAGAGGTGGTGGCGGTCAATCATTCTAATCGAGGCGGTCCCTGTCTTATCCGTTTCAACACCTGTTGCTGTCCATCCGCCGCGTCCATTGTATCCCACATGGATTCGATGTGCCACGTCGCGCCCGCGGCGGCAAAGGGTTTGATGATTTCGCGCGCGCGAATTGGGTCATCGCCTGGCGTTTGATTTTCGACAATCACATCGAGCGGTGTTTCAATTTCGCGTCGAGCATTAATCCAATCAATCGCCGCGCGCAATTGTTCGGGTGTGAAACTGCCGCCGATTTCGGGTGTGGTATCTCCTTTTTCGGCGACGAGGGTCGGCAGCAAGCCATCGTATTTCAACACGCGCTGTAAAGATTTTTCGCGATTGACCGCGCCGACGACCCAAATCGGGACGCGCGGTTTTTGAATTGGCGGCGGTGGTTGCGAAAAAATTGGGATGCGCGCGCGAAAATGTTTTCCAACGTACTCGAACGGTTCGCCTTGCCACAAGCGCGTGAGGATTTCTAAACTTTCATCCATGCGTTCGGCGCGGATTTTTCGTTCTGTGATTTCGCCAAATTCGTCCCATCCCGAATTTTCGTGCGGCGCGCCCAGTCCGACGGAAAGAATCAAGCGCCCATTCGACAAGCGGTCAATGCTCGATGTTTCACTCGCGAGTTTATGCGGACGGCGACGCGTTGGCGGCGTGAGCAATGTGCCGATGCGAATTTTTTCGGTGGTCATCGCGCACGCGGCGAGCATCACCCACGCGTCTTCGGCATACACACCTTCCCACACAAAAAATCCGTCCCAGCCCGCGCGCTCTGCCTCGCGCGCATATTCTGAGGCGGTGCGCGCGTCACCGGAAGGCAATACGAATCCGTATTTCATCCTATTGTGGCGAGACCCGAAGGGTTTTGAACCATTGCGCGACTCGATTCGCATACGCGCCAAAAACCCTTCGGGTCTATGGATGGTTCAATTCATCATCGCGCGATCCTTTTCGACCAAGATGCGCCGCAAGATTTTTCCTGACGCGGATTTTGGAATCGCGTCCACAAATTCGACGGAACGAATTTTCTTGAACGGCGCAACGCGTTCGGCGACGAACGCCATAATTTCTTCTTCGGTCACCTCGCCTTTTTTCACGACGAACGCTTTTGGCACTTCGCCCGTTTCGGGGTCGGGGTGCGGAATCACCGCGCAGTCCGCAACCATTGGATGCGTCACCAAAACTGCTTCGAGTTCGGCGGGCGCGACTTGGAACGCGTTGTATTTAATCAATTCTTTGACGCGGTCAACGACATATAAATAGCCCTCTTCGTCCACGAAACCGACATCCCCCGAATGGAGCCAGCCCTCTTCATCAATCGTCGCGGCAGTCGCTTCGGGATTGTTCCAATAGCCGACCATGCGATTGGGACCGCGCATACAAATTTCACCGGGCACGCCGGGCGGCGCGGATTGACCCGTTTCCACTTGGACGATTTTCGATTCCATATTCGAAATCGTGAAACCCACTGAACCATGTCGCACCTTGCTCGCGTCACCGGGATTGATGTGACTCGCCGCGCTCACCTCGGTCATGCCGTACCCTTGCAGCACCAAACAGTTCAAACGTTTGCTGCACGCGATTTCCAAATCCGCGCCGAGCGGCGCCGCACCCGATGTGATAGTTCGCAATTTCGACAAATCGAATTTGTCCACGATGGGATGTTTGGTGAGACCAAGCACTATCGGAGGTACAAGCGGCGCAATCGTCACACCGTATTTTTCCATCACTTGCAAAAACATTTCCATATCGAAACGCGGTACGGAAACAACTTGGTTCCCTTTCGACAACGACAACAAGAGAATCAACACCATGCCGTAAATGTGATAGAACGGCAGGACACCCATCACAACATCGTTTTCACCAAAGACACCCGTCGCGCTCACTTGCTGCATCTGCGCGATGAGATTGGAATGAGTGAGCATCACACCTTTCGGACGTCCGCTCGTGCCGCTCGAATAGGGCAGCACCACCAAATCATTTTTCGGGTCAATGGAAACTTGCGGCAGTTGTCCATCGCTTGCCATCAGTGACATGAACGGAGTTGCGCCTTCCGCTTCCCCAAGTACGAAAACTTGCTTTACGCTTGTGCCTTGGACAGCAGGCAGCGCGCGTTCGAGAAACTGCGGAATCGTGACGAGATATTGCGCACCTGTATCATTCAATTGATAACGCGCTTCGTCGGGAGTGTACAAAGAATTTAAGGTTGTGTTGATGCCGCCGAGCATCGAGACCGCGAGAAACGGAATCGCGTATTCAGGAATGTTTGGCATCCATATCGCAAACACATCGCCTTTGCCGAATCCTTTTTTCGCCAGCGACGACGCGACGAGACGCGAACCGCCTGCGACTTGTTTGTACGACAAGGTTCGCCCACTCGGTCCATCAATCAACGCGGGCGCGTCGCCGAGTTCCATCGCGCGCTGTAACACATATTGCGCGAGCGTGACATCGGGAATTGTGATTTCGGGAAACGGGGATTTGTAGATCATCATTGACCTCCTTTGTTGGTGCGATAGTGTGTTGGTTAAAGCACACCATTCGCCACCTGCCGTTCGCTATCTGCCATCTGCTATTTACTTTCTACCACGCGATTGAAACTGCCTTGTCCTGCGGTGTTGAGATTCTCAAGCACCACGCTCATCGCTTTGCCGTCTGCGCCAATGGTGAACGTGACGCCTGCTGCACCCGCCGCGTTTTCGCCGAATGTTTCATACGTGAATATATCACGGTCATAATGCGTGAGTGGGAAGGTCATTTTTTTCGGACCGATGACGAGCGCGAGTTTTCCGTCTTGCTCGACGACTTGGATGTCGCCGACGAGTTTGTTATCGCCGTATGTACCCACGTACGCTTCATTCTTCAACGCCGGCGTACCCGGCGCTGGCGGCTTGGTGTAATCCCCGTATTTTTCGAGACCGATAACGGTCGGGTCCTTGAATGCTTGCACGTACAGAGCCATCCAGTCGAGCGTGACTTTGCCGTACAACGCGTTGTCCATGAAATTTTGTGCAAGACCTTCGGCAATGCCTTTTGGTTCTGAGTTGGTCAAAATGACAATACCCAATTGTTCGGCTGGCACGAGAATCACGCGCGTTGCCGCACCCAACGCGAACGCGCCGGAGTGAGTGAGACGTGCGCGCCCTTCCGCGTCGTAGTTTACATCCCAACCCAAGCCATAAAACGTCGGCATTCCTGTACTGCGGCTCACGCCCGTAATCATTTGCGGAAATTGCGTTTGTGCCAACGGCTCAGCAGGCACGATTTGTTTGCTTTCGAATTTTCCGCCGCTCATTTGCATTCGCATCCATTTCGTCATGTCGTTCACGGATGAACTCACTCCGCCCGCGGGCGACTGCGCGTCGGGGTCGCGCTGGAATTTGTGCGCCCATTTGCCGTCAACGAGAACGTGGTTTACCGCTTTGTTCGCGCGCGCTTCGAAATCCTTGTAGCGCGAACTCGTCGAATTCATGCCGAGTGGTTTGTATAATTTTTGTTCGCTCGCGTCCGCCCAGTCCAAATCGTACGCCATCGCGGCTGCAACCGCGCCTTCGGTCATGCCAAAATTGGTGTATTCGTAATGCGTGCGAAAACTGCTGTATGGTTTTTGGTATCGCAGCGCATGCAGCACCTGCGCGCGGTCAAAGCCCAAATCTTCCAACTTGTCGCCCGCGTGGGGCGGCAACCCGCTGCGATGGGTGTACATGTCGCGGATAGTGATTTCACGCGTTACGAATGGGTCGTACATTTCAAACGTGGGGTCGAGGTCGCTCAATTTGGAATCCCACGTAATTTTTCCGTCGCCAATTAATCCGGCGATGACCGACGCACCGATTGGTTTCGAGACCGACGCGAGTTGAAACACGGTGTCCGCATCAATCGTTTCGGGCTTGCCCACTTCGCGCACGCCGAATCCTTTCGCATATACGACTTTGTCTTGAAACACAACTGCAATCGCAAAACCCGGCAGTGCGCCCGTATCAATTTGCTCCTGCGCTTGCTTTTCCAATTCTGCAATCGCTTTGTCGAGATTCGCTTGCGACACCGTCACGCCTCCTTGTGCGCGCGTCGAGAGCGGGGCGAACAGCAACATTCCTACAAACAATACGACAAGAGCGCGTAAAATTTTGTGCATCGTTTATTCCTTTTCATTAACGCGTGTGAACACGCCAAATTCTTCATGTGTGAAACTTGCTGCCTTGCCATCTTGCCCAATCGAAAACGTTGTAATCGCCGGACCCTGCGTCGCGCCGGGAAACTGCATCACGAACGCGCCCGCGTCCCAATGCTTTAACGTTGCCGCATATTTTGCCGGACCGCACTGCACTTGCAAATCTTGTTCGTTGAGCAAGATGGAGCAAGTGCCATAGTAATCATTTTTGTATGTTCCCACGAGTGATGCGAGTGTGCCGGCGAACGGCTGCGGATTCGTCGGCGCCGTGGGTGCTACGACAAGTTTTTTGATTTCGCTGTCGAGCGCGAGAATTTCTTTTTGGTCTTGCTTTGTGTCAATGCCAAAGAGTTGATTCAGATAAAACGCGCGAATCGCTTCGGGCAGCGCGGTGAGATTCATGTTGGAAAGCGTGACCACGCCCGCGTTCATCTCGGGCACGAGCGTAATGAGTGTGCGCACACCCGCGAGCGCGCCACCTTTTTCGATGACCTGATGTCCCGCGTAATCGTAACTGCCGACGCCGAGCCCGTAATAAAAACCTGTCTCTTCGCTGATGGGCGGCAGTTCGGCAAAACCGATTTCGCTCACCATACTGCGTCTGAAAATTTCCGCAACGGTTTCGGGTTTCAAAACGGGTTTGCCATTGTACGTTCCCTTGCCCAAAAGCATCTGCATATATTTCGCCATGTCCGCCGCAGTCGAGGTCATCGAACTCGCCGCGCCGGTCGTATTCAAAACAGTGTGTTCAACCACTTGGACTTTACCATCCACGAGCGCGTGTGCGGCGGAATAATCCGCGACGGTCTCATTGTTCGCAGGCGTCACGGTACTCGTGCGCGTCATTACCAACGGCGTCAGGATATTTTTTTCGACCACCTGATTCCACGTCATGCCCGCGACGCGTCCTTCCACTTCGCCCGCAAGATAAAGTCCCATATTCGAATACTGCGCGACTTCGCGCAAACTGTAGCGCGGTTGAAAGTACCGGAGTCGCCGCACAATCTCCGCGCGGTCATAGCCGAAACTGTCAATCATGTCGCCTTGAAATTCGGGCCAACCTGTACGCATCGCGAGCAAATCGCGCGTCGTGAGCCAACGCGTCATGTACGGGTCATAGCCGACAAACTCGGGCAAATAATTGAAAATCGGCGTGTCCAAATCGAGTTTGCCCGCGTCCACCAACGTTCCTGCGGCGACGCCCGTGAATGTTTTTGTGACCGACGCGAGTTGGAAAATCGTATTCTCGTCTACCTTGTCGGACTTGGTCACATCGCGCACGCCGTATCCTTTTAACAACACTACTTTGCCATCGCGGACAACCGCCACCGCTGCGCCCGGCACTTGATAATCCTTCAACGCCTGCGCGATGAATGCGTCCAAATCGCCAACGTCATCGCGCGCGGGCGCGGCGTAACTTGCTTTGCTTGATATGAGCAGCATCGCACAGATAGCAAAGAGGTATGCGAGCCAACGAAATTGTTTCATTCCCGTCTCCTTTTCCAAGCGGCTTGAGATTGAACTGTATTTGTATATGCCCTAACCACATTTACTTTGATTTAATTCTCCGCTCGACAGCGCCGACATCGCAGCTGGAATTTTGCGGGCGACGCACACCGCGCTGGTCTTGTCCTCCGGCGCCATAGTTCGGCGCACTGATTCCACTGCTGCATAGACTATTGTTCCCCGCGTTGACTAGGACGCTGCCCGCAAAGGGTCGCATCGTCGGTGTTGGTCCGCCGTTGCGTTGGAGTTCCCCAAGTCCGATTTCTTGAAACGTTTTCTGCGTTGCATTCCCACATGAGCCGTTGCTGTCGAAATTAAACTCGTCCGCGGACAATGTGCCGTTATTGTTAATGCAATCGCCGCCATCGTTGCCTGCAACAATTGTATTTCGAAGGGTGACTGTGCTCCTGGAATCAAGGGAAATGCCGTAACCGGTCAGACCTGCCAGGGTACTGTTAGTCACGTTCAGCGTGCCGCCTGAAGCGTTGTAGATGCCGCCGTTTTTCCCTCCAGAGTCCTTGCCACCTACATTATCCACCGTGAAGGTGCTGTTCGTTACGGTTGTCGTGCCATAGTTTGCAAT
Organism: uncultured Anaerolineales bacterium; assembly: GCA_964469005.1. Classification (GTDB taxonomy): domain Bacteria; phylum Chloroflexota; class Anaerolineae; order UBA4142; family SHND01; genus SHND01. Next base: position 42,081 of record CAYXXF010000019.1, read on the forward strand.
CCCGACCGATATGTCTCCGGCAGCCACCTGCGCCGAGAACGTACTGCTAGTTACGTTGAGCGTACCGTTATTGCGAATGAGGTAGACGGTGCCGCTCATGTATTCGTCTTGGACGATGTCCAGATAGAGGGCATTCAGCTGGACTGTTGTGTTTTGAACCGTCAGGATCGGTTTGCCGAATGGAACGATTGTGATATGCCCTGCATTTGGCGCACCGTCAATCAACAACCTACTGGTAGCGTCCGGCAAGGGTTTGTCTATCAGGATCATACAGTCGTTTGCCGCGTCGCAGTTGGTGGCGCTCGCAGGAATGTTGAATGTGATGACGTCTGGTGAGTTGTCAGCGTTCGCGGCTCGAATGGCTTCGCGTAGGGTACAATCCTGACTGCCGGTTCCCTCTCCTAACACATCACACGAGCCATCATTGGTATCGTTAGTGGAATTGACTACAAAACCACGCGCATCCTCCGCGTTGAATTCATACGCCCCTACATCGCAATGATACAGTTGCGGACGAAGTACGCCGCGTTGGTCCTTGCTCCCCGCGCCATAATTCGGCGAGTTCACTCGCGTGGCGCAAACGTTATCATCACCGGCATCAATGGCGGCACTGCCCTTTTGGGGCGCAAGTGTGTACGTTGGACCGCCGTTGTCGATCAAAGAACCAAGGGCAATTGCTGCTACCGACTTTTGTGTCGCTTGATTGCACGTCCCGTCATCGTCGAGATTGTGATTGTCTGCGGTCAAGGACTTGGCATAATCGTAGCATTGGGACCCCGAGTTATTCGCGACGATGGTATTGCGAAGAGTGACAGAGTTTCCATCGTTATAGATGCCGCCGCTGTGCTGAATGACTTTAATGGTGCTGTTTGCCCAAATGGTGCTGTTGGTGACATTCAGTGTGCCGTCCAGATTATAGAGCGCGCCACCATTGCCAGCGGGCGCACTGTTTTGCGTAAAGGTGCTGTTGGTCACGTTCAACGTAGCAACATCGGAAGATGAGCCATCGTTGTAGATGCCACCCCCACCCGCCTCTCCTGTGTTGTCCGAAACGGTGCTGTTTGTCAGATTTAGCGTACCTGTAGTGTAAATTCCACCGCCTTGGTGCGCCGAGTTTCCCGACAAGCTGCTCTGGTCAATCTTCATTGTGCCTTCGTTTCGGATGGCTCCGCCATTTGCCAAATTGGAGGTCGAGTTTCCCGTGAACGAGCTCATGGCGACAGTCGCGTTACCAGCGTTGTAAATGCCTGTGCCCGTGCCATAAAGATTTCCACTGAATTGGCTTCCGCTTACATTCAGTGTGCTATCCAATTCGTTGTAGATGCCCGCGCCATATAACCCCGAGTTTCCCGAAAATGTGCTGTTTTGCACCGTCAGCACACCATTGTTTTGAATTGCACCGCCCAGACAACTTCCGCTGTACCCGTCATTTTCCGAAAGTGTGAGGTTGTTGGCGTTCAGTGTGCCATTGTTCGTAATGCCCGCGGCATTGCCAGGACCCGAGCACTTCCCATGCGCGATGGTGAAATTCAACAGAGTCACCTTCGCCGATGTCGCTTTGACAGTAAGCACTCGAACATTGCCTGCGCCGTCCACAATGATATTCTGCCCCTGACCGTTAATCGTCAAATTGCTTGTGATTCCCGGCAAACGCGAATTCAGCGTGATGGTGCCGCTTACGCCAAACGTGATGGTGTCGGTACCACCGGCAGCATTCGCATAAAGGATGGCTTCACGTAGTGTGCACGAGCCAACGCCGCTTGTAGCACATTGTCCGGGTGGGGTCACGTCACCTAGATTGTTGACAACAATCGTCGCGGCGTGCGCGACAGGAGAAAATGACGAAACCAATAAAATCAGAGCAAGCAAAACGAACGCGGACGAGAGGAAGCGAGATAATCGCATGGTCAAACTCCTTTGGTTGCATATTGCCCCCGCAACCTTTGCGGATGGCTACGCCGATGCGGCGCGGTTGGTATCAGAAAACGGTGCTGTGATGCCGCGATGTTTGTACAAGCGCGACGACTTGCTTATGGCTCGGTCATTTGATTGACTACTTGGACTTGTACAAACGCGCGCGCATTATTTTTTACCGGGTCACCTCGCGTTTGGATGAGTTTGGCGAACAATTGATGTTCACCCGTTTTGCGCGGCACCCAATCGAACCACACCACCGCGCCTTTTTTATTCCCAAAGTGAACCAACTTGTCGGCGATTAATTTGCCGCCCTTGCGCGGATTGCCATCATAAATCAAAACATGTCCGTACAAACCGTGCTGCTTGTTCGAAAACACTTTGAGGCGCAGACGCAATGGTTTGTTGCGGAGCGCGGTCAATGGGTCGGTGTGGAGTTTATTGTCTTGGGCGTCCACTCCGCCGAGCGATGTTTTCGGTTTGAGGAAAGCATCCGCGTTGAATCCTGTGTTGCAAGTGCCGTTAGGATTCGGCGTTTGAATTATTGTGTACGCATAGCCCTCGTTGTTTTGACCCGGGTCAATGCCCATGAGTTGTTGCGTTGTCGGCTGATTGTTCAGCGGGTCCACGAATACGTACGGATATTCTTGATTCGGATTTTCGCTCTCGTAAATTTCGTCAATCGTATTGTTGGGGTCGAGCGTGACAATGACGCGATATTGTTTTGTGCCGCATGCTGCTTTGCCGCCCAAGCCCGTTGTGTTCCATGGAATTTGCGCGGGAACGATTTGCATCGGCGCGACTTGGGGTAAATTGATGGTGCCGATTTTGACGCGCGCACCTGTTTCTTTGGAACCATTCCACGGCGCGTATTCAAAACGAACCTTGAGGTTGTTCGCGTTTGTCGGCGTTTCGTTCGTGATACCGCCCGTGCTGTAGTTGTACACATTCACGAAAAGAATCAGCGGTCCGCCCGCGACAGGCGCTTCGTACGGCAACTCGTCATTTTCATTCGTCTGTGGATTTTTTACGCCATTCAACATTTTGAAACCGCGAATCGTTTTGCGCGAATAATCTTGTTTCGGTTCCCACACCGGATTGTTGGAATAGGTCGTTTCATAAAAACGATTCGGCAGATTGAGTGCAGGGTCCGGCTTTTGTCCATAGTATTCATCCCAGAACGCGGTTTCACTGTTTTTCAAAAATTGAATCGCGTGTGAAACCTTGTACGTGCCGTCGGGCGTCGTGTGCATCACGGGATAAATGAAATAACCAAAGCCCGTTCCATCTGCGGAATAGTTCAACGCGATGGATTCGCTTGCACTCGACGTGGAATTTTGAATTGAAGAATGACTCCAGCTGTTGGTGTCATTGAACGCGGCATCAACGCTGCCCTCAACTTCGCCGCCCGTTCCAAAAATTTCGCTTTCGGCGGAAAACGATGTGGTGTAGTCAAAATTTTCCTGTACGGTATGTGAGGAAGAAATATCTGTGGCGTGCGAAAGACTCGCGTCGAATTTCAATGCTTCGGTTCCACTGTTCCCGCAGCATGGGATTTCGGACGCGGGAATGAGCGTGCCTGACATGACCGTGCCGCTGACCACAATGGTTCCCACATCGGACGGTTGAAAGTTGCCATTGTCGGCAAGTGGGTACGAAAGCAAATTCCCGTTCTCGTGCTGTGGTTGATACCAATCGAGGTCAAGTCCTGAAATGCCTTCAAAGTCCACGGGCTTGGTTGGAATTACGTAATCGTAATAAGCATTCGGATACGAACCACCCGCGCCTTCCGGCAATCCAAAAATGCGATAGCGCCAAATGTCCAACTCTTGGCGACTGCCGCCCAATGAATCATCCGCCGAAGTTGTCGTCGAGTAGGTGACGCTTTCACTGTGATATTGCGAATCGGTTGTTTCGCTGCGCTTGTTGTAATTGTATGAAAGTGTGTTGGAAATTCCGACAGTGGTCTTTGCTTCGGCGGACGCAATCCCCGCGGCGAATCCGCCTTCGACGGTGCTGGATGCGGATGCTGACAACGAGCCGCCAATCGTCCAATCGCTGCCACCTTTCGTAGTGGTACTAAAACTGGATGTTTGGTTTTCAGTGAACGTCACGTTGAAATCGGGATAACGACTCACGTTGACAATTTGCCCTGCATAACCCCACTTGCCGCTTGTGTCAAGGTTATAGAACGTATGCTTGGGCGGTTCATAAATAATGTAATCGGTCTTTATCGTTTTCGGAACGTAAATGTGTACAGGCGCGCCGAGAAAACGCGAATTGCTGTCCACATCAAACGCCACAATTGGAAATCGAGCGCCGGTTTGTTGAACTGACCAATTGACATCGCGGCGTTTGCCCGGCAAGTCATCCACATCAAACAAGTAATAGGACGCGATTGGTTTGTCCGGGTCCGTATTCATCGCATAAAACGCAGCTGACCAACGCGGGTCGTCGGGAGCAAGAACGCCTTTGAAGGCGCCCGTTGCAATCGACCAACTTGAATTGACATAGACCTCTGTGAAATATCCCAATTCTCCAATTGGTTCGACTTGAGGATTGTCTGTCCCCACCCACTCGAACGCTTGCACGTCAACACTTTGCGAGTCAAACGCGTAACCGACTAACACTTGTCGGCGCGAAAAATCATAACCATTTGGCGGGTCAAATTTGAAAAGCCCCGTTGCCACTTGAACGCGCGTCCGTGTAGTCTGCGCGGTCGCGCCAACAGCGGACTCTGCTTTCTGCTGCAAATTCAAGTTCGAGACGCCTCCGTAAAAATAAGCCACAACATAATTCGTTGGAGAGGTGGAATCCTTGACTGCACGCACAATCACAAGGTCTGTCACATCATCGCCATCCATATCACCGACATCGGTTTGAATCGAGCCAATCGCAGACAGCTCTGTCTCTGTTTCTGTTGTGACCGTCGCGAATTGTTGTGTGAGCGTGCAGCTATTTCCGTCAAACGTGTATCGAAACGTGGTGACGACAAAGTGTGTGGCATCTTGCAAATGCGTCACGGCGATTTCATTCATTCCATCATTGTCAAAGTCAGCCACTGACACATCGAGAATCGTATCCACCACATCAATCTGCCACAACGGGTCAACGCCAATCGAGGTTGTCGCATTTGCAATGCAAACAGGTTCGTGGATATTTTGCGCACTCGTGTAATTCAACACTGTGAGATTCACCGCGCCACTGTCATTTTCCGTTGCGGCGGAATATGCAATCACAACCTCATCGTGATTGTTGCCCGCGCTGTCAGCAACCTTGTCGAGGTCGCCGACATCCATGCCGAGAAAAATGTCGTCATGTGGAATATCGAATGAACCAATAGCGTTTGCGCCCGCTTCATTCGGTATCATTACATACAGCTCGGACGCCTTTGGAAAAATCGCAATCACTTGGTCGGCATCTTGACGCGTGACGCGTCCGCGCGCGGCATAGACTTCTGGGACGAAATCGCCGACGAAATTATCGGTATTCGCCGAAACCGATGCGGTAATTTCCAAGGTTGCGTCGGGATATCCGAAATCTTGCGCGATGACATCATAGCCAAGCCCACTGTCGAAATCTATTTTTGGCACATACAATTCATCATCGCGGAACATTAAATAATTTTCAGGCGCGCCTTGCGGGTCAATCTCGCCGGGTGTGGGTGGCGCGGTTGGGGGAAAGGCGTGCGCGATATCTGCTTTTGCGCGCGTGCATAAGAGGAAAAATAGAAGCAACAATACAAACCAAAAATTGTGCGGACGCGGAACATTGCCAACACCTAACAATATCACCTGCAAACTCCGTACAAAAAATGTGAGTAGCACTTGTTCTCTCTCCTGTCCCCGCTCTGTCTCCCGAATGTAATTAACGCATTCGCCCGATTGCGCGACTCGCGTGTTCATCGCCCAAATGTTGAAACGTGACGCCTGCACATTCCAAAAATACCGCGACGCGTTCCATTTCAGCAATCACCGCTTGCTTTAATTGCGCGTTCGGTTTCTCGAACCAATCAATGTTCACTTGCAAAATATCTTTCGGGCTTTTCAAATCCCACGCGGCGACTGCCAAGCCATTCAACAAAATCGCGCCGTACCCATCGCCCACTTTGTCATAAATGCGCGTTTGCATATCACGCGTCACAAAACGTTCGCGTCCGTCGGGCGCGTAACCCATCGTGTACGCATCCCATTTCGGCAAAATCGCAATCACATCTCGCTCAAACGATTTTATTTTTTCAAACGCGCGCACATCTTCTTGCAACAACAAATAACCATCGCCCACATCCACCGTTTCAGTCTGCGCGAGAATTTTCGTCACAATCGTGTTCGTAATCCCTATCCACCACGTCACATCTTGAACCCGCGCAGGACCGAACGCGCGCAGATATTCCCGCACAAGCCACACTAGCGATTCTTCCTTGTCCTCTGGCTTTAATTCCTCACCCAACCAAATTTTCGTCGGCACATATTTCAAATCATTCGAACGCAAACCATCCGCGCCGACGCGCAGCACAAGCCGTTCATCACTCATTGCGCGCAGCAGTGTTCCCAAGCCCGCTTCTTTCTCTCCTGTCGCGTCGCGCAGCGCACGCACACTCATCGGTTCGCGCACATTTTTCAAAACCTCACGTTTGAATTTTGCGTATTCGTCCAAATTCACGCGCGCGACTTGCAATCGTCGCGCCAACATTTTCGGGTCATTGCCAATCGTCGCCGCGAAAATTTTTGGCGCGGTCTCGCGCGGCAGCAAATGAATCGAACCGCGCATCGCGCCCAACCGAATCGCCGCGCGCGTTTTTTCCAGCGCGCGAAATTTTTTTGCATCAAAATTTTTCGTGCGCGCGAAAAGTGAAAGCGGGGCGGACGGATGTGCGCTGTACACGGCAACAACATCGCGCAGTGCTTGTTCGGCACTGCGCGCGGTTTTGGCGAGATGTTGTTGATGATGCGTGTAGAGGCGGAGGTGTTCGGTGAGATTCATCGAAAAAAAGATTTTGGTGTTGTGAGACCGTTGACAGCAGATTTTAGCGGATAAGCGGATGGCGCGCGTCTCGTATCCGCTTATTTGCTTTCACCAATCCGCTGACCGCAACTGCGCGCGGATTTGTCAAAATGCTGTTGGTGATGCGAGTAGAGGCGGAGGCGTTCGGTAAGAGTCATTCGCAATTAGACTGCAAATGGCGCAACACGATATTCTATTTGGCTCGGCGTCTTGACATATTGCGAGGCATTGAGAATTTCCATCGAGACGATATTTCCGTCCGTATCGAAATCGAGAATGGTGCCAGGTTTCACCTCGTCGCTTTCATCGACAAGTGTATCGGAAAACAAAATCGTCAATGTATCTGTTTCGGGGTCATAGATAACACTCATTGTTTTCACTTTTCGTGCATCTTCAACTTGCTTTCTTGAACGTCAATCCCTTCTCTTTCATCGCCTCTTTAATCGCCGCCATCGCTTTCGGTCCTATCCCGTGCAATTTCATCAGTTCGGCTTCGGTAGTTTTGGTGAGTTGTTTCAGACGCGTATAGCCCGCGTTGGCGAGCGCGCGGCGTGCGGGCGCGCCCGGCACAAAATCAAAATCGTTTGCTGATTGTTTTTTGTCCGCCATGGTCACGCTCTACCCTTTTTTCTTTTTCGCCATTTCTTTGTTCATCGCTTTGCCGCCTTTGACCGCTTCGCCAATCAGTTTTTTGAGCGCAGGAATTTTCACATCCTCCAACCTTTTGATGTACAGACATCCTTTGCCCAATGTGTATTTCCCCAAGTCCTTGATGGCATCATAGCTGTGCCAGCCCGGACCCATCGCGTACAGGGTCAAATTTTGTTTGCGCGGTGAAAATCCCATCAAGAGCCAATCGCCTTCGCGCCCGCTGGCGTACACATAATGCGTACTGCCGAAACCGACGATGCTGCTGCCCCACATTTTCGGTTCGGCTTTTGTCGCCTTTCGCATCATGTCGAGAATCGTGTACGCATCTGCGCGTTTTTTCTCATCCGTGATGCTGTCGAGAAATTTTGTGACGCTCGCGTCGTTCACTTTGGTTTTGAGTTCTGCGTTTGCCATAACAAAGAGCTCCTCGCGTTTTCAATGTGTAAAAAATGAATTCACTGCCTCAGCGACCTCGCGCGGATGCGTCATCGTCGGTACGTGTCCCGCGCCGCGAATCATTTGGAATTGACTGTTGGGCAGATTGGATGCCAACCATTCCGATGAAACGGACGGCACAATCACATCCGACTCGCCATGCACAACCAGAGTTGGAATTTTGATGTGTGGAATTTCTGCGCGCAAATCAATTCCGTCCATGCTTTCGTACAAGTTGATTGCAGCGGCTTGCGATGAACGCATCAAAATTTTTTTGCCCCATTCGCAAATTGCTGCGCGGTTTGGTTCTGATGGCGGAACACACGCTTGAACAAATTGTTCAATAGTTTCTTCAAATTGCATTTGCAGTCCAACGACAAATGAATCAACGTCATCTGACGCGGGGCGATAGTACAAACCATCAACGAGAACAAGTCCGTCAAAACGTTCGGGATGTTCGAACGCCGCGCCCAGTGCGACGGCAACGCCCGCCGATTCAGCCGCGAGTACGCACCGTTCAATCTCTAACGCGTCAAGAACGGCAAATAAATCGGCGACGAGTGTGTCGAATGTAATGGACTCTGCTGATGCGAGCGTCGCGCCTGTACCGCGATGGTCGTATGCCACCGTGCGCCATGTTTTGGAAAGAATGCCGAACGGTTCGGTCCACAATTCCCAACTGCCTGCCCAACCGCCTTGCGCGACGAGGGTGCGTGGACCATTTCCAAATTCTACTGCATACAATTGCGCGTTGTCGTGAGAAATAAACACAGGTGGCTGCTCAACTCACCACATTCTTGACCGCGTTCTTGAACACGCCCAACGCGTCATTTACTTGCGACTCATTCACTATCAACGGCGGAATCCAGCGAATTACATTGTCGTACGGTCCGCAGGTGAGCAGCATCAAATTTCCGTCGTCCATGCATTTCTGTCGCACCGCGTTCGCGATTTTTTTCGATTCGTGCCAATCGCCTGATGGATGCGTGAATTCTGTTGCCGCCATGAGTCCGATTCCGCGCACATCGCCGATGATGGGAAATTCTTCTTGAATATCTTTCAGTCCGCCGAGCAGCACAGGTCCCATCTTGGACGCGTTTTCAATCATCGCGTCTTCTTTCATCGCGCGAATCGTTGCCGCGCCTGCCGCGCACGCGACTGCATTTCCGCCATACGTGCCGCCGTGCGAACCCGGCGCCCATTTCGCCATAATTTCTTTGCGCGCCGCGATGCCGCTCAATGGAAAACCGGAGGCGAGACCTTTTGCCATCACCATAATGTCAGGCGTGATATTCCAGTGTTGATGCCCGAACCATTTGCCCGTGCGCCCGAATCCGCTTTGCACTTCGTCGGCAATGAGCATGATGCCGTGTTTGTTCGCAATCGCTTGCAGCCCTTGCAAAAATCCGTCGGGCGGAACGAGATAGCCGCCCTCGCCCATAACGGGTTCGATTAAAATTCCCGCGACTTCACTCGGCGACGTTTGTGTTTCGAGCATGTATTCCAATTCGTTCAAACAAAATTGCGACGCTTGTTCGGGAGACATTCCCATGCGATATGCGTAAGGATAAGGCGCGATGTGAATGCCCGATGCGAGCGGCGCATAACGCGAACGATACCCTGCTTTGGACGAAGTTAATGCCATCGCCGCGTTCGTGCGTCCATGAAAGCCGCCGACAAAACTGATAATGTTCGGGCGTCCTGTCGCGGCGCGCGCGAGTTTCACACTCGCTTCAATTGCTTCCGCGCCTGAATTGGAAAAGAAAAATGTGTCGAGCGATTGCGGAACAACGGTGAGCAATTGGTCAACCAAATCGAGCATGGGTCTGTGGTACACAATGTTCGCTTGCCCATGAATCAATTTACCAACTTGCTCTTGCGCGGCGGCGACAACTTTTGGATGGCAATGTCCGGTATTGGTGACGCCGATGCCGCACGTGAAATCGAGATAGCGCGTGCCGTCTTCGGTATAAATGTACGCGCCTTGCGCGTGGTCGGCGACGATATTGGAATAACGCGCCCAAACGGGCGAAAGGTGTTCGGTGGCGGATGGTAGCATTTGGTTTGGAACGACTGACGAGTAACGCAAACTTCAAGCGTTAAATGTCAAACGTAAATTGAGAATGGAATCAAGTCAGGCGTCTGATTTGGGGAAGCGGTGTTGGAGAGTTGCCGAGAGAGAATGGCGAGATGATAGCACAACAAAATAGAAAATAAAAGGGGAAAATTTTCAACCTTTTTGAGGGGGCGAATTCTGTGCGCTCACTGTTTTCGCGTTGCTCACCTATTTCGTTTGTGCTAAGATACAAACACACATGTCCAAGTTGGACGCAACACTCGCCAGGGAAATTCAAGCGCATCCGCGCGCAAATTTTCGCGTCATTGTGCGCGTGCAAGGCGATTTAGCAACGCGCCGCGCGGAATTGCAGGAACTCGGTTTTGTCATCGCGCGCACGTTACGTTTGATTCGCGGCTTTGGCGCGACGGCAACGGGTGCGCGCGTGCAAGACGCGAGCGAATTGGAATGGATTGTTTCGATTGAATCGGATGGCGAAATGCGGACGATGAAAGATCCGTGAATGAAACGCGCCCATTTTGTTTATTCGGTTCTGGTTGGTTTGGGACTGGCGCTGCTTTTGTTTGGAACGAGCAATGGCGCGCGTCCCGAACCATTGCGCGCGAGCGCGATTCAAATCACGCCTACACCGGCACCTTGCGAGAGTCACGACGAATCACTTCGCGTCCGCGCATCAGAGAGCCAAATTCAAGTCGGTGAGACCGTCACAATTTCTGTCCGACTCAAAAATAAAGGATGCGCGGGTCTCGGTTTGCCGCAGTACTCCCTTTTCCTTACATCCAACAATGGCGCAGCGGTACTGCGACCTGCCAAACCAAAATCGGTGACGCACTATCTCGGTCTCGGGACGGGCGATTCGGATAAAGCTGAATTTGTTCTGCGCGGTGTGCGACGCGGACAAGTAGATATTCATGCGTCCGTCACGTTTGAAGTGAGTCTCGGTCCGCACGGTCCGTATTACTGGAGCGGTGCGGGCAGCAATCACATTGTCGTCAAAGTGAAACCTTAAATCTTTTCGGGAGCAAAGCATTGTCAACCACAAATACACTTCCCCTTCGTAGTGAAATCGCCGACAAGTACAAATGGGACAGCGCGAGCGTTTTTCCCAATCAAGCCGCATGGGAGCACGAATTTGAACTTGTTGGCACAGATTTGGGGCAGCTCGACCTTTATCGCGGGCATCTCGCAGAGAACGCGCAAACACTTGCCGACGCGCTCGAACTCGCGCAGCACTTGCAAAAACGCGTTGGCATTGTTTTTGTGTATGCTGCCATGAGCCACGCAGTAGATATGCTCGACCAAAACGCGGCTTCGATGAACGGACGCGTGTTGGGTTTGGCAGGACGCGCGGGCGCGGCATTTGCATTTCTCGACCCGGAAATCATAGCCATCGGGCATGACACCCTCAAACAATGGATGGCGCACGAACCGCGTCTCGAAATTTACAAACAGTATTTCGACAATTTATTCCGCAAACAACAACATGTGCGTTCGAGTGAAGTGGAAGAAATTTTGGGCATGTTGGCAGACCCGTTCTCCGGTGCGTACATGTCGAACAATGTGCTCACCAGCGCGGACATGAGATTCGTCCCCGCACGCGACAGTGAAGGAAATGAACGTGAAGTCGCGCAAGGAAGCATTTATACCTGGCTCGATGGCACGGACCGCGAATTGCGCCGGAACGCCTGGCAAAATTATCGCGATACGTATCTCGCCTTCAAAAATACGTCTGCCGCGCAGCTCGCGACCTCTATCAAACAAAATGTGTTTCAAATGCATGCGCGTCGTTTTGAAAATACGTTAGAGATGACGCTCTTTGACCAAAACCTTCCCGTCAGCGTTTTCTACAATCTCATCAACAATTTCAAAAAGAATCTCGGCACGTGGCATCGCTATTGGCGCGTGCGGAAAAAAGCATTGGGCGTCGAATCGCTGCACACCTACGATATTTGGGCGCCATTAACACAAGAGGCGCGTTACATTTCGTACGAAGAAGCAGTGGAATGGATAACGGCGGGACTCGCGCCGATGGGCAAAGAATATGTGGACATTGTGCGGCGCGGTGCACTCGAAGCGCGCTGGGTAGACGCGCTGCCGAATCGCGGCAAGACCGAAGGCGCGTTTTCATCCGGCACATCCGGCACGCATCCGTTTATCGTGATGAGTTACGACAACAACATGGGCGCGCTTTCAACGCTCGCGCACGAACTTGGACATTCTGTCCACTCGTACTTTACATGGCAGAACCAACCTGTCGTGTACACCCAGTACGGAAATTTTGTTGCCGAAGTCGCGTCGAATTTTCATCAAGCGCTCGTACGCGCGTACATGCTCAAAGAAATCACCGACCGCGCGTTCCGCATCAACCTGCTCGAAGAAGCGATGGGCAATTTTCATCGCTACTTTTTTATCATGCCCACGCTCGCGCGCTTTGAACTCGTCGCACACGAACGCGTTGAACATGGACAAGCACTGACCGCCGACGAATTGATTGAGCTGTGCGCGGATTTGTACGCCGAAGGATATGGCGCAGATTTACAAATTGACCGCCAACGCGATGGAATCACGTGGGCGACGTTCGGGCATTTGTATAATGATTATTACGTGTTTCAATACGCGACGGGCATCTCGGGCGCGAACGCATTGTCCAAACGAATCTTGAGCGGCGTTCCAAACGCAGTCCAAGATTACATCGGCTTTTTGAGCGCGGGCACCAGCAAATATCCGCTCGATGCCTTGCGCGATGCGGGTGTAGATTTATCACAACCCGAACCCGTTCAAGCCGCGTTTCAGGTCTTGGAAAGCTACGTGAGTCAACTCGAAGAGTTAGTAGGATAACCCAAATGTCACAATCAAATCTTAACGACAGCATCAGCAATTTGCACAACGAATTATCGCAATCACAACCAACGGAAAAAACACAGGCGATTGTGGATGAACTGCGCGAAAAAATTCAACCGCTCGTCGAGCCATCTAACGCGGACCCGTCTATTCATTACGAATCATTGGGCGAACGCTTGAACCTCGCTTTGGTGGATTTAGAAGTCGACCACCCCACAATTGCGGCTGCGATTCGCACCGTGCTGGATGATTTGGCGGCTGTGGGCATTTGATGATTCTCGAAATCGCGCATCTCGATGTAATTCCCGAACAAACTCAAGAATTCGAACGCGCGTTTGAAATTGCCTCGCCGCTGATTGCTGCAACCCCGGGCTACATCGCACACGAATTGCAGCGTTGTATCGAAACGCCCCATCGTTACGTATTACTCGTGCAATGGGAGACGCTCGAGGCGCATACCATCGGCTTTCGCCAATCCGCGCGTTATCCCGAATGGAAAAAATTACTGCATCATTTTTATGACCCGTTTCCGCTAGTCGAACATTACGCGCCGTTACCTCACGTGAGAACTGACGGTTGAAAGTCACAAACGGATGATGTAGAATTGCGCCAAATTGAGAGGTAGAGATGTTGACCGAATATATTCAAGCGGCGATGAAACATGCCGCATACGAGATTCTGGAAGATGAATCTTTTTACGGTGAAATTCCTAGTTTGCAAGGAGTGTATGCGAACGAAAAAACGCTTGAGGCATGTCGAACGGAGCTCAAGAGTGTGTTGGAAGGATGGCTTATTGTGAAACTGCGCTTCGGGGATTTGATTCCTGTCATTGACGGGATTGACCTGAACGCTCGTGAAATGGCGATGTAAGGATGCCCAGACTTGGACCAATCAAGCGCAGGGATTTGATCTATTATTTGCGGAAGGCGGGTTTTAATGGTCCGCATTCGGGAGCCGATCACGAATATATGCGAAAGGGCGAAGTCACCGTATCCATTCCAAATCCCCATGAAGGAGATATTGGTCGTGGATTTCTCGCCCGGATTCTGCGGCAAGCGGGGATAAGCCGGGAAGAATGGGAAAAGCTAAAATAAGTTAGGAGGCACAAATGAATCAATCATTTTCAATCGCGCAGCAAGAACAAGCTATCAAAAGTTTCATGCCGCGCGTGTACCTGTGGATGTTTGCCGCGTTGTTGGTAACGGCAGTTGTCGCATGGACAACATTTGGCAGCGAAGCCCTGCAAAATCTATTCTTTGGCAATCCGTTCATCACAATCGGATTGTTTATCGTGCAAATCGCTCTCGTCATCGCGCTGTCCGCCGCCATTAGTCGTCTTTCAGCGCCGGTTGCGATGGTCATCTTTTTCGCGTACGCGGCGTTGACGGGCGTCGTGTTCTCTAGCATCTTTCTCGTGTACACAGGCACGTCCATCGCGTCAACGTTCGTTGCAACCGCGGGCATGTTCGGCGTTATGAGCATTATCGGTCTGACAACGGGCATGGACTTGACGCGCATCGGCAATATAGCGTTCATGGCTCTCATCGGCATCATCATCGCCTCGCTCATCAATTTCTTTTTGCAGAGCGAAGCGCTGTACTGGATTATCTCCGTCGTCGGCGTTTTGGTTTTCATCGCGTTGATTGCGCGCGATACGCAAAAACTTAAAAACCTCGCGTATCAAACCGATGTCAATTCGGAACAAGGCAGCAAAGCATCCATCATGGGCGCGTTGGTGTTGTATCTTGATTTCATCAACTTGTTCCTCTTCCTCTTGCGCCTGTTCGGCAATCGGCGATAAAGCAAACACTGTCAGCGGATAAGCGGAAAACATATCCCCCTCCGCTTATCCGCTTTTGCAATCCGCTGACAATTCTCCATCCTACGAACAAAGGAGTCCGTAATGCCCCTCGGTTACAACGGAAAAATTTTGCACGTCAATTTGACCAAGCGCGTGCATGAAGTGGATGAACCAAGCGCCGCGTTTTATCGCATGTACGGCGGCGGCAGCGCGTTGGGCATGTACCATATTTTGAACGACATGCCCGCGCATGTGGACGCGTTCAGCCCCGAAAACATTTTGACATTTTCGTTGAGTGTACTCACAGGCGCGCCCGTGTCGGGACAATCGCGCATGATGGCAAACGCGAAATCACCGCTCACCGACGCGATTGGTGATTCGCAGTGCGGCGGTTATTTTCCTGCCGAGATGAAATTCGCCGGATACGACGCGATCATTTTTCGCGGACGCGCGCCGCATCCGATGTATTTGTACATCCGCGACGGGCATGTGGAATTGCGCGACGCGCGGCATTTGTGGGGCAAGACCACGCACGAGGTTGAAGAAATTCTGAAACACGAATTGGGCGATGTAAATATCGAAATCGCACAGTGCGGACCCGCCGGTGAAAAGTTGGTGCGCTATGCGGCGATTATCAATATGGCATCGCGCGCGAACGGACGCACGGGGCTCGGCGCGGTGATGGGTTCCAAAAATTTGAAAGCGGTTGTCGTGCGCGGCACCAAAGGGGCAAAGTCTATTCAATGGGCAGACCCGAAAGCGATTATTGAATTGACAAAAATGGGTCCGAAAATTATCAACGACAACGCGGACATGGTATCGCTCGCGAAATATGGGACGGCGGGCGTGGTCTCGTATCAAAACACCATCGGCTCGTTACCCACGTACAATTACGATAGCGGCGATTTTCACGGTTGGGAAAAAATTTCCGGCGAAACGCTGTACGATACAGTGTTGAAGGGTGCGAAAGAAGGACGCCAAAATACCGTCGGGCGCGAATCGTGTTACTCGTGTTCCGTGCGCTGCAAACGCGTGGCGGATTCCGAATGGAAGGGCATCAAAATCGAACCACATTTCGGCGGCGCGGAATATGAAACACTCTCGACATTCGGTTCGTACTGTGGCGTGGATGATTTGCAAGCTGTTTCCCTCGCGTCGCAAATGTGCAACGAGTACGGTGTGGACACCATCAGCGCAGGTGCAACCATCGCGTTTGCGATGGATTGTTACGAACACGAAATTTTGACGAGCGCGGATACGGGTGGCATCGAATTGCGCTATGGCAACGCGGAAGCGATGATTCAAGTGTTGCAAGATACGCTCACGCGCGCGACGCCGTTGGGTGAAATGCTCGCGGAAGGTTCAGCGCGCGCCGCGCAAAAAATCGGCAAGGGCGCGGAAGATTTGGTGGTCACGACCAAGAAACAAGAATTGCCCGCGCACATGCCGCAAGCAAAACGTTCGCTCGGTTTGATTTACGCGGTCAATCCGTTCGGCGCAGACCATCAATCGTCCGAACACGACCCGATGTACGAAGAGGGCAACACCAGCGATTTGTACATGGAACGCTTGAATCAACTTGGTTTGTACGAGCCGCAGCCGCAGCGTTCGTTGACCAATGAAAAAGTGCGATTCGCGCTAAAGACACAACAATTTTATTCGGGACTCGACACATTTGGTTTATGCCAATTCGTATTCGGTCCCGCATGGACACTCTACGGTCCGAGCCATGTCGTTGATTTGATTAAAGCCGCGACAGGTTGGAATTATTCACTGTACGAATACATGCAAGCGGGCGAACGACGTTTGAACATGTTGCGCGCGTTCAACGCACGCGAAGGCATTGACCGCAAGGACGATGCGCTGCCGAAAAAAATGTTCAAAGAACTCAAAGGCGGCGCAACAGACGGTGTGAAACTTGACCACCAAGAAATGGAACACGCCAAAGATGTGTATTTTGCGATGAGCGGTTGGGATGTGAAAACAGGCATTCCCACGCGCGCCAAATTGGAAGAGCTCGGTATCGGTTGGGTTGCCGATGGCATTGGCGTATAACGCAGTGCGTCATAAATTTGTACAACACGAACGCATCGTGGCAATTTCGCGCGATGCGTTTTTTTGTTCGTTGACAGGCAAAAAAGCCGTGTGTTATACTCACGCCCCGTGAGTGCGTTCGCACGCACGTACAGAACATCATTTTCTCAAGGAGGAGAGGAATGCAAGTCAAATTTGTTCTACTCGCAATATGTGCGCTCATCGCGTTGTTTGCCGTCGCGTGCGGCACACCGGCGACTCCGGCAGCGCCCGTCATTCAAACGGTCGTCGTCACCGTCAAAGAAACAAGCGCGCCCGTTGTTCAAACCGTCGTCAACACCGTCAAAGAAACTGTCGTCGCACAACAAACCGTCGTAGTCCAAGAAACCGCCGTCCCACTCCCAACCCAAGCGCCCGCAGGCGCAATGAAGACCGAAGTCGGTCAAGGCGAAGGACAAGTCGGTATCGTCGCGTGGGCTGGTTATATCGAGCGCGGCGAAACGGACAAAGCATACGATTGGGTCACCAAGTTTGAAGCCGACACGGGCTGCAAAGTGAATGTCAAAACCGCCGCGACTTCGGACGAAATGGTGGCGTTGATGAACGAAGGTGGTTTCGACCTCGTGACCGCGTCGGGTGATGCAAGCAATCGTCTCATCGCGGGCGGACGCGTCCAAGAAATCAATCCCGCGTTGATTCCATCGTGGAACACGGTGGACACCCGCTTGCAGAACGCGCCATGGCACACGGTCAATGGCAAACATTACGGCGTTCCCTATCAATGGGGTCCGAATGTGTTGATGTACAACACCGAAGTTTTCAAAGAAGCGCCCAAGTCGTGGGCAGTGACATTCGTCGAACAAAATCTGCCGGACGGCAAATCGAACAAAGGTCGCGTACAAGCGTATGATGGTCCGATTTTTCTCGCGGACGCGGCGTTGTACTTGATGAAGACAAAACCCGAACTCGGTATCAAGAATCCATACGAATTGAATCGCGACCAATTCAATGCCGTGCTGGAACTTTTGCGCGGACAACGCCAAATCGTTGGACGCTATTGGCATGATGCGTTTGTGCAAATGGACGATTTCACCAATGAAGGCGTCGTCGCTTCCGGTTCGTGGCCCTTCCAGGTAAACTTGCTGCAATTCAACAAACAGCCGATTGCCAGCACAATTCCCGAAGAAGGCGCAACAGGTTGGGCGGATACGACCATGATGAGCATCGAAGCCAAACATCCAAACTGCGCGTACAAATGGCTCGAATGGTCATTGAATCCGAAACTGCAAGGCGACCTCGCCGCGTGGTTCGGTTCGAATCCTGCAGTTCCCGCCGCGTGCAAAGGGAACGAGCTCTTGACCGACGAGGGCTGCAAGACAAACGGTTTCGAAGATTTCGAAAAAATCTTTTTCTGGCGCACTCCTGTCGCCAAATGTGAAACGCAAACGGAATGTGTGCCGTACCACGAGTGGGTGACGAATTATGTTGCCGTTATCGGCGGACGGTAATTGAGGGAAGGTAAATTTGCAACAAAAAAAGTCAGTCCGAAATTCGGACTGACTTTTTTTGTTACCTGTGATATAACTGCATGTGTAAATGTTCACTCCCGCCGCCCTCACCTTTCGCGAATTTATGACGCACGAATCGCTGCCTCTCGCAACAATCCATCAAGCCGTATTGGAATTTTTGCGCGAGCGGAATGATGTCGTGCTGTTTGGCGCGCAAGCGGTCAATGTGTATGTGGAAGAACCACGTATGAGTGAGGATGTGGACATTCAATCTATTCGCGCTCACGAACTTGCAGAAGAATTGCGAACGTACTTGAGCAACAAATTTCATATTGCTGTTCGTGTTCGTGAAGTGGCGCAAGGTAAAGGTTTGCGGCTTTATCAAATTCGCAAAGAGGGCAATCGGCATCTTGTGGACATTCGCCCCGTAAATCAGTTGCCGCCTACAAAACGCATCGCGCAAATTCTGGTAGCAACCCCCGAAGAACTCATCGCACAAAAAGTAAGTGCAATGCATCAACGCAGTGGGCAACCCAAGTCATTTACTGACCGCCGCGATTTGGCAATGTTGTTGCTCGCCTTTCCCGAATTGAAAAACGAAAACAGCGCGGTGGCAGAACGCTTGCGCGCAGTGAACGCGAGTGAAGAAGTCATGCAATTGTGGCGCGAAATTGTTAATCAAGAAATTCGCGCGGCAGATGAAGATAGTGAATTTGAATAACTCAAGGAGAATCAGTGAAACTCGAACACGTCGCTTTTAACGTCGCATCACCCATCCAAGCAGCGGCATGGTATGTACAACATCTCGGCATGGAAATTGTTTGGAATCGTCCCGATGCGCCGTACACGCATTTTCTCGCGGACGAGAGCGGACAAATGACGCTCGAGTTTTACAACAATCCGCCTGACCAAGTGCCGGATTACGCGAACATGAATCCATTGCTGCTGCACGTTGCCTTTGTTTCGAATGACCCAACGCAAGACAAAGCAAAATTACTCGAGGCGGGCGCAACGTTGGTGAGCGACGATAACACGAACGGCTTGCATCTCGTCATGTTGCGCGACCCGTGGGGCTTGCCATTGCAATTGTGCAAACGCACCAAACCGATGCTGCGAAATTGATTCAATGCGTTCGATTGGAATTCTTCACCCCGGCGCGATGGGCATCTCTATCGCCGCGTCCGCATTCAATAGTGGACACGCGGTGTATTGGGCATCCGAAAATCGCAGCCAAGCCACGCGCGAACGCGCCGCACAATACAATCTCCAAGATGTAATCACGCTCGAAAATCTTTGCGCGCGATGTGACATCCTTCTCTCCATTTGTCCCCGGCACGCGGCAATGGATGTTGCGCATCAAGTCATTGCGCGACATTTTCGCGGCATCTTTTGTGATGCGAACGCGATTGCGCCACAAAGCGCGCAAGAGATTGGCAATGCCATGCACGCGGCTGGAATTGATTTTGTGGATGGCGGAATTATTGGCGGACCTGCGTGGACGCGCGGCGAAACGTGGTTGTACTTGACAGGCGAACGCGCGCCAGAGATTGCAGAATGTTTTGTGAATGGTCCATTGGAAACACAAATCATCGGCGGCGAGATTGGCAAAGCATCCGCACTGAAAATGTGTTACGCCGCTTATACCAAAGGCACCACCGCGCTGTTGTGCGCGATTCTCGGCGCGTCCGAAACATTGGGCGTGCGCGCGGAATTGTATGAACAGTGGACACGCGACGACTCCAATTTTGTGCGCGAGACCGAAAAACGCGCGCGGAGCGTCAAGCAAAAAGCATGGCGCTTTGAAGGCGAAATGCGCGAGATTGCGGAAACCTTTGCAGGTGCGAATTTGCCGCCGGAATTTCATCGCGCCGCCGCCGAAATGTATCGTCGCCTTGCGCCGTTAAAGAACGCGGGCGACACCGTTTCGCTCGACGATGTTTTGAAAGCATTGACGAAATAATGTTTTCGCGTTTACGTCATCTCGAATTTAATGTTCCCGCAGTGCGCGGCGCAATGCGGGAATTCTTTTTTCCCGATGCGCGCTGGACAACCATTCGTTGGGGTCCGCTGCGGGGCATGAAGATAAAAAATCGCGCCGACATTAATTTGCACTTGCTCATCGGCGCGTGGGAGTTGCGTAGTTTTGCGCTGTTGAAAAATGTGTTTGCCGCGTTGGACGCGCAGTCGTGGAACGGCGCGGCGATTGACGCTGGCGCGAACATGGGCGCATATTCGTACTGGCTCGAACGCGCGCTGCCCGCACTTGAAACAATTTACGCATTTGAAGCGAGTCCCGAAACCACAATGCGTCTGCGCGGACATCTGCAAGCAAGCCACACGCACAAAATCCAAGTTGTCCAAGCGGCGTGTATTGACACGAATCGCCCTGTCGAATTTTTTCTTTCGCATCATCATCATTCCAGTTCCATTGTGCAATCGTTCGCGCACGCAGAGGTGGCAGCGAACCAACGCACATCGCTTCAAGTGGAAGGCATCGCGCTAGACAATTTTCTTGCAGACAAGGCACATCCCATTCATTTCATCAAAACAGACATCGAAGGCGGAGCAGTCTTGGCACTGCCCGGCATGAGCAAAACAATTGGAAAACATCGCCCACTCGTTTTGATTGAATCACATTCACCGGATGAAGACCACACAATTGCAAAAATGCTTATAGACAATGCCTATGACGCGTTTCGTCTAAATACGGGCAAGTGGGTGACACAAAAAAACGCCGACCACAAAAACGCGGACGGCGTTTGGGGAACGATGTTTTGTCTGCCGAATGAACTCGCGCCAACGTTAGAAAAAATTTTGAAATGAACAATCCTATTTCGAATATTCTCAAACAACATTCCATCGTCGTCCTCGACGGCGCGCTCGCGACGGAACTCGAACGACGCGGCGCGGATTTGAACGACCCATTGTGGTCAGCAAAAATTTTATTGGAACGACCCGAACTCATCAAACAAGTGCATCTCGATTATTTTCGCGCGGGCGCGGACTGCGCGACGACGGCGAGTTATCAGGCGACCATCGCAGGATTGATGCAGCGCGGTTTGACGCGTGAACAATCTTTGCGCGTGATTCAACAGTCTGTGATGATTGCGCGTGACGCGCGCGATGAATTTTGGGGGGATGAGAACGATGCTTTGAATCGCCCTTATCCATTCATCGTCGCTTCGATTGGACCGTATGGCGCGTTCCTGCACGATGGTTCGGAATATCGCGGCGATTACACGTTGAATGAAAATGAATTGATTGAATTTCACCGCGAGCGAATGAGCGTCTTGATTGACGCGGGTGCCGACATGCTTGCATGTGAGACGATTCCGTGTTTATTGGAGGCGCGCGCGTTGGCAAAACTATTGACCGAATTTCCAAACACGTGCGCATGGTTCACTTTTGCCGCGCGCGATGAAATGCACATCTCACACGGCGAAACAATTGTCGAATGTGCCGCCTTGCTGAATGCAAATCCCCAAGTCGCCGCGATTGGAGTTAATTGCACATCGCCGCGATACATTAACGGACTGATTCGCAATCTGTACAACGCGACACAAAAACCAATCATCGTCTATCCCAACTCCGGCGAAATCTTTGACGCCGCGCACAATCAATGGCTCGGCGAAACGTCATGCGACGCGTTCGGGATGCAAGCGCGCGGGTGGTATGCCAACGGCGCGCGCGTCATCGGCGGATGTTGTCGGACGACGCCGGACCATATTAACCAAGTGGTTGCGCAAAAAAATTCCGTCACTGTGTGACGGAATTTTTTTGGTACTCTAAAACAATTTTATCATTCTCAACCTTTGTGTTTGCGCTGCCTCCCCCATCCGCTAATTCTCCAAACAACATCGCCTCCGCTAACGGTTTTCGCAGCACATCGTCAATCAACCGCGACATAGGACGCGCCCCAAAATTTTTGTCATAGCCGTGTTCAGCGAGCCACACGCGGGCGTCGTCATTTACATGGAGTGTCACATTTTTTGGTTTCAAAGCCACGCGCAGTTCGTTGAGCTGTTTGCCGACAATGAGGAGAATTGTTTCGCGCGCCAACGTGTCAAAGCGCACCACCGCGTCGAGCCGATTGCGAAATTCGGGGTTGAACAAATTTTCAATCGGCTTGCGCGCCGCATCACCTGCACCATCCGTACTTTTGAAACCGAGCGGCGTCGCCGTCAATTCGCGCGCGCCCGCGTTCGTCGTCATAATTAAAACGACATTGCGAAAGTCAGACTTGCGTCCCGTGTTGTCGGTGAGCGTCGCGTGGTCCATCACTTGCAAAAGAATATTGAACAAATCGGGATGCGCTTTTTCAATTTCGTCGAGGAGTACGACAGAGTACGGTTGTCTTCGCACTGCGTCGGTGAGCTGACCGCCTTGGTCAAACCCGACGTAACCGGGAGGCGCGCCAATGAGCCGACTGACGGTATGTTTTTCGGAATACTCGCTCATGTCGTACCGCAGCAATTCAACGCCAAGCGCGTGCGCCAGCGTACGCGCAAGTTCTGTTTTGCCGACGCCCGTCGGACCGAAAAACAGAAACGAGCCGACGGGTTTGTTTGGTGTACGCAACCCCGCGCGCGAAAGACGAATCGCCGCGACGATTGCATCAATCGCTTTGTCTTGCCCAAAAATTTGCGCGCGCAGCGCGGCGTCGAGATTTTTCAGACGCGTACGTTCATCGCCTGAAACGCTGTCCGCCGGAATTTTCGCCATCAGCGCGACGACGCGCTCAATATCTTTGCGTTCAATCACACGCGTCGCGTCAGAGTCAAGACGTAATTTTTCGCGCGCGCCTGCTTCGTCAATCACATCAATTGCTTTGTCCGGGAGAAACCGTTCGAGGATATGTTTTGCAGAGAGTTCCGCCGCGCCGCGAATCGCTTCGTCTTTATACGTAACGCCGTGATGTTCCTCAAAACGCGATTTCAGTCCCTCGAGAATTTGAATTGTTTCATCAACGCTCGGTTCGTTCACGTCAATTTTTTGAAAACGGCGCGCCAGCGCGCGGTCGCGTTCCATGGTTTTGAATTCTTCGTGCGTGGTCGAGCCGATACAGCGCAGCGTACCATTTTGCAAAATGGGTTTGATGAGCGACGACGCGTCCACCGAACCGCCGCTCGTTGCGCCCGCGCCGACGAGAGTGTGAATTTCGTCAATGAACAAAATCGAATTGGGTTTGGCTTCGAGCGCCTTGAGGACGCCTTTGATGCGTTCTTCAAATTGTCCCCGAAATTTTGTGCCTGCCAACACCGCGCCCATGTCCATCGAATAAATGCGCGCGTCCTTGAGTTGTTCCGGCACTTTGCCCTCGTGAATCCGTAACGCAAGTCCTTGCACCAACGCGGTTTTGCCAACGCCAGGGTCCCCCACGTACAGCGGATTGTTTTTCAAGCGCCGCGACAAAACTTGGAGCGTACGCTCCAATTCCGCATCGCGTCCGATGAGTGGGTCAATTTTTCCTTGCGCGGCTTGTTCGACCAATTCCGTCGTGTACGCTTTAAGCGGGTCACGCGCAGGAGCATCGTCTTCACCCGCGCCCGCGTTCACTTGCTCTTGCGGTGTTGCGTTCGAAGCGCCGTGCGAAATATAACGCAGCACATCGAGCCGCGTCACGTTTTGTTGTTCGAGCAAATAGCGCGCGTAGGATTCGGGTTCTTGTAAAATCGCCGCGAGCAAATCACCGCTTTCAATTTTTCCTGCCGAAGAACTCTCGGCGTGAAACTCCGCATTCGTCAAAACGCGTTCCAGCGCGACAGATGCTTCGGGTTCGATTTGGTTGCGTCCGGGCAGCGACTGAATTTGTTTTTTCAAAAACGTTTCGAGCTCTTGCTCCAACTTTTTCAGATTCGCACCGCACGCAGTCAAGATTTCGCGCGCGCGTCCTTCGTGCAGCAGCGCAAACAATAAATGTTCGAGCGTGATATATTCGTGTCGTCGCTTGCGCGCGTCCTGATACGCATCGCGCAACGTTTGTTGTAAAGATTGAGTAAATTCTGCCATATTGAGATTGGAGGTTGGATGTTGGATGGTAGAAGTTCGAGGTTGGAGTTTCGCTTTGTCTCTCCTTCTCTCTATCACGCCATCTATATTTCATCCTTCATCCCTCATCCTTCATTCCGGTTCCATCGTACACAATAATGGAAATTCTGCTTGTTTCGCCATGTCGGTGACGCGCGCGATTTTGGTTTCCGCGATTTCGCGCGTGTACGCGCCGACGACGCCGATGCCTTTTTGATGCACGTCCAGCATAATCCTTACCGCTTCGCCTTCGGATTTGTGAAAGACGACGACTAAAATTGTCACGACAAAATCCATCGTGGTGTAATTGTCGTTGTGCAGCAAAACTTTCCAGAGGTGCGGTTTGTCAATTTTTTCACGCGTCTCGTTTTCGAGCGCGACATTGCCTTCGTTTTCATCCCAAATTTGTGGCATGGTCATGCAATTCTATGCGACGGAGCAGAGTTGGTCAAGATGAAAACAGCATCTTGAATGGCGTGCGCGGGTGTGGTATAGTTTCGGTCATTCCGCGATGAACGACGCCCAAGCCATTTTTGACGCCTCCCGTGCCGCACTCGGCGCGCACGCTGCAGTCGCTGCCATCCAAACCATTTCTGCGGTTGCGGAATGTACTTCGCCGCGCGGCGCCTACACCACCGAAATTCACTCGGCGCGCGGTGGACGAGTATATTTCAAACAAACGTGGGCGAATCGAAATCCAATTGCCATTGTCATCAATCCGCGCGGCGCGTGGGCTACCGACACGGTCACGGGCGAAACGGACACTCTTGACGCGAAAACGGTCTCGATGATTCGCGGTCACGAATTTCAAATGATTCCCCTCACCCTATCCGAACGTTTTACAAACGCACACGCGGAGGGGAAAACTGAATTTGACGGCAAAGAATGTTTTGCGATTCAGGCGCGTGATGATATCGACTTGCCTTGTACGCTTTATTTTGACGGTGAGAGTCTTTGTTGGCTCGGCGCACTGTTGACCAATTCACAACGCGTCGACGAAACTGTGCGCGTTGTGGTGAATGCATGGCGCGAGGTCGCTGATGTTTGCTTGCCCGCCCGTGTCACGGCGACCGATTCGTCCGGCGATTACGTTCTCGATTTTCAACAGCTTGCCGTCAACGCCACCGCAGACCATATTTTTGAACCACGCCTTGCCGTGGAGGCATAAAGGGAAAGCGCATGGATAAAACACGTGTCATGCAAGAATTGGAAAAACTTGGCACCGAACAAAATCGTCAAATCTATGCGCGACACGGGATTGTAGATTCCACGTTCGGTGTGAGTTACGCAAATCTTGGTGCGTTGAAAAAGAGAATACGCATCAATCACGCGCTTGCGCTCGAATTGTGGGCAACCGAAAATCACGACGCGCGCATCCTCGCGACAATGATTGCTGACCCTGCCGCATTGGATGGCAAGACGATAGATGCGTGGCTAAAAGATTTGAGTGACCAAGCAACCACTGACGCATTTGCAAAACTAGTCGCACAAACAAAACACGCGCGCAAAAAAGCCGAGCGTTGGGTGCGCGCCAAACCTGAATACGTTGCCCGCGCGGGCTGGACGATTCTGGCACTCGTCGCCACAAACGATACCACACTCCCACAAGAATTTTTTCAACCGTATCTTGAAATCATCGCGGGGACTATTCATACGCGTCCAAATCGCACCAAAGAGGCGATGAACAATGCGCTCATTGCGATTGGCATTCGCGATGAACATTTGGAACATGACGCGTTAGAAGTGGCAGCGCGCGTCGGCAAAGTTCAAGTGGACCATGGTCTCACCAATTGCAAAACTCCCGACGCGACAGAGTATATTTTGAAAACCGTACAGAAAAAAGGATACGCGATGCGCGCACCGGAAAACACCAAAACGGAAACTGCCCTGCCATGACCACACTGTCCAATTCTATTGCTGCCGTGCGCTTTGAAAATGTCAGTCGCCATTTTGATCAAGTGCGCGCGGTGGACAATGTTTCGCTCGAAATTCGCGACGGCGAATTTTTTTCCATGCTCGGTCCGTCCGGTTCAGGCAAAACAACCTGCCTGCGTTTGATTGCCGGATTTGAGCAACCAACCTTTGGCAAAATTTTTTTACATGGTAACGAGGTTGAAGGATTGCCGCCCTATGAGCGTGATGTGAATACGGTGTTTCAAGATTACGCGTTGTTTCCGCACATGACCGTTGCCGACAATGTGGGCTATGGTTTGATGATTAAAAAAGTGCCAAGCGCGGAACGCACCAAACGCGTGAGCGAAGCATTGGAACTCGTGCGCTTGCCGCAAATGGCAAAACGCAAACCCTCCCAATTGTCCGGCGGACAACGCCAACGCATCGCACTCGCGCGCGCATTGGTGAATCGCCCGCGCGTCTTGTTGCTCGATGAACCACTCGGCGCGTTGGATTTGAAATTGCGCCAAGAGATGCAAATCGAACTCAAAGAAATTCAAAAACGCGTCGGCATCACCTTTGTTTTTGTCACACATGACCAAGAAGAAGCGTTGACGATGAGTGACCGCATTGCCGTTTTCAGCGCGGGCAAAATCGAACAAATCGGCACACCGGCAGAAATATACGAACATCCCGCCACCGCGTTCGTTGCGGGTTTCGTTGGCACATCGAATTTGGTACGAAGCGAGGTGGCGCAAAAATTGACGGGACTCGCGCAAATGTTTTCGATTCGTCCCGAAAAAATTCGGATGGTCGAAATCGGCGCGCCTGTGCAAAACGGTTGGACCGCCATCGAAGGCACGGTGCGCGAAGTGATTTATCTCGGCATGTTCACGCGTTACATTGTCGCCATCGAAGGGGGGGGGGAATTGACCGTCGTGCGCCAGAATCTTGACGAGACTTCGATGGATGTGTTGAGCGCGGAAGGCAAGCGCGTGCAATTGACATGGCAGCGCGCGTTTGACCGCGTGGTAGAAGCAAATAAATCATGAAGACTCCGCGCGCAATGATTTGGGTGCGCGTTTTTTTGGTTTTACTTGTTCTCATCACCGCGCTGGTTGCACTGGGCGGAACTTTGCTTCCTTTTGCCACGTACGATTTGCAGTTCGGTGGACTTGTCGGGGCTTCCAACAGAGGTGCGCCCGTCTCTGCGCGTGCGATAGACCTTTTCACGGCTCCGCTGACAATCGGCGTCCTTGTTCTCATATCCGTACTCGCTATCCTGCGTTTGTTCATTCGAAAAAATTCCGTTCAGTTCCTGCTAGCCATTGCCACCGGTGGAGTGGCTTTACTTGGTCTGTGTGCTCTCCCTCTCTCCCTCTTTGCGATGGAGGGCTGTCCGCTGCCGGTCGCGCAGAGGTGCATGTTTGATGAGTCAGAAATTGGTTTATCCTTGATTGGAGGAGCATTTATCTTGCTGATTGGATTGAGCGTGGCAAGTCTCGCTCTGACCACGTACATGCAGCGCGCGTATGAACGCAAGTAACAGCCCGTTCCGAATATGAAATCTACTTTACCTGTGACAAACAACAGGGTCCCGCTTTCACCACTTCGCCGCGTCTCAAGTTTCTTTTTCAGACATCCAACACTCGTGCTGCTGGTGTTGCTTGTTGCGCCATTGTTGTGGCTCGGCGTCATTTATCTCGGTTCGCTCGGCGCGCTCCTCGTGCAAAGTTTTTACAAACTGGATGATTTCACCGGCTTGATTGTGCGCGAGTTCACGCTCGACACGTACAAACAATTATTTTCGCAATCGAACATTGATATTGTCACGCGCACCGCCGCCATGTCCGCCGCCGTCACCATTGCATGCGCGCTGCTCGCGTTTCCAATTTCGTTTTACATGGCGCGCTATGCCTCACCGACAAGCAAGGTCGCATTCTACATCGCGGTCACATTGCCACTCTGGTCAAGCTATCTCGTGCGCGTGTATTCGTGGAAATTGATTCTGGCAAAAGAGGGCGTTATTGGTTGGGTGTTTAATTCACTTGGCTTGCACGGCGTACTCGATGCAATCCTCGCGGTGCCGACGATTGGCGGACCATCGCTTTCCGTTTCGATGTATGGAACCTTCCTCGCGTTTGTTTATGTGTGGCTGCCGTACATGATTATTCCGACGTACACTGCGTTGGAACGCGTGCCGCGTTCGATGCTCGAAGCATCCGCCGATTTAGGCGCGCGCCCGTTGCAAACTTTTGCGCGCGTAATTTTGCCGCTCGCGTTTCCCGGCGTCGTCGCGGGTTCCATTTTTACATTTTCGCTCACACTGGGCGACTATATCATTCCGGGTGTTCTTGGTAATTCCGCGTTTTTCATCGGACAAGTCGTACTTACACAACAAGGCACTGCGGGAAACATTCCCCTCGCCGCCGCCTTTACGGTTGTGCCAATGGCAATCATGTTTGTCTATCTTTACATCGCGGGACGCTTGGGCGCGTTTGACGCGTTGTAATGCGCGTATCGTAAATCGCTGAATCACCGTATCACCCAATCTCTCTCTCATTCTATCTCTTCATCTCGCCATGCTCACTCGCACCAAATCTTCCCAATCGTTCGCCTCACGCGCGCCATTCGCGTTGAAAATTCTGGTCGCGTTTGTATTACTCTTTTTGTACTGTCCATTCGGAATTATTTTGTTGTACGCGTTCAATATCGAAGAGTCCGCGTTCACTTTTCCGCCGCCGGGATTAACGTTCGATTGGTTTCGCGTGGCATTATTCAATCGTCCTGATATTTTTCCACCGCTGATGCTGTCGCTCCAAGTAGCCGTCGTCGCCACCGCCGTCGCATTGGTGTTGGGTTCACTCATCGCTTTGGCGATTTCGCGCGCGCGGTTTTTTGGGCGCGAGGCGATTACCTTTCTCGTCATCCTGCCGATTGCGCTGCCGGGAATTATCACGGGCATTTCTTTGCGCTCTGCATTCGGCTTGCTCGGCATTGATTTTTCGTTTTGGACAATTGTGATTGGACACGCGACCTTTTGTATTGTCGTCGTGTACAACAATGTCATTGCGCGTTTGCGCCGCACCGCAAAATCGCAAATGGAAGCATCCGCCGATTTGGGCGCGGACAGTTTTCAAACCTTTCGCTATATCGTGTTGCCCGCGATTGGCACGGCGTTGTTAGCAGGCGGCATGTTGGCGTTCGCCTTATCGTTCGACGAAGTGATTGTCACCACATTCACCGCCGGACAACAAAACACGCTGCCGATTTGGATTTACAGCCAACTTGTGCGCCCGCGCCAGCGTCCTGTGACGAACGTGGTCGCCGTCTTTGTGATTGCCCTCACCTTTATTCCGATTCTGCTCGCGCAGCGTCTGACGCAGGACAATAACGAGTAAAAACTACCCATCGCGCCACTTGTGGGAATTCCCAAAACCCCTATAATTCTCTTTAATCTTTTTTCGGAGGTCTCCGCTTTGTCCCGGTTTGCCATTTTGGTTTTGCTGTTCGTTCTGGTCGCCCTCTCGACCCGCGTCGCGTCTGCTGATGAATGCGCGGTGCGACCCATCTTTTCGGAAGAGCCGCGTGCGGAATTGTTTTTATCCAAGCAGCCGTTGTGCAAAAGCGCCGCCAATGTTCCCGCTGCGCCACAAGGTAAAGTTATCGGTTCCGGCATTATCTATCTTTACGCCAACGACGAAGCCAAATACAGCTCGTTGAACAATGTGCTTCATGCGGTTCGCGAGTTGGAAGGCAAATACATTTACCCCGGCGAAACGTTTTCATTCAATCAAGCGGCAAACTTGCTGCAAGAAACAATTCCATACGACCTCGGACCCGATGTCCGAAACAATTTGGTAAAAGCAGGCGGCGTGTGCATGGTTTCGACGATGGTCGCAACAGCGGCGCATGACGCGGGCTTGCCTTTTGTAGATGCGCGCGGCAAAATTATTCCGCGTCCCGTTCCTCACAGTCGTTATTACAAGTACTATCATCAAGTGAATGAAATCAATGACCGCGCGGTGGCAATTACCGAAGCCGCCATTGCCATCAAAAAAGATGCGCTTGGGCAGCCGTGGGAAACCGTACTCGACATGCGTTTCATCAACAACACCGGACGTATCCTCGCACTGCATTTTGAACCATCGTTCACGGTGGATGATTTGAATCTTTCACAGCCGTTTGGACTGATTCAAGAAAATCATACGCTGAAAGTGGAACTGCGCGCGGTGCCGAGTGGTTTGGACGCATGGATTTATCGGCTCGACCGCTTGTCGTTGAACTGAAACAAAATGCTTGGGTGTAAGCAGCGGATAGAAACGTGAGCGTTTCGCGTTTCTATCCGCTTTATTTTTTGATACAATGCATTGTGCACATTAATTCATCAAGGAGTCAGTCGTGTCTCTCGACCCGCAATGGGTTCGCACCCATTTTCCCTCTGTTCGTTCCTCCGAGACCCTCTTTCTCGACAACCCCGGCGGCACCCAAGTCACACAATCGGTGATAGACGCCATCACCAATTATTATTTGACCGCTAACGCCAATCACGGCGGCGTATTTCCAACCAGTGAACGCAGCGACGAAATTGTGCATCAAGCGCGTGTTTCGTTCGCGGATTTTCTCAATGCTGCGCGTCCCGAAGAAATCGCATTCGGTCCGAATATGACCACACTCACGTTTCTCATCGCGCGCGCGTTGGGACGTTGGTTGAACGCCGGCGATGAAATTATCGTGACGCGTCTCGACCACGATGCCAACATCGCGCCGTGGGTTGCGTTAGAAGAACGCGGCGTGGTGATTCAACGCGTGGACATTAACGCGGACGATTGCACACTCGACATGTCCGACTTTGAAAAACATCTTTCGGACAAAACGCGCATCGTCGCGGTTGGTCTCGCTTCAAACGCCGTCGGTTCGGTGAATCCCGTTCGCACGATTGCCGACTTGGCGCACATGGCGGGCGCGTTCGTGTACGCCGATGCGGTCGCGTATGCGCCGCATTATCCACTCGATGTGCAAGCGTTGAACGTTGATTTTCTCGCATGTTCCGCGTACAAATTTTATGGACCGCATTTGGGAATTTTGTACGGCAAGTACGAACATCTCGAGCGCTTGCAAGCGTACAAAGTACGTCCCGCCGAAAATGTGCCGCCGCATAAATTTGAAACGGGGACACAAAGTTTTGAAAGCATTGCTGGCGCAGCCGCCGCCGTCAATTATCTCGCGTCCGTCGGAGAAACATTCGGCGCAGCATACGCAAAGGATTACGCGCAATTTGAAGGACGCCGCTTGCATTTGAAAACAGCAATGCGCGCCACACAAGCATACGAGAAAAATTTATTCATCCGCTTGATGAATGGCTTGCGCGAACTCCCTAACGTTCGCATTTATGGCATCACTGATTATGCGCGGTTCGATTACCGCGCGCCCACCGCGGCGTTCAATCTCGATGGACAACATCCGCGCGATGTCGCGGCGAAATTGGGCAGACAAAATATCAATGTGTGGGACGGGAATTATTACGCGCTCTCGTTGATGGAACGTTTGGATTTGGAAGCGAGCGGCGGCGCAGTCCGCATCGGTTTGGCGCAATACAATACAGCAGAGGAAATTGACCGCGTGTTGAACGCGTTACAAAAAATTGCAAGCACTTGAGTGTTTGAAAACGCGCAGCCAATTTGTAATAATTGGCTGCGCGTTTTTTTATGCCATGAGCAAACTTGTTGAATGTGTCCCCAACTTTTCCGAAGGTCGCCGCGTCGAGGTGCTGGACGAAATCGTGAAAACGATGTTGACGACGGGCGTGATGCTGCTCGACCGTGAGATGGACGCGAGCCACAATCGCGCGGTGGTGACCATTGCGGGCGAACCGGACGCGGTAGCCGAAGCCGCATTTCGCGGCTGTCAACGCGCGGCGCAACTGATTGACCTCGAAACGCATCGCGGCGAACATCCGCGCATGGGCGCGACGGATGTGATTCCCTTCATCCCAATTCGCAATGTCACGATGGAAGAATGTGTTGCCCTCGCGCGGCGCGTCGGGGAACGCATTGGGCGCGAGTTGGACATTCCGGTGTATTTGTACGAACGCGCGGCGACGCGTCTCGAACGTCGCGATTTGGCGTATGTGCGGCGCGGTGAATACGAAACGATTCGCGATGAAGTTGCGAAGTTGCCCGAGCGTGAACCGGATTTCGGTCCGCGGCGCGTCGGCAAAGCGGGCGCGGTTGCCGTCGGCGCGCGCCCATTTCTCATCGCCTACAACGTTAATCTCGATACGCGTGATGTTCAAATCGCCAAAGACATTGCCAAAATCACGCGCGAAAAAGGCGGCGGCTTGCCCTCGGTCAAAGCGTTGGGCTTTGCGCTAGAGGATAAAGGCATCGTTCAAGTTTCGATGAACCTCACCGATTTCAATGCGACAGGAATGTTGACCGCGTTTCAACACGTGCGCGCCGAAGCGAAAAAACGCGGCGTGCGTGTGATTGGGAGCGAGTTAGTAGGACTCGTGCCGCTCGAAGCATTGGCGCAAATCGCGCGCGAGGCATTGCAATTGGAAGGATTCAGTTCGCAGCAAGTTGTCGAAGTGAAATTGGCAGAACAAAAATGAAACTTGCTTTTGAACGGCGCTGGCTTGTCCTCTTTGCGTTGCTCCTGCTGTTTATTTTTGCAGTGACGGTCAGCGCGGATTTGCGATTGCTGCCTTTGTCGCGCATTCGTATTCCGTACTATGACAAGCTGGGGCATTTTCTCTTGTACGGAATGCTCGCGTTCGCACTCGAGTTCGCGCTTCAATCTCGTGCATGGCGCGTTGGGCGCATTCGTATTCCATTCGCGTTATTGATTGTCGGCGCGTTGTGCGTACTCGACGAGGGACAACAGATGTTTATGCCAATGCGCGCGGCGGACGTTTCTGATTTTGTTGCGGATATGCTTGGAAGTGTTTGTTTTCTGTGGGTTGCCCATTTTTTGGGACAAAAGTCCCTTGACGCAAAGCGAGAGCGGGTTACAATAAAACTGTAGAAGGGAGTTTTTACAATGGAACCATTACTTTCCATCGCGCTGTTTTGGGGAATTCTGTTATTGGCAATGACGCTTTTCGGAATCGTGTGCATCAAGTACGGTGTCTATACATCAGGCGACCACGGCTATAAACCCACACTTGAAATCTAACAGCTCCTCAAATGAAAAACCGCACCATAAACGGTGCGGTTTTTTTATTGCGCTTGAAAAACAGGACGCCCACGTTTGAGTACTGTCTCTATCGGATTTGTGCCATAGCGATACGCAAGATAACGATAATCGGGAACCTCTGCAATCAACACATCCGCAATTTTTCCAACCTGCAGCGAACCAACGCGTTCACCAACACCGGATGCGTATGCGGCGTTCAACGTCGCAGCAACAATCGCCTCCGCCGTCGTCAATTTTTCATAGCGCGTTGCCATCGCCAAAATCATTGGCATGGATTCGCACCAACTTGTGCCCGGATTTAAATCACTGCCCAACGCAACCGGAACATTTTCCTCGATGAACGCGCGCCCGTTCGCAAAATCATTTTTCCCCAAACCAAACGTCGTCCCCGGCAGCAGAACCGCGATTACATTCGCGTCCGCCATCAATTTCATTTCGTCGCGCCGCGTCACCATCAAATGGTCTGCGCTGACCGCGCCGAGTTCCGCCGCCAAAGCCGCGCCGCCGAGATTCGCAAATTCATCGGCGTGAATTTTTAGCGGCATGTTCGATGCACGCGCGCGTTCTAAAATTTTGCGCGATTGCGGTACATCAAATGCGCCGTCGTCGCAAAAGACATCGCAGAATGGCGTAGCGCGTGTAACGTATCGCGTATCGCCAATTCCTGCTTGGGATTCGCGATACGCGATTTGCGATTCGCGAATCGCAGGCAGCATCTCCTCCACCACCACATCCACAAACGCGTCCGCGCGTCCGCGATATTCTTCGGGGATCGCGTGTGCGCCGATGAACGTTGGAATCAAATCAATGGCGTGTGTGGCATCAAGTTCGTAAATCGCATGCAGCAATTTTAATTCGGTTGCGGTGTCGAGTCCGTATCCCGTTTTCGCTTCGACGGTGGTTGTGCCATACGCCAACATTCGGTCCAAACGCGCGCGCGTTTCGTCAATGATTTGTGCGAGCGATGCCGCGCGCGTCGCGCGCACGGTGTTCATAATCCCGCCGCCCGCTTTCAATAAATCGAGATACGACGCGCCGCGCAAACGCATTTCAAATTCATTCGCGCGGTCACCGGCAAAAACGACGTGCGTGTGCGCGTCCACAAAACCGGGCAGCACAATTTTGCCTTGCGCGTCAATGAATTGTGTTTCGCGCGTCGCCAACGCGCGTATCTCATCGCTCGCGCCCACTGCGACGATTTCGCCATCACGAATCGCGAGCGCGCCATTCTCGATGATACCCAAATCGCTTTGAGCGTCGCCGCGTTTCGGGGCGTCGCCTGCAACCGTTACGAGTTGCGCGGCGGAATGAATGATCAAATCCATGTGAGTTACCGTTTGAACAATAACTCGGTGCGGTCTATCGCTTTGGGTAAAACAACGTCCAACGGTTCATAGCCGTGAAACGCGCGCTCTATTTCTTCACCGGCGATTTCTTCAATTTGCGCCCATTGCAACATGACGGGAAAGGAGCGTGTGTGCGCGAGTTCGTCAATAAACACGCGACTATTTTTGGGGCGATCATTCGTTTGCAAATACGCTTCCGATTCGGCAACCGCGCGCAGCGCAGGCACCATGCGTCCCGATTGCGCGAGAATCGTTTGCCCTTCGATGGAACTCGCAAATTCGATAAATTTCCACGCGCGTTCTTTTTTATTGCTCGCGGCGGCAAGACAGTACGCTTCCGCTTGCAACACATTCGCTTGATTTTTATGACGCGGCAATGGCGCAACATCCCAATCAAATTCGGTGCTGTCGCGATACATTCCCACGCCGCGCCGTTGATTGATAAACATCGCAATCGTGCCATTCATAAAACGCGATTCAAACGATTCGATAACTTCATCGTCGGGGCTGGGAACGACATGATGTTTGATTTGCAAGTCCACAACCCATTGCAGCGCTTCTTTGGTTCCCGGTGCCAAAAGCACGAATTTGGTCGGCTTGATAGGATTGTCAAAAATTTCTGCGTTGTTCTGCCAGACAAAGGGCGATAGCCGAAGCAAATCGCCTTCGGTACCTAACCCAAACACGTCATTTTCTCCGTCGCCGTTCGTATCGCGCGATAATGCTTTCGCAGTTGCGAGAAAATCTTCCCACGTCCAATCGGGACGCGGATAAGGCACTTGCGCCAAATCAAAAAATTCTTTGTTGTAATACACAACCAGAGGTGAAGCGCTTTGCGGAACGCACATCAATTGCTGTTGAATCCGAAATGCCGCCACCGCTTCAGGGAAAAAATCGGACTCGTGTACCAGTGCGCTCTTGGCTAAATATGGACCAAGCGGTTCTAACATGTGGCGCAAGCCATAAAATCCAAAGCGCCGATTGTTCAACAAAACAACGTCGGGCGGCGTCCCCACCGAAAAATCTCCGGTGATTTGTTCACGATACGCGAATTGATTCGGAATAATGATGAGGTCAACGTGCGTATCAGGATTTTTTGCTTGAAATGTCTCGACCAATTTTTGATACGCTTCTTTTTCTACCGGGTCACCATACACCGCAACCGCAACCGTATTGGGCAAACGCGTTGCGTAGGGCGTGGGGCTTGTGTCAGGCACATCGGTCGAGGGCGCAATCGTCGGCGCGGCACGCGTCAAAAATGGAGTTGGCGGTGTCGGCGTGGTACATGCGCTCATTGCAACAACACAAAACATACACAGCAGAAAAACAAAAATTCGCGAGCGAAACATCACAAACACTCTCCTCCAAAAATGGGCGGGAACGGAGCCGCGCTCCGTTCAAGGTAGCTGGATTCGGAAAAATTCAAGCGCGACTTGAATTAGCGGCGCAATCAAAATCGCGGGAATAAAATTGGCGACGCGAATTTTTTTCAGGTCGAGCAGCAACAGCGAAATGCCAATAATCACAGCGCCGCCCGTCGCAGTCATTTGAACAATCCACGGCGTTTCGCGCGTAATCACGCCCAGTGACGAACCCACCAGCATCGCGAGCAACGCGATTCCGCCTTGCACAATCAGAACTGTCGCAGCAGCAAATGCGACACCAATGCCCAGTGTGGACGCGAACGCGAGTCCTGCAAACATATCGAGCAGTGATTTAATCGCGAGCAAACGATAATCGCCAATCAATCCATCTTGAATGGAACCGAGAATCGTCATCGGTCCGACACAAAACACCAATGACGCCGTAACAAAACCGCGTGTAAAATTTCCCGCTTCCTCGCCGCGCGAAAATTTTGATTCGAGCCATTTGCCCAACGCGTTCAGCTTGCCGTCCACATTTATCAATTCACCAATAATGCCGCCAATGAGCATACTGAACAAAACAATCAACGCGTTTCCGGGAATCGCCATGCCCACGCCGACGATGAGCGTCATGATGCCGAGCGCCGCCATTACCGTTTGACGCACGCGTTCGGGAAAGCGCGCGCCGAGCAACACGCCAATCGTCGCGCCGATTAAAACGGTGACTACGTTGAGAAGTGTGCCTGTCATCTTCATTGTTGTCATTCCGAACGAGTGAGAAACCTCTCTGCCATAACCGAGATTTCTCGCTCTGCTCAAAATGACAAATTTAGATCACGCTTTCAATTTTCCCACCACCGGAAATTTGTGAAACACCAAATCACTGTGCGGCGCCTCGGCGATTTCATCCGTCAAATCCTGTCCCGCAAAATGCAAATCGCGATGCAGCCCCGTGCGCCAAAACGAACTCGTCGTTACGTCGTACACCAAACCTTTGTACGCGATATACACCGGATTCTTGCGTGAGGAGCCATCACACTTGCGTAATTCTTGCATTGAAATTTCTCTCAAATCATTCCCCTCTTCCAAAGAATGAGAGGGGCTAGGAGTGAGGTTCATACCACCACCCGCGATTTTGCCAACGCGTTTTCTATTTCATCGCGCGCGCTCGGGTTCAAATCCGCGTACGCGTGCAACAGACCAAAATTCCCCGCTTGCATCATGTCACCATACGGCACGGCAAAATACGGTTTCAATTCCGAATGCAGCAACATGGAACGACGC
Organism: uncultured Anaerolineales bacterium; assembly: GCA_964469005.1. Classification (GTDB taxonomy): domain Bacteria; phylum Chloroflexota; class Anaerolineae; order UBA4142; family SHND01; genus SHND01. The sequence continues at coordinate 79,457 of CAYXXF010000019.1, forward strand.
GGACCGGTGACCGCCAAGAAATCCAATGGCTGAGCGCGCGTATCAAACATCACTGCGCCATGTCCTTGCGAATAAAAAACCGCGTCATTCGTCAAGGTGCCGTTTGCCAATTCGCGCAGAAAACTTTCAAGTTGTGCTTGTTTCAATTCGCCCGTGTGATGTTCAAACACGCCCGTCATTTTTCCATCGGTGAAACGAAACGCAAGCGTGTGAAAATTCCCCAAGTTGGCAATCACGGCATTTTTGTGATTGCCAACGAAATCGTCGTCCATCGCGCCGCGCACTGCCGCAGGCGCAGTGTCCATCACCAACAACGGTGCGTCCGCGTTCACACTCGACGCCACCGCGCGCATTCGCGTCAAACGTTCGGGAATGTCGTCGCGCATGAACGCAAAGCCCGAAAGTTTTTCCGTTGCACGAATTCTCTCCGCGAGAAATTCAAATCGAAACGTGCGGTCACTGATGTTCGGCGGCGCGTTCCCGTGGTCAAACACCGCAATGGCGAGCGCATCATATTCCAACACGACACCGAATGCTTGAAACGCGCGTCGAATCGCGTCCAAATCCACATCGCGCAAAACAACGCGCGTCGCGTCACGTAGGGGCGATTTCGAATCTTTGATTCGCTGAATCGCCCCTATCTCATCGTCACTGACAACGCGAATGCCCATCGCGTCCACCTTGTGGAGTTCATCGTCAAAACTCAACGCGGCGTCGGGTGTGGCATACACCTGCAAGCCCGCGCGCACATGGTCTTCAGCCGCCCAATTGCTCGGACCGCCGCCCATGATTGTCCCTGTCAACAAAATCGTTTCGCCGCGTTTTGTCGCCGCGCGAATTTGGTTCGCCACAAGAACGGTTGGCGACGGCATCACCAATTTCAAGCAATTTTCAATTTCAGTGTTTGAATCGAACAACAAAATGTCTTGCGTGCCGGTTCCAATGTCAATACACAAAATTTTCATGGGGCGCGTTATTATATCCGAAAAAAAGAACGGGAGCGTTTTTGACGCAGCGCGTCAGACGCTCCCGTTTGTTGTAACACTTATGCAACGAGTTCTACAAATCAAAGCGCACATTCGGCATCCGCAAATCCATGCTGCCGCCGTTCGCGGGCAAGGTGTTGAGCGCGGTCAGCACTTGCTTTAAATCAGCACCGCGTTCGCGCACCGCATCTGCCAGCGTTCCATTTTCGTCCACCGCGCAGCTCGCGCAGCCGCCGATGTGAAACGCAGCGAGAACTGCTTGCGCGCGGGGTTCGGTTTCGTACAAACGCGTCAGCGTTGTGCTGGGGTCAAAGCGCAATTTCCCCGTCGCTTGTTGCATTGCCACATCGAGGGCGGCAACCTTGTTTTCCATTTGCTCTTGTTGGGCGCGCTGGGCTTGGCGCGTCTCATAGAGCGTCGTTTGCAAGCGGTCTAATTTCGCAGTGATGGTTTGAATTTCCTGACGCGCGCGCCACGCGAAAAAAATGGCAATCGCCGCGACAAGGATGGCAAAAATTTCGAGAATGGGCATTTCACTTCCTCACGTATGATTTGTAACGATTCTAAGACAAAAGAGGAGCAAGGTCAACGAGTTTAATACATCTCTTATCTTATAAACTTTTGACGTTTGACACTGCGCGCTGTGTTATAATTTTTCAACTGTTGGGGCAGTCTTATGCGTGATTCGTTTGACCGTGAAATTCATTACTTGCGTGTGTCCTTGACCGACCGCTGTAATTTTCGGTGTGTGTATTGTATGCCCGAAAAAGGCGTCGTGTTTCATCCGCACGCGCATCACTTGAGCGACGACGAATTGATTCGCGTCATTCGCATCATGTCCACGCTCGGTTTTGACCGCATTCGTTTGACGGGCGGCGAGCCAACGGTGCGTCCAAATCTCGTGCCCATTGTGGAACAAATCGCGGCGATTCCCAATATCAAAGAAATCGCGATGACGACGAACGCGATGCGTTTGGAAAAAATTGCGGAACCGCTCGCGCGGGCGGGCTTGAATCGCGTCAATATCAGCATAGACACGCTCGACGCGGAACGCTTTGCAAAAATAACGCGCTTTGGAAAATTGGAAGCGGTGTGGCGCGGAATCGAAGCGGCGGAGCGCGCGGGACTGACGCCCATCAAATTGAACGCGGTGATTGTGCGCGGATACAACGAAGAGGACATCATTGACCTCGCAGGGTTGACGCGCGACCACGCGTGGGATATGCGCTTTATCGAAATGATGCCGCTCGGCTCGATTTCGGATTTCCAAGTCGAGAGTATTGTCACCGCAAAAGAAATGAAAGCGCGCGTGGAGGACGCATTCGGGGAATTGGTCCCGCTCGAATGGAATGGACATGACCCCGCGCGTCCATATCGGTTGCAAGGTGGACAAGGCACACTCGGTTTTATCAGTTCGGTCAGCGCGCCGTTTTGTGAAGGATGCGACCGCGTGCGTTTGACTTCGGACGGACGTTTGCGTTTGTGTTTGCTGCGCGATGATGAAGTGGATGTGTTGCAGCCGATTCGCGACGGCGCAAGCGATGAGGAATTGCGCGCATTGATTGCGCGTGGAGTGCACAACAAACCGTGGGGGCATGGACTCGCTGACAATATCATCGCGGAATCGCGGATTATGAGTCAAATTGGCGGTTAGGTGCATTGAGCCGGCGGGTGATACCGGAAAAACATTTCACCATGTTTTCGAATGCTAAAGCAGCTTGAACAATTTTTGCGCGGGACACGGACAACCAATGCCGTGACCCCGCGCTATTTTTTGTGCGCGGGTGTGGGTCGTTCCGGCACAACCGCATTGCGTTTGTCGTTGGGACTGCACCCACAGATTTATTACAACGGCAAAGAGAATAATGTTCTCACGGGAATTTTGTTTAACGCATGGCGGAATTGTACAGAACCGGACCGCCGTGTCGCGATGGTCGTCTCGCAAGAAAAATATAACCGCGCGGTCGAACGGTTATGCAACGATATTGTGTTCCCCGACCGCGACCAACATGCCGACAAACTTTGGATGGCGGCGTGCGACTTGCGTCATGAAGTGACCGATTATTTATATCAAGTACTCCCGGGAATAAAGATGTTGTATCTCATTCGCAACGGAATTGAAGTGGTCGCTTCGCGCGCGCTTTTTCCTTCGATGAAGAACGCGCCGTTTGAGGAACATTGTGACATTTGGCTGCGCGCGCCAAAAATTTACGCGTGGGGAAAAGCGAGACCGGAGCAGGTGCGGTTTTTTCGCTACGAGTGGTTACGTGATGAAGCACGCGTGCGCGCGGAATTATCCGGCTTGTACGACTGGCTCGGCATCAAGTGGGATGACGCACCGTTTCAAAATCTGATGACGCAGCAATATCATCCGACGCAGCATCCCACCGAACCCGCAATGCCAGAGTTGAGCCAAGAAAAACGTGCCAAGCAAGAAGCTGAAATGTTTGCCAAGTCGCGGCAAGAACGCTGGACGCTTTGGAGCGACCGTGAGCGCGCGCTGTTTGAGGAAAGATGCGGCGACTCGATGCGCGAACTGGGGTATGAAATCCCGTGGCGCACACACAAAACGATTGATGCTTCTGATACACAAATGGCACTTGAGCGATTGACAAAACAACAAATCTCGTTACTATAGACGCACGGTAGTTATCGAGAACCCTACCGATTCAAGGAGAAAACAAGAATGATGACCCAAACGATGCCCGTTCCCGTAATTAGCGATTTACCCGTTGCGCCTGACGCGACAGAAATTGTGGAATTGACACCGCTCGCCGCAGAAAAATTGCGCGCGATTATGCAAGAGAAAAATTTGACTACGCACGGCTTGCGCGTCTTTATCGCCGGCGGCGGCTGTTCCGGTTTTCAATATGGGATGGCGTTTGAAAATCAGATGGAAGACGGCGACATGGTATTTGAATCCAAAGGCGTGCGTCTCTATGTTGACCAAGCCAGCGCGATGTATTTGGAAGGCGCGCAAGTGGATTACGTAGATTCGCTCATGGGCGGCGGTTTCCGCATCGAAAACCCGAACGCGGTTTCCACATGCTCCTGCGGTCAATCGTTCAGCGCCGGCGCGGGCGATGGCGCACAAGCCGGACACAGCCATTCGCACGCGGCAGGCGGCGGCTGCGGCTGCGGACACCACTAGAGTTTGTTTGAAATACCACGGGGCGATGTGAAACGGAAAACTTTCACTCGCCCCTTTTTTTTCGCAATGACACGCGCGCTTGTTTTTTTCGTACTGCTGCTTGGGGCAATGGGTTGTGCCGCGCCAACCGCTATGGCGCCAACGCCAACGCTTCCACGCGCGACCGAAACATCGGCGGTGGCAATGGTTTCGGTGTTTGAGGATATCCAGCACGAACCAATCTATCCCAACACGGAATTCCCATTCCGACTGAAACTCGAGCCGATGCTTTATCGGACGGGCAAGACAGCGAATGGGACAAGCTATTCCAGTTCATCGCCCGACCCGAATCCGACTGTGCGCGAAATGCGCGTGTGCTTTCAATTCGCAAGCGCGTGCACCCCAAATGGCGAATGGATGCCCTTTCAAAAATCCCTCAATGAGAAAATTCCGATAGATTGGCTCGGCGAACGCGAATTGTTTTATGCGGTTGAATTTCGTGACGCGGCAGGCGGCAAAATTCCGAGCCGCGACGAACTGGAAAATAGACAAGCGCATGTCAGTATTGAAAGCGTTCTCGATACGCGAACGCCAATGGCATCACAACCTGCGTTCGTTCAAACTCAAGTCGCCGTCACGCGTGTTGCATTTCCCGTAACCGGTTCTATCCAAATCCAAAATGGAATGTGCTGCGCGGGGGGCAAGGTCAATAGCACTATCGAACTCACCGCCGATTTTTCCGCGAACAGTTCCATAGGCAACATCACCGAAATGCGTTTGCTGCATCAGTGTGCCACGCCACAAGAGATGGAACGCGCCACATGGGAGCCGTTTGTCGCGCAGAAAAAATTTCCCTTTAAAATTAGCGTCGCCAATTGGGTGGGCTGGTATCTCGCCGTACAATATCGTGACGACAAAGGAAACTTGTCACCTGTTTATTGCGATGATATTTCGATTGAAGGAATGCAATAGCGAATACAAAAAATGACCCGCCGCTATAACGGCGGGTCTTGATTTTCTGCGAGTCCAAAAAATTCGCGCGCTTGCGCGACGATGGACAACGAACCCGTGAGCAAAATCAAATCGCGCGCGGTTGCGCGTTCGCGCGCGTGTTGCAATGCATCCGAAAAATTTCTCGCCGCGCGCGCTTGAATTCCCAACGCGTTCAACTGCAAGGCAATGTCTTGTGCGTCGCGGGCGCGGGGGTGATGGGTTTCGACTGTCCATGCAAATTCAGTTCCCAACGCGAATGGTTTTGCAATCTCGTCCAGATTTTTATCGCGCAACACTCCCAATATCAAAAACAATTTCTCAAATTCAAAATGAAATTTCAACGCGTCAAATAATTTTTGCGCGGAATCCCCATTGTGCGCGCCGTCGGTGACGATGAGCGGATGCGTTCCCTCGCGCGCTTGAATAATTTCCAATCGTCCAAACCATTTTGTTTCCGTCAATCCTTGTGCGATGTTCCAATCTCCAATCCCTCGATTCCACTCGGGACGAGTCTCGAGTCTCCAATTCTCCTTTATCACCCGCGCCGCTGCCGCCGCCAACGCGGCATTTACAAATTGATGTGTTCCCAAGAGCGGCACGTGCAAATCGCGGTACTGCCAATAATCACTCCACAAACCTTCGCGCGGGATTCCTGCAACCAAAAAATCATCATGCCCGCCGAGCCAAATCCAATCGCGTTCTCCGATTCCCAACACCGCATTTTTTTCACGCGCCAATTGTTCAATCATTTGCAATGCTTCATTGTGTTGCGGCGCGCTCAACACAATTTTTCCCGCTTTGATAATTCCCGCTTTCTCATATGCAATCTTGTGTAACGTGTTCCCAAGAACGGAAGTATGGTCAAAGCTGATTGGTGTGATGAGGGACAAGTCCGCGTCCACTGCGTTTGTCGCGTCGAGCCGTCCCCCTAACCCAACTTCGAGAATCGCTACGTCGATTCTTTCTTGCGCGAAAAATTTCAACGCGAGCGCAGTCACCACTTCAAATGTGCTAAACGATTCAAATTCGGAATTGTGCGCGCACAATTCTTGAAACAGCGGCTGAATCTCCCCTACCCCACGCGCGAAATCATTTTCCGAAATCAATTCGCCGTTCACACGAATCCGTTCGCGATACGTGTGCAAATGCGGCGAAGTGAACAGTCCCGTTTTCAATCCACTCGCGCGCACTATGCTTTCCAACATCGCGGCAGTTGACCCCTTGCCTTTTGTTCCGGCGACCAGTACGGAACGATAACGCGTTTGTGGATTGCCCAACGCCTTTAACAATGCGGCAGGACGTTCGAGCAACAACGCTTCTCGCGCGGGACGCGTGCCCGTGCCGCGTTCCCAGTCTGGCAAGCCAAGCAAGAATCGTAATCCGTTTTCATAACTCATCTCTCGTCCCTCATCCCTTTTCGCACAATCGCATCCGCCATTCGACACGCGCGCACTGCCGCTTGAACATCATGCACGCGCACAATGTCCGCGCCTTGTGCGATGGCGAGCGCGAGTGTGGCAAGTGTTCCCTCCAAACGTTCTTGAACGGGGAGATTCAAGGTCAAGCCAATTACACTTTTGCGTGATGTGCCAATCAACAATGGCAAATCATGCAGCGCGGGATGCGTTTTGAATTCGCGGAGGCGGCGCAACAGGTCCAAATTTTGTTCCAGCCCTTTTCCAAAACCGATGCCCGGGTCGATAATGATGTTTCTACGCGAAATGCCCGCGCGTTCGGCGTACGCGACACGCTGCGCGAGTTCCGATGCAACAGCTTGCACAATGTCTTGCGCGTCATACTCCACATTTCCATAGTGTCCACCCAACGCGCCGACAATCGCTTGCGCGTCGCGGTTGTGCATCAACACCACATACGCATTGTGCCGCGCGACAACGCGCGCAAGGTCCGCGTCGCGCGCCAATGCCCATACATCATTCACGATGGTCGCGCCGGCTTGGATTGCGCGGTGTGCGACGAGGGCGCGTGAGGTGTCAATTGAAATTGGAATTTCTGCGCGTGCGGAGAGTTGTTCAATCACAGGAATTACGCGCTGTAATTCTTGTGCATCATCAATACGCGCGGAACCGGGACGCGTAGATTCGCCGCCGACGTCCAAAAGATCCGCGCCTTCTTGCTCAAAGCGCAAACCCTGCTGCACCGCGGCGTCCGCATCAAGCACGCCGTCACCCGAAAACGAATCGGGAGTGACATTCACGATGCCCATAATGTATGTGCGCGAACCCAACTCTAAATGATTCATGTCCACAAATAAACAAGGCGATAATTTTCACGCGTTGAAAATTATCGCCTCGCAATTCGCAATCCGAAAATTCAAATTCACAATTCGATGGTGTGACCTTCCCGCGCTAAAAATGTTCCGGGACGCACCAATTGCGCGCCCTTTTCGATTTCTTCCAGCGTTTCGTCGTCGTGTTCAGGTTCGTGATGAAAGAGCGCGAGTTGTTTTACATTTGCCGCGTTCGCGGCTTCGATTGCCATGCGCCACGTGGAATGTCCCCATCCTTGACGCGGCACAGGGGCACTGAGATACAATTCATCCGTGTATTGTGCGTCATGCACCAACAAATCCGCACCGTGCGCGAATTTTATCAAACGCTGATAGTTGCCAACGTACGATTCTACATCCGTCGCAAACACGAACGAGCGTCCTTGAAAACTTACGCGATAAATAAAAACACCTTGCGGATGCGCGGCAGACTTTAACACTTGTACGCGCAGCGCGCCCTGATTCGCCGCCTGTGCCAACGTATCGGCATCACGCTGCGACCACATCACTTGCGGTTCGCCGGGGTTGCCGTTGAACATGATGACTTCGCCTTCGTTCAAATTGCGCACGACGCGTTCGCACGGCAATTCGTCCACCGTAATCGGAAACACGGGCGGGAGCATCGAAAGCGAAAGCACGCGCGCCAAATCTTCGTTCAAACTTTTGGGTCCAAAAATATACAACGTCGTCAATTGAAAACGCGCGGGAACAAAGAACGGAAAGCCCTGTGTGTGGTCGTGATGGGTGTGTGTAAAGAATACGGTGAGGTTTAGGGGATTCGTTTCCGGTTTGTATTCTTGCGCGAGATTTCTGCCGAGATTGATAATGCCTGTGCCTGCATCAAAAATCAAATTGTGTTCGCCCGCGCGCACATGCACACACGGCGTATTGCCGCCAATGCGCGCAGTCTTGGGTCCCGGCGTCGGATAACTGCCGCGCACGCCATAAAAAGTTACAGAGAAACGATGTGCCATCGAAAATGTTCTTGACCAGATTTACAGCAACGCAGGTCATTCTGTAAATCTTGCTCATCCTGTCTATTCAGCATTTTGCAACAAATCCGATTCTTTGACAATAGGGAGTGAAAAGCGAAAGACGCTGCCCTGCCCCACCTGCGATTCTGCCCAAATCGTTCCGCCGTGTGCTTCGATAATACCTTTCGAGATGGCAAGCCCCAAACCACTGCCTCCCGTCTTGCGCGTACTTGCGCCGTCCACTTGAAAGAAACGGTCAAAGACACGTTCCAAAAATTCCGGCGAGATGCCTTGCCCTTGGTCCGCCACACTTGTAATTACGAAATCACCTTCGACCTCGCATGTCACAGTCACTTGTCCGCCGTTCGGTGCGTACTTTATCGCGTTCTCTAAAAGGTTGTTCAATACTTGGCGCACGCGGCGCGGGTCTGCCCACACACGCGGCAATTCCGATGCCAAGTCCATTACAAACCAATGCGCTTCGGTGCGCCGCTGCGCTTGTTCTACGGCTTCGCGCACAATGCGCCGCAAATACATCGGCTCGCGGTGAATCCGCAGCGCGCCCGCTTCCACTTGCGACATGTCGAGCAAATTATCAATCAGTTCTTCGAGCCGATTGCTTTCCTCTTCAATGATACGTAAAAACTCGCGCTGTGTGGCTTCGTCCCAGCGTACATCTTGACGCAGCAGCGTTGTGGCAAATCCTTTGATGGACGCGAGCGGCGTGCGCAACTCGTGCGAGACAGTGGACAACAATTGATTTTTCATCGCGTCCACTTGTTTGTCGCGCGTCACATCGCGCCACAACACACCGTACGCGCTTCCGTGTTCGTCGCCGCGCAGCGCGAACCATTTCGCCTCAATCACTTTTTCGGACGGCACGCGCAGGGCAAATTCAAAACGCGGCATCTCGTTGGTTGCGGAATTTCGCGCGTGTGGCGCATGAAATTCCTGCAACCGAGCGCGCGCCGCGCAATTTTCAAAACGTTCCGCGAGAAATTCGTCACCCGCGTTTTTCGCCAGCGCGCGATAGAACACGTCCACATCTGCGCCGAGCCAATCCACCGCGCGCACGTCAAACAATTCTTCTGCGCGCGGATTCAGCAGCGCGATGCGCGCGTCATCGTCCACCAACATTACGCCGTCGGCGAGACTCGTCAGCGCGTCCTGCGCCAAATCGCGCGTCGTTTCAAAAATCATTTTTTCTTGCGTGTGCGCGGCGTCTTCGGGTTCTCGTCGCCCGTGAACAATGGCAAATGTCCGAGCGCGTGAATGTGTCCCCACTGCGCGCGTTCGCCTTCGGTAAAGACTGCCGCTTCCGCAACAATTTTTGCCCCCGCCTTGTCCATGAGCAAACGCATCCCTTGCAATGTGCTTCCTGTGCTAATCACATCGTCCACAAGAATCACTTTTTTCCCACGCAGCAGCCCTTGATCTTTTTCATCCAAGTACAACGTTTGCGGTTTGCCGGTAGTGATGGAAAGAGTTTCCGCGCTCAAGACATTGCCCATGTACGGTTTGAAATCTTTCCGCAAGACAACGTACGGCTTGTTCAATTCAATCGAGAGATGGTACGCGAGCGGAATGCTTTTCGCTTCCGCCGTCACCAAAACATCGGCGTCCACTTTTGCCAATTTTTTGGCGAGTCCGCGCGCCGCGGCGGAAGTGATTTCGGTGTCCCCCAACAAATTGAAAACGGCGATGCGTAATTGTGGGCTGACCGCAAACAATGGGAGATGTCGGGTTACGCCTTCAATACGAACGGTGTAGGTGTCTCGCTTGGACATGAAATTTTGGACAAGGATTTACAGGATTAACAGGCAATAAGAACGTACCCAAGTAATCCTGTAAATCTTGTTAATCCTGTCGAATTACTCTGCAGGTTCTGCGATAGCGTGCGCTTCCGCACGCGGAGTTGGTACGAGAAAAAGCAAGATGGCTAACGTAACCATTGCAAAAATCAAATTACCGACGAACGGCGCGTAGAAACCAATGCGGTCATACAACTGTCCGCCAATCAACGCGCCGGGAAAACCAATCAGTCCGGTGAATCCGGCGAGCTTGCCAAAAATTTCGCCGCGCCGCGCGGGCTCTACCGTTTGCGTCACATACACATTGCGCGCAGGGACCCACGTCGCGGCAGTCAACGCGAAAATGCTCATGGACGCGGCAAAAATTTCAAAGCGCGTTTGCGTCATCCACAACAGCATCAACGGCGGGGCGAGCGCTTCGGACAAAATCAAAATCGGACGCGCGCCCACGCGGTCCACCAAACGCCCAATCGGAAACGAAGTCAACGCCCACGTTATCGAACTCACGGACGACATGATGCCGAGTTGTTCGCCCGTGAAACCATATTCGCGCGTGACCAGTCCGTACAAAAGCCCAAACCCCATGCCCCACGCGAACGTATCCATGCCCATCGCAAGAAAAAACCAACGCATGTCGCGCGGGGGAATCCAAGCGGTTTTCAGAAATCGAATCGCGCGGATAGCAACGGAACCCGGTTCTGCGACTACTCGCTTCCGATTTTCGCGCAGATATTTCCAAATCAGGAAAAACGCGATGACTTCAAAGACGAGTGCGGCAGGGAAAATAAACGTAAAGCCAAATTGGTCTGCCACTCTGCCCGCGATAATCGGCACCACAATCCCCGGCGCGATCATCACAATCATTATCAAAGAATACGCGCTGCCGCGTTTGCTTGCGCCCACCGCTTCACCGACGAGCGCAGCATTCACCGGCTGATACACTTGCGAAATGCCGAGCAATAAAATTCCGGGCAACACTGCGAGAAATGCGCCGAACCAACCCGCGACGGCGTACATTCCAAACGCGCCCATCGCCGCGCACGACGCACCGAGCAAAACAATTTTGCGTCCGCGTTGGTCGGCAATCCACCCGCCCCACGGATACGCCAGCGTCGGAATTAATCCGCCGAACCCGCTCAGCGAATTGAGCAGACCTAGAATTGAAACACTCGCGCCGAGCGACAACACGAACGGTTGAAACACGACACCAATCATACTTTGTTCGATGCCGCTGATAAATGAACGCGCCACGACAGCAATCAACGTTGTGTTTTGCGAAACGCGGGAACGGAGAGAGTTGAATGACATCATGGTCATGCGGCATTATAACAGAAAACGCTTTGACGAATTTCTTTTGCCATTTCCCCGTCGCTATGCTAATATCTTCTCGCAAATGGCTGATAGCGAATCGCAGATAGCTGCGCGCATTTTCGATTCGCCATCTGCCATCTGCTATTATCCACCTGCCAAGCATGTCACGACGCCGCGCGCCAATCGCGCAACCTCTCGAAACACCATCCGAACAATCGAACACGATTCGTACGTATCCGCTCGTACCTGCGCGTGACACGGTAGTTTTCCCGCGTCTCATTTCGCCCATCACCGCCGGACGCGAACGTTCCGTGCGCGCGATTGAAGATGCGATGTTGCGCGACCAAAAAGTTGTCGTGTTTGCGCAAAAGGACGCCGAACTCCAAGAGCCGGGGATTGATGATTTGTATCTCGTCGGCACGGTGCTTTCGATTGGGCGCATGTTGCGGATGCCCGACGGCACTACAAGCGTTTTGGGACAAGGTGAAGCCCGCGCGCGGCTTTTGGAAATTGTCCAGACGGACCCATTCATCAAAGTGCGCGTCGCGGAAATTGTTGAAGCCAATGACAACTCTGTTGAAACGCAAGCATTGAGCCGCGCAGTGTTGGCGCAATTTGAAAAAATTGTCCGACTCAATTCTAATCTGCCTGAAGAAATGTTTGTCGCGGCAATGAATGCGGAAGGCGCGGGCGCGCTTGCCGACCTCATCGGCTCATCGCTCAACTTGGATGTGTTGCAGCGCCAACAATTGCTCGAGACCCTCGACCCCACCGAACGGCTCAACGCCATTTCGCGGATTCTCGAAAACGAACTCCAAGTCCTCGAATTGCAAAGCAAGATTCACAATCAAGTGCAAGAAGAGGTTGATAAAAATCAGCGCGAGTATTATTTGCGCGAACAGATGCGCGTGATTCAACACGAGCTCGGCGAAATGGATGCGCAAGGACGTGAAGTGTCCGAGCTGCGCGAAAAAATCGCGGCGGCAGAAATGCCGGAAGAAGCGCGGCTCAAAGCCGAACACGAACTCGAACGCATTCAACAAATGCCATTCGGTTCGCCCGAGCTCGGCATCATTCGCACGTATCTCGATTGGCTCATCACCCTGCCGTGGAAGAATGCGACAGCGGACAATCTCGACATTCCGGCTGCCGCAAAATTATTGGACGAACATCATTACGGACTCAAGCGCGCCAAAGAAAGAATTTTGGAATATATCGCCGTTCGCAAACTCGCGGCAGAAAAAATGTCCACGCCCGTTTTGTGTTTTGTCGGACCGCCGGGTACGGGAAAAACGTCCATGGGGCGCAGCATCGCGCAGGCGCTCGGCAGAAGTTTTGTGCGCGTGTCGTTGGGCGGCGTGCGCGACGAAGCGGAAATTCGCGGACATCGCCGCACGTACATTGGCGCATTGCCGGGACGCGTCATTCAAACCATGCGCCGCGCGAAAACGATTAACCCCGTTTTCATGCTCGATGAAATTGATAAGGTCGGCGCGGATTTTCGCGGCGACCCCAGCGCGGCACTGTTAGAAGTCCTCGACCCCGAACAAAACAATTCGTTCAGCGACCATTATTTAGAAGTGCCGTACGATTTATCCAAAGTTATTTTCATCACTACCGCGAATTTGCTCGACCCGATTCCGCCCGCGTTATTGGACCGCATGGAAGTGATTGAATTTCCCGGATACATCGAAGAAGAAAAACTTGCGATTGCCAAACAATTTATTGTCCCGCGCCAACTTGAACAACACGGCTTGATTGGCAAACCAAAATTTGCGGACGAAACGCTGCGCGCACTTATTCGCGAGTACAGTTACGAAGCGGGGGTACGAAATCTGGAACGCGAGACCGCGCAAGTATGCCGCAAAATCGCGCGCCAAGTTGCCGAAGACAAACCAATTCCCGCGACTATCAGCAAAGAAGCATTGTCCCGCTATTTGGGTCCGGCGAAATTTTCATACGGCTTGAAAGAAGAACAAGACCAAATCGGCGTCGCAACCGGTCTCGCCGTCACAACCGCCGGTGGCGACACAATGGCAATCGAAGTGACATTGATGCCCGGCAAAGGCGGCTTGCTGCTCACAGGACAACTCGGCGAAGTGATGCAAGAGTCTGCACAAGCCGCGCTTTCGTACGCGCGCACCAACGCGAAACAACTTGGCTTGCGTTCCGATTTCGACAAGCTCGACATTCACATTCACGTTCCCGAAGGCGCGATTCCAAAGGACGGACCCTCGGCAGGAATCACCATGGCGACTGCGCTCATTTCCGCGCTCTCGCAGCGCGCGGTGCATAAAGACATTGGCTTTACCGGCGAAATCACGTTGCGCGGGCGCGTGCTGCCCATCGGCGGCTTGCGCGAAAAAGTAATCGCGGCACATCGCGCGGGTTTGAAAACACTCGTCATTCCGAAAAAGAACAAAAAGGATTTGATAGATTTGCCGCGCCGTGTGCAGCGTAATCTTAATTTGATACTGGTCGAGAGTATGGATGAAGTGCTGCCCGTCGCGTTGACGCAGCCGGAACAAAAACGCCCGACAGCGCGGCGCGGCAAACAATCCGCACGCCCGGTGCATAACGCCCGCTAGAAATACAAATGCTTCGCAGGAGCTATTTTTTTTGAACAACTATCCGCCCCAACTCCCCCCCCCCCAACAACCGGGGGGCTACAACCCGTACAATCCGTATCAGGGTTTTGACCCCAACGCAGACTATGTGCAATGGCTGCCCGGACGACAAAGCCCGCGCTTTTTACCCATCGCCATCATCGTTGCCGTCGTACTCCTTTGCAGTTGCTGCTCGTTTCTAGCCGGAACCGTTTTTGGTATCGAACTACCCGGCTGGTTGGCACCGACTTCATCATCGCAAAACCAAAACAACTCCTCCACGCAAGACGAACAGCCAACGGAAGAAGCGCCGACTCAAGAACCTTTTCATTGGCGTCTCATCTATACTCAAAACACATAACAAATTTCAAAACCCGTCGTGTAAAACACAAAACGGGTTTTGAAATTTTTGCGTATGGAAACACTCGAACTGGACGCGCTGTACGCGCAGGGACAATCCGACACGCTCGCGTTCGAGCCGGAAAATTCGCCCGCGTTACGGCTCGCGGAAACTTTTTCCGCGCTCGCGAATACACAAGGCGGCATCGTTCTGCTCGGCATTGAACCGACCAGCGACACGGTAAAAGGATTACGTGACATTGAAGCAACGCGCGAAAAAGCATTGGCTGCCGGATTGCGTTGTGAACCGCCACTCGTGTTGCCGCGTCCTGCCACAGTGATGTTGGAAGGCAAACCATTATTGCTCGTCACTATTCCGTCGGGATTGCCGCACGCGTACGCACTGCGCGGCAAGTACATGGAACGCGACGGCAAAAAAAATCGCGCGCTCGGTCCGCGTCAATTACGCGATTTGTTGCGGCAGCGCGGCGAAGGCAATTTTGAAGCGCAAGTGTTGCAAGGCGCGACGCTCGACGACCTCGACCGCGAACGCGTGGACGCGTATGCAAAATTATTTTTGACTGATGTGAGTTCGCGCAGTCGTTGGGATGAGGGCACACTCGATTTGTTGTATCGGCGCGGCTGTCTTACCAAAGAATCGAGTACCTATCGCCCCACCGTTGCCGGATTTTTGTTGTTTGGACGCGAGCCGCAGCGTTTATTGCCGAGCGCGGAAATTGTACTCGTGCGCTATTCGGGAACGGAAATGTCCGACACATTTATTCGCGAAACGGCGCGCGGTTCTCTGCCCGAACAAATTCGCGCGGCGGAAGCATTTCTCATCGCCAACATGCGGAAAGGCGCGCGCATCCAGGAATTTCGCCGCGAAGAAAAACCGGAATATCCAATGCCCGCCGTGCGCGAAGTAATCGTCAACGCCGTCGCGCATCGCGATTATCAAATTCGCGGCGAAGAAATTCGCGTCCTCATGTTCACCGACCGCATTGATGTGTATTCGCCCGGACGTTTGCCCGGACACATTACGCTGGAAAATATCGTCGAAGAACGTTTCGCGCGCAATGAGGTGATTGTTCAAGTCTTGACGGACTTGGGCTTTGTCGAACGGCTCGGGTACGGAATTGACCGCATCCTGCGCCAAATGAAAGAAGCAAATTTGCCCAAACCGCGATTTGAGGAAACCGCGAATGGTTTTCGTGTGACGCTGCGCGGCGCGGGCGAACAATTTGTATCGAGCGAGTTTGACCGCAATCGCTATCGCGATTTGCCGCTCAACGAACGTCAAAACGCCGCGCTGCAAGTGTTGCACAAAACGGGACGCATCGGCAATCGCGATCTAAAAGAATTGTATCCTGACGTGAGCGACGAAACGATTCGCCGCGATTTGGCGGATTTGGTGGACGCGGGGCTATTGCTAAAAATGGGAGACCGCAGGGGAACGTACTATATTTTGAAATGATAAAAAAGCCGACGTGTGATGACACGTCGGCTTTTTTTATCCACTCATCGCCACTTGCGTATAACTCGCTTCCAATAGCGGGCGCAAAACTTCGTTCACACTTTTTTTACAGTCTTTACTTAACCCCGAACTTTTTTCCAACGCCCACAACGCATTTGCCGCCTCACCTTGGCGCAAATGAATCCGCGCCAATGCGAGCCAAAACACCGCCGACACATCAGGCATCGTGAACGCAAGTTGTTCTGCGGACTCGTTCAAGTCTTGAATCGCCTTGGCGCTCTCGTTTTTGCCAACGCATACCGCGCTCGCATAATACCGTGCCACCGCATCCGCCAATTCCACGTTGATTGTGCCGCGATAAATCGCGGGCAGGTCTTTTACCGCGCGCGCCGCTTGTCCCCATGCTTCGGCGCGCTGCCAGTCTTGTTGCGCGCACGCACGCGCGAGGCGTAACAACATTTCCGTCAAACTTCTCCCCAACACAGAATTGTAAATGCTGCGCGGCAGTGGAAGACCGGATTGTTCCGGGTAAAGGACCCGGTACGGCACAAGTTCCTTGTCAAAATGAGATTGATGCGCGACGCGCAAAAGAAAGACGCGTCCCACCGCCAACAGTTCCAACGCGAGCGCGTACGCCTCACTCGCGCTCACTCGGATATTCTCCCCGCATGCGCGGACGCATCAGTAAGCGCGAAAGCGAACTGCGGTCATAGTCTTCGCGTTCATCTTCACGCAGCAAATCCAACGCACGCAAAAGTTCGCGGAACGAGCCTTCGTCGAGCGTATTGCCCATCGCCTGTCGCAGCGTTTCAATCCGTCGCGCAAATTCCAACGCGCCGTCCGCGCGCGCTTTCATCCTCATCTCGTACGCTTCCGCTTCGCCTTCCGCGTGGAGAATCTCGCGCTGCTTTTCCGCTTCCGCATTCAGCAGCTGCGCTTCTTTTTGCATTCGCGCCTGCGCCAATTCCGCTTCCGCGAGTCGTTTCTTTCTGGCGACCTCGTTGTCCGTTTCCAAATCTTGTTCCATGATTTGGTTCCACGTTTGGTACGTGCGGTGCGCGAGGTCAATCAAATCTTGCGGCGGCTTGAGTTCGTCAAAGGAAACGCGCGTAATCTCTACGCCCCAGCGCCAACACAAATCATTGAGCCGCGTCTTGAGACGCGTTTCCAATTCGATGCGCGTGGACGACGGCAGCGCCGATTGTCCCAATGCAAAAATCGCCGACATCGCTTCGGTCACGGGCGGCTTGGGCGGCGAGACAAACAGCTGCCACAATTCACATTCGCCAATCACATTCTTGATTTGAAGTGTGATTTGTGCTTTGGTGCGCGTGCGCCACGTGTCGCTCGGCAGCAGCGCGCGCCGTAGGACATCTTCTGCCACCGTGTGCATCTGCGTTTGTTCCAGCTGCCGCATGTCTTGTTTAAGTTGAAACGTCACACTCACTTTTACGTCCAAAGGAATCATGTCGCGCGTCATCATGCCCTTGAGGTCTGACACCTCTTTTTGTGTGCGCAGGTGCGCGTATCCTTTCACGCGGTCCAGATGCGTCAATTCATGTACGCCCGCGTGCAGCACAATAAACTTGCCATCTCGTTCGACCAACGCCGCACTCTCTCTATCCAAATAGAGACGCGCCGGACCGACGCCAACCGTCTTGAACAAGTCGCGGCGCCGCGCATAATACGCATCCGTATGAAATCTGCCTTCGATATTGAGGTCGTCCCGCAGCGCGCCTTCGATAACCCGGAGCGAAGGCACACTCGAATCTTCTGTCATCGTGGACAATAGTTCTTGTGCGCGTTCCCTTTCATTGATTCCGTACCGCGTCATGAACAAGGGAATGACTGCATCATTGGCAGAACGTACGAGCATCACCGCAACAATCACTGCCGTGGCGGCAATCACGAGCCCTGCCCCTGCCGCCGCGCCGAGCGCCAACGGGCTCGAAAATTGCGCGGCAACATAACCAATGACCATTGCGACCAGTGTCAACAAAGGCAAGAGAACGGAAGCAACAGCTGCTGAAACATGAGGCAATTTAAACGAGGGTTTGGGGAGCGCAACGGACGCGCGCATTGCCTTTAAATTCGGACGGGGAATCTGCGCCATGCGTACCTCAATCAACTTTACAGTGAGAAAACGTGCCTTACTCGAAACGGAAAACTGAGGTTCATCTTAGCATACCCGTCGTTGCACGACAATAGGGCGAGAACGCTAAAACGCAAACGAGTGAGCAGGATGTAGCAAAATGTGATTTTTCGATTATCCCACACTATCCCACACTTATCCCACATAACGCGTAGCAGCGTTCGCACAAGTGTTCTACATCAATTTTTTCGAGAATTGATAATGTGCGCGTGTTACGCGTATTGCGCGTACAACACCATACAAAATTTTGTTTTACCTACAAACAAAAAATTCGCGTCGTTGCCAACGCGAATTTTTTCACAACATATTTTACGTTTCACATTGTACAGTCCATATTCTCACGTCTCGTTTCTCATCTCAACTTCCTGCCACAATCTCGTACGCCACACCATTCACCACAAATATCACTCGCTCTCCCACTGCCACATATTTGCTCCATTCGGGGTGCTGTTTCAATAAATCAAAGTACTGTGTACTCCCGAATGCAATTTTCGTCGTCGTCATTTTTTCCGGAACGAATGTGGTATCCGTCCACACACCATTTCGCATGATGAATGCTTTGTCGCCCGCGTATTTCACTTTGCCGTCTTGTGAAGTTGGCGCGGTATTTGCATCTTTGATTTCACTGTTCGCTTGACTTTTTCCAACCGCATCCGCGCCCGATGTTGGAGCTGCTGCGGGCGGCGGCGCATTTTTCTGCACCGAACTCCCCGCGCTCGTGCGTCCTTCTTGACTCAACACATCCGCGTCCTCTTGAATCAAGAACGATGTGTATGGCGTCACGATGCCATAACGAATCGCAAGTGCAACAATTTCATCCACCGCTTCGCGATTTTCGCCGTGCAAACGAATCTGCGCCAGCAAGTAACCGATTTTACGCGTCGCCCACAACGGTGCGATGAACTCATCCCCGCCGCTCGATTTGAAATTCAAATCTTCAAACGCATACGACTGCGCGCGATTGTTAAGGTTGCCGCTCAGCGTAATTTTCGTCGCCCCGCCATTCTTGTAACGTCCCGCGATGACCAATTGCGTTCCTGCGAACAAATCGGGCAATGGAAACGGATACGCGTCGTACGTTTGGATACCGCCGAAATCAATTTTCAAATCCGACAATACCGGCGTCGAAACTTTCGCATAAAAACCCGAAACCGTCTCTTCGATATTTTCGCCGGGGCGCACATACGCACTCGCACCGCGATGCCGTTCGCTCAACGAATCAAGCAGCAGTGTATTCACATCATCGCCGACGCCGAACGTGAACAGTCGCACATTGCTTGGCGTATCACGCTTTACGTTTTCAATAATCCGTTCCGTATTCGTCTCGTCCACCGTCGGCAAACCATCGGTAAGAAATATCACAATCGTCGGACGCGTTTTGTCCGCAATCGCCATCGCTTCCAACAGCGAACGATTGATATTCGTCGAGCCGCTCGCGGAAATATTTTCCACAAAACGAATCGCATCACCGCGTTCGTTCGCCGGACTCAATTTTCCCGGCGCGTACGAAATGATTCCCGTCGCAAACGTAATCACACTAAAGCGGTCACTCGGCTGCAATTGATTCAACACAAATTTCGCCGCGTTGCGCGCTTGAATAATTTTTTCGCCTTGCATCGAACCCGATGTGTCAAGCACGAGAATCACATCTTTTGCCACAACTTGCTGCTGTTCCACTTGCACTTTTGGATTCACCAGCAGCAAGAAAAATCCGTCAGTTGTCGCGTCGGGCTTGTACGTCAACAAAGTAGCGCCAATCGTATCTTCCGAAACGCTGTAATACAAAACGAAATCGCGGTCCGGTTTGACGTTCGTATCTTCGTAACCAATCTGCGCGTGAAAATCGGACTCGCGCGAAACGGAAACATTGTGCGTCGGCGAATAAATTGCCTTGAGCGCGGCAGGCGATTTCAAATCAATGTTCACGCTCACATTCCCCAACGGCTGCGGCGAAAATTTTTCCGTCGAAAGCGGATACACATATTTCACCAAGCCGTTTTCCGCTTTCAAAATTTGCGCGTACGAAATATCCACACGTTTTTCGCTGTGCGGCGCAATCGGAAAAATGCGCGCTTGAAACGCGCCGCGTCCGATGTATTCCAACAGCGCGGGGTCACGCTGACGCCGCACGATGCCTTCGTAAATTTCGCGCGCTTGTTCTCTATCCAACACTTTGCCTTCCAAACGCACGCCATCTACGTACATTGCGAAATCAGAAATCGCGGCATCTTCGGGCAAGGGAAAAATGTACGTCCCTTCCAAAACCGAATCGCTGTCGTTCACAAAAACTTGGTCAATTTTCGTGCGTGCGATTTGACTATCAATTGTGACCGTAACGTTGTGATTTTTGACGCGGAGATACGCGGGGCAAATGCCGGTATCCGTCGGACGAATGCAGCGCGCATTCGGCGGACAGGGCGTCGGCGGCGGATTCGTCAAGGTGGGGCAATCAATGACGACGAGACCGTCTGCTGAAACAGATTGGGTATTTGCAAGCGAAACGACCAGCAGCGCGCCAAGCGCAAGCAAGGTGAGCGTAAAGAGACGCAGAGTATTCATGGTGAACCTCCTCCGGATTCACAAGCGATGTAGAACGCATCCGTTCAAAGAGTCTCACACTTGAGAACATCGGCGGTTGCGTTCTAAACATTTGTTTGGCGCGCCCAAAACAAATGTTTGTTGATGTGTTCTGCGAAAGAGACGCAAGCCGTTTGCAAAACGTTCCAATCACGCGCACAAAAAAATGCGAGTGAGAAAATTTTCTCACTCGCATTTCAGTTCATTCCGTCGGCATCAACTTGGATGAATCATTTTTCAACGGCGTTGCATCCATACGTTCCAACAAGCGCTCTGCCACTTTGCCCGCCTCTTCCAAATACTCTTGCTTGATTTGGTCAATCGTATCTTCGGGCGTGTGCAGCAAATTATAATTCCGCATAAAGAAAACCGTGTCCACGCCGCGCCGTGCGAACGATTCGTGGTCGCTGCCCGCATTCGCCGGCATCTGCGCGTTGCGCGCGTCAATGTTCAATTGCTGCGCGCTCGAACGCGCAAGCAATGAAACATTCCCATCGCCCATCAAAATCAACGGACCGCCGCCCGCGCCCAACATATCAAAATTCAACATTGCGCGAATTTTTTGTAATTGTGCATTGCTCAATTCATTCACGTACGCACGTGAACCGAGCAAGCCCAACTCTTCTGCGTCGAACGCGATAAAGACCAGTGTATGCTGCAGCTGCGGTTTGGATGCCATGACACGCGCGAGTTCCAAAATCGTCGCCGTGCCTGAACCATTGTCACCTGCGCCGGGTCCTGCTGCAACCGTGTCGTAATGTCCGCCCAAGACAATTGTCTCGTCACTTTTGCCTTGCAATGTTCCGATTACGTTATAGCCGGTGCGCGCCTCGATACCGGTGTCACTTGCAATCTGCACGCGCACGTTTCCATTTTTCAACAAATTCAAAATTTCTTGTCCCGATACGCCACTCAATGCAAGCGTCGGAATCGTCACTTTTTCGCGCAGCGTTCCTGTGAAACTCTGCGGCGCTTCGTTGTAAATGAGAATCGCGCTTGCGCCCACCTCCGCCGCGTTTTGCGATTTAATGGCAAAGGACAGTGTCCCGCGTTTCACCAGCGCAATTTTGCCGCGCACATTCACTTTGGAAAAATCATCGCGGCTGCCGAGCCCCGGCACCAAAACAATTTCTCCCTCAATGTTGCCACCAACGCTGTACTGAATCGCCGTCGCGTCCAACCGAACCGATTCGGGTGAAACAAGTCGAACAGTCGTGCCTCTGTCTTCCCAACCTTCAAACATGAACGGTTGCCGCGTCACCTGCAAACCATTTTTTTCAAATTCGTTCGCAATATAGTCCGCCGCGTTTTGGCTGCCTTGCGTTCCCGCAACACGTTTGCCAATATCAACCGCCAGTTTGCGATTGTGTTCCAACGCGCGCGCAGAGTCGAAAGAATTAGATACGACGGGCTTTGTTTCGACGAACGCGGGCGTTGGGGCAATTTCCGCGACGGTGACAGTTGGCGCGACTTGGGGCGAACATGCCGCCACGAACAGAGAGGCAGTGAGAAATAGGGTGCTAAAAACTTTTTGCATACGAACCTTTGTAGGGGCGAAGCATTTGCATAGACACACGCAAACATCAAATAGACGTCTGTGCAAATGCTTCGCCCCTACGGTGTATTGAACAACCGACGCGTTAAGCGAAAATTAAAGCGCAGTGACAATTTCCACAATTTCGCGTGCCGCGCGTTCCCACGAAAAGCGTTTCACATTTTCGCGTCCGCGCGCAATTAAATTCGCGCGCAGGGTCTCATCACTCATCACCAATTCCATCGCCCGTGTCATTTCTTGCACATTGCGCGGGTCAAAATAGAGCGCGCCGTCGCCTGCCACTTCGGGGAGTGATGACGCGTTGGAACACACCAACGCCGTTTCGCACGCTTGCGCTTCCAATGCGGGAAAACCGAACCCTTCATACAGTGACGGAAACACCGCGAGCCGCGCACCGGCATACAACGCGGGCAAATCTTGCATCGGTACGTAATCGAGAAATTTGACGCGGTGCGTCATATCCAATTCGCGCGCCCGCGCCACAATCGAATCGGACAGCCAACCCTTTTTTCCAACGAACACCAAGGAATACTCGCTCGGCAGCGCGGCGGATGCCTCGATGAGACGCGCGTAATTTTTGCGCGGCTGGACAGTGCCGACGCTGATGATGTATGGTGAGCCAAGCGCGTATTTTTCGCGCACGCGTTCAATTTCACGTGCGCTGCTTGTTTTGAAAATTTGCGCGTTGTACGAAGGATACACCACGCGAATTTTTTCGCGCGGCGCGCCGTAAATTTTCACAATATCGTCGCGCGTCGCAAGCGAATCGGCAATGACAACGCGCGCGCGTTTTACATTCCACCGTGTGGAAAAATCCAAATACGCGCGTTGCAAAAATGGATGCGCGTCGGGAAAAAATTTGTAACCCAAGTCGTGAACGGTGACGAGCGAATTGCGCGGATGAATTGGCGGGAGAACGTGCGCGGGGACAAACAATGCGTCAGGCGGACGCGTCAGCATTTCGTACGCCAAACGAATGTGCGTCCACAAACGCGGAAATGGAATGGCGCGAATTTCGTAATTGTTTGTGAGAGGAAAAAAGTTTTCGGGCGGAGTATGGCGGGTATAAAGACGAAAACGAAATTGAGAATTGAGGCGTAACAGCGCGTCAATCAACGCGCGCGAATAGTATTCTGTCCCCGTCGGCGCATCGGTGAGCGCGCGACTGGCATCAATACCCAGGACATGACAGGTTTGCGGATACCTGTCACGTCTCGGCTCACGCCGCGAAAAATTCATCAAGCGCATCCTGCTGTTCGGTAAAACCCCAGCCCTCGACGATTTGGTCATTCGCGTCAAAACGCAAAATGTGTCCGCCGTCGGTGTCAATCGTTTTGCCTTTGCGTTCGCCCACGAGATGAATGTGAGAGACAACGTAATCGCCGTTCACCATCACGCTCCTGACCTCAAATTCCCAGCGGTCGAGCGGAGCCATGCGCGCAGACATCACTTCAAAATATTCGCGCCCACGATATTCGCCCGACACGGGATTGTGCCCCGGCACATGCCACACAATTTCCGGTGAAATGATTTGCTTTTCACTCGCTTCGCCCGTGTACACCATCCGCGCGAGTTGAATCAATTTTTTATCGCGTTCGGTCATTGGCAGCCTCCTTGGAGTATTCAAGCTCAGAGTGAAATGTCTAAAACGATTTCAATTGCAGCAATTGAAATCGCCCCTTCGCGCAGCACACGCGGCGGCTCGACGGTACAATCCAACACCGTTGACGGAACATTGCCCCGCGTCGCGCCGCCGTCAAGTATCATTGCAATTCGTCCACCCAAATCATTCAACACATCTTGCGCCGTGCGGGGATTCGCGCCGCCTGAACGATTCGCGCTTGTCGCGGCAAGCGGTCTGCCCAACGCGCGCGCGAGTTCGCGCACCAAATCGGAATCGGGCAATCGCACACCGATTGTGTTGGTCTCGGCGCGCAAATTCGCAGGCAATTCGTTTCGCGCATTTACAACCAACGTCAAGCCGCCGGGCCAAAAGTGTTGTGCCAAACGTTGCGCGGTGGGCGAAATGTATGTCGCGATTTTTTCCAAATCCGCATAATCGCCAATGAGGAGCATAATCGCTTTGTGCGATGGGCGGTCTTTGGCAACAAACAATTTTTCAATCGCGTCCGCGTTGAATCCATCCGCCGCAATCCCATACACAGTATCGGTAGGAATCGCGACAACCTCACCACGCTGCAAAAGTGCAAGCGCGCGCGAAATTGCATTCGAATTTTCGACAGCAAGAATTTCTGTTTGCATTTCCACGTTCATTCGCGTCCAAATTCGATTTCCACCACGCGGTCCATTTCTTCCAAATCGCGATGAATTTCCACACGCGCACGCGGGAGCAGTACCTGCGCCAATTCACGCGCGGCATCACCCTGCTCTTCGCTGATTTCCAAAAAAATAAAACTCGCGCGCGCCATGTGTTGCTCCACCTGTTTCAACAAACGTCGAATCACGCTCAAGCCATCGAGTCCCGCAATGGTCGCAATACGCGGTTCGTATTGCCGAATCTCGCGCGGCAGTTGCGCCTCGCGTTCGAGCGGAATATATGGCAAGTTCGCGGTGAGAATGTCAATTGGAGTCTCGATTCCTTCCAACAAATCGGTATGACGAAATTGAACGCGGTCGCGTAAATTCAAACGCGCTGCGTTCAATTGCGCGACGGCAAGCGCGTCGGGCGAAATGTCCGTCGCGATGATTTTCGTTTGCGATGTGTTGTGCGCCAACGCCAACGCAATCGCGCCCGAACCCGTTCCCACATCCACGAGCACCGGTTCGGGATGCGGAATTTTTTTCAACGCGTTCAGCGCGAGTTCAATCACGTGTTCCGTTTCGGGACGCGGAATCAACACGCGGCGGTCAACGACAAAATCGAGTCCATAAAATTCTTGATGCCCGACAATGTATGCAATCGGTTCACGCTGCGCGCGCCGCGCCACCATTCCTGCAAATTGTGCCGCGTCCTTGTCCGCTATCGGTTCGCCCAATTTCGCCAACAATAGCGCGCGCGAAATTTTCAAGGTATGCGCGAGCAAAATTTCCGCTTCAAGCCGCGCGCTCGCGACACCATTCCGCACACCCAGCGCGCGTACAGCAGAGACGAGAACTTCTTGAATGGTTTCAGGATGCGAGATTAACATACGCTTGTCTATTCATCCTTCATCCTTCATCCTTCACATCTCCACTCCCGCCGCTCTCAACTTTTCCGTTTGGTCCGCGAGAACGAGCGCGTCAATGATTTCGTCAATCCCGCCATCCAACAGTCCGGGCAGATTGTGCGCGCTAAAGCCGATACGGTGGTCGGTCACACGGTCTTGCGGAAAATTATACGTACGGATTTTTTCGGAACGCTCACCGCTGCCCACTTGCGAACGACGCGATTCCATAATTTCGCGCTGCTGCTTTTCCAATTCCATTTCATACAAACGCGCTTTTAGAACTGACATCGCGCGCAATTTATTTTGCAATTGCGAGCGCTCATCTTGCACCGCCGCGACAATCCCCGTGGGCAGATGCGTGATGCGAACTGCCGTCGCGACTTTTTGCACATTTTGTCCGCCGTGTCCCGACGCATGATAAATATCAATTTTCAGATCTTCGGGTTTCACTTCGACCTCAATGTCATCCACCTCTGCCATCACTGCGACGGTTGCGGTGGAGGTGTGAATCCGTCCCGACGATTCAGTGAGCGGCACGCGTTGAACGCGATGCACTCCGCTTTCGTATTTCAAACGCGAGAATGCACCTTTGCCCTTGATTTCAAAAACAACTTCACGGAAACCTTTGAGTCCCGTGCGGTTTTCGTCCACGAGCGCGACTTTCCAACCCTGTCGTTCAGCGTAACGCGTGTACATGCGATACAGATCAGCGGCAAACAATGCGGCTTCTTCGCCGCCCGTACCCGCGCGCACTTCGACGTAAATGTCCTTGTCGTCACGCGGGTCTTGGGGCAAAAGCATAATCCGCATTTCGCTCAACAATTTTTCTGCTTGCGCTTTGAGTTGCTCCGCTTCTTCTTGCGCCATCGCGCGCATTTCCAAATCACTTTCATCGCGCGCCATCGCGGCAGTGCGTTCCCATGCTTCATTCATGGTCACGTACGCGCGATATTTTTCGACCTTGGGTTCGATGTCACTTATCTCGCGCGTAATTTCGCGCAAGCGCGTCGGGTTCATCGAGACCTCCGGGTCTTCCATCATTTTGTGCAAATCGTCATAACGACGTTGATACCCTGCAAATTTTTCGGCAAACACAGGAACCTCTCAAGCGAAAAGTTAAAAGTACAAAGCTAAAAATACAGAGTTGTTTTTACTTTTAGCTTTTGGCTTTTGACTTTATACTTTCCATTGCTAGTGTGATTTCATCACTCTGCAGCAAAAACATTGTCAAAAAATACACGCCGCCGCCGATGAGAATTCCACCGACGAGCAACAGCAGCGCGTTCTGCGCGAACGGTGTTTGTCCATACAACACAAGCGCAAGTGCCATCACAATTGCGCCGACCAACATTTTCGCCGCGCTTACTGCGATTGTTTTTCCATCCACCCCATTCAATCGCGAACGAAGCAAATACAACAACACCAACATTTCCAATGTCGTTGCGATTGAATTTGCTAAAGCAAGTCCACCTTGCGCGAGCGGCGCAAGCAACACGAGCGAGAGAATGACATTCAATACAACCGACGCGACACCAATTCGCACGGGCGTCGCGGTATCGTGCATTGCAAAAAACACGCGCGTAATTGTTTCCAAGCCCGCGTGCGCAAACAAACCGACGGCAAACAATTCCAACGCGACCAAGGTCATTTCTGTTGACTGCGCGGTGAACGCGCCGCGCTGTAACAAGATTTGAATAATGGGACGCGCCAGCAACATCAACCCTATCGTCGCGGGAACGGTTAAAAACAACGTCACGCGAAAGCCGGTTGAAAACGCGCGGCGCAAGCCATCCACATCTTTCGCCGCAAACAAACGCGCGAACGTTGGAAACAAAACCGTCGCGATGGATTGTGCAATGACGCCAATCGGCAACAGAATCAACAGAAACGCGTAA
The DNA here is from genome assembly GCA_964469005.1 of uncultured Anaerolineales bacterium. GTDB lineage: Bacteria > Chloroflexota > Anaerolineae > UBA4142 > SHND01 > SHND01. Next base: position 106,717 of record CAYXXF010000019.1, read on the forward strand.
TTCAACGCGGCGAGCGAACCGGTTGCGAGCGTTGACGCGAGAATGGTGTTGACGAGAAAATTTAGCTGCACTGCCGCGATGCCGAGCGTGCGCGGAATCACCAATTGAATCACTTGACGCACGCCCGCGTCATTGATGCCCAAACGCGGGGTGTATTGAATTTTATGTTTCAAGAGCCAAGGCACTTGGACCAACAAATGCAAAAACGCGCCGACGACGACACCGAGCGCCAAACCGTACACCCCCAGCGTCGGCGCAAGCAATAACGCGCCCGCGATGATGGCTAAATTGTACATCACCGGCGCGGCGGCGGGCAACAAAAATTCGTGCTGCGCGTTCAAAATTCCCATCACGATTCCGCTCAGCGCAAACACCGCAGGCGTAATGAGCATCACGCGCATCAAATTCGCAGTGAGCTGTTGCTGTGCCGCGTCAAAACCAACACCCACCGAAACTCGCACCAACGGTTCCGCCAACATCGCGGCGAAGATGCACAAAGCAGCGACAATGACGAAAACCAAATTCATCACTTGCGTCGCCAGCCGCCAACCGCCGCGCACGTCGCCATCGTGCAACAATTTTGAAAACGGGGGAATGAATGCGGACGCCAACGCGCCACCCGCGACGAGATTGAACAACAAATCGGGAAATCGAAACGCGGCAACATACGCGTCCAATTGCGCCGATGTGCCGAATTGATAACTGATGACGATTTCGCGCACCAGTCCCAGCGCGCGGCTCAACACAAAAAACGCCATCACAATGCCGGTCGAAGTGACAAGATGGCGTGTAGTTGAAACTTGCTTGGATGCGACACTCATGCGAGTGCCGATTATACACCATCCGCAATTTTCGCCGCGCGAATTTTGCGCTTTCCCCCGTTTCAAGTAAAATCACTTGTCGTTATCGGAATCGTATATTCGGAGGAATCGAAATTGGCAAATACAACTGCCGCTAAAAAAGACATTCGCAAAAACGCGCGCCGCCGCCAGCGCAACCGCTTGGTCAAAGCCAAGACGCGCACGGTGGTGAAACGCGCCATCAGCGCCATTGAAGACGGTGAGGCAAATGCTGCTGCCGAAATCCGTCAGGCACAAATCGAATTGGATTCGGCTGCCGCAAAAGGCATCATTCACAAAAATGCTGCTGCGCGCAAAAAGTCTCGGCTCGTCAAGCGCCTGCGTCAAGCCACCGCAGCGAAATAAATCAGACGCTGCCAAAAACACGCTCTCGCTATCGAGAGCGTGTTTTTTTATTCCCCACATTAAAAAACGCGCGCAGCTCTTGACTTGGAACAACTGTTCTATTATAATTCTCCCATAGAACGTCAGTTCTACAGAACCGTTCTGTGTCACCCCAATTCAATTGTTCAAGTCCAAACGGACTTGCAGAAAGGATAATACCCATGACACAGCCAGATGAACACGGCGCGCGCATTCTCACGTTTGTCGAGCGGTACCAACAACAACATCGCCGCTCGCCAACTTATCGTGAAATCGGCGCTGCCGTCGGCATACGCTCGACTGACCATGTCTCGCGCGATTTGCGACGCCTCGTCCGTGACGGCTACATTTCGTTCAAACCGCGCGTGAGTAAAAGTATTGTGCTGCTCAAAACACCACAAACGCGCACACGGCAAAACGCACTGCCCCTGCCTTATTTCAATCGCAGCACGAATCCCGCGCCCGCCGACGAATTGACACGGCTCGCGGCAGAATTGTTCCAAGACGAAAAAGACACCTTTGTCTTGCGCGCGCGCGGACAAGCCATGCGCGATGCAATGCTCGATGATGGCGACCTCGTCGTCGTCAAACGCGCCGAAAAATTCCAAGACGGCGACATGCTCGCGGTCTATTTGAAACCATCCAAGCGCACCACCTTGCGCCACGTGTATCGTGAAAACGGCTATCTGCGCGTCGAATCCGCGAACCCCGACACGCAGCCCCAATACTACAAACCAACCGATTTGGAAATTCGCGGAACCGTTCTGGCAATTTTACGCAAGCGCGACATGTAACGAGTGATGCGTGACAAGTGACGCAGTTTTCCCCGTCACTCGCCGCATGTCACCTTACCTTTCTCGTGGACGAACTCAAACCCTGCCATTTTCGCCAAGTGGACAATCACGGTCGCATCCTTTGCAATGTTATCAAAGGTGGCGACCGTGAAGTGTCTGTGAACCTGTGCCGCGCGTGTCCGGTCTCACAGATTAATTGTCAACACTTGCGCGCGGGGTTAGAGAAAAAAGTTTCAACTCCGCTCACCGTGCGTTTTGCCACCGGACGTGTCGAAGTATGGGACGATGCGCCGCCGACGATTGATTTCAAACAAGCCGCGTGCGCTGCCAAAACGATGCCGATTACCTCGCCGCGCGATTGCGCCGGTTGTCCGATACGGATGCCGAACGTGATTCCACAAAACGCGATTCAAGTCGCGCACCGCGCGAAACCCGTCGCGTCCGCGCCAATACAAAACGTAGTCGCAGCCCCAGCGGTTACACCACAACGCGCGGTGCGCAACACAACGCGTATTGCTCAACCTGTTGCGCAAGCGGTCACCCACGCACGGGCGCAAACACAAACCGTTCCCACTGCGCAAGCCGCCGCGCAACCCGTCGCGCTTGATGTCGGCGCGGCGAATGATTTGATTGCACGCGCGCAAGCGACCGCCGCGCGCAAAGCGCAAGAAAAACAACAACGCGAGATTGAACGCGTCGCGCGCGAGGAACAAGAAAATCACAACGCACAATCGGAAACGAAACCAAAAATTATTCAAATGAAAGATTGGCTCGCAGGACAACTCAACAAAAAACAAAACAGCGCGGCGCGCAACAATCAGTACAAACCGCAAACGGTCCAAGCCGATGCCGATGGCGTATCCGATATCGTGTATGCCCCGCTCGGCGCGCAGATGGCGAACGCGTATCAAGAAACGATTGATTACGAACGCTGTGTGGGATGGACAGACTAACGATGCCAAGTTCCACCGCCGCGCGTTTCGCCAACCTCGATGCGCGTCCACAAATTTCTATCGCGCGCGTTCAACCGCGTCATGTCAATTTTCTCGCGCTCGCGCAGGAATTAAACGCGGACGCGCAATTGCATCAAGCGTTGCGCGTTTCGGGAACAGCAGTGTTGGGTGTTGCCACCGATGGCGTACCACTCATCATTCGGCTTGCTTCGCCCGATGTCACACACGTTTTGATTTCGGGCGCGAAAGCGAGCGGCAAAACGCAAGTGGTGCGAACGATTCTCGCCTCGCTCGCGCTCTTTCAAAAACCGCGCGAACTGCAATTTTTGGTGATTGCCGAAAACGCGAACGCGTTTGAATTTCTGGCAAGTCCGTGTTTGCTCGGTGAAATTGCCACCACACCGGAAGGCGCGCTGCGGCATTTACGCTGGCTGGAAAATGAACTGGAACGCCGCGAAAATGAATTGGCGACACAACCGCGTTTGGTGGTCGCAGTGGATGAGTGGGCAGAATTGTTGACGCGCGGCGGACGCGAATTTCAAGTACATCTCATGCGCCTCGCCCAGCGCGGACGCGGCGTAGGCATTTCGCTGCTGGTGTGTACAAACAAACCGAATGCATCGGATATAAGCGCGGCACTGCGCGCGAATTTTCCCGTGCGCTTGATTGGCAAACATTCCAGCGCGAACGACGGCGCGGACAAATTGGCGGGACGCGGTGATTTTATTTTGGCGGCAGGCGGTGAACGTGTGCGTTTTCAAGCGGCATATCTTGCGCCCGAAGATGCGTCGCAGTATCAAGCCTATCTCCGCGAAAATCATTCGCGCCAGAATCAAACTGCGGGCGGCTTGAATGGTCTGGTCAAACGCTTGCGGCGCGTGAAATAAGATAGAGGTCACTATGTCGAAACCCGGAATTTTTCTGATTGGCGGTCTTGTTCTCGCCGCTGTGGTGTATCAAATTCTCGCGCGTGTGCCATCCGACGCGTTGAACGTCGCGCTCGGCGTCATGTGCGGCATTGCCGCGAGCATTCCCGTTTCGCTCGGTCTGTTGATTGCCTTGACGCGCCAACGCGAGCAAGCGAACGTGACCGCAGAAGTGTACGACCCGGAACCGGAACCCGCGCGTTTTGTAGAACAACCAATGCCGTTGCGAATTCCGCAACAGTCCGCGCAGCAACCGCAAATCATTGTGATTGCCCCACCGCAAGGACAATTCGCGCAAGGGCAATTTCCGCAAGGATTCCAAATGCCCGCGCAGTGGTTGAACCAAACGCAATATCCATTCATGCAAGAACACGCGAATGCGGTGGACGCGCGCGAATGGCGCATCATTGGAGAAGAATAAGTTTGAAAGTTGGAAGTAAGCGAATGTACGTGGTGAGGTATCACGCGCCGCAGGATTATCAGGCGCGCAAAAATCAAAGGAGGATAAATGTTACGCACCGAATCAATTGTTTCGCACTCGCGCGTAGGCGCGAGTACACGCTCGACCCGCAGCGGCGCGTCTTTTGTACGACGTTCGCGCAGTGCGCGCAATGATGCCGTAGAAATTTTGGAAAAACGCTTTGGATATTTTCCGCATTGCTTTCAATGGCGCGGGCATACGCATCACGTTCAAGCCGTCGAACGCACGTGGACGAAAATGGGACGCGTCGCGCAATTGTGTTTTCGCGTGCGATGCAAAGAAGGCGTGTTTGACCTGACGCAAAACGCGAAAACAAACATCTGGTCGTTATCGGTGGTGCAATTGAATTGAGCGCGGAGGATTGTCATGAAATTCAGCGTTGACCTCACCATCAATAAAAACCGCAGTGCCGTTTGGAAAGCGTTTGACAATCCGAAAAATATGCGCCGATGGCAGCCGACGCTCGAAGCGTTTGAGCCGCAAACAGGAACACCCGGACACATTGGCGCAATTTCAAAATTAACGTATCGCGAAGATGGACGCGCGATTACAATGTACGAAACCATCACAGACCGCGACGAACCGAACGAATTTTCGGGAACGTACACCGCAGACGGCGTCGTAAATCAATTACGCAATCGCTTTGTAGAATTGAACGCGCAGCAAACGCGTTGGACGCTCGACGCCGAAATTAAATTTACAGGCATTCTCTCAGTCGTCGCGCCGTTGATGAAAAATTCCTTCGTCAAGCGCACACAAGCGGACATGGAACGCTTCAAAGCCATGGTCGAAAATCAATAGTACGGAACAAAACTTGTACCTGTTCCGCAGCAACAATCTAAACAGGAGGCAGACAAATGAAATCAGGATTGCTGTGGTATGACAACTCTACAAAATCAATTGCCGACAAAATTGAAGCGGCGGCGAAACGCTATCGCGAAAAGTTTGGGATTACGCCGGACACTTGTTTTGTGAACCCGCGCGATTTGGAACAAGCGCCCAAGCCCAAACCCAATATCAAAATTCAAATCGCAACCAAAGCAACCATCATGCCGAATCACATTTGGCTCGGCACGAGCAAATAACAAAAAAACCTTCCCGAAAAATTCGGGAAGGTTTTTTGTTTGCTCCGTGCATCTCTAATTTTCGCGCGATGCCTTTAGTTCTTGCGCTTGCATCGTGGTTTCGTCATATTCGACCTTGGCAAAATCACCCACCAGCAAGTCGCCCAGCGCTGCATGTTCGCCGTTCAACTCTATTTCCGTCGCATCGGTAATGTTCACCGTCACTTGATTTCCATCGCCTGTATCTACGGTCACGGTTGAATTCTCCAAATCAATGGCGAGAATCATTCCCTCGACATGTTTCATTTGGTCGTCGCCGCCGCCACCGCCATCGTCCTCTGTTTCAATCTTGTACGCGTCGAATGTTTCATCATTGTATTTCGCGTGAATGTGTTGACCTACGACAACATCCGCGAGCGTTGCCGTTTCGCCGTTGACTTGGATTTCGGTTTCGCCCGTAATGTGCAAGGTAATGACATCGCCTTGCTCGGTTTCAAACGCGAGCGTAGAAGCATCCACATCAATGACTTGGACTGTGCCTTCGGCATACTTGAAATGGTCGCCGCCGCCACCGCTATCGTCCTCTGTTTCAATCTTGTACGCGTCGAATGTTTCGTCATTGTATTTCGCGTGAATGTGCTGACCTACGATAACATCCGCGAGCGTTGCCGTTTCGCCGTTCACTTGGATTTCGGTTTCGCCCGTGATATTCAATGTGATGGAATCGCCTTGCTCGGTTTCAAATGTGAGCGTAGAAGCGTCCACATCAATGACTTGGACTGTGCCTTCGGCGTGTTTGTAATGGTCATCATCGCCGCCATCATCACCGCCGTCACCTTTGACTTCAAGCGCATACGCAGTATTCGTCGCAGGGTCGTATTCCGCATGAACTACATCGCCGACTTTAATGTCTTCGAATGTGCCATGCTCATCATTCACCACAATTTCCGTTTCACCATTCACGAACAACGTCACCGGCGCGCCATCATCCGTCGGTGTGATGGTCAAACTCATTGCGGTTGGGTCAATCGCGCTAACGACACCGTGAACATTTTCATCCTCATGGTCATCATCGCCCGCGCCCGCTTTGATATAAAACGCGTTCGAGTTTCCGGAATCGTATTCAGCATATATGGGCATCCCAACTTGAATATCGGACAGCCCTGCCTCTTCGTCATTCACTTCAATTTCTGTACACGCACCCACGTTCAATGTAATACTTGAACCATTCGCATCCAGCGTCACCGTCCCCGCGTCAACATTCACTTCGGTGACGGTCCCGCTCACCGAGGAATGAGAATCATTTCCATCTCCATCCGCTTCGATGCTGTATGCCAAAAACGTGTCGGGGTCGTACGCAACTTCGACGAACATTCCAACAGACAAATCGGCGAGCGTTGCGGTTGCGCCATCAATTTCAATCAGCGTTAACGCATCCACTGTGACCGTCACATCCGCCGCGCCGTTGTCCGGCGCAACCGTAACTTGGTCGCCGGAAATCGCGCTTATCGTTCCGTGCAATTCATCATTTTCGGGACCTTCGGCAATCAGGTCGAACGCTTCGCTCGCGCTGCTTTCGCCCGGTTTCACATGCGCGACAATTTTGTCTTGACGCGACAAGCGACTCAATGAAACGATTTTGCCATTGCGCGCAATGTGCGTGGCGCTTGTCACCAAAACTGTTTTGCCGCCGATTTCCAACACGCCTTGTTGCTTGCGCGCGTCATTCAACGCGCCGACTACTTTTTTGCCGGCGGGTCCGGTAGCTTGCAGCGTGACGATATTTGAATTTTGCTTGAACTTGATTTTGACGGCATCTTGCAGAATCAAAGCTTTCACTTTGGCTTTTTTACCGTTGCGTTCGATTGCCGTCTTTTTGTTGAACGAGAGGGTGACGCGTGTGCCGTCATTTTGCTTGACCGTCATGGTCTTGCTGCCAAAATTCAGCGTCAATAACTTGCCTTCAAGTTTCGCGGCATCTGTATCGGCGAGCGCCGGAGAAGCCAGCGTCGAAGCGACCAAGAGGAAAAACAGCGATGCACAGAAAACCGCAAGCGCGTTGCGTGACATGGAAAACTCCTTGAGTGAAAGTGAAGTGCAGATTGTGATGCCGCGCCGGAGCATCATGTAGGCACAGACGCAAGACAAAGCAAAAAAGATATGGGCGAAAAACTTGCCGCACAAAATGACTGTGGAAGACTCTTTCAACAGCCGTGCAAGACGACTATCCAATCGTTAAAACGTATGGGTGAAGGTGTTTCAGGGGTCTCTGTTGGATCGGGACACTCTGTCGGTTCGGGTTCGTCGGTTGGTTTCGGCTCGTGCGTTGGTTCAGGTTCATCCGTTGGTTGTGGGTCGTGTGTTGGTTCCGGTTTGTCCGTTGGCTTGGGTTTGTGCGTAGGTTCGGGTTGGTCTGTCGGTTCGGGTTGTTCGGTTGGTTCGGGCTGCTCCGTTGGTTCCGGTTTGTTGGTCGGCTCGGGTTCTTGAGTTCGCTTTGGCTCGTCGGTTGGTTCTTGTCCGTCGGTCGGTTCCGGCGTTTCCGTTTCATCGTCTTGAGCCCGTGGCGTTTCCATCGGCGTTCGATTGGGAATTTCCGTCTGTGCCGGCGCACGCGTTGAAACGCGCGTTTCCGTTGGCGAATCGTTCGCAGGAATCGGCGTCTCCGTTCGAGAAGCAGAATAAGAGGGCGCAGGACTTGACTCGCTTTGTGCACGCTCAGGCACTAGGGTCGCGCTGGGCGATGGTGTATGCGTCGGCGTGACGGTAGCCGTTCGCGTCGGTGTTGCCGAAACAAAGAGCGTTGGCAATTGAATCGGCGCGGCGCCGCCCGTCGCTTCCGCGTTGATGGCAAAATCTGCAATGCCGCGCAAGAACTGTGCGCTTTTCAAAAGACGCTCGCGTTCTTGTTCCGAAGCATCGGCTGCCAGCGCGCGCAAAATTTCTTCTTGGCGCAGTGTCAATTGCGTCAACGCTTGCAGCAATTGCACACGCTCTGTACCGCGCGTGCTAATCACTTCGGACAACGCCGCGAGAATGCTTTCGTCAATCGCGTCGAGCGTTGCCGTGTCCACGCGCTCACCGCGTGAGAGTAACGCTTGCACTTCATCCAAACGCCGATTCGCAAAATCCATGCGAAGTCGCGCGCGTTCGCCGGGCGTGAGCCGCGCAAGCAATTCCCCATTTTCGCCGAGCCGCTTGAAAGGATACAACAACGAGCCGGGCAAACTATTTGCTGCAACAGTACTGATACCATTCAAAATCAAAACGACGACGAGCGCGACCGCAACCACTTGCGCCCAACGCGGCACATGTTGCCACCACGCAACGAAATTCCATTCACGTTTGGAAGGTTGTGTTTGGAGTTTGGCTTGCAGGCGATTCCATTCGCGCGTGCGCGCGGCATTTGAAAGACGCGGTGCTTCATTCGCCGCGAGTTCCGACCACGCGCGCGCAATGACCAACTCGGCATCGGGCAATGTGTTGTCTACCGTTTCACCCGACGCGAGCTGCTCGATGAACTTTTCCAACTGTTCCGCGCGTTCTTGTTCACTCATGGCGATACCGCCCGTGCGCGCCGCGTTTGGGTCGTCCCCAGCAAGCGTCCTAACGATGCCAAACCGCGTAACTGCAATGCTTTGACCGCCGTTTCGGTTTTCCCCAAGGTGCGCGCAATTTGCGACGCGGTCATCCCTTCTTCAAAACGCAAGACGAGTACGGTCTGCTGTTCTTCGGTGAGTTGCATCAATGCTTCCTGTAATGCTGCGCGATTCAAATGAAAATCCACATCCAACGGCGGCGCGTTTTCGCTTTCCCAATCGTCCGGCAATTCTTGTTCGGGTCGCGCCTGACGCCTGCGATATTCATCGGTCACCAAATTACGCGCAATTGAAAAAATCCATCCGGTGAAAACAATCGCGTAATCGTCTCCGCCGCCGCGAAAGTTCTTGATGTTTTCGACAAGCCGCAAAAATAATTCGCCGGTCAATTCTTCACTGCGCGCCCGGTCATTCAAGCGGTAATAGGCGTAACGAAAGACGCGGTCCGCGTACAACGCATAGAGACGCGACCACGCGCGCGTGTCATTGCGCTGCGCCGCGCTGACCAATTCGCGCGCTTCTTGGGCATTCAATAATGCTGGGATGCTCTCCATAAAGGAGGGAGCAACAGGTTCGTGGTTACGTCGTGAAATTGCCGCGACGAACAATAATAGAGACGAGGAAACGGACAAAAACGATATGGGCGGAACCAGAGTTGCTTTCGGTTGGATACTATAGCCGCATTTTCCGCTCGAGGCAATGGAACAATAGTCCATATCAGCTCCGACGAACGTCGGATTCGCGCGAACATAAAATGAGTTGTGCTACAATAACGTCTATGCAACGGAATGTGATTAATGATGTGGTCTTGTATCAAGCGGCATCGCTGCTGCAATTTCCAACGCTTGTCCACGCGGTGACGACGCGACATGGGGGCGTGAGTCCCGCGCCTTTTGATACATTGAATATGAGCGCGCATGTGGGGGATGAACCCGAACGTGTACATGAAAATTTGAATCGGCTGCACCGCGCGTTGGGTTTAGAACGCAGCGCAACGGTGGATGCAAGTCAAGCGCAAGCGGACCAAGTGGCGCGCGTCACGCCAAAGGAACGCGGCACGCGCATCAAGGGCGTAGATGGTTTGATAACAAACGAGCGCGGGATTCCGTTGATGCTCCGTTTTGCCGATTGCGTGCCGATATTGTTGTATGACCCGACGCATCACGCCATCGGCATCGCGCACGCGGGCTGGCGCGGTACCGTGAGTAAAGTGTTGACGAATACGGTGAATGAAATGCGCGCCGCATTTGGGACCGCACCGCGCGAGTTGTTTGCGTGCATTGGTCCTTCGATTGGTCCGTGTTGTTATGAAATCGGCGCGGATGTGCAGGAAAAAGTTGTGGTGGCGTTTCCGGATTCGTACGAATTGCTGTTGCACAAAAACGGTTCGACGCATTTGAATTTGTGGGAGGCGAACGCGGCACAATTGCACGCGCTCGGTGTCGAGCATATCGAAGTCGCGGGTGTTTGCACCGCCGACCACACAAACGATTTCTTTTCATGGCGTCGCGAAAACGCCAACACCGGACGCTTTAGCGCGTTGATTGCGTTGAGCTAGTGCCGCGTTCCATTGACCCAAATGTCTGTTGCCGAAAACCTAGCGCGCGTCCGTGAGCGAATCGAGAATGCGGCGCGGCGCGCGGGACGTAACCCCAATGAAATCACGCTCGTCGCCGTGAGCAAAACCTTTCCCGTCGCGTCTGTGCTGGAAGCATACGCCGCGGGAGCGCGCGACATTGGCGAAAATCGCGTTGAAGAAGCATCGGAAAAAATTCTGACAGTCAACGCGCAAGTGAGCGCAGAAAAGATGCGCTGGCATTTGATTGGACATTTGCAGCGCCGCAAAACCCGCGACGCCGTCCAGTTGTTTGACATGATTCAATCGGTTGACACACTGAAACTTGCCGAAGCCATTCATCGCGCGGCAGGCGAACAAAAAAAACAGATGCCGATTCTGCTTCAAGTGAATGTCGGCAATGACCCGAATAAATTTGGGTTTGATTTGAATGCGCGCAGCGCGTTTTTGCAAGATGTGGAAAAAATTATGGCGCTCGGAAATGTTCGCGTCGAGGGTTTGATGACGATTGGTCCGCTGGTTGCCACGGCGGAACAAGCGCGACCTTTTTTTCGAGACCTGCGTATATTACGTGACGAACTGAAACAGAAATTTTCGCAAGCCAAATGGAAAGAGCTCTCGATGGGCATGACGGATGATTATGCCGTCGCCATTGAAGAAGGCGCCAGTATCGTCCGCATCGGGCGCGCGATTTTTGGGCAGCGAACATAGTAGGGGCAAGGTTGGAGGGAACGCAACCCCACCGCGCCCATTGACGGAGAACCAAACGTGATTGGTCAAATTCTTTACACCACCATCGAAATGTTTTTCAACATTGTTTTTTTGTTGATTCTGGTGCGAATCCTCTTGTCCTTTTTACCGCAGTTTCGTTCCAATCAAATTGCGGAAATGGTGTTTGGCATCACCGAACCGATACTCGGTCCGTTTCAACGTTTGATTCCACCTATCGGCATGATTGACATTAGTCCGATGGTCGCGTTGATAGTGTTGAGCATCGTGGAGCAAGTTTTGTTGTCGCTGATTATTGGCGCGTTCGGACTGCCGGTGCGATGAATCCGTTGCTGTCACACATTCGCGCGCTCTTGATTGATTTGGACGGCGTGCTGTGGGTGGGGCATCAAGCTCTCCCCGGCGTCGCCGAATTTTTTTCGATATTGAACACGCGCCAAATTCGCTACGTCCTCGTCTCCAATAACGCCACACGCCGCGCGGATTACACCGTCACGCGTGTACGCGAAATGGGCGTGGAAATTTCGCCCGCTCAAGTTCTCACCTCGGCGGACGCGACGCCGCGCTGGCTCGCGCAAAAAATGCCGCAGGTGAAACGTGTGTATGTCATCGGCGAACGCGCGCTGCGCGACGCGTTGAACGATGAACACATCGAAATTGTGGAACGCGCGGCAGACGCAGTGGTCGTCGGATTGGACCGCGAACTGACGTACGAAAAATTGAAACGCGCGACGTTGGAAATTCGACGCGGCGCGAAATTTATCGCGACGAATACAGACCGCACACTGCCAACGGAAGAAGGACTGACGCCGGGCGCGGGCTCGCTCGTGGCTGCGCTGATTGCGGCAACGGACGTGCAGCCGATTGTGATTGGCAAACCGGGGCGTCCAATGTTTGAACTCGCGTTGGAAATTGCGGGAACCGCGCCGCACGAAACCGCGATGCTCGGCGACCGTCTCGATACAGACATTGACGGCGCGGCGGAAATTGGTTTGAAAACGATTATGGTGTTGACGGGCGTTTCCACGCGCGCCGAGGCAGAACAAAATCGCGTAAAACCGGATTTGATTGTCGAGGATTTGCCCACGCTCGCGCGCGCATGGACATAAAGCTATTGACTATTCACCCCACGCGGCTATACTTGAACTCGCTTCACATTGAAGTGTTACAGAGGGATATAGAATGTTTTTTGACCCGCTCTATTTTATTCTTGCCATTCCGGGGCTGCTGCTTACGCTCTGGGCGCAGTGGCGTGTCAATTCAACCTACGACAAATTTTCGCGTGTACGTAACGCGCGCGGCGTGACCGGCGTGGAAGCCGCCGATATTTTGATTCGTCAAGCCGGATTGCAAGGACGCGTTAGTGTACAAGGCACGCCGGGAAAACTCTCTGACCATTACGACCCGCGCAATCAAACGCTGTTTCTATCGCCCGAAGTGGCGCGGGGCGCATCGGTTGCTTCACTCGGCATCACCGCGCACGAATTGGGACATGCCATGCAGCACGCGCAAAATTACGCGCCGCTGAATTTTCGTATGGCAATTGTGCCGGTGGTGAACCTTGGTTCGGGACTCGGTTACATTGTGTTCTTTCTCGGTTTTTGTTTAGCTACACAAATGAACGGTCCTGGAATTATTATGTGGCTCGGCATTTTGCTCTTGTCGGGAACGGCGCTCTTTTCGCTTGTGACTTTGCCCGTCGAATTTGATGCCAGCAATCGCGCAATGAAATTACTGGAGCAGAGCGGTTTGATGCCGACGCAAGAATTGCAAGGCGCGCGTTCGGTGTTGAGCGCGGCGGCGTGGACGTACGTTGCGGCAGCCGCAAGCACATTGTTGAATCTCTTGTATTATGTGATGTTGGCAAATCGCGCGTCGCGCAGGTAAATGTGAACGAAAAACAAATCGACCTGTTGAATCTCGACACACACGAATTGACCGGCTTGCTTCAAAGTTGGAACGAGCCGGTTTATCGTGTAAAGCAGATTCAACGGTGGTTGTATCACGAACTCGTTGACAGTTTCGACGCAATGTCGAATTTGCCGCACCCGCTTCGCGCACGTTTGCAAGAACATGCGACGATTGGCGATTTGAAATTAATCGCGGCGCAAGATTCTGCGGATGAGCTTACCCGCAAAGCATTGTTTCAAATGCACGACGGACAAACGGTGGAGACGGTGTTGATGCGTTATCTCGACGCACCGGGTTCGCCCGAAGATTCCGCTGACCCGCCAAACGTCGCGCGGCGGACTGTTTGCATTTCGACGCAAGTGGGTTGTCCCGTCGGTTGTCCATTTTGCGAAACGGGACAAGCAGGTTACATTCGCAATCTCGCGCTTGGCGAAGTAGTCGGGCAAGTTTTGTATTTTGCGCGCGAACAAAAAAAACTCGGCTATGAAACGCCTTTGACCAATATCGTCATTATGGGCATGGGCGAACCGTTCATGAAATTCAATGTAACGTGGCGCGCGATCCAAGCATTCACCGACCCTGCGCGTTTGGGCATGGGCGCGCGACGCATCACCGTTTCAACGTCCGGTTATGTGGACGGCATTCAGCAATTGATTGAAAAAAAATCGCAAGTGAATCTCGCGGTATCGCTGCATGCGCCTGATGACGCACTGCGCGATAAACTCGTGCCGGTGAATCGAAAATATCCGCTGCGTGAATTGATGCAAGCGTGCCGCGAATATGTGCGCGCAACACATCGCCGCATCACGTTTGAATACGCGTTGATGGACAATCTCAACGACAGTGCGCAGCAAGCGGAACAGGTTTCAAAATTGCTCGCGGGACTCTTGTGTCACGTAAATTTGATTCCATTGAATCCAACGAGTGAATCACCGTACCAGCGTTCGCCGTACGCGCGTGTGCTAGAGTTTCAAAAAATTTTGAATCGCGCCAAGATAACGACGACACTGCGCGTGGAAAAAGGCATCGAGATTGCGGCGGGCTGTGGACAATTGCGCCAACAAGTTGCCGGACACAAACCGCGCGCGGTGGCGTTGCCGCTCGCAACGTGAACTATGCGACCCCTAAAAATTGCGCCTTCGATTTTGGCATCCGATTTCGCGCGACTCGGCGAACAAGTCGTCGAAGCAACGAACGCGGGCGCGGATTACATTCACATTGATGTAATGGACGGACATTTCGTCCCGAACATCACGCTCGGACCCGTCGTCGTAAAGAGTATTCGTCCCTATTCGTTTCTCACATTCGATGTGCATTTGATGATTGAAGCGCCCGAACGTTACATTACCGAATTTGTCCACGCGGGCGCAAACCTCATCACTGTCCATGTGGAAGCATGCACACATTTACATCGCGTGATTGACCATATTCACTCGCACAAAATTGGCGCGGGCGTCGCTATCAATCCGGCAACGCCATTGGTGATGCTGGAGGAAATTTTGCCGTTTGTCCAAGAAGTGAATGTAATGACAGTGAATCCGGGCTTTGGCGGACAAACGTTTGTAATCGAAATGTTGGAGAAAATCTCGCGATTGCGCGCTATGATAGAAACGCGCGGACTCGACGTAGATATTGAAGTGGACGGGGGCGTAGATTTGGAGACCGCGCCGCGTTGTGTGCAGGCGGGTGCGAATGTGTTGATTGCAGGAACCTCGATTTTTTCCAAATCGGGCGAAATGCGCGAACGAATTGACGCACTGCGTCATGCGGCAGAAAAAACAAAACGCGGGCAGCGCACCCGCGTTCTCAAGAAAACAAAAACTGCATAAGAACTTATGCAGTTTTTGTCAGACGTTTAGCAAAGTTTCCTTTTTCCGTTTTGTTCAAGGTGCGAACACATTGCGCGCACACTTTCAAATGTTGTTCTTTTCCATTGACCGTCAGATGGCGATGCGCCAAATTCGGGAGAAAACGACGGGGTGTAGCTTTTTTGGAAAACGAAACCGCGCGTCCATATTGAGGACCTTTACCGCACAAATCACATCGTTGCGCCATGAGAGAGTACTCCTTCTGATAACAAGTGGTGCCGTTGGCATCGGGCGTTAGAAAATGTACACCACACAAACAACAGGCATAAAAAAACGCCAGAACTTTGGCGGGCGCTATATTAGCATCAACTATTTGTTTTCGCAAATTTTTTACGAAATGGAAAGCGTATGACAGAACCGTATCTTGGACGAATTGAAGTCTCGCCGCACGCGATTGAAAGCATCGCGGGTTTGGTCGTGCTGGAAAGTTACGGCGTGGTCGGCATGGCACCCAAAGATTCGCGCGAGTACATGGCGGCGCTGCTGCCGCGCGCAAATTATCGGCGCGGGGTTGAGGTGAAAATCCACGCGTCACAAATTGTCCTCGATTTGTACGTCATTATCGAGTACGGCACGCGCATTAGCGAAGTCGCGCAAGGCATCAAAAATCGCGTAAAATACGTACTCGAGCGCGACACCGGCTTGCAAGTCACCCAAGTCAATGTGCATGTGCAGGGCTTGCGAGTCAGTAACGGTTCGTAACGGAGAGATTGCAAACGAGTTGGATTCCTCATCAGAACGACCACCGCTTACAGAGGTGGATGGCACAGTCCTCAAAAAAATGTTTGGCGCGGGCGCAATCTGGCTCGAGCATAACGCGCCATTTGTGAACTCGCTGAACGTTTTTCCGGTCCCGGACGGGGATACCGGAACGAATATGTTGCTAACCATCCAAGCGGCAGTGCGCGAAGCGAACGCCAGCCCGTCCTATCATGCCGCCGAAGTATGTGCGGCGCTGGCGCGCGGCGCATTGCTTGGGGCGCGCGGCAACTCGGGCGTGATTTTATCGCAAGTGATTCGCGGCTTTACGCGCGGCGTGGACAAACGCGAAACGCTGGATGCGCGTGTGTTTGCGGAAGCAATTGTCGAAGGCGCACACACAGCGTACAAAGGCGTCGTGAAACCCGTCGAAGGAACAATGCTTACGGTGATTCGTGAAGCGGGTGACCGCGCAGTGATTGCCGCCGCGCGTTCCAATGATATTCGCGAGGTGTTGTACGAAACACACGAAGCGGCGCGCAGCGCGGTGCAGCGCACCCCGCAACTTTTGCCCGTGTTAAAAGAGGCGGGTGTTGTTGATGCAGGCGGACAGGGACTCGCCTATATTCTCGAAGGCGCGCTAAAATATCTGGACGGGGAAACACTCGAGAGCAGCAAAGCGCAAACGGTTGCCAAGAATTTGGAACAGCTCGCGGTGGAAGAGGGATTCGGCTATGACATCCAGTTCCACATTCGCGGCAAGAATTTGGATGTGGCGCAAATTCGCGAAACGATTTCGGCGATGGGGGAATCCGCGCTCATTGTCGGCGAAGAGACACTCGTCAAAGTTCACATCCACGCGCTAAATCCCGGATACATTATCAAGTACGGCGCAGAGCAAGGTTCGCTCGTCAACATCATTATTGAAAACATGCAAGAACAATATGTTGACTTTATGGCGGGCAACACCGCAGACACGCGCATCGGCGCCGAAAATCTTGGCGCGATCTTGCCGCACGAAGCGCGCTTTGCGAGTGCTTCAACCGATACCGCGTCCGGCATTGCAACCATCACCGTTGCGCCCGGCGAAGGGCTTGCGCAAATTTTCGAATCGCTGGGCGTCAGTGCCGTTGTGCGCGGCGGACCGACAATGAATCCGAGCGCGCAAGATCTTTTGAACGCCATCAACACGGTGCGCGCACATCAAGTGATTTTGCTGCCCAACGATAAAAACATCATTCTCGCCGCGCAACAGGTGCAGCAACTCACCGACAAAAAAATTGTCGTCGTGCCATCACGCACCGTGCCGCAAGGTCTCGCCGCCCTCCTCGCATTTAATTTTCAAGGCGACCTCGAGACCAATGTCAAAATGATGAATACGGCACTGCCGCGCATTCGCACGATTGAACTTACGCGCGCAGTCCGCGCCGCGCAAATCAATGGCATCGTCGTCCAAGAAGGACAGCCGATCGCGCTATTGGACGGCGAACTCGTTGCGGCTGGCGATGTGTTGGGCGCGTTGCTCATTGAAATTTTACGCCGCGCCGGCGCACAAGAAAATGAAATTATTACAATGTATTACGGGAGTGATGTGACGCCCGCTGCCGCGCAAGAAATGTATTCGCGCGTGCAGCATGAATTTCCCGAACAGGAAATCGAAATCCACGAAGGCGGACAGCCATTGTATCCGTACATTATTTCAGTAGAATGATAGGGGCTGGGGGTCAGGAGTCAGAGTCGATTTGCTCTGATTCCCGCCCCCTATCCCCTACCCCCTTTTATGTCACAAGTTAAAATCATCACCGACAGCACCGCCGAAATTTCGCCGGAACTCGCAGAGTCGCTCGGCATTACTGTCCTGCCACTCCAAATCCAACTGGGCAATAAATCGTACCGCGAGGGGATTGACCTGACTGCCAAAGAGTTTTTCAATAAACTCGCGCGCGCCACCTTGACCCCCGTATTGGTGCCGCCATCGGTGCAACAATTTGAACAGACGCTGGACGAATTGCTCAAGCAGACGGATGAAATCGTCATGATTTTCAATTCGTCCAAGTTGTCCAAAACATTCGCGAACGCGCACCGCGCGGCAATGCCTTTGATGGGACGCGCGAAAATTCGCGTCATTGATTCGCAGCTCATCTCTACGGGCTTGGGCATGATTGTCACGAGCGCGGGACGCGCTGCGGTACAAGGCGCGGATGTCGAAGAGGTGGTGCGTCTCACACGCGGACTCATTCCGCGCACATACATTGCCGCCTTTGCCGAGACGCTGGACTATCTCGAACGCAGTGGACGCATTCGCAAAGCGCAAGCGATTCTCGGCACCTTTTTGAATATCAAACCGTTGTTGATTTTGGAAGAAGGGGAAATTGTGGTACTGGAAAAAGTCCGCACGCGCGCAAAAGCGGTGGAAAAGTTAGTCGAGTTTATTATCGAATTTACCCATATTGAAAAAATGGATGTGCTGCATTCGACAACGCCCGAAGACGTCGCGTTACTCATTGAGCAAGTCAACCTTCAACTTCCCAACCTCGACATGAAGGTGGAAATGTACGGTCCATCCCTCGGCGCATTTCTTGGACCCGGAGCGCTGGGGGTCGTAGTTTATGAAGGAATGTAAAAGAATGCCAAATGCAAAATGGCAAATGCCAAATGATGTTTGATTCATTTTGCATTGTGCCTTTTGCCTTGTGCATTTTGCATTGACCCATGTCTCAAGTCCGCATTGTTACCGATTCCTTATCCGACATTCCCGACGACATCGCGCAAGAGTTGGATATTATTCGCGTGCCGTGTTACATCCACTTTGGCGAAGAAAGTTATCGCGACCGTGTGGATTTGTCGCCGAGCGAATTTTACAGAAAACTCCAAACCAGTCCCATTATTCCCTCCACTTCGCAAGCATCGCCGGGAACCTTTCTCGATATTTTTAGTGAACTCTCCAACAAGACGAATCAGATCTATTCCATTCACAGCGTCAAAACATTGACCGGCATGTTCAATTCTGCGCGCCTCGCGACCGATGCGCTGAAAACGGCGGACCCGCTCGGAATGCAAATCGAAGTGGTTGATTCGCAAGCGACTTCGATGGGCTTGGGTTGGCTCGCGATTTACGCAGCACGCGCCGCGCGTTACGGCTATGCGTTGGATGAAATCAAAGAACTGATTGACGATGTAATTCCGCGCACGCATTGCATTGCGATGTTGGATACGCTCGATTACGCGGTGCGCGGCGGACGTTTGGGCAAAGGCGCGGCGCTCGTCGGCGGCTTGTTGAATGTCAAACCCATCATTTCGCTGGTGAGCGGCGAAGTGCTGCTCGTCGAAAAAATTCGCACGCAAAAACGCGCGGTGGAACGCATCGCGGACATTGTGCTGGGTTCGGGTCCGATTCAAGAAATGGCAATCATTCACGCCGCCGCGCCCGAGATGGCAGAAGCGCTACGCAAACATTTCGCGGAAACGTGGTTCGAAGAACAAATCATGGTCTGCGAAACCGGTCCCGTCATCGGCGCGCACACCGGTCCCGGTGCGGTTGGGGTTGCATGGGTGAATGGGAAATATTGATGGATTGAAGGATGTCTAACTTTAACGAACTCGCAAAAATTCTCGCGCACGAACAAAAGAGTGGCTGTAAAAATTCGAGCGTGATTGGCGGTGTAGAAAAATTTGTAGAGAATTGGGCACAGCGCACGCGCAATGGCGAAAATGGTGCGGGCGTGCAACAAATCCTCGATACGCTCGCCGGATACGCCGCTGCGGATACAACACAACGCAATAGCATGATTCAACGCGCTGTGAATGCCGCGCGTCAATTTGAGACCAAACCGACGCGTCCTGCGCCGCCGCCAAAACGCGAACCACCGCGTCCGCAACCACCACAAAAAAAATCTCCGCAACCTGTCCCGATAGAACTACGCGAAGAAAATTCACCGCTGCCCGCGGCGGAACCGATTCCCGAAGACGATGAAGACGAAGACGAACCAATTCCCTCGCAACCGCTCCGCGTGGATTTTGGGCTCGACGCGTCTGTCGAAAAATTACAAGGTGTCGGTAAAGCGAAAGCAGCGCAATTGTTGCGTCTCAATGTCTCGACGATTCGCGATTTGTTGTATCATTTTCCACGCGCATATCGTCCCGTAAAAAAAATCAGCGAGCTGATGTATGGCGATGACGCGACCATCATTGCTCAAGTCTCGCACATCAACGACTATCGCACGCGCAACGGTTTTCAAATCACCGATATTGTGTTGATGGACCCGACGGGCGGCATCACCGCGAAATTTTTCAAACAGCCGTGGGTGGCAAAACAATTGCGTCCGCGTCAGTTCGTCGTTATTAGCGGCAAAGTGGACCGCGACCTTAACAAACTTTCCTTCAAGTCACCCGAATACGAACCACTCACGCGCGAGCTCCAACGTTTGCTCGATACCGCGCATGTGTATCCCGTGTATCCGTTGACCGAAGGCGTCAAAGCGAAATGGCTGCGCGGCACCGAACGCGAAGTGGTGCGTTTTTGGGCGGACAAAGTCGTTGACCCGCTCCCCGCAACGTTGCGTCACACCGCGCGCTTGATGCCATTGAATCACGCGTTACGCGAAATTCATTTCCCGAGTTCGATGGGGCGGATGGAGGACGCGCGACATCGTTTTGCATTTGAAGAATTGTTGTACATTCAACTCGGCGTTTTTCGACAGCGCAAAAAGTGGCGTCAAGAGCCCGCGCGCGCGCTGAAAATTGAAAATGCTTTTCTCGCGCAGTACGAGTCCGGATTGCCATTCCCGTTGACGGGCGCACAGAAACGCGCGATTGGCGAAATTTTTGGAGACATTCAAGACAGCGCGCCGATGAGCCGTTTGCTGCAAGGTGATGTCGGCGCGGGAAAAACTGTCGTTGCGCTCGCGGCGCTGCTTGTCGCGGTGATGAATGGCACACAAGCGGTGTTGATGGCGCCAACAGAAATTCTCGCAGAGCAGCATTACAAAACCATCAGCAAAATTTTGCCCGCGCTCGCGGAAAAATTGGGCATCACGCCGCGCATTCAATTGTTGATTGGCAGTATGCGTCCCAAAGAAAAAATCGCGGCGCAGCAAGAAATTTCACAAGGGAATGTTGACATTGCGATTGGCACACACGCGTTGATTCAAGAAGCGGTGCGCTTTCAAAATTTGTCACTCGCCGTTGTGGATGAGCAGCATCGTTTTGGCGTGGGACAACGTTCGGCGTTACGCCAAAAGGGTTACAATCCTCACATTCTCGTCATGTCCGCGACGCCGATTCCGCGCACGCTCGCGCTCACGGTGTACGGCGACCTCGACCTTTCGATTCTCGACGAGATGCCGCCCGGGCGCACGCCAATAATGACGAAATGGCTCGAACCCAAAGAACGCGAACGCGCGTACATGTTCATTCGCAAACAAATCAGCGAAGGACGGCAAGCATTCGTCATTTGTCCGTTGATTCAAGAATCGGAAGCGATTGATGCCAAAGCGGCAGTGGAAGAATACGAACGCTTGAGCAAAGAAATTTATCCTGATTTGCGCGTCGGTTTGATTCACGGAAAATTGCGTCCCGCCGATAAAGACGCGGTGATGAATGATTTTCGCGACCATCAGATTGATATTCTCGTTGCGACCTCTGTCGTCGAAGTGGGCATTGATGTGCCGAACGCGACGGTGATGTTGATTGAAGGCGCAG
Organism: uncultured Anaerolineales bacterium; assembly: GCA_964469005.1. GTDB lineage: Bacteria > Chloroflexota > Anaerolineae > UBA4142 > SHND01 > SHND01. The sequence goes on from CAYXXF010000019.1 coordinate 128,237, forward strand.
ACCGTTTCGGGCTCGCGCAGCTGCATCAATTTCGCGGACGCGTCGGACGCGGGGCGCATCAATCGTATGCGATGTTGCTCGCGGACAAATCGGGTTCGACGAGTGATGAACGTCTGAAAGTGATTGAGCAAACGCAAGATGGTTTCAAACTCGCGGAGGCAGATTTGCTTTTGCGCGGACCCGGCGAGTTTTTCGGCACGAAACAATCAGGTTTGCCGGATTTAAAAGTCGCGCAATTAACGGATGTAAAATTACTGGAACAAGCGCGTCAAGTGGCAAAGGAAATTTTTGAACGCGACCCGGAATTTTCGCAGCCCGAAAATCAATTGCTGAAAAACGGAATGGACGAATTTTGGCGCGGCGAAGGTGATTTGTCGTAATGGCAGAAATCTCGCGCTTTTTTGGAATCATCATTCGCATCTATACAGAAACTGGAATGCAACATCACATTCCACATTTTCACGCCTATTATCAAGATGAGGTTGCAGCGTTTCGTATTGACACCGGTGGAGTTTTGGCGGGCGCATTTTCGAACCGTCAACGAAAACTTGTCGAGGCATGGATTGAATTGTATCGTGAGGAATTACAGGAGGATTGGCAACGCGCGATTCGCGGTGATTCTGTTTTTCCAATTCCACCACTCAAGAAATGAGATAGCAAAATGAAACATTTACTCGTGCGAGTGACATCCTGCGAAATCATTGCCCCGTACACGTTGCGCGTTACTTTTGATGACGGCAAGAGTGAGACAATTGATTTCGAACCTGTGCTATACGGCTACTATTACGCGCCGCTACGCGATTTGAATCTGTTCAATCAAGTGCGCGTTGACCCCGAAGTGCATACGCTTGTTTGGCCCAACGGTGCAGATTTTGACCCTGCAACGTTATACAATTGGAATCTAGGTGATGGGGGAGAATTAGCCGCACGCGCGGTGAATTGGAAAACAACTCCAACACTGGAATCTCTTACCTGAGGCAATTCTGAAATCTGCAATCCAAAATCCGAAATCATAAATCCCATGACCATCGCCATCTACCCCGGTTCGTTCGACCCGATTCACAACGGACACATTGAAATTGTGCGCCGCGCGTCGTTATTGTTTGAACAAGTGATTTGGGCAGCGTATGACCGCCCACTCAAAAGTTTGTTGTTCAGTGAACAAGAGCGTCTCGAATTTATGCACGAAGCGGCGCAAGATTTGCCGAACGTTCAAGTGCGCTCGTATCACGGACTCACGGTTTTGTTTGCGCGCCATGTTGGCGCGAAAGCAATCGTGCGCGGTTTGCGCGCGACGCATGATTTTGAAATCGAATATCAAATGGCATTGACCAACGCGCAGCAAGCGTCCGATATTGATACCGTGTGTTTGATGACCGGCGCGCAATACGCGTTTCTCAGTTCGAGCATCTTGAAAGAAGTCGCGCTCGCGAACGGGAATATCACGACGATGGTGCCGCCATATGTCGCAGACAACTTAAAAACGCGGCTCGCGCAATTGGGCGAAGACCGTGGCGACAAAGTGAAATTGGTTTCACTTCAAGAGTGATGCATTGCGCCCAAACCCGCCGCAATGCAATTGTATTTGCGCGTATTTTGTAGTAGTATCCAAAAATAAATCTCTCCACACCCCCCCGCGCGGTATGCGGGAAGGAAGGGGTTGCACAACATGGACATTCTTTATTTAGTTGACCGTCTCGAAGCTGCCATTAACAAAGGCACAGCTGTCCCATTCAGCAACAAGCGCATGATTGACGAGGATGAATGCCTCGACATCATTGACCAGTTGCGCATTGCGGTTCCTGAAGAAATCAAACAATCGCGTCGCGTGACGCAAGAAAAAGACCGCATCCTCGCACAGGCAAAAGAAGAAGCCGACCGCATTACGACACTGGCGCGCGAAGAATCGGCGCGGATGGCAGACATGAGCGAGGTGGTCAAAACCGCGCAAACGCGCGCACAGGCGATTATGGCGCAAGCCGAAGTGGATGCCAAAGGCACACGCGGAGGTGCGGACGATTACGCGAATCAAGTGTTGACGGAATTGCAGCAGCGGTTGGATGAATTAACCGCGCGCGTTGCCACGTTACAAGGTACCGTCCACAATGGGTTGCGAATGTTGAATGACAAACGCGGCAGTGTCGGCGGAAGTACACCGCCGCCGCCGCCAACCGGCACGGTTTCAAGTTGACAAGAATGGGCAGCAATCACGTGCTGCCCATTCTTTTTTTGACGCGAACCCCAATTCGATTATAATGTTTGCCGTTCTATAAGCGTCGTGCCACAAGCCAGCGCATGTTGCGCTGGCTTTCCCTTGCCAAGACCTGACAGGTTGATGAAAGATGCGTTACAACGTTTCACAATTACTCAAAGACCATGTTGGAGCGACGCGTCATTACCAACTTCAAGAGGATATTTCCGACCTTGACCCTGCGCTCAAACCGCTGACCGATATTAGTGGGACAGTAGATTTAATTCGCTCGACGGAGGGAATTCTTGTCCGCGCGGATTTGCGCACAAACGTTGAATTGACGTGCAGCCGCTGTCTCACCCAATTCGCAACGCCGGTGCGTTTCAAGATTGAAGAAGAATTTCATCCGACGATTGATATTATGACGGGCGCGCGCTTGCCCCAGACTGAAGATACGGACCAAGCCACGCAGATTGATATTCATCATTTGTTGGATTTGAGTGAAATCATTCGTCAGGATTTGACCCTCGCGCTGCCGTTAGTACCACTTTGTCGAACGAACTGCAAAGGGCTCTGTCCGAACTGTGGAAAAAATTGGAACGACGGTGATTGCGAGTGTGACGAACAAGAATTGGACCCGCGTTTCGCCGTACTCAAACAATTGCTTGATGACTCTAACATTCAAAACAACTGACTATTGATTTCTGATAACTGATTTCGGCGATGCTTACATCGCATCACAAAGGAGTACCATGCCCCCTCTTCCAAAACGAAAACTTTCCAAAGGACGCCGTGACCGCCGCCGCAGTCATCTTGCCCTTAAAGCGCAAAATCTCACGGAATGTCCAAATTGCCACAACTTGTATATTCCGCATCGCGTTTGTCCAAATTGCGGATATTACAAAGGGACAGAAGTTGTCGCGGTCGAAGAAAAGAAAAATAAATAAGGTTGATGACCGCGTGCAAGGGTCTGGTGTTCTTTGTGCCAGACCTTTTCTTTTGTACGAGGCATTTTGGTATAGAATAGCAGATGCGAATACACGGAAATATGTTTCCCTGTATTCCCTTTTCGAATCATGACCACCGCATGGGTTTTCCCCGGACAAGGTTCACAATTCGTCGGCATGGCGCGCGATTTGTATGAAAAGTTTTCCAGCGCACGCTTGGTGCTTGACGCCGCAGATTCCGTACTCGGTTTTCCTTTATCGAGATTGATGTTTGAGGGACCCGAAGCGGAACTCACCGATACGGTCAATGCGCAACCGGCATTGCTCGCACACAGCATAGCCGCACTTGCCGCGTTGCAGCAAGCGAGCAACAATTCCTTGCCCGAACCGACGTTCGCTGCCGGACACAGCATGGGCGAATATTCCGCGCTCGTTGCGACGGGTGCGCTCGATTACGCCGAAGGAATCAAATTGGTGCGTGCGCGCGGCGAAGCGATGAAGCGCGCGGGACAACAACGACCCGGCGCGATGGCGGCGATTCTCGGTGTGGACGACGCGAAAATTCAAGAAATCTGTAACGACGCGGGTGCCGTCCAAGTTGCAAATTTCAATGCGCCCGGACAAATTGTCATTTCGGGTGAAAAGGAAGCGATTGAACGCGCGGTGGAAGGCGCGAAAAAGGCGGGCGCCAAACGCGCGATTGTTCTCGCCGTAAGCATCGCCGCGCATTCGGAATTGATGCGCCCCGCGATTGAGGAATTTCGCGCGGCGGTGTTGATGACGCCCTTGCGCGCCTCGCGCGTTCCTGTCATCTCGAACGTTACCGCGCAACCGATGAGCGAACCCAATGTGATGCGCGAAGAGATGCTCGCGCAACTTACCTCTTCGGTGCAATGGGTGAAAAGCGTCGCGTGGATGGAAGCACAAGGCATGACAGAATTTTTGGAACTCGGTCCGAAAGATGTTTTGACGGGTTTGAACAAACGCATCGCGAAAACCGCGACGACGAAACCCATCGGGACGGTCGAACAGATTGAAAAATTTATTGGAGGGACAACTGCATGATTGACCTCAAAGGTAAAGTCGCGCTCGTCACCGGCGCGTCCCGCGGCATCGGACGCGCGATTGCAATTCGGCTCGCAGAACTCGGTGCGAACGTTGTGGTAAATTATTTCAAAAGCGCGGACGCGGCGAATGAGCTGGTGGAACAAATCAAAGCGAACGGCGGCAGCGCGATTGCGGTGCAAGGCGACGTGAGTAAATTCGACCAAGCAGGCAATGTCGTCAAAGCGACAACGGACGCGTTTGGGCGTCTCGATATTCTGGTCAATAATGCAGGCACGACGCGCGACAATTTGCTCGCGTTGATGAAGGAACAAGATTTCGATTACATTATCGAGAACGATTTAAAAAGTGTATTCAACTGTTCCAAAGCTGCGCTCCGTCAAATGATGAAACAAAAATACGGACGTGTCGTCAACATCACTTCGGTTTCGGGCATCATGGGCAATCCGGGACAAACGAATTATTCTGCCGCGAAAGCGGGCGTCATCGGCTTTACCAAAGCAATGGCTAAAGAATACGCGCCGAAAAATATTGCAGTGAACGCGGTCGCTGCCGGATATATTCCCACCGATTTGACGAACGCGCTGCCGCAAGACATCAAGGACAATATCGTAAAATTTATTCCGATGCAGCGTTTTGGTACGGTTGAAGAAGTTGCCGATGTCGTCGCGTTTCTCGCGTCCGACCGCGCGTCGTACATCACCGGACAGACGATTGCAGTAGATGGGGGAATGGTGTAACACGAAGGATGAAGGATGAGGGATGAGGGATGAACCAAAGCGTCCTTCTTCATCCTTCATCCTTCCGCCTTCATCCTTTATTTGATGGATGAAACAGCCGGCGCGGTGATTATTTCGCCGCAAGTGATTACAACAGTGGTACGCCAAGTAGCGGAATCCACGCAAGGCGTCGCGCGTCTCTCGTCTAGTTTGTCGGGACGCATGAGTCGCGTACTGCGCGGCAGCCGTTCCGCCAGCGGAGTAGATGTCCAAGTCGAAGATGGCGCGGTGAGTATTGATGTTTATATTGTTGCGATGCCCAACACCCAATTGTTGCCGCTTGGACAAACCTTGCAACACGAAATTCATCGCGCAATTTCGGATGTCGTGGGAATGCCGGTGCGCGTGGTAAATGTTCATTTTACGGACGTACAAGACCCGTTCGATTCTGCTCCCGCCTAGTCCATTTATGAAAGCACGACGCAAAGCACGCGCTCTGGCGCTCCAAGTTTTATTTGAAGTGGACTCGGTAGAACATCCCGTCGAAGTCGCGCTCCCGCGTCGCCTCCAAGCCGCGCGTGAAGACGATGAAACCGCCGAGCGTGACCCGTTGCCGCCCGAAGCAGAATTATTTGTCAAAACCTTGGTGCAAGGTGCATTGAGCAGCCGCGACGAGTTGGACAAATTGATTGCAAAATTCGCGCCCGAATATCCGGTTGAGCAGTTGGCAATTGTGGACCGCAACGTACTGCGGCTCGCGTTTTACGAATTGAAAAATATGGGAGATGTTCCCGTAAAAGTTGCCATCAATGAAGCTGTTGAATTGGCGAAATTGTATGGCAGTGACAGCGCGCCGCGTTTTGTAAATGGCGTGTTGGGTGCGTACCTCGCGGGGCATCCCGCTTTGGCAAAGCGAGGCGCGTGAATGAATCTATTTGGTGTCGGACCTACTGAAATTATTGTCGTCCTCATTGTCATTCTCGTTTTGTTTGGACCGGACAAATTGCCCGAGCTCGCGAAAAAAATCGGCGGCGCATCGCGCGAAATTCGTGACAACCTCAATACCCTCAATGAACAGATGAATACCGCGCTCGAAACCTCGATGGAATTGGACAAGGCGCGCATGATTCCTCCGAGTGAATCCGCGACAACATCAGCACCTGCTCTTTCTGAAAATTCCACCATACCGGACGCCGCAACGACAGAACCCGAACCGTCTCTTTTGCCTCCACCGTCCGCGCAATCCTAAACATGCCTGAAATTCTTTCGCTCGTTCTTTTGGCGTTCGTCGCGCTCCTCGCCATCGGTCCGCGCCGTTTGCCCGAAAGCATCGAGGCGTTGTGGCTTGCTGTCACGGATTTCCAACGCACCCAGCGCGGACAACCGACACTCGGTACATTGTACAACGCGCGCCGCTATTGGATAAGCCAAAAGAGCAATATCTACGCCGGCATCCAAATTTTGTACCAGGTCACGGTCCATTTGGAGGAATTGCGGCGGCGCGTTTTTTACATTTTGATTGCGTTTGGCGTTGGGTTTGGGTTGGCATTTGCATTTGCCCAACCACTGCTCGGTTTCATTATTCGCCCTGTGCGGGTGATCCAACCGGCTGTCCAAACGAATGTGCCGGTCAACCAATATGTGCTGACGCAAGATGTCCAAATTCAAACCAACATTATCACCGCCACCGGTGCGACAAGCGCGACGATTACGATTCCAACGGGAACTGTCCTGCCCGTCGGTCTTGCGAGTACCACACCCGTTGTTCTCAAACCGACTGAACTTTTTTCCACGTACATCAAACTCGCGTTGATTGCGGGATTCGCCACGGCGCTGCCGATGATTCTTTTGCAAGTGGTCTTGTTTTTGCGCGGACCAAAATTTGCATACGCGGCGATGAGCGATAAAGAATGGAATGCTGTGCGCGCAACACTCGACGCCGAACAACTTGCCGAAGCGGAACAGCAGCGTCGCGATGTGTACGAAGGTTTGACAGCGTACGAAGTTCGCCCGATGTACAGTCTCTTGCCTTTTGCGCTGCTCTTGTTCGTCGCGGGCATTTTGTTCACGTATTTTTTGTTGCTGCCCAGCGCGCTCGATTTTTTGTTTGGACTCGGCGGCACTCTCGTTCAACCATTGCCTTCATTGGAAGATTACACGGACTTTGCATTGACATTGATTTTTTGGGTGGGGATTACATTTGAATTGCCGTTGGTCATGTTTTTTCTCGCGCGTTTCAATGTCATCACGGCGCGTCAATTCGCGCAGCAGTGGCGTTATGCAATTGTCATTATTGCTGTTGCGGCAGCTGTCATTACGCCAACGGTGGACTTGTTCAACATGACATTAGTGGCGCTGCCAATGCTCGGTTTGTATGTGATGGGGATTGTGTTTGCGTGGCTGGCGCGTCCAGTTCCAAAAACCGCGCCGCCAAAAATTCCGGCGAACGTTTGAGATAAATTTTTCAGGAGGCTCTCTGTGATTCAGTCAACGACGACGAATCGTGAACGAATTGTTATTATGGGCGCGGCGGGACGCGACTTTCACAATTTCAACACGTACTTTCGTACGCGTCCCGAATACGAAGTGGTGGCATTCACCGCGACGCAAATTCCGAATATCGAAGGACGCGTCTATCCGCGCGAACTCGCGGGCGAGTTGTACCCGAACGGCATTCCGATTTATCCCGAAAGTGATTTGGACGATTTGATTCGCAAACATCAAGCGAATCAAGTCGTCTTTTCGTACAGCGACGTTTCACACGAATACGTGATGCATCGCGCGTCGCGCGTGCAAGCGGCGGGCGCGGATTTTCGTTTGCTCGGTCCCGAAGCGACAATGGTGAAATCGTCGAAACCGGTTGTCGCCGTCTGCGCGGTACGAACAGGTTCGGGAAAATCGCAAACGACGCGCGCGGTGGTTGCCGCGTTAAAAGATATGGGAATGCGCGTCGTCGTCGTGCGTCACCCGATGCCCTACGGCGATTTGGTGAAACAAGCGGTCCAGCGTTTTGAAACGTACGATGATTTGGCAAAACATGATGTGACCATTGAAGAGCGCGAAGAGTACGAACCGCATTTGGCAAACGATACAGTGGTGTATGCGGGCGTGGACTATGAAAAGATTTTGCGCGCGGCGGAACGAGAAGCCGATGTGGTGTTGTGGGACGGCGGCAACAATGATTTTTCTTTTTATAAACCTGACGTGTACATCACCGTCGTTGACCCGCATCGCCCCGGACATGAATTGAGATACTATCCCGGCGAAACAAATTTGCGGCTCGCGGATGTGATTGTGATTAACAAAATTGACACCGCGCGTCCCGAAGATGTCGAGCGTGTACGCACAAGCATTCGCGAAACAAATCCACGCGCGATTGTGGTGGATGGCGCGTCGCCGATTTTTGTTTCCAATCCCGATGCAATTCGCGGCAAACGCGTGTTGGTCGTCGAAGACGGTCCGACGCTCACGCACGGCGAAATGGCATACGGCGCGGGCGTCGTCGCGGCGCGGCGTTTTGGTGCGGCGGAAATTGTTGACCCGCGTCCGTTTGCTGTCCGCACGATTGCCGACACGTACAAAAAATATCCGACGACGGGCGCGGTGTTGCCCGCGATGGGTTATGGCGAAGAACAAACGCGCGATTTGGAAGAAACGATTAACAGCGCGGATGTGGACTATGTGTTGATTGCGACGCCGATTGATTTGCGCCGCATCGTTCACATCAAGCATCCTGCTGACCGCGTGCGCTATGAATTGCAAGAAATCGGACAGCCGACGCTAAAAGAAATTTTAAAAGACAAGCTGGGATAAAGAGACGTGCAAAGTTTTCCAAAACTTTGCACTTTTTTTTCTTGAGGGTATTGACGCGGCGATTTATTTTCGCTAAAGTAATTGCATCGCACGTACTTGCATTAGTTCAAAAGGAGGATGCTATGAAATCCCGTACCGGCAAGTTGCTTGTAGTTTGGAACGTTGTTTTGACAACGCTCGTTTTGATTTTGCTCGGACTGTACGCTTCGGCAGCGCAAGCCGCAAATGACCCGCCCGTCCAAGTTTTTCAAGCGAACCAAGACCATGCGGGCGGCAAAGGCACCGCGACCGATGGACGTATCGAAGTGAAAACACACGGCGAGTGGACTGTTATCCAGAAACTTACACTCGACTTGAGTGGCAATCACAATCACGAATGTGCAGTGGTCGCCAACGCGCGCATCTTTAACGCCCCGGGCAATTCCGAAGACAATAAATACGAATTGGTCTTGACGCTCGACAATCCCGACCCGCAAATCGAACTGCCAACCACGCGCTTTATTGATTTTGATAATGGGCGTTGGGTTTGGGACTATGATGACCAATCCATCACCTCCGCGAATTTGTATCACATGACGAATGAAGCGCATACGTTGTACTGGCTCGCGCGCAAAATTTCCGAAAACGCGAACCCGCCTTCCTACATGAACGTGCAAAATTCGACGCTCTGGGCAATGTGTGTCAAGAAAAAATTGCTGTAATCAAAAACGCCTCTCGAAAAATCGAGAGGCGTTTTTTGTTATGCCGGACGTGCTACCAGAGTGATTTGCATTTTCAGTGTTTGCCCGCCGCGTTCGACGGTGAGCGTTACTTGGTCACCGACACGATAGCGAAACAAAATCGAGCGTAACGAATTGTCTTGATTGATTTGATTGTTATCAATTGCCATAACAACATCTTGCGTACGCAAGCCGCCGCGCGCCGCCGGACTGCCCGATGTAACTTGGGTGACGATGACACCATTTTTCGCGGTCAAGTTCATTTCTGCCGCGAGCTGCGGCGTCACTTCGGTGTACGAAATTCCGATGAATGGATATTCAATGCGTCCGCGCGCAATCAATTGTTCCGCGACGGAACGCACCGTGTTCGACGGCACCGCGAAACCCAAACCTTCGGCAGGCGCGCCACCAACGGATTCACGCACCACAAGCGTATTGATTCCCACAATCTGTCCCGCGAGATTGATAAGCGGTCCACCTGAATTGCCGTGATTAATTGCCGCGTCAGTCTGCACGAGACCTTCTTGTTGTGTGCCTTCGACTTTGCGATTCAAGCCACTCACAACTCCAACCGTCACCGAGCCGCGATAATTTCCTAACGGACTGCCAATCGCAATCACCCACTCGCCCAATTGCAGCGCGCCCGAATCACCAAACGGAACAAACGCGGGAACTTGACCATCCACTTTCAACACTGCAATATCCGTCAACGGGTCTGTCCCAACAATTTTTGCATTGACGCGCGTCCCATCACTATAAATCACGGCGACGCTCGACGCATCTTCGACCACATGGTTGTTTGTGATAATGTGTCCGTCTTGCGAAATGACCACACCTGAACCGGATGCTTGAACCGTTCCACCAAAACTATTACTGCCGCTCGCGTTTGTAATTACGGTAACGACGGCAGGTTCCACTTTGCGAACTGTTTCAATTAATTCTGTTGTCGTGTTGACCGTCAGATTTTGTACCACCGACGGCTGCCCCGGCGTCACCGCTTTGATTTCCTGCGGCACGGGCGCAGCGATTTGCGGAGCGCTGTTGCGCGCGACATACATTCCCACCAAGCCGCCCATAACCCCGCCGCCAACAACGCCGAGCAAAATTCCTAAAACGACTAGTATAACTATCCAACCGGTTGAACGTGACATGTTTGTTGCCTCCTATACACAATACGCGGATAGTATCTATCTATGAGCTTAAGGCGAGTTTAACGCGACCTAAAGAACTATGGCAGTTTTTTTGCAATGTCCTCTATCGTATCGTCATACGAAATTCGAATGCGCGGCAGCGTCAGCAAAATGTCGTCACTCAATTTATACCCGCAGCACAAAATGAGTGCGGCGCGATAACCTGCCCCTTGTGTTTCCGCGACAACTTTTGGATTGAACGCGCCAAATGGATACGACAGCGCATACGTCGGATGTCCCAATTTCTCTTCCATCGTGAATTTCGCGTCGCTCAGTTGCCGCCGCATTTGCTCCAACGTAATCTTTGTTAAATCTTCATGGCTAATGGTGTGTCCACCAAATTCCATGCCCGCGCGGTCCATTTCGATTGCCTGTTCCCAATCTATCAACAACTCACCGCCGACATCCAAATACTGCGTCGGCACAAAAAAATTTCCCACCATGCCGCGTTTTTTCAATTCAGGAAACGCGACGGTGTAGCTGTCAATCCAACCATCGTCGAACGTCAACAAAATCGGATTTGTCGGCAATGGCGCGCCGTCGTCAAAAAATTCGACCAACTGTTTGAACGTAATCGTATGAAAGCCGCGTTGTTGAAAATAATCGAGCTGCGCGGCAAATTCGTTTGGTGCGACACTCCACGTTCGCAGTACTTGACTTGCGTTCGCGTCACGATATTTCAAATGATGGTACATCAAAATCGGAATCGCCACGCTTTCGCCCGATGCGGGGCGCGTAATGAATGGTGTCGGCGTCGCGGCAGGCGTTGAGGTTGGCGCAGGGGTGAAAGTTTGTGTTGGCAGCGCAGTGGCAGTAGCACTTGGCAATGGTGTCGGTTCAACTGTTGCCGCATCCGGCGCGGGCGCTGCAATTTCAAACGGCGGCGGCGTCTGGCGCGCGCACGCACCACACAACATGAGCGTGATGACAAATATGCACTGTAAAAAATTTCTATGTTTCATTGAATCCAAATCTTACCCTCGCGTTTTGTGGTTGACGAGTGCCCTTTCCCATGCGACAATCGCCGCACAATTTATGACAACGGAACCTACTGCCCCGCCAACACAGCGCCTGCGCGTCATTCAAATTTTTACGCTGGTCGTACTCGTCATCGCCTTTGCGGGAACCTTTATTTTGTTGTTTGATGCCGAACGCCGCGCGCAAATTCAAACTTTGATTTCCTCGCCGGTGGGCTTGGTCGTTTTGTTTTTTCTTGCCCTCCTCAGTAACGCGACTCTCATTTTGCCCGTACCCGGTCTCGCGTTGACCGTACTTGCCGCGACGGTTGCCGACCCACTCGCCGTAGGCATTGTTGCAGGAACGGGACAAGCACTCGGCGAAATGACCGGCTATCTCGCCGGATACAGCGGACAAGAATTGATTGATAACGTGCCGCGTTACGCGCGCATGGTGGATTGGATGCGACGGTACGGCGCGCTCACAATTTTTTTTCTGGCATTGATTCCAAATCCGCTCTTTGACCTTGCGGGAATCGTCGCGGGCGCGCTGCGAATGCCGTGGTGGTTGTATTTGCTATCGGCGGGCGCAGGAAAAATTTTAAAAAATGTTGCGCTGGCGTATGCTGCTGCGTCAGGCATTGATTGGCTCTTGCAATTGTATGGCAAGTAGATTATAGCAAAAATAAAAATGCGACTGTGATTCACACAGTCGCATTTTTATTTTTGCGTAACGACACCCATTCATTACGCTACCACCCAACAAAGGAGAACAAACCGTAAATCGTCTTGCTTGCGCGTCCCACCTTACGCGCGTTTCAATCTCGAAAGGATCAGGCGGGGAATAGAGCTTGGACCCTCCGAACAGGGGTGCGCTCTTGTAAAACACTTGGCTCGGATATTTACAGCCTCGCTCCGCTTCACCCTTTTTGGCATCCCCCAACCTGTCGCCCATAGGATAACGTTCGCAGATTAGTCGAAAATGAGAAAGGCGTAAATAGTTTGTGAACGCAAAATTGGGCAAGAATGGAACGAGTCCCGTTCTTGCCCAATTTGAATTGTCACACGGTATGTGAATTTTGAAAATTGCGTTACGTTTCATTCAACGCAAGACGCGGAGTTTGCGGCAACGGCGTTGTAGTTGCAACTGTTTTTGTTTCTGCAAGCGGAAGCCAAACTGTGAATGTACTGCCTTTGCCGACTTGCGAGTCAACGGTAATTTTTCCGTTGTGCGCGTCCACAACGGATTTTGCAATCGCGAGTCCAAGTCCGGTGCCGCCCGCGTCGCGCGAACGCGCTTTATCCACGCGATAAAAGCGGTCAAACAAATTCGGGATATTTTCGGAGGCGATGCCAATCCCGGTATCTTGGACTGCAACCTTGACCCACATATCATCTTTTGTGAGCGATAAAATTACTTTGCCACCCTGCGGTGTGTACTTGACCGCGTTGTCCACCAAATTCAACAACACTTGTTTCAGTCGGTCACGGTCGCCCACAATGACCGCTTGGTCTTCGGCGCCAAGAACAAGCGTGACACTTTTCGCGGTGAGTTGCGCTTGACGATACACTTCCAACAACAGCGTATCCAATTCAAATGTTTGTTTCGCAATCGGGACGCCCGCGTCTTGCCGCGCGAGCAACAACAAATCACTCACCAGCCGACTCATGCGCGCTGTTTCTGAATCAATCGCTTCAATCACTTGCGCGCGTTCTTCGGGGTCACTCGCCGCGCCGCGCTGCAACAAATCCAAATTTCCGCGTACCGCCGTCAATGGCGAACGCAGTTCGTGCGAAACATCCGCGACAAAACGCTGCTGCGCGCGAAACAATTCTTCGATGCGCGCGAGCATTTCGTTGAACGTCATTGCGAGGCGTCCCACTTCGTCCACCGTTTCGGGTACCTCGATACGTCGTCCCAAATCGCGCGCGCGTGTAATTTTTTGCGCGGTCGTTGTGACTTTGCCGATGGGGTCAAGAATGTTGCCCGCGATGAACCAACCGCCGACTGCCGCGACAAGCAAGCCGGCGACGATGCTCACAATAATCAACGTCGCCAAATCGCGCAGCGTGTTGTCCACTTGCCGCAAAGATTGTGCGAGTTCGATGAATCCAATCACATCACCCGATTTAATCACAATTGGAGCCACGTACGCGCGCAACCGTGTTTTGTTCACCGTAAAATCGGACGGAACGACTTCACCTTTTTTCGCGCGTTCGTGTTGGTCGGGCGGAATCACCAGATATTGATTGCCGAGATTTTCCGAACGACTGATGATGCGTCCATCGAGCGCGCGCAATTGCACATAAATATCGCCGTTGGAAAAAACATCCGCGTTCGGCAGCACGAGCCCGCCGCGTCGAATGATGGACGCGAAATCATCTTGCAGCGTAATCACGGTTGCAAGACTCGCTTGAATGTCGCCCGCGCGTTGTTGCAGCGAACGGTCAACTTCTTGATAGGAGGTGATATAGACAGTCGTGTATAACGCGACGCCAAAGACGATGAGCAATAAGGCGAGGAGTCCGACATACCACAATGTCAGACGAGTTCGAATGGACATGCGAAATAGAAACTACACTTTCTGCGGAGCGACAAACCAGGTCAGATAGTCTGTTCGTCGGATGGTCACTGCAATTTGACCATCCGACGAACAGACTCATTCTTCCCTTAAAGCGTACCCAACCCCGCGCACCGTTTGAATAAGACGCGCTTCGTTGGCGGCTTCGAGTTTGGAACGCAAGTAACGAATATATACTTCCAAGATATTGGATTCGCCGCCAAAGTCATAACCCCAAATGCGGTCGTAAATCAATTCACGTGAAAGCACTTGGCGCGGATGCAAAATAAAAAAGTGGAGCAAATCAAATTCTTTGGTTGTCAAATCAATTTTGCGTCCGCCGCGCGTGACTTCACGCGTGCCCGTATCGAGCGACAAATCGGAAAAGCGGAACGTCGTTTGGTCGGCGGCTTTGTTGCGACGCAGTAATGCTTTGACACGCGCGAGCAATTCTTCAAACGCGAACGGTTTCACCAAATAATCATCCGCGCCGCTGTCGAATCCTTTCACTTTATCCGACACGGTATCTTTGGCGGTCAACATCAGAATCGGCGTTTCGCCGCCGGCGCGCAACCGCCGCGCCACTTCCAGACCGTCCAGCCCCGGCAGCATCACATCCAAAATCACAAGGTCAGGCACATTGTCGCGCGCCGCTTTCAGACCCGTTTCGCCGTCGTTCGTGACCTCGACTTTGAATCCTTCGTACGCCAGACCGCGTCGCAAAAAGTCCGCGATTTTTGTTTCGTCTTCGATGATAAGAATTCGTTCCGCCATGCGCGCAATTATAAATCAAAATTTGCATATCGCATATCGGCGGGTGGTATAACGAATTGTGATACTGTTGGCGAATTCTCGTGGACTTGTGGTAATCTTCGGCTCATCCTTGAG
>CAYXXF010000020.1:0-117605 GCA_964469005.1 uncultured Anaerolineales bacterium
CCCTAGAGCCGCTTAGCAGGCGGCCGCACTAGACCTGGCTATGCGACCCCTCCAAAAATCGAGCAGAGACCGGAGACTGGAGATTTTGATCGTGAGAGACCTGCTAATCTCCAATCTCTAATCCCTTGGCTCTATCTATCCGGCGGAGCAGGAAGGATTCGAACCTCCGTGCCTTTCGACCATCCGCTTTCAAGGCGGCGCCATTTGTCCACTCTGGCACTGCTCCCTGCAACGGGCGACGGATATAATAGCAGAGAGGTTTGGAATCGTCAAATAATTTTGAGTAGCAGGTATTAGCTGGTGTGGAATTTACTACCTGCTACCTCCCACCAACTTACGGATAAATCCCGCGCAGCCGTGTCGCTTCTGCTACGCGTCCAATTGCCAACATCAAGCCCGCCGTTCGCAAATCGGTTTTATGTTTTTGCGACAGCGCTTCCACATCCACGAACGTATCGGTGACCACGCGGCGCACCCGCGCGCGCGTTTCCTCTTCCGTCCAAAAGAAGGACTGCAAATCTTGCACCCACTCGAAATACGAAAGCATCAAACTCGCGGCGTTCGCCAACAAATCGGGAATCAACAATACACCGCGCTCGCGCAAAATATCATCCGCTTCGGGCGAAGTGGGCAAGTTCGCAGCTTCGGCAATAATCCTTGCTTGAATGCGCGGCGCATTCGATACATTGATTTGATTTTCCAAACCGGCGAGTACCAAAACAT
This sequence comes from uncultured Anaerolineales bacterium, assembly GCA_964469005.1. GTDB lineage: Bacteria > Chloroflexota > Anaerolineae > UBA4142 > SHND01 > SHND01. Next base: position 724 of record CAYXXF010000020.1, read on the forward strand.
CGCACGGCAATTCGAGCAATTCCGCCTCGGCAATTGAAACGCTTTCAGGAAATCCTTCAAGCGTTCCATTCAACAAGCGATACCGTTCCACTTGGAGGGGGTCCAGTCCGCTTGATGAAACAATCGCGCCCGACACATCACTCACTCCGATTACTTGCGCGCCAAGTTCATGGAGAAATGTTGCCGCGTTACTGCCCGTATTTCCAAAGCCCTGAATCACAACGCGCGCGCCATCCAAATTCATTTCCAACATGCGCGCCGCTGCCTCGACCACCAATTTCACACCGAGACCGCCCGCTTCATCACGCAACGCGCTGCCGCCGATGGCGAGCGGTTTGCCTGTCACCACGCTCGTCACCATTTGTCCGTGATGCATCGAGTACGTGTCCATCACCCACGCGACAATTTCCGGCGTGATGTTCACTTCGGGCACAAGAATATCTTTTTGCGGTCCGATAATGAAATCAATTTCGGTAATAAAACGGCGTGTGAGATTTTCCAATTCGCGCGGCGTCATCGGGCGTCCGGTATATTGTCCACGCGGGTCACACACGACACCACCGCTCGCGCCGCCAAACGGCACGCTCACAATCGCCGCGCGCCACGTGTTCAACATTGCAAACGCGCGCACTTGGTCGGCGTTCACATTCGGATGATAGCGAATGCCGCCGCGCGCAGGTCCCATGTTGACATTGTGATGCGCGCGATAACCGGTAAAAACTTGGGTGCGCCCGTTCGACATGCGTACGGGAAAATTCACCGCGAGCTCGCGTTTTACATTTCCCAAAATCACGCGCAGCTTGTCTTCTAAATTCAACATGTCTGCCGCGCGATTGAATTGTGTGGACGCCACATCCCAGAGACTTGGTGCGGTATTCATTTCAGTTGTTAGGTCTTGAACCATCATGGGTTCGCTCTCCTCGTCGAGAATTGTTAGAGTATCACGTAGCAGGTATCAGGTGAATGTATCTCCCCTTGCTACCTACTACTTGCTACCTCATTATGGATATATTCCCCGCAGTCGCGTTGCTTCTGCTACGCGTTCAATTGCCAAAATGTTCGCGGCAAGACGCAGCGGAATTTTGTGCGCTTGGGCGCGTTCGTTGACCGCGTTGAAGGACGCGTCCATCACCAATTTCAAACGATGATTGATTTCGTCTTCGTCCCAAAAGAACGATTGCAAATCTTGTACCCACTCAAAATAGGAAACGGTCACGCCGCCCGCGTTCGCGAGAATATCGGGAACGACGAACACATTGTTCGCAAACAAAATTTCGTCTGCTTCGGGCGTGGTCGGTCCGTTCGCGCCTTCCGCCAAAATTTTTGGACGAATGCGCGACGCGTTCGTATCGGTGATTTGTTTTTCCAATGCCGCGGGAACGAGAATATCACACGGCAGTTCGAGCAATTCGTGATTCGATACGCGCTCCACATCGGGATAATCAATCACCGTGCGCGTTTTTTTCATGTGCCGCAAAACCGCGTGCGGGTCAATTCCATTTTTGTTGTAAATGCCGCCGTTCACATCGCTGATGCCAACAATTTTACAGCCGAGGTCGTGCAGCATCGTCGCGCTCACCGAACCGACGTTCCCAAAACCTTGCACGATGGTTGATGCGCCATTCAAATCCATGCCCAAAAACTTCGCGGCGGACGCGACCACAAAACTGACACCACGTCCCGTTGCATCACTGCGTCCGAGCGAACCACCAAGACCGAGCGGTTTGCCCGTCGTAATCGCACTTTCCAGATGCCCGTGATGCATCGAAATTGTGTCCATCAGCCACGCCATGATTTGTTGATTCGTATTGACATCGGGCGCGGGAATATCGCCGTCATGTCCAATCAATGGTGAGATTTCGGTGGCGAAACGACGCGTGAGATTTTCCAGTTCGCGTAAAGAGAGATTGGTCGGGTCAACAATCACCCCCCCCTTTGCGCCGCCGAACGGGATATTTACCACCGCGCATTTCCAGGTCATCCACATCGCGAGCGCGCGCACTTCGTCGAGGGAAACATCTTGATGATACCGAATACCGCCTTTGCCGGGTCCGCGCGTGACATTGTGTTGCACGCGATAACCCGTGAACGATTTCACGGTGCCATCGTCCATTCGTACCGGGAAATGGGTGGTGAGTTCGCGCTTGGGAACGCGCAACACATGGCGGAGGTCCTCCTCCAGCCCCATAAACTCGGCGGCGAGATCAAATTGTTCTTGAGCAATTTGATAGGGAGATTTTTTTTCTGCTTCTGACATTTTGGTTTGACCGGATGAACAGGATTATCAAGATAAAAAAATCCTGTTAATCCTGTTCATCCTGTCTTTTTTGTCCAAGTTTTTCAGTCATGATTTCCCGCGCCATTGCGGGATTGGCTTGACCCTTGGTTGCTTTCATCAATTGACCAACGAGAAAATTCAAGACGGTTTCTTTGCCGGACAAATAGGTTTGTACTTCTTTTGGATTGCTTTCAATCACTTGTAACGCCGCCGCTTCAATCGGCGCGCGGTCACTCACTTGCGCGAGATTTTTTTCTTGAATCACCATGTCCGCGTCTTTGCCCGTCTCCATCATTTCAATCAGCGCGGTTTTCGCTTGCATACTGTTGATAGTTTTATCGTTCACACGCGCAATCAATGCCACAAGTTGCGCCGGCAAAATTTTCAGAGTTGAAATATCGCCTTCAAGCCGTGCGAAAATTTCGCCTGTGAGCCAATTGGCAATTGCTTTGGGCGTGACATTTTTTGCTTGCCCCGCGCTGACGGCAGCATCAAAATAATCCGCGACGCTTCGTTCCGCGCTCAATACGCCGGCGTCGTACGCGCTCAAACCCAATTCACTTTGATACCGCGCGCGTTTTGCATTTGGTAATTCCGGCAATCGCGCTTGAATTTCGCTCACCCATTCACGCGTGACGTGCAAACGCGGCAAATCGGGTTCAGGAAAATAGCGATAGTCGTGTGCTTCTTCTTTACTACGCTGTGGAACGGTGACGCCTTTTGTTTCGTCCCAACCCATCGTCTCTTGCGCGACACGCCCGCCCCCGCGCAGAATTTTTTCTTGGCGCGCAATTTCAAATTCAACCGCGTGAAACATTGCGCTGATGGAATTGAGATTTTTGATTTCGGTGCGCGTTTCGGACAATTCCGTTGTGCCGCGCGGACGCAAAGAAATGTTTGGCTCGATGCGGAGCGCGCCTTTTTCCATGTCGCCCGAACAAACACCAATGTAGCGCAAAATTTGTCGCAATGAGGTCGCGTATTGTTTTACATCTTCGGCGGAATAGAGTTCGGGCTGACTCACAATTTCCATTAACGGCACGCCACTGCGATTCACATCAATCAACGACGAACCCGCGCCATCGTGAAATAATTTCGCGGTGTCTTCTTCCAAATGCACGCGGCGAATCCCGATTTTTTTTGTTGCGCCTTCACTTTCAATTTCGAGCCAACCGTTGCGCGACAAAGGTAAATCATATTGCGAAATCTGATAGCCCTTGAGCAAATCGGGATACATGTAATTCTTGCGGTCAAATTTCGCGTACTCGGGAATGGAACAATTCAGCGCAAGCGCGGTGCGAATCGTCGCTTCGACAGCGGCTTGATTGATGATAGGCAGTGCGCCGGGCATGCCCAAACAAATTGGACACACGTGCGAATTCGGCGGTGCGCCGAACGCTTCCGCCGAACACCCGCAAAACATTTTCGATTTGGTTAAAACTTGGGCGTGAACTTCGAGTCCAATGACAGGTTCGTATTCACTTACGAATGTATCAATCATAAATCGCGGAGACACAACAGGGGATGTGGCGTGAACGACGCTGTTCATCGCCACAGATTATAACACAATGCGGTTTTCAATTTTGGTTATTGTGGGGTGAGAATTTGGTTAGGTGAGGGTAGCATCAATCTGTTCCACCACCGATTTTTGTTTCGTCCCATTCCTCGGCTCGCGTTCGCGCGCAATTTTTCCCGCGTCCAACAACGCGATATTTTCGGGAATGGGAGAAATCATATCAAGATACGGGATTCGATGCGGCGATTTGTTTGCGCGCTGAATAGAGTGTCGCAACAAGGACCAAAATATAAGCGAGCAGACCGAGATTGAGTGTTACCGTCAAGCCAAAGTTAATCGCCATGATTGCAGCGAGGACTGAACCCACAACCGAAAACATTCCGTTGATACCCCACATCCACGGCACAAGGTCGGGCGCATGTGCGGTAACCAATTTGATGCCCAAGGGAAAGGGCATGCCCATCAAAAGCCCGAGCGGCATCAAAAGAAGGATAGAGAACACAATCCGAAATGCAACGGGCATGCCAATAAATGTATTAAAGAGAGTTTGCAAGGCGTAGGTGTAAACGAGCAGCAATAGCGCTAACGCGATGAGAATGATTTGATGTGTGCGCGCTCGGGCAGATTCAGGAATCCACCCGGTAAGAAGACTGCCAACGCCTCCAAAAAAGAGCAGTGCGAACAAAATAACCGCGAGCGCGTAAATCGGATGACCGAGAAAGAGAATGAAACGCTGAATCAACGCGATTTCGACGAGAATGAATCCCAAACCGATTCCTGCAAAATAGACGAGCCATTCCGCGCGCAGCATGCTGGTCGCTTTCCCAAATAGTAATAATGGTGCGCCGATCCAGAGTGATGCCAGCGCAAGAAGGATGAAAAAGAGTGTGAGCAGCAGGGTACTGGGTTCACCTTCACCGCTGAACATGTTGAACAACGTTGCGAGCGGATTGTCACTTGGCTTGACGAAATAAAAAAAGAACGGGCGATCATCCGTGGGCGCTTGAATATCCAGTGGATATGCGCGCACGAATTCTTGGGGTTGCGCGAACTGTCGCAAAAATTCCGAATCAATCCCCATCTCGGGCGCATAGACGATTTCGTAAAATCCATCCTCTTCGCCCGCCCGTATTTGCTCCAATTCTTGTGGCGTGTATTCACTCTTTTTCAACAGAAACGTTGCGCGTTGGTCTTGGCGCGTGATGATGATATGTTTTTCGGGTTGCGCAATCCCACGTGCGCGCAGGGCTTCGAGAGTGATTGCCGTAAGCCGATACATTTCTGTCGGCGGCTCAAAGTACCACCGTGTCATGGCGAGTACGCCATTTGGCTTGAGATGGTCCCAATAATCGGTGAACGCCTCGCGCGTATATAAATAATTTTCGGACAGTGCAAACGCGCCCGCCGCGCTGGCGGCAAACGTATCTACCAAAGTGGCTTGGATGATGTCGTACTGTTGAGCGGAATGGCGAATGAAACTGCGCGCTTCGTCAATTACGAAATTGACGCGTGGATTTTGATAGAGCCGTCCACTGAAATCACCGAAACGTTCGTTGACAATCGTTTCCATGATTGGATTGATTTCAACGGCAGTCACTTTTTGGCTGCCGTGCAATAATGCGATTAGTACATCTTGTCCACCGCCCGCGCCGATGACCAATACATCTTGTTTGGGTGTGAGACGATACGGTACGGCGGCAATATCGCTGCGTAAATAATCCACCTTTTCAAGATTGCCATCAAATTGCACAATCGAGGTGAACGCGCCCGCGTCAATATCAATCCCCATACGATCAACGGGGATTCCTTTATCCGGGTCCCACGGCTCAAAATTTTTCGAGAGTAGATTGGGAGGAAAAACTGCCACTCGCGAAAACGCGTTCCACTTTTCAAACACAGGTGTTGTTTCCACTTGCCCTTTTGGATATCGAATGCGTAACCACTGGGTCTGAGTGTTCCACATCGCGAGGACAATCAACGCGCCCAATGCCGCGCCCGCAAAAAGTGTGAGACGCTTTTGTTTTCCAAACCATGCAAAGAGCGCGGCAGCGAGCAAGCCAATGCATAAAACGAGAGTTACCGTGCCAATACCACCAAGCAGGTCGAATGATAGAACGACGAACAGGCAACCCAGCCCCGCGCCAATCAGATCTGCGAAATAAAGTTGACTTACCTGTGCGCTGAAATGTTTGAGCACGAGAGAGATTGCAATGCCGCCAAAGAAAAAGGGCAGCACTAAAAGAATAACGACGATTAAAAACAAAAAGCCCGCGCTAGACCAGAGCCAAGTCCAAGAGACTTGGAGATTCAACTGTACACTCAGCAAGACGGCAATCGCGAGTAGTGCAGCAAACGCGTAAAGGATGCACGCGGACGCTGCTTGTGAACCAAAGCGCTCAAGCGAAAAGTATTCGGCGAAAAGGTACACGACAATTCCACTCGCACCCAAACCCAATAAGGCAAGGGAGATTGCCAAAAACGAAAAATGATAATACATGACGACAGAGGCAATCCGCGTGATGGCAATCTCCAATGCCAGCAGAGATAAACTCAGTAGCAAAATGCTTGCAAACACAAAACGATTCGCCGACATGATTTCTTTCTCCTGTGCAAAATCACCAATTCCAAAAGGGGGATGCTTTTCTTTCACATGAGTTTTGCGATTTCGGCTTAATGGTCGCGAAAAAAAAGGACACAGATTGTACAGATGACACAGATAATTCGATTCTCGAATTTGCTTTATCTGTGGTATCTGCGAAATCTGTGTCCGAAACATGCGTGTTTTCCACGTCAAACGGTGTCCAAGCTCAACAACGCAGGTCTCACACACTCGCTCTTTAATCGCACTTGCTTTCCCTCTTCCGCCGATTTCAAAAGTGAACGCATCACATCTACTACATGAAACGTCATTTCACCTGACGCGCGATGCGGGCGATTTTCGCGGATGCCGCGCGCCATGTCCGCCACACCGAGTCCGCGCATATTTTCCGTGTATGGAAATTCCACAGGCACTGCGCGCCATTCTTTATCATCCTCGCCACGAAGGAAAATGTCGCCGCCGAACCAATTTGGGTCGGGTGCGAGAATGGAACCGGTGCTGCCGTAAATTTCAATGCGCGGCAATTGCGAATGCCACACGTCGAACGAAGTCACCAATGTTGCAAGCGCGCCGTTGGCAAATTCGAGCGAACCTGCGACATGCGTCGGGGTATTCACGGGAATCGCGCGTTTGCTCGGAGTGTATCGTTCAGGAAACGATGCGCGCGCGAGCGACGCGACGCGTTTCACCGAACCGAACAAATTGATGAGCGCGGTCAAATAGTACGGTCCCATATCAAACAACGGACCCGCGCCGGGTTGATAAAAGAAATCGGGATTCGGATGCCATTTTTCCGGTCCATGTCCCATCATGAATGCCGTCGCTGCAACCGGCGTGCCAATCGCGCCGTCATCGAGCATTTTGCGAATCGTCTGCCACGCGCCGCCGAGAAACGTATCGGGCGCGCCGCCAACGCGCAGGTGTTTCTTTTTTGCGCGTTTCAGAATTTTCGCCGCGTCTTTGCGCGTCGTCGCCAACGGTTTTTCGGAATAGACATGCTTGCCCGCTTTCAAAATCGCACGGCTCACTTGCGCGTGCGCGTCGGGAATGGTGAGATTGACGACGAGTTCAATATCATCGCTCGCGAGCAAATCTTTGACACTGCGTGCGGCAAGCTCGTATTGCGCGGCGCGCGCAACCGCGCGGGGTTCGTCTATATCCGCAACCGCAATCAAATTCAAATGCTCGAACGTTTTCAAATTCTTGCAATAGATTTCGCTGATGTTGCCGCAACCGATAATGCCAACGCCAAACTTATTTTCCATGTGCGAAACCTCGTTGTGTGATGTAGTGATAACTTTTTTCGACGGCTTGCATCATATCTGTCGCGCAGCGGTCTAGTTCTACAATCCACCATTCCGCCGTGTTCTTGCTTACTTGTGCCACTGCGCTCATGTCCACGACGCCATCGCCCACGGCCGTCATGTCGCCTTCCATCGTCGCGGGTCCGTCTTTGATATGCAATAACGGTGCGCGCGTTCCAAGTTCGGTGAGCATCGCGGCAGGGTCAACACCTGCTGTTTTTGCCCAATACACGTCCACTTCAAAACCGATGGTGGGTTCAAGGAAATCGAGCATGTGCTGGTACACATATTTGTCGCCGACACGCGCACATTCTTGCCAGTGGTTGTGATAATGCAATTCCAAATTGTTGCCGCGCATGACTTCATTCGCGCGATTCAATTCGTCACAGGATAGGCGAATGTCGTCGAGCGTTGCAAATTTTTCGGGCGGAACCCACGCGCACACGACGCGTTTAACGCCGAGCGTATTCGCGGTATCAATCGCCAATGTCAGATGCTCCAGCAGTGGCAGTGGCGCGTGCATGCTGATGATTTGCAAACCAAGTTCATCACACAATTTTTTTGCAGCGGCAGGTGATTCACCATACGCGCCGCCAAATTCAACACCCACATAACCGATTTCGGCGATGCGGCGTATAACAGGTTCAAAATTTTCCGCGAGCTGCGCGCGGACGGTATAGAGTTGGATTCCGATGGGAGGCATAGCTGTTCCTCTTTATTTTGAATTTTTTACTAACCGTTCAATCCGTTCCAATGCTTCTTCGATATTTTCCATCGAATTGCAGTATGACATTCGCACAAAGCCCGCGCCACTTTCCCCGAACGCATCACCGGGGACAGCGGCAACGTGCTGCTCCATCAATAATTTTTCAGAAAATTCTTGGCTTGATAAACCTGTTGGACCCACATCGGGAAAAACATAAAACGCGCCGCGCGGTTCGAATGTCGGCAGACCAATCGTGTTCAAGCCCGCGAGGATGGTTTGACGACGTAAATCGTACTCGTTCACCATATCGCGCACATCTTGTTCGCCGTGTTTCAATGCTTGCAGCGCGGCGTATTGCGCCATCGTAGGTGCGGACATGATCGCGTATTGATGCACTTTGCGAATCGCGCCGAGAATTTCTGCATTCGCACACACATAGCCAACGCGCCAACCGGTCATCGCGTAACTTTTGGAAAAACCGCCGAGCAGAATTGTTCGTTCGCGCATGTTGGGCAGCGACGCGAAATTGGTGTGTTCGATGCCGTACACCAAACGGTCATAGATTTCATCCGACATGACGAGCAAATCATATTTTTCCGCGAGCGCCGCGATTTCGAGCAAACGTTTTTTCGTCATTACCGCGCCTGTTGGATTGTTCGGATAGCCGATGAATATCATTTTCGTGTGCGGCGTAATGTGGCGTTCCAATTCTTCCGCCGTCACTTCAAATTCATTTTCAACGTTTGTCGGCACAACAACCGGCGTCCCGCCAGCCAATACCACACTCGGTTTGTACGCGACGAAACACGGTTCGACGACCAAGACTTCATCGCCCGGGTCAATCGTCGCGAGCATCGCGCATTGCAGCGCTTCCGAAACACCGACGGTAATCAATACTTCGGTTTCTGCGTCATAGCGCACGCCGTACATTTCAAACAATTTGTCCGCAAGCGCGGTCCGCAATTCCAGCGTGCCGCTGTTGGACGTGTAATGCGTTTCACCGTGCAAAATCGAATCAATACCTGCCTGTGAAATGTGCTGTGGGGTGACGAAATCGGGTTCGCCGATACCGAGCGAAATCACATCTTTCATCGTCGCGGCAATATCAAAAAAACGGCGGATGCCGGAAGGGGGAATAGAAGTTACTTTGTGCGAGAGGCGAGACTTGGACATAAGCACCTTGCCATTGGTTACTCGGTATTTATTGTTCGCGAAGGACACATTTCGCCAAACGCGCGAATTGTCCATTGGTCTTGCATTTCTTTGTACGTCAATTCAAAAAATTTCTCTTGTTCGTCGCGGATGTAAAAATGAATTTGCGCCGGGGTACGCCAAACGCGCATGATTTCGCAGACGCGCTGTGTTGCGCCGGCATATTCAAACGCGCGCGGTGCGACGGCGTAGGCGAAACTGGAATAGGTTTCGACGCGCATTATTCCGCAAAATCAATTTCGCTCGAATCGCCTACGTTCAATTTTTCAAAGCCCCCTTTGACGCGCGCTTGCGAACCAATCAATGACCATTCCAGCATCGCGCTTGAAACCTGCGCGTCTTCACTGATAATGCAATCGCGCAAAATGGAATCTTCAATCACCGCGCCTTCGGAAATGGAAACGTTCGGTCCGACAATTGAGCGCCGCACTTGCGCGCCTTCGGCAATATAGACCGGGTCAATGACCAGCGAATCTTGTGCCACCGGCGCGTGTTTGCCATTCTTGCCAAGGAGGTATTGATTTGTATGAAGGATGGCTTCGCGCGTACCGCAATCTTCCCAGACCGAGATGCGTTCGGCTTCGAGTTTTCCGCCTTGTTCAATCATGCGCTGCATCGCGTCCGCGAGATAAAATTCGCCTTTGGTCTGAATGTTGAGCGTGATAATGTCGTCAATCGCCTGCATAATTTTTTGCCACGCTTTGAAATAATACACGCCCACAACCGCGAGATTTGAAACTTGCGTTTGCGGTTTTTCGACAAAGCGCGTGACGAAACCATTTTCCAATGTCACCACACCAAAACGGCGGGGGTCGGGAACTTCATGGCAATAAATCAGACCATCCGATTGGACACGCTGCAATCGCGTCCAATCCGTTTCCCAAATCGTGTCGCCAAAAATAATCAAGACCTCTTGGTCAATGTACGGTTTCGCCAAATTGATGGCATGCGCCTGTCCGCGCATTTCTTCTTGCACCACAAAGCGTGAATTGAGGTGTGGATATTTTTCCTTTACATATTTTTCGATTTGGTCGCCGAGATAGCCGACGATAAAAATAATTTCGTCGAATTGCAGTTCGGACATGCCGTCGAGAATATGTCCCAACACAGGTTTGCCCGCGACATTCACCAACGGTTTCGGGCGACTATAGGTATGCGGACGCAAACGCGTCCCAAGTCCTGCCAAAAGAATTACAGCTTTCAAAATGACTCCTCGTTGAGTTAGTGCAATCGTGCAAACGTAATATGAATCGCTGCCATCTTACGAGCGCACTATCTTGCTATCGTACTACCTTCTACTATAACCACAAATTCACCCTTGAACGGATTCTTTACAAAATGCTCGATGATTGCGAGTAGTGTGCCACGCACAAAATTTTCATCGGGCATTGTCAAATTGCAAGCGACTGCCCCGCGTCGTACATTGCCAAACGCCTCGCGCAATGCCTCAAGCAACACATGCAAGCGATACGGCGCGTCAATGAAAATCATGGTCTCGCGCGCGTCGCGCAAAATTCTCAAAGTCTCCGCGCGCGCCTCTTTTTTTTGCGGCAAGCGTCCAACAAAGCGAAAACGCGGCGCGGGAATTCCACTTGCAATCAACGCCGCGAGAATTGCCGATGCGCCGGGAATCGGTTCGACGCGGATGTTTTCGCGGATTGCCGCGCTCACCAAATCTGCGCCGGGGTCTTGAACAAGCGGGGTGCCGTGGTCGGAAATTAGCGCGAGATTTTTTCCGCGTCCGAGTTCGTCAAGCAACACGCGCGCCTCTTCTGCGCGCGCATGTTCATTCCATTCGTACAATGGTTTTTCAATTTGAAAATGTGCGAGCAATGTGGAACCCGCGCGGCGCTCCTCACAAATCACCGCATCACATTCACGCAGCACACGCAGCGCGCGCAACGTCAAGTCCGCGTAATTTCCAATCGGTGTTGCGACAAGATACAGAGTTCCCGCATTCAAAACGTCGCGATTGTACTCTTCCTCAAACGACATGTCAACCAAAAACAAAAACCCGTCTCGCTTCGTTCAGAAACGAGACGGGCAAGGGTGCGGTGGAAATGTTTCTATCTTGAGAAAGCTCGCGTGCTGCGCCACAACAACCAACCGCCTAACGCCGCGATGAGGAGACCGAACATGCCAATCGCCAAAAGCGAGACGATGGATTCTTCGATTGCAGCACCCGTCTTGGGCAATTCAGGTTGTTTCTGCGGGTCGAGATGTGCGAGCAAATTTTGTGCGTCTTCACCACCGGCAGGTGGGAAAATCGTGCCTTCATAAAAAACAAATTCGACATTCTCTTTGCCCACGTTGGTAACAACCACATCCGCTGTGCCGTGGAAAGGATGCCCGGGCAAATTGGGATGCGCGGTATCGGACAGCACCGTAAAGTTTTTGATTTCAACACTGACAAGTCCTTGCTTGTACGCCTCGCCCAACGTGATTGTTCCGGCAGGAATCGGCGGCACGGTAATTTTCAAAGACTCGTTGTAAATTTTTTCCGCGTCGGTGATTCCCAAACTCGCGTAATCTTTGAAGTCACCGGTGCGCACGCGCCAAATCGCCAGATTCGTCGCATACGCATCCGTTGTCACCGAACCATTCTGAATTGCCGCGAGGAGTACCGCCACCACATCATCCGCCGCGCGTTCACCCGGTTCCGCAATCGCTTTGGGAAACGGTTTGCCGTAATCGAGACACCAATACTTCATCGGAATCGTCGCGGTCTCGCCCGGGCGCAAGCCCACTTTGACATCCGCTGCCAATGCCGGCTTGACAGCCAACCCCATCCAAACCAACATCACCGCAACAAGTCCGAACAGTACGAAACGGAGCTTCATAAATTCCCCCTTGAGTAGAATTTCTTTTATTGTATCATCGCTTGCCGATTTTGCGCGTTGATGTTATGCTTTTTCGCAAATGCCGGCGCAAGCTCTTTATCTCAAATATCGTCCGCAATCATTCGACGATGTGCAGGGACAAGACCATATCACCAATACGTTGAAAAACGCGATGGTGTTGAATCGCATCGCGCACGCGTACTTGTTCACCGGCACGCGCGGCACGGGCAAAACATCCACCGCGCGCATTCTCGCCAAAGCAGTGAATTGTCTCGACCCTGATGTTTCCAAACGTCCGTGCAACAAATGTGCGATTTGTACCGCCATCAATCAAGAACGTTTGCTTGACCTCGTCGAAATTGATGCGGCATCCAATACGGGCGTGGACAATATCCGCGACTTGAGAGACAAAGTAGATTTTCGTCCGAACGAAGCGCGCTTCAAAGTGTATATCATTGACGAAGCGCACATGTTGTCGAACGCGGCGTTCAATGCGCTGTTGAAAACACTCGAAGAACCTCCGCCCCACGTCATTTTTATTTTAGCGACCACCGAAGTCAATCGCGTCCCCGCGACCATTTCTTCGCGCTGTCAACGTTTCGATTTCAAACGCGCGTCACTGCGCGAATTGATCGACCAACTCGGCGACATTGCAAAAAAAGAAGGGATGGGACTCGAACCTGCCGCATTGGAACTCGTAGCACGGCAAGCGAACGGCAGTTTTCGCGACGGCACAAGTTTGCTCGACCAACTCACCGCGTACAGCGGCGACCAAATCACACTCAGACACGTTCAAGTTTTGTTGGGCGCGGCATCGCGCGAAATTATTTACGCGATTGTTGCGAGCATCGCCGCGCGCGATGTGGGACGCGGCATCGCCGCGCTCGACCAAGCAGTGGACGCAGGCGCCGACCCACGTCAAGTTGCGCGCGATGTGATTGAATATCTGCGCGGCGTGATGTTGTTTGCGGTGAAAAGTGAAACGATGTTGAACGTGGGCGAAGAAGTGAAAACGGAAATGCGCGAACTCGCCGCGCAAATGAATTCCGAACAAGCATCGCGCGCGATTCGATTATTTTCGCAAGCCGCGCTCGATTTACGCAATAGCGCGAGTCCGACGCTTCCGTTGGAAATGGCGCTCGTCGAAGCAACACTCGAACCCTCTCCCGTTTTCGCCACTACCACCCCATCCGCTCGCACCGCGCCAACGCGTGACGTGTCGAACCCATTTGTGCCAAGCGCGCCGCGCACACCGAACGCGGAGATGAAACAAGCGGAGCCAACATTTCAACGCGTTGCTGTTGCGCCCAAGAAAACAAAAACTGCCCCCCCCCCTTCCGAACATAGCGCAACCGATGGACCCATCGGGGACGCGTCCATCGCGGCAGTCAAACAAAATTGGAATCAAGTGATTGGGCAACTCACCAAACTTAACAAGTCGTCTGCCGCATTTCTGCGCGACGCGGAACCGCTCACACTCAAGAGTGGCGAATTGACGATTGGCTTTTTCTATCCACTGCATTTGGAACGATTCAACAATGACAAGAATGCCATAACCCAATTGACAAAAATTTTGAATGAAATGTTTGAAGGTTCGACGCGCGTCAAGTGTATTCTTTCGCCCAAGCGCGCAAAAATGAAAGCCGCCGAAAATGACCCGTTGGTTCGCGCGGCAATGGACTTGGGCGCAAAAATCAAAGATGTAGAAGAGGAATCGTAATGAGCAAAAACAAAGGTTTCCCACAACGCGGCGGCATGGGTGGCTTTAATCCTGCCGCATTGCAGAAACAAGTCGAAGAGCTGCAAAAGAAAATGCTCGAAGCGCAACAGCAGCTGGAAAATGAACAAGTGAGCGCAACCGTCGGCGGCGGCATGGTGACCGTCACGATGAATGGACACCAAAAAATCTTGTCCATCAAAATCAATCCCGACGCGATTCAAGAATCCGTGACTGACCCGACAATGCTCGAAGATTTAATCATGGCAGCGGTGAACGAAGCGCACGAACGTTCACAAACCATGGCGTCGCAACGCATGAACTCGGTGACCGGCGGTTTGGGGGCAGGTCTCCCGGGTCTCGGTTAGCAGACCTGACAGGTTTTTGAGGAATTTGTTACGTCCCGCAGACATGCACGCCAGCAATGCGTTGCGCACCTTCAACGGGATGCTTGAAAACCTGTCAGGTCTCGCCTTACATGGAAACGCGCGAATTCTCTCTTACCGAGTCCGAGCGTTTCACGCTTGACACATTACTCGCAGATTCCAGTTCGCGCGCGCGCCGACGCGCGCGAATTGTTTTAGAGTGGGCGGAGGGCAAAGACAAATTTGAAATTGCGCGCGCTCTCAACTCGCGCCACCCACACATTCATCGTGTCACCGATGCCTTTCAAGAAAAACGCCTCGCCAGTTTTTCTGCTGCTGCGCTGCGCCGCGCAGCAACTCCAGCGCCGCAAAAAAACGCGCCTAAAATTCCACCCCTCACCGCGCAATCGTCCATGCACGCCGCCGCGCGTCAAATTCTCGCCCACCAATTTTCCAAACTCGAACGCGTCGAACCCGACGTACGCGCGGCAAATGATGTTGAAGCTGTACATGACATGCGCGTCGCGTGTCGGAGAATAAATTCCGCGTTTCGATTATTCAAAGCGTACCTACCCAACAAGCGTGTAAAAAAATTACGCGGCGTGATGGAACAATTGCGCGATACATTGGGCGCGGCGCGCAATCTCGATGTGTTGTCCGCGGATTTGGACGCGTTCGCAGAAAATGTTTCGGATACCGAACGCGCGCAGTTGCAATTGATACGCGACGAGTGGAATCAACAGCGCGCGTCACAACAAAACGCGCTGCTCACATTGCTCGACAGCGCGGAATTTGCAAAATGGTGCAAGCGGATGGAACAATTTCTTGCCGAAGAAGATACGGGCGCTACGTCGCGCGTCGCAGACGTTTTGCCCGCGCTGTTGTGGAGACAATACGGCGCGGTGCGCGCATACGAAACGCGTCTGAATCAAGCGACATTGGAAGAACTCCACGCTTTGAGAATTGATATTAAACGTCTGCGTTACACGTTGGAATTTTTTGCCGACGCGTTCGGTGACAAGCCAACACAATTGATTGAACCGTTGATAGCATTGCAAGACCAACTCGGATTGATGCAGGACGCGGTGGTAGCGGGACAAGCATTGACGGCTTTTATTGTCACCCAAGCGCGCACCGCGCAAGAACAAGGCGCGCTGCTCGCCGATTTCCAAGCCATCGCCGCGTATCACGCACATTTGCAAAATCGGATTACGGAATTGCGCGCACAGTTGCCGGCACAATGCCTTATCATCACGAATACTGCTTACCGCGAATTACTGGCGCAAACCGCCGCGCGTTTGTAAATTTTCACCACGTAAGGGCTGCGCCTCCTTTGTAACAAAACAGCAATCTCGCAAGACAATTCAAAAGAACTCTTTTAACGTATTTTCAACGAGCCGCACGATGCCCGAATTTAATTACACGTGGGAATTTGATACGCAAGCGCCGCCCGAAGCGTTGTGGACGCGCATGGCGGACACGAATCGCTTTAATCGCGATACGGGCATTCCCGCGCTCAATGGGCGCGTCATTCAACAACGCGGCAGTGACCGGCATCTCGGTTTTCAATATTTCGGACTCGTCGCCGTCGAGTGGGACGAAGAACCGTTCGAGTGGGTGCGTCCGTTTCGTTTCGGTGTCGTACGTCGTTACACGGGCAGTCCGTTAAAAGAATTACACATCCGCGTGGAATTGCAGCCGCGCGCAAATGGCGGCACACATCTCATTTACAACGCGCGCGTCGTCCCGCGTAATATCATCGGCACGCTCGCCGTTCCTGTTCAAATTGGCGTACTGACGCGCATGGGCATTGGACGCGCGGTCAAACGTTACGATATGGAATTGACCGGACGCGCGCCCGCGCTCTCGAAAATGAATCCGTCCGCGCTTACGCCCGGCGCGCGTCCGCGCCTCGAATCGGCGCGTCAAAATTTAGCGAGCCGCAAATTTTCGCGCGAATTGATTGACCGCCTCTTTGAGTACATCGAGTACGCGGATGATATTTCGCTCGCGCGGATGCGTCCGTACATCCTCGCGGAGGAATGGAATGTTGCGCGCCGCCAACTGTTGGAATTGTGTTTGCACGCGACGCGGCTCGGCATTCTCGATTTGGAATGGGACTTGTTGTGTCCCTTGTGTCGCGGCGCGAGCAACACGGCGGAAACGTTGGGCGATGTACAAAAGCAAGTTCACTGTGAAGCGTGCAACATTGATTACGAAGTAAATTTTGAGCGTTCGGTGGAATTGTCGTTTCACCCGAATCCGTCCGTGCGCCAAGTCGAAACGCGTGTGTATTGCGTTGGTGGTCCGCAAGTGACGCCGCACATTTTCGCGCAGCATCATCTTCCGCCGCGCACGCAAGCGACGATTGCGATTCCGCTTGAAGCCGGACGCTATCGTTTGCGTACGCCACAAAAACGCGGTGGGCAATTCTTGTTTGCCGAGAACGATGGTTTGCCCGAAACGGTTTTGCGCGCGGAAGAAGAAAATTGGCGCGAGGACGAGCCGCGCGTGAATTTGCAGCCGCATTTGATTTTTGAAAACGCGACGGCGCAAGACCAACTGTTTATTCTCGAACGGTGGGCATGGAGCGACCAAGCGGTGACGGCGGCGGATGTCACTTCACTGCAAACGTTCCGCGATTTATTTGCGAACGAAGCGCTGCGTTCGGGCGAACAATTTTCCGTCGGCGGACTTACATTGGTCTTTACAGATTTGAAACGTTCGACGCAACTCTATCGCCAAATCGGGGACGCGCCTGCGTTCGGACGCGTGTTGAATCATTTTGAAATTATTCGCAGCGCGGTGGACAAAGAAGAAGGCGCGGTGGTGAAAACGATGGGCGACGCCGTGATGGCAGTGTTTCGTCGTCCCGTCAACGCGCTGCGCGCGATGCAAGCGGCGCAGCACGTGTTGAGTAATCCGCCGAATGACATGTCACCGCTCGCTTTGAAAGTCGGCATTCATTCGGGAACGTGCATCGCGGTCAACTTGAACAATCGGCTCGATTATTTTGGCACGACGGTGAATGTTGCCGCGCGCATCGCGGGCTTGTCGAACGGACGCGATATTCTCGTTTCCGACGCGGTATGGAACGACCCTGAAGTTGGAAAATGGATTGGATGCACACCCGCGTTTCAATGCGAAGCATTCAAAGCAACGCTGCGGGGCTACGATGAACCAATTGTGTTGTGGCGCATAGAACCGAATGAGGATGCGGAAACATTGCCACAAATGGAATTGGCGAATTGAGACCATCGAGAGAGTGAGACCTCGATGGTCTTTTTTGTTGAATAGAACAACCCGCGCGAATGCTTGCCAATGCGTTTTAACAGTGTTACACTTTTGCAACCTACTTTCAAGGATTGAAACGAAATGGACACAACCCCGCGTTCGGTTACACGCTTGATCGAAGAATTTCATCGCCTGCCCGGCATTGGACCCAAAACGGCGCAGCGGCTCACTTTTTATTTGTTGCGAACATCCAAAACACAAGTGGATTCACTCTCGGACGCGATTCGTGATTTACGCGAAAAAATTACTACGTGCGCGTTGTGTCAAAACATTGCCGAAACGAATCCGTGCAATGTCTGTCGCGATGAAACGCGCGACCAAACTATGATTTGTGTGATTGAAGAACCGCTCGACCTCGTTGCCATCGAACGG
This sequence comes from uncultured Anaerolineales bacterium, assembly GCA_964469005.1. GTDB lineage: Bacteria > Chloroflexota > Anaerolineae > UBA4142 > SHND01 > SHND01. Next base: position 18,927 of record CAYXXF010000020.1, read on the forward strand.
ACGCGCGAATACAAAGGACTGTATCATGTCCTGCACGGCGCGATTTCACCCGTCGAAGGCATCGGTCCCGAAGATTTACGAATCAAAGAATTGCTCGAACGTCTCCGCGATGGACGCGTGACCGAAGTACTGCTCGCGACGAATCCAAATTTGGAAGGCGAAGCAACGGCAATGTATTTGGAACGTTTAATAAAACCGTTGGGCATTCGCATGACGCGTCTTGCGCGCGGCTTGCCCGTCGGCGGCGATTTGGAATACGCGGATGAAGTGACGTTGACGCGGGCGCTGGAAGGACGGAGAGAGGTGTAGCGATGATGGAAATTACAATTCGTGTGTCGGATGAATTGGGCAAACGCCTACAAGGTCTCGAAAATCGTTTGCCGGAAATTTTGGAGCGCGCTCTCGCACAAGATGAAGACGCGACAAGCCACCTCTCTGCTGATGAACAGGAAATTCTCAACACGTTGACCCGCAATCCTTCACCACAAACCATCATCTCGCTTAGACCATCCGGAACGTTACAAGCGCGCATGAGTGAATTATTGGAAGCAAACAAACTCGGCACGTTGAATCATGAGCAAGAAATCGAATTGGAACGTTACCTGACGCTCGAGCATTGGGTTCGGCTCGCGAAAGCAAATGCGTATGCAAGTCTCGCTCAAGCCGAATGAGTCGCACACCTATCTCCAATGCAACACGCCAACGCGTCATTGTGCGCGCCGAAAATCGGTGCGAGTATTGTCATTATCCGCAAAGCGCATCTTTTTTTGTATTTGAAATCGAACACATCATTTCCGAAAAACACGGCGGCGAAACAGCGCTCGAAAATCTTGCGTTGGCGTGTCCATTTTGCAATCGCTTCAAAGGAACCGACCTCGGCTCACTCGACCCGGAAACGCGCGTGCTGACTTTATTTTTCAACCCACGCAGCCAAGCATGGCAAGAGCACTTTCGCTTTGATGGCACATTGATAGTCCCCCTTACGGCGACGGGACGTGTAACAGTAAATATCTTGCAGATGAATCATTCGGAGCGCATTGCCGAACGCGAACGACTCGTTCAAGTAAAAAAACTTGAACCGTAAAAAAGTGACTCGATAAATCCAACCGAAAAATTTTCAAGGAGAATCCCTATGCCCAAGTACATGGTTCAAGGTTCATATACCGCTGAAGGTTTGAACGGCTTGCTCAAAGAAGGCGGCTCGAAACGTGTCGAAGCAACGCGGCAAGCGATTGAAGCGTTGGGTGGGACGCTCGAAGGGTTTTATTTTGCGTTTGGCGCGGACGATTTTATCGTCATCCTCGATTTGCCTTCTGATGCGGATATGACCGCGCTCGCGTTGGACGCGCAAGCGACCGGCACAGTGAAATCGCGCGTCACGGTTTTGATTCCCGCAGCCGAGGTTGACGAAGCCGTGCACCGCACTGTCAAATTCCGCGCCCCCGGGCAATAGACAATTTCCTGATTCGTTCCTCTCCATGCCCCCCCGTCCGCCGCCAACATCTCCAAATCAAAAAAGAATTTCCCGAGACGCTCTTTTTTTTCGTCTCGGCGATTTTTCGAATTGCGTGCAATTCGGTGAGACGTTCGACAAAAATGGACAAAAGGAAAACACCAGATTCTCGGATGAGTTTTGATTTATCTTGGGATGCTGGCGGTGGATAATGACATCATGGCTGCGCCGCTTCTTGCCACTAAACTCTACGTCCCTCCGACGCGACAAAAGATTGTCCTTCGTCCTCACCTGGTCGAGCGGCTGAATGAAGGTATTACTTCGGGGCGCAAGCTGACCCTCATTTCTGCATCCGCCGGATTTGGAAAAACTACCCTCTTGAGTGAATGGGCGCATCAGAAAAATGAAAACGGAAGGATGAAGGATGAAACGAAAACCGCCCGTCCTCCTTCCCACGTTGCCTGGCTTTCCCTCGACGACGCAGACAATGACCTTGTTCGATTTTTGATTTATCTCGTCGCGGCATTGCGGACGATTGCGCCGAACCTTGGCGCAGGAGCTCTCGCTGCGCTCCAAACCCCCCAGCCACCGCCCGCCCACGCGCTTGTCACCGCGCTGCTCAATGAAATCGCCGCTCTGCCCAATCGCTTTATCCTTGTGCTGGATGACTATCACGTGATTGAGGCGAAAACGATTGACGACGCGCTGGCGTTTATGCTGGAACATCTGCCACCGCAAATGCATCTCGTCATTGCCACGCGTGAGGACCCGGACATTCCGCTCGCGTTGCTGCGCGCCCGCGACCAACTCATCGAGCTGCGCGCGGCGGACTTGCGCTTTACACAAACGGAAGCGGCTGATTTTATCAATCGGGTCATGGCACTGGACTTGGCGGCGCGCGACATCGCGGCATTGGAAACGCGAACCGAAGGTTGGATTGCCGGGCTGCAACTCGCCGCGCTCGCGCTGCAAGGGTCTCTCGTTCAAGCGCAGCCCGATGCAACGCAGGCGGCGCAGTCTCGACGCGAGCAAGCCATTGTCGATTTCGTCAACAATTTCGCGGGCAGTCATCGCTACGTGCTGGACTATTTGGTGGGAGAGGTCCTCGAGCGCCGAATTGAAAGCGAACGCGACTTTTTGCTGCAAACCTCCATTCTCGACCGTTTGTGCGCTCCGCTGTGTGATGCAGTCACGGAACAAAAAAATGGCGGCGAAACACTCGAGACGTTCGAGCGCAGCAACCTGTTTGTTGTTCCGCTCGACGACCGGCGCCGATGGTATCGTTACCATCACCTCTTTGCGGAAGTGCTGCAAGCGCGTTTGATGGAACAACAGCCGGAACAGGTACAGCTGCTGCATCGGCGCGCCGCCGCGTGGTATGCGCGTAATAATCTGCCGTCCGATGCCATTCGCCACGCGCTTGCCGCGACCGATTTTGAACATGCTGCCGACTTGATTGAATTGCAGCTGCGGGCAATGTACCTCAGCGGCATGGAGGCGACTTGGCTGGGTTGGGTCAAGCAGCTGCCGGACGAGCTCGTACGCGCGAGACCCGTACTCAATGTGTATTATGCGTTCGGTCAACTTCCAACCGATACCGATGCCGCCGGAGTGCGCCTCGACCAAGCCGAACAATTGTTGAACAACGCGTCGTTGAATAATCCGGCGGTCGCGAATCGAGACGAGTTACAGTCATTACCCGGTACCATCTCGATTGCGCGCGCGTATCGCGCCGGCGCGCTCGGCGATGTGGAGGGCATTGTGAACTATGCGCGGCGGGCGCTTGACGTTTTGCCCGAGACCGACCATTTATGGCGCGGCGCCGCGGCGGCTCTGTTGGGAATCGCGTATTGGAACAGTGGCGAGCTTGACGCGGCACATGAAATGATTACGGATGGCACGCGCAGCTTGCACATGGCAGGGGGACTCAATTTTTCCATCAGTGCAAAATATCTGTTGGCGGACATTCGGCTGGGACAAGGACGCTTGAATGATGCCAAACGCACCGCCGAACAATCATTGCGACAAGTGGCGGAACAGGGCGCGCCGGTACCGCAAGCAACGGCGGATTTGCACGTCGTATTGAGCGAGGTGTATCTCGAACGAAACGAGCTGCAACTTGCCGAACAGCATCTTGAAACGTACAAGGAACTTGGTGCGTTCGCCGCGCTCGTCGAACCGCAGCATCGTTGGTACTGCGCGATGGCGCGGCTTCAAGAGGCGCGCGGCGATTTGGATGGCGCGCTAGCGTTGCTTGATGACGGCGAGCGGCATTTTGTCAGCGGTCCCACCCTCACAGCGCGTCCTATCGCGGCATTGCGCGCGGCGATATGGCTCAAGCAAGGCAGATTGCGTGACGCTTTGGATTGGGCAAGCGAGCGCGGGCTTACCATTGACGACGAACTCGCGTTCGCGCGCGAGTTTGAACACATTACATTTGCGCGCATCTTGATTGCTCAATATGAAACCGCGCGGGCAAGTGAATCGTTTGACGCGGCGATGAAACTGTTGGAACGCTTGTTGCAAGAGGCAAAGGAAAAAGCCCGGCTGCGGAGCAGTATCGAGATTCTTGTATTGCGCGCGCTGGCGTATCACGCGCGAAATGAAATGTCCGCCGCGCTTGCCGCCTTAGAGAACGCATTGTCTCTCGCCCAATCAGAGAGCTATGTGCGAACCTTTGTGGACGAAGGCGCGTCCATGGCAGAACTTTTGCGCAAGCTTCGCGCGCGCGACTTGACACCTCCAATCAAAGAGTACGTCCACACATTACTCACAGCATTTGAAAACCCGCGTCAAGACACAAAACAAACCCCGCGAATTGTCCCCCCCCCCTCGATGCTTGAACCGCTCAGCGAACGCGAGATTGACGTTCTCGTTCTCCTCAAAACCGAAATGAGCGGACCCGAAATTGCGCGCGAGCTTTCGGTCTCGCTCAACACGGTGCGTACCCACACCAAAAACATTTACAGCAAACTGCAAGTGAACAATCGTCGCGCCGCCGTTCGACGCGCCCAAGAACTCGGTTTGTTGTAACCAATCCCCTCGCCAGGTAACGCAAATTTCAAATTTGCGCCACGAAACCCGCGCATTTTTTCTGCTTGGCGAACATGTTGTTGTAACCAAACCCCCGCGTTTTTTTTCGTAATTCACCACCTCAATCACCACAACTGGTGATGACAGTTCACCACATTTTTTTGTATCCTCTTGGCGAAACCAAAGGAGGATACGAATGAACAATTTACAAAAAGCAGGCGGCATCGGCGCATTGGTACATGCTGCCGCATACGTGGTCGGCTTAATCATCGGTGTCACGCTGATGTTTCCCCTTTTAGACACCGAACCGCGCCAATATCTGGCGTTTCTCACAGAGAACCAAACTCTCGTCTATGTGTGGAACTTGGTCGCCTATTGGGTCTCTGCCATCGCGCTCGTTCTCATCGTGCTGGCTCTCTATGAACGATTAAAAACGGGCTCACCGGCGTTGATGCAGACCGCAAGCGTTTTCGGATTTATCTGGGCGGGCTTGATTATCGCGAGCGGCAACCTCATGCTCTCGAACATTGACGTTGCCACACGGATTTTTGCTCAAGACCCGGCGCAAGCAGTCACCATCTGGTCGGCGCTCGAGGCAGTGGAAAATGGCATTACGAGCGGGAATGAGTTGGTCGGCAGCATTTGGCTCTTGCTGACAAGCGTTGCCATCTTGCGGACAGGCGCGTTGGGAAAAGGACTCGGTTATCTTGGAATCGTCCTCGGCGCAGCAGGTATCGTGACGCTCGTTCCACCTCTGGCATTGCCGATGGCGATGACTTTTGGTCTCGGTCTAATTGTTTGGTGCATTTGGTTGGGCGTCGTCTTGCTACGCCGCAGTCAAGTGCGCGGCGCGGTGAATACGGAACCTGTTGCGGTTGCGCTGTAGAAAAATAGTTTCGAGAGACTCGACAGTGATTGACGAGACAAGCCATGTCAAACGCACTCGACGAAACGGCAGGTCAACCCGTCATCTATCAAATCAGGATTGCGGGGCATTTGAATCCTCAATGGACGGGCTGGTTTGGAGATATGTCCATCACCTTGCTTGAGGAAGGTGACACGCTCCTTACCGGTCCCGTCCCCGACCAGGCGGCGTTGTTTGGATTGCTCAAAAAAGTGCGGAATTTGGGAATGGCTTTGCTCTCTGTCAATCGCGTCGAGGAAGCTCAAAATCAGAAAAGGAGTGAACCATGAATACCAACACATCCACCGTCTTTGAAGAAACGAGAGCGCGGCTCTCCACCTTGTGGATTTTTGTCATGCTGAACATGATTTTTGCCGATATCTTTTCCTTTATGCAACCGGGCGCGCTTGAACAAATCATGTCCGGTTATGCAGAGCAGATTCAAATCACACCGGAATTCCTCTTGGTTGCAGCCGTGATGACAGAGATTCCGATTGCGATGGTTCTCTTGTCCCGCGTGCTCGCGCACAAACCCAATCGTATCGCCAATCTCGTCGCCGCCGTCTTTACCATTGTCTTTGTCATCGGCGGCGGGTCCATGACAACAACATACATTTTTTTCGCCACGCTCGAAATCGCTGCCGCGCTGTTCATTATCTGGTATGCATGGCGCTGGCGCAGTTCCGAAACAAACGCGGTTGGTGTGACGCTCAAAACGCGCGAACTGGGAGGGCAATCATGAAAGCGATTGTGGCAACGCGATATGGTTCTCCCGACGTGCTTGAAGTGCGCGAGGTCGAAAAGCCAATACCTCAAGCGAACGAGGTCCTTGTCAAAATTCATGCGTCGGCAGTCGTCGCCACCGACCCCGGTTTTCGTCAAGGTGATATGGTCACCCGATTGTTCAACGGCATCACCAAACCCAAACACGCAATTCCCGGCGATGTGCTTGCGGGCGAAATTGAAGCGGTGGGCAAGGATGTGACCAAATTCAAAATAGGTGACCGCGTGTATGCGGCATGTGCCGCGACGCAGGGCGGTCAAGCCGAATATATTTGCATGCCGCAAGACGGACCGCTCGCAATCATGCCCTCCAACATGAATTATGTGCAAGCGGTTGGTGTGCCGGACGGCGCATTGGGCGCATTAAATTTTCTGCGCGATGCAGGAAAAATTCAGCGCGGACATCAAGTTCTCATCAACGGCGCGTCCGGTTCGGTCGGGTCGTACGCGGTGCAGTTAGCGAAATACTTTGGGACGCACGTGACCGCCGTTTGCAGCACCGCCAATGTGGAGTTGGTAAAATCGCTCGGCGCCGATGTGGTCATTGACTATACCGACGAAGATTTTACAAAGCGCGGCGAAACGTACGACCTCATCTTTGACGCTGTCGGCAAGAGTTCATTTTCGCGATGCAAGAACCTGTTGAATGAAACAGGTACGTATGTGACATCGGTGCCCGCACCGGATTTTTTGATGCAGCTATTTCTCACGCGAAACAGTCGCGGCAAAAAAGCGCGGTTTGTTGCGCCGGGGCTACGGGCATCTGCACAAAAGGCGCAAGACCTTGCTTTTCTCACAGTGCTCATCGAAGCAGGCAATTTGAAATCGGTCATTGACCGCTGCTATCCGATGGTACAAATCCGCGACGCGCACCGCTACGTCGCGGCGGGACACAAAAAGGGCAACGTTGTCATTGTTCCGGCGTAGCATATCTTTGCCACGCTCGAGGGTGTTTGCTTGGCATGATGACCTGCATTATCATTGTCAACCATGACCCCCGTCCGCCGCCAATATCTTCAAATCAAAAAACAATTTCCCGAGACGATTGTTTTCTTTCGTCTCGGCGATTTTTATGAAACGTTCGACAACGATGCAAAAATCGTCAGCGACGTTTGCCAAATCGTTCTCACCGGGCGCGAGATGGGCGACGGCGAACGCGTGCCGCTCGCGGGTGTGCCGTATCACGCGGTCGAAAATTATCTCGCGCGTTTGATTCAAGCGGGACACAAAGTTGCGATAGTTGAACAGACGACGACCGAACCCATCAAAGGATTAATGGAACGCGAGGTGCAGCGCGTCATCACGCCCGGCACCATTGTCGAACCGAATCTGCTGCAAGACAAAGCGAACAATTATCTCGCGTCCGTTTTCATTCAAGAAAATCGCGTGGGCATCGCGCACGCGGATATTACAACAGGCGAATTTGCGGCAACCGAAGTTGACGCGCGCGATGTGATGATGGAATTGGACCGCTTGCAGCCCGCCGAAATTTTATTCCTTACGAAAAACCTCCAAGAAAAATTTTCGTACCCGACAACGCACGTTTCTCCACTCGATGATGAAGCAGCAACGCGCATTTTGCTCGAACAATTCAATGTCAAGTCGCTCGACGGCTTTGGTCTGCAAAACATGACGCTCGCGACACGCGCGGCAGCAGGCATTGTGCGCTATCTCCAAGAAAATCAACGCGGCGCGCTCGGACACTTGCGCGCATTGCGCGTGTACGCCACCGACGCGTTCATGACGCTCGACCCGCCGACGCGCAGAAATTTGGAACTTACCTCTGCGATGCGCGGCGGTGGTCAAAAATTATCTTTGCTCGGCGTTCTCGACGAAACGCGCACGGCGATGGGCGGAAGATTATTGCGCCAATGGTTGTTGCAGCCGCTCCGCGATTTGGACGCGTTGAACGCGCGTTTGGAAAAGGTGGACGCGTTTTTCCAAGACAACGCGCGGCGTGAACATGTACGAAATGTGTTGAAACAAATCGGCGACCTTGAACGCTTGACCAATCGCGTGCAGCAAAATCTCGCGTCGCCGCGTGAAGTACGGATGTTGGGAGTGAGTTTGGAAATGATTCCCGCGTTGAATCGGGAATTGCAAGGCATGAGTGACGCGCCGATGCTTGACCCATTGCACGAAGTGGGCGCTTTGATTTCGCACGCGCTCGTCGCTGACCCGCCCGCGAATTTGGCGAACGGTGGTGTGATTGCAACAGGTTATTCCGCCGAACTCGATTCGATTATGCACGCGGCGCGCAACGCGAAGGATTGGGTCGCCGCGTTGGAAAAAACAGAACGCGAACGTTCGGGAATCAAGTCCCTCAAAGTCGGATACAACAAAGTCTTTGGCTATTACATTGAAATCACCACGCCGAACGTCCCGCAAGCGCCGAAAGATTACATTCGCAAACAAACGTTGACGAACGCGGAACGTTACATCACACCCGAACTCAAAGAGTACGAAGCGTTGATTCTCAATGCCGAAGAACGTTTGGTGGAATTGGAGACGACGCTGTTTCGCGCGTTGTGCGGAGAAATTTCACAGTACGCTTACCGCATTTCGAAAACCGCGCAAGCCATCGCGGAATTGGATGTGTATGCCGCGTTAGCCGAAGTGGCAATTCGGCAGCGTTATGCGCGTCCCGAATTGGTCGAGGAGAGTGTGATTGAAATTCGCGGCGGGCGGCATCCCGTCGTGGAAAATCGTTTGCGCGATGAACCGTTCGTGCCGAATGATGTGACGTTGAACGCGGACGAATTGATTCACGTCATCACGGGTCCCAACATGAGCGGCAAGTCAACCTTCTTGCGCCAAGTCGCGTTGATTGTTTTGCTCGCTCAAATTGGTTCGTTCGTTCCTGCTGAATCCGCGCGTTTGGGAATCGTTGACCGCATCTTTACGCGCATTGGCGCGGAGGACGCAATTAGCGCGGGACAATCTACGTTCATGGTCGAGATGGTCGAGACCGCGAACATTTTGCATCACTGTTCGCCGCGCTCGCTCGTGGTGTTGGACGAAATCGGACGCGGCACGTCAACGTATGACGGGATTGCCATTGCGCGCGCGATTATTGAATTCATGCACAATCATCCGCACGCGCGCGCGAAAACATTGTTCGCCACACATTACCACGAACTCACCGAACTCGAAGGGTATTTGCCGCGCGTAAAAAATTACAACGTCGCCGTCGTCGAACAAGGCGACTCGGTTGTGTTCATGCACAAAATTGTGCGCGGCGGCGCGGACAAATCGTACGGGATTCATGTTGCACAGCTGGCAGGAGTGCCGCAGCCGGTGGTGAATCGCGCGCAGGAAATCTTGAAAGAATTGGAGACGGGAGACGGGAGATTAGAGCCGAGAGATTCGAGATTGGATTTGCCAATTCAATTGCGTTTGTTCTCCCCGGATGATGATTTACGCAAGGAAATTGCCGCGCTGGATGTGATGAGTTTGTCGCCGATTGAGGCGTTGAACAAGTTGTTTGAATTACAAAAAAAGACAAAGAACTAGAAAAGGCAGTTTGAATTACGTTCGGCGGAATCTGCCAAGCACTCTCATTGCGAAAAAACAAAGAAAAAGCCCCACCGAAAGCCACACCATCACATTTCCTAAAACACGGGTTGTTTGTTCTTGCTGCAATTGCTCTTCCGCTTGTTCGCGTAGTTGCGGAGGCAAATATTCGCTGGGCACGCGGAGCAAAAGAATCGGTTGCGGTACAACAGGACCTGTTGGCACGATAACTTGAAAACCGCCGCCGTAAAGATAAAGACTATTATTGCCTTCCAAAAGTGCGCCGCGATCATCCGCCGCCCAACCCACCGCAAATAAGCGCCCTCCTAATTCGGAACCGTCTATAATCCGTTGTTCTCCATCAACAAGACGAATCCCACCACGATAAAGAAAGAGATGGTTTCGAGAGATTACAGTACCCCAAGATCCTACTGTATTGTATGGAATTTGATTTTTGGTTAGCTCCAATGCAATTTGATTTCTCAATTGCTCTCTGGATAATGGAGTGTCATCTTGACTTGTCAAAACCAAATTTCCGCTTCTCTCTGGGGTCTCAACAGATGACAGCGCAAGCAGAACACCCAAATCTTGCTGCCAATAAATATTCTTGGCGTTGCGAATTTGCTCCGTTATTAATGGGTCAAGAGTGCCATTTGACAGAATATATCTGGCAACAGCAAAACTACCGTCTTGAGAGTCAATAAGCAAGTAGTTAGTCCTGCTTCTTCCAATCCACCAGCTCTTGTCAACATGATAGCCACCAACAAAACCATTGTTCAATTGTTGCAACAGGAGGGCGTGTTTTGAAGATTCGTCTTGACAGGCAGATGCCAATACTTGCGCTTGTGTAGGATACCGCGCTTGCTCGGTGATGGTAGGGCAACGGCATTGAAAGAGATACTGGAGGAATATATTATTCCTGCCCCACCAACCCCAACACCAACTCCAGTACAATAGCCAGAGAAAGGCAAGTGCTGTGAGAATTCCAAGGAATGGCGACAATCGTATCAAGAAACGACTCATAAATTTATCCTCTTTTTCTTGACAAGCACAGATAATTTCGTCAATCATATCATAATGCTTGACGAATTTCGCGCTGCCAAGTGAACAAAAAGTGAGCAGTCATTGGTCTGGCATACGCGAAGGGAAAATGATACACTCGCATCCATCATTCAAAACGGAGGCAATATGCAGACCAAACGTTATGATTCACTTGCAGGCACGCTCGCGATTATTGCGGGCATCGGCGGACCACTTTACTCTGTCGCTTTTGTTTTTCTTTATTTATACCAACTCGCGCCCGCGCTTGGGTTGACGCTGGCATCGCTCTTGTTGCTTGTCGGCGGCGTGTTGAGCGCGGCGGTGATGGTCGCTTTGTACCAACATGTGCGCGAGACGGATTCCGGTTTTGCGATTCTCGCGCTCGTCATCAGCGCATTCGGCGCGATTGGCGGCGCAACGCACGGCGCGTACGATTTGGCGAATCAATTGCATCCGCCGGTCGAAAATTTTGCAGCACAATGTACGGCGGCAATTCAGCAGCCATCGCCCGACACAAGTCTCTTGTTTCTGTGCAATGTGCCGAATTCAATTGACCCGCGCGGTTTGGCGACGTTCGGTTTCGCAGGCATCGGACTCGTGCTGTTCGCGTGGCTCATGTCGCAAGGGAAAACATTTCCTTCGCGTCTCGCGCAATTGGGGTATCTCGCCGGCGCGTTGAACATTGTCATTTATCTCGCGCGTTTGATTATTCTCACGCCGTCGAATCCGATGGTGTTGGTGGTTGCGGGCGTGACGGGGCTGATTGTCAATCCCGCGTTTTTCATTTGGTTGGGGTTGCGGCTGCGCGCGATGGCGCGTTGATGATTCCGCACGATTCGATTACACTACGGCTGTCAATTCGACAGCCGTTTTTTATTTATGGAGGAAATCAAAATGTCCAGTCGCGTCGAAATCATTTTGCACGAAAGCAAAATTCTGCAAGGAAATTTTTTGCACGACCCGCACACGCGCCGCGTCGGAATTTATTTGCCCGATGGCTATGACGAATCGAAACGGTATCCGTCCGCGTATCTGCTCGCGGGGTTCACCGGACGCGGGACGATGATGTTGAATGAATCCGCGTGGGATGAAAACATTCAGCAGCGTTTGGATAGATTGATTGCGACGAACAAGATTCAACCGATGCTCGTTGTGCTGCCCGACTGTTTTACAAAATACGGCGGCAGTCAGTACATCAATTCGGAAGGTACGGGACGTTACGAAGATTATCTGATTCAGGAATTGATTCCGTATGTGGACGCACACTACAAAACAATTCCCGAACGCGAACGACGCGGCGTCGCGGGCAAAAGTTCGGGCGGCTATGGCGCGCTAATGCAAGCGATGCGGCATCCCGAAATTTTCGGCGCAGTCGCGTGTCACAGCGGGGATATGCATTTTGATTTGTGCTATCGCTCCGATTTTCCGCCAACACTCCGTTCCATTAAAAATTTTGGGGGCGTTGAAAAATTTATCGAAACGTTCCGCGAGCTGCATCCGAAAAAAGGGGATTTTCACGCGATTCTTTCAACGATTGGTTACGCCGCGTGTTATTCACCGAATATAAATTCCGCGTGGGGTTTCGATTTGCCGTTCGACGTGGAAACGGGAGAATGGAATGATGAGGTGTGGGCGCGTTGGCGCGCGTGGGACCCGATTGAATTGATTCCGCAGTACGAACCTGCGCTTCGTTCGATGCAATTGTTGTATTTGGATTGTGGACTGCGCGATGAATTTAATCTGCAATTTGGCGCGCGAACGTTTTGTGCGCGTCTAAAACGCGCGGGGATACCGTATCATCACGAGGAATTTGACGACGGACATTTCGATATTCAATATCGTTATGATGTGAGTTTGCAGGCAATGAGTAAAGTTTGGCAATTGTAGGCACGAAGCATTTTCAGATGCGTTTGTGACGCAATCAATAAGGGAAATGGAAATGCTTAGCCCTTACACACGTTCAACTTTCAATACCACATTCTTCCAATACCAGCCAATCTCGAAACGATGCAACACTTGTGCGCGCGCGGGCAGGGCGCGAAAAAATTCCAACCACTCGTCCGTTGATTTTACAAAATAATTTGGCGGCACGCCGCGGTGCAACCATTCGGTCGAATCAATCAAACGCGTGAGCGGTCTTTTGAAAAAACCGCGCGTATCATTTTCGACGACGAGAACGCCCTGCCGCGCCACGCGCAATGCTTCACGCATAATCGGACGCGGGTCAGGATTGTGATGCAAGACAAAAACGAGCATTGCCAAATCGAACGCATTGTCCTCGAACGGCAGCGTTTTCCCGTCATACACGCGCATCGGGAGTTTGCTCGCGTTATAGTCCACCACATCGAGCAGTGTAAAATCTGCGCCGGTCGCGTCGTGCAACATTTGGGCGCACAGCCCGTTCCCCGCGCCGATTTCGACGACATGCTGTTTGGCGCCAAGGAAAGGTTTTACATTTTGAACGATAATTTCTTCGCGCGTTGGCATGGGCGCGATTATAACAGAGATTCGAGATTAGAGCTGTTGATTTTACGTTTTGCGCGTTGCCTTTCTCGTTTCTCGTTTATCTTTTTACGTTTCACGTTTTACGTTTCACGCTTTGACGGTATAATCATCAACGCATTTCAAAAATGATTTTTCCAAACAAGTGGCATCGCGAAGCGATTTAGGATTCGGACGTTTTTATTATTTTCATAGCTGTTTTTGAAATGCGTTGACCACTCTGTGGAGGCACGATGATATCTGACCAAACGATTCAACGCTTGAACTGGCTCGACGAAGAACATCGTCGCGACAAGGCGACCTTGACCGATTTGAACGGCAAGATCGAAAATTATTTGTCGCAAATCAACGGTCTTTCCAAAGGGCTGCAAGATTTGGAAGAACGGCTCGCGCGCGTGCAGGGACAATCGCTTCGTTATTCCCAAGTCGAAAGCGCGCTCGCGCAGCTCAAAACCGAAGTCAACGTCATGTTCGAACAAGCGGAACGACGCGGGCAACAACGCGAAGGGGAATATCTGCAAGTTCGCACGTTGGACCGTGACCGTCTCGACAAAGCAGTTGAAGCTCTCAGCGTAAAAATTGATGAAGTCGCGCAGGGACAACGCTTCATTCACAGTGACCACGATGCGTTAAAACGCATTGAAGGCGGGCAAGTCGCGTTCATTCGCGGCATTGAAGAACTCAACAAACGTTTGGAAAGTATGAACGCGCGGATTCAAGTTGCCGAAGAATGGGTGCGGCGCACAGGCGCGTTGATTTCCGAAGTGCAGCAGCTTGCCGACCGTTTGCGCGCCGACCGTGCGGATGCGCTCGAAGCGATGCGCCGTTCCGACCAAGCGCGTCAACGTCAAGTCACCGAATGGAATGAGCAGATGAAAGTGCAGCGACGTGAAATGGATGATTGGGTCGCGCAACTCCGTCCCTTACTGGATTTGCCCAAAGAGACGCGCGGGTATCTTGCCTTGTTACGCGAACTCGAAACGCAGCTCAAACAAATTGAGCCGCGTTTGGTGCAGCGTCAAAAATTGAACGAAGATTTTACGCGCAAAGAATTGGATACGCTCAAGCAAGATTTGCTGAAACGCGAAGACCAATCGCAAAAAGAATGGGAGTTTATGCGCGAAGATTGGTCGAAAAAAATCAACGCGATTGGACAACGCTTTGACCCGCTCGACGAATGGCGTCCGCAAGTGATGGAAGAATTTCGTGAGCTGCGCGAGCGCATGGACGCCGACCGCTTGCGCTTTATGAGCGTGTTGGCGGACATTGTGCGAATGCAAATAGAGTACGGACGCAATTCCAACGCGCGTTATGAACAATTCGCCAGTGACATGATAACACGCGTCGAAAATGAACGCGCAGGCGCCAAAGTAAAAAAGCCCGCGCCCCCGCGCCCCGTCGAAGAAAATCCCTAAACGTATTTTGGTCGAATTATTTTCCTGAATCCATGCCCGGTGATTGATGTGCGTGCGCGTCTCTGTGCATTGTGCATTTGTCATTGGGCATTTTCTTATGCGTCTCGTCGGCACAGCAGGTCACGTTGACCACGGCAAATCGTCACTCGTTCAAGCGTTGACGGGCATCCATCCCGACCGTCTGCGCGAGGAACAAGAACGCGAAATGACGATTGACCTCGGTTTCGCGTGGCTCACGCTGCCACACGGTGAAACGATTTCGCTCGTGGATGTTCCCGGGCATGAAGCATTCATCAAAAATATGCTCGCGGGCGTCGGCGGCATGGATGTGGTGCTGTTTGTGATTGCGGCAGACGAAGGCATCATGCCGCAAACACGCGAACATTTGGCAATTCTCAACTTGTTGAAAATTCAAGGCGGCGTCATTGCACTGACCAAAACCGATTTGCCGTTTGAAGCGGGTTGGCTCGATTTGGTGCAGCAAGAAATTCGCGCGGAAATTCAAAACACTGTTTTGCACGACGCGAAAATTATTCCCGTTTCTGCCAAAACAAAACGCGGGCTGAATGAATTGCAGTCCGAACTCGAAAATGTTCTCGCGCGCGTTCCCGAAAAAACGGATCGTGACCGTCCGCGCTTGCCGATTGACCGCGTATTCACGATGAGTGGTTTTGGCACTGTCGTCACAGGAACATTATGCGACGGGCATTTTCAAGTTGGCGATGATGTCGAAATCGCGCCGCGCAGTTCGCGCTCACGTGTACGCGGTTTGCAAGCGCACAAGGAAAAAATTGAAACCGCGCTCGCAGGCGGACGCGTCGCGATGAATTTAGCAAACATCGCGACAGATGAAATTCAGCGAGGCGACATAGTCATTCTGCCCGATACGTACGCGCCGACAACGATGCTCGATGCACGTATTGAATGGCTCAACTCCGCGCCCAAATCACTCGCGCACAGTCAAGAATTGGAATTGTTCTTGTTCGCCGCTCAAGTCACTGCGCGCGTGCGCTTGCTCGAACACGAAACGCTTGCGGCGGGACAAACGGGGTGGGCGCAATTGATTTTGGATGCGCCATTGCTTGCCGCAAAAGGAGACCGTTTCATCTTGCGCTACGCGTCGCCGAGCATTACGGTAGGGGGGGGTGTTGTTGTCGAGCCACATCCACACGCGCGCCACAAACGCAATCGCCCCGAAGTGATTCAACAACTCGCGCGCGTGCTGCAAGGCACGCCGTCAGAACTTGTGCAACAATTTATCGAAACTCATCCTGCATCCGATGCAAACGAAATCGCGCTCGGTGTGGGATTGAACGCGGAAACGACGCACAGCGCGTTGGACGAATTATTGCGCGCGGGTGAAATCAGCGCGTTGGGTGACGCACACGCGTTGTGCTACCTTACACGCGGAACGTGGGCGCGTTGGCGCGAACGCATGACGCGACTCCTTGACGCGTACCATAAACAATTCCCATTGCGCGCGGGCATGTCGCGTCAAGAATTCAAACAGCAAGTGAATCTCCCCACGCGCGCGTTTGACTTGATTATTGAACACGCGGCGCGCGAAAATGTTTTGCGCGTGTCGGAAAAACAAATCGCGCTTGTGACGCATCGCGTCACATTCGACGCGGCGACACAACAAAAAATCAACGCGGTGCTGGAACAATTTACGCGAGCACCATTCAATCCGCCGTCGGTGGCAGACGTGGAAGCCGCGCTCGGCGCAGAAACCTTGAACGCGCTCGTCGAACAGGGATATTTGGAACGTGTCGCGCCCAATGTTTTGTTCACACCCCACGTCATCGCGGCAATGCAAGCGTGGGTAGTTGAAACATTGCAAACGCAAAATGAAATCACCGCCGCGCAATTGCGTGACCGCTTTGATACGAGTCGCAAATATGCGATTGCGTTTCTCGAGTACCTTGACACCAAGCGCATGACAAAGCGTGTGGGAGATGCGCGCGTGCGGCGATAGAGACAAGACGTGACAGGTCAGGCGAACTTGGTTCGCCACGAGACACTGTCACGTCTGACAACATGGACAAAGATTCTTCCGATTTCAAACCCCTGCCGCGTCGCCGCAAAAAAAATAGCGGCAACGAAGGCAAACCACGCAAACGTCAAGCCGTCGGCGCGGGTACGCCATCCGTAACGCGTCGCACGACGCGCGCGCGGACTGTTCCCGCCGATGACGCGACGGATGCGCCGCGTCCCGCGCGGAAACGACGCACGACGCGCAAAAATCCGTTTGGCTGGTTGAAATACGTGGCGCTGCTTTCCATTGTCGGAATCGGAATTTATATTTTGTTGAGTCTGCAACCCGCGCCGCCTGCCCCCCCCCCCAATGCCACACCGGACCCGGACGCAACACTCGTGCCAACGAGCGCGCCGATTTTTCCAATCATTCCGCTGCCGCAAATCTTGCCGACAGCCGCACCAACATTTACTTCGACGCCCTCTATTCCCGAAGTGGCAATTGTCGCCGGACATTGGGCAAAAGAATCTAGCGACGCGGTGCCAGCCGTGCGCGACAGCGGCGCGACCTGTCCCGACGGCTTACGCGAAGTGGATATTACGAAAAGTGTCGCTGACCAAACGATTGCGTTGATGCAGCGGCGCGGCTATCACACGATTTTGCTGCAAGAGTTTGACCCTTTGTACGAGAGCGCACCGCGTTTCAAGCCGCGCGTGTTTTTATCCATTCATGTGGATTCGTGCTTGACGGGCGCGGATTATTCGTATGCTACAGGTTATAAAATCGCGCACGCGGAACCGAGTGACAACGAACAAGAAGATAACCGTTTGGTAACATGTTTGACACGCAGTTACGACCAAGTCGCGGCAAAATACGACAAACCGTTCAACGCCAATACGATTACGCGCAACATGACGGAATACCACGCGTTCCGCAAAATTGACCCGACGACGCCGGCGGCAATCATTGAACTCGGGTTTCTTGGCTGGGACCGCGATTTGTTGACGAATCACCAAGACGAATTGGCGCGCGGGTTGGCAATTGGGCTGGATGAATTTCTAAAAGGGCAATCGTGTTTGCCCGCGACGGCAACGCCCGAACCGACGGAAACGGTGCTGCCATAGTGAAATTGACAGGATACGATGAACAGGATTTCAAAATAATTTTGATGTCATCATGCGAAACCTGTTTATCCTGTCAAAAATCTTTTTCGATTGAGTGTTGTAGAGTCTTATGAACGACCAACAAATTCGTTTGAGACGCGAGCGCCACACGATTCAAACGATGATTGACATTTATTGCCACGGACAACATCACGCATCAACAGGTCGGTGCACAGAATGTGCGGCGCTTGCCGATTATGCGATGCAACGGATTGATAAGTGTCCGTTTCAAGACGACAAGCCAACGTGCGCGAAATGTCCGATTCATTGTTATAAACCCGACATGCGCGAACACGTACGTCGCGTCATGCGTTACGCCGGTCCGCGCATGATGCTGTATCACCCCGTTCTCACGTTCTGGCATTATTACGATGAATTTTCCAGAAAGCAGATGGATAAAAAGAACGCGGTGAACAAGCTGCGCACGAATGAATCACGCAAGCAAAAAATAGAATCTGCTACGGCAGAATGTCAACAGCAAGAATAAAAAACCTCTCCGCGAGGTGCGGAGAGGTTTTTTTATCGCGCGAAAATGTTAAGGCGGAGATTTCAATTTTCAGTCAAGAATTAATGGTAAGATGTACTTAGCGTTGGCAGTGAAACAATATAAATCGCCCGTCGAAGGAGGAAATATGAGTAAATGGCAATATTTATGCGTTTGGATTGAAGTGAAACCACAACGCGACGGTAAGACTTATGCATATAAAGTTGATTACCAAGAATTAAAACAAATGGTTCCTATAACCGATTACTTGAATCGGATGGGAGAAGATGGCTGGGAACTTGTTCAGATTGTCAATGATAGATATTTTTTCAAGCGCCAAACATAGGCAAATCCCTCATGTCAAGTCCTTTACTTTTCGCGCAGACTCCACGAAATTGAGATGTGTACAAAAACCGACGCGCTTTCGTAGCGCGTCGGTTTTATTTTTCCGATCGACTTTTCATCAACATATTTGCCCATTCCGCGTCTTCCGAGTTCAACGGCGGATTTGGCGGAAGGGAATAATCAATACGAAGGTCGTAACGCGCGCGTTCGTAAGCGGTCTTGAGCGCATCTTGAAGGTCAAGCGGCACGGAGGGGTCGGGGCGCAAAAGCGGAATTGGAAGAACGGGCAAACGTTGGCGCAAGGTGATGGGATATGCGTCGCAATGCGGGCGCTGGTAACCATCACACACCACTGCGAGATAATCGCAGCGCGGCAGTTTGCCATCAAACGGCATACGCGCGAATTTTCGGAGTAAATCAATTTCAATGAAATGCACGCGACTCTCTAAAAATGTCGCGCGCTTTTCGAGATATTCCTCGCGTCCTTTCCCAGCCCGCTTGTTCACCGGTGAAAGAATTTCAATCACGGCGACCAATTTTTCATTTTCACGCGCGCGAATATACGCGCTGACAATGCGCGTGGGAATGGACATTGGCACGCGCACGCGCACGGATTCAACAGGCGAGACAGGATATGCAACTGCCGCTTCTTTGACTTGAGTAACTGTTACATCAGGAATTGTGCCCAGCGGATTCTCGTCCCAGCCCACTTCTTCAATCAAGATTTGAGTAAGCAATTCCGCAACGTATTTTGGCGCGAGACGTGGTGCCAACTGTTCCGCGATAATTCCAATCAATCTCTCATGCAAATCTGGAAAGAGCGCGGGGTCCTCCAAATACGGGTCCATTCCCGGAAACGCCGAATGTGCCATAGTGCCTCCTAACCCCCAAACCAACAAGACAAACTGCACTATTCCCCAACGCGCGCCGTCATGACGCGCGCCGCATCAGGAATCCACCAAGCGCCGTCACGATGATCGCGCCGAGCAGCACAAACAGCGCGATGCCATACGCGGCAGTCATCCAAAATTCGACGGGATAAAATTGTATCAACGAATCGGTGTAATTGAACAGCCACGTATCGCCTTCAAAGAACACGCGATGGAACGTGACAAAGAATTGGTCGAACGCGACTACCGAAAACAGACCAATCGCGCCGATAAAAACAAACGTCCAGATGCCGCCGTAAAACAATCCGCGTGCAGCGTACTGGAGTGTGCCGCGCCCGCGCCAGAGGACATACAGCGCGACGCCCATAAATCCAATCAGAAGCGGTTCCAAAATAAACATCGGGCTCGACACTTTGTACACATCCACCAGATGTTTGATTTCGCGTTCGTTGTACACGCCAAGATTGATGAGGTCTTGTTCCGAAATTTCGCCGCGCGTATAGCGCACGGTTTGAATCGCGTTGTACGCGCGGGCTTCAGGCGTGAACAATTGCGCGGGCGGAAAATTCGGCTGCGCGTATTGCCATTGAATAAATTGCGGCGACATAAAAAAATAGAGCGAGCCGAGCGTCAACACAATCGGCATCGGAATTGCAATGAGCCATTGCAGAATACCGGCAAGGCGCAGAGGAACAGAATTCATTTGTCAGAGACTCCTATCGTTGCATCAAAGATGATGGAATGAATCAAATTTTCTACCGACGATTTGTCATCGGTGAAGACCCAACCATTGCCTTCAAACACGCGCACGTTCGGAAGTGCAATCGTCGCGATTTCTTGGAGTTCAAAATCATTCAACGCGGACAAGCGCGCGCGAAAGTCAGCAACCGAAATGTTTTGCGGCGAAGCAAGGACAATTGTATTCGTATCGTTCGGATAGTCCATCAGCAGGATGGTGGGAAAAATTTGGTGCATGGTCGCGGCAAGCGCATTCACGAGCCGCGCGTCATTCGGCGTGCGCGCAGCGTTGATGGCAATGACGCCGCGTTCCGTTAAATGTTGTCCGAGTTCTTTATAATATTCAACTGTCGCCAAATGAAACGGCACATACGGCTGGCGATACGCATCCACAATAATCACATCATACCGCGAATTGTATTTTCGCAGCGCGGCACGTCCATCGTCCACAATCACGTTCAAATTTTTTTCGTTCATGTCAAACCATTCGCGTCCGACGCGCACAATCGCGGGGTCAATCTCGATGCCGTCCATTTTTATTTCGGGATACACTTGCGCGAATTGTTTGGTAATCGTTCCCGCCGCGAGTCCGACGACGAGCAAAGAACGCGGCGCGTTTTCATTTGTGAGATATGGCGTGATTAGAAACAAATCCCAATAGCCGCCGAGACGTATCGTATTTGGCACATACACCGATTGATATGCTTGCCCTTCGTTCACCGTAAGCAAACGCAAATCATCTTCTTGCAGGACTTGGATAAAATTGTACGCCGATTCGGTTTCATAAATTACGTTCGGAATTTCTTTGATGCGCGGAGTTTGTACGAATCTGAGAGCGGAGGTGATAACGAGAAACGAGAAAACGAGAAGCGAGAGAATGCGCGCACGTGTTGTGATGAGACCGAGGGATGCGACGATGAGCAAAATGACGGCGAACGTAATAAACGTGAGGTGTGTGCCAATCGTTGGAATTAAAACAAAGACGGTGAGATAGACGCCGAGAATCGAGCCGATGGTCGAGAGCGCGTACAATCCGCCGCCCGTTGCGCCTACGCTGGACACGGCGCGCGTTGCAAGCCGCAACGCGAACGGCGGCACACAGCCCAACAGCGTCACGGGAATTGCAAAAAGAACCAGTACGCCGATGAAGGAAACGAGTCCGAGTTCCGCATTGAATTGCGCGAGCGCGGGAATGGCAAGCGACAAGAGCGGCGCGGCGACAAACGGTAGAATGCCAATCGCCAATCCCGCGACGGCAATGATGAAAAACATCGTTGGCGCGCGCGGGTCGCGGTCTGCCCATTTGCCGCCGAGCCAATAACCCACACTCAAGTACAACAGAATCACGCCAATCAAATTTGCCCAAATCAAAAGTGATGTGCCGAAAAACGGCGCGAGCAAACGCGACGCGGCGAGTTCTGTGCCGAGCGAGGCGAACCCCGAAGCAAATACGGCAAGATAAAGCAACGGACGAGACATGGCAGAGAATTATAAAGGGCAAATCGCGTATGGCAAATGGCGGATGACGTATCGCGGATCGCTGAACGTGGTGCGTTAACGGTGAGGACATTGACAATGAAATTTTTCCGCTTTACACTCGCGCGTGAAAGGAACGAATCGGCAATGAAGATTTCTTGTCACACTTTTGATAATTCGCGTTTGGCGCTTTTCGCTTCTCGCTTCTCGCTTCTGGCTTCCCGTTGCTTGTTTCTCGTTTTTCTCTTTGCGCTTTTCATTTCACTCAATGCGTGCAGCAACCTCCCAATCATCGGCGGCGGCGCGCCAACACCTTCGCGGCAAATTTCGTATGACGGCGCGGTGACGTTGAATGTGCGCGCGGGCGAAACGTTGGCAGGAACGACGATTGCCTATCAAGGCAAAGCGCCCGATGGACGCGCGATTATGAGCATCAATGGATTGCAGGCGTTAAAGGCGACTGCCGATTCGGTGAAATGGTCGGGCGCGCTCGTTTTGTTTTCGCTGGTGGATATGAATTTGCGCGTCGTGACGTACGACGAAACGAATATGACGCTCGCAGGCACTATTCGCATTGTCGTACAAGAACCAAATCCGACACCCGCGCAACCTTCAGCGAATCCGATGGCAAGTTTCATCATTCCCGTCACGTACACAGTCAACAAAAATTCTATATTGCCCGGCTCTACTGTCGGTTACATCGGCAGCAGCACAGGCGGCGCGGAATTTTCCAATCTCGACCAATTCCCATTCCGCGAACGTTTTGATTCCGTCGTGTGGCAAGGACGTTTGCGCGAACGCATCGCGGTGCGTTATGATTTACGCGTCTTGGATTTCAACACGGACCGCGTGATTCTGGGCGGCACGGCGAATGTGATGTTTGAACCATAAAAAAATCGGACGAGTGTGTCGTCCGATTTTTTGTTTATGGTTTTGTCGTGAATGACCAATAATTTGTCCACGCGCTGCAATCATTGTTGTTGCATGCGCGGACACGCCAAAGGTATGTTTTGTCGCGCTTTAAATTTGGTGATTGCGTTGTGATTTCTGATGTTGTGGTATCGAGCAGCAATTTGCCTCGACGGTTGTGCGCGCGCAATTGAACTTGGTATTGTGTTGCAGCTTCGCTAACGTTCCACTGCAACATTGCGTGTTTGGATGAAATGATTGTTTGATTACGCGGCGATGCAAGTTTGGAACGCAACGGCGCGGGATTGTGCCACAAGGCAAAGTTATGCGATGGTTTATCTCCGACGATTTGAAAATATCCGCCAATGAAAACTTGTCGCCCCACGACAGCCACTTTATTCGCCGCGCCGCCGCCGGAGCCCTGATTCAGCGGATTGAGCGCGATGCCACTGCCGAGCGATTCCCACTTTCCATTTTTCCACTGCACAATGCCGCGCGTGCTTTCATCATAGTCCGAGGAACTTGCGCTTGCGAAAATCGTTCCGTCCGCGCGAGTCACATCGAGAAAGTAAGCAGAGTCCTTATCCAACGCCCGCCATTGATTTGCGTAAAGCTGATACACTCCATCCCAGCCGGCAATGAGCAATCGTTTGCCTTGTGCATGCAATCCATTTACCTCCGCTTGCAAATTGCTTCCAAGATCCGACCAACTTGTACCATCCCAACGCGCGATGTTTTTGGTGAGTTGCCCGGTGACTGTATCAAAGCGCCCACCTGCATATAGTCCACTGTCCCAGAAGGTGAGAGCATTCACATAGGCAGTGGAGTATGGATAACCAAAGTTACCAAGCCCCTGCCACACGTGACCGTTCCACTGATACACTTGGGGGAATGTTCCGCCGATATACACCATTTCATTTTTTACCCCGATTGCTTTAACACAACACCAGTGCCAATTGCCAAGCTCCGACCATTGGTGCCCGTCCCACTTTGCTAAATTTGTAATCGGCTCGCCGCCAATTTCTCGAAACTCGCCTCCAACGTACAAGGTGTCACCCTCAAACGCCAAAGAGAAAACACGCACGCGACATTGGTCTTGGCTGCAACTTGCATTACCCAATGCTGTCCATGTTTGCGAAACGGTATCCCATTTTGCGAGACCGTTTGCACGCGCCGTACCCACCCAATAAAAATCACCGCCGACGTACACATCCGTTGCGTGCGCGACCACTGAGGAAACAGCCCCGACGATGCCTTGCGCGTTCGGCGTGAGCAATCCACTCCACTCGGTGCCATCCCACTTTGCGACGTTCAACGCGTGCTTGCCGTCCACCTCATTAAAACTTCCACCAACGAACATATCATCGCCGTCAAACAAAAATGTATTGACTGTGCCGTTGACGAGTTCTTTGTCCAGTGCGCGCCATGTTGTTCCATCCCATATCGCAATGTTGTTAATCGCGTTGCCGTCCAGAGTTTCAAAATTTCCCCCCACATATAATTCATTGTTCCGTACTGCCAGCGCGTAAATCTCACCTTTGGTATTTTCACTTGCGATAAAATCGTGCCACTGCGCGCCATCCCAAAGCTGCATCTGATTGACATGCGACACAATCAAATTGCCATCATAAAAAATTATTTTGCTAAGGTATTGCAGATGGTCGGCATTGTCACCCAAAGCCGACCATTCATTTGTCAGACGGTTCCACTTGGCAATGCCGCCTACTTGAATGCCACCGGCTAGTTGAAAATTGCCCGCCACATAGAGTTCATCGCCCTGTGCAACCATTGCGTACACAACGCCATTTTCTACCCCGCCATTCACCTCCGACCAATTTGTACCATCCCAGCGCAACAAATTTACAAGCGTTGTTGTTCCGGGCTTGTAAAAACAGCCGCCCAGATACAAATCATTTCCCATCATCACCAACGCACTGACGCGAATCATGCAGCGTGCAACAGCGCTGTCAGTGGGTCCATCCAATCCACCACCAACAAACTCCCAACTTTGGTCATCCCATTGAATAATCCCCTTGGCAAATGTCCCGCCCACAATCAACTTGTTGTTATATACAATAGAGGCATCCACATCCAAGCTTTTACCGAAAATATAGCAACGATAACCACACACAGGTGAAATTGGCGGATTTCCAATAGCTTGCCATTCCGCGCCATTCCATTTTGCGATGCGATTTGTTACTGCCTTGCCAGCCGTCCGCAACAAGCCGCCCACAATCAATTCGTTCTGGTATATGCCGAGCATCGTAACGGCATCGCTTGGACCCGAAACATAAAAACGGTCATCCCAAAATTCGTCGCCCACTGCCGCGGCAGAATGTGCGGCGACACGTTCACTTTGCAGCCCAATGAGCGCAACGCAAATCGAAATAAACAGGAAAAGTGTACGCAAGAGTTTCATAGTATCGCCTCTGTTCACTATAAACAAACTGAAATCAAATAGAGTTCACCAATGGTAGCACGGATTGCGCGTGAAAGGCAATTAAAAAAAATCGGCGGTCACTTCCGCCGATTTTTTTCTTATTGGACAGAAAATTTCCGCCATTTGCTCCATGCACCACAACTCGATGTTTCACATGCACGCACGCGCCACACATAGTTTGCGCCGCGCGCTAGTTTCGAGGTACGCACTTGTTCGCTGGGGACAAGATTGCGTTCGAATACCGTGTTGCCGATTTTGGAACCTTGGCGCACGATGACTTGATAATTCGTCGCACAGGGCTCATCACTCCAACGCAACAAGACGCGACGTTTTGAAACTGTTGCTTTATTTGGAGGCGCGAGCTGCGCGGGCGGCGGTGGTGCGTTGCAAGTGGTCAGAGTACTCGTCGCGGTTGGTGTTGCAGTTGAACCGGGCGGCGGTGTGTGTGTCGGCGTCGCGGTGGGTGGGGGTGAACCGTTCGAGGAAAACGCGCGGACGATTTCGGTGAGGTGTCCCGTGTTGTCTTGAATTTGCACCGTCATCACCGCGTTCAACGCGGCGAGATTCACCGACGCCCCGAGCGGAACATTCACTGTTCCGCCGTTCGCAACATTGACGCCTTGTGCGAAATTGTAACCTGCCGCATGTCCATTGATGGTGATGTTGAATTTCACACTCAACGAATTATTTTTCAAACCCGATTCCAAATCATACGCGCCGATGCCAATTTGGTTGAAGTTCGCGTTGCTCTGTTCAACTGTCGGCGATGCCCAAAGCGTCGGACGCAAATCATCTTCAAACCAGCCCCACACACCGCCTTCAGATAAATCAATCGGCGCGCCCAAATCAATCCAACGCGCGAATTTCATTTTTTCGTTCCACGTCAAATAATTCGCATGAGTGGCATCGGGCGTGTAATCCAAATCATCATCGCGGTCACCATTCGCGCGTCCGTCCAAACGCGCTCCAAACAATTTCCAAATCAACAATGATTGACGCGATTGAAACGCGCGGATGTAACGCGTGAGTTGCACCGAGATAAAATAATTCTGCGGGCTGTTGTTTGGAACACCATTGCCATATAGCGCTTGGTAATCGCGCACGAGACGAAAATAGGTGCCGGGGAAATTATCAAGCGTGTTGTCGTCGTCATGTAAATTCAATTTGCCGTCGGACGAATTATTGAGGTGACAGCCCGTGCATTTTGTTTCGAGAATGGGTTGAATGTCGCGCAGGTATTCGAGCGTCGTTTGCGTTTGGTTCAAATTTTGCGTGGTGGGATTTCCATTCAACGCCGCGACTTGGAGCAATGTTGTTTTCAACGCGAGGTCGGCGGGCGTAAAACCATTTTGTCCCGCGACGGTGGTGTGAAAATCGAGCGGTTCCTTTGTGTGCGCGTGACAACCGCCGCAATCGTAACGCACTTCGCCGGGTCTAAGTTGATGCCACGTTTGCGCCATGTTCAACACCATGCCGTTGCGGTCGAGCGTTTGAAATGTGAACGGTATATCGGCGGGAATTTTGGCGAGGAATGATGTATCGGTGTTGCCGTTTCCGTCAGTGATGCCCTCGTGACGAACAGGAACTTCGCCAAGAATTCGCAAGCGTTCATTGCCGATATTGTAAAACGCGCGTCCGCCATTCGGATAACTGCGGTCGGTTTGCGGCAGCATCGCCAAAATTCGCACCGCGTAAATATCATTGTCGGAATAAATTCCCGCGTCCGCGCCTTGATGTTCCCAACCGTAACGCGCTTCGCGTGATGTGTTGAACGGGTCGCGGTCTGGGTCCCACGTTGGACCAAGCCGTCCCATCGTGTCGCGCCAAATCAATGAGGATGTGCCAATCAAACCGAGCGGCGTATTTGCAGGCAGCGCGTTGTGGAGCGCGCCATTGTTTTGCAAATTCGACAAAACATTTGGCTGCGCGACGCCAAACAATTGTTGATAGGTGACGACGGGACGCGGAAATTGTTCGTTGTAATTTGGGTCGTTCAAAATTTTTTGCAAATCGGTCGGGAGCGCGGACCCATTCGTTTTGTTCGCGGGCATCAAATAAATTCCGCCGTCATAAAACGGAAGCGCGCGTCCAGAACCAACATAGATGCCATTGTGATTCGCAGGACCTTTGGAATACACCAAGACAATTCCGCCGTTCGGCAGCGCGGCGGGATGCGTCACTTTTCCGATACGATTTTGATTGCCGCCCGCGCAATCGTGTCCCGTGTCATTGTAAATATCATTGCCCACCGCGCACGGCGCAGGAAAATCATCCGCGAGCGAATACGCGCGTAAAGTCCAATTCGTCAAACCAATTTGTCCCTTGCGCTCGAACGGCATGTACGTATCGCCTTCATCAATCCCGCGAAAATCGGGACCACTGGGGTCAATTGGATAACGCGCTAGGTCGCCGAACCCGTTGTTGTTCAAATTGTAATAACGCACCGTGACAATATCTTGATTCGGCATCTGCGTCGTGAAATGATGTCCCGTCGCGTTTTCGCCAAAGCCCGAACCCGAATTCCATTCCGTACCATCGGGACGAATGAACCACAGATTGAATTGGCGCGTGTCGCGCGCGCCTTGATTTTCCCAACTCGTGAACAGCAAGCGTCCATCGCGCAATTGAAACGGATGTAACGCTTGTGATTGATTCAAGTGTCCGATGATGTGTTGATTCTTGCCGTCCCAATCCATCATAAAAAGTTGCAGCGCGCGTTCGGCGCCGTTGAAAACCTGCGGCGGCAAAAAATTATTGCGCGAACTCACAAACACAATCGCGGATTCGTCCATATCATTCGTCGCCACGAACGCGGGATTCACATTGAACGTGCCGATGTTGGGACAATTGGTGTACGCAATCGTGCAATCAAAATTCGCGCCATTGCCGGTGTTGGGCGAAAATTCTTGATGCGTTAATCGCACCACATTGCGCGTTTCTAAATTCAAGCGATAAATGTCCGCGCCTTTGTGCGACAAACAACCACCCGGCGCATTCGTCGCGCAGCGCTGCCCGTTTTGGTCGGTGAGGTCGTGATAATATGCAAACACCACCCACTTGCCATCAAACGAAACATTTGGGTCAGTCACCGAGCCATTCCCAATCGTCGCGTCCACGATGCCTTGATGCGCGTTGAGTGGAAATAATTTTTCTTCGGTGCAATCGGGATGCAGCAGTCGCAAATCCGCGCCGGGGTCGAGCGACAACGGACGCACGGTATCTTGCCATATCGAATTTTGATGGTCGCCAAAACGCGGCGCGCGGATATAGACGAGGTCGTTACCCACAACATTCGGCACACAATTTGCGAGTGGCGCGGAGGCGCGCGGCGAGGAGAGAGGAGAAAGGAGAGAGGAAGACGCGATGATGTCCTGTGTGAGCGTGATGAGCAACGCGCAAAGAATGGAAAGGGTGGATGATAAGAATGCGAGGCGACGCGCAAAAGAATGGGGCATGGTGAACTCACTTGGGACTGGGACAAATTTCAAATTTGTCCTACAGAAAAAAATCGGACACAGCAGCGCGGGGCTGGTGTGTCCGATAGTATAGTGAATTTGTCGCGGGAGAAAAAGGGGATAACGGTCATACCAGATTTTTCTCTCGCACGCATCATGCGTATAATACCCGCCTAAGGTATATGTTTTCCGCGCAGCGCGCAATGAAGCTCGTCGCGGGGTGTTTCAGAAAGACGAGCCGTTATGCGAATTGGAATTGATGCGCGCCTTGTGTTTTATCATCAAGCGGGGATTGGGCAATACATTTTGCGTCTGACCGACGCGCTCGCCGCACTCGACCACGACAATCAGTATTACCTGTTTCAAAGCCGCAAAGACCGCACGCGTTTGGTGAACGCGCCGAACTTTCACCGCCGCGTTCTCTATACGCCGAGCCATCATCGCTTTGAACGTTTGGCAATGTCGGTGGAAATGTTTCCGCATCCGCTCGACGTTTTTCACAGCCCCGATTTTATTCCCCCGCGCAAAACGCGCGCCCCCAACGTCATTACTGTTCACGATTTGGCATTTTTGTTGTATCCGCGTTTTCTCACACCCGAAGCCGCGCGCTATTACGGTCAAATTGACCATGCCTCGCGCAGCGCCGCGCACATCATCGCCGTTTCACAGTCCACCAAACGCGATGTGACCAAGCAGCTCGGCGTGCCCGAAGACAAAGTCTCGGTCATTTACGAAGCGGCACACTCGTCCGCGCGTCCGATGGACAAAGTCCACGCGCGCCAACATGTGCAGGAAAAATTCGGCATCGCCGAGAATTTTATTTTATTCGTCAGTACGATTGAACCGCGCAAAAATTTGCCGACGCTGCTCGCCGCATACAGCAAACTTTTGGACAATTATAAAAGCACGGCGCGCCTCGTCGTCGCGGGACACAAAGGTTGGTTGACCGACGAAGTGGACGCGGCGATAGAAAAATATAAATTGGGCGACAAGGTTTGTTTTCTCGGAAGCGTACCAACGAGTGAACTCGCGTATTTGTATAATGCTGCGCGTGTGTTTGCGCTGCCGTCGTTTTATGAGGGGTTCGGTCTGCCACCGCTCGAAGCAATGGCAAGCGGCACGCCGGTCATTGTGTCGAACGTTTCATCATTGCCCGAAGTTGTTGGCGATGCGGGACTTTTGGTTGACCCGAATGATGTGGATGGGTGGACAGTGGCATTGCATCGCGTCTTGACCGAAAACGAATTGCACGATGAAATGGTGACAAAAGGTTTGAAACGCGCGAAACATTTTTCATGGGACCGCGCCGCGCGCGAGACGCTGAATGTGTATAAAAAGGTAGCAGGGAAATAGGTAGCAGGTAGCAGATAGGAACGTGCCCTGCTACTTTCTACTTGCTATTTGTGAAACTGCTTTTCCTTACCCCCCAACTCCCCTACCCGCCGCATCAAGGCACTACGCTTCGCAATTTCAACATTCTAAAAAATCTCGCGCCGCGCCACGAAATTCATTTGCTCTCGTTTGGCACACCTGACGAACTCGAAAACTCTCCGCTGCGCGAATTTTGCGCGCGCATCGAAATCGCCCCCCCCCCTTCTCGTTCAACCGCACAGCGCGCGCTGGAAACACTTTTTCAACCATTGCCTGACATGGCGCGGCGATTACATTCGCCCACACTCGCGCAAAAATTGGAAACGCTATTGAATGAAAACGAGTACGATGTCATTCAGATTGAAGGAATCGAGATGGCAAGCGCGTGGATGGACGAAAGACGAAAGACGAAAGACAAAGGTACATCGTCCGTCCTTCGTCCTTCGTCCTTCGTCGTTTTCGACGACCACAACGCCGAATGGACGCTCCAAAAAACCGCATACGAAACCGACCGCCGAAATCCAAAACGTTGGCACGGCGCGTTGTATTCTTGGATTCAATTCAATAAATTGAAACGGTTCGAGCGCGCGGTGTGTATGAACGTGAACGCGGTTGTTTCCGTTTCAAAACAAGACGCGGAAGCAATCGCATCGCTCGACACGCACATCACGCCGATTGTCATTCCGAACGGTGTGGATTGCGAATACTATGTGCCATCCGAAGAGGTCTGCGCGAAACCGTTGGCAGAATTGTCTTGCGTATTCACAGGCAAAATGGATTTTCGTCCGAATGTGGACGCGTGCGTTTGGTTCGCCGATGAAATTTTGCCCGCGCTGCGAAATGAAATTCCGCTCGCGCATGTTTCGTTCGTTGGACAAAAGCCAAGCGAAAAAGTTTCGGCGTTGAAAAATCGCGCGGGCGTCGAGGTCACGGGATTCGTTCCCGATACGCGTCCGTACATTGCAGACGCGGCGGTATTCGTCGTCCCGTTACGAATGGGCAGCGGCACGCGCTTGAAAGTATTGGAAGCGATGGCGATGGGCAAAGCGATTGCGAGTACGTCATTCGGCGTATCGGGAATTGATTGCGAACATGGACGCGAGGTTTTGATTGCAGACGACGCGCAGGAGTTCGCGCACGCGGTTGCGACATTGATGCGCGATAAAGAACAGGCGCGTGTGTTGGGCGAGAACGCGCGAACATTGGCGATAGAAAAATACGATTGGCAAAAATTGATTCCGCAGTTCGAGGCGATTTACGCGCGTGCGTGGGGATGATATAACTGATGTTACGCATGACCAATAAAAATAACGATAGGGTTCGGAGACGGAAACGCGAATTTGCACGAATCTTTGTTAGTTACAGCGTAACTACGAATCTGCACGAAAATTCTAGAAATTCGCGTGAATTCGTTCCGATTCGCGTAGATTCGCGTTTGAAAACCTCGCAACAAGTGGTTACTGCGTAACGTGAGTGATATAATTGGAGCGCCAAGGAAAGTTGAGGTGATGATGGGACACGTCCGAGTGATTGAGCCAGAACGGGAAACCCCGCCCAAAGGAAAAATGACGTGGGAAGAATTTCTCGCGTGGACGGATGAAGACACGCACGCAGAATGGGTGAACGGAGAACTCATTATGACAATGCCAGCGAGTCTGAGACATCAGGACATCAAGTACTTTCTGATGTCTCTGTTGCGCAACCATACGCGCCTGAACAAGTTAGGCAAAGTGATTGATGCGCCGTTTCTTATGCGTTTGTCATTCAAACCGAGCGGACGTGAACCCGATATTTTGTTCGTCCAGCAAAAAAACCTGGCTCGGCTGCATGAAACATATTTGGACGGACCTGCCGATCTCGTTGTCGAAATCATCTCTCCCGAAAGTATTGCGCGTGACCGTGGCGACAAGTTTATTGAGTATGAAGAGGCAAAAATTCCAGAGTACTGGTTGATTGACCCCATTCGCACGCGCGCAGAATTTTACGTCTTGGACCGCAAAGGACACTATCAGTTGACCGAACCCGATGAAAAAGGAAACTATCACTCTCAAGTGATTGATGGTTTTTGGGTTCATGTTGCGTGGTTGTGGCAAGACCCGTTGCCGCTCGAAGAAGATGCGCTGAAAGAAATTCGCCGCAAGAAATAAAATGATGGCTGGAATTCTCCAGCCATTCTTTTTCTTTTGACACTCCCGCACAAGTGTTCTATACTATTGCGTCCAACGGCTCATACAAAAAACGATTCGAAGACTCAAAAAAGGTAAATCATGCCTGAATTCAAACTCGTCTCTCCCTTTCAACCCACCGGCGACCAACCCGTTGCGATTGAAAAACTCGTCAGCGGCTTGCACAATGGAATGAAATATCAAACCCTGCTCGGCGCGACAGGCACAGGCAAAACGTTCGTGATGGCGAACCTCATCGAACAGGTGCAGCGTCCCGCGCTCGTCATCGCGCACAACAAAACGCTCGCCGCACAGCTGTACGCCGAGTTCCGCGAATTTTTTCCAAACAACGCAGTCGAATATTTTGTGTCGTACTATGATTACTATCAGCCCGAAGCGTACGTGCCGTCGAAAGATTTGTACATCGAAAAAGATTCGAGCATCAACGACGAAATTGACCGCTTGCGCCTCGCCGCGACCAGTTCTCTTTTTTCGCGGCGCGATGTGATTATCGTCGCGTCCGTGTCGTGCATTTATGGTTTGGGTTCACCCGAAGATTACGGGCGCGTGGTGATTTCGTTGAAACGCGGCGAGACGCGGCAGCGCGACAAAATTTTACGCCACCTCGTCGAGATTTATTACGAGCGCAACGATTTTGAATTGGGACGCGGGAAATTTCGCGTGCGCGGCGATACGCTTGAAGTCGCGCCCGCGTACGGCGAGACCGCGTATCGCATCGAATTTTTCGGCGACGAAATTGACCGCATCACCGAAATTGACCCGCTCACAGGCGAATTGTTGTTGGAACACACGGCGATTGATATTTATCCCGCCAAACATTTCATCACGCCGCAAGAAAAATTAGCAAAAGCGTTGGAAGACATTGAAGCAGAACTGAATGAACAGTTAAAAGTGTTTCGTGAACAAGGCAAATTGCTCGAAGCGCAGCGCATCGAACAACGCACGCGCTATGATTTGGAAATGATGCGCGAACTCGGTTTCACGAGCGGCATCGAAAATTATTCGCGACACCTTTCACAGCGCGCTCCCGGTTCGCCGCCGTGGACACTGCTCGATTATTTTCCCGACGACTATCTCATCATCATTGATGAATCGCACAACACCATTCCGCAAATTCGCGCGATGTATAACGGCGACCAAGCGCGCAAAAGCACTCTGGTTGATTTTGGTTTTCGCTTGCCGAGCGCGTTGGATAACAGACCGCTCAAGTTCGACGAGTTTGAAGCAAAAATTAATCAGCTGATTTATGTGAGCGCGACGCCCGCGCAATTTGAACGCGACACGTCGGAACAAATCGTCGAGCAAATTATTCGCCCAACAGGTTTGATTGACCCGACAGTGATTGTGCGTCCCATCAAAGGACAAGTGGACGACCTTGTCGCAGAAATTCGCAAACGCATTGGCGAAGGCGAACGCGTGTTGGTGACGACGCTGACGAAACGGATGGCAGAAGACCTCGCGGATTATTTGCACGAGCTCGCGTTCAAAGTGCATTATCTTCATTCTGAAGTGCAAACGTTGGAACGCATCGAAATTTTGCGCGACCTGCGAATGGGCGTTTATGATGTCATCGTCGGCATCAACTTGCTGCGCGAAGGTTTGGATTTGCCTGAGGTGTCTCTCGTCGCGATTCTCGACGCGGACAAAGAAGGATTTTTGCGTAGTGAAACATCGTTGATTCAAACGACGGGACGCGCGGCGCGGCATGTCAACGGCACCGTCATCATGTACGCGGACAAAATCACCGATTCGATGCAGCGCGCGATTGACGAAACAAATCGCCGTCGCGCGATTCAAGACGCGTACAACAAAGCACACGGCATCGAGCCGCAGGGCATCGTCAAGGAAATCAAAGACCTCACCGACCGCGTGCGCACGATGGCGGAATCGCGCGGTGAATACGTTGCGGAAAAAGGCACGTTACCGCTCGACATGCCCAAGAGCGACGCGCAAAAATTGATAACGGATTTGGAAAAGCAAATGAAGGACGCGGCGGGCAAATGGGAATTTGAAAAAGCCGCGATGCTGCGCGACCAAATCATGGAGCTGCGCGCGATGCTCGACACGCTCGACGAACGTCCCGAATGGCAAAAGGTGATGGCGACCGAAGACCATTGGGAGATTGAACAGCTGCGCGAGAAAAAAGCAGAACGCGACGCGTCCATGCCCAAGACAACAAAAGTAGTCATGTCGCCAAAACCTGTCCGCTCGCGCGCTCCGAGTCAGCGAAGACGTTGAACATAGATTTTCATTTCCATCAAAAACGCCTGCGTCAGATTCGACGCAGGCGTTTTTGATTGCGTCTGTCACAAATCGGGTATAATTCCAAAATCAGCAGAAAGTAGAAATTTTGGAGTCCACGATGAACTCGTACGAACGCCTCATGCGCCGCCTGCGCGGCGAACCCGTTGACCGCCCACCAAATCTCGACATTATCATGAATTTTGCGCCGCACTATATCGGCGAGACGATGAAGCCGTATTATCTCGATTATCGCGTGCTCGTCGCGTCGAATCTCGCGGTGCAACCCGTTTTTGATTTTGATATTGTGCAAGCGATTTCGGACCCCTATCGCGAGGCGCATGACCTCGGTTCGGAAATTGAATTTCCCGACGATGGAATGCCAATGTTGATGCAGCCCGCGATTCTCGATTATGACGATTTGAAAAAATTGAAATACGTCGCGCCTGAAAATGGCAAGCGCATGAGTGACCGTTTGGAAGCACTGCGCTCTTTTCGTGAACAAGTGGGCGGACAAGTCCCCATCATGGGTTGGGTGGAAGGCGCGCTCGCGGAAGCGGCAGACGTGCGCGGCATCAACGAATTGATGGTGGATTTGGTGATGGAACCCGCGTGGGTGGAAGAGTTGTTGGAAAAATGTTGTGAAGTGGAAATCGCGTTTGCGCGCGCACAGGTTGCGGCAGGTGCGGACATTATCGGTTTGGGCGACGCGGTGGCTTCCCTCGTGAATGTTGAGCATTATCAAAAATATGCACTGCCTTACGAAAAAAGAATTTTTGATGCGGTTCACGAAATGGGCGCATTAACGCGTTTGCACATTTGCGGACGCACCGCGCACATTACGGAATACATGGTGCATTCGGGCGCGGACATTATTGATATTGATTGGATGGTAGATTTCAAACACGCGGCGGAAACCATCAATGACCGCGCGGCGGTGTGCGGAAATTTCGACCCTGTGACAGTGATGCTGCAAGGCACGCCGGACGAGGTGCGCGCGGCAACATATAAATGTTATCGAGACGGCGGCGCGCGTTGGCTCAGCGCGGGCGGCTGTGAAATTCCCGACGGCACGCCCGAACCAAATCTGTTCGCTCAAGTCGAAATGCTCCGCGAAATCGGCGCGATGCAAAATGCTTAGCGCAAACATTTAGAAAGTCGAAACTTATGCGAATCGAGCAAACCTATCAAATCAAAGCATCACCCGAACGCGTGTGGGCGGCATTGACAGAACCGACATTACAAATGAAATGGACTGGCGCGTCCGCGCAATACGACGCGCGCGTTGGTGGAAAATATAAATTGTGGGACGATTACGTGAGCGGCGAAATCGTGGAATGTGTTCCGCCAACAAAACTCGCGCAAACATGGAAGCCGAGCGATTGGACGATTGAAGATTCTCTCGTCACGTTCACCTTAAAGAAAACGCGCGGCGGCACACGACTCGATTTGGTGCACGAGAATGTGCAGCCCGAAGATTATGACGGGACAAGTGACGGATGGAAAAATTTCTATGTCGGCGCGATAAAAAAGATGTTGGAAGGCGAAAAGCGCGGAACGAGAACGAAACAGGTGAAACGCGTGACGCGCGGAAAAAAGCAAAGCGTTAGCGCGGTAAAAGAGAAAAAGAAAAAATAGTTGAAATAAAAATTCGCCGAAACTTGTTCGGCGAATTTTTATTTCAACGTGTATGTTTCTCCTCGTACTCTACTTTGCCATCCAAGAGATGCACCACACGGTCGGTTTGTTCGGCGACGGCGGGGTCGTGGGTGACAAGGACAAACGTTTGTTTCGTTTCGCGATTGAACTCTTTTAATAGTTCGATGACGGCGCGTGATGTTTTGCTGTCGAGTTCGCCGGTGAGCTCATCACCCAACACAATCGCGGGTTTGGTGACAATCGCGCGGGCGACCGATGCGCGCTGTTGTTCACCGCCGGACATTTCGGCGGGGCGATGCTTCGCGCGATGGTCGAGTCCCACTTGTTTGAGTGCTTCCATCGCGCGCGTTTTGCGTTCACCGCCATTGATGCCTGCGTATTTCAACGGAAGCATCACATTTTCCAACGCGGTGAGCGTGGGCAACAAATTGAAATGCTGAAAGACAAAACCAATTTTCTCGCGGCGAATTTTGGGCAGTTCCGATTTGCGCGCCTTGGCAACGTCAATGCCATCAATGATGACTTGACCACTCGTGGGATGGTCGAGACAGCCGAGCATATTCAACAACGTTGATTTGCCGCTGCCCGAACGTCCCATGATTGCCATAAATTCGCCGCGCTCGATTTGCATGTCCAAACCATCGAGAGCATGAACGATTTCATCGCCCATCTTGTAGGTTTTCACGAGGTCGCGGGTTTCGACGATAGGCATAAGGAATAGTCGTTAGTCAATAGTCAACAGTCCTTTGTAGAAAAATCCTGTTGACTCTCTACTGTTGAAACTCTACCTTCACCGTCATGCCCCATCGCAATGCCGGGTCTTGGGAATCGAGAACAATGGTGACGGGATACGAAACATCGCCGGACGCGAGCAAGACAGATTGGTCTGCGATTTCGGTGACTTTGCCCGTTAACGTTTTGTCGGTGAATGCGTTGACGCGAATTTTCGCGGGTTGATTCACTTGCACTTTAGCCGCGCCAAACTCATCAAGGTCGGTGGTTTGAATTTTCAAGTTCGACAAATTGGCGATGGTGAACAACGGTTGTCCCGCCGGCGCAATTTCGCCCTCGCGGATATTGATTTCCGTAATCGTTCCATCCATCGGCGCGACAAGTGTGGCTTTTTCCAGTTGCGCTTTTGCCTGTTCGACGCCGGTCTTGGCTTGGTCGACGCGAATTTCCGCAACGCGAATGTCTTGTTCGCGCGCGCCTTTCTTTTTCAAATCGAGCTGCGCTTTGGTGGAA
Source organism: uncultured Anaerolineales bacterium (assembly GCA_964469005.1). Taxonomy (GTDB): domain Bacteria; phylum Chloroflexota; class Anaerolineae; order UBA4142; family SHND01; genus SHND01. Next base: position 56,148 of record CAYXXF010000020.1, read on the forward strand.
TCCACTTGCGCCTGCGCTTGCGCGATGTCTTGTTGGTTTGGACGGTCCTGAAGATTTTGCAGCGTGGATTTTGCCTGCGCGACTTGGGCGTTCGCCTGCGCGACTGCCGCTTGCGCTTGGGCGACCGTCGTCGCGTCGGGATTCACCGCTTTGTTGTAATTCGACAACGCGATTTGGTAGTCTTGCGTCGCTTGCTGCAACTGTAACGATTGAGGCAATTGTCCAATGTTTGGATTGTTGGTGCCGCCCACGCGGTCATACGCCGCTTGTGCCACATCCACCGCCGCTTTCGCTTTTGCCAAATTCGATTGCAAAATTTCCAACTCTTCTTTGGTCGGTCCATTCTTTGCGCGGTTCAGCGAAGCGAGTGCGCTATTGTAACCACTCACCGCGCTGTTGTAGGCGGATTCCGCCGCCGCGAGTTCTTGTGCGGTGGGTTTCTTTTGTGCGCGTTCCAGTCCCGCCAACGCGCTATTGTATGCCGCTTCCGCTGCGGCAATTTCTTCTGCCGACGCGGGCGTCTTGGCTTGGACCAGCGATGCTTCCGCGAGTGCGAGCGCATCTTGTGCCGTTTGGATTTGCAATTGCAAATCGCTCGTGTCGAGAATCGCGAGCGTGTTGCCTTTTTTCACTTGCAGTCCTTCTTTGACCGGAATTTGCGCAACGGTCCCGCCGAGAGTGAACGCGACGCGCGAGTACGTTTCAGGAACGACTTCGCCCTTCGCGGTAATAACTGCTTCCGAAATCGCAACGGGTGTGGCAGCCGGTGTTGGGGTCGCTGCGCCGCCGCACGCGCTCGCAAGGATGCTGATACTTGCGAAAAGCAAAACTAGAAATGCAAACTTGGGCTTCATTGTTGTCCTCCGATTCATGGTAGCAGGTAAATGTGTAGCAAGTGGCAGGGAATACGAGTGACACACCTGTTCCCTACTACCTACTCGCTGCTACCCTTTTCCATTTTTCTTTTCTTCGCTGACAATTTCGCCGTCGCGCATCCGAATCACGCGGTCGGCTTGGGTCAGCATTTCGGGGTCGTGCGTGACGAACACAATACTGCCATGCCCGCGATAATGCGCGAGTAAATCTACCACTTGATGTCCCGTCGTTTGGTCGAGCGCGGCTGTCGGTTCATCAGCAAACACAATCGCGGGTTCGTTAATCAACGCGCGCGCAATCGCAACGCGTTGTCTTTGTCCGATAGACAATTGCCACGGCAAACGATTTTTTTGTTTTTCCATACCGAGTTCGGCAATCAATTCCTGCGCGCGCTTGCGCGCTGCCGCGTTTTGTTCGAGCGCGCCGACCATAATGTTTTCAAACACACTCAAGTAATTGATGAGAAAGTGTTGTTGAAAAATAAAACCGTAACGTTTGCGGCGCAGGTCAATCAATTTACCGTTCGCCATCGAATGATACGAATTTCCCTCGAACGACACATCTCCCTCGCTCGCGTGCTTGAGCCCGCTCATTACATACAACAAGGAAGACTTGCCCGAACCCGATGGTCCAACCAAGCCGAGAAATTCGCCCTTGGCGAGAGTAACGTCCGCTTGTTTCACCGCATACGTTACGCCTTCGCCATTGCGATAGATTAAACTGACAGCGCGTGTCGTCAACATACTAAAGAGGTGAGCGGGTGAAGAGGTGAACGGGTGACACTCGAATTCACCCCTTCACCTCTTCACCTGTTCATCTTAATCACGCCTTTCAATCATCTGCATCGGGTCCAAATTTCGCAACTGCATCAAGACCGTGCCTGCGGAAAAGAGACCGACCATCAGCGGAATCGGCAGGGTGAATTGCAGCGCGCGCCAATTCATCACCGTAAGCGAGACGCCGCGCGGCTCAAAGATAAACGCATTGAGCAGCGAGTAAATCACTTGCGAAAATAAAATTCCAAATCCCCACGCCAACAGAGTCAACAGCAGCGATTCCATCAACGCGCGGCGAATCACAAAGCTGCGCGAGTAACCGATGCCGAGCAACAATCCAAATTCATTCATGCGGTCCAAGAAATAAATCAAATTCAAAAGTCCCGCCAACAACGACAATACCAAAACGACGATGCTGTTGATTGCCCACACAATCGCGTCCATCGAAGCAAACTCTTGCGAGAACGATTGCAGTTCGGCGGAATAGGTGTACGGGCGCACGAGGTCTTTGTCCAAATTCGCCAAATCGTGTTCTGCCGCGTTCTGCGCGCCCGCGCGCGGCATTGCCAACACCGAGCGTCCCCAATTGCGAAACGCGCTTGCTTGAGAAATGTATTCGAGCGACGCGAGCGAAAGCGGCGTCGGTCCATCGAGCATTCCTACAATTTCGAACTTGTCCGGAATAAATTCTTGGTCATCCTTTTCCGGGTCAATGACATCACCAATTTTGAAATTGCGCGCGCCCATCAAACTTTTGTGGAGCGCGACTTGATTCATCCCCACGCGCGGTAAAGTGCCTTGCACCAATTTCAAATCGAATGCTTGCATCAACACGGGAAACACTTCTTGATTGACCGCGTAAATATGCGCGTTGGTTTGTCCCGCCAGCGTCGGCATGTATGTCGAAAAACGAATCGTCGGATACGTTGCCGCGATATTTGGATTTTGCGCGAGGTCGCCTTTGACGTTCGCGTCCACCCCGCTATAACCCTCTGCTGCATTCGGTGAAATCATTGCCGCACCGCGATACACTTCGACTTTGGACATTGCCGACGCACTAATCGAACCCGTCAACACGCCCGTCAACGAAATGCCAAACACCGCAAGCGCGAGAACGAGAAACACCGGCGCAAGCTTGATGACGTTACGGTAATAGTAGGTGAAAACGGATAACGGATTCATCAATCCCTTCGGTCAATGACAGCTACCGGGTCCAACCGCGCCAACTGCCACATAATCGTTACGGTCGAAAAAAGCCAGACAAAAACGGGAACGGGTAATGTTCCCATCAACAAACGCAAATTCAAAATCGAGAGAGGCGTGCCTTGCGGCGAAAAAATCAAAATATCCAACCCTTGATAAATCACCAGCGACAACAACATTCCCAAAATCCACGCGACCACTGTCAGCAATAACGCTTCCAATGTCACACGCCGCATGAGAAAACTCCGACTGAACCCGATGCCCGCCAACACGCCAAACTCACCCGTGCGTTGGCGAAAATAAATCATGTTCAACAGCCCGACACCGAGCGAGAGCACCGCGATGATTACAACATTGATGGCGGTCACGAGCGCGTCGTATTGACTCAACGTGCGTTCGACAAATTGATTCCAATAGCCCGGCGTTTGAATCGTCGCGCGTTCCGACTGGAGCGCATCGAGGTCGGCGACCAATCCTTCCATTTCACCGCGTTTGGGAATCAAAATCACTTCGTTCGGCGTGCGTCCCTTGCTCAAGCGTTCCAACGAAACGAGATTCAAAATGGTTTTACCGCCCGTCACGCCGACCACTTGCCACTTGCCGCTTAAATTGTCTTCGCTGTTCACTTCGCGCCCGATGTAATCACCGACGTGCAGCCCGCGCGTTTTCATCAGCGAATCGTGCAGCGCGACTTCATCTTCGCGAATCGTCGGCAAGCGTCCTTCTAACAAGGTCGTTTCTGTCGCCGCGAGAATGTTTGGCATCAATTCATCGCTCACGCCAAAAATCGGAAAATTCGTTTGAATGCCCAACACCGTTCCCGAAACATAGGACGTTTGAATCGGCGCATACACCGCCACATGTTCGCTCTGGCGTACATCTGCGCGCAGCCCGGTATCAAGTTGGTAGTATTTCTTGTTGTAATTTGGTTCGATAACGACAAATTTATAGTAGGGCGAAACAAAACCGCGCACGCCGTCAAAAATGGTCGCGGTCAACACCAACGTCAACGAAATTCCAAACACCGCGAGGGTCAGAATCCCCAACACCGGCAGCGCTTTGCGTTTGTTGCGCGCGTAATAGATGAAAATGGAGAGCGGGTTCATGTATGGAGTAGCAGGTAGTAGGGAGCAGGGACTCTTGGCACGTGCTACTTGCTACCCACTACTTGCTACCTGCATTTCACACTTCTTCGCGCAGCGCAATTACCGGGTCGAGCTGCGACGCATTCCACGCGGGCAAGAGTCCGGCAAAGACACCGAGAAATACTGCAAGCCCAATCGCAATCGCAGCGAGGCGCGGCGTAATTTTAAAAATTTCACTGCCGCCCAACGCTTCGGACGCGCCAATGTTCAAAAGGGATGCCATCCCCCAGCCGAGCAAAAACCCAATCGCGCCGCCGAGAAAACCAATTACAGCTGCTTCTAACAAAAATTCGCCGATGATATTTGCATTGCTCGCGCCGATTGCTTTTTTCAAACCGATTTCGGGTGTGCGTTCCGACACACTCATAATCATTGTATTGACAACGGCAAGACCGCCGATAATGGCTGCCAGCACCGCACTGCTCAAAAGAATCGCGTTGAATACCGCAAGCCCTTGTTCAATTGCGTCGAGTTGTTCTTCCAATGTCGCCACATTTACATTGCTTACTTCGTCTTTGATTTTCGCGGCGAGCGCGGGTGCCTGACTTTTGTCTTCGGGAATCACATTGATTTGCGAAATCAGATTCGGACGCTTTATCGTTTTTTGCACAATGTCCATCGGCGCAATGAGCCAGCCATCGGGCGCGGTCTGTGTTTCTTTTAACAGCCCGATGATTTGAAAATCTTTTTCGCGCCAGGTGAGTTTGCTGCCCAGTTTTAATTTTTCTTTTTTCGCAATGCTCGAGCCGACGACCATTTGGTACGTGTCGCCGCGTTCGAGCCAGCGCCCCTCTGCCAAATCGTCGTTCGACCACAATTGCAAAATTTTATCGGGCGGCACACCAAGCACTTGGTCGGGTGGACCAAAGCTCACACTGCCCAAACTTTCATAAAAGGTGGAAATCTGCGGCACAACCCCGCGCACGCCTTGTACGCGTTCAATGCGGTCTGCGTCCGCATCCGATAGCGTTGCGCGAATGCCGCCTTTGGGTGTGACAATGACGGCTTCGTTTGCGCCTTCACGCGCGTTGCTAATCAACGCGTTAAAATATTCTGTCATGGAACCCATCACCGTCACTGCAAAAATTCCGACGACGATGCCAAAGACGGTCAAACCGGTGCGGACTTTGCGCCGCGACATGTTGCGAAGAATTTCTAACATGCAAGTAAAAAGTTTCAAGCTAAAAGCTAAAAGTTTCGCCTACGGCTTGTCACTTTTAGCTTTTAGCTTTTTACTTTTAGCTTATGAATCTACTCTCAACGCTTTCACCGGGTCCAAACGCGCGGCATTCCACGCGGGATACAAACCGGCAATCATTCCAAGAATTACTGCAAAGCCAAGCGCAATCATCATCAAGCGCGGCGTGACATTGAAAATAGAACTGCCGCCTAATGCTTGCGAAGTAATCGCATTCAACAGTCCGGCGAGACCCCAACCGAGCAAAAGTCCCAGCGTGCCGCCGAGCAATCCAATCACGGCGGCTTCAATCAAATACTCACGCACAATTTCGCCGTCACTCGCGCCGACTGCCTTTTTCAATCCGATTTCGTGGCGTCGTTCGTTCACGCTCATAATCATTGTATTGATAACCGCGAGACCACCGACGAAAACCGCCAACACCGCGCCGCCGACCAAAATAATATTAAACACCGCGAGCGATTGCTGCGCTTGCGCGGCGGCTTCTTTCGGCGTGAACACTTGCACATTCTCTACGTTGTCACGAATATTTTTGGCGATTTGGTCAATCAACGCAGGGTCTTCGGGGACCACATACATTGCCGCAATCAATTCGGGGGCTTTTAGCAAACGCCGCACCGTGTTGAGATTCACCATCGCGATGCTGTCGGGCGTCGTTTGCGTTTCGTTGATGATGCCAACGACGAGCAAATCATGGTCGTGATAGCGAACGGTGCTGCCGAGGTCGAGGTTGCGTTTTTTCGCCAGCTGCGAACCGACAACCGTTTCATATTCATCGCCGCGTTGGAGCCAGCGTCCTTTTTTCAACGTGATGGTCGGGAAAAGTGTAGAGGAATGTTCGGGCGGGACGCCATACACCAAATCCGGAATGCCAAACGAGACCGCGCCAAATTCTTCGATAGTGTCATTCGCCGTGGGAATCACGTCGCGTACGCCGGCGATACGCAAGACCTTGCGTTCATCCGTCGTGGTGAGAATAGATTCAAAGTCATTGTTCTTGGGAGAGACGACAATGTTGGTGCCGAGCAGATTAACGGCATTGTCAATCAAGCCGCTAAAGTATTCGCTCATCGAACCCATGACGGTGAGCGCAAGGATCCCGATGACAATGCCGATGACGGTCAGCGCCGTGCGTAATTTTCGCCGCGCCATGTTGTGTAGAATTTCGCTCATTGTTCAATTCCGGGTGCGCCGCATATTTGCGGCTTTACAAAATGAGACCCGAAGCTATGACAAAACGCGCTTCGGGTCTGTCCTAGACTGCCGAACGTAAAAAATGCGAACGACGTAACCTTTGAAATGGTACGCAAGAGGATACAAGTGTCAACTTTTTGTAATGTTGACGGACGCCGTTTGTTTATACGTCAAAGGTCGGGATTTGGATACACCGAATTTTTCTGAAATTTTAAAAACAAAAGAGACGCGCCCTGTACTACATGGCAGCGTCTCAAAAAGTTGCAACATTGTAGGGGCATCCCTTGTGGTTGCCCATATGGCATTACGATCTCGCGCGCATCATTCTCTCTTCTGCCGCGTCCAGCGTTTCCAATTTTTTCGCGAACGCAAAGCGAATTTGTTTTTTCCCCAATCCTTCGGTGCGATAAAAACTAGAGCCCGGTACAACGGCGACGCCCACTTGCGTTGTCATATAGTCGGCAAATTCAAAATCGTCCATCGTCGTTGACCATTCCGAATAGTCTGCGAGAACATAATATGCGCCTTCGGGCGGTGCCGCGTGGAATTTCGCGTTTTCCAAAATCCCCATCATCTTGGCGCGACGCCGTGTGTAATCCGCTTTCAATTGTTCATAGTACCCATCGGGCAATTGAAAAGCCGCGACAGCCGCGTGTTGTAACGGCGCGGGTGCGCAAATCGTTGTGAAATCGTGAACGGTGCGGAGTGCTTGTGAAAGCGGTTCGGGCGCGCACGCGTACCCGAGCCGCCAACCCGTCACCGCAAAACTTTTGCCCAACCCGCCGACGGTAATCGTCCGTTCGTACATCCCATCAAGTGTTGCCATCGGAATGTGCTTGCGCTGAACTCCGCGCTCCCGCCCGTCATAAATAATGTGGTCATAAATTTCATCCGTCACGCACACCGCGTTAAATTCTTGACACAGCGCGGCGACGCCTTCCATTTCCGTACGGGTAAAAACGCGCCCCGTCGGATTGTGCGGCGTGTTGATGAGAATCGCGCGCGTTTTATTCGAGAACGCTGCGCGTACGCGGTCCAAATCCAATTCGTACTGCGGCGGCAGTAATGGCACAAACACCGGTTTCGCTCCGGCAAAAATCGCGGCGGCAACATAATTTTCATGATACGGTTCGATGATGACCACTTCATCGCCCGCGTTCGCAATCGCCATGAACGCGGCAATGATGGCTTCGGTCACGCCGCACGTCACCGTAATTTGACGCGTCGCGTCATATTCGAGTCCGTACCATTTTTCCATGTACGAACGAATTTCATTTCGCAGCGCGGGCACGCCCCACGTGACTGCGTATTGATTGAATCCTTCGTCGAGCGCGCGATGCGCGGCGGCGATGATGTCGGGGTGCGGTGGAAAATCGGGAAAGCCCTGCGAGAGATTGACGGCATTGTGTTCAATTGCCTTGCGCGTCATTTCGCGGATAACACTTTCGCGGAGACCGATGAGACGCGTGCTGGTGGTGGGTCGAGAGTGGTTCATATTTTTTTACGCGGCGGATGCAGTCCAATGCCCATGTTCGTCAATCAAGCCACGTTCCATGAGCGTGGCATATAAATACACTGCGCGCGGATATTTGATATGTAATAGTCTTTGCAAAAGTTCCGAAGTGATGGTGCGCTGCGTGCGTGAAAATTTCAGCGCCTTGCGAATCAACGTTTCATTCACGGCGACGGCTTCGGCAACGGTTTCTTTTTTCTTGCTCACAGGGGGCGTCCAGCGCGCGTATTTTGACGCGCGTGTTTTCGTCGGCGGACGTTTCGGTTTCGGCGCACCACGACGCGACTTTTTACGCGGCGCAAACGCCTCGCTTTCGCGTGTGCGGTCATACCGCGCGCGTTCCGTCGGATTGCTCAAAATTTCGTACGCCTGATTCAGCGCGCGCATTCGTTCCGACGCGTCCGCCGCGTGATTTACATCGGGATGATATTTGCGCGCGAGCCGCTTGTATGCCGCTTCAATCACTTCCGACTCGGCATGTGGCGCAACTTGCAAAATGTCGTAAAGGTCCGATTCCATACGTTATGGATTCGCTTGAAACATGTTCAGCGCGTTTTGAAACGGGTCAGCTGTGATTTTGAAACTGCCCGTGTACGGCGTATCGAGCGCGAGAATGATAAACAATGTGAATCCCAATGCCGCCGCGAGCGCTGCCGTGAGCGCAGTGTGCAAGCGCGCATTGTCCGCGCCAAACAGCGCGGTGAACGCGAGCATAAACAATCCGCCGCCAATCAACAGCACCCACATTGGTTGTGGAATTTGTCCGCGACTTGCCTGCAAACGCAAACGACGAAACGAATTCAATTCCTCGATGTGTCCAACCGCTTGGTCGTACAATATGGTTTCGCGGTCGGTGCTTGGAAAAAATTCGCGTTCAAAGCGCGTAAGCTGTGCGAGCGCGACTGCCGATTCATTGCTCGCGTGCGCCAATGCCATTTGCTGCCACTCATCTTGCGACACCACGCGCGCGTAATTTTTCACATCGCCTTTCAATTGCGCGCCCGCGTCGTTCGGTAACGCCCGCGCCAAATCGTATAGCGACACGAGCGCGTTCGCTTCTTGTTCCACTGCCGTACTTGTCGTATCGAATTGTTCCCACACAATAAAAATCGCAAACGCGAGCATCACCGCGTACACGACGCCAACCATTTGATAAATAAAGCCAATCAAATCGTTGTGCGCGTGAAGCATCTGTGGGTCGAGCAAGCGCCGCAACAATTGCACCATCCCCGCGCCAATGAGCGCGCTGATGACAAGAATGCCGAGCGCGAGCGGAATGTTGGGGAGATTGTTGAGAAAATCGTGGAACATATATTGTTGAGATGGTTCAAGCAAATAGTAATTTGTTGCGAACAAAGTTCGCGCGCAACGAAAACGCGAAACGTCCCTGCGGACGTCAAGAGAATGTTGCAGAGAATAAAAGAGAATGTGCGGTGTGTCAAACAATTAGCTGTAGGGGCAAAGCATTTGCATAAACAATTGGCTCAATTGTGCGAGCGCGGTTGGAAATGCTTCGCCCATACTAAATTTGACCAATCGAACATTCGCGCTATAATCGCTTTCGTAACTGCGGGGTGGAGCAGTGGCAGCTCGTTGGGCTCAATCGCACCAATTAACATCATGAACACAAAGGAAAAGGGAGATGTTGCCGAACAGGCAGCAATCTTTCACGCCCTCAAGCGCGGCTGGGGAGTTTCCCGTCCAATAGGAGACCGTCTTCCATATGACCTTCTCTTTGATTTAAACGGGGTGCTTGTAAAGATTCAAGTCAAATGTGCGTGGTTTGACTCGAATCGTCAGAACTGGGTAACAGATAACCGACGGACAAAGACAAATCGGCGAATTATGCTGCGAGACCGCTACGAAATTTCCGATTTCGATTTTGCGCTCGTATATCTTCCAGACCCTGACTTGTTTTACATCTTTCCAGTTGTAGTGTTCATACGCTACGCCAGTGAAATTCATATGGTCGAAGCGGACAAGCGTCAGCGAAAACCAGAATCTGCAAATTATCGTGACGCCTGGGATTTAATTGTGCAGTGGGCTGCATGTCGGGAAACCGATGTGTGATCACCTGTCAAAGTCGGTGAAACCGTTCGCAGGGTAATACCGAGCCAAGCAGCAGAAATGCTGAAGGTGTAGAGACTTGATGGCAGGCACCCTAACACGCAAGTGTGGGTGAAGGTAAAGTCCAGACCACGAATGGCAAAAGCCAGCGGCGAAAGCCGAAGTGGTATGCATAACCCAAAGGTCCCCGGTTCGAGTCCGGGCCCCGCTACTGTTTTAGAAATTGGAAGTTAGAGTTTGGAAGTTCGATTTCCAATTCTGACTTCCAATTTCTAATTTCTCGAATCACTCGATTCGCCCAAGCCGCCGAGATAGCTCAGTTGGTAGAGCAAACGGCTCATAATCGTTAGGTCGTGGGTCCGAGTCCCACTCTCGGCATAAAAAACTCTCTGATGCGTTCGGAGAGTTTTTTGTTTTTCTCGCGCGGAAAATTTAAGGTGGCGGATACATGCGCGGAAAACAATGGTAAAATATCGGGCTAGGCGGTAATTGGTCTTCGTGTTTTTCATTGGACCAAAGCCCCAGTACAATTCTTCGTGAATATAGAAAATGAATCTACAAACTCAAATTCGTCCTGAATTATGGCAGAGCATTTCGAGTACCTATGAAGCCAAGAACTACAGTGCTGCAGTACTGGATGCTATGCATCATGTCAGCAACTTGTTGCGTGACAAGACAGGTGCTGATGGGGATGGAGTCGCACTAGTTGGTCAAGCCTTTGGCGGTGACTCTCCTCGCTTGCGTGTGAATAAGCTTCAAACTGAGACCGAAAAAAATATTCAAAAAGGTATTGAACAGATTCTCAGAGGGTTATATTTAGCCATTCGCAATCCTCGAAGTCATGAGCAAATTGAGGATAGCCAATCCAATGCGGACTCCATTATCTGCTTTGTAGATTACTTGCTTGGCTACATTAATCAGTCCGAGGAACCATTTACAGTTCAAAAGTTTTTGGATGCAGTTCTCGACTCAGATTTTGTAGCCTCTCATGAATACGCTCGTTTATTAGCGAGTGAAATACCTATTAACAAGCGTCTTGACACCCTGATTGAAATATATCGACACAAATCAGAGCAAGATGGCTCAAAACTAGCTTATATCGTTCTCGCAATCACCAACGACCTGAACGACGACCAAAAGAGTCAATTCCTAGATGTCGTTTCGGAAGAACTGAGAATTGTCAAAGATGAAACGACGATCAGAAGAACCCTTCAGATTCTTCCTCCTCAAATGTGGAAGAACATACGGGAGATTCCTCGACTCAGAATTGAAAATAAATTAGTGGGGGAGATTAAGAAGGGGCAGGCATATGCAAACAAGACTCAAACCTCAGCACCTCTCGGCACATGGGCACAGCGATTACTACCACACTTCACAATTAAGATTCAGGCAGCAGAGGTTTTATTGGATAAGTTGGAAGATGTGGATGAGAATGACCGCCGATATGTAACGAAGTTTTTCATGGGCGTTTTGCCGGTAGCAATGTCGACGAAACTTCAGCAAGCACGATGTATAAATGTCATTTGCACAGCCGTACGAAATGGTGATGTAGAAATAACAACGGCGCTCATAAATCATATTGATTCATATCCAAGTGAGTGGCAACGAAAAATCGTTGAGAATTTGAAGGATCTCACAGACTCGGAGAGTCCCGCAATCTATCTGTCAGATGGTACGCCATTTTTGAAGAGTGAGGAATTGCCATTCTGAGACAACCTGAAAATTATCAAATATGGTTATAAGTAGCGGCAGAATAGTGGAGGACCAAAGAAAAACTTCCGCCGCGCGCGGAAGTTTTTCTTTTTCTCCCCTTTGAAATTCCCCCGCACAACAGATATATAATGCGATACAGGATTTTTGCGCGGCGAGAAATCTCATGTCATTGCAGTCCCCCTTGCGCTTTTATCTGCTCGGCAATTTTCGCGTCGAGAACGACGAGGGCGTCGTCAAACTCGCAACGAAACCCACCGCCGCGCTCCTCGCGTATCTCGTCCTCCATCGCAACACGTGGCACGAACGCGCGCAGCTCGCCACACTCTTTTGGGGCAGCGAAGCCGCGCACGAACTCCGCCGCCGCGTGAGTGACGAATCCGTTGACAAACTCGCGCGCACTTCGTTCCGCAAGGCATTGTCCTCGCTGCGAAAACAATTCGGCGCGGAATTTATTCTCGACAGCGACGACGGCAAAAAAATCCAAATCAATCCCGACGCGGAAATATGGACTGACACAGAAGAATTCAAGGCAACAGTCAATAGTCAACCGTCAACAGTCGAGAGGAATCAGTCCTTCGACTCTGCTCAGGACAAGTCTCTAGTCTTCGGTCTCTCCCTCTATCGCGGCGATTTGCTTCAAGAATTTCTAGACGACCCCGATTCCCCTTGGCTCGATACGCTGCGCGAAAAATATCGCGAACAATTTGTGCAAGCGTGTTTGTCAGTCGCGCAATACGCGCGCGAACGCGGCGAATGGGCGCGGGTGCTAGAATACGCGGAAATGGCGCATGCGCGCGACGCGTACAATGAAACTGCTGTGCAGCATTTGATGGTCGCGTACGCGCGGCAAGGCGACACCGCACGCGCGTTGAGAACGTACAGCGAATTGGAACGCGTCTTGTTTCAAGAAGTGGGCAGCGCGCCTTCCAATTCCACACGCGCGTTACGACGCCACATCGAACGCAATGCCGCGCGCCCGCAAGCATCCGCGCTCTCGAATCTGCCGACGCCGCTCACACCCTTTCTCGGACGCGAAACGGAATTGGAAAAAATTCGCGCGCTGTTACAAACCGCGCGTCTCGTGACGTTGGTGGGAACAGGCGGCAGCGGCAAAACGCGTTTGGCAATTCATCTTGCGCGCGAAGCGATTGGCAAGAACCGTGACGGCGTGTGGTGGATTCGTTTGGAAGAATTGGACAAAGACACGGGTTCCGTCGCGCAAAGCATCGCGCAAGTGTTGAGCGTGCGCGGCGACGCGGGACGCGCGATTATCGAAACCATGTGCGAACAATTGCGCGACAGTGAAATGCTGCTCGTGCTGGACAATTGCGAACATCTGCTCGCCGATTGCGCACGCGTCTGTGAACAATTGTTGAACGCGTGTCCGCAAATCAAAATTCTCGCGACGAGCCGCGAACGTTTGCACATTGCGGGCGAAGTGATTTTCAATGTGCCGTCGCTGCCGCTGCCGGGCGAACGCGCGCAAATTGCCACGCTCGAAAAATCCGAAGCGATAAAATTTTTCCTGCATTACGCGCGTTTTGCGCGCGGTGATTTTGCGCTGCGGGAAACGAACGCCCCTTCCATTGCACAAATTTGCCGACGGTTGGATGGGATTCCGCTCGCGTTAGAACTCGCCGCCGCGCGCGTCAAAACGCTTTCCGCCGAATACATTGCCGAACATTTGGATGAACGTTTTGAGTTATTGTCCGCGCAGCATCGCACTATCGCGCGGCATCAAACCTTGCGCGCCGTTTTGGATTGGAGTTATGAATTGCTCGACGACGCAGAAAAGCGCGTGTTCGCCGCGTTGAGCGTTTTCGCCGCGCGCTTTACGCTCGACGCCGCGCAGTATGTGGTGAACGGAGATGGCACAAACGCGCGCGATATTTTGGAGGGGCTAGCGGACAAATCGCTCGTGTTGGTGGAATTTGATGCGAATGACGCGGTGCGTTATCGCCTGCTCGAAACAATACGTGAATACGCGCGCGAAAAACTCGCGGCGTCCCCCGAACAGCTCGCCGCGACGAACGAGCGTTTGTCAAAATACTATTTGCAATTTTCGCAGCAGCACGCGAAAAATTATCTCGCCATCGAGGACGAATGGAACAACATCGCCACAGGCATGTCCATCGCGCACGAGCGTCAAGATTGGCAGCCGCTGTTGGATTACGGGCAATCGGTGACGGACGCGTTATTTGCGCGCGGTTTGTACACCGACGCGCGGCGAATTATTCCGTGGGTGATTACGGCGGCGGATCGGGAGGAGGAACAGGAACGTTCGCTGGAGGCGATGTACAAGTGGGGGAACTCGTATATCGAGCAAAGTTTGTACGATGATGCGCGTACAATTATGCAACGTGTAGTTGACTTGAGTGAAATGGCACGTGATGACAAAGGCATGGGCTTTGGATTTCTGGGCATCGGGCGCGTTGAGTTGGAGCAGTCACATTATCCGGAAGCAAGCGCAAATTTGGAGCAAGCATTGACTTATCGTCAAAAGATAGGTGATGCATTGGGGAGCGCTGAAATTTTACTTGAAGCGAGTCGCATTTCTTTTCGGCAACGGCAAAACCAACTTGCACGCGAGCAAATTCAGCAAGCCGTTGAAATTCTCCGCGTCCATCCATCCGAATTGTTACTCATTTATGGATTACAAAAACTTGCGCTGATTGAACTTGCCGAGCAGCATTATGACCGAGCAGAGGTTTATTGTCGGGAGGGAATCGAACTCTGTCATCACATCCACAATCGAGATGAATTGGCGGTGAACTGGAACATTTTGGCACAAATCATGGAAGCGCGCGGAGAATGGCAACATGCACGCAAGTATTACGAGTCCAGTCGTGAGGTATATGAATCGTTAGAGATGCCTAAGGATGTTGCATATCTCTCCGACGCACTTGGGGGACTATTAGCAAAAATGGGATTGGTGATTGAAGCTGAAACCGAAGGGCGCGCAGCTCTCTCATTGCTACTCAAGTTGAATGATGCGAGTGGCATTATTGCAGCGCAACGGCGCCTTGGCATCACTCTGCAACAAATGAATCGGTTGGAGGAAGCATGTGCCCTATGGCAAGATGCATTGGAGCGCGCGCACAAAATAAGTGATATGCGGATTCCATATCTTGAAAATCTATTGGAAACATATTGTTTAGAAATTAAAACAGAGAAAGAACATCCTTGAAGCTCTTTCTCTGTTGGTCAGTTCACTACGGTTGCTTGGGTTCGTTTGGACTTTCCGTCGTCCACCCCCCGCAGAGCCAAATCTGAAGCCATTTGTTCTCTGCCGCTTCTGCCAAGTCATTCAATTCGCCACATTCAACCACTTTGTTGTCTTCTCGCCACTCTGAGCCCGTTTGATTGGGCAGCCAGTAGCGTTCACGCGTAAAGAACGCATCCCACACGGCGCGATTCGCCGCATCTGCGCGCGGCTCCAAATCAGGAATACTAGTAACAGAATTGGTCAATTGCGTGATTCGATTGCGATAAGGCGTGTACTCGTCTTCCGCATCTGCCGTCAGTGGTTCCACGCGCATAGCCAGTGTGTCCGCCGCCGCCAATGGAGTGCGAATGTCGCCGCCCGTCCAATTTGTTTTTGTGACGGGACCGAGAATTGCCAGGGCTTTTGAAATCACACGATTCAAGCCATTGGTATTTGCCAATGCGCTGTTTTCTGCCAGGGCGCGGGCAAACATATTCTCTTGAGTCACACCCAAGATTCTTGCTGCTCTATCTTCCCGACGCGCCTTTAATTGGTCATGCCAGCGCTTTTCCAATTGACCGACAATCTCACCGTCTCCGCGATGCTCCAGAACTTTGGTGTAAATAAATGGACGCAATGCAGGCGACGCATGGTCATCTTTTTCACTCAAGAATTGGTCCAGAATATATTCCAACATCAATTCCTGAAAATCCAGCGCCATAATCGGACCCGCGACTATTGCGCCATAGACATCCGCAAAAATTTCCTCCTGCCAATGCTGAAATTCAGGGGACACTTTGTCCACTACTGTGACAAAGGTGCGATTCACTGCTGCATCTGATTTCGCTGCGGGCCACGCCAATTGCACAATGCGCCGCCAATATACGAAATGTCCGATGTCATGCGGGATTGCCAAAAAATCGCGTTTCTCTTGCAAGCAGGTAATTGGGATTCCCACCAGCGCAACATTGGCATAGGGAATGACGCGCACCGACGGCGACTTTTGGAAATAGGTTAGCACCGTCCATTTGGATTCATCATCGCCGGGAGTAGATTGCATCAAGTCCGGCGCCGTAACTGCCGGTTCCAATGCTTTCCATGCAAGTCTGTCTGCAAAATCCAATGTGCTGACAAATTTGCCCGTGGAAATTCGTCGCTGATTCGCCGCGCGCCAAATTACGTCCAGGTCAAAACTGATTTGATTGAGAATGGCATCCAACACGCGCGCGGGCGGAAATTCCGTTGTGGCTTCAAGTTCCCCGTTGCGAAAGCCCTGCTTGAAAAAATCATAGTGGCTCGCGCCAAACTCTTTCAAACTTTTCAAAACATGGAGAATGGTTTTACGGCGCGGGAGCTGTGGCTTGCCATCCGTCGAATCACCGAGATTATTTGTATTGTCCTCTATGTCATCAATCACCGCTTGAATCGCGGCAATCAAACCCTCACTCCGTTTGGCATACCACCGCCAATCGGTGATCCCAATTTCATCTTTTCGCATTTTCCCCCTCCTTCAATTTTCCAAACCACCTACACGCGTCCTCAAAAGCGCGCGTAAAACTATTTTTGCGTACCACAATCGTTTATACCATCAAATCGCCTCGCGCGACGCCCGAATTTCGTTATTTTGAAAAATTGTATCGCTTTTGTGCGGCACACTTGACGTTTCTTCCCCGCCCGTTTTAGAATAGTGGCGTCGCGTGTAACTTGATACTTGACACCTGACACTCCAAGCATGTTCACCCAACAATTTTTCATCGAAGGACTCGGCTGCGCGTCGTATCTCATCGGCGATGAGAAAACGAACACTGCCGCCATCATTGACCCTGACCGCGACGTGCAAAAATATCTCGACGCGGCGAACGAACGCGGTTTGAAAATCACGCACATCATCGAAACGCATCTGCACGCCGACCACGTTTCGGGGAATACCGAATTAGCAGCGCGGTTGCAAGCACAAGGACAAGCAGCCGACATTTACCTGCCACAAAATTCCGACGCGAAATTTCCGCACATTGAATTACGCGGCGGTGAAACGCTCACGCTCGGCAATCTCGAATTTCAAATTTTGCACACGCCCGGTCACACGCCCGAAAGCATCACGCTGCT
The DNA here is from genome assembly GCA_964469005.1 of uncultured Anaerolineales bacterium. Taxonomy (GTDB): domain Bacteria; phylum Chloroflexota; class Anaerolineae; order UBA4142; family SHND01; genus SHND01. The sequence goes on from CAYXXF010000020.1 coordinate 73,144, forward strand.
GATTCGTGATACCGCGCGCGGAATAGAACCCGCGCTCGCGTTCACAGGCGATACATTGTTCGTCGGCGATGTGGGGCGACCGGACTTGGTGGGTGACGAGGGAACGCACAAAACGCCTCTCGCCACGACAGATGTGCGTTCACTCGTCATAGCAGACGCTGCACGCAAACTCGCGGGCGAGATGTACGATTCACTTCATCAAAAATTATTGCCGCTCGCCGATGGGCTAATGATTTATCCCGGACACGGCGCGGGCTCGTTGTGCGGACGCGCGATGGGGACGATGCGCGTCTCCACACTCGGCTATGAACGTCACACCAATCCCGCTCTGGCGCCGCGTACGCGCGACGAATTTATTATTTTCAACACGAGCGATTTGCCCGAACAACCCGCCAACAACAAACGCATCAAGGCGATGAATCGGCAAGGTCCGCGCGTCTTGGGCGAAATTATTCCGCGCGCGTTGACTGTCGAACAAGCCGTTTCGCATCTCCAGCGTGGCGCGGGATTGCTCGATACGCGCGCGAAACAAAATTACATCGCGCGGCATATTCCCGGCGCAGTGCATTTGGAATTGAATGACCAACTGTCGAATCGCGTTGGCGTGTTGTTACCGCCCGACACGCAATTGGTGTTGCTCCTCGATGATGCTGCCGATTACACGCGCGTCGCGTACATGCTCGCGCGCGTCGGGCTTGAAAATCTCGCGGGCTATTTGGAAAATTTGGATGAATGGGAAACGCGCGGTTACCCTGTCACGAGTGGAGATGTGCAGGAGATTAACGCGCGCGAATTGGAGAATCGGATTGCGAATGATTCGCGTCTCGTTATTCTCGACGTGCGCGAACCGTGGGAATTTCGCAATGGGCATTTGCCGAACGCGAAACTGATTCCGCTCGGACAATTGCAAACGCGTTACACGGAGCTCGACCCCGAAATGCCGACGGCGGTGATTTGTCAATCGGGTGCGCGCAGTCAAACCGCTGCCGCGCTTCTCGCGCAAAAAGGTTTCAAACAATTATTCAACGTGCGCGACGGCACAGCGGGATGGAAACGGCGCGGGTTTCCGCTAGAGACATAACCTTTACTTGTACCGCCGCATCACCAACATCTGAAAGACAAAAATCAACATAAACCCAATCGTTGCAAATCCGCCCAACACGAACGTCAACCCAATCACAATCACTCCGGCGAGCGGCGTCGCAAACGCGCGTCCTTGAATCTGCCGAATCAACTTGTCATCCAAATCGGACGCGACGAGCCGATGCCCTTTCGTCGCGTGACGCCACATCCACGCGCCGCTCAAACCGAGCGCAATCATGTTCACCGCGTACAACCACACAGACGCGCTCATGTTGCCGTACTCGCCAAGAATCGAACTCGTAAATGGAATTAACGCGATGGTAAATAAAAGGACCAGATTGCGCCACAACAGTCCATCATCGAAATAGACGATATAACGAAAGTAGCGATGATGCGCGACCCAATACACCGCGATAATCCAAAAACTCAAACTGAACGCGAGCAGACGGGGCCATTCTGACAACACACCGCGCAGCAGCGCGTCCGACGATTCGAATTCCAACTCCGGTACATGCAATTCAATTGCCAACAACGTTATCGCAATCGCAAACACGGCATCCGAAAAAAATACGAGCCGTTCCAATTCAAACGGGCGCTCGATAATTGATTCCGCTTTTTCTTCTTTCATTTGTTGGAAATAAAAAAAGGCGATGGTGTCCAAAAAGCACTCGGCATATTTTGAACACCATCGCCCTTTGTCGTAAATCGAAATTTAATTGAGCGAGAACGTCCCCAGCACATTGTCCCACATGTTGCGCGGGAAACCGTCCATCACGGTTGCATCGCCTTCAATCCATAACGCGTCTTCGTCATCCATTTCGAACCGTTCCGCCATCGAACTCATCAACCATTCCTCGGCGGCTTCACGCGCAGCTTCGCGCACTTCTCGATCGCGCGCGTGACACAATTCTTCCAATACGGGATATGCACGGTCATCGCCTGCTTCCCCGAGTGAATAAATCGCGCGCAAGCGCAACGCTTTTTCCACGCCGCGCCCGCGCACGAGGCGAATCAAATCTTCGGTCGCTTCTTGCAAACCGAGTTCGCCTGCGGCGCGCACTGCTTCGTATTGCACTTCACGATTCGCGCTGTGCATTTCCATCATCACATGGTCGGTCCAGCGTAAATTGCCGCTGCGTCCCATGGCAAAGAGTGCACTCGCGCGATAACGCGGGTCATTTTGTGAATACGCCCAATCAATCAATTCGTCCACTTCGGGGTCATCGAGAAACGCGAGCGCTTCAATCGAGTAACGGCGTTCGTCCACCGACAGCAATGAATTTTGCGCGGTGTCAAAGAGAAAATCTACAACGCGCTGCATATCGCCTTGGCTCAACGCGCGTTCGTCATTTTCCGCCTCGCTAAACAATTCGATTTCCGCATCTACAATGTAATGTCCGAGCGTAGAAATCGCGCGCGTTCGTACATCCAAATCCGGGTCGCGCTGCGATTTCGTCAACAATTCTTCAATCCACATCGGGTCGGCGGTATGCCACAAACACGACACCGCTTCCGCGCGCACTTGCGCGTCGGGGTCGTCCAACAAACGGAGGACGAGTTTCGACGCGCGCGCATCGAGCGGGCGCAGTCCGTCGGCAATGTCCGCCAGCCAATTCAATTTATCTTTTTTCGACATACGATGATTGCGATTCATAAATTCATTTTTCCTTGCGTGAGATAGAGAGACTGATTTCACGCGCCAAAATTGTACGCGAATAAGTTTAGAAATCAAGCGGGGTTCTGCACTATAATTTCACGCGCACGGTGGGTGCCGCCGTCAAAATTCTCCCGGAGGTGTGGTCATGTCATCGTCGTTCAATATCAATTTTCTGATTCCTGAAATCCACTGGCTCGAAAAAATCGCTCGTCCGCTTTTAGTGTATATATTTCTGGTCATTGCATTCCGTTTGACCGGGAAACGAATTCTGGGTTCGCGCACTCCGTTCGATTTCATTGTGATGCTCACCATTGCGAACGTTTTGCAAAACGCAATGATTGGTCCGGACAATTCGGTCTTGGGCGGAATTCTCGGCGCGAGTACGCTGCTGGTGTGCGATATCCTGTTTGACAGACTCTCGTACAAGTCCCCTTCGTTTCGACGTTTGATTGAAGGCAAGCCAACCGTGCTGGTGCAGAACGGCGAAATCAAACACGAAAATCTGGAGCGCGAATTCTTAACGACGAATGATCTGCGGCGCGCGTTGGCAAAGGAAAATATTGATTTCGACGCCGAGTTAAAGACGCTCAAGTCCGTGCTCCTGCAATCGAACGGCGCGATTACGGTCGCAAGAATGGGTGACCATCCCCATCTCTATCTTACGGCGGACGCAGGGAACGCGTAAAGGCAGAGACGTAGCGTCTAGAGCAATTTCCCCTGTTTTCCGTCTCTTGGAAATTCGGTCGCCGCTCGTACGAAATCGCGGAATAGCGGATGCGGACGTTCGGGACGCGATTTGAATTCGGGATGAAACTGACTGCCGAGCATAAACGGATGGTCGCGCAATTCTGCAATCTCGACCAAATTCCCATCGGGCGATTGTCCACTGTAATTCAAACCTGCTTCGCCCAGCATTTCGCGGTACTTGTTGTTAAATTCAAAACGATGGCGATGCCGTTCACTGATACTGTCAGTGCCGTACGCGGCGTGCGCCTTACTTTCAGCTGTTAATTTGGCAGGATAGGCACCGAGCCGCATTGTGCCGCCCAAATCCGCGATGCTGCGTTGGTCTTCCATCAAATCAATAATCGGATATTTTGTGCCGGGGTCAAATTCGGTGGAATTGGGTTCGTCGCTTTCCAGCACATTGCGCGCGAGTTCGATGCACATCACTTGCATTCCCAAACACAAACCGAGATACGGTAAATTGTGCACGCGCGCGTATTTCGCCGCGAGAATTTTTCCTTCGATACCTCTATCGCCGAAACCGCCGGGTACGACAATGCCATCCACTTTCGATAAGCGTTCAAAGCCCCGGTCTTTTTCCAAATCTTCGGAAAGAATCCAGTCCACTTCCAAATCGCGATTGTGATGCAGCGCCGCGTGCACCAATGCTTCGCGCACGCTCATGTACGCGTCAGGCAATTCCACATATTTTCCTACAATGCCGATGCGTAATTTTTCTTTGGGGGCAACGAGACGGTCCACCAAATCTTGCCACTGCGATAAATCCACCGCGCGGTCGGTCAAGCCAAATTTTTCCGCAATATATTTTCCGAACCCCGCTTCCTCCAACATCAACGGTACTTGATAAATGGTTTGTGCGGTGCTGAGTGGCACAACCGCGCGTTTATCAACATCGGTGAACAGCGCGATTTTTTCGCGCACGGCATTGTCAATGGGATGGTCGGCGCGCAGCACAATCGCGTCGGGTTGAATTCCAATCGCGCGCAAATCGCGCACGCTGTGCTGCGTTGGTTTCGTTTTCAATTCACCCGTCGCGCCGATGGCTGGCACAAGCGTGACGTGAATGTACATTACATTATCGCGTCCGACATCTTTACGCATTTGGCGAATCGCTTCAAGAAATGGTTGCCCTTCAATGTCGCCCACTGTTCCGCCGACTTCGACGAGCAGCACATCGGGATTGCTCCCGCGCGCCGCGAGCGCGATGCGGCGTTTGATTTCATTCGTAATATGCGGAATCACTTGCACGGTGCCGCCGAGATAATCGCCGCGTCGTTCTTTCATAATCACTTCGGAATACACTTGACCCGTCGTGACGTTGGAATGACGCGCGAGATTTTCGTCAATGAAGCGTTCATAGTGTCCGAGGTCGAGGTCCGTTTCCGCGCCGTCTTCGGTGACAAACACTTCGCCGTGTTGATACGGCGACATCGTGCCGGGGTCCACATTCAAGTACGGGTCGAGTTTTTGTACGGACACGCGCACGCCGCGCGCTTTGAGAATTCTACCAATGGACGCGACGGTCACGCCTTTACCCACCGAGGACGCGACACCGCCGGTGACAAAAATGTATTGAGTCATAATTTTCGCGCCCGACCTGACAGGTTTCCAAACCGCTGTTTCAACCATCGCGTGCGCGGGATATTGAAACATGAGCGTCGCGCAGAACGTTCGTGGAAAAAACCTGTCAGGTCTCGCGCGTAACAACAACAAAAACACGGAGCGATGATACTCCGTGTTTTTGAGAGACAATTATTGTGCGACATGGAAACCAAGTCGCTGGTTGAAATTCGCTACAGACAACGCGCTGCGGCGTCGAGTACGTATTCTCACGTTCGTGAATTATACCATAGTCGCGAGGTCCGCCGCCGCGCGTTTGGTATCCAAAAAGACCAGACCCAATTTCGCATCGCGGCGACAAAGGACGGTCAGTACTGCTTCCTCGCCGACGGCGTTCAACAATACATACCCGTTATCGCCGCGCACATACACCTGGTCGAGTCCGCCGCGTCCCAATTCTGTTGCAATGCGTTCGCCGAGTGACAACATTGCCGCAGACATTGCCGACACGCGGTCTTCTTCGGTTGTCGCCGGCAAATCCGACGCAATCGTCAACCCGTCCACACTCACCACAGCAGACGCTTCAATATCCGGGCTGGTCGAGCGCATATCGCGCAGGCGTTCGATGATTCGCTGGGTGCGCGTCTTTTGGTCTGCCATAAAGCCAATCTCCTTGATGCGTTCTTGACTAGAGTGGCGCAAGCGTAACACAACTAATTTTGAGTGTCAATAGGAGATGCGCGCGCCTTTCAAATATCCTGTGCGTATTCCGGCGCGAATCTTCCGAGCGTCGCGCGAATTTCGTCCACTGTCGGCATGTTGTGACCCGTCCCCAATTTTTGTACTTTGGTCGCGCCCGTCGCGTTTGCCAAAACACTCATCGTCTGCAAATCCAAGTTGTTTAGATAAGCGTATAAAATCGCGCCGCTCACGCTGTCGCCCGCGCCCGTGAAATCGCGCGGCTCGACCTTGAAGCCATCTATCGCCGCTTGGTCGTCGGCTGTCACCAAAATCATTCCGTCGCCGCCGCGTTTCAAAACGACCAATGCGGAACCATTCGCAATTAACGCGCGCGCCGCATCAAGTGGTTCAGCGCGGTGCGCGAGCCGACACGCTTCTTGTTCATTGACCAACAGCACCGTTGCCAATGCCGCCGCGTCGAACTGCCAATTCAAATCGAACGCGGGATTGCCCGGACCGGGGTCGAAAAAAGTTTTCACGCCCGCGTCTTTTGCAGAACGAAACGCGTCGAGAATCATGCGCGGCATTTCGGAAATTTCTACCCAGCCGTCAGCAAACAGCGCGTCCGCGTTTTCGATTTGCGCGCGCCACGCGTCGGGAATTGCGCGCACAGTCAAATTGCCCATGTAACCGAGATACGCCGGTTCGCGCTGCGTGTCCACGAGAACGCCCGCAACAGGCGTTTTGCTTTCGGCATTGGTAATAATGTGCTGGGTATCAATTCCTTCGCGTTGCAGTCCCGACAAAACAATTTCGCCAAACGAATCGCGTCCCACTTCGCCCAAACACGCGACGGGCAAACCAAAACGCGCCGCCATAATTGCAATGTTGGTCGCGCCGCCCGGTCCAATTTCCAAATACGAAATTGGTTTCAAGTCTTGCGCGTGGATGGGAAATTCGGAAATGCGAATGGACAAATCCGCGATGAGGTCGCCGAAAATTACAAGCATGAAATTTTTCCTCCGTGTGTGATTGTAGCATATTGCCATTGCCGCACGCGAACGGGTATGCTATAATTCGCGCCAGATCGCAAGCCCATTTCCAATACGCGCGCAACGCGCAGGTTTAGGAGGAACGCCGCATGGCATTCAAAGTCACCAGCAAGCAACTCAAACGTGTCGATTTGGTCGAAGTGACCGGACGCGTGGATTCCAGCACGGCGCCCCAATTTGAAGCCGCCGTTCAAAAAATTATTGACGACGGACGCTATCGCCTTGTCGTAGATTTATCCGGAGCAGAATACATGAGCAGCGCGGCGTTTCGCGTGTTGATTTCCGCGCTCAAACAAGTCCGCAAAGGCACGCGGCGCGGCAACGTGCATCTCGCGGGTGTTTCGCCAAAATTAAAAGAGGTATTCAAACTCGGCGGTTTTGACGAATTGTTCAAATTTTACGACAAACAGGTGGATGCCGTCGGAAGTTTTTAGGGCGCGGCAGAGGGATGACGCGCACGTGTATTGTCCGCCGCGCGGCTTGCCTTTTTTCAACGCGTTGCTACAATCAGACGCATGACGCATATTTTTCCAAACAAGGCGAACGTACTCCGTTCGCTTTTCTTTTTGCTCATCCCACTTCCATTCGTCGCGTGCGCGCAAACAACACCTGTGACAACACCACAAGCATCGCCGACAACGCGCATTGTTGTCCTGGTGGCAACAAATCCGCCCGCAACGCAAACAACGATTCCATCACCAACGCGCGCGCCATCCAATACAACTGTCCCCACCAAAACTTTCGAGCCAACTCGAACCCTTGCACCAACACAAACGTTTACGCGTCTTACGAACACGCGCGTGCCAAACACATTTACGCCGTTACCACCGACCGCGACAATTGAACCGACGGCGATTCCGACAACCGAAACTCCAACAGGCGCGCCTACTGTTGCACCCACCGAACCACCAACGACAGAGCCAACAACTTTACGCACCGTTGAACCAACCACCGCGCCAATTGTTCCGCCGCCATCCGCGTTCGCGCCAACGGAACTTGTTCTCATTCCCGAAGGTGTGTTACGCATGGGCGGCAAAGCACCCGAAGACGACCCTGATGAAAAACCATTTCACGATGTGGACATGTACGAATATCGCATCGAGAAATTTGAAGTGACGAACGCGCAGTATCAAGCGTGTGTGGCAGCGGGCGTTTGTCCCGCGCCGACAAAAAATTCTTCGTACACACGCGGCGCGTATTTCGGCGTGCCTGAATTTGCAGACTATCCCGTAACGAACGTAACGTGGTACGGCGCGGAGGCGTATTGCAAATGGATTGGGCGACGTTTGCCCAACGAAGGCGAATGGGAACGCGCGGCAAAAGGTTCTGAAAATTGGCGTTACACGTGGAGCAACAGCATCGGCATGCACTTTGAATGGAATGCAATTTTTCACGGCTCGCCGATTTCGTTTTGTGAAGCGAGTTGTCCCATTCCAAATTATTGGGGCGATGTGAACGATGGTTTTCCTGACACCGCGCCCGTGGGACGTTTTGCAGAATTTGATAACAGCAGTGGTTTTGGCGTGATTGACATGTCGGGCAATGTGGCGGAATGGACCAACAATTGGTACGACGGCAACGCGTATGTGAACGGATATGATGTTCACGGACCAAGCGAACCGACGGGAACAAAAGTAGTGCGCGGCGGTTCGTGGGCAGATGAACCGCGTCGCAATTCGGACCGCGAGCCGCAAGCGCCGGAATATGCTTCAGACCGCATCGGTTTTCGCTGCGCGCAGTAAAAGGATTGGAGATTAGAGATTGGAGATTCGAGATTACGCGTTTGACACTTGACACCTGATGTTTGTCAACTCATAATCAATCGCGCAATCCAATATCGAATTTGAATTTGGAGTAACTATGAACGAACAATCTATGCCCACTCGCATGTTCGCACCATCCGCCGCGAATGTGCGCGCCCAAGTGGAACGTTTTGTCGAGCTGTGGCTCGGCGCAATGTTTTTGAAACGCGAAACGTATGCCTACGAACGCGAACAAAAAAATCCATTTGCAAACGGACTTGTGTATCTTGTCGTCATCGGCATCATCGTCGCGCTCGCGGGGATAATGGGCGCGGGTTTGCGCTTTGCCACCTCACCCAGTGCGGACGCAATCAAAAATACAATCCTTGTGCATTTACAAGCGATGCCGTTCTATGCGGGATTCAATTCTGCAACCGTGAATGCATTCGAGCAAGGATACGACCAAGTGTGGGACAGCTTGGGTTCTGTGTTTCTCGGTTATCCGACCAATGCAAATGATTTTGTCGGACTTGTGCTGACAATTATTACAACCCCGTTGGGACTCGTACTCGTGTGGCTGGTGAATGGCGCGCTCATTCATTTGATTGCGCGCGGTTGGAATCCTGAAACGTCGTTTGGCGAAATGCTCGCGCCGCTTGCATTGGCGAGCTCGCCGCAACTGTTGAATGTGTTTGCCCTCTTTCCGGCAGTCGGCGCGAGCGGCGCGGTGATCGCGTTGTGGACATTCATTTGCAATGTTGTCGCGGTGCGCGTGGCATATCAAACGACAACGCGTCGCGCCGTATGGGGCGCAACGTTTCCGCTTTTGGTGTTTGGTGTTCTGATGTTTGTCGCGGGCGTTCTTGTTCTGACAAGTTTTGCGGGCATCGTTAAAGCGATGACAGGAGGCGCGCAATGAATTTCTCTACGCTTTTCGTCGGCGCGCTCACATTGAAAAATGAATCGTTCGTCGCGCTGCGCGAACGTTCGGACGTGTTTCTGCGCGGTTTTGTGGTGTTGCTGTTTGCGGCGATTGTTGCGGGCTTGTTTGCAGCGTTGAGCGGCGCGCTCGGCGATATTTCACCGCAACTCACCAAAGACCAAGTGATTCAAATTGCGAATCAATCGTTTGAAAGCAGCTATAACGGTCCGCCGGAAATGAAAGCGCAGTTCCAAGCATATCCGGGTGAAATTGCTTCGATGATTTATGAACTGGAAACATTGCCGCCGCGCGCGGGTCAAGTCGCGCGTCCCATCGCTGCCATCATCAATTACGTCGGCAATGTTTTGGTGACGCCGTTCAGTTGGATGTGGGCGGGCTGGATGTTGTTTGCGGGACTGTTGTTTCAATTTTCCGCGCGTTTGCTCGGCGGACGCGCGAGTATCAATCAAATGCTGGGGCTGACCGCGCTCGCCGCCGCGCCGCAAATTTTTTCATCGCTTACGAGCTTGCTCAATTTGCTCGCCGCGCGCGCCGATGTGACCGCGCTTGGCTCGCTTGCTTCGCTCTTGAGTTTCATCATTGCCATCTGGAGCGCGGCCATTTACATCAAAGCCACCAGCGTCGCGCAAAATTTTTCGCTCGCGCGCAGCGTCGGCGCGATTGCGTTGGGGTATGGGATTTTGATTCTAGTCGTGATTGTTGGTGTATTGGTGTTTGGAGTTGTGGTTGGTGGAGTGATTGGCACCGTTGCGCGCGGTGGGTAAAAAACGCGGCTGTACCAAATAGCGAATCAATTCAAACTCGTCCAAAAATCCCTTTTTGGACGAGTTTCTATTTTTACACAGAAATTTTGTCAAACGAATCCGGCACTGTTTCAAAAATAGTATCCCAAATCTTTACCAAATCTCAACAATCTCGAAACTTTCGAGTGCTAGAATAATTTGATAGACGGTCACGCTACATACCTCACAAGGAGACCACGATGCCAACTCATTTTCAAAGCACCACAAGCCGGACACTGCGCTTTATATTTTGCGCCCTGCTGGGTGCGCTGCTCGCCAGCTTGTCATTTTCTGCCGATGCTTCTGCGCTCGCGCAAGAGACCGTTGCGCCGCTGATTGAAACAAACGAACCTGACGTTATTCCTAACCGCTATATTGTTGTGCTGAAAGAGAACGCGCGCGAAAGTGATGTCCAAGCCGCACAAGATTTCGCGCGCCAACTTGGCGGCACAATTCATTTTTCATACAACGCCGCGCTCAAAGGTTACGCGGCAACGTTAAATGCGGACACGTTGGAGCGCGTGCAACGCCAATCGAATGTCGCATACGTCGCGGCAGACCAAACCGTTCGCTTGTCCGATGAGGAACGCAAATATCGCTTTGAACCAACTTTTGAAACCGACCAGCCCAATCCACCCTGGGGTTTGGACCGTATTGACCAACGTGATTTACCTTTGGACAATCAGTACAGCTATAACCTAACCGGCAATGGCGTCAACGCGTATGTGATTGATACCGGCATTCGCATCAGTCATGTTGAATTTGGCGGACGCGCGCACGGCGCGTTCACATCGGTAGATGATGGCTATGGTTGGAACGATTGCGAAGGACATGGCACACACGTTTCCGGCACAATTGGGTCTGCGACATATGGCGTCGCCAAGCAGGTGGACTTGTACGCTGTGCGCGTACTTGATTGTTATGGGTCAGGAACATTTTCCGGAGTCATCGCCGGCGTAGATTGGGTCACTGCAAATCACGCGGCGCCCGCCGTCGCCAATATGAGTCTAGGCGGTTCCGCGTACACGCCGCTCGACGACGCAATACAAAATTCGAGTAATGCGGGCGTGACGTATGTTGTCGCCGCCGGGAATGCGACGGATGACGCGTGTAGTTATTCTCCGGCACGCGCGCCCGAAGCGATTACCGTCGGCGCGGTTGACATTACCGACGCGGGCGCGTGGTTCACAAACTATGGCACGTGCGTGGATTTGTTCGCGCCGGGTGTGGACATTCGCTCTACGTTCAATACCAGCGATACTGCCACTGAAATTGCGAGCGGCACTTCGATGGCGTCGCCACATGTGGCAGGCGTTGTCGCATTACTCTTGCAGCGCGATTTGTCGCTGACACCAAGCCAAGCGGCGAGCATCGTCGTCAGCTCTTCCACCAAAGACCATCTCTCTGCCATCGGACCCAATTCACCCAACCGCCTTTTGTTCACCAAGTTCAGCAGCATCGCGACGATTGATACTATTGCCGTCACCGATACAAATGACCAAACCTTGCCGCGCTATGAACCCGGGCAAACGATTCGCGCAAGCTTTCAAGCAACCAATCGCACAAACGAAACGCTCACTGCCTTTCCCAAGTGGTCTATCTTGGATTCGTTAGGAAATTGCGTGACCGATTTGTGTTACGACCCCGGACAGCCCGGCACCAGTTTTCCGCCCGGACAAACCACATTCACGCACGACTTTACCCTGCCGAATAATTTGGAGTTTGGTTCATACACCTTCCGCGCGACCCTCGAAATGAATCAAAACAACCAAACGCATGAATTTCAGGACAGCACACGTTTCCGTGTAAGCATCCCACCGGCGAATGACGAAATCGAAAACGCGATTCTCATAAACACACTGACCTACACCAACACACAAGATACAACCGAAGCCAGTCATGCCGCCGATGACCCCGTGTTTCAATGCCGCTTTGGTGGAGCCGGTGCCGGCGGCGCGTCTGTTTGGTACAAATATGTTGCGCCTGCAGATGGACTCGTCATCGTTGATACATTCGAATCGGATTACGATACTATTTTGGGCATTTGGCAAGGCACGCGCGGCGCGCTCACAAATATCGCCTGCAATGAAGATGCCAATACTGCACTCAATTCCCAAGTCGTCAGCGAATTAAACAATGGTGAAACCTACTACATCGAAATCGCAAGTTATGCGATGGACGAAAGCCACGCCAAACCGCAAGCTGAAAAAATTGGTGCAGCGAACGCGGGCGGTGCATTGACATTGCATTTCGAATTCAGCCCGTCCGTTGCGCCCTCCAATGATGAAATCGAAAACGCGATTCTGTTTGACCAACCGACTCATTTGGTGCGCTTGAACACACTCGCCGCGACCCATGCCCTTGATGACCCATCCTTCCCTTGCGCCATCAAAGAAGCGCGCCCCGGCTCTGCCTCAGTGTGGTACAAATTCGTTCCGTCTGCCGACGCGCACGTCACGATTAATACGGTCACGAGTACGTATGACACGCTGCTTGGAATTTGGACCGGCACACGCGGTGCGCTCACCAATCTCGCGTGTGACGACGACGGCGGTGGGAACTTTACCTCTCTCTTGACGCGCGTGCATGTGCAGCAAGGCGTTACGTATTATGTAGAAGTCGCCGCGTACGCAGGTCAAGACAATCCGATTCAAGAAACCGTCAAAGGGGGTGTGAGCGCGTTTTCCGGCGGCGCGCTCATTTTGAATTTCGCCTTGTCGCTCCCACCCGCGAACGATGAAATTGAAAATGCAACCGATATTACAACTACGCCATTCAACGATACGCTCGACACGGTAACCGCGACGGCTGCGAACGATGACCCATCCTTTCCTTGCCCATACGGTGGCGCGCGTCCGGGCGGCGCAAGCGTCTGGTACAAATTCGTTCCGTCGGAAAAGGGGTTGCTGGACGCGAATACCATCGGCAGCGCGTATGACACATTGCTTGCTGTATGGACCGGCACGCGCGGCGCGCTGACGAACGTCGCGTGTGATGATGACAGCGGCGGCAGTCTCTCATCCAAACTGACCGAAGTGCCCCTTCAAGCAGGAACAACATACTACGTCGAAGTCGCGAGTTACGCGATGGATTCCACCACCGCAGCAGTCAAAGCAAATGAGCCGCGCGCGTTGCTGGCGGGTGGGAATCTTGTGTTCGCGCTCAACTTTGCGCCGAACGCCGTACCAACACCCACGCAGCTCACGCCATATCCGGGCAAACACATCAAAAAGCTCAAAGCGAAATTGGACTGGACCAACGTGAACGGCGCAACAGAATACCATCTCCAAGTGCGCCGGAACAAAGCAAGCGGACCGATTATCTTGGAGACGAGTACCGCAAATTCTCAATATGTCATCAAGAATTTGGTGCATGGCACAGCATACTTTTGGCGCGTGCAGGCGTGCGATGCGGAGAGCTATTGCAGTGAATGGACGGGTTACTGGAAATTCAAAATCGAACCAGAATCCCAACAAGCAAAACCTACAAAACGCTAACAAATCGGAGAACAATTCATCCTCTCCACGAAAGAGTATGCGTCAGACGTGGAGTGAAAAAACATAACATATCTCTATCAATTCAAAACAAAATGACAACCATTCGCAGTTAGAATGGTTGTCATGACATGGGGGATAAAACGCGGATACAAGAAGTTGGCGCGGTCAAGTCTTGGCGTCCAACCTCATTCCACTAACTTTGTATCTCTGATTGTATCGCTCAAACGATTGACGTAGCGGAGTCAGAGAGTGTATTCTCTTGAAATCGCAAGCGCACAGAATAATTATTCTCAAATCTCACCATCGTAGTCGCAACCGATGAAATTGCGCTACCCAGCTATGCCGGAGGCAACCGTGAAATCACGCACCGAAATCTTTGCTTTACAATCAATCCGTTTCGCGTTCTTCTTGGTCCTGCTATTGCTAATCATAGCAATTGGACATTCGGCACAAGCTGCGCCGCCGGTTCAAGAATCTGCACTCGCGCCGCTCATCGAGACCGCGAGCGCGGAGGTGATTGCAGAACGCTATATTGTGGTATTGAAAAATTCCGCGCGTGAAAGCGATGTGTCCGCAGCCGAACAAGTCGCGGTGAACGCAGGCGCGCAAATTCATTTCACGTACAGCGCCGCGCTCAAAGGTTATGCCGCAACCATGAACGCCAACGCGCTAGAGTTGGTGCGTCGTCAATCCAACGTCGCGTACGTAGCAGCCGACCAAACCGTTCGGTTGTCCGATGAAGAACGCGAACGCGCGGCGCAATTTCATTTGGACACAACACAGCCGAATCCGCCCTGGGGTTTGGACCGCATTGACCAACGCGATTTGCCGCTCGACAATGCGTACAACTATTCGCTCACGGGTTCAGGCGTGAACGCGTATGTGATTGACACGGGCATCCGCATCACTCATTCCGATTTTGGCGGACGCGCCTATAGCGGTTTTACTTCGATTGATGATGGCAATGGCACGAACGATTGCGATGGACATGGCACACACGTTTCGGGCACCATCGGTGGCACAACCTATGGTGTTGCCAAAGCGGTGAAATTGTACGCTGTGCGCGTATTGGATTGTGATGGTTCCGGGACTTTTTCCGGCGTTATCGCAGGAATGGATTGGGTCACGACCAATCGCGTTTTACCTGCCGTTGCCAACATGTCGCTCGGCGGCGGCGCGTACACACCGGTTGATGATGCGCTCAAGAATTCCACACAAGCGGGCGTGAGCTATGTCGTCGCGGCGGGTAATAGCGCGGACGATGCGTGTTTGTATTCCCCTGCGCGCGCGTCCGAAGCCATCACCGTTGGCGCCAGTGACGCGAGTGATGTCGGCGCAGAATTTAGCAATTATGGTACGTGCGTTGATTTGTTCGCGCCCGGTGTATCAATCCGTTCAGCGTACAATTCGAGTGACACAGCGGTTGAAACCATGAGCGGTACTTCGATGGCATCGCCGCATGTCGCGGGCGTTGTGGCATTGCTCCTTCAAAGCGATTCGTCACTCACGCCTTCACAGGTGGAAAGCGTCATTCGCTCTTCTGCAACTACAAATCGCCTTACGCAAATTGGTCCCAATTCACCGAATCGCCTGCTCTATACCAATCTGAGCAGCCAAGTCACTATTGACGAAATCGAAACAACAGACACGAATGACCAAACCAAAACACGTTTTGTCCCCGGCGAGGTGGTTCGCACTAAATTCGTCGCAAATAATCGCACACAACAAACTTTGACCGCATATCCCGTTTGGTCAATTCTCAAAAGCGACGGCACCTGCGTTCCCAATTTGTGCTATGACCCCGGTGGCGCCGGAACATCCTTCCCACCCGGACTGGAAACGTTTTCGCATGACTCTACGCTGCCCGCCGATTTGGCGAGTGGGTTCTATACCTTTCGCGCGTCGCTGGTCGTTCCCTACAACGGAAATAATCTCACGCTTGAAGACAATCTCCGTTTTCGCGTCGGCATTGCGCCCGGCAATGATGAATTTCAAAACGCCATTACCATCAGCTCGGACAATTACACCAACATACAAGACACGATTGACGCGACGACTGCAAACGACGACCCGTTACTCGAGTGCGCGTTCAATGGTCCGCGCACCGGATCCTCGACAGTCTGGTACAAATTCACACCAACAAATGATGGCGTTGCCTTTGTCACCACCGCTGGCACGGATTACGACACTATCTTGGGCGTTTGGCAAGGCACGGCAGGAAATCTAACGAACGTAGCGTGCAACGACGATGTTTCCTTTTTCGACCTGACTTCGCGAGTGGAAGCCGAACTCGTCAGTGGTCAGACCTACTATATCGAAGCTGTGGATTGGAGCACATTGGACTCGAGCGCGGTTTCCAAACCACACAAGCCGGGCGATGGCGTACGCGCGAAAATGGGGGGTTCGTTAACGCTTAACCTCACTTTTGTGCCCACCACGCCAGCGCCGAATGACGCGATTGAAAACGCGACATTGATTGACGCCAATCCTTACGCGATACAACAAGGCACACTCGGCGCCACCGTCGCGGGCAATGACCCCTACTTTCCGTGCGCGTTTGGCGGAGCGCGACAAGGTTCAGCAACGGTCTGGTTCAAATTCATTCCTAACGCCAACGGCAAAATTTCCGCCGATACGGTGAACACTTCCTATGACACGATATTGGCAGTTTGGACAGGCACGAGCGGCTCGTTAACGAATGTCGCGTGTGATGATGATGGTGGCGGCAGTCTGACGTCGCTCGTGAGCGACGTGGCAGTAACGCAAGGCGTCACCTATTACCTCGAAGCGGCTGCCTACGCGGCGGAAGGCACCGCGACAATGGAAAAAGGAAAACTCATTCAAACCGAAGCCACCGGCGGTTTGCTTTCCTTTAACTTCACTTTCGTACAGCCGCCCGCGAACGATGAAATTGAAAACGCGACAACGATTTCCACTTCGCCCTATTCAACAAACCAAGACACTACTGCCGCATCGTATGCGAACGATGACCCCTACTTACCCTGTGCGGCTGGCGGATCGCGACAAGGTTCCGGTAGCGTGTGGTTCAAGTACATACCCTCCCAATCGGGATTGTTGGATGTGAATACGGTGGACAGTGGATTCGATACGATTCTGGGAATTTGGACCGGCTCGCGTGGTTCCCTCACCAATGTCGCCTGTGATGATGACAGCGGTGGCACCCTGACATCCCTGTTGGATGATGTGGCAGTGAATCAAGGCGTCACCTACTTTATCGAAGCGGCGAGCTGGCTGAGCGAAGGCAGTGCCGCAAAGATTGATGCGCCGAAAAAAGAAACGGACAAAGCGGCAATCCAGTACGGCGGCGCACTCAAGTTAGCGCTCACGTTCACACCGGTTGACCCGTGCGCGAGCAAACCCGCGAAACCCGTCATCACCAAACCCACCGCAGGTGGCACCAGCAACAAACTCCGCACACTGCTGGATTGGCAAGATGCCGCTTGCGCGACCAAATACAAAGTGACCGTTAAACTTGGTTCGAGCAAAGGAAATACGGTTGACAGCAAAGAGCCAATTAAATCCAAATACAAAACGAATCCATTAATCAAAGGGCAAACCTACGCCTTTCAGGTCCAAGCGTGCAACGCCGCCGGTTGCACCAAATCCAAATGGCGCACCTTCACCGTGAGCACAAGTGCAACACAAAACCTCATCTTGCCGCGCACGGTTCAATGGATAGGCGATATGAATAGTGGCAAAATCACATCGGGTATTCGCTACGCGCCAAACTAAAACAGACAAAAAAAGAGACCCGCCTTTCGGCGGGTCTCTTTTTTCCTATTGATTCAAACTCACACCCAACCACTTGGCAAAATTTTCTTCCAACTGGAAAATAAATTCGGGCGTGATGGAATAAAAATACGCGTTCAAAATTTGAAAGCGGTCTGTGAGCAAAAGAATCCCCACAATAATCAAAATCACACCACTCACCACTTCAATCGTGTGGAGATATTTGTTGAGCCCTTTGAGCCGCGTCACCATCGAATCCAATGCGAACGCCGTCACCAGAAACGGCACACCGAGTCCCGCCGAATACATCAACAAAAGTCCCGTGCCTTCGAGCGCGGTTTGCGTCTGCGTCGCCGCGCCAAGAATCAGTGAAAGCATCGGACCCACACACGGCGTCCAACCTGCCGCGAATGCCATGCCCGTCAAGAACGAACGCGGGTAACCGAGTTCATTCATGCGTACTTGAACGCGCGCTTCTTGATACAAGAACGGCAGTTTGATAATGCCGAGCATATTGATTCCAAACACAATCAAAATCACACCCGAAATGTGTGCGAGCAAAAATTTATCGAGGAATTGTGTGAGCGCAAACAACGCCGACCAAATCGCGACAAAAATTGTCGTAAAGCCCAACACAAAAACGAGCGCGTGCGTCATCACTTGCCCGCGCGGGACGACAACCCCTTGCGGTGTCACCGCCGCGCCGCTCAAATAACCCAGGTAAATCGGCACCAACGGCAATACGCATGGGGACAAAAAGGAAAGCATCCCCGCGCCGAACGCGAGAAATAGTAATGGAAAACTCATACGCTTACTCTATCCCTTTTCCTTAATCCGTCACCTGTCAAATGTCCTTTTTTCAATCCTCAAAAAATCTTGTTCAACTGTTCTGCCACATATTCGCGCGTCAGCGGACCACCAATCCGAATTTGTCGAATGACGCCGTTGCGGTCAATGAATACCGTCGTCGGCAGTGCTTGAATGTTGTATGCGCGATTCGCTTCGCCGTTCGCATCGAGCCATACGGGAAAAATTACGCCCGTGTCCGCGAGAAATTGTTGAATCGTTTCTGGCGATGCAACGTCTTGAACATTCACCGCAATCACTTGCAAATCATTCGGCGCACGATATTTGCGAAACGTTTCGTCGAGGACAGGAAATTCGGTTTTGCATGGCTCGCACCACGTCGCCCAAAAATTCAACACGATGGGTTTGCCGCGCAGGGCGCTCAATCTCACCGGTTGCCCTACGCGTCCATTTTCCAATTGTGCCAAATCAATTTCCGGCGCGCCCGCGCCAATTTCTGCGGCGACATGCGAGACGGGTAGAGTTGTTTCGCTTGTACACGCGCTGATTAACAAAAGCATCAACGCCAAAAACACGCCGGACGTTTGCACTTGTACGGCTTTCTGAATCCCGATTATTCCTCGTCCGTTTCGTTTTCCGCGCGCAATTTTTTCAATTCCTCTACGTCGCGTCGCAAATCGCGTTCGCGTCGTGACAATGAATACAAATACAAAAACAACAGCGCCCAAATCAGACCGAACGCGAAAAACAGGTACGAGAGATTGCGGACTTCCCGCAAAATATCTTTGAGTAAATCTTCCATAGTGTCTTGAAAACGTGACGGGTTTTCGAAAACCCGTCACGTTTTGGAATCACGACGCAAATTGTTCGCGCAGTTCCGCTACGTCCTGCTCCAATTCCGCCAATTTGGTGCGCTGATACAATAGATAAATGTAAAGCATTATCATTGCGGCGATGCACACAAACACGGAAATCAGCATGTTGGACGTCATGCCAAATGTAAATTCGCCGCTCGCGTCCGTGCCAAACAAAACGGGATGCAGTCCTTTCCACAAACGCGGCGCCATGAAAATAAATGGCACATCCACCGCGCCGATAAACGTGAACACTGCCGCCACGCGCGCAATCGTCATATCATCGCGCGCCGACAAGCGCAGCATCATGTACGCGATATAGACGAGCCACAAAATCAAAAACGAAGTCAAGCGCGCTTCCCACGTCCACCACGTATTCCACACCGGACGCGCCCAAATCATTCCCGTGCCGAGCGAAATCGCGCCAAACAAAACGCCGAGCTCCATGCACGAATACGACACACGGTCATATTTTAGATTGCCCGTTTTCAAAAAGAGCGCGCCGCTCACCGCGGCAATCAGGATGGAGGTCATGGAAGCGGCGTTCGAACCCATGTGAAAATAAAAAATGCGTTGAATCGAACCCATCGTCGCTTCCGTCGGCGCATAAATAAAGGCAAAGTACAAACCGACACCAATCGCGAGAAACGCCGCGATGCCCAGCACCTTTGACCAATCTTGTCGTATGTTCATGTGTACACCTCGCGTCTGAAAACTCTATCGCAGATTCCTTAACAGAAAATGAACGCGAATCACCAAATCACCCAAGCACCAATTCCTATTCTTCCACCACAAATTCAAACACCAAATACGCCACCGTCAAAAAAATTGCATCGTACGCGATTAATAAATTGAACCAACCTTGATAGTCCGAAAAGGGCAAATTCTGCAACGCGCCTTGCGTAATTTTGACTGACGCGACCAACAACGGCACAAGCACCGGAAATAATAAAACGGGCAGCATCACTTCGCGCATTCGCGTTGACGCGGCGATGGCGGACAATAATGTTCCAATCGCGGAAAAGCCAACTGTGCCGAGCAAAATATATCCCACCAGCGGAAACCATTCCAACGGCACATTGAACAACACCACAAACAATGGCAGCGTCACTGTTTCCATCACGAGAATAAACAAAAAATTTGCGATTGCCTTGCCCAAAAAAATTGCGCCGCGATCCACCGGTGCGAGCAACATCCCTTCCATACTGCCCTTATCGCGTTCCCGCGCGAACGAACGCCCCAAGCCCAGGATGCCGCTAAAACAAAATGCAATCCACAAAATGCCGGGACCGAGAACGCGAATGTCTACCCCTTGCAAGTCGAATGCAAAATTAAAAATCACCAACACCAACAGTCCAAACACCAGCATCGCGCTGACGGCTTCGCGTGTGCGCCATTCCACTGCAAGTTCTTTATTGAGAATCGCGTAAAGTTGTCGAAAAAAAGTCATGTGAGTCAATCGTCAGTAATCGGGATTGGCAATCCGCGATTTGCCATCTGCTATCTGCTCTTGGCATTGCTAGCTGCGCGTGCCAATTCTTCAGTGTACACCTGAACAAATCCCGCCGCGTCGCGCCACGCGTCACGCGCGCCATCGTAAATTACTTTGCCGTTACGCATGATGAGCGCGCGGTCTGCCGCGCCGAGACTGCGCTCAAACTCGTGCGACGAAAACAACACGGTTGCGCCGTCCGTACGCGCTTGTTCAAAAATGGAATTTAACACGCCCGAAGAATTTTGGTCGAGCCCCGTCCACGGTTCGTCAAACAAAAAAACTTGCGGACGATGGAGCAATGCGCGCGCCAACGAAACACGCTGCTGATACCCGCGGGACAAGGTACGCACAGCATCATTCATCCGTTTTTCAATCCCCACTTGTTTTGCCGCTTCCAAAATTCGCGTTTCGATTTTCTCCAATCCATACAAGCGCGCGTAATAGCGCAAATTTTCCCCAATCGTCAATTCATCATACAACAGCGTCGCATGTCCAACGTATCCGATGGTTGCACGCGCCTTCATCGCACCATCCGGTATTTCAATTCCATTGATGGCGACGCGTCCGCGCGTGGGTCGCGCTAACGTTGCCAGAATTTTCAACAAGGTTGATTTGCCCGCGCCGTTCGGTCCCGCCAACGCGACCACTTGCCCTTGTTCAATCATCAGCGTCGTGCTTTTCAACGCCTGACGAAAACCATACGTCTTTTCCAGTTTGAGCGTTTCAATCATTTTAAAAGTTGGAAGTTAGAAATTGGAGATTGGAGATTCACATTTGACGTTTCTCGTTTCTCGCTTCTCGCCTCACGCCTCACGCGCAATTTTATTATTCAACAATTCCGCTTTCAATGCCGCGCGCTGCGCGTGATATTCTGTTTCTTGAATTTCACCCGCTTCGAACGCGTCATCCAAACGCGCGAGCGCTTGCAATTGCATTACGGTTTCGTTTATTTCACTGGTTTTCGTTTTGAGCGCGCGCCGACGATACAATGGATACACCAACAACGCGAGTGCGCTCACGCCACCGCCGACTAACAAAACCATTTGCAGCTGTGCCGTGTTGTCCGCGCCGGGCAAATTGGAAATCGTCGCGGAAAATGTTGTCCCCGCGCGTTGTTCGGGCGCACTGAACACAGAATACACTTGACCACTTTGTGATGTGAATGGATTCCCCGCGACCAGATTATTTCCGGAGACGCGCACATCACTCATTTGCGCGACGAGCAAATTCACCCGCGCTACATTTGTCTGGAACGGCAGCTGCGCGATGTAATCGGGCGGCGTGAACGGGAGCACGACCCCAAACAAAATTTCTTGCGTCGTCGGCAGCACCGGATACAAAATCGTTCCATCCGCTTCGCGTTTTACCATTGTCTGCTCGCGAATGTCTTGAAATTGTACGTCGCTCGCGTCTTTCGGAATTGGCAACGGCACATAAAACGCGCGGTCACTCGGATTCGTCACCTGCACCAATTCCAAACCATTGAATCGTTTCGGTTGAATGTCGAGGATGAGATGCACTTGGTCGAGGGTAAAATTCGCGGGGAGCGCTTGCGTTTCATACACGGTCAACGTCAGCGGCGAAGCGGCGGCAAGTTCGGGCGGACGGATTTCTGAAAAATAACGAACGTCCGCGTAATCTACGCGCGTGAAATACGCGTTCGCATCGGTGATGACATTGGTGAATAAAAATTTTCCTTGCGCGTCCGTTTGTACTGTCCGCGTCATTGGACCTGCGGCAGTGATTTGAAACAATGTGACGGGAATATTCGCCGTACTGTTTGCAGGCGCGTCGTGCGTGCCATTCAACAATTGCCCTTCAATTCGAGTTGGAGTTTGCGCGTGCGCGATTCCTAAAAACACCCAACCGCCAACGAGGAACATGACAAGCGCCGCGCTGAAAAACGCGGCGCCAAATTTGCAATAGAAAGAACTCAAATACTTCATTGAATACAAAACCGACACTTGGATTTATGGCGAGGGCGTCGCAACCGCTTGTGCAGTCCGCGTCCGATTCGCCTGTCGTGTCAGAGCGCGCGGTGCAATGGTTGGCGTGCGCGTCAGTTCGATAATTGCAGTCTCGCGCGCGGCGGTTGCCCACTGTGCATCAGCAGTGGCGCGCCGGCTGCCCAAACGTACATTCAAGAGACGCGCCAAATCCGTCCAAAAATCGTCACGCGTCATCCGCACATCTCTTTCATACATTCCCCGCGCGCCAATCCAAACATAATTACAGCCATCCACTTCGAGCCAAAATTCATCCACTTTGACTTGCCCCTGCCAAAAAACGGCTTGGAGCATTTCACCCGTACCAATTTTACAACCCTGAAATTCTTTGGAATTTGGGTCTGTCCGCGCAGAGCGCGGCGCAGAAGGCAGATTCAAAATCGTGCCATACAACCTTTGGACTCGGTCTGTATCTTCAAGCACCCATTTTCCATCTGCCCAATCACTCTTGCCGCCAAACCCGCCTCCGGAACCTCCAATAGATTGAATCTCGACGCGATCCGGTTCGGACGGTGTTGGCAATGGTGTGCGGCGCGGCAGCGTGTCAGGTACGAATTGTTTCAAGACCGACTCTTGCACGTTCTGCATTTCCGCCGTACAACCGACGCTCAAACCGAGCAATAGCGCGAAAAAGATATGCTCAAGACAAAGCCTTCCGCTCAAGTTTGGCATGGATCCTCCAAATGGATTCCTTCCAAACGATTTTTTCCAACAACTCTTGACCGCGCAAAACTAGTTCAACGCGCGTCCACACCGGGCACAAAATTGGTCACCTGCTTTGTACGGACGCCCACAATTCGCGCACTGCAAATCTTTCTTGCCATCCTCCGATTTCTTTTTTTCTGTCGTCGGTTGTCGGCGGTCTGTTGTCTTTCTCAACGCCGCCACTTGCTTTTCAATCTCTGCGCTCGCGTCACTCCCTGCGTTTTCTCCGCGCAGCGCATCCAATTCTTGCATCAATTCTGTCGCGCGCGTCAGATATTTTTCGCGCAGCGCTGCATAGTCCGCGTCGTCGAGTTTGCCCAGTTGTTTATCGAGGTCCAAATCACGGAGCATCGCGTACACGCCATCGCGTTGGGCGAGCAAATCATCGAGGGTTGAAAGCTGTAACGTGAGACCTTGCGTTTGCGCGCGATACAAAGGATACGCCAACACAGCAATCGCGGCGGCAAGAACAACCAGAGCGAGAACTAGTTCCATTCGACGAAAGACGGTGAACGAAGGACGAAAAGCAAGCAGTGGTCATTCGTCATTCGCCATTGCTCGCTATTCACTCGGCGTCACAAATCCGCCAACGGCAATTTCGCGTTTCACGCGTTCGCGTGCGCGTTGTTCTTGCGGGTCGGGGAACATGGTCACGAGGGTTGAAATCAAAAAGAGAAAACCGCCAATCCACACGAGCGTTACCAGCGGATTTACGAACGCGCGAAAACTGACGGTTTGAAAATTATCCGTCCATCCTTGAACAATGACATAGAGGTCGCGGCGCAAGAACGGTGTGTCATGCCAAATCGCGGGATTCGTTGCTTGCTGCTGCTGACGGTCATAAAACGCAATGGCAGGAAAAAGCGTGGCGAGTCGTTTCCCGTCTTCGTACACACCCACTGTCGCCGTCGTCACAATCGCTTCGCCGTCAATCACGCCCGGCTGCAATCCTTCAAAGACGAGCGTGTAACCGTTCGTCGTCCACGATTCCCCTTGCGCCAGCGCCTGCACTTGGTCGGTTGCGTACGCGCGCGAACCAATCACGCCCAACGCGAGAATCACCACCGACAAATGAATCAAATAGCCGCCGTAACGCCGATGATTGCGTCCAATCAAACGCGAAATCGCGACGAGCAAATTTTCCTTTGTATTTTTTTGACGCGCTTGCGCGGCGAATACAATATCTGTCGTCGTCGTCACAAACGCGAATGCCACCAACGCGACCCCAAACAATGGCAGCACATCACGCGCACCCAACACAAAACCGAGCGCGGTGAGAATTACCGTAACCGCGAGCGGAACAATCATCTTGCGTCCCAATTTCGCAAGCGTCGCGCCGCCCCAGCCAATGAGCGGAATAATTCCCATTAGCAGCACAATCAACGCTAGAATTGTGCCGACGACGAGATTATAGTACGGCGCGCCGACGGTGAGCGCTTGCCCTGTGAGCACTTCGCTCATGATGGGCCACACAACGCCAATCAAAATCGCAATCGCCGCGCCGAGAAACAAAACATTGTTGATGAGAAAAAATACTTCACGCGACAAGAGCGAATCAAAATCATTTTCGCTCTGCAATTTGTCGAGGCGGAAAAATAAAAGCGCGGTAGAGGCGAGTGTCATCACCGCCGTAAAGCCCAAGAACAACGGACCAATTTCCGATTGTGCAAACGCGTGTACGGACTGAATCACACCACTGCGCGTGAGAAATGTTCCAAACAACGTGAGCGCGAACGCGATGATGATGAGACCCATATTCCACACTTTCAACATCCCTTTGCGTTCTTGCACCATCACGGAATGTAAAAACGCAGTGCCGACAAGCCACGGCATCAACGCCGCATTTTCCACCGGGTCCCAACCCCAATAACCGCCCCACCCCAACACATCGTACGCCCAACGTCCGCCGAGCAACAACCCAAGTCCCAAAAACATCCACGGCACAAGCGTCCAGCGACGCGTCGCGCGAATCCACGAATCATTGACTTTGCCCGACAACAACGCCGCCATCGCAAAACAGAACGGAATCGCAAAGCCCACATAACCGAGATACAGCATCGGCGGATGAATCGCCATCGCGGGATGTTGCAGCAACGGATTCAAGCCCGCGCCGTCGAGCGGAATGATTTCCATTTTTTCAAACGGCGACGTAATGAACGCGAGCAGAAACGCAAAAAACGTTTGGATGAGCATCAACACACTCACCACATACGGCATGAGGTCGTGATTGCTCTCCCATTTTTTCAAAACGACGACGAGACCGTACAGCGAAAGAATCCATGACCAAAACAACAGCGAGCCACTTTGTCCGCCCCACAGCGCAGTGAGCGTGTACGGAAAAAGGGGCAAGTCGCGCGAAGAATGATTCGCGACGAGTGAAATCGAAAAATCGCGTGTGACAAGTGCGTACGAAATGGCGGCAAGCGCAAGCGTTGACAAAATGCCAAACACAATCACGCCATTCCGCGCGCTATTTGCGAGTTCAGGAATTCGTTTCCGCGCGCCGACATATCCCGCAATCACGGAATAGACTGCAACGACAAACGCAACGGTGAGTGAGATGGAACCGAGTGTTGACATGTCAAGTAGCAAGTAGCAGGTAGCAGATAGCAAGGCAAGTTCCCTACTACCTACTATCTGCTACCTGATTCACTGCCCGTAATTTACATTCCCTTGCATCTTGCTGGTATCATACATTTCAAATTTCGATTCATCATATTTGGATGGACAACGCGCGAGCAAATTCGTTGCCGTAAAGGAACCATCCGAGTTCAGCTTGCCTTCAGCGACCACTTCGACGGCGCGGTCAAATGTGTCGGGGACAACACCCGAATACGACACCGGCAAACGATTTGTGCCGTCGGTGAGGACAAACGCAATCTTGTTTGCTTTCACATCTTTTTCAATCGAGTTCGCTTCCAGTTGTCCGGTCACGCGCGCGCCCTGTCCAATGGCGCTTTCGCCTTTTGCGCGCAACTCGGTTACATTCATCGCCCACTGACTCGTTTGCGTCAAACCGAAAAAGATTAGATAGCCAATGACGCCGAAAATCACCACTGCGCCCAGCAGATATTTGAATTGATATTTCGGTTTCGCTTTTGTTTTGGTTTGAGTTAAAGTTGAGGTCGCCATTATGTTTTCCTGATTCCCTTTGCATACGCGGGCTTGCCGATGATACATGGCAAGGCAGAGTGACAGGCATTCTAACATCCCGAAAAGTCACTGTCAATTAAATTACGCAGGGGCGCTGTGCGTCAATTCTTGGATGTTCTAGATACGCGACAGAAAATATGAACCTGTAAAGGCGAAATTCAAAAGAAAAAGCGGAACCTCTTTGAGTTCCGCTCATACAAAGTTACTGCAAATCTATTCATCCATGCCCGGAGTGTCATTCCAGTCTTCTTGTGATGGGCTTGAACTGCAACCTATTTTTAGCTTGTACGGACCCTGATGAGCCACTTCGCTGGGATCTGCCCAACCACTGCTTACGCCCTCGGCGCGTAAGTGAAAGTACCACTTGGTCTTGGTAGAGGTCAATGGGGCGGTATATTGAGCTCCATACGTTCCTACTGTTCCATCCATTATAGTATCAGGGATGTTATTTGGGTTTGTACTAAAAGTCCATGAATAACCTGCAAGTTGGTCTATTCCATTCGAATCTATATGCTCAAACTCCCAAGATGCTGGCCATCGTATAATAATTATGGGATTGCTGTAGCAACCGCCAATCGGATGACTCGTACTCTTTGGCACAAATCCAGAATTCATGACTGAATTGGGATACCAAGGGAACCAGCCAATCCCCTGAAGGCGACGAATCGCATGATTAGTAGAGTTGCCAGTGCCAGGTGCATTATTTGACATCAAATCGCGCAATTCTGTGTGAATGTGGACGCAGGGGTGGGTGCATCCCGTCTCACCAACAGTCCCAATAAATTGACGGTCAGCAAGTTGATCTCCGATTGCAAAGGTCGGGGCGGGATCTGCCAAATGTGCATAATAGGCATAAAACGCGTCTGTATAAGGATCAACATCGCTCTTGGCGACAACAAGATTCCCCCAATTATTGTAAAACCCATTGATGTACACATGCCCTGGCTTGATAGCAAGAATCTCCGCCCAGCCATAATTTTTTGGTGAAAAGTCAATCGCTTCATTCGATTTTCCACAATGACATAACGGAGTTGCACCTTCTCCCGGACCGTTTGTGATTATCGCGTTTTCGTTTCGATTGAAAGACAAACTGTATTTACTGGGTGGGATCGGCGTCGCTGTGCCTGGTGTTATAGGGTGAGCAACCAAGTTCCTCTGCACACTTCCCTTTTCAGAAGACGCAAAGGTCTTTTGCAAACCAAGCAGAGTTAATGCAGCAATCATAAAGGTAGAGAAAACGATAAGTAATTTGGCATGACTTGATGACATTTGATCCTCCATATCGAATTTCTATGGATTTATTGTTCAATTCTGAGGTTCTGAATGAGTAGGTCAAAAACCTGATTGGGAACCGTCCAATCTTCCCTATAAGGTTGTCCAACAAGAATCACATCGGTTGGACGCCTTATATACACTGCCTCCATCAATCCACCGTAATCATAGTCAACGAGTTGCCTAAGGGCAGGGAAGCCGTCAACAATAATTTCTTCCTCTCCGATTACCTCATCATCCTCGCCAACACGTCCCGTCCGATATACCCATTCGCGAATTGTCTCATTCCCCTTCAATTGATCATTTACTGACAACTGTCCTCGCCTAGCATAAATGTCTATTCCAGTGACATTTAATGGAGGCCCTTTATATCCTTTGATTGCTGGATCGTTGAAATCATAACTAAAGATTTGAGTTGTCTGTCCCGTTGGTCCTGCATTAAGATACCAGTTTGGTGGATATTTAATTGTGAAACCTTGTTGCTCGTTCACATATTCTTTCCATTCTCCAAGCGGTGGAACTTCGTCAAGACTTGCAGTAGGTCCTGGGGTGTAGTTGATCTCAGTAGGCGGAGGAGGCAGAGGAATAGTCTCAAAACCAAGCGGTAGAGGCGCGTTTGTAGGAACTGGAAGTTCGCGCGTTGGCGTTAATTCATAGTTGGGTTCTTGTTCCACCTCTACTTCGGCGGTGGATGTTGCCGAAGCAAGCGCGCTTTGATATGCGCCTGTTTGACTTGGCACAGGAGTAGTCATACCAATTACAAATAGGTAGACGCCTCCAACAACAAGAATTGTGGAGATGGCAATGAGGAGCGCAAGCGGAAGTGGTGAGGGGGAAAGAGTGGACTTGCGAGGTTGATGCTCGGGCATAGAATCCTCCTGCGTGCACAGTGATTTTCCCATGCACAGAATTCGTAAGCCGTGTCAGCAAAGGAGTTGGTGCAATCCAGACGATACACGTTCAATAATCAACTCAAGTAACACCAAACGAAACTTTGCAAACACGACCTAACATTGAGACCAAACAAAAAACTGAAATCTGCGACGCATTATACGCCGAAAAAAATTTTTGTTGAGGGATCCGAATCAATACACACGGCGTAGTATGAGTAAGGAGAAAGGGTCCAGCACACACCCACTATTCACTTGATGTTACCGAAATCTACACGCTGGAAGAACGGCGTCGCGGCAGTGACGCGAGTCTTTGACAAGCCACTGCAAACTCCACTACAATCCCGCCCGGTGGAAAAACGCGAACCGGTCCAAGTGAGCTTGCCAGAGGCGAACGCGGAAACTCTCCCGTCGGATGAGATGCTCGCGTCGCGAATCGCCGCGCGTGATATGCAAGCGTTTGGACACATTTATGACCGTTATGCCCAGCCCGTATTTTCGATGGCGGGACACATGCTCGGCGTGAATGAAGCCGAAGAAGCGGCGCAAGAAATTTTCATGCGCCTCTGGAACAAAGCGTCACAATACGACGCGGCGCGCGGACCCTTTAGCCATTGGTTCATGTCCATTGCGCGCAATCATATTTTGGATAGATTGCGCGCGCGGGGCGAACGACTGCGCGTTGTTGCCGCCGAAGAAATTGATTTATTGCTCGCCGAAGCGCCCGACCCAAAAGTAGATGTACTCGACCAAGTTTGGCAAAAACAACGCGGCGATGCGCTCTCACAAGCCCTGCAGCGCATCCCCCCCGAACAACGCCGCGTCATCGTTCTCGCATATTTTGGTGGAATGAGCCAGTCTGAAATTTCGATGCACCTTAACGTTCCGCTCGGTACCGTAAAAAAACGCATCCGCCTTGGTTTGCAAAAAATGCGCGCCGCGCTTTCACCGCACGCGCTGTTGGATATCGATTGGCAAACGCGCGATGCCCTCACCGAAGTGGAGTCCTGACGAATGAATTGTTTAGAATGCAAGCCGCATCTGGAAGCGTACGCGCTGGGCGCGCTTGACCCTTATCATCGCGTGCGCGTTAAAGAACATTTGCAAACGTGTGCCGAATGTCGGCATACGCTCGCGAGTTTCCACGAAGTCGTTGGCGAATTGCCTCATACGTTGAGCAACGCTTCGCCGCTTCGCCCCCCCCCCTCCTTAAAGAATCAAATCATGCAAGCGGCAGCCGCAGACCTGCACGCACGCGAACAAGCCCGCGCCATTCAAGCAACATTCGCGCCGCGTGCCGCAACACCCGCGCCCATCGCGCGACGCGGGCGTTGGTTACTGAATCCGCGCGTGTGGATGGTTTCTCTGGGAACGTCCATCGCGCTGATTTTCGCGCTGCTCTATGTGACCAGCGTCGAAATGCACCAAGCGCGTTCGCGTGAACTCGCCGCGCAGACCGAGTTGAAAAATTTGCAGCAGAGTCAACAAGATGTTGTCGCGTTGGCGTCTTCCGAGACAAAGTACGAAATCGTTTTGCGCGCGCCGGACGCAAACTCGAACGCATTTGGCAAAGTTGCCTTGGAAGTCAACAAGCCCACCGTTTTATTCACCGCGTATCATTTACCCGAGCTCGCACTCGGTGAAACGTATTTTCTATGGACGGTAAATCGCGGCGCGATTCAACTGGTTGGACAATTCACACCGAATCCGGATGGCTTTGCCGTCGTCGTCTTTATGGCGGACCGCGAAGACCCGGTGTTGAAACAGGTCTTTGTCACGCGGCAGCCCTCTTCCAAACTATTGCCTTCCAACGAACACATTTTGGAATGGAAAGCCAGTCCAAATGATTCCTCCGAAGACTTGACCAATCCAAATTTCGCGCGCCCCACAGTGGTGCGTCCGACACAATAGTAAAAAATTTTCGGAATTAAAAAAAACGAACGCGAATGAAAACGCGTTCGTTTTTTTTTCGCCGGTCCGAAACGGGCGGGGATCCGTTCGCGCCGGCTCCAAGTAATTGATATTGTAAGCGGTGACATGCTCCGCTGAAACCGCTCCATTTTAATTCGGTTCGTTTTGACCGCATCGCCAAATCGGATGCGCCCAATGCCTTTGCAAATCCCATTTCAGTTTCTCCTTCGAGGAGGTCTGCAGCACCCGTTCGCTTGAAACATCGCAACGCATCTGACCCATCTTTCGAAGGAGGAGACTCGTGAAGAAAATTTTTTCAATCGCAATTGTGGTGATGGTGTTCGCCGCAATTGTTGCAGCGTGTGGCGGTGCCGCGCCCGCGCCTGCACCAACCCAAGCACCTGCGCCCGCACAACCAACGGCGGCGCCACAACCGACAACAGTACCGCCGACAACCGCGCCGCAACCGACCTCTGCGCCCCAACCAACCGCTGCCCCCGCACAACCAACTGAAGCGCCCGCTGCGGCGAACGACGCCCCGCCCAATTGGCTCAAGTGGCATGACCCTGCCGCCGAAGCGAGCGAGCTCTTTAACAAAGCAAACGGGACCGGTCCGTACAAACTGGGCAGTTGGAAACCGGGTGAAGGATTCGAACTGCTTGCGAACGAAAATTTTTGGCTCAAAGAACCCGCGTGGACAGGCGGACCCTCCGGCGTCGCGCGCATCCCGCGTGTCGTCATCAAAGAAATTGATGAATGGGGCACTCGCTTTGCCGCATTACAAGCAGGCGATGCTGATTACGTCACAGTCAATCCTGAATTTTGGCCACAAGTGGATGAAGTGTCCGCGAAAGATTGTGATGCCGCAACAGGCGAATGTAAACCATTCACGGGCAACGGTCCCTTGAAACGCTATCGCGGTCTGGCAGCAACGAGCGCCACACACGTTTTGTTGAACGCCAACATCAACACCGAAGGCGGCAACAATTATATCGGCAGCGGCGCGTTGGATGGCAATGGTGTGCCAGCCGATTTCTTTAACGACGTGCATGTTCGCAAAGCGTTCAACTATTGTTTCGATTGGGATACGTACATCAAAGATGTGTGGCAAGGTGAAGCCGAACAAAGCAATGGACCCATCATCAACCCCATGCTTGGTTACAACCCAAAAGGCGAAAAATATTCCACCGACCTCGCCAAGTGCGCTGAAGAATTTCAAGCGGCGTCCGCAAAAACGGCGGATGGACGTTCGCTGTGGGATGCCGGTTTCTATATGCAAATCACGTACAACACCGGCAACACTACGCGCCAAATCATCGCCGAAATCATCAAGCGCAACATCGAGCAAGTGAATCCGAAATTCAAAATCGAAGTGTTTGCGTTACCGTGGCCCGTGTTCCTCAAAGAACGCACGGCGCAAAAACTTCCGGTGTACACGATTGGCTGGGGCGAAGATTATCACGACCCGCACAACTGGGTTGTACCGTTCCTCGCATCGTACGGAACGTACGGTTCGGGCGTGCCAAAAGATTTGCAGCCCAAGATGGACGAAATGATTGCAAACGCCGTTGCCGCAACCGGCCCGGCAGAACGCCAAAAATTGTACGAGGACATTCAAAAATTCGTCCACGACAATGCGATTCATCTCTATCTCGCGCAAGGTCTGATTCGGCGCTATTTCCAAGATTGGGTGCAAGATTACTACTACAACCCATCGTACAGCGACCAATGGTTCTACCCATTAGCCAAAGACAAGAACGCGAAAAACCCCGACACCTTCACATACATCAATTTTGGCGATGCCGAAACGATGGACCCCAACTGGAGTTATGAATCGTTTGGCGGTGGCGTGATTCAAAACATTTACGACCCGCTCGTGTGGCTGAAAAAAGATTCCGTCACCGAAGTTGTGCCATGGCTCGCGGAAAAATGGGACATCTCGCCCGATGGAAAAACCTACACGTTCCACATTCGCAAAGGCGTGCAATTCCATCAAGGCGGCGAACTGAAGGCATCCGACATTGCTTATTCATTGCAGCGCGGTCTGATTCAAGACCGCACCGATGGTCCACAGAATTTGTTCATGCAGCCCTTGTTCGACGTGCCATCCCTCAAAGACCTCGCGGCACAAGAAGCAGGCATGAACGAAACCCCGGAAGACATCAACGACATTCCGGCAAAAGGTTTGAAAGCCGCGTGTGAAAAAGTAATGAACACTATCAAAGCGGACGACGCCAACAACACAGTGACCATCACACTCAATCACCCGTTTGCACCGTGGCTGCAATTGATGGCGGGCTATTGGTCCGTCGGCATGAGCAAAGACTGGGTCATCAAGCAAGGTGGTTGGGACGGAACTTGTAATTAACACACCAGACCTGACAGGTTTCCAGAGCATTCGTTGACCTTACCCATACGCGCAGAACAACGCACTCATTAAGCTACATATTCGCGCAAAGACCTGTCACGTCTCCTTCACATCGTGAGCGCAATGGCAAACGCAGCTCTAGTCGCTTTCAGAGGGATTGCTGACCCCCTGATCGACGCTAGCTCCGACGTTTGTCACGGGCGAGGATTTTGGTGGAGCCCAAAATCCTCGTCCCGCTCAAAGCACATCAAATGGGGTCGCGTTGAATTTCAAAAAAATTGAACGCGACCCCAAACTATAAGAAAATGACGCGTTATATTATTCGCCGCTTGTTGTTTCTACCGGTCATTCTGTTTGGCGTCACGATTTTGATTTTCGGGATTTTACAGCTGCTCGACCCCGCCGAACGCGCCGCGTTGTACGTGAAAGACGTTCCCAAAAATCCGAACGCGGTCAAAGAAATCATCCGCAAGTATGGACTCGACAAACCCATTTGGGAACAGTACGCGGATTGGATGGGCAAAGTTTCGCGCGGGGACCTTGGTTGGTCGCGCACCGCACAGCGTCCGGTCGCCGAAGCCATTCTCTACTATTTTCCTGCGACGCTCGAACTTGCGCTGCTAAGTATTTTGCCAATTATTTTTGGCGGCGTCTTTCTCGGCGTTCAAGCCGCCGTCCATCGCGACAAGGCGATTGACCATTCCGCGCGTATCTTTTCAATGGTCGGCACTTCGTTTCCGTCTTTTGTGTTTGCACTATTGATGCTCATGATTTTTTACGCCAACCTGCAATGGTTTCCGCCGGGACGACTTTCCGATGAGTTACAGCGCGTGGTCAACGAACCCAACTTTCGCCAAACCACCGGAATGTTCACGCTCGACGGTTTGCTCAATGGGCGCGTGGACGTGACCCTTGACGCGTTGCGTCATTTATTCCTCCCGGTCATCACCCTCGCCTTTTTGAATTGGGCAGTGTTTGTGCGCGTGACGCGCACCTCCATGCTCGATGTTTTGAATCAAGAGTATGTCCGCACCGCGCGCGCCAAAGGGCTGAAAGAAAAAGTGGTCATCAACACGCACGCACTGCGTAACGCATTGATTCCGATTGCCACTCTCGGCGGTTTGATTTTTATCGGACTGTTGAACGGCGTCATCATCACTGAAACGGTTTATAACTTTCGCGGCATGGGCTGGTTTGCAGCGAGCGCGGCACTGCGCCTCGATGTAATTTCCGTCTTGGGCATCACCCTCTTCAGCGCCGCACTGCTTGTACTTTCCAATCTGGTCGTAGATGTCTTGTACGGCTTTCTCGACCCGCGCGTGCGCGTCTCGTAAAGTAAAAAGTGAAAAGCTAAAAGTGCACACCAACCTCGCTCTCGACTTTTAGCTTTTCGCTTTTAACGTTTCACTTTTCAATCATATGGCTCAACAATCAATCACGCTCTCACCCGCCTCACATTCCGTCGTGCGGCAAAATTCCGAACTCTCCAAGATGCTGCGCCAAATTGCGCGCAATCCCCTTTCGATTGTCGGAATTATTTTGGTTCTTATCTTTGTCGGCATTGCCGTTTTTGCGCCGGTCATCGCCCCCCCCCCTGCAGGCGCGCGTGACTCGTACATTATTCCGCGCGATGGCTTTAAAGCCGAACCGCAACCGCCGAACGCCGAACATATTTTTGGCACAACGGAAGGACAGTACGATATTTTTTATGGTGTGATTTGGGGGACCCGCACCGCGTTCCTCGCGGGTTTGCTCATCGTCGCACTCGCGCTCGTCATCGGCTTGACCATCGGCTCGCTCGCCGCGTACTTTGGCGGTTGGGTGGATGATATATTGATGCGGATTACCGAAATTTTTCTCGCGTTTCCGTTCCTCATTGCCGCGCTCACCCTCGCGGCGGTGCTGCAGCCAAAACTCGGACGCGGTTTATACACCGGCATCATTGCGCTCGTCGTTTTTGGCTGGATGGGTTATGCGCGTTTGATTCGTGGCGACATCCTCTCCACCAAAGAACGTGAATACGTTCTCGCGGCGCGTTCGCTCGGCGTGCGCGATTGGCGCATTCTCGTTCGGCACATTCTGCCCAATTCGATTTTTCCGGTGATTGTTGTGGCGTCATTGGAAATCGGAACGTATGTGTTGTCGTTCGCGGCGTTGAGTTTTCTCGGACTCGGCGCGGAATTGGGGTATGCCGATTGGGGACAAATGCTCGCACTATCGCGGAATTGGATCACCAATCTGAGCAAGTACTGGTTCATTGTCGTCTATCCCGGCATGGCGCTGTTGTTTTTTGTGCTGGGTTGGAATCTGATTGGCGATGCGATTCGCGATATTGTGGACCCGCGTTTGCGCGGAAGCAAGTAATGGAATTGCGCGAAAAATTTTTGCACAAAATTTTTCGCGTCACACCTGTATAGGAAAATGCTGCCAAGAATTTTTGTTTTATTTTTCTTGGCAGCATTTTTGTTTTGCACTCAAATGGCGCACGCGCAAAATCCAACTCCGCACCCTACGCGCTTGCCCACACCGCTGCCCGGCGGCAACATGATTCCCACGTGGATGACACCGCCTGCATCCGGGACAACCCAAGCCGACGCGGGCGCAGTGCTTTATTACTATCGCTGTATGGCGTGTCACGGCGATAAGGGTCAAGGGCTGACCATCGAATGGCGCGCGCAGTGGGACGTGGAACATCAGAACTGTGCGAAATCAACGTGTCACGGTCCACGCCATCCGCCCGAAGGATTTCAATTTCCAAAAAATTTCGCGCCCGCGCTTGTTGGCGCAAACGCGTTGACCAAATACGAAAACGCGCAAGCCGTATTCGATTTTGTCAGTACGAAAATGCCGTTCCAAGCGCCGGGCACATTGTCACGCGACGAGTATTGGCAATTGGTCGCGTTCTTATTGCGCGAGCGCGGCGTGCCTGTCGCGCGTGTGGATGAAGAGAATGCGCCAAGAGTTTCCCTAAACCCGTCAACATCAACGACAGAAATTTTTTTTGGCGCGCTGGGTGGCGGAATCGTTGTGTGTGGAGTACTGGCGGGGATTGTATATTGGCGAATGAAAAAAAAATGATGCCGCAAATGGCATCAATTTTTTTTCATTCAATCACAAGGTTTGAAAAATCTTCTTTGCTTTCGGGATATTTCGGGTCGAGTCCTTGTAACGTCGCATGCGCGATGCGCGCAACCATAATGTTGCGATACCAATTGCGGTTCGCCGGAATAACATACCAAGGTGCATACTCTGTACTTGTTTTCCTCAATACGTCTTGATACGCGTTTTGATATTCGTCCCACAACGCGCGTTCTTTTAAATCACCGGGATTGAATTTCCAATGCTTGCTCGGGTCGGCAATCCGTTCTTCCAAACGTTTCTTTTGTTCGTCCTTGCTGATATGCAAAAAGAATTTCACAATCGCCGTGCCTTCATCGGTCAACATTTTTTCAAACGCGTTGATGTGGTCATAACGTTTTTCCCAAACATTTTTCGGCACAAGATTGTGTACGCGCACCACCAACAGGTCTTCGTAATGACTGCGATTGAAAATTCCGATTTCGCCGCGACGCGGTAACGCCGCGTGCACGCGCCATAAATAATCGTGCGCGAGTTCGGTGGACGTGGGCGCTTTGAACGAAGTCACGCGGCAGCCCTGTGGGTTGATGTTGCCAAAGACTTTGCGAATTGTCCCATCTTTGCCGCCGGTATCCATGGCTTGAATGACAAACAGCACAGCGCGTTTGCTCTCGGCATACAAACGTTCCTGCAAATCGTCGAGTTCGTCGGTCAATTGTTCCAATTCGACTTTGGCTTGATTTTTGTCGCCATCGTATTCGCTCTTGTCATCGGGCGCGATGTCTTGTAAAGCCATTTTGGAATCCGGTCTCACGCGATAGTTTTTCATTCGTGCCTCGTTTCATAAATTTGCATGGTGTTTTTTTCTTGTGTAACCCAAAATCTGCTTACGCTTCACTCGCTTCGTGCACTTGACGTTTCTTGTTTCTCGTTTCTCGCGGCTCGCTTTTCGTTTCCCGTTTCTCGCTTTGCCCCGCGCGCTCCTTTTTTCCTCGCGCTTTTTTCTGTTCCTTTTTCAATTGCTTGAACGCGATCAATTCCAACGCGCGAAATTCCTCCACAAACTCGCTCACAATTTCATCGGGGTCAGGCACCAGCCCCGCGTCCGTCCCTACCCCAATCATCACTTCGCCCGCGTAACTGATGATGCTCACACCCAAGCCGAGATGCGCGGGCGTCGGTACCCAAAACATGAGTCCGCGAATGCGATTGCCCATCAGATAAATCGGTTCGCGCGGACCGGGTACATTCGTCATCACGGCTGTCGCTTTCATCCCAAAAATACCGTTGATGATTTTTTCGAGCGCGCTCGGCGTCGCGCCAATCACGCCGAGAATCCCGAACGCGACCAATGCTTCGGGCGTACGCTTGATATAGTCCATCCGCTCTTTTAGCACTGCCATTCTTTCAATCGGCTCACGAATCCCAACCGGTAAATCCAAAAACACCAGTCCAAATTGATTGCCCAAATGTTCGAGGTCAAGGTCACCGGGCGCGCGCAGATTCACCGGAATCATGGCACGCAAATTCATATCGGTGATATCCTTTCCGCGCGCTTCGAGATACCGACGCAGCGCGCCCGTCACGGCAGAAATCAATGTATCGTTAATCGTTGCGTGGAACGCTTTGGAAACAAATTTTACATCGGTGAGCGAAAGCGGTTTTGACCACGCGGCGCGTTTCATCACGCCGACCTCACCTTTGAATAACGAAGGTTCGTCGGGTCCAATCAACAACAGCTTGCCCAACGCGACTGTGCCGCTTGCGCCAAACAACGCCGTCTCGCGTAATTTTTCAGGGTCACTCGCAACGGCGCGTACCTTATTCGCCAATTTCGTGCCGCGCCGCGCGAGCCGGAATGCTTGTCCGAGCAAACTGCGCGCGGGACGCGCGCCATTTTCATCTCCGTCGTTTGGCATAAATTCCGGGGCATCGTCGGCGAGCGAAAGCAAAACTTGGACGAGCGCCAGCCCATCCCCCATCGAATGATGCAAGCGGCAAATCAACGCACAGCCGCCCTCATAATTCTCGACCAGATGATATTGCCACAGCGGTTTTGAAAAATCGAGCGGCGTGGACATAAGGTCGCCGACAATTTCATGCAGCGCATTTTGGTCGTGGGGCGCAGGCAGCGCAATCAAATGCAGATGTGCATCCAAATCAAAATGCGGGTCCATTTCCCATTGCGGTACGCCGATGCCCAGTGCGGGTTCGCGTACGCGCTGGACAAAACGCGGGACGCGCAGCAAGCGTTCACGGATGAGTTGTTTCAAGGTTGGAAAATCGAGCGGCTTTTCAAACATGATAACGCCCACGATAACCGCCATGCTCGTCGGGTCGTCCATGTGAAGCCACGCCGTATCCACCAGAGAAAAGTTTTCGCGTTTACTCATCACCACTCCTTTCCGCACTCTGCCCGCGTGTTCGTTGTCTCATATCTCATTTTATTTCATGTCAAAATTGCGTTCCAAACCGGTGTCAGACGAGTTGCAATCCGCAAAAATCCGCGCGCCTTATCCACCCGTCAACAGAATCGCGAGCGGAAATGTCACAACCATCATCAGCGTCGTTAGCACGAGCGTCGAAGCCGCTTCGCTTTCGTATGCCTTGTAACGCGGCGCAAGCAACGGCGCGAATACGGCTGTAGGAATCGCGCAAATCAAAATTGCTTCGCGCGCGAGCGGATTCGCCACGCCGAGCAACGCAACCAGCAGGACCATCACGCTCGGTTGCAGCAGCATTTTGCCAACTACGTTGCCAAGCACTTCAGGATTCAATTTAATTTGATACGCGGCGATGATAAGCCCCGCGACAAAAAGTGATGCACCGGACGTTGCCGAACCAATCAAGGTGAGCATCGCATCTATTTCGGTTGGCACGCGTATATCGAGCAAGACAATCACCGTGGCGACCAGCGGCGCCCACACCATCGGTTTTTTGAAACTGCTGCCAAGCGCGCCCCATACCAACGCGCCCATCTCGCCTGCTCCGCCTCCACTGCGCTGTTTGTGAATTTCCATCAATACCACCGTCATCGGCACAATCGTCAACATCGCAAGCACCGAAGCAGAAGTGATGGAAAGAATCCCCGACTCGCCAAACAAACCGCGAAAAATCGGAATGCCCATAAACGAGACCGACGGCAAACTGACCAGATTCGCTTGCAAGGTGGCTTCGCCCAAGGAGTGGTGCAAAACAAATAAACCAATCGCAAGCACGACAAGAAAAAACCCGATGAACGCAATGAGCAGCGCAAGCAAGAACGGGACTTCGGCAAACATTTCACTGCGTGTGGTTTTGGCAATGCCGACGAACATGAGCGCGGGCATCGCGAAATCGAGAACCAACTCGTTGATGCCTTGCACTTGGTCGGCGTCAAATCGTTTCGCGCGTCCCGCCCAAAAACCGAGCGCAATGACAAAGAGAACAGGTACCAGAACGGTCAAAGAAGTGAGCAGCATGAGAGAATCCTTTCGTATTGCGTGATTCTACAAAAAAAAACGCGAGGCGGCAATGGCTTGCCGCCTCGCGTGAAATTTATTTCAGCCGCGCCACCGCTTTATAGCGATGACAATGGGTCACGTGGTCATTCACCATTCCCGTTGCCTGCATGTGCGCGTACACAATCGTCGGTCCGACGAACCGAAAACCGCGTTTGATTAAATCTTTGCTGATGGTTTCGCTCAACGCCGTTTTCGCAGGAATTTCCTTTAGCGTTTTCCATTCATTGCGAAGCGGTTTGCCGTTCACAAATCCCCACATGTATTTGTCGAAACTGCCGAACTCGTCTTGCACCTTGAGGAATGCGCGTGCATTGTCAATCGTCGCGAGAATTTTTTGGCGATTGCGAATGATGCCCGCGTCTTTCAAAAGCGCTTCGATTTTGCGTTCTTTGTAGCGCGCGACTGTATTCACATCGAAATTATCAAATGCTTTACGAAAATTTTCGCGCTTGCGCAGAATCGTAATCCAACTCAAACCCGCCTGCATTCCTTCGAGGACGAGGAACTCGAACAATTTTTGTTCATCATGCAGCGGCACGCCCCATTCCTCATCGTGGTATTGAATATAGAGCGGGTCGGTGCCGCTCCATTCGCAGCGCACAAGCGTTCGAGATGGCATAGGTTCTCACTTTCCGATTGCCTGAAATTTGAATTCGCTCCAACGGATTATACAAAAAAAAACCTTCGCCAGCTCGCTTCGGGGAAAGGAGGTAAAAACCCGAAAGCATGCATGGCGAAGGTAGTCCCCAAAGATTTCAAGCCAACCGCTTTATCCTAAAAAACACACCAACCCCAATGGCGTGATGAAAAAAGCATTGACTCGAAAGAGGAGGCGTTCAACCCAACCATAGTTGAGTGACGCGCAGTTGAAATTTCTTACTTGCTCTGCTCAATCTTGCCCCAAAGTTCTTGCATCGTGGGCCACGAATCTTCAGCATCCATCCGCGCGCATTCCTGCAACACCTCAAATTCTTGAGAGCAAGGGAGACACATCAAGACGTGATGCAAAATATCCAACAACTCTTGTTCTTGTACGTCACCTTGCATTAAAGCGTCAATCAAGCGCGCAGAATGTTTCGCGCAATCGTCGCAGCTCACCTCTTGTTCGCGGGTGCGCGCAACTTTGAGCATAAACGTTTCCAGTTTGATGTAGGTCACAGGCATACCCTCAACCTCTGTCTGGGTGTAATTTCGAGTCTCAATCTTACGCCATGCGCGGCGCCGGTGTGCTGCCAAACAAATTCAAAATTTCGCCCACATCAAAACCACGATCTTCCAAACGTCGTTTCAGTTTCGTGCGCGCGTCATGCACCATTTTATACACCGCGTTACGATTCATCCGAAACTCTTTGGTGACCACATCCACCGGTACGTCATCAAAGACAACGGCGGTGAGAATTTTGCGCTGCCGTTCGGTCAAATCATTTTGAATCACTTCGCGTACCGTATCCCAAATCTCTTGCTGCTGCGCGCTGCGGTCCGGGTCCGGCGAATCCTTGTCCTCGAATTGAAAATCGGGCAGGTCGGAATTTTCGAGAATTTTATCGAGCGACAAATTTTTCCAACGCTGTCGTCGCGCTTCGACCAGCGACATGTTGATGGCAAAACGATACGCCCACGTCGTAAATTTGCTTTCGCCGCGAAACTCGTCTAAATTTTTCAAAATCGTCAACAAAGCATCTTGCGCCAAATCTTGCGCGACCTGTTCGAGTTCCTCGCGCGCCAAGACGCGCAAATCGCCCGGGTTCTGACTGAAAAAATATAGGACCGCGCGCAACAAATAGAGACGCAAATCTTCGATGGCTTCCGCCTGTTCCGGCGTGCCTTCGGCGCGAAGCTGTGACAACCATTCGGGATTCGTGCGTTGCCGAACGCGCGTTTGACTCATGCTTTTCCTTCTCTCTGTGCCAACTCAATCATGCCCGCGCCTTGCGATGCGCGCACGGGCGAAACCCATGCTTCGATGCCCGTCCGCGCGTTATATTCTCGCGCCACATTGTTACAAAAATCTTGCACCTTTGCATTCCGTACCAGATTGACCGTTGCCCCGCCCCACCCCGCGCCGGTCAGCCGCGAACCTAAACAGCCGGGTTGTTGCTCCGCAATTTCTATCATGATATCCAATTCCGGCGAACTCGCTTCATAATCGTCGCGCAGACTCGTTTGCGATTGCGCCATGAGCGCGCCGAATTTTACTGCGTCATTGCGCGCCGCCGCGTGCGCGGCTTTTTTCACCCGTTCGTTTTCGGTAATCACGTGCCGCGCTCGTTTCATCAAATTCTCGGGCAGCTGTTTGCCAACGGTTTTAAATTCCTTTAAAGAGACGTCCCGCAAGGCAGTCAGCTGTTTCCCCAAAAGCTGCGCCAACAACATCGTCGCATTCTCACATTCCATCCGCCGTGTATTGTAATCCGAGCCGGCGAGATGTCGTTTTTTATTCGTATCCGCAACAACCACCGTGACGCCGCGCGGCAGTTTCACAGTTTCGTACGTCAGCGCGCGGCAATCAATTTTAATTGCCGCGTTCTTTTCGCCCAACGCGGACGCGTATTGGTCCATGATGCCGCTTTTGACGCCGACAAAATTATTTTCCGCTTGCTGACAAATTTGCGCCACGACAACACCACCCAAACGGCGCGGCGTGAATGCCTGCAAAATCGTCGCGGTGCAAACTTCCAACGCGGCGGACGAAGACAAACCCGCGCCGGATGGCAAGTTCGAGGTAATCGCCGCGTCAATGCCCGCTAATTTGACCTCACGCTGTGAAAGATAATACGCGACGCCGCGCACATAATTTGCCCAACGATAATCAGGATGATGCGGAATATCGTCGAGCGCAAACACATCGGACTGTCCATCTTGGACATCGAGTGCGGTGATGTGGACTTGATTGTCTTGTCGCGCGCGCGCGGCAATGAATACATCGCGGTCAATCG
Organism: uncultured Anaerolineales bacterium; assembly: GCA_964469005.1. Classification (GTDB taxonomy): domain Bacteria; phylum Chloroflexota; class Anaerolineae; order UBA4142; family SHND01; genus SHND01. The sequence goes on from CAYXXF010000020.1 coordinate 115,616, forward strand.
CAATTGGCATCACAAAACCGTCGTTATAGTCTGTGTGTTCGCCAATGAGATTGACGCGTCCGGGCGCACGCGCGATTTTTTCCGGCGCGCTGCCATAAATGCGGTGAAATTCAGATGTCAAAGATTCGATTTGGGACATATTTTAGGCACTAACTGAAGTGAGAAATGTACACTTTCCCATAAACAAAAGACGATGGGAGGTTGATTACCTCACCATCGTTTTCTTTGACGCAACCCTACGGCAAATATCAAAAGTCTGGACAATTATAGATGGTATCCTGCATTGAGACCATACCGACTGGTTGCCCCCCCCGAATTACTGGGAGATGCTTTACTCCGCAATCGCTCATAAAATCTCTAGCCTGTTCACAAGTCCAATTCGGATCTGCTGTGAACAATAGGTTTTTTGCATATTTTTCAATAGGAGTATCACTACTTGCCTTATCAGAAATCGCTTGCCGATAATCTGTTTTTGTAAATATCTTCCATTGGGCATATCCACTTCCAGGTTCAACTAAGACACTCCCAATCCTGCGTTCACTCATCAAGTGGATTGCCTTGCGCATCGTCTCACCACGTTTGACCTTTGCAATGGGGCTGGACATAATATCGCGAACGAGAGGTGAGCTATTCATAATTTCTCCTTTCATGAAGCCAATGCGGGAATACTCGCAAACTGCACAACGTCATGTTTCTTGCTGAATGATCCAGATTCCTTTTCAAAGGCAGACGCTTGTTGCTCAACCTCTTGAGCCAATTCAATCTGACCAAACCTTCGATAGGCTTGAGCGAGCCCTTCAAATGGAGCCTTCGTTAGAGCGGGGCCCATCACTGCGCGCTGAAAAAGAGCAATCGATTCTTCATCGCGCCCCTGAGACAAAAATGTTTTCCCCAGCCCATTGAGCAACGCTGGATCGTCCGGTGTCTGTCTTAATCCCTGACGATACGTTGCCTCTGCTTTGGAAAAAAGTCCCGTAAAACGATAGACATTACCGCGTCCCACAAATGCAGCGATTTGCGCCGAATCGAATTTTAATGCCATTTCATAAAAATCGAGTGCTTGGTCATATTTTTCCATTCCACACGCAATATGACCAAGGCCCACCTGTATAGCCGAACGCCGCTTTTTGTCTCCGATCCGATCAGAGTAATCTTTAGCCTCCTCAATCGCATTTAATGCTAATATGTATTTACTTTCTGCCCAATACAAAGCCGAGAGTACAAAATTCTGCTGTCCACGTGTCAAATAGCTCGAAAAATCATCAGGCAGTCTATCCAAATTTCGTTGACGCCAACGTAGGTCGCGTTTGATGATCGCCTCTGATCGCAAAAGAGACATATCAATCTGTGGCCAGACGAAATCATGACGACTATATGTAGCAGGTTCTAAACCTTGATCTCTCGGCAGTTCTAGTATACTAAAAACACGATGCCTAAATGACCAAAAGTCAGGAGCAGCTGTGGGCAACTTCCGCGCTTCACTTTCGGTTAACCAAAATATCCCCTTTATTTTTTCATCGATCAACTGCTCCCTGCGAATGTTTAGCACTCTATATGATTTGACTCCACCCCATTGCCACCCTGAAGCAAAAAAGATTTTTTCGTCCTGACCAATTAAGCTGAGAGTACGAAAAGGTGCTTCAGCGTTTTGAGGGGACGTAATCCGAACACAACAATATCCAGTGCCGACATCACCAATCATTTTTGCAATAGCAAGCTCAGCTGCCAAACGCGTTATGCTAGATTTATAGATGACCAGCAAAATGGCTGACCGGTGGTGCTGAAGAGCACGCCCCAACCAACTCACAATTTCGCCAACGACTGCGACTGATTCTGTATTCCTCAAATTCAACTCGAATGACATTGTACTAGTTCTCCCCTCTGTCTTCATTGCGAGACAAGACCTCGCGCTCATCAAGTTTAGGAACCAAGATTGGTGGTGTGTCAAGTGTTGTGTAAAAAGGTTTCGAGCCGGGTATCGGCAGCGCGT
>CAYXXF010000021.1:0-114565 GCA_964469005.1 uncultured Anaerolineales bacterium
CCACATGACGTTTTCTGCGTCGCGCCATCCCACATTTCTCGCGCGGTTCGAACTGTAATCCACTACAAAATGAAACCACAAGCCCAAAATGAACGTCTAGTAGGCGTCATGCTATAATCCACAAAGGTTTCAGATATGCAACAAAAAGCCAATCCGGTAAAATTTCTCATTTGGATGCTCGGCGGGATGTTGTTCACGATGTTTGTGTGCGGCGGCATCGGCGCGGGCTATTATTTTTTTGATACCATTCGCGCGTACACCGCGTCGGCGAACCTGCCCAACATCGCGGGCATTGTCGCCGACTTGTCAACGCAACCCCAAGTAGCCGTTCCGACCATTGCTCCCCCCCCCAATGTCGCGGCGGGTGAACGCATCAACATCTTGCTTCTTGGCATTGACCGTCGCGTGGACGAAGAAGGTCCCTGGCGCACCGACACGATGATTGTCGCGACCATTGACCCCAAAACAAAAAGCGCGGGCATGTTGTCCATTCCGCGCGATTTGTATGTTCCCATCCCCGCGCCCGGCGCAGGTGAGAACCGCATCAACACTGCCAATTTTTACGGCGACTCCTCCAAATATCCCGGCGGCGGTCCTGCGCTTGCCAAAAAAACTGTGGAATACAATTTTGCGATTCCGATTCATTACTATGTGTTGATTGATTTTGACGGCTTTCGCAAAATCATTGATACGCTCGGCGGCATCGAGATTGACGTCCCCGAACCGATTGACGACCCTGAATATCCAACGGAAGATTACGGCATCATGCACTTGCAAATTGCCGCAGGGCGTCAGCACATGGATGGCGACCTCGCGCTGAAATACGCGCGCTCGCGCAAATCTACCAGCGACTTTGACCGTTCCCGACGTCAGATGCAAGTGATTCTTGCGACACGCGACAAAGCACTCAAAGCGAATGCCATCGCCCAAGCGCCGCAGTTGCTCGCGCAATTGCGCGATACGGTGGAAACGGACATGACGCCGGAACAAATGCTCGCGCTCGCGCCGATTGCGGCTCAAGTGCGCGCGGACAATATCAAATCGCGTTCGATTGATTTGACGATGAGTTATGAAATCAAATTGAATACGGGCGCGGACGTGTTGTGGCCCGACCGCGAAAAAATTGGCGTACTGATTCAAGAAATGTTCAGCACGCCGCAAGCAAGTAACGCCGTTTCCATTTCGCCGCTCAAAGCGGAAGCCGCACGCATCGTCATCTTGAATGGCACCGCCAAAGACGGACTCGCCGCGATGGCTTCGCGCTATTTGAAAAACAACGGCTTTAACGTCATCCAAATCGGCAACGCCGAAAAACGCGATTACACCAAAACCGTTCTCGTTGACCTCGCCAACAAACCTGCCACGCTCGAATGGTTGACGAAACAATTCAACGTCGAACAAGGCAATGTGCGCCGTAATCCCACCACCGAACGCGATTCCGACATTCGCGTCATCTTGGGAAACGATTGGACGCCGCCGCTTCAGTGAATAAAAACGTGACAGGTTTTTGAAACCTGTCACGTTTTTATTCCACCATCAACCACAAAAATTCATACGCTTCCAATTGTGCGCGCGTTGGAAAAATAAATTCCACGCGATTCAAAATGTCCCAACCCTCCCTACCCGCATAGTTCTGAAATTTGATGGGTTGCGACACGCGCGCCAAATTATTCACAAGCAACAGCTTTTCATTCGCAACAATCCGTTCGAATCCCAGCACATTAGGATTCCCCAACTCCACGCGTTCAAAATTCCCGCGCGTTAGCGCGTCATATTTTTCCATCGCGTATTCGAGCGTCTCGCGCACGTCATTGGAAATTTCGAACGGCGTCGCTTCTTCCGCCACGCGCGTCGTCGCGCGCAATGTCGCCGTCGCCTCCGTTGCCGGCAAAGTCAACGCGAGTGCGTACGCCAATTCCAATGCGCGCGGTTCGCGCGTTCTCACCGCCGCTTGCCAATCTTGCAACACATAGTCCGCTACCAGCAATTCGCTCGCACTCATTGCGGCTCCAACGCGCGCGAATTGGAAAATTCCAGCGCGAACGCTTCCCGCGCGTCCGCGTAGATGGATTCAAAATGCGCGCGATAAAATCCCAATCGCGCACGCGCCACAGCATCGTCCATTTCGCTTTCAACCGCGCGGCAGAGCGCGAGTCCCAGCCCCGCATAATTCAACGTGCGCCGCAGTGCCTCTTCGCCATACAACGGAATTAGCTTTTGCTTGACGGCTTCGGACAAGCGCACATCGCGCAGCGCCACTTGCATTGTTTTCCCGCCCACCGTCATTGCGGTCTCTGCCATCCCAAATGTCTTTTCCAACAACTTGTCCACCCCGCGTGCATCCATCGTCTGCTCCATAAACAGCACAAGCCCCGATACAATCGAGGCTCATGCAACAATTCGAGAACGTACTACTACCGTTAGCTCTTGGGTTTGTGCGAATCGAGAAACGTCACCGCTTCGCCGACTGTCGTAATTTTCTGCGCTTCTTCGTCGGAAATTTCGCCGCCAAATTTTTCTTCAAACTCCATGATGAGTTCGACGAGGTCGAGCGAATCCGCTTCCAAGTCTTCGCGAAAGCGCGCGGTGGGGACAACTTTGGATTCGTCCACGCCCAGTTTATCCACAATAATTGCTTTCACTTGTTCAAAAGTGTCTTCCATGTTTGCCTCCAAAAGGATTGTTGGGTGTCTGGAACAGTATCGCTGCAAGCGTGTTACTTGCGGCGCAAGTATATGCACGATGCCATACAGCGTCAATCTTGCGCCGCGTCCGCTTGAGTTTCTATGCTGTTAGAATTAACACCGTCCGCGCACGCGAGTTGCGCGCAATGCAAAGGCGTCCCGCGCGTCGTATTCGATATGATATAATTAGCGAGACTGTTTATGCCCGACGAAACCGTTGTGAGTAACCGCAAAGTTGAACACCTTCGCATCAACCTCGAAGAGAATGTGCAATTTTTCGATGTCAGCACCGGACTCGAAAAATATCGCTTTGTGCATCAGGCACTGCCCGAACTCGACCTCGCCGAGATTGACACCACGCTCACGCTTTTTGGTAAAACATTGCGCGCGCCGCTGCTCGTTTCCTCGATGACAGGGGGTGCGAGCGAAGCCGAACGCATCAATCGCAATCTTGCTCAAGCCGCGCAAGCGACAGGCATCGCGATGGGTCTCGGTTCACAACGTGCGGCGATTTCGGACCCCGCGCTCGCGCGCACGTATCGCGTCCGCGACATTGCCCCCGATATTTTGCTTTTTGCCAATCTCGGCGCGATTCAACTCAACTATGGATACGGCATTGAGGAATGCCAACGCGCGGTGGACATGATTCAAGCCGACGCGCTGATTTTGCATCTCAATCCGATACAAGAAGCCGTCCAAGACCACGGCAACACGAACTGGAGCGGACTGCTCAAAAAAATTGAACAAGTCTGTCGCGCGCTCGAAATTCCCATCATCGTCAAAGAAGTTGGTTTTGGCATTTCGGAAAATACCGCGCGCCAATTGGCGAATGCGGGCGTGCGCGCGCTTGATGTGGCGGGCGCAGGCGGAACGTCATGGGCAGCCGTCGAAGCGAAACGCGCGCCGAGTGCGGAATTGAAACAACTCGCCGAAATGTTTTGGGACTGGGGCTTGCCAACGGCAGATAGTTTGGTTGCCGCGCGAAACGCCGCGCCGAACATTCCCATCTTTGCCAGCGGCGGAATTCGCAACGGAATTGAAATCGCAAAATGCGTTGCGCTCGGCGCGTCACTCGTCGGACTCGCTTCGCCGCTTTTGAAACTCGCAAACATTTCCGCCGAACACGCGACCGATGGAGTTCACGCGCTCGTGAAACAATTACACGTCGCCATGTTTGGCATCGGCGCGGCGAACCTCAAACAGTTACACCACACACCGCATCTCCAAAAAATCTGAATACAAAAAATGCGCTGTTCGTCAGCGCACTTTTTCTTCATCGAACACCATGTCGAACGAATATCTTGACGCCATCGAATCCGAGTTGCAGACCTTAACAAAAACGCACAATCCGCAGTACGCGGAATTTTTCAACATGTTCCACTATCATCTCGGTTGGACAGATGCGAATGGAAAAAAAATTCGCGCAGATACAGGCAAACGAATTCGCCCCCTGCTCTGCCTGTGGTCTTGTCAAGCCGTCGGCGGCAATTGGCGCGATGCGTTACCTGCCGCTGCCGCGATTGAACTCATCCATAATTTTTCATTGATACACGACGACATTCAAGACAATAGCGAAGCGCGACGAGGACGCGCAACCATTTGGAAACTATGGGGGATGCCGCAAGCCATTAACGCGGGCGACGCAATGTTTGTCCTCGCTCAGCAAGCCATGAATGAATTACCGAGCAGCTTGTCCCTCGCGCAATACATTGCCATTCAACGCGTCTTTCACGCGGCAACGTTCAAACTGACACAAGGACAATATCTCGATTTAGGATACGAACGCGCCGACCAAGTGACGCTCGACGATTATTTTGAAATGATTGGCGGCAAGACGGCGGCGCTGCTCGCGGGCGCGTGCGAAATTGGCGCGCGCTTGGGGACGAATGACGCGCAGTTGTATCGCACGCTCGCAAACTATGGCGAGCAGCTTGGCATCGCGTTTCAAATTGCGGATGATGTGTTGGGCTTGTGGGGCAACCCCGAAGTGACGGGGAAATCCGCGCGCACCGATTTATTGAGTCGCAAAAAATCGTATCCCGTGTTGTATGCGATGCAAAGCGAACAAGGACAAGAATTGCGCTCGTTGTATGCGAAAAAAGAGTGGAGCGACCAAGACATCACGCACGTCGAAAAAATCCTGGACGAAACGAACGCGCGCGAGTACGCGAAGAAACAAGCAGAGGTTTATGCCAAACGCGCCGAACTCGCGCTGGAAGCAACCCAACTAAAAAATCCCACCGTCACACAATTACACAATCTGATTCATCAAGTTGTGTATCGCGAAAAATAATCACTCATCCGGCAAAAAGCGCCACAACAACTGATTCGACAACAACATCCCCTGCTCGGTCAACCACATTCGTTCCGCGTCCGCGCGCAGCAACTTGGAATTGGACAACGTCGCAATTTGCTCCGCATAAATTTCGCGCGCGTCAACTCCAAAACGCGTGCGAAAACGTTCCCACGCAATTCCTTCCGCCAAACGCAAGCCCAGAAAAATTGTTTCCGCCATTTGCATCGCGCGCGAAATTTTTTCGCGCGACGCGATAGGCAAATCGCCCTGTTCTATTCTCCGCATGTACGCGCGCGGCGACTTGAGATTTTCGTAGCGAACGTGTTCGCCGCGCGCATCGTGCCACGACGAATGTGCGCCTGCGCCAAATCCAATATACGGTTCGTTCAACCAATACGTTTTGTTGTGCCGCGATTCAAAACCGGGTCGCGCGAAATTTGAAATTTCGTAATGTGCGAATCCCGCTGCGGTCAACATTTCAACCGCGACTTCGTACATCTCCGCTGCGACCTCCGCATCCGGTTGAGTAATGCGCCCCAATTCAATCTGTTTTTTCAACACCGTGCGTTCTTCCACTTGCAGCCCGTACAACGAAAGATGTTCGGACCCAAACGCGAGCGCGCGTGCCAACGTTACGCGCCAATCCTCGACGGATTGATTCGGCAAGCCATAAATCAAATCGAGATTGATATTTTCAAAGCCCGCGCGCCGCGCCAATTCAAATGCCTCGTACGCTTGCGCGACAGTGTGGTCACGATTGAATTGTTTCAAACGCGTGTCGTCGAAGGTTTGCACACCGAGCGACAAACGCGCAAACCCCATTGCGCGCAGCCCGCGTAATTTTTCCAAATCCACCGTGCCGGGATTCGCTTCGAGCGTCCATTCCGCATCAGGAACAAATCGAAAATGCTCGTCCACTTGCGCGACAATTTTTTCGATTTGCGCCAAAGACATAATCGAAGGCGTGCCGCCGCCGAACGCAAGCGAAGTTGCTTGAATCGGATACTCGAACGTTCGCGCGGTCAATTCAACTTCTCTGGCAACTGCATTTGCATACGCCTCAAATTCATTTTCCCGCCGCGCATACACATTAAAATCGCAATAGGTACAAATGGAAGGACAGTACGGCACGTACACAAACAGCGCCGCGCGCCGCGCAAGTTCGGTCGCAGAATTTTTGTCCATCGTTTTCAGTATACACTATAGTACGAGCGACAAAATTTCCCGGGCGCGAAGACAGGCGAGACATTGCGAACCTATTTGCAACATCTCGCCTGTCTTGAACAATCTGCGAGCGCTTAACGCAGCTGCGATTTTATTGTATCAAGCAACGCGGTGAGGACTTGGATGCGATAGTCCATCGCGGCTTTGACATTGCTTTCGTGAATTTGAAACAGCGATTGATTCACTTGCAAGCCCACGCCTTCCACACGCGTAATCGGGACCGCGTTCTCACTATCGGCGTCCAACTTGATTGTCGTGACTAACCCAATGGGCGTTGTCTGTGCGCCGCCCGCAGCCGCTGGTTCGACAAAATCAGTTTTCACCGTCAATGTCGCCGCGTCTTGCAACGCTTCCGCCAATTTTTGCGCGGCGGCTTTGATGGATGTCTCCCAACTTTCTGCCATAATTGTTCCTCCTCATTGCAAATTTGAAATTTGCAATACGCTTATTCGGTTTGATGCTTGCGGTATTCTTCAAACAACAATTTCACAAAACGTAACGCGGCAGGTAACGCGAGCAGCGGATTCGCTGCCATCAGCGCCAGCGTTGCCAGCTGCGCCGCGCCACGAATGACCGTCACAAATTGTTTGAACAGACGGTGACGCGAGCCGAGCGCACCGTGTAACGCGCGTTGATGCAATTCCACCTCACCACTGCTTGCCTCATTCCGATAGCTCGTCTGAAAATCGCCTAGCCAATTCACGCGCGTCAACGCAATGCGCGCGCCCGCGAGTTCTGTGTCCACCCACGCGAAATTCCAAACATGCTGCTGCAATTGCGCGATAAACGTTTTGAATTCGTCAATCGCTTGCCGCCAATCACCGAGCCAATCGAACGGACTTCCAAATGCTCTGTTTTCCGATGGCGGATTGACCATCAAACTCAACATGTGTTCGGGTGTCGCGGCGCTCGCAAATGATTTGAACAGTTTTTTTTCCGGCAGCGCGCGCTGCGCTTGGACAAATTGTTCGAGCCGAAAAGACGCGTGCGCGAGCGCATTGTCCGTCAACACAAGACTTGCATCGAGCGCGCGAAACGCGGAACCAATTTCGCGCGCGTCGGGCGGCAAATTGACGCGCCATTGCGGAATTGTGACGCGCGCGCGCGGTGACGAAAACGCGGACGCGCTTGGCGCGCGCACATCCCACACTTGCATCACATCGGGCAATACGCCGCGTGTGGGTTCCGCCAATTCAAAAACACTCATACCGGTTTAACTGCGGCGACGAGTCCCGCCGCCGCCGATGCCGCGAGTTTCACCAACTCGGTTCGATTCGCTTGCGCTTGTTTCACCATGTCCACATGCGCCGCCCACAGCGTTTCGTCCATTCCTTCCGCGCGCATTGGAATAATCGCGGCAATATCGCCATCGAGCGCAATCGTCGTCATGGCGCGCAAACGCAAATCGCCAACCAACTCGCCCTTTTCGATTTTCACACCGGCGATGTCATCGCTCACGTACGTTTTCACTTCAAGCGTCGTCACATCGCGAATCGCGTCACCAACTTTTTGCATAAACTCTTGGAGCGTTTCGCCCAATTTTTTTTGCGCTTCATCCATTCCGGGAATTGCGCTAAACGAAACGCGAACCGCTGTCACCTCATCGGTGGTTTGTTGACGAAAAGGGTCGAGCGCGGGCATGGATGTTCGCGCGCGTGTGGTGCGTACGAGTTGCGCGTCAAACGTTGTTTTGCGCGTCGTACGTGGTTTCCGCGTTGTGGTGCGCGCGGCGCGTGTTTTTTTCGCGGGGGGAGGTGTTTCGTCTGCCATTCGTTTCTCCTCAATTTGTTATTTCGCGGGAATCCGCAAGCGCGCGGCAGGGTCGCCGAATATCATGTAGTTTTGCGCGTCGTTGCGGCGCAGAAAAAGGTCCGCGAGTTTTTCTTGGAGTTCGTCGTTCGATTTTAGTTTGCCGCGTTGTAAATTGTCGAATGTTTTGGTGAGTCGTTGATTCAAGTCATTCGAACGCTGCGTCAAGGTGCCCATCGCAATTCCCGCCGGATTCACTTGCAGCAAATCGCTCACCGCGCGGTAAAACGGTTCCGCGCGCGCGTGCCACGGGTCTTGCGCCGTGCCGGGATTTTCCGCGTCTTCAAAACCTTGCAGCAACGCCACATCGAGATGCCCGATAAAAAGAATCGGACCGCGCGGATGCGCCAATAATTTTTTCGGCAATGCCGCAACAAAATCGGCTTGGGCATTGAACGCGTTTGCAAGTTGCGGGTCCCAATGCGCGAAATCACTCGTCGCGGGCGTGCCGTAGCCATAACACGCGAATTGAAAAAATGCCGCGCCTTCCAAAAAAGGTTCCTTGTCCGGCACATCACTCGCGCGATAAAGCCATTTGGCATCCTCTTCCGACGGCGCATCTTGACAGCACAGCGCGCCATTCAATTCTTTTTGTTTGGCGAGTGTTTCTTCCGGCGCGCCCAAACCATGACTTGCCGTGAACACGAACGCGGCTTTTGACTTCAACAACGCGTCGCTCAAATCTTGTTTACGCGCGTCCTTGGCAAACAATCGTGTAACACCCAAACCTTGTTCTTGTTCCACACGTTCGGCGAGCGGCTTCGCCAAGTGGTGATGACTATAATAGGTCGGGTCGAGTTTCCCATGATTCGGCGCAAAGAAAATGGATTCGCGCGCGACGACAGGTTGTTCTGCCGTTTCGAGCCGCACAATCTTTTCCGCGTAGGTTTTCAACTCTTCGGGCGTTTCAAAATCCAATCGCCCGACTGCCGCCGTCGTCGCGAGCAGCGTTTGCACGTAAAACGGAATTTCATTCGGTCCGCCGAGAATCAAAATATAGTATGGCTTGCTCCCCGCCGTGAGCGTATTATAGTTTTCTTCGAGCCACGTGTCCCATTCTTCCAACGTCTCGCCGTTATAGTACAAGGCGTTCGCGAGATTCAAGCCGCGATGCTGCGCCAATTTGCGAATCGCGTTGATGCGTTCATTCCGTTGTGGGTCGTTCGCGCTCAACAGAATTGTCCATCCTGCGGAACGCGGGTCGCCGAGGTCAATTTGTTTGCGCTTCAATTCTTCGCCCAGCGTGCCGCCGCGCGAACCTGCCGACGACAATGTACCCAGCGCGTCTTTGACGCCGCTCGACGTGTCAATCAACGCCTGCCCCAAACTTTTCGCATCGAGCGGCTGCGCCAATAATTTACGCGTGGAATAGTTGATACCGAGCGGCGCGATTTTCATTCGTCCTCCAAATTATGCGCGCACGGCATGGAGCTGCACCTGCGCGGTTACCCAGTCACGCGTCGAGGGACGCGTTGGAATGATACTGCGCGTGCGTCCGCGCGCAACACTGTCAAACAATGCTTCCAATTCATCCGCAGGTTTTTCGCCACGATAGACGCGCTCTGATTCATCCAAGCCGGACAATTCGAGCCAACCAAACGACGTACTCGGGTCCATCGTCGCGATGACTTTGAGAATATACGTGCCGCTGCTTGATTTGCGCGGCAGGTCAAAGGACAACGCCTGACTCGTGCGCGTCGTGCGCGATTCGATAGACATCACACCGCTTTCGGTGGGAGAAAATTCGACTTGGGTGATGCTCCAATCGGCGGCAAGACAAAATACCGCAAAATTCAGTTCATGGTCTTTGGAACGATTATAAATTTGCAATGCGAAATCTTGTTGGTCTGAAATCGTTGGCGGCGTGGTCGCGTCGGGCAACGGCAGCAACTCGATTTCAGTTTGTCCCATTGGAATGTTCGATGGCAGGGTGCCAAGTTTCAATTCCAGTTTGCCGATCAATTCCGATTGAGCATCTCTATTTTCCAAACGCAGCACGTTGTAGAATTTTGTGAGATGCTCCAAGCGTTCGACCACGCGTCGTGCGTTCACTGCGTCAACAGGCAAAGGCGAGACATTCGCGAGCAATTCGCCCGCCGCGTCGCAAAACTCGTACAGCCCGCGTTCATTGAGCGCAATTTGAAAATCCGGCGATTCATTTTCTTGAACCAATTCAATCAAACTTGCGCGTCGTTTCAGTTCAGCACCCGCACGATGTTTTTCAAGTGCTTGACGCACCAAGGCGAACGCGTCCGTTTGCGAAACTGCCGGGGGTAAATCATCGCGTTCGATGAAACCAAACTTGCGACTCAAATTAATTTTGCCGGCGTACAATAAAACAGCTTGCGCGCCCGCGTCAATGGATGCGACCGGTTGAGGAATCTCGGAAAGTTTGGCGAGGGAATCTGTCGTTCCCACTTGAGTCAACGTCGCGAGCGCGAGCCGATTTTTTTCAACGTACGCTTGTGCATCAGCCGCATACACCGCAAACAACGCCCCATCGCCGACCATGCCGGTGCGTCCAATGTTCAGTCGCGCTTGACGCGCTTGCAAATCTACATCCATCACCGTCACGGCAAACTTTTTTTTGAAATGCTCATTCCCAAAAATCGCGCGCGTACCGTCGCCTTCGAGTTGCGGCGTTTGATTCATAAAACGCGTTTGCACTTTCCCAAGCACGCGTTCGTACAATTGTCGGTATGTATATTCTGCATCCGCGTGCAGCAACGAATCGAGCATCCAATACGAAAGCGCGCCGAATTTTTGTTTTTCCTCAAAAACATCTTCGTATGCTGACTCGGACGCGCGGCACGCCGCAAGCAACAACACGCGCTGCTGTGTGTTGAGCCAACCGCTTGGCGAGGTTGCTTTTTGTTCGTTCAACCAAAACTGTTCAATTTCTTCAACGGAACCAACCAGTCCGTCGAGTGGACGCGCCCGTTGGTCAACTTCGGGACGTCCGCGTACGCGAGCCGTCTTGTTCCCGCGCTCACCGCCGCCCGCATGACAGGAATCCAAAATGAGCGTAACGAGCAAACCCTTGTCCGTCATGCGTTTGAGCAAGCAAGCCAATTCGAGGTCGCGAATATAATTCGAGCCGGGTTGCGCGATATCTGTCGGGACGAGTCCTTCGTCGCGTCCGGTCGCGCTCTTGATTTTGGGAAATGCCGTTGCCGCGCGCCCTCCGTGTCCGGCGTAATGAATATAGACTTGCGAATTAGGATGCGCCATCTCGGTGAGCCGCTGAAACGCAGCAATCATGTTTTTGCGCGTGGGCAGTTTTTCCGGCGGTTCGAACGCGCCCATCACACCGCTATCCGTCGCAGTGAGTTTAATGAGATGGTCGTCCGGGAGTTTTATTCGTTCGCGCAAAAATGTTTCCACACGCGTGATATCGTTGACCGCGCCTTCGAGATTCGGAAAGCGCCGCCCCTCAAATTCTGTCCCTTCCGGGTAATAGTCAATTCCAATCAGCAACGCAAAAAGGTTTTCATTCGAATCATCAGCCATATCAAGCTCCCTTAAGCGATAGCGTACGCGCCCACACCGGCAAGCACAAACGGTGCCCAAAAATAAGGATGCTCGAAATTTTCAAATGTGATTGTATCTTGTTCCGCCTTTTTTTGCGATGCGGGAATGATGCGACGCGGGCGGACAATTTTTTCCGCAACGCCTTGCTGTAAATTTTCCAACGCCGCGTCGATTTGTTCAGCCGAAAGTTTTCGCAATTCGTTCGCGGCGTACTGCAATGCGCGCGCGAGCGGCATGTGGTCGCGTACTGCCTGATAAAATTTGTGCATGAGCAAACCGGTGGACGCGTCATCCACTTGCCACAAACTGACAATCGCGCTGCGCGCACCCGCGCTGACCAGTCCGCGCGTCAAACCCAAAATATCATCTCCGGCAGTTGTTTCGCCCTCCCCCGTACTGCACGCGCTCATTACTACGAGGTCAGCCTCAAGATGCAAACCCATCAATTCCAATAATGTCAACGCTTGTTCGTCCGCAAGCGCAATCGCCGAAAGTAACGGTGACTCACTGCTCAATGTCCCATGTGTCGCCAAATGAATTAGATTCGCTTCGCCCAATTGTTTCATCACCGTATCTTTTTTCACTTGTTCACCCAACAGCGGCGCGACATCAAACAACGCGGCAACAAATTCCGCTTCGTTTTCAGAGTAATACAAATCGCCTGTCGGATTTCCGACCACAAACATTTTCGTGGAATGTTGTGCGGGTGCAGTACCAAGAAATTGAAGCGTGCTCGCGTTTGGCAAGTAACTCAAGCTGTGTGTCGCAAACAACGGCGCATCATCGAACGGTAATGCTTGAAACGCGAGGCGATGCGCCGCGCCATACGGCACAAGAATCAATTGTTTGTTTGCCAGAAGCGTTGGGCGACACGGCTCGATAAAATATTCCGCCAACTTTTTTCCGAGTGTCATCACATTCGTCGAACTCGCGCGGGCGCACGCGGCATGGAACGCGTTGATGAGGCGTGTCAATTCGCGCGCGTCAATTTGCGCGTGCGTCGCTTGTTTCAATCCGGCGCGGTCAATCGTCCACAACAAAAAGTCATTGTCGAGAAACGCATATTCAATCAGCGCGGTATCCGGCGGCAATAACGCAGACACTTGTTCGACAGACATTGTAGGCGCACCCGTCGTTGCTTCTTGCAAAAAATTCGCGTCCTCGCGCACCAATTTCGTTTCCAATGCCTTCAGTTCAAAGTCCGCGCGCTCCACTTGATTTTTTAACGATGCAATTTGTTCTGAATTTTGTGTGTTTGCTTCGCGCGCTTGTGTCAACAATTCACGCTGTAAAGCGAGCTGCGCGCTGGCTTGACGCCACGCGCGCAGAGTAGCATCGTCAATTTTTCCAACGTTCGATTGTGCGACGCGCTGCGCCATCAAGTCGAGCAAGGCGCGTCCTTTGCCGCGTTCGATAAATTCAAACGCGCGTTCATACTTTTTGGTTTTCATCGCAACGCGCGCGGCTTGAAAGTAAAGATATTGCGCGTTCTTGTCACCTGCGAACGAGGTCTTGAGTTCGTCGCGCGTCAACGAGCTGCGCCGCGTTTCAAATTCCGCAATCGCGTGTATGTACGCCTCAAGTGCCGCATCAAATTCATTTAGCCCCTCGTACATCTCACCGATATTTGCCAAGACATTCCACGGGCGGCGGTCTTGCTTCCACCAATCGCCCCCGCCCAATTGATTTAGTACATTAAATTGTTCGCGCGCGTCTTGATATGCCTTGACGCGCACAAACATATCGAACGCGAGGTCATGCGTCCGAAAGGTTTGGAGTTGTGCTTCTTGCGCGCCATATTCTTTGCTCGCACGCGCCATCTGTTCGACAACGCCGCCGACAAAACCGGCGTTCGCGCCACCTGCGGCAAGATATTCACGCACCGCGTTCGCCGCATCCTGAAAACGTTCTTGTTCGGAAAACAATGCGACTGCGAGCCACGCGCGGTCACCGCCTTGCACTTGCGAGAGCGCGCTTTCGGCTTGAGCAAATTGACGCACCGCTCGCGTTGCATCGCCATCGGCTTTTGCACTCCGCGCGCGATACAACGGCACAAGTACTGCTGCCTGTTGAATGTTTGTGCTCACAAGGTGATGCAATGCCAAATTCGAGAGTGCTATATCCGGCGAAGCACCAACATTCTGTTCGGGTGCGAATTGCGGCAACAAGGTTTGCAAACGCGCGGCAGTCCGTTCCATCCCATCCGCGTCGGTTTTGACGAGATACGTGTCATACAAACTTGTGAGGAGTTTCAATTCGCGCTGCTGTAAATTTTCTGCAAGCACCGGGTATATTTGCTTGGATTGCGCGTAACGTTCGCTCGCTTCTTCAAAGCAAGTAATCGCGCCCGCGCGGTCACCCAACGCTTGATATACCATTCCCTGGTCCACCAAACTTTGCGTCGCGTTGATTTCTGCGCCGAGTGCAGAATAGAGCGTTTGTGCAGATTGATAAGCAGCCAACGCGCGGTCAAAATCGCCGCGTCGAATCCAACAGTGTCGCGCAAAACGATTGAGCAAAATGCCCATACTCAACGTGCTGCTAAAACTCGCGCCCGCCGCGCCTGCCGCGCCGATTTGTTGGGCGCGTTCCACCGCGTCCGTCATTTTGCCCGCGCCAATGGACGCCATAAGGTGATGCGTGTTTGCCAAACGCGCGCTGCGAAAATCACCCGCGCGCGCGAACATTTCACCTGCGTTTTGTGTGTACTCGAGCGCTTGCACAAAATCATTTTGCAACATTGCGAGGTACCCGTTTCGCAATTGCAGCGCCGCCAATCCGCGCACGCTGTTGCTATTTTGAAATCCAGCGGCGGCTTGCGCATAAAGTATTTGTGCTTGATTTAATGCCGCATCAGTGGGACGCGTAAATTCCTCTGCCTCGTGCTGGACTGCGAGATTGCTCGCTTCCGAGCTGCTGTCGCGCAAGGCAAAATTCCAAGACAGCGGCGAACCGAACGGCGCACATTTCCAATCGCCGAGAATCATCAAACAATTGGCAGCTCCAACCGAATCGTTGGCGCGTTCGTACGCTTGTGCTGCCCGTGTCAGAAATTGGGAGGCGAGAGTTTCGTTCTGCGCGCGATGGTATAGGTCGGCGCAAAAGAACGCGCCGAGCGCAGACCAAATGGGTATATTGTTCGCATCGCCACTGGCGAGGAGTTGTTGGGAATTTTTCAAAAAGACTTTGAGGATTTGTTCGGCGCCGGGCGTTGGTGTGTAGCGATTCATGTCGAGGACCGCTTGCCCGACGCGGTAATTGAAATACAGCGTATGCACGAGCCATGCTTCGGTTTGAACGGTCGCGTCCGCGCATTGTTGCGCCAACGCGTCTCTGCGCGTGCTGTAGGGTTCCAGTTTTTCTACATTCCAGCGCGGCGTCAATTCAATCGCCGTCGCACCGGAATCATCCGCAAACGTATTGTATTGTTCCGAGAGCGCAAACATTTCGTACGTAAGCGCGCGGAATTGACGGACGATATCATTTGGGGCGCGCTGCTGCGCGTGAACAAAAATTTCTTGCGCCGCGTGGATTTCATCTTGCATCAAGTGAACGATACCGCGCGCAATCGACGCGTCGAGTTCCGCGTTCAAGTCGCGCGTGCGTTGGGCTTGCACCAACTGCGTTTCTGCCAACACGCGCGCAGCTGCAAAATCTCCTTTGTGTTCTTGGCGCACTAACGAATCGCCAAGCAGATTGAACGATGTTGTATCCATCAAACTTGTTCGCGCGGCGGCGGTACGGCTTCGACCGCAATCGTTTCTTGGAGCGTAACCTTCTCATCAATGGTATCAACGGTGGCTTCGACTTGATAGTAACCTTCCGTCTGCGGTGCGCGCAACGTTCCTTCATATCGTCCCGCTATTTCCGTGACCGGGAGCAAATCGGTATCGGACAACGGCGGTGGCGGCGGCGATGCATTCGAGCCGGGCAAGGGTTGAAGCCATTTCAATTCTGCGGCAATGCGCGCGTTCGAGAGCGGATGTTTTTCGCGCGTGTCATTCTTGATCGCGAAATGTTCCAGTGTCGCCCAAACTTGAATTGGCTCGTTCGGTTCGTACACGTACTTTGTGGGAAAGAATTGGACGGCGAGTTGTTCCGTCGTGACTGCCGCACGCGGTTCGGCTTCGTTGCGAAACTTGCCGAGCAATTCCCATTTCAAAATGCGCTGCAGTTCCGCATTGGTAAAAATGCGCGCGTGTTCGTCGACGACGGGAATGTTTCGAACAGGAGCAGGAAAAATCGCGGTATATTCGGGCAAAGTGCCATCGCCGCTGTCTTGCGTTGCCCATTCAATGCTCAACCATTTTTGCGCGGCATCGGTTTGAATCGTTCCCGTTTTCGCGGTCAGCAATTCGGTGCCAAAAAATTCCATTGCTTCGGGCACCGCAATTGTTTTGCCGACCTCTTGATTAAACGCTTGTCCTTTTTCCAACAATTTGAATTGTGGGTCATTGTCCAACCAACCTTTGTCAACAAAGGGGTCCATTGCTTGTCCGTTTTGGTCGTGCAAAAAATTTTGCAACGGAACGATTTGATAAATCGCGGGAAATGTTCTAAGCACCTCACGCGTACGTTTGGCAATATCGCCAATATCAAAACCGACGCGCAGGAACACGTCATACCCTTTCATCAAATGATAGACCGCGCGCGGCGAACCATCCCACGGCGACGCGAGCAGAATCAAACGGTCCACCAGTTTTTCGTTTTCTGTTTTCTTGACGAGTGTCCGCGCGACGATGCCGCCGCCGCTGTGTCCCATCAACCAGATTTGTGCTGGAGGATGCTTGACTCGCCACTCGGCAATTTCCTTGCGCAATTTGTCCGCCGAGTCGCGAAAATCTTCGCGCCAATCGTAGTCAAACGTATAAGCAATCAGCTTGGATTTTGACTTGACGTTTTCATCAATATCATAGCCCCAACTTTCGAGCAGCGCGAGGAGGTCGCTATAGTACGGGTCTTTCCAAAACGGTTGGAGAAAAACCACATCCTCCATGATGCCCGCCGGAACCAGCTTTGTGTCCGGCGAATATCGCATCTTGGCAAACAGATTGTCGAGCCAGTCGTCCCAACGCCATGGTTCGCGCGGAATCGCACTCAAGTCGAGCCAGATGATTTCGTTCGTCACAGGGTCGCGCAGCTTGCTGCCCATGAATCCGGGAATCACAATCAAAATATGTGTCGGCACTTTGCCTGCGGCTTGTGTGTCGGCTGCTGCGAACTTGCCACGTCCGCGCGCGGAAGTTGCTTTCGTCGTCTCTTTGCGCGCAGTGCGCTTTACTTTTGACTGTGTGCGGCGCACCGCTTTCCCCGTCGTCTTTTTGGAAATTTTCTTCATCGCGTCCTCCTTGTGAACCAGTATCGTTATAGCAGAACGAAGGAGGTGTTTCAAGAGGTTTAAAAACGAGTCTCACAAATTGTATCGCTTTACAAATTCGACAAGCGTTATGCGAAAAACTGCGATGTGATATAAAATCGCGCCCACGAGTGCAAAATCCATTTTCTTTGCGGAGGAAGCAATGGCAGCCAAAGGTCTGCAAAATATCGTTGTTGGAGAAACAAAACACAGTCTGGTTGAAGGCGAAAAAGGACAGCTGGTTTTTCAAGGTTATGAAATTCAAGACCTCGCACAGCACGCCACTTTTGAAGAGGTCGCATATTTGTTGTGGCATGGACAAAAACCGACCGACGCACAAGCGCGCGCGTTTCGCGACGAAATGGCACAGCATCGTTCCCTGCCCTCGAATGTAATCCATATCCTCCGCGCGCTCCCCACTTCTGCAGAACCGATGGACGCATTGCGAACAGGAGTCTCGGCGCTCGGTGCGACGAATCCCGGAACAAACATTGGCTTGGAGCACGCGCTCGCGCTCACCGCGCAAGTCGCAACCGTCATCGCCGTTTTTCATCGTTTGCGTCACGGCTTGGAAATCATCCCGCCGCGCACTGACCTCGACCACGGCAGCAATTATTTGTACATGATTACGGGAAATGAACCGACCGCCGCACAGCGCACGATGATTAATGTGTATCTCGTGCTGCTCGCAGACCATGGGATGAACGCGTCCACCTTTACTGCGCGCGTGATTACATCAACGGGCAGTGATTTGTATTCTGCCGTGACCGGAGCAATCGGCGCGCTGAAGGGACCCCTGCATGGCGGCGCGCCGAGCAAAGTGTTGGATATGCTTGATGCGATTGGGACAGCAGAAAATGCGGAAACGTGGATTCGTAATGCAATTGCGCGCAAAGAACGCTTGATGGGCTTTGGGCATCGCGTCTATAAAACAACCGACCCGCGCGCAGAAATTTTGCGCGAGACAGCGCGCACCTACAGCGAACCCGAATTGTTTCGCCTCGCGCAAACCGTCGAAGACCGCGCGCTCGAAATTTTGCACGAGACGAAACCGGAGCAGCGTCTGTACACGAACGTGGAATTTTATTCAGCGGCGGTGATGCACGCGGTGGGACTGCCGCGCGACCTTTTCACCGCAACGTTCGCGGCGAGCCGCACTGCCGGCTGGACGGCGCATATTTTGGAACAAGCGGCGGACAATCGTTTGATTCGTCCCGATGTGGAATACACAGGACCAATAGGCTTGCAGTGGAACGCGACCTAAAAAGATTTTTCCGCGTTGTTGTATTGTTCGGAATGTTGGTTGTCGCGGCGTGCGGTGGAGAATCGCAGACGGCAACGCCGAACGCAACGCCCGCCCCCACTGTTGCGCCAACACGTCGCCCCGTTGTGATTCCCACGACGCCCGCCGGATGGACGCCGTACAGTCGCGCGACGTATCAAATTGCGCTGCCCGATGCATGGCAAGAAATTAAATTGAGCGAAGCGGAATTGAAAAGTGCCATCAGTTCCGCGCAAGAAAACAATCCGCCGCTCGCCGAACAATTACGAGCGCTGCTCGAGTCAGGACAATACAAGGCATTCGTTTTTTACGCGGTTGACAAAACGAACAGCGCAAGTTTGCAAAATGTTTCGATTGCGCGCACCTCGCTCGAAAGCACACATGATTTGGTCACGTACGTCAAAGCCTACGCGGACGCGTTGCCCAAAGCTGTACGCGGCGCAAAAGTTGTACAAGTGCAAGCGCCGTTGTCCGTCAACGGCATGCAAGCGGCGTCCATTGTCTATGATATTTCGTTGATAGATAACACGGGAAATTTGCTCACACTGCGCGGTGTCCAATTTTTGTACTTGCTCGAATCAGGCGACGCGTACCTCGTCACCGTTACAGGCGACACGGCAGGGGGAGAAAAATTTATGTCGCGGGCGCGTGACATTGCGACTTCGTTTGTTGGAGTGACGCCCTAAAAAAACGAAACCCGTCTGTACAGACGGGTTTCGTTTTTTTAACCGGAAGATTCGGCGGCGCGTTCGGCTTCAATCACTTGCGCCGCTTGTGTCAATTTAATTCCCTCGCGCGCCATGAAGACCACACCCAGCCCTGTAATCAAGCCATACTGCACCATGTGTGAAATCAATACGGCGGGCAACGCGAACACGTTGACGACGCTGAACGCGCTCAATGCCAGCGTTCCCGCCCATTCAAACGGTCCGATGCCGCCCGGTGCGGCAGGAATCGAAATACTCAAATTGACAATGACCATCAAAAAGAACGCGGCGAGAATGCGTTCGCTTGGAAAATTCAAAAGGTTGAACGCGCTCAAGACGAGAAAATACGAAATCGCTTCGCACACCCAAACCGCGAGCGAGAAAAGTAAAATCGCCACAATGTCGCGCGGCGAACGCAGCGAATGCAGTCCCATAATGAACGACGCAAACATATTCGCAATGCGATGCCCAAATTTCGCGGGCAGCAGATGAATCACGCGATGCAAAAGATGCGTCATCCATTTTTCGCGCCACAACATCAACAACATAAAAAATAATGCCGCGCCGAAAATCAAAACCGAAAACGTTTCAACCTGTTGTCCCCACCCCGGCAGCTCGATAAAGAACGCGAGCGCGGCGAGAATGGCAATTAGCGTGAGTCCATCCGCAACGCGTTCCAACACCACCGTCGCGATGCCGAGCGTTTTCGACATGCGTTCGCGTTGTCCCAAAATAAAACCGCGCGCAATTTCACCGGGGCGTCCCGGCAAAACATTGTTGAGCGCAAAGCCAATCACGAGAATCGGAAACAAGCGCGTCGTTGGAATTGTTTTTTGGGGAAGCAGCAAACGACGCCAACGCATTGTGCGCAAGATATAGCTCGCGAGCGTAAAAATCGCCGAGAGCAGTACAAGCCGATAGTCCGCACGCGCGATGGCTTGTGCCACTTGCGCGAAATCTACGCGATAGAGCGCGAGAAATAAAAAGAGAATCGAAATCGCAAAACCGAGGACTGTGCCGAACGTGCGACGTTTGTTCATAAAAAACCGTTACCTGAAATCTTGATACACAAAAAAACGGGAGAAAGAAATGACGACGAAACATCGTTCTCTTTCTCCCGTTCGGATTATATCATATCGCTATTGCGTCACCGGGCTGAAAATCAACACTCGATTGTTTCCCGAGTCGGCGACAAAAATTTCATTTTCGGCATTGATTGAAATTCCGGTCGGCAGCTGCATTTCCCCCAGACCGCTGCCGGGCAAGCCCCACACCGCGCGCACTTTGCCGTCGCTCGAATACTTGATGATGCGAAAACCTTCGGGGTCGGTGACATAGATATTGCCTTCGCTGTCCACTGCAATATACGGTTTGTTCACCACCGACTGCGAGTCCCATGCTTGTACCTGAATTTGACGCAACGGCTCAAAGTCCTTGTCGAAAACTTGGATGCGATTGTTCCACGTATCCGCAACGTAAAAATTCCCTTGCGTGTCAATCGTGAGTCCAACCGGTTCAAGGAACTGTCCAATTTCACCGCCGACCCCGCCATACACATCGAGCGGTTCACCGGTCGGAGAAAATTGAATCATGCGCTCATTGCCCGTATCCGAAACCCACAAGTTGCCATCCCCATCAATCGCAATTGCGCGCGGTCCATACAACTGCAAAAGATTTTCGTCCCACGCCGTGCCCACATCACCAAACACGCCCCATTGCGCGAGGAAATTTCCGTCCTTGTCGAATTTTTCGATGCGATGATTCCATGTGTCGGCAACGTACACCGTGCCATCTTTTGCAACCGCAATGCCCCACGGCTCATTGAACTGTCCCGGCGCCGCGCCTTGCGAACCCCACTCCTTGACAAAATTGCGCGCGGCATCAAATTTTTGGACGCGATGATTGTTCGTATCGAGAACGTACATTGAGCCATCGGGAGCAAAGGCAAGATTCTTGGGTCCGTTGAATTCACCGTTCGCACCATTCAGTACGCCACTCGCTTGTAAATTTTGAATGTACTTGTCGAGATACGGGTCGGGTTCATCAACACTCGCCGTCGGCGCAACACCCGCGTATTGCCACAATAAACTCGCAACATCTTTACGCACATACAGCGAGAACCGATGGACAAAGGGCCAACTGTTTAAACTGTGGTCGTACTTGCGAAAGAACCAAATGTCGCGCACTATTTTTTTGAAATTTTCCGGCTGCAACGCACCTTGAATTTCATTTCCATTTTCATCCGTGCCGCCAAACAATTTCGCCCAATTCAAATCTTTGTACGCTTCATCGGGCCACCACACCAAACGCATTTGACGTTTGATGTAACGATTGCCGAGAAATGGTTTGACTGCGCTTTCGTTCGCATCGCCGACAATCACCACTTCGGCATCGAACGGACCGCCGGGCGTCTTGCCATAAAATTGCGCGTTTTTGTAATCGCGTAAATACCATACAAAGGGCCACGAGGAATCATCGTCATACGCAACTTTGATAGTGCCGTTGTCACAATTCAATTTCGATTTCGGGTCGGTGTTGGTTTGCGCGCAGAGACGCCGCGACAATTCTTCGATTTCGCGCATCGTGTTCGGAACGTCAGGCGTGCCTTGTGCGTACACGATGGTTTCCGTAGCCATGTCTTTGTTATAGTACGCAGCGCTCGCCATCGTGCGAACCGTGAACAGCGCGAAAATGACAAAGAGCGCGGCAGTGAGAACGCGCAACGCGTTTTTCAGTCCGAGCGACAAGCCAAAATAGACGACCACACCCGCACACGCACCGATAATCACAATCGCGATAATCACGCTCGCCGTACGCGCTTGTTCATCCAACGGCGTTCCCGAAAGGGGCGCGGGTCCAAAGAAAAATTGAAAGGCGAGGACGAGCAGTCCAAGCGCAAACACAACCGCCATCACAAGCCCACCGCGCTTCAACACTTCGCGCCAGTCCGCGTCCAGCACATCGTTCATAAAATAGCCGGTGACCAACGAGAGCGGAATCGCGAGGTGCATATTGAGCCACGGCATTTTTTCGCCTGCCCATGAAAAGAGGACAAGGACGCCAAGAGACCAAACACCAATGAGTGTTGGAAAACGCGTGGCTTTGTCATCGGGGTCATACGCAAGCGCAAAGAACAACGGCATCAAAAAGCCGAGAACCAGCACCGCGTAATTACCTGCTTGCAAATTGTCTTTGCCGCGAAACACCGGCAGATTCGCGGACATCCATTCCAACACGCCCGGTGTAAATTCGATGTAGGACCAAATGCTCAACAACGCGAGCAGCACCACGCCAAAAATTCCGGCGCGCAGCCAACTGCGCCGCGCGAGAATGTAAAAAATTCCAATCATGCCGAACAAGTACGGCAGATATTCGTACAACGGCATCGTCACCATCAAGTAATAGTACGGCGGTTGACTCCCGCGCTGCACCGCTTGCTGCGAAATCCAATAGCCGAGCGAGCCGATAAAGCCCGAACCGATGCCCGCCGGATTCGTAAAGACCGTCGTGAAAAAGATGAGCATGATGGGATAAAACAGTGCCGCGCAAATCGCCCACTTGCGCCAATTCCACAACAAACCAAACATCGCAGACAACGCGAGAAACAAAATCAGCGCGCCCAAACTGGTGGAAATCGAAAGCACCGAGTTGTAATCGGTGGGGTCACGCTGGAGCGCGTACTTGATAAACAGCGGTGTTACGCCCAACGGCACAATGAACGAACCAAGAACGAGGAGCAAATCGAATGTCGCCGTATCAAAGTCCGGTTTCTTTTTCTCGACGCCCTCCGTCGCATCCTCACCGTCTCGATTGATGTACTTGTCGTACAAATACAAAACAATCGCCGCCAAAGCGAACGGCAAGCCGAGTACGGCAGCCATCACCGCATTCGTCAATTTTGCATCCGGTGAACGTTTGTTGAGAAAATCAAAAGTCAAAATGGACGCGAGAAAATATCCAAACAACGCCATGAAAATGAACGTTGTCTCCATTGCGGTAAAAGACAACGCCAACATCGCGGATGCAAAGTACAACCAATTCGCGCGGCGCGTTGTCAGATATTTCATGATGGCGAGGGCGATGAGAACGACACACACTTCGACATAAATATCGTGACGGTCCACGCGACTGTAGTGTGCGATAACGGGCGAAATTAAAAACATTACACTGGCAATGACCCAGCCGCGTTTGCCCAACCATTCGCGAAACAAATACGGCGCGGCAATCAACACCAAACCAAATAGCACCGGCATTACGCGAGCGGAAAAATCATTGTCGCCCAACAAAAAGAATGCGAGCGCGGTAGCGTGATACAACAGCGGTCCGTGATAAATCGGATTGTGAATATATCCTTTACCCGAATACAAATCATTCGACCACGAAGTATGAATTGCTTCGTCGTGGCTCCACGCCGCGCTGCCTAAATCATAAAAACGCGTGACGATTGCGACGAGCAATATCGCAATCAATATCACAACATCCCAATTGATTTTGAATAACGCCGTCAACGGCGTATCCCAAAGAGATTGTTTCGGTTCTTGAAGTTGAACTGACATAGAAATTAGGGACTAGAGATTAGAGATTGGAGATGAATACTTGATGTAATCTCTAATCTCTAGTCGCCACTTATTTTTGTTCCGTCGGCATCCACAGCATGATTTTTTGCGCGGATTCAGTGCCGCCTTCGCGAAAAATGTACCACTTCCACAACGCGACCCCATCTAAATTCGTCGGTTCCCATTCCGTGCCAATGCGATACGCTTGTCCCATCCAATCGCCCGGCGGAGGAGTTGCTGAGGGAGTGAGAATGACTTGAGCGGTTTCCAAAATATCGGGTTGATTCGACCAGACGATATTTGGGAACGCGCGCAAATACCAGCGCCCCACCGCACCCAATTCAGGACTTGCCGCAACTTGGACCACATGCGCGTCACCATAACGCGCTTGCGAATAAAATTCCATATCGCGCACCAAATCACGAATCTGCAACGGCGTTTGACTCGGCGCAACAAGTTCGCGCACCGGTTCAACATTTGAAAAATTTAACAGCCACGTCGCGCGCACCATGCCCAGCGAGAGAATAATGAGAACTGCAAACGCGAGCAGCGTTGTTGTACGCCCAACGCCGACAAGCAGAATGCTCAAGCCAATGAATACACCGAGCAACACGACAGAAATGATTGCCAACGTAATCGCAGCTGCAACGAGCGACGTTTCCACCGAAGCGACAGAGAGAACTTGGTACAACGCGTCGAGTGCGGGCGAAAAGCGCGTTTGTTGAACAAAGGTCGCGATCTGAAGATAAATCAGCGCGGCGAGAACGAGCAGCATGACAAAAACGGGCAGCTCGCCCGCAACAATCGTGTTCCAGCCGCCCGTCATTTCAATATCCTCGCGCGCGCGTTCCAATAAATTCCCAATGAACCAGCCCGCCAGCAAAGCAAGCGGCAAAGTAACGGCGACGACGACGGATGGATTTTTGTTACCCGCGAGCGAGTACAGCAAAAACGCGAGCACCGCAACGAGCGCAAGAGTACGAAGCAAGCCGATTTCATTCGCATGTTCGCCGCGCAGTGTCATCACCATCACCAACGCGGCAATTCCGAAAATTAACGCGAGCGGTTCGTACACGACAAGCCAATTGAGCGGCGAGACAAAATCGCCGATGGTCGAAAACGCGCCAAACCATTCGCCCAACAAATTGAACGCGATGCCCAATCCATCGCGGTTCAACAAAAATGTCGTCGCCGAAATAATGTAAGTAACTGCAAAGAAAATCAGTGCGCGCACAAGCGGAATTTGCAGCGCCGACGCGAGCGACAATTCCGCGCTCTCTTGGTTTTCCGATTGTGCGCCGCGCGCCCGCGCCCACACGAACGCGAAATAAATTCCACCGGCAAGCAGAATTGTGAACGCGGAGGCATCCGCAGTCAACGCCAACGCGGCAAGAATTGCTCCGGCATACAATGCGCGGTTGGAATTGGATGTGCGCGCGCGCCAAAACAAAATTAGTGCGCCGAGCGCCGCGCTCACACCCAATTCCGCGCCGGACATCGTGCGCGCGAAAAAGAGGGTCGTCGGAGAAAACGCAAACAATAGTGCGGCAACGAACGCGCCCGTTTTACCCAACGCGTTGCGCGCGCCAAGCGGAATGAAAACAACCAACGCGCTCAAAACAGCAGGCACAAAGCGCGCCGTCAAATCAAATGCGCCAAACAGAAAAAACGCGAGCCAATTCAAAGTGAACAACAACGGACTCGCGTATGCACTGACCGCGCCGCCATTCAAAAATTGCCACGCGGCGGAAGCCGTCTGCGCTTCGGCAGGCGCAAGCGGACGCGCGTCCAGATTTATGACGCGGAGCAACAACGCGCACACAAATACAAAAACATAAAGCGCAACTTCCAACGTCAACACGTTCGCAAGCGAGCGCAGTGTGGGCGAAGCCAACGCGGGTGTTTCTATCGCCACGCTCGGCACAAACGCGGGTACTGTCTCAATAACGAGTGGCTCGCCGTTCGAGTGAACGACCATGGGGTCCGCGACAGTTTTTTCCATCGCAGGCGCGACGGAATTTTGTTTTTGATTGCGACGACGATTTTTAGGCATAACTCAAGGAGAATACGTTTGGGTTGAAAAAGAGGACGGCGAACGCGGCGGTTCGGGTACGATATTTGGAAGCGGCGTTTTCTGTACACGAGCTGTGTTCAAATTTTGTGCCGCGCGTGTCAGTGCGTTAGCGGGCAAAGCATTCGGCGATACAACTTGCGCGTGCAAAACATCCGTCCGCGTCATTGCCACACTCGCAATCGGGAGCGCGCCGACGGCACTGCTCATCACGACCATTACCAGAATAACCACGAGTCCAACACCCAACGCGAATGCGAATGAAACTTGCGTGGGAATTTTTGGCGCGCGTTTCTTTTGTGCTAACGCGACGATGCGCGCGCGTCCGCGTTCCAAATTAGGCGCGGGCGCGTTTCGCAAAGTGGACAGACGCGCGCGCCATCGCGCGTCAGGGTTGTTTTCACGAAGGTTGCGAAGATTCATTCCAACGTTTCCACGCGCGCGGTTCGGGTTGCCGTTCGCCTAACCACTCGCGCAAATTGGTCAAGGCGCGATGCTGCAACGCTTTGATTGCGCCTTCGGGTTTGTTCAAGATATGCGCCACTTCGGCGTTTGACATTTCCTCGATGAATTTCAGAACGACGACTTGCTGTTGTTCGGGTGTCAAGCGCGCAATCGCTTGGCGGAGGCGGCGTTGTTCATCCCGCGCTTCCGCGTGTGCCACCGGGTCGCAGCGTTCATCCACCAAAGATTCATCGGGTTCTTGCAAGACATGTGGATGTTTGCGGAGCGCATCAATCACCAAGTTATGCGCGATGCGATAAAGATACGCGCGCCAATCATTCGGTTTCGGCGCGGCATTCAATACGCGCACAAACACTTCGGCGGTCAAATCTTCGGCAAACGTTTTTGCGCCGAGCCGATGATAAATATAACGGTAGAGCTCGGGCGCGAAACGGTCGTACAACGCGCCAATCTCGTCGGCAGAAAATTTTTCCACATTGTCCACTGATATGACGTTACGGCGCGTGAATAGATACGCTGACATTCCCCACGCGGTAAATTCGCATCGAACCTTGTTCAAACACCAAATCGCCGAGTTTGCCAAATTTATCAACGAGCGACGAATTCAATTGATATTTGTTGCGTTCAATGCCACCCACAATCACAAAATCCACGCCGTACTTGTCCAACAATTCACGCGTTTCTTGGATGTTGCGCGATTTATAAATACGTTCCACGTCTTGTTCGCGCGGGGCATACACTTCCGAAGTGCCGCGCCACTGCAATTCATGTCCGCCCCACCCGACCACTGTTGGAATGCCTGTCGCAACGGATACGCGATTGTCAAAAGAATACTGGTCGCCTGCCGCTTCGAGCAACAC
Source organism: uncultured Anaerolineales bacterium (assembly GCA_964469005.1). GTDB lineage: Bacteria > Chloroflexota > Anaerolineae > UBA4142 > SHND01 > SHND01. The sequence goes on from CAYXXF010000021.1 coordinate 26,842, forward strand.
CGCGTTACGCGGCACATTCGCGCGCACCCATTCAATCGCCGCGTAATCGTCGGGGAACACGCGCTCGACCCACTTCCAACCGTCCAACGTCGGCGTTGTCCGTTTGGTATCAAAATAACTTGCGCGGTTCGGGTACGCCAACGCGGGATAAATCATGCTCGCCGCGAAAAGTATCGCAAACGCGCCGAACCAAATTGCACGCCCAATGCCACGCGTCGCATCCCAAATATAAAACGCGCCAAATGTCGCGGCGATTGCCAACAACAGCCACGCTTGATAATACAATTTAAAAACGGTGTTCATCCGCGAACCAAACGTATCGCGGATAAACAAGAATTCCGTACCAAACGTCAGAATCATTCCCACAAGCGCAAGCAGCAACGCAAAAATAAGCGCGGCGCGTGAGATGGTCTCATCTGCGTCCGTTACTTCGAGCCGTCCCAAGCTGGCGGTCAATCCCAGCAAAAGCGCGAGCAAGAGAAAGACCCATGGATTTTCCCACAACGCGCCAAAATATACACCGAACAATTCCAATGTTATGTTGTCTGAGGCAAGATTCAGCGTGCCGACCAATTGTTCGCGCAAACTTGGCACAAACGTTACTGCCAGCAAACCCGCAAGCGCAATGAAGAATGGCACTGCCAAAAATGGCACTGCTAATTCCACAGCATGAATCAGCGCGCGCGTTTTGTCTTGACGCCGCATGACCAAAACAATCAGCAAACTTGCGACGATAAAAATGAACAAGCCGAACATAATCAAGTATTGATGCAGCGGCGTCTTGGTTAATTGTGGCATTACGCCCCGCGCTTGTGAAGAGAACCCGAGATAGAAGGGCAGGAACAAAAGATAGCCGCCGACAAAAATGACCAACAAATATCCAAACACAGAGACCACAAACCAGCGCGAAACTTGTTTGACCGCGCGATACTGCGCCAACGCGAACGCGGCGGCGATAACAACGCCATACGTCACAATGTCCCACGTGTTCAACATGCCGAGCGCACCGACGACAAGCGCGGTGAGAAATGTGCGCGGTGTGAGCAATTGTTTCTGAAACGATTCCGCACCGGTGATGGGCGCTTGTGGTTTCAACAAAAGATTGAACGCGAGCGCGAGGGCGAGAACGCAGAACGGTAACGCGAGAACATGCGGATGCAAATCGCCGAGCAGAAAACTGAACGCGGGAAATTCGTCAATGACTTCGATGTGTCCGCCATCCACCGGATTTTTGTCGTTCAAGACGCGCGACGCGCGCCACCACCACCAATTGTCTTGCGGAATATATTTTGCCCACCACGCATCGTCTGACGAAACAATTTCATATGCCGGTTGCACATCTTCCAAGCTGTGTAAATTCAAATCCGCGTAAAATTCGCGCGAGCCGATGCCTGCGTTATAACCAACTTCGAAAAGTCCCTGCAAATTTCCAATCACCAACAAAAGAAAAACCGCAATGATTCCAAACACAAACGGCGCGAGTGAAAATTTTGCGCGCACCGCGTCCGCGCGTTTTTGCGCGTGCGACACGAGATTGAATACCAAGCCAAACGCGCCTACCGCCGCGAGCGCGTAGGTCATTATCAAGCCCAGATTGAACGCATAACCCGACGGTATATTTCCCAATTTCGTCAGCGCGGCGACAATCACATAACCAAGATAGTAATAACTAATCGCGTAACCGGACAACCACGCATCGCGCGGCGGAAAATTTTCGCTCTGTAAAATGGAATTGAGAAACATAAATTCCATCGGCTTTTCCGTCGCGGAAATTTCGGGATTGAACGCGCGGAAATAGGCGAACGCCAACAGCGCGACACCGAAAACAATTTCTACACACAACGCGTATTTCCAATGCGCGCGCAGCCACGCAATCACCGAATCCGCGCCGCGTCCGCGCAGCAAGCCCCAACTCACCAGCGCGAGCAATCCTATCAAAAAGGCGAGCGCGCCAAAACTATTTTGAATAAATCCGAGTACGGCGAGCAGCCAGAACGGATAAATCCAAATCAACAGCGCGAGCGGTTTCGCAAATGCATAACCACGGTCCGGCAGGAAACCCAAAAAACGCATTGTGATGGGCAATGCGGCAAAGGAAAGAAGGAGAAGCAGAAACCACCAGATAAAAAGGTACGTCATTTCACAACCTGCGCGACCTTGTCCGCTACCGCGTAAATCTCTACACCATCCGCGTCATAAACTTTTCGAAGCGTGCCTTCCTTGACCATGTTGTCGAATTTGTTGAAATTCGTGTCGCTGTACACCGCTCGTTCAAGTGAACCCAGATACACAAGCGAAACATTGTATTTACTCAAAAGTTTCAGTGTTTCTTCCGTATCGCTTGACGTGTAAATCTCGCGCAGCGACTGAATGCGGTTGTCAACGATTTCTCCGGGCAACAACGAATACTGCTGCTTGGTGTGCCAGTCCCATCCAATGACGACAGGCAAACCCGTATTGATGGAAACGCGATTGCCCCAGCGATACAGTCCCGTATTCGCCTCGACGATAACGGGCGAGCCGATGATATTTTCTCGCAGCCATTGAATCGCTTGATAATCTTGCACCAACTCGAGTACGCTATTGCCTTCCTGATACTCGACGTACCGCATATAGTCCAACCCATTCAAACCCGGCGGCAATTTTTCAAGTGCGCTTTCATTCGGTAACGGAAAGCGGTCATTCACTTTTGCCCACCCTGCAAACGCGGGATACAACGCGCCCGCGAAAATCAACAGCGCCGCAATGCCCCACCACGCGGCTTTGGCGGTTTGCCACAATGGGGAATCGCCGCGGATTTTTTGTTGGGTCGCTTCATCCGTTTTGGCATCACGGAACCACAAATGATGAAACACAATCGCCAACCCGGACGCGGACGCGACGCCGAAAAACACCCACGCTTGCAAATAAAATTTAAACACTGTGTTCATGCGTCCGATGTCACCCTTGAGTGCGACGACTTCGACCATCAACGTCAGCATCAACGCAGCGGCAAGTACGAGCGCGAGAAAACGATGAATGGGCGCGGTGTCCGTGTTCACCAGAATCCACACCGCCGCCGCGACAAGCGGAAGCACGAGAGCAAACACTTGCAAACCGACAAACACCAAACCGATTTCGAGAACCGCCAACGCAGGCAAGAGATAAATGGTCCAGCCCTCCAAGTAGGAACGCGTCGTAATTTCCGTTTCGGCGCGGTGCATTGTGCGCGCGGATTTGTTGAGAACCAGAATCACCAGATACGTTGCGACGAGAAAGAGGAAAATTCCATGCACGACCAAATAATCGCTCAATACCGTGCGGTCATCTTTCCACAACTCGACGCTCGTGTACGCCGTGCCGTAATTTGCAATATAGGGCCAATAAAACAACACTGACAACGCGACGAGCGCAATCATCCTCCAACCCAAATCCCAACCGATGCGACGCGGGTCAAAACGCAAACCGTCGCGCAAGACCCCGAGCAAGAGCGCAAACACCAACACGAGTCCATAAATTCCCATGTCGAAGGTGATGCGCGTGCCTGCCGCATTTGTCGGAATCACTACGACGGCGACTTGTACAAATCCCAACACAATGAACAAAAGATAACGTTGAATGAACTCGCCCCATTCAAATTCTCCGTGTTCTGTGTTCTGTGTTCTGCGTTCTGCAAAATATCCCAGCGCCGTCGCGCAGCCAATCAACGCGAGGTACGTTGGATAGTCCCACGTATTGATTGCACGCAGTGCGCCCAATACCAACGCGGCGATGCCCAAATCGTACCACTGCAATTTTCCGCGATTGAAAACTGCGTGCGCGGCAAGCCCGAGTCCCAACAACGCGAATGGCAACGACATCAAATGCGCGTGCAAGTCCGCATAGACAAAAGTGAAAAACGGAATTTCGTTTATCGTATCGGGAATGATGCGCGTCGCCGTCCAATACCAATTCCCAATCGGCACAGGAATTTCTTTGCCGCCGAGCCACGCAAACAAGCCCGTCATAAACGCGGCAACACCTTCCGCCGCGCCCTCGCGATTTCCTAAATCGGATAACCCCTTGAACAACACGCCGACTTGTCCAAGGTTGCCGATGATGAGAACAAGGAACGCGGCGACGATGCCCGCGAGAATCGGGCGAATGGGAAATTGCGAATTGCGATTTGCGATTTGTTCGGCTTTGTCATTCGGCGTTCGTGGTTCGTCGTTGTTGGCGCGTGCCACAAGGTTATATGCAACCCCAAACGCGCCGCTCGCCGTCATGGCAAAAAACATGGGGAGCAATAAATTGTACGCGACTTCGGGAACAATCCCCGTCAATTTCACCAACGTCGCGCTGATGAGTTGCCCGAAATAGTAATAGTTGATGAATCCGCCTTCGAACCACGGATTATACGCGGGGAAATACGTTGTCTTGATGACTGCGTTCAAGTACGCAAAGTCCATCGGCTTTTCGCCGCCGAACCACGGATGCCACAAATCGGGGTTGCCGTACCGAATCGCGAGGTCAATTGCGTAAAACGCGAGATAAATAATTTCGATGCCGATGAGCAATTTCCAATGCGCGCGCAAATACTCTGTCATTTCCGCGCGTTTGCGCCACACCACAAACAACGCGCCCGCGAGCATCACTCCCAACACGAGCAGCATCGTCGTACGTTCAAAAGGCAAGGCGCGATAACTGGCGAGCGTCCACGTCAACCACGCCAGCGTCAACACCCCGACCATTTTTGTAAACGCGTAACCCCGGTCTGCGAATTTGCGAAACGCGACAAAGGAATACGGAAACGCGAGAATGCCGATTGCCCAAATCACGACGAGCCACACGGGCAGCGGCAATGCATTAACAAAATCATTCGGATTAAAAATTTGTGACCATGTGCCGCCCGCATAATTTGCCGCTTGCAATTCGGGCGACATGCGAAAACCATTTTTCGACGCTACCGCATCAATCGGCTTTAACTTTTCCAATTCCGAAAGGTCAACACTGTCCAACAATTCCGCGACATGCTCCGAAGAATAGTCGTTCGTCTTTTTGAAAATCGTTACCTTCGGGTGGTCGTACACCGTGAACGCTTCATCCGCCGAATCATCGTTAATGACGATTCCAAACAACTGTGGGTACGAAGTAAATTCCTCTATCTGCCGAAAGCCGAGTTCGCCTGCAAACAACCATTCGTAATATTTCGTCGTCATTGGAAAACGACGCGGCAAACGCGGAATCGAACCGTACAACCGATTGCTCGTCAACACGATGTAATCGGCTTCGTCCAACCACTGTTTCACTTGCTCGCGTTTTTCCTCGCCATCCTCGCCATACATTTGCATCAAGCCATCGCTCGATGTCGTGAGTCCCTGATAACCGCCGAACGGAATCGGGTCATCCCAATGTTCGTTCGCAATAATCGCGTTGCGCGCAACATTCGCGCGCAGCCAATCCGATGCCGCAACGCGCGTCACCGGACGTGTATAAATTGAGGTGAACGCGAATGCCCAAAACAACGCGTAGCCGACGACGACGCCAACAAACACCACCGTCGCCACGCGCGCAATCGTTTTCCACGGCAATTGCAATTCACGAGCGCGCTCCCACAACCAAAAAATAAAAAAGCCCGCGTAAATCGCAAGGAAGGGATACAGCGGCAAGTAGTAGCGCACGACCAGCACAAATTGCTGCGCTTGATACAAAAAGAATCCGCCAATCCACAACGCAATCAACAAATGATTCCATTTGCGCGAACGCAAAATTTGATAGATGCCAACCAAAAATCCTGCCCACGCCGCGAACGCAAACGGCACGCCCATGCCGAACATGAACATGTTGTACAGTGGAAACAAATATGCCGCGCGTCCCGTCCATTGATGGCTCGGCGGATAATCAATCTGTCCGCTAATCAACTCGCTGATAAATTTCATATCGTCGAGCCATTTCGGATTCAAACCAAACAATCCCGTGAACGCGTAGGGCTGTCCAATGCGAAACACGAGCAACGCGGCAAGCACACAAACAATCAAACCCGTTCCAACATGAATCACCGCGCTCCAGAAATTCGTCGTCTCTATTTTTTCGCTTTCACTCGCGCCCGTAACCTCGCGCGGACGCGTTTCAATTTCAATAACAATCGGTCCCAACGTAATCGTCCGCGTCGGATGACTGACCACGGACTCTTGATTACGAATTACCGAGTCCGCACTCATCGCGTATGTGCGCGATTCCTTCGACGCGAGTCCAATGCGTTTTACCGAACCGAGCATTGACACCAAACGCAACAACGCGGCGAGAATAATAATCGCGGCAAACATCAAGAAATTGATACGCGACGCGACGGCGAGACCCAATGCCGCGCCCGCGAGCGCATACGCGAGCCAGCCGCGTTTGCCTTCCATAATATCGAGCGTGAACCAAAACGCGAGCATGATGGGAACATTGCCGAACGCGTCCACCGTCATAAAATGCGATTGTTGAATCGGCAGCACCGCGCACGCATACAAAAACGCGGCGAACAATCCAACGCCCGCGTTAAACAAACGGCGTCCAATCAAAAACACCATCGCGCACGTGAACAAATCAAACAGCGCGGACAATATGCGCCCAACAATGTGAATGTTCCAATAATCCGTTTGCCGCACCAATTCCGCCGCGATTCGCACGACAAACAACGGCGCCGTGCCGTACACGAACGAACCAAAATTATTGTTGTACGGATTCATCGGCGATTCGGCAGTGTCGAAATATTCACCGACTGAAGTTGGCAGACGAATCGCGGACGAGACCATCGTTAGGAAACGTTCGTCAGGATGAAGATGCTTGTCGCCATCCCACGAAACAAGCTCGAGCGTTTCTTCCCCCGTATTCTCGTCCTTGACCATGGCTACCGACGGGAAACGCAGCACAGCCGCGAGAATCAAAATCGCGGCGAGGGCAAGCACAACACCGTATTTTTCAAACCACGCCCGCCAATTCCGCGCGGGCGGCGTGGCAAGTTCTTGCGCGTTCGCTTCATTCACAATTTCGTTCGCTGATTCATTCATGGAAAATACTCGTACAATCCCAATCGCCGTTGAGCGATTTCGCGTGGCTGCAAATTCTATTCGCTCAAATTCTACTCGCCCACACGAATTACCTTTGCCATTCTACTGCACCCGAAATTCTATCTTGTCACTCCAGACGCCTTTTTTGCCACTTGCATCCACCAATTTATTTCCGTCGGATAATTCAACGCGCCACCGATATGAGCCGGCAGGCAAACCCGATTCTAATACATATCGCGATTCACTCGAATTAATTTTCGCCGTGTCTTTTGCCATCGTCCACAATTCATCCACTTCAGGGTCAAAGTTTGGGTCCGCTGAAAGAAAAATCGCGTCAATCAAAATCGGCTTCCAACCTTCCTTGCCATATTCGCGCGACAAAACAAGCGGCGTCTCGCCTTGCGTCAAATTTACCTCGCCAACATCTTCCCACACAAATTGTTCGAGGCGCGACTCTGCCGGACGCGCAAATTCAAAGGACTGCCCGCCAACCGCAATAAAGCTGCGATGTCCATCCTTGGCATTCATGCGATAACGCACCCACACTTGATACAATCCGTCTTGCAATACCGGCACATTCAAGCTGGTTTCGCCGGCGCGTTCCCCATCCAACAAATAACCATCGCCGGAAAAATCGGGATAGTGGTCACGTTTCGCTTCAAACATCCAATTATTCGCGCGCGGAAAATTTTCGCCCTCAATCCAAATCAATTTCGGACTGCGCTGTTCTACTTGAATATGAAATGCGGTGGGACGGTCTGAATCCGCTTGCCATTCAAACGTCAACGGTTGATTGGCAGGGATGCTTGTATCAGGATTGGGTGTCACCGGCTCCAATGATGTGAGCGAATAACAATTCGGCTGCTGTAGTGCGGCGGCATCCAATGTAAAAATATCAAAGTACGCATTCTTGCGCGTCTTGACGTTGCCGTAACAGCGTTTGATGGTTTCGATGGTCGAAGCGGCGAGCGCGTCGCTGTTGCCCATCCCTTTGTCGTACAAGATATTCACGCGTTCAAATTCGTCACCCAATTCGCCCAATGTTCCCGGCAATTCTGCGTATGTCAACACACGATATCGTTGGTCAATCTTTTTTTCATTCAACGCAGTGTACGCGATAAATTTTATGACCGCCGCATTACCCCACACAAAATCATCCGGTTTGCGCGTAACGGGAAATAAGGTGAGCGGCGCGGACTTGACGCTGTTTTGAATCGCCTGCACCATCGAACGTCGTTTCAACCAATCGTCTTGATTTTGCAAACTCGTCGCATAGACATACAAATCGCTCGCCGCAATCACCAACAGGACCACCGCAACACCAACCGTTGCAAAGCGCGCCATCGCCACATGTCGCGCGCTCAAATTCAAAATTGCTGTCGCCAACGCCGCAACCGCGACGCCTGCGAAAATAAAAATCGGCGGCAATCCCGCATAGAAAACGCGTGGCACTGTGTAACCCGACAAGATTGGCGCGGGAAAGAAACAAATCACGAATGAAAGAATTAACAAAAGATTATGCCGCTGCCAAAAACGCGCCAACACCAACGCAAAGCCCAAAACCAATAAAATCGAAACGAGCGGATTGATTAAAGGTCCGCGCCAGTCAAGCGCATAATCCGAACCTTGCAAGGCTTGAAACAACACGGCGAACGACCTTTGCGTATTGTCAACAATCGGGCGCACTGTATTCGCATCCAACAATGCGGCAACGCCCGTACTCACACCCTTCACATACGTGTATTGGCGTCCCTTGACCGTATCCGCCACAATCGGATACGCCAACAACATCGGCGCAATCACCAATGCAAGATAAAAAATCCAACGATACGCTCTGCGCCAATCCAACGCGCCGCGAAAAATCACATACAACAAAATCACCGGCGGCAAAACAAAAAATGTGTCATACGTCATGATGCCGATGTACAGCACAATGCCGCACAGCAAGAAATAATACCAACGTTCCCTATCAACCCCACGAATCACCAAAAACAACGCGAGAATAATTGGCAATTTCGTAAAGGTCTGGACAATCGCCTGCCGACTGGCATTGACATCATAGTACGAGACTGCCATCAACAACGTACTAATCAGCGCGACAGAAGTATTGAACATGTCGCGCACCACAAAATAAAAAATCAATGTTGCGAGTACGCTCAACAACGCCGTCATAATGCGCGGCGAGTTGAAATCCACGCCAAACAAATCAAACGCGACTTTATTCACATAAAACGAAACAGGCGTCCACGTCATTTGTCCCGAAAAATCGCCGGTCTTTTCTTTGGCAATAAAATCGTAATACGCTTGCGCCGTCCATTTCAATTCGTCGCCGTCAATTCCCACCGGCTGCGCGCCCGCGTTAATCATCCGCGCGCCGAATGCGACAACCAAAATCAAAATCAACAAAATGAATTCCGCGCGTCGTCCGATGCGCGCGGCGCTCACCAAAATAAAAAGCGAAACGCGCTGCCGCCACATCCAAACAATCAAAACGATTCCCGCAAGCGAATACAAAACGAGTCCGGGTATGAGCAAACTACCAACAATCAGAAACTGCGCCACAACCGCAATTGCCAACGCACCAATTACTACGAACGCGTTTGGAATTTCAACGTGCGCCCAGTGTGCGTCCCACAACGCGCGAATCCCGCCCGCGCGCCCCTGCTCTGCCCCAAGCCATTTGCTTTCAAAACTGCCCCACCACGTTTCATCCCAACGAATCGTCACCGCACGCGCGCCCAACGGCAGACGCCATTGCCAAGCACGCGCCTTCATCGAATCCAAACGCGTTCCGCGCCAAACACTCCACGCGCGCAGACCCAATGCGCCCATGGCGACGCCGCCGACAACCAACAAAATCATCGTCAGCAGCCCGTAACGGTCAGGCATAAAAAAGCGCCCGATGACTATGCCGACTATCAGTCCCACCAACAACAACGCAAGTGCGTACAGAATTCGCCGATTCATTTTCTCGATACGGGTAGCGATTATAGCACAGCCAAAGGAATGGTTATTTGAATCTCAACGCGTAGTTTCGCATCAATTCATCATAGCGACCTGAATTGAATGCCAGAATTTCTGCCAGCCGATTTGGCGCGTTCAGTTCACCGTGTATCAAAATCGAAAGTTTGTCATAGTACGCGCTGAGGTCGGGGTCAACCAGATGATTTTCAAAATCATCCATAATAGTTTCCTCATATCCTTCGGGCAGCGGGCGATTATAGTGTCCAACCCGCTGCCCTCCCGGCGCAGGCATTCGCGCGCGCAATGGGTCGGTGAGCGCATGGTCGTCAATGACATAGATATTGGGTCCTGCATAAAATCCAAAAGAGCCAATGACGCCGCGTATAATGGGCGACTTGCCCGCTTGCCGCGCGTCCAAACCTTGTCCGCCATTTTGGTGGGGGAGTGGATTCGACAGATGATTCAACATCCCCAAACTCTGAAAATAAAAAATCTTTTCGTTCGCGACATCTCCATCCGGTGTCAAGCCCTCCACCTTGGACTGCATTAAAAGCGGCGGATAGTTTGCAGATAAACCAACTGCGACCACAAAAGCTACAACGAGCCAATACAATTTCCGGTCCACCGCGCCGAAAATGCGCGCATAATCAATCTCAAACAAAATGATTACCATCACCACATACGCGGCGGACAAAAAACGCCCGCTCATAAAATCGCCGCCGATGCGCAGTCCATACAACAAATACAACAGCACACCACCTGACATCACAAGACTGCGCGTTTCACGATTCCACACTGCCAACCCAAAACCGGACACAATCACCATGAGCGTGAGCGGGTCCCAATGCAATGAATTGAGATAATACGCGATTCCTTTTTCCCAAAAATACATCAAAGCGTAATTGCTTGGGAGTTTGGCATAGTACGTATTTGGCAATGGAACGCCATAATAAAACGTTGCAAAAACAAACCACAACAACAGAGGAACAAACGCGAGTGTTATCACCCCTAACGCCTTTAACCAATTTGCGCGTTGCCGATACAGCAACCAAGCCAACAAAGGCAAATAAAACAAAAGCGTGTCTGCGCGATTCAATGCTGCCAAACACGCCAACAGCGACATGACAAACAACAGTCTCAACGGCGCGAGTTCCAGCTTGAACAACACAATCAATGTGAAAATCAAAAGCAGGTGCGTCAACGGATTTTCCAATCCAGAAAAAGAATAATCAACATACGCCGCAGAGCCAACCAACAGCAAGGTCAGCAGCAACGTGTCCCAATACGTTTTTGAAAAAAATTTCAGAACCAACCAAAATCCAAAAATGGAGAGCGCGAACCCGAGTCCATACATCACCCAATATGGGTCACGCAAAATTCCGTACGCGAGCGCAAGCAAAAAAAACCACAGCGGCGAGGTAAAGACCTGCACACGTTCGCCAACATTCCAGACCATCCCATACCCATTTACAAAATTGTCCACCACACGCATCGTAATAAAAGCATCATCGCCGACCCACGCATTGCGCGCAAATACAATTGCCATAAACATAACGGCAAGCCACTTGAATACACCATGTGGATTTTTTATTTCCAGATTGTACCGCAGGGACTCGGAGTTTTCAGCCAACTTGGACTCGTTCGACATGTTTGCCTCCAATGAACAATGTGTGCGAAGCTCTACTCACGGCGTGCTTGTAAAGAATAGAACGAAATCGCGTCCAACCGTCCGCGATTCAATATGCCGCGAAACGCCGCTCGGATACAATTCCTGCAAGAGCAACAAATTTTGCAAGTCCTGATTTTTCAGCGCATATAATTTTGGCGCGCCATCATTCACCTGCTCACGAAGCGTTTCTTGATTTTCAATCAAATGCGAATTGAAATCGAAATTGCCCAAATGAATTCCGACTGCGCGATGGTCCACCCAATGCGGCGCGGACACAATGTAAATGTGTTCCCAATCATTGTGCGCCACCGCAAATTCGCGCAGTGTGTTGGCAATTTCCGTAGAGTTCCATGACGCCGCCCGATATTGTTCATCGTAGCGGCTAAAGTACAAATTAAAATTCGTTGCAACTGTGATGAGCAAAACAATACTCAATAAAATATCGCCGAGTGTTCGCGAGCCAACGTGCGCAAATTGCTTTTTCCATAACGCCAGCGGCAGCGCGGCGAACAGCATTACAAACACAGACACGCCTCCCGCGCGCACCACACTCGGATTCTCTTCAGGAAACGCAAGCGCGAGCGTCGAAGGCAGCAACAAAATAAACATTGCCACAAACATCAACGCAAACGCGTATTCGCGATAACGCACCAGCCGATACGCGCCATACACCACGCCGAGCAAAAAACACGCGCCACTTACAAAATCCACCACCGGCACATTCGGCAGCGCGTTCACCCAAACCACATCGCCATGTACATTAAACATCTGCGCGGCGCGCACATTATTATCCAAAAATGTCCACAGCGGGTCGCCTTTGATTGGTTCTTCGAGCGAAGTCAAACGCGTCGCCATGCGATACGCGAACATTCCCGGATTTTCCGAAATGTAACGCAGCAGCGGCACACATACCAACACCGCCGCGCCGAATACGAGTGAAACGTTAACTGCAAATCGGTCGAGTTTTTCGCGGCGCACATGTTTCCACACAATCCAAAGCGCGCACCAAAGCAACACCAACGGGACGACCACGCGAAACGGACTGTAACCATTTAGCCCAATGCCAAGCAACAAACCTGCGAGCAAAAAATCATTGCGCGATTCTCGGCGTAACGCGCGCACGAGAAAAAAACAGGTCCACGCAACAAACAGCGGCGACAGCGGATAACGCAAGCCCACCCGCGCAATTGCCAAGGGAAAAATGCTGACGGCGAAAAAAAACGCGGCGAGCAAGCCAACGTTTTCGTCAAACAGTTCGCGCCCCAATAAAAAGATTGCCGGAATCGTCAGCACGCCCGCCAACGCGCCCACCACTTTGAGCGCAAGCATATCGAGCGGCGCGATGCCCAACGCGACGACGAGCGCGTTCAAATAAAATTGCAGTGGTTCGCGTCCCGTATTGCGTTCAAAAAAAATCGAATACGTGCCGTGCAAAATATCGTACGTATCGAGAATTTTTTCGGCGTGGTCGCTCGTCATTTCTGCCGGGACCGCATCGAGCCGATAAAAATAAAAAAGCGCGCCCAATAAAACAACACCTACGACTGCAAGTAACGTCCAACGCGATTGGCGCAACAAGGAATCGCGCAAATTCCGTAAGGTCTCGAAGGGCGAACCTTCCCAGAACGCAAACAAAAAAACTACCAGCGCAGTGAGCCACGCCGTCGTTCCTAAAAGGTTGAATCTATTTTCGCGCAATTCCAAAAACGCAATGAGGGCAAACAAAAATGCGGGGAGTACAAACAACGCGCGCGCGGGATGCGAACGCGGAGCAACAGTTTCAACCGTTGCCCCCCGAACGGGTATCGTCAACGCGCGCGCATCGCGCCACCACGCGGCGAGCAAAAACAAGAACGCGCTCACGTACACCAACGCGCCCGCGAACCATTGCCCCGATTCATAGATGCCGCGTTGGGCAACGAATGCGAGATACAAACCGATGGTGAACAAACCGAGGGTAATCCACGCGCGCCGATTGATTTCAGCGAAACGCACGCGGACACGCACAGAGGTGGACATGCAAGTGTGGAAAAAAAGCGGAGCGACTAGAAAATAATCGGTAAGCGGTGAATCGTAGTCCGTTTGCAAAGGCAAACTTGCACTGTCGTTGCGGTGATTTCAAAGACTCGGTTTTCGCAACAACAGCGCGTTAATCATGAATGAATTTTTCTCGTCCAAATTCTCGTTGAACGAATCAATCCAATTAAAAAGTCCCAAGCCGATGCGTACCGGATTCAACGCACTCGCTTGCGTTTGTTCGCCGCCGAAACGGTCTGCCGCCGCGCGCATGTTTTGCGGCAGCATTCCCTTTTCAAACAACGGTTTTCCCAAGCCATACACCAAATTGTGCGCGAACGGAAAGCAGTAATGCAAAATCGGATAGAACGCGCGGATTTCAAAACCTGCGCGCGTTACGAGCGCCTTAATCTCGTGGGGATAATACAAGCGTTCGTGATTCGCCCAAATGCCTGCGAATGTTCCATGCTGAATGTGTGTATGAAAAACGCTTTCCAAGGTTTTGTTGATAGGGTCCCACCAAAACGGATAATTGTGATTCGGCACAGTGAGGAATAACAAACCATTTGGCTTCAACACACGCTTGAGTTCTTGCAGACCGCCCCAATCATCCGGCAAGTGTTCCAGCACTTCGCTAAAAATAATTTTGTCGAACGTCGCGTCCGCGAACGGCAATGGGTCAATATAACTGCGCGCCACACTCGCGCCTTTCGCGCGATTTTGTGCGAGCGCGATTTCCAAATGTTCCACATCCAAATCTACACCCGTCAATTTGCTCAGCGCAAGTTCGGTCACATATTTCATAAAAAAACCGCGCCCGCAGCCCGCGTCCAACACGCGGTCTGTCGGTTGAATGTCCAGCGATTGAAACATCAAACGCACACGCCGCTTGAACGCCATGTCCGCTTCATTTTGCGTAAGCCGCGCGAGGCGCACTTGGTCAACACTCATTTTTTCACCAACGACTCGAACAACGCTTCGTATTCATCCAACGTTTGTTCCGTATTGAACACTGCGCGAATTTCCGCGCGCGATTTTGTGTACGCCTCGCGATGGTTCAACACTTGAATCAATCCATTCGCCAATGCTTGCGGGTCGCGCGACGTCACTAATTTTCCCATGCCCGTTACGCGCACAACCTCACGTGCGCCGGGAATGTTTGTCGCGACGACGGGTGTACCGGACAACATCGCTTCAATCTGCACGCTCGGAAAACAATCCGTGCGCGACGGCAGCGCAAACACATCGCACATCGCGTAAAAATTCGCGAGTTGCTGTTGTTCACGAATCAAGCCGAGCGTTACAATACTCGCGCGTTCTTGGTCAACCAGATGTTTCCATTTGTCAAAGAAGTGTTCATATACCACATTGATTTCGCCCGCATACAAAAATTTTACGTTTGGAATTTTCGCGCGCACGAGCGGAATCGCTTGCAATAAATAATCGAACCCTTTTTCTTCGACAAAGCGTCCCGCAAAGCCAACCAATTTATTTTCCGTCAAGCCCAACTCTGCGCGCCATTGCGCGACCTTTTCCAAATTCGGTTCGGGAATTTCAACCGGCGGATAAATGCAATCCAGTTTCGCGCGGAACGGCGAAAGAAATTTGCTATTGTCCGCATAATCGCACGAGTGAACTGTGATGCGCGCGGCTTCGCGTTCGCCTTGCATCATGAGCGCCGTCGTGACACGTTCGATAAATTGGTCGCGCGGATTATTTGGCATGACCAAATCGCCGTGATGTGTAATGACCGTCAGTTTGTGATGCAGCAACCCAATGCGCGTCACGAGGTTCGTTTCGAGCATTGGCGTATGCACTTGCAGTACATCCTGTTCGCGCGCAAGCTGATTCACCGCGCCCATAAATCCGGGCATCAGGACGCCGCGACTCATGTGCGTCAAAATCGGCAAGCGCACAATTCGCACACCATTGTACGTTTCCTCGCGTTTCAGTTCGGGCAGATATTGAGAAGTGAGGACGGTGATTTCATGTCCGCGCTGTGCGAGTCCTTCCGCCAGACGCTTGGCATACGCTGTCAGTCCTGTCCAATGAGGATAGTAATACGTCAGAGTGACGAGAATTTTCAAACTCTGCTCCACACCTAAAAATTGTGCTGAACGGTTTCAACTACTGCGCGTTTCCGTACTGATATTTTGCAACTTGGATAAATCCAATCCTTCGCGCCACGCGGAACCGATGCCCAACAACATCAGCATAATGTACGTGATGCCGTGCAATACAAACGCGTAGGCGAGGGCTTGGTTGCGGTCAATGCCGTACAATGCCAACACATTTACACAAATCAGGTGAAAGACCCCAAATTGTCCCGGCGAAGGCGCAACGGTTACGGCTAACGCGGCGGCGACTTGGACGAGCACGCCCGCGGCAAACGGCAATTCAATGCCCATCGAAAACATTGTGAGCCACGCCAGCAAGGACGCAACGAGCCAAACTTCGAGTGACCAGAAACCGGCTTGTAACACCGGACGCGGCGAACGAATTACGGCAAAACCATCAATCAAATTGCCAATGAATTTCCACAGTCCTTCGCGGTCCAAAAATTTAAACGGCGATGCCAGCTTTCGCAAGAATGTAATGCCGCGTTCACGCTGCAATGAAAGGAGCGCCAAAGCTACCAGCGCCCCAATTCCGATCGCGCCCAACACCAAACCATTGTTCACCCAATCGCGCGGCACGTTTGGAATAAACGGCAGCAAAAACAACAACAACAAGACAACGGTCAAACCGTCGAGAGCGCGTTCCACCACCACCGTCGAATACGCGCGCGCGATTGGAATTTTTTCCAAAGTGCCGAGCAGGTACGGACGCGCCAAATCGCCCAAACGCGCAGGCGTGATGTTGCTCAAAAAATATCCGATGTTCAGTGTGGCGAATACGCGCGCCCAGCGCGGTTTGTATGGGTCAAACAATGCTTGCCAGCGAAACGCGCGCCCAACATAACTTACCATAAAGGTAAAAATCAAAACGGGCAGCCACCACCAATTGAATTTGCCGAACGATTCGGCAAGTTTATCGAGTTGAATGCCCTGAAACGCCAACACGAGGGAAACAATCGTGATGACCAGTCCAAGCCAGAAGCGTTTTGATTTGAGCAAATTTTTCCTTATCCAATAGCACGCGCACCGTCAGAACCGTTGACGCTGCGCGCGAGGTGATATTATAATGCCGTTACACTTCCTTACGAAAACGCGGGAGGAGACTATGGCGAAACGTTATCAAAAAGAAATCAGCCATTTTGGGCTTAACAAGCACCGCCTTATCACAGGCACAGACCAGTTCATGGTTGAGCGCAAGGCCAAGTTGCAACTTGCAGAGTGGGATGCTACTTGGGCTCGCCAACAAGATGCTCTGATGAAACGTGACCAAGAGAATAAGGCACGGCAATTGAAACAGCAAACGCGTAGCCAGCAGGAAATGGAAAAGCAAGCACATCTCGAATCTGCCAATCAAGCAACAGACGATGCAAAAGCAGCCATCGAAAAAATTGAAAATCTTCTCGCTGCTGCGCTTCGCGTCACGCATCGCATTGATTGGGACTATCTTCAGGATCACTCCAAATTCTCAATACCAAAGCCCGTGCCTCCAGTTGTAGAACGCGCGCCAACTTTGCAAGACGACGCTTACAAACCAAAACTTGGATTCATAGGAGTCTTGTTTGGTTCTCGGGCTCAAGAGATTAGGGCGAAAGCAGAACAGCAATTTAAGCAGGACTACGCCAACTGGGAGAAACGCAAGAATAATGCAGACCAAATACACCAATCAGCCCTAAGCAAATGGGAACAAGAAGAGAAAGCGTTTTATGGAGTTCAAGAAGTAGCAAACACACATATTGGCAAGAGGAAAAGTGATTATTTGGCAAAAGCACCTGAAGCAATCAGTGATTATTGCGAAATGGTCCTTGCCAAGTCAAAATACCCCAATACATTTCCGACAGAGTATGAGCTAGAGTATATGCCTGATACCCAAACTCTTGTTGTAGATTACCAGCTACCTGCTTTAGAAGCTCTTCCCAGTGTAAAGGAAGTGAAATATGTAACGGCTCGAGGTGAATTCAAAGAGACCAGACTTTCTGATTCAGAACTCAACAGACTTTACGATAGCGCGCTGTATCAGTGTACCTTGCGTACACTTTATGAATTATTTGATTCGGATCAAATTAATGCTTTGACAAGTATCGTATTCAATGGATGGGTGCGCTCCATAGACAAAGCTACAGGTCAAGAAAGGACAGCGTGCGTTCTATCTGTACAGACGAGCAAGACCGTGTTTTTGGAGATCAATTTGTCGCAAGTGGATCCAAAGCTTTGCTTTAAGAACTTAAGAGGGGTCGGGAGCTCAAAACTCCACTCACTCACTCCAATTGCACCACTTGTGCGAATTGACCGTGAGGATAGTCGTTTTGTAGATGCATATGATGTCCTTTATCGTGTTGATGACACAACAAATATTGCAGCAATAGATTGGGAAGACTTCGAACATCTTATCCGTGAACTCTTTGAAAAGGAATTTGCACAGTCAGGAGGAGAAGTCAAAATCACTCAAGCCAGTCGAGACCGTGGTGTTGATGCTATTGCTTTTGATCCTGATCCTATACGTGGCGGCAAGATTGTCATTCAAGCGAAACGCTATACCAACACCGTCGGTGTTTCAGCAGTCCGCGATCTCTATGGAACTGTGTTGAATGAAGGAGCAACCAAAGGCATTCTTGTTTCAACATCCGATTATGGTCCCGATGCACATGAGTTCGCTAAAGGCAAGCCACTTACACTTCTGAGTGGAGCGAATCTACTCCATCTTCTGTCAAAACATGGGTATAAAGCAAAAATTGATCTACAAGAAGCCCGCAGGCTTTATGCAGAACAGCAAAGAAATTGAGGAAAACCTCAATAAGATTGAATGTCGCGTCGGCTGCGGTGCGTGCTGCATCGCGCCTTCCATTTCTTCGCCGATTCCCGGAATGCCGCACGGCAAACCGGCAGGCATGCGCTGTGTGCAATTGACGGACGACAATCGCTGTAAATTATTCGGTCAACCCGAACGTCCGCAAGTGTGCGTCCGCTTGCGTCCCACTCAAGAAATGTGTCGCGATAGTGCAGAAGAAGCCTGGGCATGGCTCGCGTGGCTCGAAGTGGAAACCGGTTTCGGCGATTATTGAACTCGCGCGTTTTTTTGATTTTTGCCATCTCGTCGTATAATCCCGCTGCCCCACCGCGATGTGAAAACTTTCGAGCGCCGATGTTGGATGCTCAGTCCCCAGGAGTTTTCCAAAATGAGCAGTACCCCACTGCGCGATTTCCTCGAAATTCCGTACGCGCAACTCGAGGAAATGAATCTGAACGCCAAAGCGCAGCGTATCAATCGCGTTCCCGTTGACATTGTTCAAGAGGAACGAATAAAGTATTTGACCGACGAGACGCGCATCAAAGCCGTCACGGTCTGTTTCACCGACCTCGAAGGTCGTCTCCACATGCTCGATTACGACAAAAAGTTTTTGTTGAAATCGGCAGACAATCTCACATTCGACGGTTCCTCTGTGCGCGGTTTTTCGGCGCAGCGCGAATCCGATTTGCGTCTCGGCATAGACTGGCACGCCTTTTACTGGCTTCCCGCCGACATCTTTGGTCCGGGCAAAGTCTTGGTCTTTGGCGATGTGTTCGAACGCGACGGCTCGCCCTACTCTGCCGACATGCGCGCGAAAATGAAACAGTTTTCGCAAGCGTTGTACGACAAAGACGGAACGCAATGCAACGCCGCGAACGAAATTGAAGGATTCATTTTCAACGGACGCGACGCCGAACGCCGTTACTACGAAACAGGTCAATTTGAATTTGTCAGCACCGGCGGTTATTACCATTCACTGCCGGGCGACCCGCTGCGTCAATTCATTGACACCGCCGCCGAAGTCCAACGCGCGATGGGTTTCCAAAACGAAAAAGACCATCCCGAAGTCGCACCCGCACAATTTGAAATGAACTATGGACATACCGAAGCATCCATCGCTGCCGACCAAGTGCAGTTGTACAAATTGATTTGCCGCCAAGTGGCGAGTCGCCTCGATATGAGTGCATCGTTCTTGCCCAAACCGGTGACAGGCGTGAACGGCAACGGAATGCACACCAACCTTTCCGTTTCGCGCAAAGGCAAAAATCTTTTCTGGGATGCTGACGGCGACGAACACTTGTCAAAATTCGCATGGAATTTTGTGGACCGCATTCTGACGAGCGGCGAACAAGTGTGTCTCGTGTTCAATTCGAGTGTCAATTCGTATCGCCGCCTCGACCCGCACTTTGAAGCGCCGAACCAAATCAAAGTCTCGCCGATTGACCGCGGGGCAATGATTCGCATTCCAATCGGCAACGAAAAATCTGCGCGCGTTGAGGTGCGTTCTATCGCGCCCGATGCGAATCCGTACATGGCGATTTACACCATGCTCAAAACGGGACTCGAAGGACCGCTCGCGAAAAATGCGTCCGAACTGCGCGACCAAAAACGCTATCTCTCGGACAACATTTACGACGCCATCGCGCACTTCAAGGAAAGCAAATTCTTGCGCAGTGCGCTAGGCGACGAAGTGTGCGAAAAATTTGCCGAACTCAAACTCGCTTCCGCCGAACGTTGTCCCAAAGCGCTCGGCACACGCATCAAACGCGCCGAAGTGATGTTCCACCACGAAGTGCAGAACCAGTACTTGTGGAGTCAATTCTAAATCCAAAAAACCTTCGAGGTCTTTGACCCCGAAGGTTTTTTTTTGACCTGTCGAAAAATCAATTTCTCATTCGTCGTATGAGTGAAAGCAACAATTAATTCAAAGCGGTAGGACAAATCTGAAATTTGTCCTAACCAAAGGAGCAACCCAAATGAAGTACGCAGTCCTGATTTATTCGCAAGAAGTTCCCGCCGACCAGGTGACGCCCGAACAATGGGGCGCGGTCATGGCAGAATACAACGCCTACACCAAATTGTTGAACGACGCGGGTGTCAACACCGACGGCGGTGAAGCGCTGCACGATACACCGACAGCGAAATCGGTGCGCGTGCGCGATGGCAACACCAGCGTCACGGACGGACCCTTTGCGGAAACCAAAGAAACGCTCGGCGGATTTTACATTCTCGATTGCAAAGACATGAACGACGCCGTGAAATACGCCGCACAATGCCCCGGCGCAAAATGGGGTACCATCGAAGTGCGTCCCGTGATTGATTTTTCGCAACAACAATAAACCGCGTAGGGCGAAGCATCCTTCGACTGCACTGGTCGGCTATTGCTCACGGTTCCGCTCTGGATGCTTCGCCCTTCAGAAAATGTCCATGCGCTACATACTTTTGATTTACGCTGACCCTGTCGCGTATCAAGAAATGACACAAGAACAAGAAAACGCCGAGTTTCAAGAATACTTTGCCGTCACTGACGAAATGCGCCAACGCGGTTTGTATCAATCGGGTGAACCGTTGCAGCCAATCAACACAGCCACAACCGTGCGCGTGAAAAATGGGAAATCAATCACCACCGACGGACCCTTCGCCGAAACCAAAGAACATCTCGTCGGCTATTACATTCTCGACTGCAAAAATTTGGACGAAGCGCTCGAGTTTGCAGGAAAAATTCCCGACGCGCGGCATGGCGCGGTCGAAGTGCGTCCCATCATGGAAATGAATCTGCCAACGGTTTGATTTTTGGATGTTCGTCTTTGCCAAACATTTCACAGTCGGCTGTATGACAGGACAAAAACAAGGGCGACGCTTGAAATTGCGTCGCCCTTGTGCTATCTTGCGCGTATGAGTGAAATCGCTCACATCGTGGAACAAACCTTTCGCGCCGAACATGGCAAAGTCGTCGGGGCGCTCGTGGCGCATCTCGGCGATTTGGAATTGGCGGAAGATGTTTTGCAAGACGCGCTACTCACCGCGCTCGAAACATGGGAACGCGACGGCATTCCCCAAAATCCTGCCGCGTGGATGACCACCGTCGCACGGCGCAAAGCGATTGACCGTTTGCGGCGCGACAAAACATTTCTCGAAAAGCAACAAGAACTACAGTGGCAAGCAGAGCTCGAGCAACCGAACCAAATTGATTTCGACGAGCGTCCGATTCCTGACGAACGGTTGAAATTGATTTTTACCTGCTGCCACCCTGCCCTCGCGCTCGACGCGCAACTCGCGCTCACGCTTCGCACTCTCGGCGGTCTCACCACAAACGAAATCGCGCGCGCGTTTCTCGTTCCTGTGGCGACGATGAACCAGCGCATCACGCGCGCAAAAAATAAAATCAAACAAGCGGGCATTCCTTTTGAAATTCCGCCCGCGCAGCGCATTCCCGAACGCATTGACGCGGTGTTACATGTTTTGTATTTAATTTTCAATGAAGGATATTCCGCCACCGAAGGCGACGATTTAATTCGTCACGAATTGTGCGCGGAAGCGATTCGGCTCGCGCGCATTTTGGTCGAGCTGCTTGACCAAGAAAAAAATCTCGCGCCGAATCCGGAAGCGCTCGGCTTGCTTGCCATGATGTTGTTGCACGATGCGCGGCGCGGCGCGCGGGTGGATGTGCGCGGCGAAATTGTTTTGCTAGAAGACCAAGACCGCGCCCTGTGGAATCATGCGGAAATTCGAGAAGGCATCGCGTTGCTTGACCGCGCGATGGAATTGCATACGCCGGGTCCGTACCAAATTCAAGCCGCGATCAGCGCGCTGCACGCCCAAGCCAAAACGTTTACCGAAACTGATTGGACACAAATCGCTGCCTTGTATGGACAACTCGCGTTGACACAAAAAACGCCCGTCGTGGATTTGAATTACGCCGTCGCGCTTGGTATGGCGCGCGGTCCATTGATTGGCTTGATGGTGATGGAAAATTTGCAGCTCGGTGACGCACTCCAAGAATATCATTTGTATCACGCGGCGCGTGCCGATTTATTGCGCCGTGCGGGAGATTATGACGCCGCGCGGCGCGCGTATCAAGACGCGTTAAAGCTCGCTCAGACACGCGCCGAACGCGCGTTTCTGCAACAGCGCATTAAAAGTTTAGAAAAGCAATAATTCGCTATAATGTTCGCGTCGGCGACGAATGCCGACTGGTTATGTTTCTCCTCGCCTTCAAGCTCATTCTCGCCCCGCTCTTGATCGCCCTTGCAACGTTAATCGGTCGCCGTTGGGGACACGGTGTGAGCGGTTGGATTGCCGCATTACCGCTCACCTCGGCACCTGTTTCGTTCATCTTTGCACAGCAATACGGCACCCCCTTTGCCGCACAAGCGGCGGTTGGAACGCTCGCGGGAATTATTTCTGTGAGCGCGTTTTGTTTTGTGTACTGCCGACTCGCGCGCTGGCATCACTGGCTCGTGTGCATCATTTTTGCCGTGATTGCTTTTTTTAGCGTGACCGCGCTGCTCAATACATTTGTGTTGACGCTCGTTCTTGTCTATGTCACAGTTATCGCAGTCCTCACCCTCACCCTGCGGCTCATTCCAAAACCACAAACCAATTTAGAATTTTCGATTCCCAGCAAATGGGATTTGCCCGCGCGCATGTTGACCGCGATCATTTTTATTTTGGTCATTACGTACGCGGCGGAAGGCATTGGTCCACAGCTCAGCGGACTGATTACACCCTTTCCGATTTTCGCGAGTATCCTCGCCCTCTTTGCGCATTCTGAAAAAGGCGCAAGCGCGGCGATTCTGTCATTGCGCGGAATTTTGACAGGACTGTATGCGTTCGCCACATTCTTTCTTGTGGTCGGCGCAACGCTCATGGTATTGCCGATTTTTGTCGCGTATGCGCTTGCGGTCATCGCCGCACTTGGCGTCAATGCTTTTACCTTGCGGTTTGTACGTCAGGTGGAATGATGCTTTTGGTTTTGAAATTGATTTTGACGCCGCTCTTGATGTTGTCGCTCACGCTCGCGGGGCGCAAGTGGGGGCAAACGGTCAGCGGCTTGTTTGCGGGGCTGCCATTAAATTCGGGACCGATTTCGTTTTTGTTCGCGTTGCAATATGGGACTGAATTTGCCGCGCGCGCGGCAGTTGGCTCGATGGGGGGAATGATTGCGGTCTCGACGTTTGCGTTAGTTTATGCGACATTGGCACAGCGCGCGTCGTGGTTCGTCAGCGTGGTGCTTGCCGAGACCGCCTATTTCACAATCATTTATTTGCTCAATGTTTTTTCGCTGCCCTTACTTCCCACAATTTTTATTTCGTGCGCTACATTGGCTTTGATTTTATGGCGAATGCCACCACGCACAGGCACATTGCCATCGCTGCAGCTCGGCAAATGGGACTTGCCCGCGCGAATTGTAGTGGCAACCGCGTTTGTGGTGGGCTTGACCGCGCTCGGAGAAATTTTAGGCGCGCAGCTCGGCGGACTGATTTCGACGTTTCCGATTTTCGCGACGGTGCTGTCGGTTTTCACACATCGTTCAAGCGGCGCGCACGCGGCAGCGGAATGGCTGCGCGGTTCGGTGTTTGGAATGTACTCGACGATTGCGTTTTATGTAGTGATTGGATTTTTTGTTACCACCCTGCCGATTGCCGCGACGTATGCACTCGCAATTTTCGCCGCGCTCGGTGTGAGCGCGCTTGGCTTGAGACTCACGCGTCAAGCTTTATTTCAAAAGCGCGCTTAATTCATCAATGGTGAGTGCGCGCGTTTTTTGAAAAATTATCGGCTGTGGATGGTCGTACACGGAAAAACTTTCGTCGGCGGGGCGGACATTTGTCACAGAAAAATTTTTTTCAAGCATCGAGTTGACTTGGAGCGAGTCAAATTTTAATCCGGCAAAAGGATTATCACGAAGAGTAACTCCAAATAAAGTTGGGTCGTTGCGCGTCGTGAACATTGGTTCAAAACCCAAATCACCGTTAAATAATTTTTCGTAATAGCGATTCATCATCGGATACCGCGCGGGTAATTTGCCGACGCTGGCGTAACCGCGTTGGCTCGCAAGAATAATGACATCTGCGCGCGCAATTGCCTCTGCCAATTGCGCGCGTTTTTCATTCGTGTCATCGTCGAAAATTGGAAATTGGATTTGGGTATATTCCGAACCGCGTCGTTCACCATTTTCAAAACGAATCATTGTGGGCAGCGCATCATCCCATTGTTCAATCAGCAACGTTTTCCCAACAGGCACATTTTGATAGAGCCAACGCGATGCCGTGAGCCAAGGATGCTCGCGCGCATAAATCTGTGTGAATGCAAGGGAATAGAGAAACGAGAGTGCGAGAAGCGAGAAAACGAGAATCGCCGGAACAACGCGTCGTTTTGCGAATACGCGCGTGAACGCGCATACTGCCATGATGTACAAAATTGGCAGCAGGGGCAACAAGTAACGCAGATATTTGGTGTACTGCAAACCAATCGTTACAAAATAAATCAGCGCGAACGACAACACAAATGCATCGCGCCAGTCGCGCGATTTCCACCACTGCGCGACAAATAACACTCCCCCGCCCCACGCGAAAATTCCCAACGGCAAGCCCATGCCCCAAATTGCGCCTTGTGTAACTTGATACACAAACGGAATTGTTCCCGCATACTGGCGCGTGTACGGATAATCCAACCACCCGCGCGCCACAAACGCTTCACGAATCACATCGCTTCCGAATGCGTACCAATCGAACAGCGCGTACGGCTGTGTCACAACAAAGATAACAAACGCTATGCCGCAAATTTGCAAAAACGGTTTGCGCGTCGCCCGCCAAATTTCCATAATACGCGCGCGCGAAAATTTTAAGGTTGGCGCATTCGTCACAAGCGCGCACGCATAAAAAATTGGAACGATGAGCGGCAATGCAGTAATTTTTGTAGCGAGCGCGAGTCCAAAAGAGATTCCACAGAGAATTTTAAAAGTTCGTGATGCGATAGTGTCTTGCGCTACACGAAACGCGCAATACAGCGTCGCCATTGTAAGAAATGTCAGTAAGGTGTCCACCGCGTAAAAGTGCGACAATTGAATATGCAGTACTGTCACGGCAACACACGCGGCAGCAAGCAGACCGATGCGCGCGGCATAAATTTTTTTGCCGAGCGCGTACGTCAACGCAATCGTTCCCAAATCAAACAGTCCCGAAAGAAAACGTCCGAGCAACACCCAGCGCGCGAGGTCGTCATTCGCCCAAGGTCCGACGATATTCGTCGGCGGCGCAAAAGGGACAAGCACGCGCAAGAGATAAATCGGGAACGAGCCGTACGCGAAAAATTTCGGATTGAGCAAACTTGCAGGGGAAAAAATTTCGAGCGCGTTGGCAGGAAATTGCAATGCGGAAACGACGAGGAGAATCTGGCGTTCGTCAGGATGAAACAAATAGCCATTGTCCCAGCCCAAACCCGTCCATCGAAAATACGCGGCGATGCCGAGAATCAACGCAAGGAAAAAAATTTCAACGCGGCGAGAGGGGTGACGCATAGAACGCCATTGTAACAAAACCGCGCGCCAAACAAAAACCTCGCAGGTTTCTAGACCTGCGAGGTTTCGACTTGCTCCAATGATTCGGGCGTTTCGGAATTTCCGTTCGCCGCTTTTTGCATCGCGGCAATCGCGTCACGAAAATCGTCCGATGCGAGTAATTGCAATTGTGCGTACTCGGCTACTTTTAACGCTTGCGGTAATTGGGTGTCGTACGTCGCGTTGATTAATTTTTTCGAGTGGGACAATGCTTTGAACGGCAATTTCGCAAATTGCTGCGCCCAATTGCGCGCGATGCCGGGCATATCGCCGGGGTCCGCGACACGATTCAACAGCCCGATGCGTAACGCTTCCAACGCGCTTATATTGCGTCCGCGCAAAATAATTTCTTTAGCCCACGCGGGTCCGACGAGACGCGTTAAACGCGTAATGCCGCCGAGGTCAGGAATGATTCCAAATTTGACTTCGGGGAGCGCGAGGGTGGCGCGCGAGGAACAAATTCGAAAATCGCACGCGAGAATCATTTCCAGACCCGCGCCGAGACAAACGCCATTCACTGCCGCGATGGTAATTTGCGGTAACGCTTCAAGTTTGTTAAAGGTCTCTTGCCAACGCCGAATGATGACGCGCAGATCATCTTGCGTCCACTGCGCCGCGCCTTCCATAAAAACTTTTAAATCCAAACCCGAGCTAAACGCTTTACCAACGCCCGTTAGAATCACAACGCGCACATCCGGATTTTCGACGAGTTCGTCGCACAACGCCGACAAATCGTCAAACAATTCCGGCGACAGCGCGTTGAGCGTTTGCGGACGGTTGAGCGAAACTGTGAGGATATTTTGGTCCAGCTGGAGTTTGAGATTTTTGTACTGGTTCATTTATTCTTCGCCCAATTTTAAAACTGCCATGAATGCTTCTTGCGGCAGTTCAACGGTGCCCAATTGCTTCATGCGCTTTTTTCCTTTTTTCTGCGCTTCGAGCAATTTTTTCTTGCGCGTAATATCGCCGCCGTAACACTTTGCCAAAACATCTTTGCGCAACGCGCGAATCGTTTCGCGCGCGACAATGCGTCCGCCAATCGCGGCTTGAATCGGCACCGGAAACATTTGCGACGGAATCACTTCTTTTAATTTTTTCGCCAACGCCGCGCCGCGCGTATAGGCATAGTCTTTGTGCACAATGATGGAAAGTGCATCCACCGGTTCTTCATTCAACAACAGTGACAATTTCTGCAACGGCGCGCCGCGATACGAATCGAATTGGTAATCCATTGACGCGTAGCCGCGCGTGCGTGATTTCAATTGGTCGTAAAAATCAATAATGAGTTCCGACAACGGCAGCAAAAAATCCATCCGCACGCGTTCGGGGTCGAGATATTCCAGTTTGCTTTGTTCGCCGCGCCGCGTGCGCGCCAAATCCATCACCGTGCCAATGTAGGCGGCGGGTGTGAACACCGACACTTTCATCCACGGCTCTTCGATTTCTTCAATTTGGTCGGCGTTCGGTAACGCGGCAGGATTGTCCACCAAAAGAATTTCGCCGTCGGTTTTCAAAACGTGATATTCCACGCTCGGCGCGGTCGCAATCAAATCCAAATCATATTCGCGTTCGAGCCGTTCTTGAATAATTTCCATGTGCAACAATCCAAGAAAGCCGATGCGAAAACCGAAACCGAGCGCGGCGGATGTTTCCGGTTCGTACGTCAACGCGGCATCGTTCAATTTCAATTTATCGAGCGCGTCGCGCAAGAGTGGATAATCATTCGTTGCAACGGGATAAAATCCGGCAAACACCATCGGTTTGGCGGGACGAAAACCGGGCAGCGGTTCCTGCGACGGATTCGTCGCAATGGTCAACGTATCGCCGACCTGCACTTCGCGCACCGTTTTCAAACCGGTTGCGACATAGCCCACTTCGCCCGCCGTAAGCACATCGGTTGAAATCAGTTTCGGACGAAAGATACCGACCTCAATCGCATCCACATCGCGATTGTTGGACATCATGCGCAATTTATCGCTCTTGCGAAATTCGCCGTCCACGACGCGCACGTACGCGACAACGCCTTTGTACGCGTCGTAATGTGAATCGAATACGAGCGCGCGGGCAGGCGCATCGGGGTCACCGCGCGGCGGCGGAATTTTTGATATGACCGCTTCCAAAATGTCGGCAACGCCCGTGCCATCTTTGGCGGACACGCGCAGAATATCTTCGGCAGGAAAACTCAATAGATTTTCAATATCCTGCGCGATTTCATCGGGGCGCGCCGAGGGCAAATCAATTTTGTTGATGACTGGAATGACAACCAAATTATTTTCAAGCGCGAGATACATGTTCGCCAGCGTTTGCGCTTCGACGCCTTGCGACGCATCTACCACCAAAATCGCGCCTTCACACGCGGACAACGCGCGCGAAACTTCGTACGTAAAATCTACGTGACCGGGCGTGTCAATCAAATTGAGTTCGTACTCGTTGCCATCGCGCGCGGTGTACAACATGCGCACGGCTTTGGCTTTGATGGTGATGCCCTTTTCGCGTTCCAGGTCCATCTGGTCCATCACCTGCTCGACCATATCGCGTTTGGAAACTGTACTGGTCAATTCGAGCAAACGGTCGGTCAAGGTGGACTTGCCATGGTCCACATGCGCGACGATGGAAAAATTTCGAATCAGTTTTTCGGAAATCATTACGACTCTATTCTTATCCCGGGGGCCAAGTCATTGGTCTGCCCGCAAGCAAATGAAAATGCAAATGGAAAACCGATTGTCCCGCTTCCGCGCCGGTGTTGGTAACGACGCGATAACCGCCGCTCAAATTTTGCTGTTGCGCGATTTCGCGCGCCGCGCGCAAACAGGCGGCGGCAGCATTCAACGTTGTTTCATCCTCGATGCCGTTCAAGGATTCGAGGTGGTGATTGGGAATGATGAGAATGTGCGTCGGCGCTTGCGGATTCAAATCTCGGAATGCGGTGACGTGTTCGTTTTTGAAAACGATGTTGGCGGGAATTTCGCCCGCGGCGATTCTGCAAAAGATACAGTTCGGCATTCGTTGTTAGTCGTTCGTAATTCGCTCGCCGCGTACACCGTCATCAACACTTTCGACGAGACGCGTCGGCAGAATCCGATTGCTCAAATTTTCACTGCTGCGCGTGACGACGCGAATGTAATTGTCTGTGTAACCTGTCCAAATGCCAACAGCGTTGAGTTGTTCTTCGTACAACACGTTGAACGTGCGCCCGATGTTTTGTTGTGCGAATTTTTGTTGACTCGCGTCGGCTAGGCGCTGCATCGCTTTGGTGCGCGCATCTTTGACCAAATCGGAAACGTGCAGGGGCAGTTTCGCCGCAAGCGTTCCTTCGCGCGCCGAGTACGGAAAGACATGCACGCGGGCGAAATTCATCTTTTCGACAAAATCAAGGGACTCGCTAAATTCCACATCGGCTTCACCGGGAAAACCAACAATCACATCTGTTGTAATCGCGACATCGGGAATTTTTGCGCGCGCCATCTCCAACGCGTTTGCAAATTGTTCCGCCGTGTACGGACGACGCATTCGACGCAAAACCGTTGTGCTGCCGCTTTGCAACGACAAATGCAAGTGGCGACACAAACGCGCGTCCGAAAACATATCGAGCAGTTCGCTATCCAAATCCCATGGCGCAATCGAAGTGAGACGCAATCGCGGCAGATTTGTTTTGTTCAAAATTTCCGAAACCAAATCGCACAAGCCGCGCAAACGTCCATTTCCATTTTCTCTCTCTTCTAAACGGTAATCGGAAATTTGCACGCCCGTCAAAATCACTTCTTGATAACCGCTATCCACCAATGATTTGATTTCGTCAACAATTTCATTTTGTGAACGGCTGCGCGCGCGTCCCCGCGCAAGCGGAATGATGCAATAGGTGCAAGACATGTTGCAGCCGTCTTCGATTTTGACAAAGGCGCGCGTACGCAGACCCATTTCTCTGCTGTTTGTTTTTTCTATTGCGTCCGCGAAATGTTGGAAATACGGGAAATCGCCCAAGCGTTCGCGCGCCAAATCCACCAGCGCGTCTTTGTCCGCGTTGGGAATGACGAGCGCGACATTTGGCAAACTGCGCGCTTGGGCGGATGACATGGTGGCATAACAACCCGTCAATACAATTTGCGCGTTCGCGTTTTCGCGCGCGAGATGGCGCGACAGATTACGCGATTTGCGCGCGGCTTGCGCTGTGACCGTACACGTATTGAGCACAATTGTGTCGGCGGCGTGCGGGTCTGTGACAATTTCATCCCCACGCGCGGTGAAATCACGCGCCCAACTTTCGAGCTCGCTTTCGTTTAATTTACACCCGAGTGTTTGGAGATAGACCTTCATTTCGCGATGACCGAACGATTATAGGCATGATAACGCATTGCGTCAAAGCAGTGCGCGCAAAATAAAAAAAGGTGCAGCATTGTGAATGCTGCACCTGAACATGTCAGAAACGGTTCAATTGGACTTTTTATGACGGATTGAAATTTCGTCGCTCCACCTTGCTTCGCCCTGCACTAGTACAATCTCAATTCGATAGACGTACTTTTTGCCTACTTTGACAGATTTATCGAGGTACGAGTACTTTTCACTGCTTATCGTACCAACGGATTTGGCATCAATCAGATTGGCATTCAGTTTCTTCCACTCGGTCCCCTTGCTCGTTTTACGCCAAACGTTAAACCCAATTATCTCGAGTTCATTTCCGGTTTGCCATTTGACTCGAATACCTTTTGGCGCAGAACCTGCTTTGAAGGCGAGAAGGTCCGCCGAGGTCGGTGAACTCGCCGTGTACGTTGCAGAAGATTGCGCGGTGTATTGTGTATTGTTCGCCGTGCCGTTCACAGTCGCGGTGTTTGGATGGGTGCCGACGGCGGCGCTGATGGGTCCTGCAACACAGGTCGAGGTGGGGTCTTGGGACGCTGACGCAACAGGCAAAGGACTTGGCCAACCGCTGTTGCACGATGACACACTCAGCATCGTATCCGTCAGATTGATCAAAGTCAGTGCGACATCTCCCGTATTCTCTACAATGAATCTGTACCAGAGCTGCGTGCCTGTATTCGTTGACAGTGATTTGAACCAGGGTCCGCTCGAGCTCGTTCCGACTTGCTTAAGGAGAGAGATGGAAGGACTCGACGCGCGTACTGATAACGAAGCGATTGCGGTATTCCCATTCACGGTTTGGGAGTTGATAATGTGCGAAACATTGCCGCTCGTGTTGTTGTACGCTCCCGCAGTGGGTGCAGTCACGTTCACCGAAATCGTACAAGTGCCGCCCGCCGTCAACGAGCCCCCCGAAAGGCTCAGAGTGCCTGCACCTGCCGTTGCCGTGAGTGTACCACCACAGGTGTTGCTTGCGCCATTCGGATTTGCAATGAGCATATTTGCAGGTGATGTCGGCAGCGTATCCGAGAATGCGACCCCACTCAACGCGTTATTCTGATTCGGGTTCGTAATCAGAAATGTCAACGTAGATACGCCATTCGCCACTATGGTACTCGGCGAGAATTGTTTGGAAATGCTCGGCGGCGAAACGGCGACCAGATTCGCGGTGGCAAAACCTGTGCTTGTACTGTTTGTTCCTGTTTCCGATGTGGAAATGAATCCACTCACGTTGTTGTGCGGACCTGCCGTTGTCGCTTTTACCCGAACGCTGATAGTACATGTGTTGTTTCCCGCGACATTCGCTGCGAGTGTACCACCGGTGAGAGAAATTGTACTGCCGCCTGCGGTAGCATTCACTGTGCCGCCGCAGGTATTGGTCGTATTCGGCGGGG
Organism: uncultured Anaerolineales bacterium; assembly: GCA_964469005.1. Classification (GTDB taxonomy): domain Bacteria; phylum Chloroflexota; class Anaerolineae; order UBA4142; family SHND01; genus SHND01. Next base: position 58,717 of record CAYXXF010000021.1, read on the forward strand.
AAGAAATCACCACACCCGTCGGCAACGTGTCGCTAACCGCAATACCGCTCAACGTATTGTTATAGTTCGCACCGATTGCGTTCGGATTGGTGATGGTGAACGTGAGGGTGGACTCATACACTGTCCCACCGCTCACTGCGACCGGGTTGGGCGAAAAACTCTTGACAATTGTTGGCGGATTCGGCGGCACGGGACAGCCGGTAAAGACGATGTTGTCCAAGCGAATCGTTGCCGTAGATTTGCTTGAATTTCTAGAATCGGCAGTGATGCGAAAACGGGTGGTGCCGGTGCCGTTGTTCGTGGAAGTGGTTATCGGGATGCTGAGCCAGCTACCCTTGTTCACGTTCGATATTGTCGCCACCAGTGTGTCCGCGCCATTATTCGCGCTGGTATAAATGTAAAAATGGTTATCGGTCTGCGAAGCCCAATCACCACCTGCTTCGAGGTCATAATCGAACTGAATCGTGATGCCGCCATATTTGCTGGTATCCAGCGTGAATTGAAAATATGGTGCAACCGCGCCGGGCGCACCTGTTGTCGAGGGCCAAGCATCCACAATTTGCCACGCGTTCGTTTGTCCGGTATTGCCTGCGACAATGCTCTGCGAACCCGCGCCGGTCAGACTTGCCGCCGCCGTCGCGGTTGTAACATCCGCTACCTTGCTTGTGTACGGTGGCGGCGGTCCGCCTGAACCCTGTCCGCTAGTTGGCATACTCCAACGCGCGATTTCTACTTTTTGCGTACACGTCGAAGGCGGCACAGGGTCGGGGAAGGTTTGCGTCGTGAGTGTGGCGCTCGCATTTTTTCCGGTATTCAACGAATTGATAAAGAGATTGTTGGTCGTGTTGTTGAACGGTCCTGCCGTCGTAGGTGTAACATTCACACTTATCGTACACGTACTACTTGCCGCGACGGTGCCATTTGAAAAAGTGAGTGAGGTCGCGGCTGCGGCTGGCGCAAAGGTTGGACTGCCGCATCCTGAAGTGCTTGCGCTAGGCGTAGCGGCGACTTGCAGACCGGCGGGCAGTGGGTCGGTAAAGTTATAACCTGAAAGCGGACCGGGGTTTGGATTTGACAACGTAATTGTCAGGACTGAAATGCCGTTGACGGTGGTCGAACTCGGCGTGAAACTTTTCGCGATTCCTACATTCGTCGGGTCCACGATATTGGCGATGCGGAAACCGGTCGTATAGTCCGCGTTGTAGTGAAAACTGCTGCCGGAGAAATCATAGAGCAGTGAACTGAGGGTTTGCGATGAACCTCCGCCGCTGATGATGGTCACGTTATACGTCATCGTGACGTTTCCGCCCGTCTTGTAATCTCCACCTATGCACGAACGATAGTTCGGACTCGTCGGGACGTTATCCCACGTACATGCGTCGGCATAGAGTTTGTCATTGGGGTTGGAAACGGGTGAGCCGGGAGAATTCGCGGTGTATGTAGTGTTGACGGAATTGATTTGAAAGATGGTATTCGGAAAGTTGATAAAGGACTCGAACTCATTGTAACCGTTCGTGGCGGTGAAACCGACCAATTGGATATTGTATGTGTTGCCAACCACGAGCGTCATCGAGCCGCCGGCAGGAATGGAGGTGCTATCGAGTTTGACATCGGTAATCCCATTGCGGCTCTGCGAAATGAGATGCTCGACATAGAGTTGGCGCGGCGTAGGTGTGCTGGTAACGCCAAGTCCGTTCGCCGTAACCTCGACGTGAAAATTGCGCGTCGTATCATACGCTGCTGCATCCCGCGTCACCTGAACTTCAAAATAGAAATCGGTGCAGGCATTCACCGCCAGATTTGATTTAGTAAGCGGATTGCTGGAACCCGGGCGGATGTTGATATAGGAATTCAAAGTGTCCCACGCCAACGTCGCAGCGACGTTATTCGCAACAGCATCGCCCGTATTGCACACACGCGCACCGACCGGAAAATTCTGCGGTCCGACATTGACGTTGTTGCTATCCAAGCCAATGATGTTCCACGTGATGGGCGTAACCGTCAGAGTGGCAGCCGCGTGGACAGTGGCAGGCGCGCCCATGACAACTCCCAACACAAACAGTCCAATAACCGCAAGGTGCGCGCGAAATGATTTGCTAATCAAGTAGCTCATGCAAAATTCTTTACCCTCTCAGATCAAGATCTCGTGATTGCGTAGTAATGTGTAAGAGCCGATTGGATATGGCTCTGTAAAACTCTATTCTGAAAAAACAAAAAACCGTGTAGTGCGTGCCCAAGCACGACTCACGGTCAGATATGTCGCTTGCTCTAATCTGCACATCGCGCCCGACGCGAGGGGTACGGCGCAGTGCAACAGAGTATGATCGCTTCTATATATTCAATTTATTGAAATTGTACCAACCGAACATTAAGAGGAAGATTAGCATCGCATCCAGAAGGGTCATATACGGGAAGGTTTAATGGAATTGTAATCTATGGCGCAAACTGAATCCATTTTTGAGTCGCTTCATCAAATCCAAAGACATAATCGGTGCGGCGGTCTTCACTCGTCGCGGACAAGGTGAAATTGAAATCAATTCCGCGCACGAGCATTTGAGTGCGCGTGTTGAAATCAATGCGGCGCGGTTTGTTGAATGCGCCATTCAATGTCACTTCCAAACGCGGTTCGCCCCAAAAATTTCCTTTCTCATTCAACGCCATCGAAAAAATTTCCGGTGTGCGCGCGGAACCAAAATACAAACGCTTGCCCGTCGACAAATTGTACGCCGCGAGTCCAAAGCCATCGAAATTATTGAATTGGTCTGCCACCTGGCCCGTTTTCAAATCCACGCGATAAATGCGCCCCACTTGTTGCGCGCGCGTGGAACCCATCACGCTTGTAACGTACAAACTATTGGTGTCGCAATCAAATGCGAGCGCGAGAATGCCGTATGGATTTTCCGGCGAAGGCGGCAGTGCGGAAGGCAATTTCAAAAATTCGCTCATCACTCCAGTCTCGGTATCCACTTTGTATAGGATGTTGGCTTTTTCCGGTGGGTTGTCAATCAAACTGATGCGCGGACTGGGCGCGACAAAAACATTGCCCAAGTTGTCCACCACAAACGTTCCGAGATAACCGCCCATCGTCCACGATGGATGCTGATATTTTTTCGCGTTCTCTAACTTGCCGTCGGCGCCCGGTTCATACAGTTGCAGTCCTTTGTTCAAACGTTCCGACGTACTGAAAACCACCGCGCGCGAAAAACCCAATTTCGCGATGGGGAATTTTGGCGTGCCGCGACATTGATTGACCGGACCCGGCAGCCAATTTGATGCGAGTTTTGGCTCCGCGTTTTGTGTGCCGCTTGGCGTATTCAACCACACGAGCGCGCCGCCGATTGCCAACACCGCGACAATTCCAAACAAGGCGATGTACAAACCGAGACGATTCGCGGAGGCAGTGTCAGATGCGCGTGACTCATTGACGCGCGATTCAAGTTTAACTTGTTGAAGCGGACTAGTGCGTTTCTTTTTGGTGGACATGGAGATTAGTGATTGGAGATTGGAAGATGGAATGTTGTATTTTGGAATTACAAGTGATGCTTCACGCTTCTCGTTTCACGATACGCGATTTGCAAACTGCCATCGCGCAGGAATCGGCGCAGCTATTTGCCATTCACAATTGGGTTGAACAATGGACCACTGTAGCATGGATACGCGCGCGGATTATAAATTCCGTTTTCTAGTACAACATCCGCCCAACAGTATTCTTTGTTCGGCGTGTTGTCGTTTTTCAATTGCGCGACGTACCACAACACAAGATTCGTGTTGCCAATCGCTTCGTCGTTCAAAAATTTTTCGGGACCCTGACGAAAATCGGTGTTGCAGCACGGACCTATCGTCGGTAAATCCGACGCGCCCTCGTCGCGGTTTGGGTCATTGCGCGTGACAAACACCATCGCATTGTCACCGCGTTCATATTTTGAAAATTGCAGGCGTCCGGTTTGCATATTAAAGCCCGCGCCTTGCGCGTTCACAATGCGAAACGAAACACCCGCGTCATTTTCGGGAACGTCGGCGGCAAGTTTCCATTGTTCCGTTTCCCAATTTTTCCACGCGCCGTTCGACCATTCCGCAAACGTGAATGGCTGCGCCCACTCGATGCGTGTGACGGGGCGATACGTTCCTTCGGTGCCGCAGCCGCGTCCGAGATTTGCCGCAATGAGCCGAAAACTGCCATCGTCATGAAATTGAAAACGCTGCTGGTAATAATAATTACACGGCAGGGGCCAGAACTCGCTGAAAAAATCTTGCACGAGTTCAAAGCCAATGCGTTTGCCGTCTTGCATCAAATCCAAAACTTGCGGTCCCGTGAACGCGACGACAGCCGCTTGCGAAAAAACGGGACAACCAATTGCATCACTGTATCCGAAACCTTCACCCGTCGAATAGCTCACATGCCAATCCACGACTTTGGCGCTCGTCAAAATTTTGTTGCCTTGATATTCCACGTCCGAAACGCGCAAACCATCGGAACTCGTCAAGATAAAATTCATTTTCCAAGCGCCGTTCGCCAACGCGTTTTCCTTTTCACAAAAATTCGCGGCAACGACATCATTTTGCAGCGTGCGTTCGGTGAGCGGCGGACCATTGAGCGAACCGAGATTCGTCCAACGCGTGCCGACCAAAACATTGTCCGTCAAATCTACAATCGCCCACAACGCGCGGTCACCCACTTTGAACGTCGGTGCCAGACAATAATGCAGTGAGCGTTCGCATTGCGACGCCTTGAGCGATGTTTTTGTATTCGCCATCATTGCCTGCGCGTTATCGGGCGTGTAACCCAATGCCTGCTGCACTTGCGGAGAATTTTTGGCAATCTCGATTGCCAGATCCACCAACGCTTGCGGCGGGTCGGGCTGGGTGTTTTCGTATTGATTGATTGCCATCACACGCTGCGTATTCAATTCCACAATCGCGGCGGTTAAAAGATTCAACGCATAATTGTACATTTCCACGCGATAACATTTCGTCGTGCGACAAATCGCGGCTTGTCCCACAAAATCACTTGCGCGCAATGGCACCACACCAAAAATTTCCGCGCGCAATGTTTTACCATCGCCCGTCCGCGTGTTCTCCGTAAAGCGCGGGTCACGCAGTGCAATGATTTGCGCGTCAGCGCGTTCGCCGTCCAAACCGAGCAGCGGCAGCACCGCGCCATTTTTCAGCGCATCCGCAACCTGAAACTGCCGCGTCGCCACAACGGGAAGCAACGCACTTGGCGTTTCCCGCACCGCAAGCACACCGGCTTCAATCGTTGGCGTCGGCGGAACGCGCGTGGGCAGCGGTTGCCCACAGGCGACAAGAAAAACGAGAGAAACGAAAAACGAAAAAATGAGACCACGAACCATCATGCTGTGTCTGCTCCACCTTTGTTCAACCAACCGCCAAGCAAACGCCCCACCTCATTCGTGAGGCGCGCACTGTGTTCGAATCCTGCCGCGTCTAATAATTGCAACTCGCTAGCCAAACGCAAATTGGTTCGCAATTCCGCCAGTTCGATATCCGCACGCGTCAACGCGTCGCGCTTGTGGTTCACGTTTTTCACTTTCGCGGCGAACAATAACGCGCGCTGCAAATCGAACGCATTACTCTGTATGCGTGTCGCCAGCGAGAAACGATATTCGCGCGAAAATTTCAACGTGCGCGGCAAGAGCCACAAAAGTAATTCATACGTTTTGACGAAAATGGGAGATTCCATCATAGCGGCATCGCGTGGAATAATTTCGCGCGCAAGCGTTTCGTATTCCCATGCCGCGCGTGGGCAATCCACGCCTGCGTCGAACGGTCGAGCGTTTCGAAATCAATTTCGCGTGTTTGATACGCGCGCGTCAATTTACGAAATCGTTCCACAAAATCGCACACATTGTCGCGTTTCAAGCGGCGGCGTTCGGGATACACGCGCCAGCCCAAAAAGGGAATGCCGTTGTGTACGGGATAAACTACCGTTTTGCGCGGATGCGTCACGAGGCGCAGCGTTTGTAAAAATTTCTCGATGGCTGCGCGCCATTCCCATAGTACGCGTTTCTCGTTCGAGAACAAAACAAAATCATCCACGTAACGCACATACGCTTTTACTTTTAATTCCCGTTTCACAAATTGGTCCAACTCGTTCAAATACACATTCGCCCAAAATTGCGAGGTGAGATTGCCGATGGGCAACCCGCGCGGACGATTGACGGCGAATAAATCATCGTCCGGGAAATACTGCATGATGTACTGGTCACGATGAATTTCCGCGCCGCTCGCCAAAATTTTTTCAATCAGCCACAACACCTGTTCATCGGCGATAGGACGCGCGAGAATTTTGAAAAGAATCGCGTGGTCAATCGAAGGGAAACACTGCGCAATGTCGCCTTGTAACGCGTATTTATATTTTTGTGAAAAATCCTGCGCGCGGTCGAGCGCGCGGTGGGTCCCCTTCTTTTTGCGATTCGCATACGAGTCAAAAATAAATTTGCGTTCGAATATCGGTTCAATAATGTTGCAGAGCGCGTGATGCACCACGCGGTCACGAAACGGCGCCGCGCTCACCAAGCGTTTTTTGCGGTCATCCAAACGAAAACTGTGATACGCGCCCGGCGTGTACGTTTGCGCGCGTAACTCTTCTTGCAGTTGCAGCAATTCGTCCTCAAAATTGAATTCGAATCGAAACACCTGCTGCTTGTCGCGCTTGCCGCGCCGCGCTTTATAGTACGCGTTCAACAAATTCGCGAACGTGTTGATTTGTGGATAGAGTTCGTCGTAACGTTTCATCTTTGTACACCTGTCGGCTACCTATCCCTCACCCCCCTACCCCCTCTCCCAAAGGGAGAGGGGGAGAAATCAAAAGCGCAGCTAGCTGGAGGGTGAGACCTTTCGGGTTTTCGGAAACCCGAAAGGTCTGTCCTTCCAACACCTATCCGCTTACATCCTCCCCACCGCGACAGAAAACAGAATTCAGAATTCAGAATACAACTGCCTAACGGAACGACTCGGCAACGCGAAACCCGTCATCGTTGTAGCGGTCGCGCGGGACGCTGTAGTAGCGGCCCGCGGCGCGGGCGTCGTCGGAATCATAGATGAACGAGCCGCCGCGTAGAACCTTGGTGTCCTTATCATAATCGCTGCTCGTCCATTCCCAAACATTGCCACACATATCCAACGCGCCGCAAGGACTCGCGCCCTCCAGAAAAATGCCCACAGGTGAAGTGCCGCCCAAACCCAACTCGCGTGTATTCGCTTTTTGTTTTTCGAACTCGTCGCCCCAAGGATATTTGCGTCCATCGGTTCCCCGCGCCGCGCGTTCCCATTCCTGTTCCGTCGGCAAACGAAATTTTCGTTTCGTCGTTTGGCTCAACCATTCGCAGTATGCCACAGCATCATGCCACGAAACGCCGCGCACAGGATAATTGGAACGCGCTGGCGCAAAACTGCGTGTTGTCTCATCCCATTCAAAACCTGGGACGGCATGCTGCATCGCGTCAACAAACTTTTTGTATTGCTGATTCGTCACGAGATATTTGGCGATACGGAAGGGCTGTTCAATTTTTTCCGCGCGTTTTTCATCGCCGTACAAAAATTCGCCTGCAGGAACGTCGAGCATTTCATCAAAATTGCGCGGGTCGCCCAATTTTCCCAACGCTTGCGCAGCCGCAAGCCGCACGCGAAATTCTGAATCGGTATCAACGATGGCGACAAGCGTCGGCACAAATTGCGACAGCGCAAGTTCATTCATCAATTCCGCCGCGCGCGCGCGTTCGACGCCGTCAGTGGTTTCACGCGCGCGCGCAATGTGTTGCAAACGTTCCAGCGTCTCGTCGCGCCAACGCGCTTGAAGCATCACTTTTTCGGTCAAGGCGCGCGCGGCAGTGAACACACTCGCGGCGCGCGGCGAATGTAACAATTGTTCCGCAATGAAATTCGCGTGTTCATGCGGCGGCATCGCCATATACAAGAGGGTCACTTCTTCCCAAACGGGATTCGCCAAACTATCGAGCAGCGGCGTCGGCACGCCAAGCGTTTTCGACAACGCATCCGCCGCGAGATATTCTTGAAACGTGAGATGCGAAAACGTGACGAGTCCTTCGCCCGTTTCTTTATCTGTGCCGATTTCGCGCAAGATGCCGCTCTCTTGTTTCACGCCCTCGAGCCAAGCCTGCGCTTTTTCCACACATGCCAGATAACGCGCGTTCGGTTCTGCGGGCAGCAGCGCGGGAATCAAGTTTGGCAAATGGTCGGCAATGATACGTTCGGCGCGAGTGCGTAACAGTGGGACTTGTCCTTCGCTCCCATCAGAGCGCTGCTGTTGAATTTCCAACGCCAACGCGCGCAGCAAAATAATTTTTTGTTCCAAATTCAACTCGTCGCGGCGCGCGCTCGCCAATTGCAATTCGCCTTTTTTGCGGTCACGCCAACGTTCGGTGAGAATCTCGACGCAATCGCGATACAGGATGTGGCGTTCCTCAGGAAACTCCAAACGCACGGAATGAACCAACACAATCAACGAAAGCAAAAGCGGGTTTTCGGCAAGGTCGCGCAAGCGCGTATTGCGATTCAAAACCGCTTTCAAGCGCGCAGCGCGTTCCGCATAATCACGTTCCAAAAATTTTTTGCGCGCCTCCGCTTCGCCCACACCGTCGCGAATCGCATAGGCGCGATACAATTGTTCCACCAACCGCACGCTGTCGCGCGGCGTCAAGGGCTGGACGGTTTGTTCCGCGAAACCCAGCGCGCCAAGTTGTCCTTCGTATCCCACTTTGCGCGTGGTCGCGAGAAAACGATTTTTACGTTCGCCATACGCATTCAACAAACCCGCGACATGCTCCGCCATCGCTTGACGCGCGCCCGGACTGCCCAATTCGTCGAACGCGTCAAGCAGCACAATACAGTCGCCGCGTTCCAAACGATGTTTGAAAAAATCGGGCGGACACGGCACCAAAATCTGCCGCGCAAATTCATCTTGAAACGCGTCAAGCAAGGTTCGTGTTTTGCCCCAACCCAACACATCGCTTTGTCTGCCCAACGAAACAAAAATCGGAAACGGGCGCGTTTTCCAACCGAGACGTTCGCGCACCAAATTGCGCGCATCGCCTTCACGCGGCTTGTTCCGCCGCGCCCGCGCGCACGTCACTGCGAGATATTTCAGCAAGGTTGTTTTACCGGACCCCGGGTCGCCGCGAATCACGAGACGCGGAAATTGTTCAAGTGTACGCCCAAGTTCACTCCCGTATTGTTTTGGTTCGGGACGAAAGCGTTCGGGAACGAAACGCCACAACCCGCGCGGGCGATACATACGCCCCATCCGTTGGTCCAAAATAAAGAGGTCAGTGTCCTCACGCGGCTCACTTTGTCCCGTTCCCGTCAAGCGCAATTCCACAAACACTTTTTCCAATTCCGCGCCTTGCGCGCTCGGCACATTTGCCGCAATGTTGCTGGGCAATAATCCCAACGACATGTTGCGCTGAATCATCCAATCCAAATAGGCGCGCTCAAACTTGTAATCGGCGCCGCGTCCGCTCGCAAAGGCGAACAACGCTTCACCGCCTCTTTGTATTTGGCGGAGCAGCCACGGTACAAGTTCGCGCAAAAACAACCCAAGAAAAAAAAGAATGACCCCGACAATCAGCGCGTTGCTGCCATAATTTTTGATGAATTCGTCAAGCCAAGTAGGCATTGGTGTACCCGTCTCAAACGTGACAGGTCGAGCGAACTTGGTTCGCCACGAGACACTGTCACGTTTGAGAATTGGAGAGGAACTTCTGGCTCCAACCCTGCGGAGGGAGCCAGACCGTACCTTTTTGTCTCACGCGAAATACATCGCGCCGAGACCGGACAGAGCTGTCATGTTCCGTTGGCTCGCGGCGGCGCGTCACGTTTGACCCACCACATTTCTGAGCGCAAATGAAAATGATTCGGCAACGCGAAACCCGTTATTGTTGTTGCGGTTGTGCGGGTTGTTGTTGTTGCGGTTCGCGGCGCGGGCGTTGTCGGATTCATTGTTGAACGAGCCGCCGCGTATTTTGTTCGCGCCGTCCTTGGCGGTGATTGTAGCATGATTGAGGCGGAAATTCGGGCGAATTAAATTCGCAACAACAACAACGCGAAACGTCCCTACGGGCGTTGGGAGGTGGATGGTGTCTAGTCTGCGGAGGCAGACTTGCGTCTTTGTTGCGGTGATTTCAATCGCCCATATAATTCAACCAGAGGAAAATCAATGAGAATCATTCTATACACAGGCAAAGGCGGCGTTGGAAAAACGTCCGTCGCCGCAGCAACGGCATTACGCTGCGCGGAATTGGGCTATCGCACGATTGTATTGTCAACCGACGCGGCACACTCGCTCGCTGATTCATTCGACTTGAAAATTGGGCAAGAGCCAATCGAAATTGCGCCGAAACTCAACGCGCAAGAAATTGACGTGTTGTATCAAATGGAAAAATACTGGGGCAAAGTGCAAGCGTATTTTCGTTCACTCTTGCAATGGCGCGGCGTGGATGAATTGATTGCAGATGAAGTAAGCATTCTGCCGGGGATGGATGAACTCGCGTCGCTGTTGCAAATTGTTTATCTCGCGGAATCGGGCAAGTACGACGTAATCATTGTGGATTGCGCGCCAACGGGTGAAACGTTAAAACTCCTTTCACTCCCCGAAGTCGCGCGTTGGTATCTCACACACATTTTCCCCATCGAAAAAATGGCAATGCGTTTTGCATCGCCCGTGATGCGCGCGGTCACGGATATTCCCATGCCCGATGACCAAGTGTTTGATACCATCAAAGAATTGATTCAACAATTGAATCGCATGGCAGAGTTGTTGAGCGATACAAAAAAATCTTCGGTGCGCGTCGTATTGAATCCTGAAAAGATGGTCATCAAAGAAGCGCAGCGCACCTTCACGTACATCAATTTGTACGGCTTTGCGTGCGACCTCATTGTTTCGAATCGCGTGTTGCCCGAATCTGTGAATGACCCATATTTCGCCGTCTTGAAAGAATCGCAAACGCGTTACGGCAAAATGATTCAAGAATCATTCGCGCCTGTGCCAATCTTCCAAGTGCCGTTTTTCGACCAAGAGGTTGTTGGACTCGAAATGCTGCGGCGCACCGCAAACGCATTGTACGGCGCGCAAGACCCGTCGCAAGTATTTTACGAAGGCAGTCCGCAAGAAATTGTGAAAAACGGCAAGGGTTATATTTTGAAAATGAAGTTGCCGTTCGCCGCAAAAAGCGATGTGCATCTCACGCGCGCGGGCGACGAACTCGCGATTAGTGTTGGGAATTTTCGCCGCAATGCGATCTTACCGCGCGCACTGGCAGCGCTCGAGGTGCAAAAAGCGAAAATGGAAGACGGAAAACTTGTCGTGAATTTTGCGTGAGGACCACCTATTTTGCATTTCGTTATGAGCGAAGAGCGTTCTCACTCGCCATGCCATAAAAACGCGAATTTACGCGAATCGTTACGAATCTTTGCGAATCTTTTTGTTCCCCTTATCATTCGTAAAGATTCGCGTTTTTGATTCGCGTAGATTCGCATTAAAGAGACTAACACTTGACTACTGCAACTCAATCCACAGAAGAGACCCTCGACCCGCGCGATTGGGACGAATTGCGCGCGCTGGGACATCAAATGATTGACGACATGTTCGCGCACATGCAATCGCTGCGCGAGCAACCAGCGTGGCAACCGTATCCTGAAAACGCGCGCACACAAATCGGAGGCGCGTTTCCAATTGACGAGGGTGATGTTCTTGAGATGTACAAAAATTTTAAAGAGAACATTTTGCCCTACCCAAACGGCAACTTGCATCCGCGCTTTTGGGGTTGGGTCCAAGGCACAGGTACGCCGCTCGGCGCGTTGAGTGAATTACTCGCGGCGACAATGAACCCGAACGTCGGCGGCGGCAATCACAGCGCAGCGCATGTGGAAACGCAAGTCTTGGATTGGCTCAAAGAAATTTTCGATTTTCCGCGCGCGGCAAGCGGTTTGCTCGTGAGCGGCGGCTCGATGGCAAATTTTGTCGCGCTTGCCGTCGCGCGCAATGCGAAAGCGGGGTACGACATTCGTCACGAAGGTTTGTGGAACCGCGCGCCGTTCGTGGTGTACGGCTCTGTCGAAATGCACTCGTCGCTTTTGAAAGCGGTTGAACTGCTCGGCATCGGCAATCAATTTTTTCGCCGCATCGCGGTCAATGACGAGTATGAAATGGATGTTCAAGCATTACGCAACGCGATTCTCCAAGACCTTGACGATGGCTTGAAACCGATTTGTATCATCGGCAACGCGGGAACAGTCAACACGGGCGCGATTGACAATCTCGATACGTTGGCGAATCTCGCGCGCGAATTTGATTTATGGTTTCATGTGGACGGCGCGTTCGGCGCGTGGGCGTACACTTTGCCCGAATTTCGCGCGCGCTTGAAAGGAATGGAACGCGCCGACTCGCTCGCGTTCGATTTGCACAAATGGTTTTACGTGCCGTACGAAGCGGGTGCGACGCTCGTGCGTTCCGACAGCGCGCATTTTCAAACCTTCACCGTTACGCCCCCGTATTTAAAGCACACAGGACGCGGACCGCACGGCGGACAAAATTGGTTCACCGATTACGGCGTGCAGCTCTCGCGCGGTTTTCGCGCCTTGAAAATTTGGACAGCTTTCAAAACATTCGGCATGAACAAACTCGTGCGGCTTTTCGCGCAGAACATCGAGCAAGCGCAATACCTCGCGCAGGTAGTGGAACGCGTGCCACACCTCGAACTCACCGCGCCGCACCCATTGAACATTGTTTGTTTTCGCTACATCGCGCCGAACATGAACGACGAACAACTAAACGCGTTCAATCAAGAACTCCTCGCGCGCATTCAAGAGTCGGGCATCGCGATTCCTTCCAGCACAAATCTGCGCGGCAAATTTTCCATTCGCGTGGCAATCACGAACCATCGCAGTCGGCGCGAAGATTTTGATTTGTTGATTGAAGCGGTGGAAAGAATCGCGGCAAATATGTCGGAGGAATCGTAGGGGCAGGGTGACGCCGCCCTACCATATTTCGACAAATCCCGTGTTGTGCATATAGTTATCCCCATGTCTGCGAAACCACGCATTGAACCTCTGCCGCCCGAACGCTGGCGTAAAAATCTCACCGATTACAACGAAGGATTGGGACTCGTCTATGAGCGTTTGATGTTGAATGATTTTTTAGAAGCGTTGCAAAAAAAGCATCGCATCGAATCCGTTCTCGAAGCGCCGATTTATGGAATGGCAGGCGTGAGCGGCATCAACTCTGTGATTCTCGCGCGCAACGGCGCGCGCGTCACCCTCGTTGACGACAACGCGGAGCGCCTCGAAAACATCCAACGCATTTGGAGTGAATTAAACCTATCTGCGAATTTCAATCTTCAATCTCCAATCTCCAATCTCCCCTTTCCCAACAAATCATTTGACCTCGCGTGGAATTGGGCAGCGTTGTGGTATTTGCCCGACGCGGGAAAACTCATCGGCGAACTCGTGCGCGTGTCGCGCAATATAGTATTTATCGCGATGCCGAATCGCGCGCAGGTTGGCTACTTGATGCGAAAATATATTTTGGAAAAAGAATTCGTAAATTATGTGGATGAAGCGTGGGCAAACATCAACCGCGTGAAAAATGTTTTGCGCGATTGGGACTGCGAAATTATTGATGAAGGCGTACTCGATGTGCCGCCGTGGCCCGATACCGTGATGCCCGCGACGGAAGTTTTGAAACGACTAGGGATTCAGTCGAAAGACATGCAATCGCGTTTCGAGGGCGATGGCTGGAATTGGAGTTCGATGGATTATTATTTGGGCAAGAAACCTGAATTGAAGGCGCAGATGGACCGTTACGCGTTTTTGGAACGCGCGCCGCTGCCTTGGCAAATCAAAAGTATTTGGGCGCATCATCGGTATTGTGTTGCGCGCGTTCTCTAACGCAACGTTCAAACGAGGTGTTGTATGACAATTGTTCCGTTTCCACCACAAACTCAAATTCACTATCCTGAATCGGACGGCAAACCTATGGCAGAAACCATGAAACACATTCTTGTCATCACCTATCTTTTGGATGTGTTGATGGCATGGTTCAAAGACCGCGCGGATATGTACGTCGGCGGGAACAATATGATTTACTACGCCGAAGGTTTTCCCAAGTTGTCATTTGCGCCCGATGTGTATCTCATTCCCGGACTAGACAAAACACCGCGTCGCATTATCAAGCTTTGGGAAGAGAAAAGCGCGCCTTCTGTCATTTTTGAAATCACTTCGCGCGCAACGTGGGAAGTTGATTTGGGTGACAAGATGGAGCTGTATGCTCAAATCGGCGTGCGCGAATATTTTGTTTATGATGTCGAGCATGAAGAACTTGACCCGCCGCTGCGCGGCTTTCGCTTGATTGGCGACAAGTACGAACGTTTGCACGCAAACGAAGATGGGGAAATTTTTAGCCAAGAAATGCAGCTCGCTCTGCAGGAGATTGATTGGACCCTGCGCCTTATCAATCCCCAGACAAGAGAAATTCTAAAAAACTATGCGGAGAGTGATGAGGCATTGCGCGAGGCGGAGGAACAAGCGCGCGAGTTAGAGCAAGAGAATGCGCTTCTCCGCGCCGAACTCGAAAAATTGCGCGGCAAGCAGGATTGAATGATTGCTCTCGAAACTACGCCACAATTTCTGACCGCAGCGGAAACAGCATCTAGTGTTTCCATCGTCATTCCCGCGTTCAATGAAGAACAAGGTTTGCCAAATGTTTTGAAAAATCTGCGCGCGTGGGGTGAACGTGGCGCGGAAATTATTGTGGTGGACGATGGTTCGACCGACGAGACCGCGCGCGTGGCATCGGAACATGGTGCGCGCGTGATTCGTCATCGCAACAACAAAGGATATGGCGCGGCATTGAAAGCAGGAATCCGCGCGGCGGAACGCGAGAACGTTGTTACGTTCGACGCGGACGGACAATTTGACACCAATGAGATTGAAAAATTGGTCAACGCGTTGAACGATTGCGATATGGCGGTGGGCGTAAGACCACAGGGCGCAGGTTCACCAACGATTCGCAAGCCCGGCAAGTGGCTGCTGGGAAAAACCGCGAACTATCTCGCACAAACTCAAATTCCAGACTTGAATTGTGGTTTCCGCGCATTGCGCGTGGACACGGCAAAACGATTTTTGAATCTACTTCCTAACGGTTTTTCTTTTACGACAACTTTAACACTCGCCATGTTCAAAGACGGGTATAATGTAGCGTATCTACCGATAACTGTTCATCCACGCACCACAGGCAAGAGCAGTGTGCGCGTCGCGGACGGATTTAACACGCTGCTTCTCATCATTCGCATCATTGCATTGTTCGACCCGCTAAAAGTTTTCGTACCCGCGAGCGCGTTCTTGTTTTTTATCGGCATCGTCTATTGGATTCTCGACAGCGTTTCACTGCGCCGCCTCAACATTCCTTCTGGCGCAGTCATTTTAATCGTCTCTGCCATCATGGTTTTCATGTTTGGTATTCTCGCCGACCAAGTGAGCGCGATTCGCAGAGGACAGCACGAGTAGAAATTAAAAGTTAGAAATTGGAAGTTGGACGTTGGATTCCAACTTCCAACTTCCAACTTCAAAATAATGGCTTTATCCACTTATACCAACATTGCAAAATCCGTCGTCAATAATCAACTCGGACGCGTTGACCTCCCAAGCATGGTCACATTCATTGTCACGTGGCGCTGCAACTTGCGCTGTTTCATGTGCGACGTTTGGAAAAAAACCGACCATGACGACATGACGCCGGAAGAAGCGGGCGCAATTTTCAAACAATTTCCAAAACTCGACACACTGCGCCTCACCGGCGGCGAACCTTTTTTGCGTCGCGATTTCGACCAACTCGTCGGTAACATTTTAGAAAATGTGGACCCAACGGTTGTGCATCTCACGACGGCGGGCGTGATGTACGAACGCATTGTGGATTTTGCCAAAACGTTCGGCTCGAAAAAATTGCATATCAAAATGTCCATTGACGCGGTGGGCGACCGCCACGATGAAATTCGCGGCTATCGCGGTTTGTACAACAAATCGCTTCGCACGTTGCGCACGCTTGCGGAATTGCGCGAGCAGTACGGTTTTTATCTCGGCGTGAATCAAACCATCTCGGACCGCAATTGGGACCAAATTGAACCACTGCGCGATGCGATGGCGGAACTGAACATTCCCGTCCACTACGCGATTGCGACCGACCATTACACGCTGTATCGCATGAATACAACCAAAGAAAACGAAACGCCCGACATGCGTTCCGTTTCCATGAGCGATTACACGCCCGAACAATTGGCATACATCTTTGACCAACTCGACCGCCGCGATGCCATTCACGACATTCCCGAATGGATTGTGCAGCGCTATTATTTGCACGGGTTGAAAAATCGTTTGTTACACGGCATCGAGTCACCCAAGCCATCGTGCATTGAATTGCACAATCACATGCGATTGATGCCGAACGGTGACGTGATGACGTGCGTGTATTATCCGAATGTCGTCGGCAATTTGCGAACGCAATCGCTTCGTGATGTGTGGTACGGCGACGCAATCAAGCCACAGCGCGAAATTGTAAAAAAATGCGTCGGCTGTTGGGCGGGCTGTGAAGTGAAACCGAACGCGATTTATACGGGCGACATTGTGAAAACGTTGTGGATGGGTCCGGTGAGTGATCGCTCAAAAGACGCGCCGATGCCGTTGAGGGAACAGGCAGCGGGAAGTGGGAATACGTCGTCGGTTAGCAGTAGTCATTCGGGGGAAAAAATGGCGAATGTGGCATTTGGCGACATATGATTGAGGGACAAATCGTTTAAGGGTACATATGAATTATCAAGTACGAGAGCGATTGTAACAATTTCTTTTGTATCTATATGGCAAAACCCAACAAAGCCAATAAACCATCCCAGACGGTTGCGCCGAATCCATCGCAGAGTACTCCTCCGCTTAAAGATTTTGTTCCGACAAAGTACTTGCTCTGGATTGTTCCATCCTTAATTGTCTTCGGGATAATTCTTGCAATACTATTGTTGGCTCTCGGGTTTACTCCAACCGAAATTCCACTTGGGCCTACAACCTGGAAAGTGCCTAATTTTGAAAAGACAGTTGTTGTAACCGAACCAGCTAAAGTCCAGACAGTGTTAATCACTATTCAGCTACCTACAAATACGCAGCTTCCGACTTACACAATTATTCCGTCAAGCACAGCATACCCAACCCATACTCGCTTGCCGACGTACACACCGTACCCGACCTATACAGCGATTCCCACTTTCACTCCTACATCAATTCCAGAAGGGGAACTCGCCTTAAGCGATCTTAATAAGTGGAATAGCCTACTTGAGGCTGTGCTGTTTGATATTGATGCAAATTGGAAAAGCACATCGAAACACCTTTGTAGTGACCATGCAATCAGCATATCGGGCTCATGGAAAGACCAATGGCGCAAAAAGTTTGGAAACAAAATTAAGTCAAACATTATTGGGGTAATTCCTATTTCTATAAAGGATATTGATAGCCAGCACTGGGAAATAAAGCAAATCGAGACATGGGAATATATCGGAACATTGCAATCGCGCAAAGATAAAGATGAATGGACCTATAAAATGAAGCGCACCACAGACTCAGAGCTAAGATATTGTATTGAAGACATGAACAGCACTTATGTTTTGCATACGCCAATTACCAAATAGAACAATCAAGTTGGCATTTTTGGCTGTTGGTACGTAAACGCTTTTACATCGCCTATACCGGCGGCACGATTGGAAACACGACAGTCCTATGACTCCATCATTACTTTATGAACATGTTCAAGTTGACGCGAGTAGTGTACCCTTCATCGCGGGAACCACGATGAAGGTGGTAGAGCTGGTGATGGCGCAGTTGGCTTATGGTTGGAGTCCCGAAGAGTTGTATTTTCAGCATCCCTATTTGTCATTGGGACAAATTCATTCCGCACTCGCGTATTATTGGGACCATAAAGCTGAACTCGATGCCGATATTGAATGTCGTTCGAAATTTGCAGACGACGCGAGACAGCAAGCAGGAACTTCACCACTCGCACAAAAAGTGCGCGCGCAGGGATAGATGCCAAAACGCGTCTATATCGCCTACACGGGCGGAACGATTGGAATGATTGATGCAGGCGAAGGATACGCGCCTGCGCCGGGATTTCTTGAGCAGCGTTTGCGCGAAATGCCTGAACTGCGCGACGCGGCGATGCCCGAAATTGTTTTGCACGAATACACTCCCCTGCTCGATTCCTCCAACATGACCCCGCGCGAATGGCTTGCCATCGCGCGGGATATTTTTTTGAATTATGACGCGTTTGATGGCTTTGTCGTTTTGCACGGCACGGATACGATGGCGTACACGGCATCTGCGCTGCCATTTCTTTTGCAAGGACTGAACAAGCCCGTCATCCTCACGGGTTCACAAATTCCCCTCATCGAATTGCGGAATGATGCGCGCGAAAACCTAATCACCGCGCTTTTGCTCGCGGCAAATTATGCCATTCCTGAAGTGTGTTTGTATTTTGGCGCGAAATTATTTCGTGGCTGCCGCACGGCAAAAGTGAGCGCGTTGGGATTCGATGCGTTCGATTCACCCAACTATCCGCCGCTCGGAAATGTGGGAATAGATATTCAGTTGAATTGGAATTTGATTCGCGCGGCATCGGAAAAAATTTTGTCTGCGCCGCCGAACGAATTGAACGCAACGATTGCATCACTGCGCTTGTTCCCCGGCATCTCGGCAGAATTTTTGCGCAATGTTTTGAAACCACCGCTGCAAGGTTTGGTGTTGGAAGCATACGGCACAGGCAACGCGCCGAATCACGATAAAGAATTTCTGAACGCGTTGCAAGAAGCAACCGCGCGCGGTGTTGTGATTGTAGATTGCACACAATGTCTGCGCGGCGCCGTAAAATTGAACGCGTATGCGACAGGCGCGGCATTGCTCGATGTTGGCGTTGTGAGTGGCGCGGACATGACGCCGATTGCGGCACTTACGAAATTGAATTATCTCATTAGCACCGGTCATTCATTTCAAGAAACGCGCGCGTTGATGCAGCAAGATTTGTGTGGTGAAATTTCAGTTTGATTGTAGAATAAACACATGAGTAAAGTATTTGTCATCGGTCTCGACGGCGCAACCTTCGATTTGATTCATCCGTTTATCGCGCAAGGTTTTCTTCCGAATCTCCAGTCTCTAATCTCTCTCGGTTCCTCCGCAGAATTATCATCCACCATTCCCCCCGTCACCGCGTCCGCGTGGACGAGCTTTATGACGGGAAAAAATCCCGGCAAGCATGGGCTGTTTGATTTCATGCAGCGCCGCGAAAACTTGTACGACCTCGCACCCGTTTCAAGTTTCCATCGCGACGGCAAAGCAGTGTGGGAAATCGCGAGCGAACACGGGAAAAAATCTATCGTGATGGGTGTACCGGTCACCTATCCACCGACGCCGTTGAATGGATTGATAGTGACGGGGATGTTGACGCCGCGCGGCGCGGACGATTACACGTATCCTGCCGAATTGAAAACCGAAATCAGACAAGCGATTGGCGAATACGTTGTCTATTCCGACGAAGTGTATTCCAAAGGGCGCGGCGAAATTTTTTTGAACGCGTTACATTATTCGATTCAACAGCGCGCGAAAACAGCCGCGTATCTATTGCACAAATACGAATGGGATTTGGGAATTTTAGTTTTTCCCGAAACGGATACTGTATGTCACGGTTTGTGGTGGGCGTACGATGAAACACATCATCAACACAGGCAAGAAGATTTCACGAAATTTCAAAATGGTATTCGCGACATTTATCGCGACATTGATGCATACATCGGTGAACTCGTCGCGTCGCTGCCAAACGATACGACTATTCTCGTCATGTCCGACCATGGACACGGACCGCTGCGGAATTTTTTGTACGTCAACAATTTTCTAAAACAGCGTGGCTATTTGAAAATCAAAAACGCGCCCGCATCGCAAATCAAAAATCTCGCGTTCAACGCGGGACTCACGCCGCGCACCGCGTACGGGATGCTGCTCAACATGGGATTGGGAAAATTACGACGCACAATGGACAAACGGCGCGGTGGGCGCGGACTATTGAAACGATTTTTTCTTTCGCTCAACGACGTAGATTGGGAAAACACGCGCGCGTACTCGATTGGCTATATTGGCGAAGTCCACGTTAACGTCAACGGACGCGAACCGCGCGGCATTGTCGAACGCGGCGCAGAATACGAACGCGTGCGCGATGAATTGATTCAGGATTTGCGCGAATTGAAATTGCCAAATGGGGAACCGTTGATTGAATACATTTGGAAAAAAGAAGAAATATATCACGGCGCGCATATAGACGACGCGCCTGACATATTATTTTTTCCGAAAAATTTAGAAACCATTGCGTTCGGCGATTTTGAATTTGGCTCGAATAAAATTCTCGAACCTTCCTTCGGCGTTTCTTCTTCGCACCGCATGAATGGCATCCTTCTCGCACAAGGCGAGTCAATCAAACCCAATCACCCAATCACCCAATCGCCCAATTTGACCGACCTTGCGCCAACTATCTTGCACCTTCTCAATCTCCCAATCCCGTGCGACATGGACGGACGCGTGTTGAGTGAAATGTTTTTGGATGCGCGCGCGATTGAATACGGCGGCAGCGCGGAGTTGGAACGAGTGCGAGGTGACAAGCGCAGCGAAGCGTATTCGGAAGAGGACGAAGCACAAGTACTGGAACGCCTAAAAGATTTGGGGTATATCTCGTAATGGCAGAAGAATTAACGCACAAACATTTCGAAGGGCGCTGGATTGGCGAGACGATGGAGTGTGAGAGTCCCGCGCATTTGTGGCACATTCGTTTGCGCGGCAAGTGGATTGAGATTGAGACGGTGTGGGAAGGACACGAAACGATTGGCGCGCCGATGCGCTGTGATTTAATTCCAAATGAACCCGCGTTTGCAATTCCAACGGAGCATCACGACTTTCGCGCAGTGCTCGTTGAACCGCAGCATTTCATCATTGCGGGCTGGGACACGAACGACATGCGCGGAGGGCAAGGTCCAAATTATGATGTTGTCTTTTCGCGTCCGGGGCTTTCGGAATTGAACGCGCGGCGAGTGTGGGAGGAATGGAAAGAGAATCAAGCGTGAAACGTCAAATGTCGTTAAACAAAATTGACGCTTGACGTTTGACTTTTGACGAACGGAGTGGTTTGCGTTCGCAACAACTTCACCGCTTCCCCGAACGGAAATTTTTCCACATCCAATCCACCGGGCTGCACAACCCACAACACGGGACAACGCGGCGCGCGTTCGGGAAAAGTGCCATAACCATCTGTTAGATAAATCGCGACCGTTTGATTGTGCAAAAAACGATGTGTGGCAATGCGCGCGAAAAATGGACGAAAGTCCGTTCCGCCGCCGCCGATTGGTTTTGGCAACGGCGCGCCAATTTTTAACGGAAACGGTCCATGCAATTCCGCGTCGGCGAAAAATAATTCACATTCGAGATGTGGATACGCGCGCAAAATCCCCAACACTTCGCCGAGAAAAACTTGCAACTCGGTATCGTCCACCGAACCGCTCGTATCCACACACACCAACACACGCACCGATTCCCCATCAATCGTATCGAGATATACGCCGCGTCCCACAAAGCGGCGGTCGAAATTAGAAAAATCCGTCGGCGTCTGCGTCAGGTAGCGCCACAAGTACGTGCGCCAATCGAGTTGCGTCTGCGTCGCACTTTTCAGTTCGCGCAAAATGCCTGCGGGAACATCGCCGACGCGATTTGCTTGCGCGACCATTTGCGCTTGCTCGAGCGCGTTTTTCCAGAAACCATCCGCTTGTTCGCGCGATTTTTTCCCGTCACCCGCTTTGCTCATCCCTGCGCGTTTTTCACTTGCATCATCAGGCGCGTCGTCCAACAAATCGGCAATGAGCGGCGGCGGCAAATTCGCGTCGCGCAATAATTTTTCATACACCTCTTCGACGGCGAGATGTTCAAAGCGCGTGTCGCGCACGCGTTGTTCGGGCAGCGTCCATCCTTCTTTCAAAATAATTCCATTGACTACAATATCCGCCGCGATATTCCACAATTTCGGGTCGCGTCCCGCGCGGCGCGAGACATGCGTGAGCGCGGCATGTAAAACTTCGTGCAACAATACGCCGTCTTGTTCCGCGCTTGATAATGAATTCCAAAACTCGGGATTGATGTACACAGCAGTCCCGTCTGTCGCCGCAGTGGGAATTTCGTTGCTCGCTTCTAAACGCGCGTGCAAAGCCAGCGCGGCAAAGAACGCGCTCTTGTTGGTGATTCGCAAAAGCGATGCAGAAAGTTTGCGTTTGAGAGTTGAATCGAGTCGCATGAAATTTAGATACCGCGAATCTAACCGATGCTTGATGCCTCGCCCATCAATCGCTGATACTCGTCCATCCACGTTTGCATTTCGGAATCTTGCGCGATGAGTTTTTGCAACTCGCGCATTTGTTTTTGCGCGCGCAGTTTGCGTAACAAATCCGTCGCGCACAATTGCACCCATTCGAGCGGCGCGTTGTGCGCGAGCCATTTCAACGCGTGAAAACCGCGCGTGGCGTCATCACTGCGCGCGACCAAGCCAACGACAATCGCGTAACGCAACGAAGGTTCTTCGGGAAATTTTATCTGCGCGCCATTGCCACTCAACACTTGCTGCAAATCGGGTAAATCGCGATAGAGCGCGATGTACGCGTCAAATTCCGTTGCCGCGCCAATGCCCACAGCCGACGCGACGTTCAAGCCTGCGCGATGCAATGCGTTCGCCATTTCCCAAGAACGCGGCGAGGGCCACGCAGGCAATTGCGGGTCGAGTTTGTGCAAGAGTTCGGGACGAAACGAAAGGAACGCGATGATTTGTTCGTGAAATTTTTTCGCGAGCGCGTAATTTTTGAAACTTTCAAAATCGGGATGTACGTCGAGATGAATGAAACGGTTCGCCAATGGCGCGGGCATGTCAAACACGGCGGCGCGGTCTTCGCTCCGGTTGCCTGCCGCCCAAATATACCAATTTTTTGGAACGACATAACTGCCGACGCGACGGTCCAAAATCAATTGCTGCGCCATGCCTTGCATCGTGGGCGGCGCAAGATTGATTTCGTCGAGAAACAAAACGCCCGCGCCACTGCGCGGCAAAAATTCGGGCGGATACCAACGCGAAATTCCTTTGGACGCGACGGGCAAACCGCGCAAATCGGTTGGGGCTAGCTGCGATAATCGCAAATCAATAAACACGAGTTTATGCGCCCGCGCGGTTTGCGCGACGATGGACGATTTGCCAATCCCGGGCGGTCCCCAAATCATGGTGGATAATTTTATTTTGTTGCGAACGAGTTGGTCGAGATACGATGAGAGTTCGGCGGGTTTCATGCGTGACTTATGACCCTTTCACATATTTATTGAAAAATTCTATCGTGCGCTGCATTGCGGTCCCGAAATTTTGCGAAATGTTGTGATTGTCACCGCGATACAAATACAATTCAGAGTTACCATCCACTGCAAGAATTTGTTCATTCAACAATTCCGAAAAGAGAACGGGAACGGAGGTATCGGCAGTACCGTGATGCAATTGAATCGGCGCGGACAATTCCGCAAGATAGGAATTGGCGGAAATCGAATTCCAAAATTCGGGATTCTCTTGCGGCGTGCCGTACATTTCTTGCAATTCGTCGCGCCAACGGCGCTGCGTTGAACCACTCGGCGGCACACTCGACGCACTGCCGCTCGATGGACGACGCCAGCGCGAAATCAAATCGGGATACGATGCGACGACGCCTGCCCAAATCGAACCCGCTTTGATGCTCGGGTCAATCACCATTGCACGCAGCGTGATGTAACCGCCCATCGAATGTCCCCACATGCCGATACGATTTGGGTCCGCGTCAGGAAATTTTTTCATGGTTCCCACCGCGTTCAACACATCAACCGTGTAATCGGGCGAACCGTAACCGCCACGCGCGTCGCCTTCGGAATTGCCGTGACCGCGATAATCGGAACGAAACACAATGTACCCACTGCGCGCGATGCGGTCAACGTAATCTACGTAACGTTCGGTGGTACGATATTGTGTGGGCGGAATATAACCATGATTGAAAATGATTACGGGGAAACCTGTTTCAGGTTTCGCGCCGCGCGGCACGGTGAGCAGTGCGTAAATTTTCAAACCATCCGATTGGTACGACGCAAGATAGCGATTGTAATTGGAACCGGGTGTGAGTGTTTGTTCGATGACAACGTCACTGCCGGGATAGTCGCGCGCGCGTCCAACGGAAATCATTAACGGATGTTGTGGCGTCGCGGTCGGTTGCGGTGTCTGTGTTGGCGCGCGAGTTTCGGTTGGTTGAAGCGTGTTCGTCGGATTGGCGTCAGATTCAGCGGTGGGATTGGAAACGGAATGAGTGGCTTGTGCAGGCGCAGATGTGGCAATAATCGCAGCGCGCGTGGGCACTGCAAGCGGTGTTAATTCTGTCGAACATGCCGCGAGAATGAGACCGAGTGCTACAAGTAGAAAAACAATTGGCGTACGAAAAAAGCCGCGCATAAATTACCTCGCTGGCGAAGCGCTGCAAGTGTAGTGTGATTCGCATATTTAGCAAATGGATTTTACGGCGAGATGAAAATTGGATGAGGAGAAAGCGGTCGGGGCTTTTGTCCAATCGGTTGACTCGAATATAATGTCAAGCGTGGTTGCCAAGTTTGCGCGGCTCAAACAGCAAATTGAGCCGCGTTTTGATTTTTACGTTTGTATTGCGCTTGTGCTCGCCACGTTTGTGGTGTATGTGCGAACGCTCACGCCGGGCGTTCTCGACGGCGACAGCGGTGAGTGGCAATACATGGCAAACATTCTCGGCGTTCCACACTCGACGGGCTATCCGCTTTACATTCTTCTGGCAAAAATCGTTACGTTCCTTCCCTTTGGCAATCCCGCGTGGCGCGTAAATTTGTTTTCGGCAATTTGCGCGGCGTGTACGATTCCCGTTGTTTATTTACTAGCAAAACGCATTTCTAAATTTCGCGTCGCCGCGATTCTTGCCGCGACATTTTTCGCGTTCATGCCGACACTGTGGGCATCGGCGACGATTGCGGAGGTGTACGCGTTGAATACGCTGCTCGTCGCGCTCACGCTTTATTTTGCAATTCGTTTTTTTGATAATGGACACACACGCGATTTGTATTTGATGGCAGTGTGTTTTGGGCTCGCACTCACGAATCATCGTATCGCGTTTTTTGTTCTCCCTGCCCTGCTATTGATAATTTGGCTCAAGCGTAGCGTTTTCGATATGCGAAAGATTGCTTTCGCAGCGCTCGCGTTTTTGATTCCACTTGCGCTGTATTTGTATATTCCGCTGCGCGCGTCGCAATTGCTCGCCGAGCAATCGCCCGAAAATTGGGAATTGTATCCGCGCGCACAAGCCATTGTGAACGGAAAAATTACGGCGTATTACAATCATACGCCCGCAGGATTTTTCAATCTTGTCACTGCGCTCGACAATCGCAACAAATTGGGGTTTGAAAACGCGGACGGTGAAAATCAAACGCTCGCGCGTTTCGAGAACGCGTGGAATCTTTTGCGCGAACAGATTGACCCGTTCGGCATCGCGCTCGCGTTATTGGGGATTGTAATTTTGTTGCGACGCGAACGCGCGTTGGCAATTGTGCTGCTGGTTGTCGCGGCGAGTGTTGGCGCAGTGTCCATTGTGCTGCGCGCGGAATCTACGCGGTTTTATTTCAGCGGCGCGTATTTGGCAATGGTATTGGTTTTTGCGGTAGGTGTCGGCTGGAGTCTGCAAAAACTAAAGGAGCGCGCTTCAGAGCAAAATGAGCTATTGATGCGCGGGTTGTATTACGCGGCGATTTTCTTTTTCGCGTTTTTTCCGTTCACCGCGTTGGTTTTCAATTTTCCCAAAATGGACCAGAGCGCAAATACCAAATATGACGCATATGCGCGCGATGTGTTGAATGACAATCTCGCGCCCAATGCAGTCCTCATCGCGCCGTGGGAAGTGGCGACGCCGATTCGCTATTTCCAATACGTCGAAAACATTCGTCCCGATGTGTTGACGATTCACGAATCGCC
This sequence comes from uncultured Anaerolineales bacterium, assembly GCA_964469005.1. Lineage (GTDB taxonomy): Bacteria > Chloroflexota > Anaerolineae > UBA4142 > SHND01 > SHND01. Next base: position 84,848 of record CAYXXF010000021.1, read on the forward strand.
CGTGCGCCCGCAATATCAAAAACTTTATAACGCCGCGCACAAGTTAGGGCGTCCATTTTATTACGCACAATTTTCGCCCGAAGACAAACGCAGTGACGAACCGCGCACAATTCAAGCGATTGCGTTTCCGCTTGCGGAAAAACCGCGCGCGCAGAATGAATTGAATGTTGCATTAAACGACGCGGTGCGCGTGATTGGCTATGATTGGATTCAAACAGGAAACGTCGCGCGGCTCGCGTTGTACTATCAAGTGGTGAAAACGACGCGCACGGAATATGTAATTGAAGTGGAAGTGGGCGACCCGCAGGAAGAGACGCGCGGCTATTGGTCAAAGCATCCCCTCAGCGAATACCACCCGACATATCTTTGGCAAGCGGGAGAGTTTTATCGAGATGTGTATGATGTGGTACTCGACAAGAATGCGCCGAGTGGGGCTTATGTTGCTGACGTGACGTGGTTCGCGTATGATTCGGTCACAGGCAAGCGCGATGAAACAAGCGCGAAAACATTTCGTCTCAGCGGTCTGCAAATTATCAAGTGATGGATAGATACGAACCCGTATTCAAATTTCGTAAAATCAGTTGACACTACGATTTAACTATGCTAAGTTGATGGGGATGTTCCTCTCACCCAACAGTCCTGAATGGGTATCTGCCTTTTTTGGGATGTGTGCGTTTCTACTGACGCCCTCTTAGACATCCTTGGTTGTGCTGAACAAATCAAGGGGTTCACCTTTATCCCGTAGTCACTCAATCAAGCTTTAGCCACGTGCGCCACCGCAAGCTTTTTGATTGCGGCGCGTCGTTGTTTCTCTCTCAAAGGAGCTCATGGTCATGGATGTCGAACGAATCATCTTAATCCAACCGCGTCATGCCGGACGAATCTTTCGCAAAGCCGCCGGTTCGCCGTACACCCTAATGCGCCTTGCTTCAATGGTCCCGCAGGAAATTCCTGTAGAAATTTGGGACGAAAATTTGGGCGACCTCAATTTTGCGCGTTTCACTCCGCAGACCCTTGTCGGCATTAGCAGCATGACATTGACCATTGACCGCGCGCGAGAAATCGCAATGCAGGCGCGGTCGCGCGGCAGTAAGGTTGTGGCAGGCGGCGTGCACGCAACGCTTGTCCCGGACGAAGTAGAAACATGGGCAGACGCCGTTGTGGTTGGCGAAGCGTATCACACATGGGAGCGCATCATTCACGATTTTTCAAACGGACAACTGGAAAAGCGCTACGTGGATGAATCCTGGGCGACGCTGGACCATCTTGTGCCGATTTCGCAGCGCGTCATCGATTCTGTGCAAGAGCATCGGCATTATTGGACCCCTTCGCTTGAAATTACACGCGGTTGTCCGCGTGATTGCACCTTTTGTACGGCGATTCGCGTCTCGGGCAAAGTGATGCGACATCGCCCGATTGACCAAATTGTTGAAGAGATTGAACGTCGTCAGCTGAAACGCTTTTTTTTGACCGACGATAATTTCGGTTTGAATTTTCGCACGCACCCCGCCTACATGGAAGAATTGTTTCGCACGCTCGAAAAATTGCCGCTCAACGCGTGGACGGCGCAAGCCGAAATGATGATTGGGGAATTTCCCGACATGCTCGAAATGGCGCGCCGCGCGCACGTGGATAAATTTTTTGTCGGCTTTGAATCCATCAATCCGAACAACCGTCGCGATTTGGGCGGCAAAACCAAAGGGCAAATCAGCGATATGCAACGCGTGGTAAAAAATATCCACGCCAAAGGTCTGGGAATTGTCGGACTCTTTGTGGTCGGTTTTGACCATGACACGGTGGATGTGTTTCAAAACACGTGGGATTTTATTCGTGAAACAGAATTTGATGGCGTGAGTATTACAACGCTTACGCCATTTCCCGGCACGCCGCAGCGCGCGGCATTAATTGAACAAGGTCGTTTGTTCACAAATGTACCTTGGCGGCACTATGACACTTCGCATGTGACCTTTCAACCTGCGCTCATGACAGCAGACCAATTGCGCGAAGGATATGATTGGCTTTGCCGCAAGGTTTATTCGTCACGTTCGATTACCGAACGCGGACTGCGCGCATGGCGACGCCATCCTTGGCAGCGCGCGCGCGCCAAAGCATTTTCGAGTTTCAGCACGGACATTGGATACCGCAAAGCGTATGCGTTTCGTTCCGCGTGATGCGGTACAGATTATTGACGAAATGCGTCAATTCAGATAAAAAAAGCATCGCGTCGTTGACCAAGCGGCGCGATGCTTTTGTTTGTCAACCGACCAACAGCATTTATACGTCGGGTTCGATTTGGGTCACCACATCCTGCAAAGCGCGTTTTTCCACGCGCTGTCGGACCCAATTTCCGAAAAGAGAAATCAGCAACATTGCGCCGATTAAAATAAAAACCCATTGCAGCCCGAACGCTTCAAAGTTTGCACCAAGATACGTCGAGAGAATAATGCCCGGCAAACGTCCGAGCAACACAAGCAGCATAAAGCGGCGAAACGAGAGTGTGGTAAGACCTGCGATAAAATAAAAAACATCGGCGGTAGGCGCGAGCATGAGCAAGAACCAGGTAAAGGACGAATTGACTGCCGATAAACTGCGCCAGCGTTCCAGCCAAGATTGCGGCGCGAGTTTTTCAATCAACGGCATTCCAAAACGACGCGCAAGCAAAAAGCCGAGCGCGGAACCGATTAAAATTCCTGTGATGGAATAGAGTGCCGCAATCGGTCCAAACACAAAACCCGCGGCATACGCGAGCGCCGCGCCGGGAATCGGCGCGATGACAATTTGCGCGGCGTACACCAAAATATAAACGATGTGCGCCAACGCGCCATATTTGGGCAATTCCGTCCGCGCTTGTTCGCCGAGCAGGTAAAGCCATTCAAACGGATTGACCGGCAGCCAGCCAATCCGAACGAGCAAATAATATCCTGACGCGACTGCGCCGACGAGCGCAAGACGCGGCAGCCACACCCGCAAATCAATGTTTCCCAGTTTCATAGCTTGTTATTATACGGTTCAACTGAAATGATTCCAAACAAACTCGCCCGCCAGCATCTCATCGTTCTGTTTTTGTATTTCGTCATCACCCTCATCGTCACATATCCATTGGCGGCACAATTCAACACACATGTTCCGGGAACAACTACCTGGTCGCTCGACGAATACGGCTATGTGTGGAATCATTGGTGGTTCAAACATTCATTGTTTGATTTGGGGACGAGTCCCTTTCAAACAGACTATTTGTTTTATCCGCTCGGCACGCCGCTTGTGTTGTATGCGTACACTCTGCTCCACGTGTTTCTCGCCGTCCCAATACATTTTGCATTCGGAATAATTCCCGCTTCGAATTTCACCGTACTGTTTTCGTTTGTGATTGCGGCATTTGGAATGTATTTGTTCGCGTTGTATTTTCTGCGCGTGTCCTTGCGAATTTGGAATGAAAAATATAATGCGCGGCTCGGCGAAATCGCCAACGACAGAAATTTGCACACCTTCGCGGCGTTCGTGGCAGGCGTGGTGTTTGCGTTTGCGTCGAATCGCTATGTCTATCTCTCGCTCGGACATTACAACATTGTTGCCAGCGAATGGATTCCGTTCTATTTGCTCTTTTTGTTCAAAACGCTGCTCGAAGCGAAATGGCAGAACGCGCTGATGACGGGGCTGTTCGCTGCCATCGCGTTGTACACGGAAACAACGGACGGTGTATTGCTTGTTTTGCTCACGCTGGCGATTCTCGCGTTTGAATGGAAACTCGTATTCAAGCCCGCGACGTTCGCGCGTCTCGCATTAGTCGCGGGAGCGACAGCATTGTTTTTCGCGCCCCTGCTCATTCCCACCGCACTGGAAATTTTCACAAGTGGTTATTCCCTGCCCGGTTTTGGACATTCCGAAAATTTGCTCGTTGACCTCAACGGCTTTTTGTCACCAACGAGTTTGCATCCGCTCAATCGGTACTGGACCGATGAATTGAATGCGGTGCGCCAACAGATTTCGCGCTTTAGTGATGTCAATACATTTTTTGTCGGATATGTGACCGCATTGCTTGGGTTGATGGGCTTTGCTGTTTTTGCGCGGCGCAACCGTATGTGGCTCGGCATTGCGCTCGCCTTTGCCATTCTCGCGTTGGGACCGTTATTACACATCAATGGCAAAGCGGTTTTTGACCTTGACGGATTGGAAGTTAATTTACCGATGCCGTTTTTGATTTTGCATTACATTCCCATCATCCGCGAAAATCGCGTGCCGAATCGTTACAGCATTTTGGTTGTCGTTGCGCTCTCCATTCTCGTCGCGTACGCGGTGTGGTGGATTTCATGGAAACTTGCGACACGCACACCAACCTCATCAAGAAATCTCCCTGCCATCGCCGTCAGTGGTCTGCTGTCTGCCCTCCTCATTTTTGAACATCTCGCGCTGCCGCTGCCGCTTACGGACGCGCGGATTCCCGATGTGTATTCGCAGATTCGAAATGACGCGGGACAATTCACCGTACTTTCACTGCCGCTCGGTTTGCGCAATTCGTTCGGGCAAATCGGCGCAGAGGATACGCGCACACAGTATTATCAATCGGCGCATCAAAAATTTTTATTGTCGGGACAGATTCAACGCAACCCACCGTACTTGTTTGAATACTTTCAGAACGCGCCGGTGATTTCTACACTGCTCGCGTTGGAAGATTACAAACCGATTGAGGACGCGACGATTGCGCGCGATAAAAATCTCGCGGACGATGTGGTAAATTTTCTCGACATTCGCTACGTTGTGGTGAATCCCGCGATTGTGGGACGTCCGCCGTTTGAGGACAATCGCGAACGCGTCATTGAATATCTCCAACAAGTGCTGCCGCTCGGCGAAAAAATTTCCGACGCGAATGGATTGCTCGCGTATCGCGTCAATCAAACGCCGTTGAAAATTCCGTACACGATTCAAATGAAAAATGACCGCGCGCGTTTGATTCAAGGATACGGCTGGCTGCCGACGGAAAACATTGGCGGCGCGGACGCGCTGTGGGCAACGCAACAACGCGCGACAATTTACTTACCACTGCGCGATGTGCGTGATTACACGTTGAGTGTGCGCGCGTTGCCATTCACGTATCCAAACAGTCCAACACAATCCTTTGGAGTGACACTGAACGGTAAAACATTGCCGCGCGTTTCAATGAATGCGGGTTGGGGCGAATATAAAGTCACGTTACCGCGCGATGCGGTGCAGTACGGTTTGAATGACCTCGTTTTCGATTTCGGTTATGTCGCGCGTCCGCGCGATGTAATGCCCGCCAAGTTTGAAATCGGTGCGACGGGCGTCACCAGTCCGGTGGATATTGCGGTGACGAGTACTCCGGAGTTTGGTTCGATCAAAGTGAATGACAAAGAAGTATCGCCCTTGAAACGCGGCTACAATTTCGCAGTGCTTGACCAAAATTCAGGCGCAGTGTTAGATGTGAAAAATTTTGATACGGGCGGGCGAACCATTTTGGAATCGCGGGCGCTGCGCGAATTTCTCGACAAGATTCCTGATGGCAGAATTGTTGCGGGCGCAATTCAAGAAGATGCGTCCGCGCAATTGGGCGAATCGGCGGCGGCGGCGATTCAAGCGTTGGGTTTGGAAACAAACGTGCGCGGACAAGAAGGCATGACGCACGCGTTCATCGCGGTCAAAGGGAAAACGGGCGGACTGGAACAAGCAAGCGCAGGTCCGAGCGCGGTGAGTGTTGGACGCAACTTGGATACGCGCCCATTAGGTATCGCAGTCGAGTGGGTGCGGATAGAATAATAGCGCGCAGGAGTGAGTACAAGCGCGCTTCATAGAGCGCGCAGATGTGGTTTTTATAAATAATTAGCGCGCAACAGATACCAAAAGCGCGCGAAATAAAATAAATGATGCAAGAGATGGATTCGAGCAGTGAACCCGCTAAAGCGTGAAATCCATGCGGCGCGTTAATTTGGAATGCTCCTAAAAAAGATTCGGAATTGGCTCACGAACGTACCGACGCTGGCGCTTGCCGTCAGCGTCGGCGCGTTCATGTTGTACTGGCGCACACTCGCGCCGACGGTACTGCCCGGTGATTCGGGTGAATTGCAGTTCGCGGCGTGGGGCTTTTGGCTCGCGCATCCCACGGGCTATCCGCTCTATCTCATCCTCGGCGGAATTTGGCAGCATGTTGTGCAAATCGGCGATCCCGCGTTTCGGTTGAATTTATTTTCTGCGTTTTGTTCTGCGTTCGCCGTCGGCGTCGCGTTTTTGGTGTTTTGGAATGTGACGCGTTCGCGCGGCGCGAGCAGTATTGCAGCGTTGACCTTGGCGGTGACTCCGTTGTTTTGGTCTCAAGCCACGCGCGCCGAAGTGTATGCGCTGAATATTTTTTTCGTCGCACTCCTCGCGTTATGGGGATTGTTATGGCGCGAAACGCTGCAAAAAAAATATGCGCTCGCGTTCGCCTTGACGTTTGGTTTGTCCCTCGCGCATCATCGCACCACAATTTTAGTATTGCCTGCATTCGCCGCGCTGTTTGCAGACAAATGGCTCACAGGAAATCTTGATGCGCGTGATTTTGCAAAACGCGCATTGATGTATAGCGCGCTCGCTGCGGTTCCATTGTTGTTGTATTTGTACATTCCGCTGCGCGCGGGGGCGACACCGTACGCGACAATTAACCTCGCGCCTGCCGCGCCGATTGTGGTGTTTGAAAATTCGCCGCGCGGCTGGCTCGCCGTCATTTTGGGTTCGGGTTTTTCCGGTGAATTGGGATTTGATGAGGCAACCTTACGCGCGCTGCGCGAATTTCCAAATCAGTTGCTCGCGCAACTAAATCCAATCGGTGTGCTATCGGCATTGTTTGGGTTCGCCGCACTGTTGTGGCAGAAAAAATTTTCTGCCGCCGCCTTCGTGTTGTTCGGAAGCATCACATTTGTTTTGTTCAACAGTGTGTACCACATCGGCGACATTGCTGATTACTTTACGCCGATTTATTTTTTCGCGACGCTTTCCATTGCTGTCGCCGTGGCGTTTGTCGTACAAACATTGCAGACAAATTCCTTTACGCGCCACAGCACTCTTGCCGCAATCACGCTGCTCGCGTTTTTTGCACTGCTCCCGATGCAAAATCTATTCAATAATTTTTTCGCGCTCGATTCGAGTCGGCTCATAAATACGCGCACGCGTTGGGCAACGATTTTCGCGTCGAACTTGCCGGACGATGCGATTCTGCTTTCGAATGACCGTGATGAAATAACGCCGCTGTATTTTTTGCAGTTGGTGGAAAAGCAAAAACAAAATTGGATTGGGGTATTTCCAAAAATTGTGTCGGGCGCGCGCTATGAAAATGTTGTTGCGCTTGTGCAGCGCGTGGCGGGTTCGGGCAGACCGATTTATGCCATCAAGCCAATTCCCGCATTAACGTTGCGCTATCGTGTCGAGGAGCTTGAAAATGGTTTGTGGCGCGTGAATCCCGTCACGCCGGGCGCGCCCAAATTTTCGAGCGAGGCAATTTTGGGTGACGCAGTCCGCGTGCGCGGGTATTCTGTCATCGCAGGCGAACCACGCGCGGGGGAACGGATCACGGTAGCGATTCAATACGAACTGCTAAAAAATTTGTCGCGCGATTTCACAACGAGCGTGCAAATTTTTTTTGGCGACAACAAAGCCGCGCAAGGGAATGACCATTTGCCCGGCGAGAACGAATATCCGTCGTCGAAATGGCGCGTGGGCGAAACGATTCAAGACCAATTCGATATTGAGTTGCCGCCGAACTTGCAAGCAGGGAAATATAGAATTATGTTACGAATGTACGAGCCATCAAGTGGCGAAGAAGTGGGAGAATTAACGGAGGTGGGGAGATTGGAGATTGGAGAATAGAGATTGGAAATTGGGCATCGGGGCTTAGAGCAATGAAATGTTTGATACAGCTGCGCCGCGCAACAATACATAAAACGGAATCCCCTGCGCTTGCCAAAATTCAATCACCGATTTGAAAACATCTAACGCGACAGCCCAATCATCAGGACTGGATTTGATAAATCGTTCGGGCGATTCAAATACCAACACGTAGCCCTTGACTTGGATGCCTTGCAAATCAGTGAGGCAGTCTTGAAGCGCGTCCCAATTCTTGCCAAAGTAATCTGGAAATTTTATGGCGCGCGCGATTTGTTCGAGAAAAGTTTTTTTGTCGCGAATGGTTTTGCCATTCAAAAAATAAATTTTCCACCCCGCGTTTTCCGCCTCACCGCGTAAAAATTCCACAGTCGCGTTCGAGTCAAAACGATAAATCCCCGCCGGTTGTTTTTGTGAAAGCGCGCGTTGTAATTTGCTCATGGCTTTGGTTGGGGCGAAGCATCCTTCAACTGGATTGCATTCCGCTCAGGATGCCGTTGCCCTACGGCTTGACAATCACCTTGAACGATTCGTAATGGTCGTCGGTATAATACAGTTCGCCTTGTTCGCCGGTCACGATGCGCCGCGCGCCGCGATCCCCCGCACCGGCGGTTTCGACGGTGTATTCGTGATAATAGCCGCGCGCTTGTTTCGGCAAGATGCCTTCGCGATTTTGAAAAATTTGTCCGTCTTGGCGATACGGGAACGGACCGCCGCGCTCAATCAGTGCTAATGTTTCGCGCGCTTGCGGTGGCAATTCCGCGAGTGCAATTGTTTGCAAGCCATTGCCACGCGCGGGACGCGTTGGTGTGATTACGCGTTGCGTTGGAGGCGCGCGCGTCGCCAAACCGGACGCGAGCGTTGGAAAAACGAGCGTCGGAATTTCAATTTGCGCTGTTGCTATGGGCGTCGTGTTGATTTGCACATTGACCGCAACACCGCCACACGCGACAAAGATTGTGCCGATTATCAGCGCAGAAAGAATCAAAAAGATTCGATGCATCGAGTGCTTCATGTCTTGAGAGTACGGTAGGCGAGCGCAAAACTGCTAATGCTCAATGCCGCCAAAATGCCAATCACAAGCCATGGCGGTTGTATCGGCTGTATGGGCGCCACAACAAAACCATCGAGATTGACATTCCCCTCGGCGCGTATTTGCACCACATGCTCGCCGCGCGCCAAGTTGCGCGCCACAGGCAGCGCCACACGCCATTCGGTTTGACTGCCCGCGAGTTCGACAAAGCTTTGTCCCGTTTCACTGCGCGACAAACCGTTGACGGGCTGCCCATCAATAGTGATGAACAATCTCCCCGCGCCCGGTTGCCGCTTGACCACAAAATCCAACGCCTCTCCATAAAAGAGCAAGGTCGCCGTTGCCGAAGCATCTTGTGTCTGCGCGTATTGTTCCGCGCTTGCATTCGCATCGCCGATACACATCCAATTGCCTTGCAGTGCAAGCGCGGGATTCGATTCTTCGTACTCGCCGGGACCGGCAACGCGTTGTTCCTTTGCCGCCGCGCTCACCGCAACATAGACAGGGCGCGGCGTGAAATCAATGTCCACCATTCGGAAATACGCTTCGGGATTGTTCGACGGAATATCACCCACTTGGCGAAAGAACCAAATGCTCACGACCCCCGCCCAACTCCAATCTTGACGCGCCAACTCTATTCCGCGCGTTGTATATTCCGCTTGCTGCTGTTCCGTCACGCGTCCCCATAACAGACGACTATCAGGAATGGTGTCCGGCGCAGCATTCCAACCATATTCGAGAATCCAGATCGCCTTTTGCGCGTCGCCAAATTTTTCCATCACGGCGCGTTCCAACAAGACGCGTTGAAAATTTAATTTGCCGGGATTCGGCGGGTCTTCCGGCGTGCTGCCCAGTCCAAACGCATTCGCAGACAAAATGTCGAAATACTCTTTTGCGCCTGCCATGTACATCTCTTCTAAAAATTGCAGGTCGTTCATGTTGCGATACTGTGCAGCACCCGGCGAAAAAGTCTCCCCCAACGTGATAGCCAACGGCGCGGAAAGAATATGGATATTGGGGTCAACTGCTTTGGCGCGTTCATACGCGATCTTTAATAAACGCGCGTACGACGCGGGGTCAATCGGCGCGTCGTTCCACTCGCGCGCAAGGTTCGGCTCGTTCCAAATTTGGAAATAATAAATTTTATCGCGATAGTGTTTGGCAAATTCCTCGACAAATTTTCCATACGCGGCAAAATCATCGGGCGGACCGGAGGAACCCGTCGCACTCGCGCGCGTGCGCGCCCACGCGGGCGGACGATCCAAACGCGCAATCACCTGAATGTTGTTGCGGCGGAGCAGGTCAACGATTTCGTCGTACTTGGTCCAATTGAAACTGCCGGGCTCGGGTTCGAGCTCTGCCCAAATAAATTCTTGGCGCGCCCAACCGATGCCGGCTTCACGCGCCATTCGCACGGTGCGTTCGCGCTTCCATGCTTCCACTTCGCGTTCCAGAAAAAAATTCGCGCCGTACGGATTGACATCGGTATTGGGAATCGCGCGGCGAGATTGAAAAGCGGGGGGGGGTGTTGTGAAAACCGTGTTGAGCAAATACAACGCGCCGCCCGCGCTCAAGAGAAGGATTCCCAAGAACACGCACAGGAAAGCGCGAAGGCGCGGTGAGAGACGCGATACGAGAGGGATTTTCATTCCGAACAAATGGAGCAAAGGCGAAGCGAGGGCAAAAGGAAACGCCCCCGAGTGCATTATACATTCGGGGGCGAAGAACGCGCAAGAAAATTTTTATTGCGGCGTGAACAACTTGCAGGGCGAGCGTTCGTACATAATCACTTTCCAGATTTCTTCATTGGAAAGTTTCTTGCCCCACGCGGGCATTCCATTTTGTGGACGCCCGTTCATCAACGCGTCGTGATGCAACAGGAAACCGAGTTGCGCCATCGCGGTACAATCGGTAAAGTTGCGCGGTGGTTTCGCCGTGCCCGCCGAACCGGGACCATCCCCTGCGAGTCCGGTACCGTGACACGCGGCGCAATTTTTGTCATAGATGGTCTTGCCCTCTGCCAAAATTGCGTCGCTCGGCGGCATGGGGAATGGAATGGATTTCAATATTTCTTCGGGCGGAATCGGCGTTGGCGTTGGACCCGGTGTTGGTGTCACAATCGGAACCAACGGCGGATATTCACCGGGCGCCCAATTCAGGACATAGCTGGTCAATGCTTCCACTTGGTCGGGACGCAACGGACCACCATAATCCTGACTCCACGTTGGCATGTGCTGTTGATAATTCTCGTCTTGATAATATTTGGAGTATTGTGGACGACCCGCCGCAATTGTGTTTTCAATGAAATCCGTCGTCGTGCCATTCCAACCGATGGCTTTCAAGTACGGCGTATTTTTCAAGTCGAGCAAATCGGTGCGATTGAGCGGTGGACCTTTACCAACAATGCCTTCGCCCTTTGCGCCATGACAGGTAATGCAATAGCGTTCAAAGTAATCGCCGCCGGCTTGAATACTTCGTCCTGCAAAATTCCTTTGGTAGGTTGCCATGCGATTGTCTTCGGCGATGCCATAAATCGCAAGGACTACAATTGTCGCAATCGTAAAAAGGATTCCGACAAGGATTTTGAACTGAACACTCATGTTCCATCACAAACCTTTGGGGTGCGAACCTGCTCTTGCGCCCCAAAGGTTTTTTCCTTTACTTGTAAATCGAATCTTGATGCAAATAGATAATGCGGTCGTATTTGCCTTCGTCAGTTGGCGACACCGTCTTGGGTTCCCATCGAACTTGGAGCTCGATACGTTTCAAACCATTTTGCTGCCATTGCTCAATCAGCAATTTCGCATGCGGTTTGGGCAATCCATGATGGATATCACCGTCTTGCCATAACTTGTCACGCCGCTCGATTTCTTGCTGCATCGCCGAGAGAATGCGTTCAAACTCTGTGTAGGTTGTACTCGGTTTGGAATAATTTACGAGGTCGTATTCGCCATCGGGCAAATTTTGATAACCCAAGCGACGAATTGGACCCCAATCATCGGGCACCAACGGAACAGGGGGCAGAACGCCTTCTTCGGGAATGAACGTCTGTCCGACTTCTACCGCGGGCGGCGCAGTGACGCCATAGAACGGCGTGCCTTGATACCAAATGACCATCATGAAAATCGTGGACAAGACCGCGACCGCGACAGTACCTTTACGATTTTTGAATAGCTGACGACTTGGTTTTGTGCCCCAGAATTTTTCCCACCACTCGTTAATGTACGGAACGCCCAAGAACAACGCGGGAATAATCATTGTGGGGATGATGACGCCCTGCCATGCAGGGCTGTCATAACCACAAACGAGACACACCAGCGGATTGTTCACGTAACCTTCGGCGGTTTGTACGCCCATCGCGAGGAGACCTTGATTCAACCCAAAGTCCAACGCGCGGATGGCGGGCAACACGAACGCATCCTTGAGCAAACCCTGAATCCACAAGAAATACCACGGCGCCGTCGTATGGAGCGGCGTATGCAGTGGGTCACTGTGCTCTTGCAGTGGGGCATGGAAAACCCACGCCGAATAAGCAATCACAAGAAAAGTTGCAATGGCTGCCCACAACAATTCGCGCGTGAACAATTCGGGTAAATAATCAATACGTTCTTTTGCCGCTTTGCGTACTGCAGGGTCAGGCGATTCTTCTTCGCCCGCCGGAACCGAGATACCATGTGACCGCGCCACACGATAGTAATGCACCGAAATCAAGACGAGCGTGATGGCAGGCAATGCAAAGACGTGCATCAGATAAAAGCGCAACAGACCATTCTGATTGATAGTGTCACCACCACGCATGATGAGGTTCGAGAGATAGCCGACGATTTCTTTGGGCGGAACCGATTTTGCCATTGACGTGCCAATGGTCACTGCCCAGTATGCCAATTGGTCCCACGGCAGCAGATAGCCGCTAAACGAAAGCGCGAACGTTAGGATTAACAACACGACGCCGGTCAGCCATGTAAATGTTCGAGGTGGCTTGAACGAGCCGGTTAAAAAGACGCGCGTCATGTGCAGTACAACAATCAGTACCATCAATTCCGCGCCGACGCGATGCAAGTCGCGCATGAGCTGTCCAAACGGCACCGCGCTCATGATTTTTACAATGTCTTCATACGCGCGGCGGTCTGACGGTGTATAAAACACCATCAGGATTACGCCGGTTATCGTTTCGAGCAAAAACATGTACGCGGACAAATAGCCCAAGCCCCACGTGTGCGAAAACTTGGTCGAAGATTTTTCATAGTACTTGGGGCGGATGTGCGCGAAAAACGCGTTAACGTGAATTTTGTAGCGCGGGTTCGGTTTTTCCACAGCAGGGTCGCCGCGAAAAAATGCCCGCGTGTCCGCAATGCCCATGCCTGCTGTGACAGCGCGTACGGTGTTGTCCGCTTGCTGCCACGCGACCTCTTTGGTTTTTTCGATGAGCTCGGTGCGCCCCTCGGGACTGGTGCGCGCTTTTTCGAGCCACGGAATCAGCTCTTTGATGGCGTGCGGTGATTTTTCTTTGGCAACTTCGAGCAGGCGTTCAGGCATTGTCTGTGAAGTCTTGACCTCAAACAACTCGGCACCCGTGTCGCCGTTGCCTGGTGCAGAAACATCGTCATGACCGTTCGTCCCATGACCGTTTGCATCATGCCCATTCGTATGACCGTTGCCGTTGGCTGCGCCATTTCCGTTGCCGGTCTTTTTCTTGATCTGACGGTTAAATAAACCCATAACAATTCCCTCCGGCGAAAAGCATTCTTTTGCTCTACAAGCCGTGGTGCGACGTAATCCTCGCGATGAAAAATTTATCCGTGTGGTTTGCCTAAAATGATTTTACCTGTATTCACGACCAGATTTGCATTCGGGTCAGGAATGGGAAGGGGGTCACCTGCCGCATTCGTCTCGGCAAGCACATTGCCATCCGCGTCCTTAAATTGAATCACAAAACGATCCAACGAGCGCGGCGCCGGTCCTTCAATATACGTTCCGTTTTTCTGGTATTTGGAACCGTGGCAAGGGCACTCGAAACGCGTTGTGACCGGCTGCCATCCGTACAAACAACCGAGATGGACACAAACATTGTAAAGAGCTACAACGCCTTGGTCGGAATTGGAAATCCAACTGCGCGCGGGTGTGTTGTTGGCAGGCGCTGCATCCGTTGGCGGAACGACGTTACCTGCCTGCCCTAAATCAAAGATACCGCCAAACTCACCTGCGCCGAAACGTGGGAGCGCAAACATAAACGTTGCGCCGCCCAGAGCGACAAAGAAAATTCCGAGCGAAGCGAGAAACGCATAATTCAAAAATTCGCGCCTTGTGACGGGCGCTTGAATCATTGCCAATTCCGCCGTTGTCGGACCGGCATTTTTTGCTTCTTCTTTGTGCCCTGCCGCAGGTTTGGGTGCGGCTGCGGGCGCGGGTTTTGCCGCAGGAACTGCTTTTGGAGTTGTTGCAACTGCATCAGCCATACCATCACCACCTATTGAACACACAGCATTCAATGGAAGAACCATGAATGCTGCGACAGTACAAGAAAATGTATCGAGGACGATGCGAGGATTCGCGTATGTGTATTCGTGCCGATTAGCACAAGCGGCATTATAGCACAAACCTTTTTTTAATTCAATAGTGAAATTATTTGCAAACGAAAAGCAGATTGACAATTCGCAAATCGCGTATAGCATGTTGCAAATCAGAAATCCAAGATTCTCTTGGGGGTAGTTTCGTCCCGGTGGGCGGCGCGGTCTTCAAAATCGTTGCGAGGCGGTGGTACCGTCTTGGGTGGGTTCGACTCCCATCTACTCCCGTTTTGGAAACGTGACAGAATTCCGAATCCTGTCACGTTTTCGCTCGACGTGTCAACGCGATTTGCAATCCCAAGAGCAAAACACCCAACGCGCTGACGTACCACAACACATTCCGCGCTCCCGTGAACGCGTCGCCAATCGCCAAACGCGCAATCGTCGTTAGCGGCGAAACGCCCAACAGAAAACTCGCGCCCATTCCTCCAATCAACAATAGCGCGTACACGAATTGTGCCTGCTCGCGATTTTTGAATGCGACTGCCACAATCGCCGCCGCCGTCGAAATGATTCCCGCCAGTGTGCCGCCCATCACGAGCAATAAAGGAATGTGATGCAATTCCGTGCGATTCAACGTCAACAACCCCAACCACAACGCACATTGCAAAAGCGCCAACGACACTGCCGCGAAAATTTTCGCGCCCACAATCGCGCGCAGTGACAACGGCGCGGCAAGCAGCGTTTCGAGTGTATTCATTTCAAATTCTTCGGACAAGGAATCGGCGACGAGATTGCCCGCGACAAACGCGGGAAAAAACATCAGCACCGGCAAAATCACCGAATACAAAAATTCAAACGTCGTTGGCGGCGCGCCTTTTAAATCGGTGTAACGCACCGTCAAACCATTTTCCGCGCGCAACTTGTTTTCGTACTGTTTGAGCGGCTCTTGCAAAAGCAATTGAATCAACGAAGCGCGCGCTTCGGCACGCGGCACAAACAACTGCAGCGTCACAATTTCGTTTTGCGCGCGCGGCGCAACAATCGCCGTATCAATTTGGTTTTCCTGATACCCTTGTCGCGCTTGTTCCAATGAATCAAATGTCACGACACGCAAACCGCGCGCTTGCAGCAACGGCGTCAACGCGTCGCTCAATTCTCCGACGACACCCACGCGCACATTCACGCGCGTCGTCGCAATCACCGAATCGGGGTCATAGAGTGAAAGCAAGCCCAACAACAGCGCGGACGAAAACGATGCTATAAACAATTGAATCGCAATCGCAATCAAAATCGTGCGCTCGCGCGCGACGCTCGCCAACTCGCGTTTCACCAACGCCCAAAATGGTTTCACAACGCGCCTCCCACAATCAGCGCGTTGTACGCCGTGTGCAGCACTATGCCCACCGCCAATGCAAACACATAGCGCACGCGCAACCGTTGATACAACACGACGACAATCGCCGTAAAAAGAAAATGCGCGGTCAACGGTACAATTAACAGTCCTGTATTAAACAGCGCGCCCGAAAGATATGCTTGCGAAACGATGCTCACCGAAACAAACGTCAAGATTTTTTCGCCGAGCAAAAACCCCAGCGCAGACAAGAACGACAAAAAAATTACTTGGCGCGTTGAATGAATTTCCTTGCGTTCAATCAATACCGCAATCCCCATGGTCTTGACAATTTCTTCTACCGCCGCCGAGGCGAGCAGCGCTGCGCCCAACAACAAGCGCAACGGCAGATTCGTCGCCACCGCGAGAATAATCAATTGCGCCAAGTACACGAGCGGCACGACGCCGACGCTCAAAATAAAAATGGAACGCGCGGGATGCGCGCGGTCCATCACCCAATACAACGCGTCCGCGACTTTACGCGTCAACGGATAAAAGGTGTTGAGAAATTCTTCGTGCAGCAAACGCGAGGCGACAAAGATTGTCACACCAAAAACCAAAAGCATCGGCAGTGACGGAAACAGATATTCTTGCCAACTGAACGCTTCGCCGCGATACATTTTCACTGCGAGCGTCAACGGCGACATGAACGCGAGTTCCGACAAATCGGTGAACATCGCGGGAAACACCAAATAAACCGCCGTCATCGTCGTCACAAACATTGCAATAAATGTCGTGTCTTGAAACGTGCGATAAAACAACGGCACCATCAAGTAAATTGCAAAAATAAAAAGGGATGTTGGCACAAAAATCGCGAGCGCCAAACCGACATGCGCGCGCGTCAACAACGCAATCACAATCGTCGCCGCCGTTGCAAACACAACATACGGCAGCATTTTGCCCGTGATGATTTGAAATGGCGTGAGCGGCGCGGACAATAACAGTGTGAGCCGCCGTTTGATTTTTTCGTCCATGAAACTGCTGGTAAAAAAAATGCTGATGAACGTCAACGGCATGATGTACAAAAACGAAACAATCACTTGTCCAAACGGCGTCGGCGGCACTTGGAGTGAAGGGATGAACGGTTCCTGCGGCGCGGGATTCTCGGCGTCAATGTAATTCACCTGCACACGCAAGGGAAATGCGCGCGTGATTTCGTTCGTCGCGGCAATTTCCAAAACTTGCTGCCGCGCCAAATAACGCTTGAGCGCGCCCAACGCGTATTGTGATTTAATGTCCTCACGCGACAACACGGTATCGCCATTCACGACAACATCCACCGCGCGCTGCGTCAACAAATCTTCTGCCGCGTTCGTTTCCAACGGCATCGCCACGAAACGAATGTCTTGAATTGACGGCGCGTCACTTGTCACCGCGACGCGATACAATCCATAGCCCAACGGCGAAGTGTCGCGCAGCGCGAACCCGAGCAGTCCCAAGCCCGCAATGAGAATCAACACCGCAAGCGGCGAAACGCCGCCGCTAAAACGCTGTTGCAAGCGTCTCACTTCACGCAGCGCAATTGTCCAGATTTGTCTCATACCGTTCTTACCTTTATCATAGCGCACTCACCATGATTCATCTCGACCACGTTACCAAAAAGTATCACGATTTCACCGCCGTTGACGATTTGAGTTTGCAGGTCGCGCGCGGTGAAATTATCGGCATCATCGGACACAATGGCGCGGGCAAAAGCACCACGCTGAAAATGATTGCGGGTTTGATTGCGCCGACACGCGGCAGCATTTATATCATGGAGCGCGACATTCAGAAACACAGCGTCGCGCTCAAACGTCAAATCGGTTATCTCCCCGAAGAGAGTCCGTTGTACGAAAACATGTCCGCGCGCCAATATCTTTTGTTCTTTTCCGAATTGTACGATTTGCCGCGCGCCGCCGCGCAGACGCGGATTGATTCCTTACTCACCTCCTTGCAATTGCAAGACCCTGACCAATTGATTGGCGAATACTCGAAAGGCATGAAACGCAAAGTCGCAATTGCGCGCGCGTTGCTGCATGACCCGTCGCTGTTGATTCTCGACGAACCCAATTCGGGACTCGACCCGCTCACGTCGTTTTTCATCATTCATTATTTGAAATCACTCAAGCACGAGCAGAAAACGATTTTGCTTTCGGCGCACAATCTATTTCACGTCGAATACGTGTGTGACCGCGTCGCCATCATCAAAGGCGGCAAACTTGTCGTCTTTGATACAATGGATGCGATTCGCGCGGGTTTGGGCAAACGCGAATTTCAAATTGTCTTTCGCGCGGACGAAGCGCTCGAGTACGAACGACGCGACGGCAATTACGTTTATCGCACGCACGAAATTGATGCGATTGCGACACTGCTCGAAAAAATTTCCGCGCGCGGTTGGGCATTGATTGATTTGTCTGTTCACGAATCCGCGCTCGAAGAAATCTATGTCAAACTGATGACCACCAATTAAGACGGTTCGGGACACGGATTTCACAGATGTACACAGAAAAAATCTGTGTCCTCTGTGGTATCTATGTCCTCACTCGCTACCTCTCGTGACCTCTATTCTCTCTCTTGAGTCTGCTTTGGATTCTTTAAGCGTGGGGACAAAAGCCACTGCGCTAGGCGAATTGAAACGCGCGGGATTCAACGTCCCGAATGGTTTCGTTCTCACCACGAACGCATATCCCGAATTTATCGCGCCGCTCGCGGAAAAAATCCGCGCGCGTCTCACCGACGATGTGATTATGGACCCCGCCGAAATCGAAAGCGCAGCGACGGAGATTCGCGCAGAAATCACCGCGCAAACCTTCCCCCCCCCCTTGCGCGCCGCGCTGGAAAACGCCCTCACAAATTTTTCCGAAGCGGAACGCGCGTCACTGATTGCGCGCACATCAACGCCTTCGGATGATTTGGCAACCTCATTCGGCAGCGGCGTTGCACGCGCGTATCTCGGACTCGTCGGTGTGGACGAAATCGAACGCGCCGTCGCAAAATGCTGGGCAGCGTTATGGAACTCGCGCTCGATGTACTATCGCTTTCGCAAAAAAATTGTGCAAACGGAAGTGGCGCTCGCGGTGTTGGTGCAGCCCATGATTCGCGCCCACAGCGCGGGCGTCATGTTCACGCAAAATCCGATGACGAATGATTCAAATGAATTGCAAATCAAATCGGTCTGGGGTTTGGGCGTTCCCGTCACGAGCGCGCGTTTTCGACCCGATGAATTTCTGGTGAACAAAACAAGCGGGGAAATTTCAGACCGCACGATTGAAGAACAAGTCGTGAAACTCGTCGTCGGGACGGATGGTCATATTGAAGAACACGCGGTTGCGGAATCCCAAATCAACGAACCAACATTGACCGACGCACAAATTAAAAATCTCGCCGCACTCGGTCAGCAGGTTGAAAAATTTTTCAACGCGCCGCAAGATATCGAATGGGCAATTGTGGGAGATGAGATTTTTGTATTGCAGGCGCGGGCGATGGGTATTCGGAATTCGTAAAAAAAGTTACGAATTGAGACGCGCGTTCGTAGTGGTTTTCAAAAAATCATCAAGGAGAAGAAACCGATGGAATATACGCGCTTAGGGTCAACCGGCTTGAAGGTCTCGCGCATCTGTCTCGGCTGCATGGGATTTGGAGACGCGACGCGTTGGGTCCACAAATGGGTCCTCAACGAGCAAGACAGCCGCCCCGTCATCAAGCAAGCCCTCGAACTTGGCATCAATTTTTTTGATACCGCCAACGTTTATTCCATTGGCGCGAGCGAAGAGATTCTCGGGCGCGCGTTAAAAGATTTTGCGAAACGCGATGAGGTTGTGATTGCCACCAAAGTGCATGGCAAAATGCGTGAAGGTCCAAACGGAGGCGGCTTGTCGCGCAAAGCAATTTTGAGCGAGATTGACCACAGTTTGAAACGACTCGAAACGGATTACGTTGACCTCTACCAAATTCACCGTTGGGACTATGAAACGCCGATTGAAGAGACGATGGAAGCGTTGAACGATGTGGTACGCGCGGGCAAAGCGCGCTACATCGGCGCTTCCGCGATGTGGTCATGGCAATTCCAGAAAGCTTTGCACGTCGCCGAGAAACATGGCTGGACGCGCTTTGTCTCGATGCAGAATCACCTGAACCTCATTTACCGCGAAGAAGAACGCGAGATGCTGCCACTTTGCCGTGAGGAAAAGATTGGAGTGATTCCGTACAGTCCGCTGGCTTCGGGAAGATTGACGCGTGACCGAGATGCGGCGACTACGCTTCGTTCTGAAACAGACCAAATCCAAAAAATGAAATACGATGCGTCCGCCGAAACGGACCAAACAGTCATTGCGCGCGTCGCGGAAATTGCAGAAAAACGCGGGGCGTTGCGTACTCACATCGCGCTGGCGTGGCTCTTGCAAAAAGAACCGATTACCTCTCCCATCGTCGGTGCAACCAAACTGTCGCATCTCGACGACGCGATAGGCGCGCTTGCCATTAAGCTCACACGTGAAGAAGTCGCTTATTTGGAAGAACCATACGTGCCGCATCGCATCGTCGGACATCAGTAACAACACACGCCGCGACTCACAGAAGCGATTTGTTTTTGATGCAACTATAGAAAAAGAGCCACCTGCCCTCAAATTGAGAGCAGGTGTTTTTATTTTCTGTGCGCGAAAAATTATTCCGCCGCAACCGCACTCGACATCTGTGCACTCACCGGCACGTTCACCGGGTCAAGCCATTCCACATAACGCGGCTCTTGCCCGCGCACCACTTTGTGGAACACTTCTTGCAGGTGTCGCGTAATCGGACCCGATTCACCCGCGCCGATGGTGCGGAAATCAATTTCGCGCAAACCAATCACTTCCGCCGCCGTACCACACACAAACACTTCGTCGGCAATGTACAACTGGTCACGCGAAATTGGCATCTCGATAATTTCGTACCCCAAATCGCGCGCAATGGTCACCAATGAATCGCGCGTGATGCCTTCCAGCACCGTATTGACACTCGGCGAATAAATTTTTCCGCCGCGCACCAGAAACAAATTTTCGCCCGTGCACTCGGCAACATTGCCAAACGGGTCGAGCATAATTGCTTCGTCAAAACCGAGCCGCATACTTTCCGTGCGCGCGAGAAATGAATTCGCGTAATTGCCCGAAATTTTTGCTTTGGTCATCATCACATTGACGTGATGCCGCGTGAAACTAGAAATGTTTGCGCGAATTCCTTTTGCCAACGCTTCGGGTCCCATATACGCGTTCCATTCCCACACGGCAATGCCTACGCCCACCTGTGCGTAATCTACATTCAAATTGAAACCGCCGGACGAGAGATACATCAACGGACGCACATAACAATCGGCAAAATCATTCGCGCGCACGGTTTCTTTTGCCGCGTCAATCAACGTGTCCACATCATATTGAAATTGTTTGATGCCCAATACGCGCGCGGAATTCACCAAACGCTGCATGTGGTCACGCAAACGAAAAATCGCCGGACCGCGTTCCGTGCTATAACTGCGAATCCCTTCAAACACCGCCGTCCCGTAATGCAGCGCGTTCGTCAAAAAAGGAACGTTCGCTTCGGACGTTGGCACCAGTCGTCCGTTCATCCACGTAAATTTTGATTCCATGGTTGCTCCTCAACACCGGCTCGACAGGATTAACAGGAAAGTCAAAGAATCCTGTTAATCTTGTAAATCCTGTCCAATAATTTTTCCGTTCCACGCCGCGCGCGGGTAGGAACCAAACACGCGCAGGGTTGTGGTAATTTCCGATAGATGGTCAAGCGCGCGTTTCCCGCGTTCTTGAAACACACTTTCCGAAAAATCCAAATAAAAACTATATTCCCACGGCGAACCGGGAATCGGGCGCGATTCGATTTTCGTCAAATCAATATCGCGCAGTGCAAACACGCTCAATGCCTTGAACAGCGCGCCCGGCATATTTTTCAATGTGAACACAATCGAAGTTTTGTACGGCGGTTTTGGTTCAATCGGTTCGCGCGCCAACACCACAAAGCGTGTATAGTTTTCGGGATTGTCCTCGATATTTTCCGCGAGAATGTTCATCTCGTACACACTCGCCGCGCGTCTTGGCGCAATCGCCGCCGCATCGCGTCGCCCCGACGCTTTCAACAATTTCACCGAACCCGCTGTATCGTACGCCGCTTCTTTCACCCAACCATGTTTGGCGATGTAATGTTCGCACTGCGCCAATGCGGGCGGTTGTGAAATCACAGTGCGAATGTTTTCGAACGCGACACCATGCGCCGCTATCAAAAAATGTTCGACGTGCAAAATTTCTTCGCCGACAATGTGTAACTCGTGCTGCGCGAGCAAATCATAATTTTGATGAATGCTGCCCGCCAACGTATTTTCTATCGGCACCATCGCATATTCGGCATCGCCGTTCGCAATGCGCCCGAACAACACATCAAAATGTTCGCTCGGCACAGTTTCGACGGATTCGCCGAAATGTTTTAGTGCAGCCGCTTCGGAATTCGCGCCGCGCTCGCCTTGAAATGCTATTCGCACAGGTAGCAAGTAGCAGGTAGCAGGTAGCAAGGCGCATGAGTCCTTACTACCTGCTACTTGCTACTGAATCCTTTCAATCACTTCCTCCGTCATCTCACTCGTATTCAATACACGCTCGCCCTCGCGCGCAATATCCGCGCTGCGGCAACCTTCGCTCAACATTTCATCCACCGCGCGTTCAATCGCTTGCGCTTCATTTTCCAATTTCAACGAATGGCGCAACAACATCGCCGCGCTCAAAATCGAGCCGAGTGGATTCGCAATGCCCTTGCCTGCAATGTCGGGCGCAGAACCGTGAATGGGTTCGTACAAACCGTTTGTGCCTTCACCTAATGATGCAGAGGGAAGCAAACCCATCGAACCCACAAGCACCGCCGCTTCGTCAGTGAGAATATCGCCGAATGTGTTTTCGGTGACGATGACATCGAACGACGCGGGCGCGGTGACGAGACGCATAGCGGCAGTATCAACAAGAACGTGGTCTAATTTCACATCGGGATAATCGCTGTGCATCTCTGTTGCGATTTCGCGCCACAAACGCGACGATGCGAGAACGTTCGCCTTGTCCACACTCGCAAGTATTTTCTTGCGCGCTTGCGCGAGTTTGAAACCCAAATCCACGATGCGGCGAATTTCGTAATCGTGATATTCCATCGTATCCACCGCACTGACGTTTCCATTTTCTTGACGCCGCTCTTTCGGTTTTCCAAAATACAAACCGCCCGTCAATTCACGCACGACAATAAAATCCACGCCGCGAATTTTTTCCTCGCGCAGTGGTGACGCGAACGCGAGCGCGGGATGCGGTTTCACGGGGCGCAAATTTGCAAACAGTCCCATCCCCTTTCGAATCGCGAGCAACCCATCTTCAGGACGCGTTTTCGCGCGCGGGTCATCCCATTTCGGTCCGCCCACCGCGCCGAGCAGCACCGCGTCCGCATCTAGACACGCGCGCAGCGTTTCATCAGGCAGCGCGCTTCCCGTCTCATCAATCGCAATACCGCCGATGAGCTGTTTCTCAAATGTGAATTGATGTCCAAATTTTTCCGCGATGCTTTTCAACACACGCACCGCTTCGTTCGTCACATCAGGTCCGATGCCGTCGCCGGGGAGAGTTACAATTTTTGCGTTCATAAAATTGGAGATTGGAGACTGGAGACTTGTCCCGAACCCTGCTGAGGGATTAGAGACTGTCACCTTGTCACCCGTTCACCCCCTCACCCCTTCATCCTTCGCCGCCACCATCACGCCGTACTCTATTGCATCCTGTAATGCCAACCAACTTGCGTCAATGATATTCGTACTCGCGCCAACGGTGCTCCAGCGTCGTTTGTGATTCGCGGTTTCAATCAACACGCGCGTCGTCGCCCCCGTTGCCGCGTGTCCGTCCAAAATGCGGACTTTGTAATCCACGAGCGAAAAATTATTTATCGCAGGAAATTTTTGCGCGAGCGCTTTGCGCGTGGCAATGTCCATCGCGTTCACGGGACCATTGCCTTCTGCCGCCGTGTGAACAATTTCGCCATTCACGCGCAATTTCACACTCGCTTCTGCCACCATCCCGCGTCCTTGCCGATGCTCGACGACGGTCATGTAATCAATCAATTCAAAGGGGGGAGTATAATTTTCATCCGCGCGCAATAATAATAATTCCACCGACGCGTCCGCGCCTTCAAAGTGATAACCCGCCGCTTCTTTGTCTTTGATTTGCTGAAGCACACGCGATACGCGCGGGTCCTTTTCATCCAACTTTAAATTCAACTCGTCCGCTTTGCTCAATAAATTTCCACGCCCCGACAATTCCGAAACGACAACGTGCGTGGCATTGCCAACCCACACAGGGTCAATGTGTTGATACGCCATCGAGTTGCGGCGCTGCGCGGCGACGTGAATGCCGCCCTTGTGCGCGAACGCGTTGCGTCCCACATACGCGGCAAAATCATCTGGCGCGATATTCGCAATCTCTGCAACACTGCGCGCAATCGTCGTGAGTTTTTCGATGTGCGCTTCGGGCAAACATTGATAGCCCATCTTGATTTCCAAATCCGCAATAATTGCAATCAAGTTCGCGTTGCCGCAGCGTTCGCCGTAACCGTTAATCGTCCCCTGCACTTGCGTCGCGCCCACTTGAATTGCCGCGAGTGAATTTGCCACCGCGAGTTCGCCGTCGTTGTGTGTGTGAATTCCAATGGACGCATTCGGGAATCGCGCGCGCACCGCGTTCACCGCGTCTTGAATTTGCCAGGGTAATGACCCACCGTTCGTATCACACAGCACAATCGAGTCCGCGCCGCCTTCCAGCGCCGCGTTCAACGTCGCCAACGCGTATTCGGAATTCGCGCGAAAGCCGTCAAAGAAATGTTCCGCGTCATAAATCACCTCGCGCCCTTTCGATTTCAAATACGCGAGCGATTCGCGAATGAGCCGCAAATTTTCCTTGTGCGATGTCCGCAACACTTCTTCCACATGCAGCGTCCACGTTTTACCGACAACTGTAACCACAGGCGTTTCCGCATCAATCAACGCTTGAATGTTGGCATCGTCTTCAGGTTTGCCGCCGACGCGCATCGTCGAACCGAACGCCGCAATTTTCGCATGTTGCAACCTTAAGGATTTCGCGCGTTGAAAAAATTCTACATCCTTCGGATTCGAGCCGGGCCAGCCGCCTTCAATGTACGCCACGCCCAACTCATCGAGCAATTGCGCGACGTGTACTTTGTCATTTGCTGTAAGCGACAATCCTTCGCGTTGTGTGCCATCGCGGAGAGTGGTGTCGTAGATTTGGATTTGTTTCATGTTGTTGGTAGGAGGTAGCAGGGAGCAGGGAGACTCTTTTCCCTCCTACCTGCTACTTACTGCCTACTACTTGCCATTCACCCTCTCGTACTCTTCAATCGCGCCCGTCTGTCGCATCAAATACCCCAACTCATCCACGCCGTTCAACAAACATTCCTTGCTGAACGAATCAATCGGAAATTCGACGCGGCGTCCATCGGGCAGCGTGAGCGTTTGCGTTTCGAGGTCCACTTCGAGTTGCAAGTCGGGGTCTTCAACCGCAAGGTCAAGCAACTGTTCATGCGTCGCTTTATCAACGACGATGGGCAGCAATCCATTTTTCAAAGAATTGTTGCGAAAAATATCCGCGAACTGTGTGCTAACAATCGCTTGAAAACCAAAGCCCTGCAATGCCCACGGCGCATGTTCGCGCGAACTCCCGCAGCCGAAATTGTGTCCCGCGACGAGAATCGTTGCGCCCGCCGCATGTGGTTTGTTCAACAAAAAATCAGGATTCGGATTGCCGTCCGCGTCATACCGCCAATCGTAAAAGACGACATCGCCCAAACCTTTTTTGTCCGTGACTTTTAGATAACGCGCGGGAATGATTTGGTCAGTGTCAACGTCAGTGTGCGGTAACGCGACTGTTTTGCCTGTAAATGATTTGATGGGTTCCATAATTCGCGTAACAGGTGTCAAGTAGTAGGTATCAAGAAAGAATTGTGCGCGGGTCTGTGACAACACCATTGATTGCCGTCGCTGCTGCCGTCATTGGACTCGCGAGAAATGTGCGTCCGCCTTTGCCTTGTCGTCCTTCAAAATTGCGATTGCTTGTGGAAACAGAATATTCACCCGGCGCGAGTTGGTCCCCGTTCATTGCAATGCACATGCTGCAGCCCGCTTCTCTCCACTCCGCGCCCGCTTCTCGAAAAATTTTATCCAGTCCTTCTTGTTCCGCTTGGCGTTTCACCTGCTGCGAGCCGGGGACAACCATCACTCGCACATTTTCCGCCACGCGTTTCCCTTTCATCACATTCGCCGCGAGACGCAAATCGCCGATGCGTGAATTCGTGCATGAACCGATGAACACAACATTGACGGGATGACCGATGAGCGATTTCCCGGGCTGCAAGTCCATGTACTGCAATGCTTTTTTCAGCGCGGCTTTTTGGTGAACATCACCAATCGCGTCGGGGTCAGGCACGCGCGCCGTGATGGGAATGCCCATGCCGGGATTATTGCCGTAGGTAATCATTGGCTCTAGCGCGTTCGCGTCAAGTTCCACCACCGCGTCGTACTGCGCGCCATCGTCTGTTGGCAATTGTTTCCAACGCGCGACAGCCGCATCCCATTCCGCGCCCTTTGGTGCAAACTCGCGTCCCGCGATGTAATTGAACGTCGTTTCGTCCGGCGCGATCATGCCTGCCCGCGCGCCGCCTTCGATGGACATGTTGCAAATCGTCATGCGCCCTTCCATCGTTTGCGCGCGAATCGCCGAACCGCTGTATTCGACAGCATGACCTGTTCCACCATCCACACCAATTTTTGCAATCAACGCGAGGATGATGTCTTTGGCAGTGACGCCATTCGCAAGCGTTCCATCTACACGTACATTCATCGTTTTCGGTTTTCGCTGCAACAATGTTTGTGTTGCCAACACCATCGCCACTTCGCTCGTGCCAATTCCGAACGCGAGAGTGCCAAACGCGCCGTGTGTGGACGTATGCGAATCGCCGCAGACAATCGTCATGCCCGGCTGGGTCAAACCAAGTTCGGGTCCAATCACATGCACGATGCCTTGCTTGTCGCTCATGCGGTCATAGATGCGAATTTCAAAATCGCGCGCGTTCGCATACATCATGTCGAGTTGTTTTGCCGCGAGCGCATCCATTATCGGCAGCGAACGGTCATACGTGGGAATGGAATGGTCAACCGTCGCAACCGTGCGGTCAGGTCTTCGCACCTTGATTCCGCGATTTCGCAATTCAGTAAATGCTTGTGGCGACGTGACTTCATGGACGAGTTGTAAATCAATATACAAAATCGCGGGCGCGCCTTGTGCTTGTGAGACAACATGCGCGTCCCAGATTTTTTCGAATAGTGTTTTTGGTGTCCCGTTCATTGACTTTTATCCGTTTTGTTCTACACTTGCGCCAGAGGTGAAAAGTATGCAAACGATTGAAATTCCATATCGGGAAGAAATGCTTTATTCGCTCAAGCTTTCACGTGACGCATTCGCTGCCGAAGTCCGTATGGCAGCCGCTGCGAAGCTATTTGAATTGGGCAGGTTATCTTCCGGAAGTGCTGCGGACTTGGCGGGCGTCCCACGCGTCGTTTTCTTGTATCGCCTCGCCGATTACAATGTTCCCGTCATCCATCAAACGATGCAAGAACTTGAACAAGATTTGAAAAACGGCATCGAGTGGCTCGAGCAGGAATCCGCGAATGCCCAACACTAGGCTCGTTATCTCCAATACATCGCCTCTGGTGTATCTCCACAGACTTGAGCAGCTTCAAATCTTGGAAACTCTCTTTGGAGAAATTCTCGTACCCAACGCAGTTATCCAAGAATTGGACCGCGGACGAGAGTTAGGAAAGGACGTTCCAAATGTTCTGAAATACTCGTGGGTCAGACAAATTTCTGTCACTATCCCTGATGTTTTGCAGAATCTTATTGAACTAGGAGCAGGTGAATTGGAAGTCTTGGCGCTCGCACTCAAACACCCACACTCACTTGTGATTTTGGATGACCAACTTGCGCGTCAAACCGCAATGATGAGTGACATCAAACTCATTGGGACTGTCGGCATTCTCTTGCTCGCCAAAACGAAAAACCTTGTCTCCGAAATCGCGCCTCTGCTTGAACAACTTCCACACGTGGGTTTTCGCCTGCACGAACAAACAAAGCGTGACGCTCTCCGTCTTGCTGGCGAATAAGAATTTCCTCACGCCATCAACGCTACTTCACTATTCATCACATTCTCTTGCGCTTGCGTCGCAATCAACAATTTGTTTAGCGCGGCGAGATATGCTTTCGCAGACG
The DNA here is from genome assembly GCA_964469005.1 of uncultured Anaerolineales bacterium. Lineage (GTDB taxonomy): Bacteria > Chloroflexota > Anaerolineae > UBA4142 > SHND01 > SHND01. The sequence goes on from CAYXXF010000021.1 coordinate 112,967, forward strand.
CGACGATGATGTCTGTGTCCGCGCCATAGCCGCCAAATGTGCGCGTTCGTTCTGTTTCGCGCTGAACGTCCATGCGCGTTTGAATATCTTTGCCTTGAATGCGAACGGTCACTTGTCCTAGCGCGTCAATGCCTTCGGTTACGGCGTGAATGTTAAATTCGAGCAATGTGTTTGGCACATTCACAATCGCGTCAATCGCTTTGTACGTCGCGTCAACGGGTCCCGTGCCGATTGCAGCAATCGTGTGCGTTTTTCCTTCGGGGTCTTTCAAGCGCACAGTCGCAGTCGGCATTCCCATTGTGCCGCACGCGACTTGCATTCCGTCAAGCGAAAATAATTCGTTGAGTGACGCGATTTCATCCGACACGAGTGCTTCCAAATCCGCGTCGGTGATGACTTTTTTCTTGTCCGCTAATTCTTTGAAACGCGCGAATGCTTGGTCAAGTTCATCATCGCTCAAGTTGTAACCGAGTTCGACAAAACGCGCTTTCAAGGCGTGGCGTCCCGAATGTTTTCCCAACACCAAACGCGACGCGTTCACGCCCACCGTTTCGGGTTTCATGATTTCGTACGTCATGTTATTTTTCAACATGCCGTCTTGATGAATCCCCGCTTCGTGCGCGAACGCGTTGGCGCCGACAATCGCTTTGTTCGGCTGCACAGGAATCCCTGTGAAATTGGAAACCATGCGCGACGCGCGTGCGATTTGTGTGGTATCAATGCCGTGCTGCAAACCGTACAGCGCGGGACGCGTGTGCATTGCCATTACCACTTCTTCCAGTGAAGTATTGCCCGCGCGTTCGCCGATGCCGTTCATCGTCACTTCAACTTGACGCGCGCCGTTTTGTACACCCGCGAGTGTGTTTGCCGTTGCAAGTCCCAAATCGTCGTGACAATGCACGGACCAAATCACTTGGTCCGCATTCGGCGTATTTTCAATCAATCCTTGAATCAGCGCGCCGAATTCTTGCGGCGTTGTATAACCAACGGTATCGGGAATGTTCAATGTCGTCGCGCCTGCTTGAATCGCAACTTCGAGAACTTCTAAAAGATATTCGGGGTCACTGCGTCCCGCGTCTTCGGGCGAAAATTCTACGTCATCACAAAACGTTTTCGCATAACTCACCATCTCGCGCACGCGTTCGACAACCTCTTCGCGCGACATTTTCAATTTGTATTTCAAATGAATGTCGCTCGTCGCGAGAAACGTATGAATGCGCGGATGCTTCGCGTGCTTGACTGCTTCCCATGCTTTATCAATGTCATTTTTATTCGCGCGCGCGAGTCCCGCGACAATTGGCGTACGCGCGTTTGGGTCAATTGGATTTCCAACTTCTTGCGCGATTTGTTTGACCGCTTCCAAATCATCAGGCGACGCGGCAGGAAATCCCGCTTCGATAATGTCCACGCCGAGTTTTGACAACTGCCTCGCGATTTCCAATTTTTCCGCGCTGGTCAGCGACGCACCGGGGGATTGTTCTCCGTCGCGGAGAGTGGTGTCGAAGATTCTTACGTATGAAGAGTCCATGTATTTTGAGTATCAGGTAGTAGACTTTATCTGAAATAACTTTTCGACTTACAATTTTCGGAGTCGTCGCT
>CAYXXF010000022.1:0-114397 GCA_964469005.1 uncultured Anaerolineales bacterium
CCGCCGAGAGCGTCGTCTTGCCGTGGTCCACGTGTCCAATCGTTCCCACGTTCACGTGTGGTTTCGTCCGTTCAAATTTGCCTTTTGCCATTTGTAATAACTCCTTGAGATAATTGTGGAGCCCTTTTCGGGACTTGGACCCGAGACCTCATTCTTACCAAGAATGCGCTCTACCAACTGAGCTAAAAGGGCAATTGGATATATGAATTTAGATTTACGATTTAAAATCTTCAATCGACGGTTCAAAATCATAAATCTAAAATTTCAAGTGGGGAGGGAGGGATTCGAACCCCCTGACCCGTTCGGGATGTGATTTACAGTCACACGCGGCTCGCCATCTCCGCGGCCTCCCCACGATTATTTATGAATTCGGGTTTATGATTTCAGATCATAAGAGCCGACGGTCAGACTTGAACTGACGACCAGCTGTTTACAAAACAGCTGCTCTACCGACTGAGCTACGTCGGCGGCAATAGTTACCCGCCCACAGCAAGCGGCAATTATATGCGCGTTGGCAGATAGCGTCAAATTTTTTGGCTTTTTTCGCGTTACAACACCTGCTCAAACACGCGCATCCAATTCCCGTGCAACAATTTCGCAATATCCTCGTCTTTCCAACCGCGTTCAATGAGTCGCCGCGTCAAGTTGCGCGCGTGTCCGTGATTGTCCATTTCGGGAACGAACGCCACGTCCATCAAATACGCCACAAGTTCGGCTTGTTTTGCGGGCGACCATTGGTCCCAGATAAATTTGAAAAAGTCGAAACCGATGGCGACGGAATCCATGTTGGTCAATTCCACCATGTATTCCACGTTGTCAATGAATGTATCAATCGTCGCCTGTTCGCGTTTTGCGCCGACCAATGCGCCGTTCACGCCAATCACACCACCGCGCGCGCCGACCGCGCGAATATGTTCATCGCTCGCGTTGCGGTCAATGTCAAAAAATTTGCGCGGGTTGGTGTGCGAAAAAATCAGTGGCTTGTTGGTCAATTGCAGCACATCGTCCACACCCGCCGGATTGAGATGCGCGAGGTCAACGAGAATGTTCAATTTCTCCATCTCTTGCACCAGCAATTTGCCAAATGGCGCAAGCCCGTGACGCGATGAAGTATTTGCAGAAAACAGCCCGCCATCCGCCGCCATGTTGCGCCGCGCGTGAGTGAGTCCGATGGAACGCACGCCCAATTCGTAAAACACACGCAAGAGATTAATGTCTGTGCCAAGTGGTTCGACACCCTCCATCGTAATCAACAGCGCGATTTTATTTTCGCGGCGCGCGTTCAAAATGTCCCTAAAGGTTTTGCAAATGGCAAAACGCGGATTCGATTCGACTTCAATGTACAACCGAGCAATTTGGTCCAATGCGACGCGCAATCCTTGTTCGGGCAAGTACGGTTCATCAATATAAATCGCCGCGCCAATGACGCCGATGCCGCCCTGCTCCAACTGCGCTTGAAAATCATCGCGCAGCACGTTCGAACGTTTGCGTTTTTCGTACAAGTCCATCAACAAATCAAAGTGCATGTCAACGATGCCGACAGAGTGGAGCGCGTTGATTCGAGATTCGAGAGTGTTCATAGTCATTCGTTGTTAGTTATTGGTCGTTCGTTAATCTGCATTGTGCCTTGTGCATTATGCATTCAATTTTGGTCCAATTCCCCTCGCCACTCTCTGCATCCGCGCTTCATACAACACAATTGAACCAGCGACGCTCACATTCAGCGACGGCGTTTTGCCCCACATCGGCAGTTGCACCATGTAGTCACATTTGTCGCGCGTGAGTCTCCGCAAACCATCCACTTCACTGCCAACGACAAACGCGATGGGAATCGTGTAATCGCCCTTGTTGTACGGAATCGCTTTTGGCGCTTCTTCGATACCGACGACCCAGATATTTTGTTTTTTCAATTCATCAATCGTCTGCGCGAGATTCGTGACTTGTGCGATGTTCAAAAAATCTACCGCACCCGCCGACGCTTTACGCACTTGCGCGGTCACGCCCGCTTGCCGATGTTCGGGAATGATGACGCCATGCACGCCAATAATTTCTGCCGTTCGCAACAGCGCGCCAAAGTTTGTCACGTACTGGATGTTATCGAGCAGCAACAAAAACGGCGGCTCGTTTTTTGCTCGCGCCGCCGTCAAAATATCTCGCACATCAACGTACTCGAACTCTCCCGCTTCGGCGACGATGCCTTGATGCAGTGAACCACGTTTCAAAAATTTGTCCAGCGCGTCGCGTTCCACTTCTTGAATCGGAATTTGTTCGCGCCGCGCGATTTCCAACGCCTCGCCCAACATCCCATCGCGTTTTGTCCCCCGCGCCAACAGAACACGCGAAATATCCATCCCCGCGCGCAACGCCTGCAACACTGCATTCCGTCCAAAAATAAATTCGCTCATCGTGTCAAAAAAGATGGAGAGATTGAGCGATAGAGAGATAGAGTGATTCTCTCAATCCCTCTTTCTCTCTATCTCGCTCTACCGCACTTTTTTCCACGTCGTCCCTTGCGCGCTGTCGGCGATTTCAATTCCCATCTCGGTCAACTGTTTGCGAACATTGTCCGCGTCCGCGTATTTTTTCGCCGCGCGTAACGCGTTGCGTTCGGCAATGAGCGCGTTGATTTTTTCGGCTTCATCATCACTCACTACGCGCGTGGGTTCTTGCAAAGTCAGACCCAAAACGCCGGCGAGTTCTTGCAATGTCGCTTGTGGGGACGCGAGAGTTTCGCCGCTCGCGCCTTCGCCGCGCGCGCGATTGATGTCCCGCGCCAAATCGTACAAGACGCCGAGCGCGCCTGCCGTATTCAAATCATCGTCCATCATTGCGATAAATTTTTCGCGCGCTTGCGTCGCATTTTCGGCGAGTGCATTTTTTGTTTCACCACTTGGCGCAATCGAATCCTTGACGGCGGCGCGCAATCGTTCCAAACCGCGTTCTGCCGCGTCAATCCCTTCTTCGGTCCACGCGAGCGGCGAACGATAATGTGTGCCGAGAATGAACGCGCGAATCGCATCGCTGCTGTGCCGCGACAACGCGTCGGGAATCAGTACAAGTCCGCCCAAGTGCCGCGTCATTTTTTCTTGACCGGGCAAATGGAGCAGCGCGTTGTGAATCCAATACCGCGAAAATTGTTTGCCCGTGTACGATTCCGATTGCGCGATTTCGTTTTCGTGATGCGGAAAGAGAACGTCCTGTCCTCCGCCGTGAATATCAATCTGTTCGCCGTGTTCGTTCAAATTCATCGCGGAACATTCAATGTGCCAGCCGGGGCGTCCGGGTCCCCACGGCGAATCCCACGCGGGTTCACCGGGTTTCGATGATTTCCACAGCGCGAAATCCATCGGGTCATCTTTGCGTTCATCCACCGCGACGCGCGCGCCCGCTTCCATTTCATCGAGCGAACGATGCGCCAATTTTCCGTAATCCTCATCCGCGCGCACCCGAAAATAGACATCGCCGTCCAATTCGTACGCCATGCCTTTTTCAATTAACCCTTGCGTCATTTGAATAATCGTGGGAATCGCTTCCGTCGCGCGCGGGTACGCATCCGCACGTTGGATGTTCAACGAATCCATTTCATTCAAAAAACGCGCGATGTATTTTTCTGCCAATGCCTGAATCGTCGTCTTTTGTTCTTGGGCGGTGGTGATGATGCGGTCTTCAATGTCGGTAAAATTTTGCACATGCTTGACGCCATAGCCGCGAAATTTCAGATAGCGCTTGAGTGTATCGAACGTGATGTACGACAACGCGTGACCGATGTGCGCGGGTCCATACAAATTTGGTCCGCAGACATACATCGCGACGTGCTGCGCGTCGCGCGGTTTGAATTCTTCTTTTTGTCGAGTGAGGGTGTTGTAAAGTTGTAAGGACATTGCCTTATTTTCCATTCGCCGGCGTTGCGAAAATCATTCTGCCCTGATTCGTCTGTAACATCCGCGTTACGGTGACGTCAATGCTGTTGCCCATATATTTTTTGCCGTTCTCGACGACGACCATGGTTCCGTCGTCCAAATACGCCACACCTTGTCCCAACTCTTTGCCTTCTTGCACAAGTTTGACGTGCATGTTTTCGCCGGGGAGAACGATAGCGCGCAGTGCGTTCGCCAATTCATTGACGTTCAAAACGCGCACGCCTTGAATTTCCGCGACTTTGTTTAAATTGAAATCGTTGGTGAGAACGGGCGCGCGCAATTGTTTGGCGAGACGCACAAGTTTGTCATCCACCTCGCGCACTTCTTCCACGTCCATATCCGTAATCTTGATTGGGACGACGGATTCTTTTTGCAATTTGTTGAGCATGTCCAAACCGCGTCGTCCGCGATTGCGCCGCAGCGTATCGGACGAATCCGCAATGTGCTGCAATTCATTCAACACAAAACGCGGAATCGTAAGCACACCATCGAGAAAACCGGTGCGCGAAATGTCCGCGATGCGTCCGTCAATGATGACGCTGGTATCCAACAAAATCGTGCGCTCAGAAATTCCCTCTGACGCCGATGCTTTGTTGCGATTGCCCTCGCGCGCAAAGCGTCCGCCGAACAAGCTGAAAATATCGCGCTCGCGCATCACCATTACCCACGCGCCCGTGTAACCAAAGAGAATGAGCGAAACAAAGGGCAGGATATTTTTAAGCGGCTCAGGCAAGAACGAAAGTGGAAACGCAGTCAGCGCGGCAATAATGAGCCCGATGATGAGACCAATCGTCGCGGCGAGGAGTTGTTGCGCGGGGACGCGGCGCATCTGCCGTCGAAACCAACGATACGGACGAAGCGTAATCCACGGCGTAATGAGCAAACCAAGCGCGGCGCCGGCGAGAAGCAAAACGAGGATGAAACGAATGTCACGGTCGGGCTGCGCGGAGAGCGCTTCGCCAATGCGCCAACCGATTACCGCAAACACAACCATGCCAATCAGACGAAAGATAAATTCGATTGACATACGACCTCCTGCAATCCGTTTCGTGTGATGCGGTGGCGAGTGGCATTGCAACGTACGCAATGCATGAATAAAAGGCGCCCCTCGCTGAGGCATAATCTCATCACACGGCGGACAAGCGGAGCAACGTGCGGAACAAACGCGGTTCCGCTGATAAAAAAAAAGTGTACCCCAATGGCACACTTTATTCCATCAAAAGATGGAAAACCCTTTCTTCGCTAGAGGTTTGCGGCTTTGCGTACCACTCACGAATCAAGGGGCATGCGGTCCCAAATAAAAGCGGATGAAAAAGGGAACCGACAAAAGGTGTGCAACTCCAGCGTTTTGACGCCTGAACCACGAACAGGATAAAACACGATACGAAAAGCAGGATAACCCTGTAGGATAAATGCGCGATGCTTGTGATGATTGATACGCCACAAAACATCGCGCGCATCTTAACATATCCACTAGGGCTTGTCAAAGAAAACGTTAATTTTTCACTAAAAACGCGCGTAAAAATAATTTTGCGCGCTCGCGCACTTGTTCTATAATCCCCTTCGCCAGTTCTGCTTACGATGAAGTAAGTACGGGAACATGTGCTATTCCCTCGACCCAATCAATTCTCACACAAGGAGCAGAACCAATGACCAAGTCCTATCTGAAAACCAAAAAAGGCATCGTCAAAATCACCTTTGAACTGCCGTCCGCAGTGGAAGCCAAAGAAGCTGTCGTCGTCGGCGAATTCAACAATTGGGACCCTTCCGCAACGCCCATGAAGCGAAAAAAAGACGGCAGCTTTAGCGCCGCGTTGAATTTGGAGAGCGGTAAAGAGTATCGCTACAAGTTTTATCTCGACGGCGCGCGCTGGGAGAACGATTCGAATCCCGACCGCCTCGTGCCAAATATTTTCGGTACCCAAGACTCACTCATCGTCACGTAGCAAGACCGGACAAGTTTTGATATGGCGGTAGCATGTTAACCACCCTATCCCACATGAACGCTTTGCGTTAAAACTTGTCGGAGCCGTTTCGGAAAGCGCGCGCGCGAACTGGTCGCGCGCGTTTTTATTTACGGTTGCCAATGCAAAATCACGCGCATATAATTCCGCGCAATGAACACGGTACTCGAAACACGCATTCGCGCGGCAGGCGCGGAAATGCTCAAACCGGGACGTTGGCGCGTTGCCCTCGAACAACTTGACCAAGCTAGCACACAAATTCTCGCCGCGCCCGATTTGGATAAACATGCCGCACAGCTCACCCTCGACACCCTACACGGGCTCTATGCTCACGCCAGCGTCATGCAGAATCACGAACTTCGTCGGCTCAACCACATTATTTTTCAATTGAACTCCGCGCTCGAATCCGAATAATTTCGGGAGGACACATGCCCAAGACCGCACAGAAATACGGTGGCATTAGCAGCGATGCCGTCCGCGCCAAAACCGGCAAAGGTTGGGACGAATGGCTCAACGTTCTCGATGCCGAAAAAGCGCAGAAATTGCCGCATAAACAAATCGCCCAACTTTTGTCCGAAAAATATCACGTCCCCGATTGGTGGTCACAAATGGTCACCGTCGGTTATGAACAAGCGCGCGGCTTACGCGCGGTCCATCAAAAGACGGATGGTTATAGCGCCAACGCGAGCAAAACCGTCAACGCGCCGCTGGGCGATTTGTACGCCGCATGTGCGGATGAAAACGCGCGCGCACAGTGGCTCGGCAAGAAAAAATATGTAGTGAGCAAGGCGACGCCAAACAAATCACTTCGCATCGCGTGGGGCAATGACAATGCCTCGCGCGTCGATTTCAATTTGTACGCCAAAGGTGAAACAAAAAGCATGATTCAAATTCAACACGATAAACTCGAATCTGCGGATGATGTTGAAAAAATGAAAACGTACTGGAAACGCGCGTTAGAAAAACTTGCCAAGATTGTCGAGTCGTAAGGGCAGAGCATTGACATTCTCGTACGCCGCAAGTAACGCCGCTGTTTGCGTCAATCCTTCGCCCCGACACACGCGTAAAAATTTTAAGATTCAAAATAATTGACACATCAAATTAGTATGCTATAGTACTCGACAAATTTTACGCGCGCGTGTGTCACAAAAAAATTTTTCATCGCGCGTAAATGCCGCGATGCAATCCGATTTACCCGACTTATTCACAGACCAAGTCAACGTCTGAAATTTTTATCAGCCCTCACCAATGACGGTTTGGCGGGGGCTGATTTTTTGTTTCCGAAAAAAGTAGGACAAATTTGAAATTTGTCCTACTTGCCCAAATGAGGTGAACCATGTCCGCCACATGTCCTGAATGTGAAGCCAGCATCACACTGCAAAAACCGATGCGCGGGGAAATTATCGTCTGCCCCGACTGCGGCGCGGAACTCGAAGTGGTGAAAGAGAATCCATTACAACTCGACCTCGCGCCGCAAGAAGAAGAAGATTGGGGAGAATGAAAGAGACAGGAGATAACAGAACACAGACATCAGATTTTGATTTCTCTATGTTCCGTTATCTGTGTTCTGTTTTCTGATTACAATGAAAATCGCCGTTCTGTATTCCCGCGCGCGCGTGGAAGAAAAAATTTTGTTCGAGACACTCGACGCGCGCGGCATTGACTATGACCGCATTGACGACCGCGATATCGCGTTCGATTTGGAAAATCCCGCGCCGTGGTTGAAATACGATGTCGTCCTCGAACGCTGCATCAATCACTCGCGCGCGTTGTATGCGCTGCGCATCTTGAACGATTGGGGCATCCCCACCGTCAACACCGCGCACGTCGCCGATGTGTGCGGCAACAAATTGGTCACGTCCTCGGCGTTAATTCGCGCGGGTGTCCCTTCGCCCAAAGTGGTTGTCGCGTTCACACCCGAATCCGCACTCAAGACGATTGAAGAGATGGGCTATCCCGTCATTTTGAAACCAGCGATTGGTTCATGGGGACGCCTCCTCTCCAAAATCAATGACCGCGATGCCGCCGAAGCCATTCTCGAACACAAAGAAATTCTCGGCTCGTACCATCATTCCATCTTTTACATTCAAGAATACATTCGCAAACCGAAACGCGACATTCGCGCGTTCGTCGTCGGAAACGAAACGATTGCGGCAATTTATCGCGCGTCCGAACACTGGATTACGAACACGGCGCGCGGCGGCGAAGCAACCAATTGTCCCGTCACGCCGGAACTGAATGAAATTTGCGTTGCGGCATCGAACGCGGTAGGCGGCGGCATTACGGGCGTGGACGTTTTGGAAGACCCCGAACGCGGTTTTCTCATCAACGAAGTGAATTACACGATTGAATTTCGCAACAGCATTTCAACGACGGGCGTGGATATTCCAAACAAAATCATTGATTACGTTCTCGCGGTCGGACGCCGCGACATCAATCCATTAGCAACTGCGCCGCTGCCTGACGCAGCTGCGCTAGCGTTTGCGGGAGCAGGGCAATAATGCAAGTTTCCATCGTTGGGGCATCGGGTTACACCGGCGGCGAGCTATTGCGCCTTTTAATCAAACATCCGCACGTCGAAATTCTTCAGGTTACATCCGAATCGCGCGTGGGCGAGTACGTGTATCAAACGCATCCGAATCTACGCGCGCAAACGACATTGCAATACACCGCGCGTTCGGAATTGCAGCCGTGTGATTTGTTATTTCTCGCGCTGCCGCACGGCGAGGCGCAAAAAAATATCAAGCACTATTCGTCGCTCGCGCCAAAAATTATTGATTTGAGCGCGGACTTTCGTTTACGCGACGCGGCAAAATATAGCGAATGGTACGGCGAACATGCAGACGCGGCATGGCTCGAAAAATTTGTGTACGGTTTGCCCGAACTGCATCGTGAGGAAATGAAAACGGCATCGTACATTAGCGGTGTCGGCTGCAATGCAACGTGCAGTAATCTCGCGCTGTTGCCATTGGTCAAAGCGGGATTGATTGATGAAGCGAAACCCATCATCATTGACGTCAAAGTCGGTTCGAGCGAAGGCGGCAATTCGCCGAACGCGGGTTCACATCATCCCGAACGCTCGTCGGTCATTCGCACGTACGCGCCCACGCGTCATCGTCACACCGCCGAAGTGGAACAAGAATTGAAATTAAACAATGTTCATATGACGATTACGTCGGTGGACTTGGTACGCGGCGCGCTCGCGGCAGCGCACATTTTTGTCAATAAAGCTGTCACCGAAAAAGATTTGTGGAAAGCATATCGCAGCGCGTTCCGCGACGAACCCTTCATCCGCATCGTCAAAGACAAGTCCGGCGTCTATCGCGTCCCCGAACCAAAAATTCTCGCGGGTTCAAATTATGCCGATGTCGGGTTTGAACTCGACGAAAAAACCGGACGCGTCGTTTCCATTTGCGCGATTGATAATTTGATGAAAGGCGCAGCAGGCAGCGCGGTGCAAAGCATGAATGTGATGTGTGGGTTTGAGGAAAAAACCGGATTGGATTTTCCGGGGTTGCATCCGATTTAGAGAGCGGAGATTGAACAAGGAGGTTCAACGAAAATGCGAGAAGGACAACGCGAAGCACTTGGCATTGTGATTAGTTGTCTTGGAATTGCAGGGTTACTCGCTGGTTTCCCGGGCTTGTCCGGGCTCCTGAAAGGAACGTGGGGATTTGTCTTATTTGGTGGTGCTGTAATTGGCGCGTTGTTGTACGTGTTTATTACCTTGCGAATTGGCAACAAGATTTTCGCCGCATTGCTTGTGCTTGGATTTTTTAGCGCACTTTCTTTTGGCAGCACGTATGGAGTGACCTGGTATTTCATTTCATATCTGCCTGCACATGGCGGACTTGTTTGGAAAATATCTTGCAAACGCCATCAAACACGCGCAATATTTTTTTGTCATATGTGAAAGCGGGAAACTTTGAAAAGGCGTATCAACTTTTGTCGCCCGACGCCCAGAATCAAATTCCCGATGCGGACGCCTTCCGACGAATTATTACAGAAAACAATTGGCAACCAACGCGATGGAAGTGGACAACAGAACAAGTCGAGCAAGAACGCGCACATTATTCAGGGGAAGCCACATATAAAGAGAATAGAATTGGCGTTATTGAAGTATGGCTTGACAGAATTGAAACACATTGGAAAGTTTCAGGCATGAATTTCCAGCCGCAATAAGCATGCGTTCCTTAAAAATTACGCGCACGCAAATTTTTATCGCGTTCGCGCTCATCATAATTTTTTGTATTGCATTGTACATCCGCGTCTATGGCAACACGTATGGACTACCCTACGCGGAAGAAGCCGACGAACCGGCGATTATGGACTTGGCGATTGCGATGCTTCGCACGGGCGATTGGAATCCACACTGGTTTATCTACCCCGGCTTTTTTATTTACACGCAGGCGTTTGTCACCTACCTTTATTTTTTGTGGGCGCAAGCACAAGGCACCTTGACGGACATTCAACAATTGAGCGCGGTGTTTCATGATGTGCGCTTTATTCCGCAACCCGAATTGTATGTGTGGGCGCGAACGACAACCGCCATCGTCGGCGCATTGACGCCCCTCGCGTTGTATGGCGCGGGTGCGCGTTTGTATTCACGCCGCGTTGGAATCCTTGCCGCATTGTGCCTGACATTCGCGTTCGTGCATGTGCAATATTCGCATTTCATCCGCACCGATATTCCGTTGACGTTGTTTGTGACAATGGGCTTGTGGTTCGCTGCCAACATTTTGCGACGCGGAAGCAAATTTGATTATTTGCTTGCGGGCATCGCGTGTGGTTTAACCTTTGCCAGCAAATTCAACGGCTTTCCGATTTTCCTTACCGTATTGCTCGCGCATCTTTTACACCTATCGTCCGAACGCGCGAGTGTACGCACAACACTGCGTGCATGGCTCGAATTGCGAAAACATTTCATTTTATTTTGGACTGGACTAGGCGCGTTCGTCGCGTTCGGCATTTTCAATCCGTTCATCGTTCTCAACCCGAACGAACTTTTTGCTTCATTGGAATGGACGCGCAATTATTACGGCGCGGGCGGTTCGGTCATTGAAAATGCAAATTACTATTTGTCATACCTGATGTGGCGCGGCGGGTTTGGTGATGGCTTGACCATTGTGGCGGTACTGGGACTTTTGCTCATGCTTGCGCGCCATACACGCGCGGATTTGGTTGCGGTCAGTTTTCCACTCGTCTATTTCGTTTTGTTATTGCCGTGGAATTATACCAATGTTCGCTCGTCGCTGCCGCTGCCGCCGTTTCTGGCTTTGTTCGTCGCCGTTGCTTTGGTCACAAGCATAGATTGGTTTTTGAAAAAACAGCCACGTTGGCGCGTATTGGAAATTCCCGCGTTGGGACTTGTGGTAGTTGCACTTTTGATTTCACCCACCTTAAAAATTCAAACTGAAATCGGCGCGATGGGATTGCCCACGACGCGCGCGAACGCGACGGAATGGCTGCCGCAAAATCTGCCGCAGGGGGCGCGCGTTTTGTCGGAAGCACGCGGCGCACATTCTCACCCCCCCCTCGTGCATGTGAACGCGCAGCTTCAAATCGAAAACAATGTAGAGACACTGCGCGCGCAAAACATTGATTACATCATCGTCGCCGACGAATGGCGCGAACCATTGCGAGCGTTTGATTCATCTCTGCAACTCGTGTACGAATTTCCGGCGACGACACAATTCGGCGGACCCACCTTGAGAATTTTCCAAGTGCCGCCGCAGCCGTTGCCGCTGCAATTCCAAGACGCGAGTTTTGCAAAAACCAAATACGCGCCGGGCGAGCAAGCCCAATTGCGAGCACATTGGCAAATCAATACGACGCCTAAAGAAAACAATTTGCCTTTTGTGCGTTTGCTCAATTCACAAAACGAAATTGCGTACGAACTTGCCGAACCGCCGCAACAAGGCAACGGCAGAATGAAACGCTGGGACGCGGGGCGCGTCGTCACCGACACACACACGTTGCAATTGCCCAATGATTTGGAAATCGGACGCTATCGCGTGCAATTGGGTTTTTATCGCGACGAAAATAAATTTCTGTTGCCTTTGTTATCAAACAATGCAATCGTTCGTGTACTCGATGCAACCGATTTGAAAATTGCGCCGCCGCTCGAATCTGTCACCGAAAACGCGCCGAATCAAACAACGGACATATGGTTTGACGACAAAATTGTTTTGCGCGGCTATACCATCGAAACCAATCCGCTCAAACACGGGGAAACATTATCCGTCTTGTTGTATTGGCAAGCCGCGCGCGAAATGGAAAATGCCTATACGCGCTTTGTGCATTTAAAAAATTCCGAAGGAAAGCTCGTTGCACAAAATGACGGCACACCGCTCGGAAATTTTCCGACGAGTGTGTGGACGGTTGGTGAGACGGTCATTGAACGCGTCGAAATTCCCATTCCAAACGACCTCGTGCGCGGCGCATACACGCTGGATGTCGGTTGGTACGAATATCCTTCGCTCGAACATTTACGTACGCACAACGCGGAATTTGCAACCTTGGGCAATGTGGAGATTCAACAATGATTCAATCAAGTAGGATTGTTATCAAAATCGGCGGCTCGCGCGGTATCAACATGGATTACGTGATTGACGACGCGGCGCAATTATTTCAATCGGGACAAAAAATAATACTCGTTCACGGCGCGGGAAATGAAGCGAACGAGCTCGGAGAAAAAGTTGGTTATCCCGCGAAACATGTCACATCGCCGCAAGGATTTTCGTGGCGCTACACGGACCGTCAAACGCTCGAAATTTACACGATGGCAGCGGTGGGAAAAATCAACACGTTCCTCGTCGAAGCATTGCAGAAACGGGGCGTGAACGCGATTGGTTTGAGCGGCGTCAGCGGACGCGTGATGGAAGGGACGCGCAAAGACGCGGTGCGAATCATCGAAGGCGGCAAGCAAAGAATTTTGCGCGACGATTATACAGGGCGCGTGGAAAAAGTGAACGCGGAATTGTTGTGCGCGCTGCTCGACATGAATTACTTGCCCGTGATTGCGCCGCTCGCGATTTCGTATCAAGGCGACGCGATGAATGTGGATGGCGACCGCGCGGCGGCAATGATTGCGGGTTCGGTGGGTGCGGAAAAATTGATTATTCTCACGAACGTTGTGGGGCTGATGAAAAATTTTCCCGACGAAGCATCGCTCATCACGCACATTGACAAAAGGCAAGTGGAAGCGTCCATTGATTTTGCCGAAGGGCGCATGAAGAAAAAAGTGTTGGGCGCGAGCGAAGCATTGAACTTGGGCGTGCAGCAAGTTGTCTTTGCAGACGGACGCGTGGAGCATCCGATTCAAAACGCGTTAGCGGGCAAAGGGACAGTGATTGGCTAAACGCGCGCCGACGGTTTATGCGTTTATGGATGAGAGCGGCGACCCTGGGCGAGACGTTCGTCGCGGGGCGTCTCCCCATTTTGTTTTGGTTCTACTTGAAACGACAGAACCCGAGACTCTTCGCGATGAATTACAGCGTTTGCGCCTTGCTCTCAATCTCCATGAAGAGTTCGAGTTTCATTATCACAGCACACGCTCCGTTGAGCGTCGCGCGGCGTTCTTTGTTTTACTGCGTGCCTTGAATCTCAAAGTTCGGGCTGCGATTATTGACAAGCGACAGCTACCACAAAGTTTTTCAGCGTTTGATACAGAGCTATACGCGTTTGCGTTAGGCGAACTTGTAGCGCGTGCGTTGCCAAGTGATTTGGAAGAAGCAATTCTCGTGGTAGATGGAGAACGCGGTGAAACAACAGAAAAAACGTTGGCGGGAATTCGCAAACACCTGTCGCACGTGTATGAATCACGCGGGCGCGTCCGTGCATTCAAGAAATTGATCGCGCGCAATTCGGAAACGGAAGCGGGCTTGCAATTTGCGGATATGGTAGCAGGGGTGTTAGCCGAACGGGTCATTCATGGGGAATCAGTTTACGACGACTATGTAGATGCGAAACTTGTAGATTTGTGGTGGTACCCGGAAAAATAAAACACCCCCACCTATCCTACGCTCTTGCATGTAGGAAAGCCGCCCAGAGGGCGACCGTGTCGGTGGGGGCGGGTAAAACGGTTTGACCGTTTTATTTCTGGATGCCCTTTCGAGCTTCCGTCTTACATCTATTTTATCACACTTGGACAAGCGACATGAACACACAACAAATCATCGAAACCGAATCGAAATATACAAGCGGCGTGTACACCAAACGTCCTGCTGCAATCGTGCGCGGGCATGGCGCGCGGTTGTGGGACAGCGACGGCAAAGAGTACATTGATTGTGTCGGCGGACAGGGCAGCGCGAATATCGGACACACGCATCCAAAAGTGGTGAGCGCGATTGCGGAACAAGCCGCGCGTTTGGGTGTCGCCACAGAAGTTTTTTACAATGACCAACGCGCGCGGCTCGAAGAAACGCTCGTGCAGATTTCACCGCCCCAAGCGAAAATCAATCGCGTCTTTCTCGCCAATTCGGGAACCGAAGCGAATGAAGGTTCACTCAAATTCGCGCGCTATCACACGGGACGCACCGAAATTGTTTCCACAATGCGCGGGTTTCACGGACGCTCAATGGGTTCCCTGAGCGCGACGTGGGAACCAAAATACCGCGAACCGTTTGCGCCGCTTGTCCCCGGTTTCAAATTTATTCCGTACGACAATTTAGATAAAGCCGCGCAGACGATTGATGAGAATACGGCTGCGGTGATTTTGGAAATTGTGCAAGGCGAGGGGGGGGTGAGACCGGGCGCGCGCGAATTTATTGAAGGCATTGCCAAACTCGCGCACGAACGCGGCGCGGTGGTGATTCTCGACGAAATTCAAACGGGCTTTGGGCGCACGGGAAAAATGTTCGCAGCAGAACATTACGACATCGAACCCGATTTCATCAGCGTTGCGAAATCTATCGCGGGCGGTCTGCCTATGGGCGCGGTTCTGATTTCCGAACGAATTCGCAAACTTGAACCGCAAATTCACGGCAACACGTTCGGCGGCAATCCGTTAATTTGCGCGTCGGCGAATGCGACAATTGAAGTACTGCTGGAAGAAAACTTGTCACAGCGCGCGGCGGAACTCGGTGAGTACGCGCTGGGCAGATTGAAACGCATCGAGTCACCATTGATACGCGATGTGCGCGGTTTGGGTTTGATGCTTGGTGTTGAGCTCAAAGTCAAAGTGACGCCGATTTTGCAAGCATTGATGGAACGCGGCGTACTCGCATTGCCCGCCGGTCCGAATGTTTTGCGGATGCTGCCGCCGTTGGTGATTGAGAAACAAGATTTAGATACGGCGATTAACGAAATCGAAAACGTTTTGGCAAAATTTGAAAATGTCAACGCCGGACACACCACCGAGTGAGCAAGAACTCACGCGCTACGTTATTGACAAATTGGCTGCGTTCGCGACGCGCAACGATGTCGTCTTTGATGTCTGCCGCGTGATGGATTGGGAGTGGGACCGCGCGGAATTATTTGTCAAAGCGGTGCAGGAACGAAATTTTCGGCGCATTGCGTTTGGACAAAGCCCGTGGATTCTCTTTTTGGGCGTGGGCGTTTTGATTCTCGGACTGGGACTGACCATGGGGATGTTTATTCTATTGTGGGACGCATATCGCGGTGAATTGTTGAGCAATCCCGCGCTTGTCCTGCGTGCGCCGCGTTTGGTCTATGCGTTTTTTGTCGGCGTTACGATGATTGTCGGTTCGTTGGGTGGACTGTGGATATTTATGTCGCAAGTGATTCGCGGACGGTAAGGAGGAGTCGTGTCGCTCGAAAAATTTAATATTATTGAATCTACGCTGCGCGAAGGGGAACAATTTGTCGGCGCGAATTTTACGCCGGACCAAAAATTGAAAATCGCCGACGCGTTGGATGAATTTGGCGTCGAGTATTTGGAATTGACTTCACCGTTGGCATCGCCGCAGAGCCGCGTAGATTGTGAAACGATTGCGCGGCGCGGACTGAAAGCAAAAATTCTCACGCACATTCGCTGTCATCAGGATGACGCTCAAGTCGCTCTCGATACCGGCGTCGGCGGACTCGATGTCGTCATTGGCACGTCTTCGATGCTGCGCGAATTTTCGCATGGCAAGAGCATTGACGAAATTATTGAATTGGCGAGCGAGGTGTTGACGTGGATTCGCGCGCAAGCGCCCGACATTGAATTGCGTTTCAGCACCGAAGATTCGTTTCGCAGCGAAGAAAAAGATTTGATGCGCGTGTATCTCGCGGTGGACAAATTGAATGTAGTGAATCGTTTGGGCATTGCGGATACGGTTGGCGTTGCCACACCGCGCCGCGTGTTTGAATTGATTAGTTCCTTGCGCCGTCTCACTCACGCGGACATTGAATTTCACGGACATAATGATACAGGCTGCGCGATTGCCAATTCGTTCAGCGCGCTCGAAGCGGGCGCCACGCACATTGATACGAGCGTTCTTGGCATCGGTGAACGCAACGGCATCACGCCTTTGGGCGGATTCGTCGCGCGCATGTACGCGCACAACAAAGCGGCGACCAAAAAGAAATACAAATTAAAAAAACTTCGCAAAGTGGACCAACTCGTCGCGGAAATGGTCGGCGTCGCGGTACCATTCAACAATTACATCACAGGCGTCACCGCGTTCACACACAAAGCGGGCATTCATTCGAAAGCGATATTGAATAAACCCGAAACATACGAGATTCTTGACCCCCAAGATTTCGGACTCACGCGTTACATTTCCATCGCGCACAAACTCACGGGCTGGAACGCCATCAAAGACCGCGCGGAACAACTCGGTCTCGAACTTTCGGACGCGCAAATCAAGCTGGTGACGCAAGAAGTCAAAGCGCTCGCGGACATCAAGCAGCTTGATTTGGAAGACGTGGACGAGCTGCTGCATCGTTGGGCGGAAGAGCAGGTTACAGACGAAAAACCACAGACGTCAGACGACATTTCGCCAATTACGTATCGCACGACGCCAAAAGAAAACGCGCGAAATGGCAAACAGTTGGTTAAAGAACCTTTGTAAAGAACGAAAACGACTTGTCCTTTTGCAAGTCGTTTTTCATTTCAATTGAGATTTTCGGGCGAATAGAATTCGCAACAACAAAAACACGAAAACTTTCTTCGCAGTTTATTGAAATACTTTAGGGCGTGTCTTATAATCCCATCATGTCCGCGCCAATTCTGACGACCAAGCTCTACATCCCGCAGTCACGACAAAAGGTTGTCGTTCGCCCACGCTTGAGCGAGCAATTAAACGAGACCCTGCGTCGCAAGCTGACGCTTCTCTCTGCCCCCGCCGGTTTTGGCAAAACGACGCTGCTCGCAGAATGGTGCAATCAACAAAGCGCGCCGGTTGCGTGGTTGTCCTTGGAGGAAAGCGACAGCACACCCGCGCGCTTTTTGGCGTATCTGGTCGCGGCACTACAGACAATTCTTCCCTCAATCGGCGCAGGCGTATCGGCAGTACTTCAAGCGCCGCAGCCGCCGCCAACGGAAGCAATTCTCACCGTTTTGCTAAATGAAATCGCCGCCATCCCCGAACAATTCATTTTGGTTTTGGACGATTATCATTTAATTGATTCCGTCGAGATTGACCGCGCCCTCCCTTTTTTGATTGAACACTTGCCGCCGCAAATGCACCTTGTCATCGCTACGCGTCAAGACCCACAGCTTTCACTTGCCCAGTTGCGCGCGCGTGACGAATTGATCGAACTGCGCGCGGCAGACTTGCGTTTTACATTTTCCGAAGCCGCCGAATTTTTGAATCGTGTCATGGGACTGAATTTATCGGCGCACGATATTCAAACGCTCGAGACGCGCACCGAAGGTTGGATTGCCGGATTGCAGCTCGCGGCATTATCTATGCGCGGGCAGACAGACACAGAAAATTTTATCCAATCGTTTACCGGCAGCCATCGCTTTGTGTTGGACTATTTGCTGGAACAAGTTTTGTTGCAGCAGACACACGAGATTCAAACTTTTTTGCTGCATACCTCAATCCTCGAACGGCTTTGCGGTCCCTTGTGCGACGCGGTTTTGGGAAAGGATGAAACGGACGTGCATTCTGATTCTTCATCCTTCATCCTTCATCCCTCATCCCTCATTTTGTCACATCTCGAACGCGCGAATCTTTTTCTCTTTCCGTTGGATGATGAACGCCATTGGTATCGCTATCATCGTCTGTTTGCCGACCTCTTGCGCCAACGTTTGCAGCAGAAATTTGCTGGCGCATCGGCGGACACAAACGGCATCGCGGAGTTGCATCAACGCGCGAGTACGTGGTACGAAAACAATGACATGTTTGTTGAAGCGTTTCAGCACGCGGCAGCGGCGAACGATGTCGAACGCGCGGCGCGCTTGATTGAGAGCGGAAAAATCCCGTTTCACTTTCCCGGCGTAGTGCATACAATTTTGGATTGGCTGAATGCTCTGCCCAAACACGTGTTGGATGCAAGACCCGCGCTGCGGTGGCGTTCTGCTGCCCTGTCGTTGATTGTGGGCATCACCAGCGGCGTTCAGGAAAAATTGCAAGCAGCGGAAGAGGGAATGCAAGGCACGCCCTTGACGAATGAGACGCGCAATCTGATTGGACGCATTGCGACGGCGCGCGCGACGTTGGCACTGACGCGTTACGATGTCGAAAACATTCTCCTCCAATCGCGCCGCGCGTTGGAACATCTTGATGAGCACAATCTGGCGGACCGCACCTCGGCGTATTGGACGCAGAGCATCGCGTATTTTTTTCGAGGCGAGCGCGCCGCAGCTCGCAAAGCGGTGAACAACGCCATGGCGTTGGCACAAATATCCGGGAGTAATTTTTCGCTGCTGTTGGCAACCAGCACATCAGGGACGCTTCACGAAATAGACAACGAACTCGCTGCAGCACTCGAAACGTATCAGCGTGCGCTGCAGCTCGCGGGAGAACCCGCGCTCGCGTTTGCGTCTGACGCGCATCTTGGTCTCGCGCGTATTTTCTACCAATGGAACAATTTGGATGGGGCGCAAGTTCACGGCGACAAGAGTCTCGAATTGTCGCGCCAGTATGACCGCGTGATTGACCGATACATTGTTTCTCAAGTATTTCTCGCGCGCTTGAAACTGGCGCAGGGCGATGTCGCGGGCGCGTCCGCCATCTTGGTGCGCGCCGAGCAAGACGCGCATGCAAAAAATTTCGTGATGCAGATGCCGGGAATTGCTGCGGCGCAAGTGCTGGTGTTACTTGCACAAGGCAATCTCGCAGCAGCCGCACAGCTGGCGCAGACGTACAATCATCCGACGAGTCGGGCGCGCGTTTTCTTGGCACAAGGTGATGCTTCAGCCGCGTTCGCCGCACTTGAGCCATTGCGCGAATTGGCAGAGTCCAAGCATTGGGTGGATGAGCAGCTCAAGGTGATGGCTTTGCAAGCGGTCGCGTTGTATACAAACAAGGAACGCGAAAAAAGTGTAGAACTGCTCGGCGACGCGTTGGCATTGGCTGAATCGGGCGGCATCATTCGTCTCTTTGTGGATGAAGGCGAACCCATGCGCGCGTTACTTGAGGATTTTTGTTCGCGCACTCACGACGCAAAACTGAAAAATTACACAGAAAAAATTCTAGCCGCGTTTCCTAAATCAGCTGACACTCCACCATCTAAAATCGAAAACTTGTCCCGAACGGATGCGAGGGATCGAAATTCCGAAATGATAGAGCCGTTAAGCGAACGCGAATTGGAAATCTTGCAATTGATTGCGCAAGGATATTCGAATCGAGAAATTTGTGAGCGTTTGTTTCTCGCCCTCAGCACCGTTAAAGGACACAATCGCATTCTCTTTGACAAACTTCAGGTCAAGAACCGCACCGAAGCCGTAACGCGCGCCCGCGCGTTGGGTCTTATCGCGTAGGGGCGAAGCATTCGCGTTCAGAAACGTTTCGGTTGTCGCGCCCGCGTCTGCGAATGCTTCGCCCCTACCTTGTCCCTCACGACAATACCTCTCCGCTCTCCCAAACAATACTTTAGTATCTCCCCAACGACACCTCCTTGGGAATATATTGCTTGTGCATCGCGAATGACAGAGTTTGTCCGGTCATCGCAGGCACACGGCAATGTCAACCCATCTCGCTCCAAAAATTGATTTAGACCAACCCGCAGTGTATCAAATCTGCGTGGATGGACAGCTGGACTGCAGCTGGGCAGATTGGTTCGATGGCATGACGATTGCACCGCAAGCCAATGGCGATAGCCTTTTGACCGGCGCTGTCGTTGACCAAGCCGCGCTGTACGGCATATTGAAAAAAGTCCGCGATTTGGGAATGCCGTTGCTGTCCGTCAATCGCGTGACCCCGCGCATGCCGGATGTGTCAGAGGTAAAAAGTAAAACCAATAAGGTTCCTTCAAAGGAGGAAAAAAAATGAACGCTTTCCGAATCACCGCAATCCTTGTGGGAGTTTTGTATATCGTCGGCACCGTCTCGGGCATTCTGAGCATGATTGCTACCGGCTCTCTTTTGGCGGGTCCGATTTCTCCCGAACAAATTTCCGCCAATGCCAATCCAATCACTCTTGGCGCGCTGTTGGTCTTGACGATGGGTTTGGCGCTGGCGATGGTTCCGGTCTTGATGTATCCCATTTTAAAAAAGCACAATCAAAGTTTGGCGATGGGCTATGTTGTTTTTCGGGGCGCGCTCGAGACCGTTACCTATCTTGTTCTCGCAATCAGCTGGCTTGTGGTTGTGAACGTCAGTCAAGCGTATGTGCGAGATAGTGCGAATGCGCTTGCGAGTTTCCAAGAATCAAGCGCTCTCGTCCTCGCGGTAGGCGCGACGGGTTTTACTCTTACAGAAATAATCTTTCCGCTTGGCGCGCTGATGTTTTACATCGTGTTGTATCAATCCAAGTTGATTCCCCGATGGATTTCGGGTTGGGGACTTGTCGCCGTCGTTCCGTATTTGGCGGCGGGATTCTCACACGTGTTTGGTCTCATCGATTCCATGGCGACAATTTCCACTGTAATGTTTGTACCTATGTTGGTTCAAGAGATGGTGATGGCGGTGTGGTTCATTGTCAAAGGATTCAATGCGGATGGCATCGCTGCGGGGTCTGCCCAAAGTGATGTGGCAAAGTTTCAACTCGCGCAGAGCAAAGCATAAGGAGATGAAAAAATGAATACCGAAAGAAAAATCGCAATCGTAACGGGCGCGTTGTTCATCATCGCGACGACGGCAAGTATCGCGGGCAGCAATGTTACCAAATCAGTTCTCGACGCTTCGAATGAGCTTGCCGGAATGCCTGCGAATGGAATTCCAATCATGGTTGGCGCGCTCTTGTCCTTTATCGCCGCTGCCACCTCTGCCGGTATCGCAATCGCGATGTATCCGGTCTTGCGAAAATATCACGAAGGTCTCGCGCTCGGCGCGGTTGGTTTCCGGCTGATAGAAGCGGTTTTCTATATTGTTGCTTTGATGTGCCCGGTCGTGCTGTTCACGCAAAGCCAAGTTGTGGACGCAGAGGGTCAGGCGACTTTCCTAACATTACGTCCTGTATTGTTCATGGTACATGACCTCGCGGGTTTTGTGTTCGGCGTATTTGCATTTTGCATCGGCGCCTTGTGCTACTACTTTATCTTTTTTCAAACCAACCTCATTCCGCGCTGGCTGTCCATTTGGGGAATCGCGGCGCTTGTGACGTTGTTAGCAGCGGCGTTATTCACCCTGTTCGACGGAGAACCGTATTCGATTTCAGGCAATTTGCTCTTTTTGGCTGCCCCCATCGCCTTGCAAGAAATGGTGCTGGCGGTGTGGCTTATCGTCAAAGGATTCAATCCGTCGGCAATTGCTTCGAGGTCAGCTCAAGTTGATGTGACTCGTTATCAACTCGCGCCGCAGCATTAATTTAGCAATATCCTATTGGAGGAAATTCATGAAGGCGATTGTGTACGAAAAATACGGACAACCCGATGTCCTCAAACTCCGCGAAATCGAAAAACCAACACCGCAAGACGATGAGGTCTTGATAAAAATTCACGCGGTCTCTTTGAATCAAGCGGACTGGCATCTCTTGAGCGCCGACATTTTTCTGATTCGTTTGATGACCGGCGGGCTTTTGAAACCGAAACAAAAAATTCTCGGCGCGGACATCGCCGGATGCGTGGAAGCGGTTGGGAAAAACGTCACGCAATTTCAAGTGGGCGACCACGTTTTCGGAGACATCGCGGCGCGCGGCTTTGGCGGCTTGGCAGAATACGTTGTCGTTCCCGAAAAATTATTGGTGTTGAAACCAAACAATCTTTCGTTCGAGCAAACGGCGGCTGTACCAATGGCGGCGGTCACCGCGTTGCAAGGTTTGCTTGACCAAGGCAAGATTCAAGCGGGACAAAAAGTTTTGATTCAAGGCGCGGCAGGCGGCGTCGGAACGTTCGCGGTGCAAATCGCAAAAATGTTTGGCGCGCACGTTACCGCCGTTTGCAGCACGCGCAATCTGGAACAAGCACGCGCACTCGGCGCGGATGCGGTGATTGATTACACCAAAACCGATTTCACAAAGAACGGACAGCAGTATGATTTGATTCTGGCAGCGAACGGCTATCATCCGCTTTCGGATTACAAACGCGCGCTCGCACCCGGCGGCAAATATGTCATGGCAGGAGGTACTGCGGCGCAAATGTTTCAGGCGCTCCTTCTTGGACCGCTGTTGTCGCGCGACGGCAAGAAAATAGGAAACGTCTCTGCGCACACAACGCAAAAAGATTTGGAATTTTTGAAAACACAAATCGAAGCGGGAAAAATAAAACCCGTGATAGACCGCTGCTATCCTTTGAGCGAAACCGCCGCTGCGTTCCGTTATCTCGGGCAAGGACATGCGCGCGCCAAAGTTATCATCTCAGTAGAGCAAATTTGAAATTTGCCTGCACGGGACAAAATGATGTAGAACAAATGGCGATGAACTCCATCGCAGTAATTTGCCCGCACGGGACAAAATGATGTAGAGCAAATGGCGATGAACTCCATCGCAGTAATTTGCCTGCACGGGACAAATTACAAATTTGTCTTACGCGGGGCAAATTGAAAATTTGTCCTACGGGAGAAAACGATGCCGGACATTCAAATCAAACTCGCGGGCTTGTGGATTGCGTTGATGTTGAGCTACTTGTTGGGCGATGTGTTCCGCATCTTTGCCGGTGATTTCAAAGCCGGTGAAATCGGCGGCAAAACGATGGGTCAAGAAATGTGGCTGGGCATCGCGGTCGTGATGGTCATTCCAATTGTGATGATTCTTGTCACGCTGTTCACGGACAATCCCATCAATCGTTGGGCAAGCGTCATCGTCGCGATTTTCTTTTTCCTTTTCAATGTTGTCGGTTTGCCCACATATCCCGGACTGTACGACAAATTTTTGATTGTCGTTGGCTTGGCAATCAATGTGCTGACCGTTTGGCTCGCGTGGCAGTGGAACTAGACGACAAAATTGTTTTAATCCAACAAAAATCCTGCATCATGTTACAATGACGCAGGATTTTTTATTCTCACATTCAACTATTCATCAATCATAGAAACATGAACAAAACTTTTGCCGAAAAAGCTCTCGCCCGCGCGTCTGGACAATCTTCTGTC
Source organism: uncultured Anaerolineales bacterium (assembly GCA_964469005.1). Classification (GTDB taxonomy): domain Bacteria; phylum Chloroflexota; class Anaerolineae; order UBA4142; family SHND01; genus SHND01. The sequence continues at coordinate 23,466 of CAYXXF010000022.1, forward strand.
GTCGCGGGACAAATCGTTGATTCGAGTCCAGATGTCATTTTGTCGCACGACAATACCGCCGCGATTTGGAAAATTTTTCGCGCTCTCGGCATCGCACGCGTCAAAAATCCCGAACGCCTTGCGATTACGCTCGACCACGCTGTTCCCGCGCCCACGACAGCGCACGCGCAAAATCACGCGGACGTTCGCAAGTTTGTTGACGAGATGGGCGTGAAAAATTTTTTTGAAGTCGGGCGCGGCATTTGTCATCAAGTCTTGAGCGAAGAAGCAATTGTGTTACCGGGGCAAACGATTCTCGGCGCGGACTCGCACACACCGCATTTCGGTTGGCTCGGCGCGTTCGGCGCGGGCATTGGCAGAAGCGAAGTTGCCGCGTTGTGGGCGACAGGGGAATTGTGGTTACGCGTACCAGAGTCAATAAAAATTTCGGTGATTGGGAAATTAGGTGATTGGGTTACGAGCAAAGATTTGTGTTTGAAAATCATCGGCGACTTGGGCGCGGACGGTGGTTTGTACTATTCCGTTGAATTACATGGCGACGCGATAAAAAACATGTCGCTCGAATCGCGCATGGTGATTCCAAACATGATGGCGGAGTTTGGAGCCAAGAATGCGTATTTGTTTCCGGATGACGCGGTGTTTGAGTATTTGGCGGAGCGACTCGTCAAACGTGAAACGTCAAACGTCAATGTAGATGAAATCAAAAACCATAAATTAAAAATCATAAATGGTGCATTGTTCCCCGACCCCGACGCGACTTATTCCGCACAATACACTTTCGACGCGTCAACGCTCGAACCGATGATTGCGTGTCCGCACACCCTTGACAATGTAAAACCGCTTTCCGAAATTCGCGGGACGCGCGTGCAGCAAGCATTTTTGGGAACGTGTACAAACGGGCGTTTGGAAGATTTGGCAGTCGCGTCAGAAATCGTGCGCGGAAGAAAAGTGGCGAAAGGCACGCGGCTGTTGGTCATTCCTGCGTCGTCAGAAGTTTTGCATGACGCACTGCGTCATGGCTATATCGAAACGCTCGCCGACGCCGGCGCGGTGATTGGTGTGCCGGGCTGCGGTCCGTGCATGGGCAATCACATGGGCATTCCTGCGCCGAATGAAGTAACGATTTCGAGTGCGAACCGCAATTTTCGCGGGCGCATGGGGACGCGCGACGCGGAAATCTATTTGGCGAGCCCCGCCGTCGTCGCCGCGAGCGCGATTGCGGGTGTGATTGAGGACCCGCGAAATGTAAAGGAGTGACATCATCAATGCGACAAGACAAGAGACCGAAACGCGACCGACATGCCCTCGATGCGGATGGCTATGTATTGTGTAATCCGCGCGACCGCGAGGCTGCCCATCGCGCAGAAATGGAGGGGATTGCGACAACGAATCAAGCACTGGTGACTTGTCGCAAGTGTTTGGCATTGCTTTACAATCTGAATAAAGATGGCAATGACTTGCCATCAGACTGACCAAACCTGTTTCAATCTCGAGACAGGTTTTTTTGTCACACGCGATTGGTCTTTTAAATTTGGCAAAGCAACGGTAACGCGGTGTCGCAATAAATACGCGAGAGAGTGTTACAATCACCAAACTGTTCTATACGGCTGCCTACGCCGCACGATATATGTAGCCGAAGCTTTGTTTGAGAACAATTTGCCAGATTTGAAAACACCCCCCAAAAAACAAACGCGAAGTTGCTATCGCACAAAAGGAAAGAACAAATGCGTCTCGGTGGACCACTCTTTGAAACATACAACACGCCACACGAATGGATAGCCGCACTCAAGCGTTTGAATTACGGCGCGGCGTACTGCCCGCAAATTCCGACGGGTTTTTCTGTTGCCGATTTTGCGGACGCGGCGAAAAACTCGAATATCATCATTGCCGAAGTGGGCGCATGGCATAACAATCCACTGCATCGTGATGAAAAAACGCGCTGCGACGCGATTGAACAAATTCAATTGAAACTCGCGCTCGCAGACGAAATTGGTGCGCGGTGCTGTGTAAACGTCGCGGGTTCGCGCGGAGATAGATGGGACGGACCCGACGCGGACGATTTGACGCCGGACACATTTGATTTGATTGTCGAAACGACGCGCGAAATTATTGACGCGGTGAAACCGACGCGCACATTTTTTACACTTGAAACAATGCCGTGGTTGTATCCCGATTCCACCGAGAGTTATGTGCAACTGATTCGCGCAATTGACCGCCCCGCGTTCGCCGTTCACTTTGACCCCGTGAACTTGATCAACAGCCCCGCGCGCTTTTTCAACAACGCGGCAGTGATGCAAGAATTTATTGCCGCGCTGGGACAACATATCAAGTGTGTGCATGTCAAAGATATTGTGCTGCGACCAACGTTGACAACCCATTTGGATGAAGTGCGTCCCGGCGCGGGCGCGCTTGATTATCCTGCGCTCCTGAACGCGTTGAATTCACTCGAACCCGATTTACCCATCATGTTGGAACACATGACCGACCCGAATGAGTATGTGCTTGCCGCAGATTTTATTCGCGCGACGGCGACACGACTTGGAATTTCAATGCAATCACATTGAGCATTGAGGAGAACCCAATGGACACATCACCACTTGACCGTCGTTCGGTTTTGAAATTCGGCGCGCTCGCGTTGGCGGGAACGGCGGTACCGTTTGGACAGCACGCGCCGCAAAATGCTGTCGCGCAGAATGAAATCAAGACGCTGCCAAAAGTACACGTCGCGGCAAATCGCATCATTCGCCAAGTCGCGGGACTGCGCCCATTTCGCCCATCGGGCTTTGTGGTGAAAACAGAAGTGCTCGGCGACAAAACGGTGATTCACAATTACGGACACGGCGGCTGCGGCGTCACGCTGTCGTGGGGCACGGCAGAGATGGCAGTGCAACTCGCGCGTGAAATGACGAAACGCGACGCGGCGGTGATTGGCTGCGGAGCCGTGGGATTGGCAACCGCGCGTCTTTTGCAGGACCGAGGGTTCCAAGTGACGATTTATGCGAACGAGCTGCCGCCCAACACGACATCGAATGTCGCGGCGGCAATGTTTGGCGTAACCTCGCTGGTGGACGACGCACATCATTCGGGCGAAATCGTTTCGCAAATTCAAACCGCAGTGCGGTTCGCGCATCGCTATTTTCAAAATTTCGTCGGCGAAAAATATGGCGTGCGATGGAATGACATGTTCCTCATTGGCGACGACCCACCCGAACAACCGTGGGATTTCGCAATTACTCCTGAATTGTATCCGTTCACCGTGTATCAACCCGGTGAACATCCGTTTCCCACAAAATACGCGGCGAGTTTTCCCACGATGATGATTCAAACCAACATCTATCTGCCGCAATTGATTCAAGATTTTATTTTGCGTGGTGGAAAAATCGTCGTGCAAAATTTCGCCGACCAAGCCGCGCTGATGAAATTGAATGAACCATTGTTGTTCAACTGCACGGGACTCGGCGCGCGCGAATTGTTTGGCGACAAGGAATTGATTTCCGTCAAAGGTCAACTCACGCTCCTCTTGCCGCAACCCGACGTGCGTTACGCGTATTTGGATGGGCGCCGCGATTTGTACATGTTTGCGCGCGAGGACACCATTATTTTGGGTGGCAGTCACGAAGAAAATGTTTCGACACTCGAACCCAATCCCAAACGCGCTCAAGAAATTCTGGAAGGGCATCAAGCAATCGTCAACGGGATGAAATGACGCGTCTCTGCTAAATCTTTATCACTTCTAAACATCTTCTGAATACGAATCGCATATCATTCGAGCGCGTTGCAGCGTTGCATACAAAAAACGTTGCAGCGCGTTTTTTATTTCAGGAGGAGGAAAAAATGGACAACGACGATTTACCCGTAGGGAAAATTCTCACGCGCCGCGAAGCACTCGCATTATTGGGCGCAGCAAGCAGCGCGGTACTCATTGCCGCGTGCGCGCCCGGACAAACGAATACGCCAACAACTGTTCCCGCGACGATTGCATCGTCACAAGCGGCAGCGACGACTGCGAGCGCATCATTGCCAGCTTGTATCGTGCGCCCCGAAGTGACCGAAGGTCCGTACTATGTGAACGAAGAGCTGAATCGTTCTGATGTGCGTTCCGATACATCAAACGGCAAGGTGAGCGAAGGTGCGCCACTGATACTCACGTTCCACGTATCGCAAGTGAGTAACAATGGCTGCACGCCGCTTCAAGGCGCAAAAGTGGAAATTTGGCACTGTGACGCGGCGGGGCAATATTCCGACGTAACAGACCGCAGTTTCAACACCAAAGGACAAAACTTTTTGCGCGGTTATCAAATGACAGATGCGAATGGCAAAGCGACATTCACGACAATTTATCCCGGTTGGTATTCGGGGCGCACGGTGCATATTCATTTCAAAGTGCATCCGAGTACGAATCAAGAATTTACGTCACAATTATTTTTCGACGATGCATTCACCGACCAAGTGTTTTTGAATGCGCCGTATGCGGCAAAAGGACAGCGCAATACTTTGAATAGAAATGACAATATCTATCGCCAAGAATTGCTGCTCAACACAGTCAAAAGCGGCGACGGGTACGCCGCAGCGTTTGATATTGGGATGCAAATGAGTTAGACGCTCAAGACGTGACAGGTTTTGTGAGACAAGTATCGAGAAACGTGTCACGTCTTGATTTTTTAATCTCTCTCTCAACAAAAAATCATTTGGCTTGAGTAGAAGAGTTGCGGAGGAGAAACCATACATGTTTTCATTTCAAGCATCACGTCTTGTAATTGTTTTACTGAGTGTTTTGTCCGTCGCCATCATCGGTTGCAGCACACCTGCCAGCACACCGACGAGCGCGCCGACGAATGTTCCACCGACTGTCGCGCCCCCCACTTTTGCGCCTGCCGCGACCAACACCACCGCAGCAGCTGTTCCTACCAACGCGACAGCTGCAACGAGCGCACCTGCAGCCACCGCGGCGGTGGAACCAACTACCACCACCGACAACGCGGATGCAATCATCACGCTCGTCGTCGTTCCCGAAAAAAGTGAAGCGCGTTATCGCGTGCGTGAACAGCTGGCAGGTTTTGATTTGCCAAACGACGCGGTGGGACGAACGCAAGCCCTCACAGGACAAATCGTCGGCAAGCTGGACGGCTCGATTGATTCGGCGCAAAGCCAATTCGTCGTGGACGTTCGCACATTACGCAGCGACCAAGGCGCGCGCGATAATTTTATTCAACGCACGCCGCTACAAACCTCACGCTTTCCGAACGTAACCTTTGTGCCAACGTCCGCGCCAGGGCTTCCATTGCTCGTACCCAGTTCGGGCGCCGCGACCTTTCAATTGATTGGCGACCTCACCATCAAAGACGTGACGAAACCGATAACGTGGGAAGCGAGCTGTCAATTGGAGAGCAATCAGACCGAAGGCAAATGCACCGCGACGACGAGTTTCACCTTTGCCGATTTCAATTTGGAACAACCCCGCGTGCAGCGTGTCTTGAGCATCCAAGACACCATCAAGTTGGAAGTAGATTTGTATTTGCAGCGCGTGAATCCGTAGCACAGCCGTGACAGGATTTCGAAATCCTGTCACGGCTCGTACAATGAAAACGCGTTGGGCAATCTTTGTCCAACGCGTTTTTTCTTTGATGCTATACTTTTACTCATGCCTGAAATTTTTTATCCGTCGAAACGCGATTGGCTGTTTGTGATTGCCGCGAGCGCGATGTTTGTTGCCGTGAGTGCGTGGTTGAGCGAAGCAAGTGAATCGGGACTGATGCGCTGTGTGGGCGGAATGGGCGTAATTGGTTCGCTGCTTGTTTTGGTTTTCGCGCTGTTGCATCTCATCCCCAACAGCTCGTTCCTCGAAATTACGGAAAACGGAATTACGGTGCGTTCGTTTTGGCGCACCACACAATATCGGTGGGTGGACATTTCCGAATTTGGGGTCGCGGAATTTCAAACCGAACGGGGCGGCATTCGTCAAACGTATCAACGCGTCGGTTTCAATTTTTCGCGTTATGCGCCGCCCTTAAAACGCGCGACGTCGCCCGACCGTCTCGCCGCGCGCAGCGGCGGATATGAAGCCGCGCTGCCCGACACGTACGGACAAAATTGTGTCGAACTCGCCGCGCATTTGAATCAACAACGCAATCGTTTTTTGGGACAACATTCGGGGCAAAACAAAACCGCGCACGAAACGAACGCGTGACGCGCCACACGTTTCCACAATTCCTCCATAAATTTTTCATGCGCTATTTAAATCTCGTCGTTACAATAGGTGGTTGTGTATAAATCCGCTCACAAATCAGAAAGGTTTGAAATGAAGAAATTCTTTATTCCGTTTATCCTGCTCGCGTTTTCCATCGTGTTCATTGTTGGCTGTGGGACCAGCGCGGCGAATACGCCCGCGCCCACCGCTGCGCCCGCACAACCAACCGTTGCACGCGCGCAGCCGACGGCTGTCGCACCGGCAGGCATTATCACGGCGACGCCCGAAAGCAATAGCGATGCCGCGCCGACAACGGCGAACGTCACACCCTTTACCAAAATCAATCTCAACACTGCAACTGCCGAACAAATCTTGACGATTCCCAACACCGGCAATCGCATGGTGCGCGAATTTCAAGAATACCGTCCGTACACGAGCATCACCCAGTTTCGCCGTGAGATTGGAAAATATGTTGACGCTGCCACCGTTGCCGCATACGAAAAATATATTTATGTTCCGGTACAAGTAAATGAATCGGATACCGCCACGTTACAACAAATTCCGGGCGTCACCGCCGATATTGCCGCGCAATTGATTGCCGCGCGTCCATACGGCACCAATCAAAACTTTTTGGCAAAACTCGCGACGTTTGTAGATGCAGGTCAGGTCGAGTCCGCACAAAATTATCTGCAATGAACACTCAAACGTTGGTCGAACGCTATCGCGCGTTTCTGTTGGGACTCGCCGCGTTCATGTGCGTCGGCACCGTCATTGAATTGTGGCTGACCGAACACACGCAAGAGCCGTTGCAATTCGTGCCTTTCATTTTGTGCGCGTTGGCAATCATCGTCATTGCGGCAGTTTGGATTCGTCCCACGCGCGCGACCATTTCGATTTTGCGAATTGTGATGGGTGCATTGCTGCTGGGCAGTCTCGTCGGCATGTACGAACACCTCACGGGCAATTGGGAAATCGTACTCGAAACGAAACCCGGTCTTGCGACAATGGAATTGTTTTGGGCAGCCGTACGCGGCGCGGCGCCGATGTTAGCGCCGGGGATTCTCGCCCTCGTCGCCGTCATCGCGTCTGCAGCGACATACGAACACCCCGCGGTGGAAAAACGCAGAAACACTTGAGTTCTTGAAAAAAGCGCGTTCAAATTTGAACGCGCTTTTTTATATATTCTCAACATCGCATTTCCAAATTTCTGTGGTATCCTTTTGAAAACTTAGCGTGATGACACGTTGGGTGGGACGGCGAAACCTTTTTAATATATTCCGAACCGCATGTGCACAAACTCAAACACATTGCGAGTAATCCAAACGTCGCATTGAATTTCAACACCACGCCCGACGACGGTGGAGTCGTCGTCTTTACCGCAAGTGCCGCGCTCGCGCCCGACTCACTGCCTTCACACAAACACAAGGCATATTTCAAAAAATACAAACAAGGCATCAAGGATTTGAAAATGACGCCCGAAGAATTTAGCGCGCGCTGGTCAGTCGCGTTCCGCGTCACACCCGAAAAATTGCGCGGGTGGTAAGCGAGGCGCTCTATCGCATCTCAACGCAGAGAAACAAACATGGAGAATACGTTATCGGCAAACGCGCCAAACGCGCAGCCGGCATCTTTTTTCACATCGCATCTTTGGCGCAAAACAACGTTTCAATTTGTGCTTGTCGGATGCAGCATCTTTGTGGTTGCTACCGTAATCGCGATGTTCACGTACGGCGGCGGCACGAGCGACAATCCACAAAACGCGGGCTATTCGTTCTTCACCAACTTTTTTAGCGACCTCGGACGCACGGTGAGTTACAGCGGCGCGCCGAATACGATTTCGATGCTCTTGTTTTCGACCGCGCTCACAATCGCGGGCGCAGGTCTCGCCATCTTTTTTCTCGCGTTCACACAATTTTTTACGCACACGCGTTGGACGCGCGTATTGAGCATCATCGGTTCGATTGTTGGCATTGGTTCGGCGCTTTGTTTTATCGGCGTCGCGTTCACACCTGCCGACATTGCGCGTCCCATGCACGGACAATTTGTGTTGTGGGCATTCGGTCTGTTTCCCGTCGCCGTGATTTGTTATATTCCCGTCATTCTGCATCGCGACGAATATCCCAACGTTTACGCGTGGAGTTTTATCGCGTTCGCCGTTCTATTGATTTTGTATTTTGTCTTGTTGCGAATGGGTCCGCGCGGCGCCACTCCCGAAGGATTGCTCATTCAAGCGACGGGACAAAAAATTATCGTCTACGCGTCCATCGTTTCGATTTTCTTTCAAACTCTCGGCGCGCGGCATGTGAATGCGAAACTCTGAAAGTTGTCGTCATGGGGACGTTGTAATCCCCAACATTGACAATCATAAACATTTCGTTTATAGATAATCCATGATTCGTTCGTTTACCAACGCCGCCACCGAGAAATTTTTCACTACAGGTAAATCGAACAAATTTCCACCCTCGATTCTAAAACGCGCCGCAATGCGCCTCACGCAACTCAATGCGGCGACGCAGTTGGGCGACCTCAAGTTTCCGCCATCCAATCAGTTAGAAGCATTGACGGGAGACCGCAAGGGGCAATGGAGTATTCGCATTAACGACCAGTGGCGCGTCTGCTTTCGTTTTCAAAACGGCGATGCGTTCGAGGTTGAAATTGTGGATTATCATTAAGGAGCCGCGCATGAGCATCCAAAACGGATTACCGCCGATTCATCCGGGCGAATTTCTCAAGGAAATTTTGCAAGAGTTGGAAATTTCGCAAGCAGATTTCGCGCGTCAGATTCATGTTTCGCCCATGCGGATTTCGCATCTCATCAACGGCACGCGCCCGGTTACGGCAGAACTCGCGTTGCTCTTTGGACGCGCCTTTGACCAATCTCCCGAGTACTGGCTGAATCTTCAAACAACATATGACCTACGAATTGCTGAAAAATTTCTCAAGCGCCGATTGCGTCAAGTGCGCTCTTTTGCTCAACCGATGGTGTAAATTTTAAAAAATCACCGCCTGGGCAAAAATTTGAAGCGTGCAGAATTCTCAAGTACCCGGCGTAGGATGATTTGTAAGCTTGTGCCGGTCGGCAAATTACACATTTGCGTTACGTGAATCAAGATGTCCGAATCCCAATCTAAAACGTTCACCTGCCCGAAATGCGGCGCACCGCAAGATTACACAGGCGGCAGCGCTCCAACAATTCAATGTCCGTATTGCGAAACCACACTCATCGTTCCCGAAGCGCTTCGCACACCCGCGCCGAATTTCACCACATTCAATCCCGCCGAAATTACGCGTGAAGCGACAAAACTCGCGGAAATCAAAAGACTCGCGGACGGCGGCAACAAAATTCAAGCCATCAAACTCTTTCGCGAAACATTTGGCGGCGGTTTAAAAGAAGCCAAAGACGCGGTCGAAGCGCTCGAACGCGGACAGAGCGTCCAAGTCGCGCAAATCGGCATCGGTGCGCCAAACACTGTTCGCGTCGGGCAAACGGGCGGCGTCCAAATTTCGAGCAGTACGAGCAGCGGCTGCGCAACGTGGATTGTGATATTGGTCGTACTGGTGGTCGTACTTTCGATTGTTGTGCCAATTCTTTTGAGTGTCGGCGCGTTCACCATGTTGGCGCCATCGCTCGAAATTCAACCCACGCTCCAAGCGTTCACAACCGTTGTGCCTGCGACACGCGCGCCGCTGCCGACAAACACCGCGCGTCCGTCACCCACGCCACAATTTGCAAATGTCGTTTCGGAATTTGGCGGCAAAGGCACGGGCGCAGGAAAAATGTCCGACGCGCGCGCAATTGCGGTGGACAACAACGGCAATGTGTTCGTCGCCGAATACCTCGGCGGACGCGTTCAGGTGTTTGACGCGAACGGAAAATTCAAAACGCAATGTTTGATGGATGCCAAAGCGCCGACGCCTTCGCTCGCGGCAGACCGACGCGGGAATCTGTTTGTGATTCAAGGCATTACGATTACACAGTACGATGCCGCAACGTGCGAGGTGAAAAACGTATTTCAACCCGCGCTCGGCGAAAGTTACGAACACATCGCCGTCGGCGCGGACGGAAATTTGTACGCGACGATGACGGGGAATCAAAAAGACAGCATCGTGCGTTTCAATGCGAGTGGACGCGTAACGGTTGTGGTGGACAGCGCGATTAGCGGACAGCTTGACAACTTTGAACTCGACCCGATTCTCGCGTTGGATGGACAAGGCAACTTTTACATTGTCGGCAACTTTGCGCGCCAAGTTTTCAAATTTGACCGCACCGGAAAATTTATAGATACCATCGGCAGTCTCGGCGACGAGCCCGGGCAATTCAGCGCGGTCAATTCCATCGCAGTGGATTCACAAGGACGCATCTACGTCGGCGACAACAAAGGCATCCAAGTTTTTTCGAACGATGGACGTTATCTCGATGTCTTTGACATTCCGAAAAGCGTCGCGTCGGGTATGACATTCGACGACCGGGATAATTTGTGGATTGCCGCGCGTGAGCAAGTGTACAAACTTGAACTCGCGAAAAAATAAAGTATGCGCGCGTGGCTCCAAGTCATCTTTCCCCTGTACGGACTGTTTGTACTCTTGCGCCGCCTCGCGCGCGTCCCCGAATTTCGTGCGCTGTTGTGGCTCGAAGTGGGACTGATTGTTAGCGGCACAATTTTTTTTCACTTTGTCGAAAAGTGGGACTGGCTCGATGCAATGTACTTTTGCGTCGTCACGCTCGCAACCGTCGGTTACGGCGATTTCCATCCCATGACGCCGTGGGGAAAAATTTTTACCATGGTCTATATTGTCTTTGGCGTTGCTTTGCTCGGCGTCTTTATCCAAATCGCCGGCAAGACTACGTTGGAAACGTTGCAAGCACGTACGGAAAAAAATCGCGCGCAGAATACCGAACAGGAACCACCTTTGAGCAATCAGACATGAACAGTGAAACGTTCTATCACATCGGTTTTGGCAAACAAGATTTAGGCAGTCCCCCCCCCCTCATTGCGTTACTGTCCGGCGACCCCGACCGCGCGCGTTTCATCGCGCAGGATGCCGAGGGCGTCACGTTTGAAAAAAAATTGTCTGAGAATCGCGGACTGCATAGTTATCTCGCGCGTTTGCCGAACGGACGCCGTTTCATTTCCGCCACAAGCGGTATGGGCGCGCCGTCGCTTTCGATTGTCGTCAATGAATTGTATCAAGTCGGCGTGCGCGCGATTATTCGCGTCGGCACGAGCGGTTCGATTCAAGCCGACGTAAAAATGGGCAGCGTCGTAATCACGCGTGCGGCATTGTGCCGTCAAGGCGCGGCGGATGATATTGCACCGAAGGAGTATCCCGCCGCCGCGAATCCATTTCTAACGCTCGCGTTGGTGAACGCCGCGCGCGAATTGAAAACGGATTGGCACATCGGCGTCACCGCGAGCGTTGACACGTTTTTTGAAGGACAGGAGCGCAGCGAATCGTCCGCCAACAAAAATTTGATGCGGCATTTGCGCGGCATGACTGAAGAATATCGCGCGCTCGGCATTCTAAATTTTGAAATGGAGGCAGGCACGCTCTTCAAAATGGGCGGGGTATATGGAATCGCCACAGCGTGCATTTGCGCCGTAATCGCCGAACGCACGCAAAGCGAAAATCCCGACCTCGAAGCAAAAGCGCGCGCCGTCCGCGATGCGATTCGCATTGCATTGCGCGCGGCGGAAACGTTTGACGATGAATATCTCAATTCGAGATATTGGAGATAACGTTGTTTCGTTCCACCGACGCAACCTTTGTCAAAACGCAATACGCCACCAACGCGAATCTCGATGCGCGCATCGCGCTGCACGAAAAATTCAGCACCGCGCCCGAACCTTTTCACGATTGGTTGTTCAAACACGTGGAATTGCCAAACGACGCGCGCGTATTGGAAATCGGCTGTGGCAGCGGCGCGATGTGGGAACGCGTGCGCGAAAAAATTCCAAACGCTTGGAACATCACACTCACCGATTATTCTTTTGGAATGGCGCAAACCGTTCAACAAAAATTTCTCGCATTTCGTTTCTCGTTTCTTCAATCTGACGCTCAACACATTCCTTTTCCCAACGAATTCTTCGACGGCGTCTTTGCCAATCACATGCTCTATCACATTCCGAATCTCGACCGCGCCCTCGCAGAAATTCGCCACGTGCTGAAACGCGGCGGCACACTTTACGCGGCGACGAATGGCGCAAAACATTTGCGTGAACTCGATACGCTCGTCGCAGAAATTTTGCACGAACCCGCGCCCGACGCACATCGTTTCATCGGCGAATTTGGTTTGGAAAACGGCGGCGCGAAATTGGAAAAACATTTTTCGCGCGTAAAGCGAGTCGAACAAGAAAATCATTTGCGCGTCACCGAAACCGAACCACTCGTCGCGTATGTTCTTTCCGGCGCGCCATTCACGCGTGAACAATTTCCCGAAACGCTCATTGATGAATTTCGCGCTCGCGTCCAAAACGAAATTGATACGCGCGGCGCGTTTCACATTACGAAAGCGGTTGGCATGTTTGTCGCGAATTAGCAAATTGCCCAATCACCTAATCACCAAATATGATTCTCACAGGCAAAGTCTGGAAATACGGCGATAACGTCAACACCGACGTTATTTTTCCCGGCAAATACACGTACACCGTCACTGACCCAAACGAGCAAGCGAAACACGCGCTCGAAGATTTGGACCCGAGTTTTGCGCGCAATGTGCAGCGCGGCGACATCATTGTCGGCGGAAAAAATTGGGGCAATGGTTCTTCGCGCGAACAAGCAGTGGGCGCGTTGAAACATGCGGGCATCACCGCAATTATTGCAAAATCGTTCGCGCGCATTTATTTCCGCAACGCAGTGAACAATGGTTTGCTCCCGATTGTGTGTCCCGACGCGGTGGACGCGATTGAACACGGCGAGACGATTACGCTCGACCTCGACGCGCATCAAATTCGCACCCGCGCAGGCACATTCGAATTTCCACCGTTGTCCCCTTCGCTCGTACACATCATCGAAAGCGGCGGCTTGATTCAAATGCTCCGCAAAAAATTCGGCGCGGAAAATTTGCCGATGCCGGAAGTAAAAGGCGGCGAGTAGCGAATCGCGAATGGCTGATGGCGAATAGCGAAATACGTTTTGCCATCTGCTATCTGCCATCTGCCATCTGCTATCTGCGACATGCGAATTTGCATCATCCCCGGCGACGGTGTTGGGCAAGAAGTGATTCCTGCCGCGCAGCGCGTACTCGAAGCACTACACCTCGATTTGGAATTTGTGCGCGCCAACGCGGGTTTTGAACATTTCCAGAAAACGGGCGACGCGATTCCAAACGCGACTTTGGAAATTGTGCAAGCGTGCGACGCGACGTTGTTCGGAGCAACGTCTTCGCCGATGACGCGCGTGGAGGGTTACCGCAGCCCAATTCTCGCGTTACGCAAGGCGTTGGACTTGTATGCAAATCTGCGACCCGTTCAATCATTGCCCGCGAAATTTTCGCGCGAAAATATTGATTTATTGATTGTCCGCGAAAATACAGAAGGGTTGTACGCGGGACGCGAGCGCGCCGAAGACGCCGAGACGATGATTGCCGAACGCGTCATTACAAAACGCGCGTCGGAACGTATTGCGCGCGTCGCGTTTGAAATGGTGCGGGCGCGCAAAAAACGCATCACCGTCGTACACAAAGCAAACGTCTTGAAACTCACCGATGGTTTGTTTCGCGAAACGTGTTTCAACGTCGCGCGAGAATTTCCGGATGTAGAAACAAAAGAAATGCTCGTGGACTCGATGGCGATGCGTCTCATTCAAGACCCGCAAAATTTTGATGTCATCGTCACCACAAATTTATTTGGCGACATCTTGTCCGACGAAGCGAGCGCGTTGATTGGCGGACTCGGCGTCGCGCCATCAGCCAACATTGGCATAAACAACGCGGTCTTTGAACCCGTTCACGGCTCTGCCCCCGACATTGCCGGAAAAGGAATTGCAAATCCCGTCGGCGCGATATTGTCTGCCGCGATGATGTTGGACTATTTGGAATTGGAGGACGCGGCAGAACGCGTGCGGGGGGGGGTGAAACGCGCGTTGGAACGAAATGTATTGACGCGCGATATTGGCGGCGCAGCGACGACGAACGAAATAACGCGCGCGGTAATTGAATATTTATGACGCGACTTTTTTGTTTGGCGTTGATGTTGTTCGGTTTGGGCGGGTGCGGCGACAACACACCACAGATACAAACTCCGGTGACGCTGGAAACGTTTTGCGGCAAACTCACCTTGAGCGGAAATCCTCCGCGCGCTGTGGATGCCGATGCCGCTCGCCGCGCCGTGGATTGTTTTGCGTTCGCGTTTCAATCGTGTACGCTGACATCTTTGACGATTGAGGAACCAAATGGCGTGACGCGCCAATTTTCCGTCGAACGAAATGGCGCGATGTGTGTGTTGCGTCAGGCGTTCCAGGCGGATTCCAATTCTCCTCCCGCGGTTGTGGACTGCAAAACGGCGCGCGTCCAAAATGGCGCGCTCGTTATTCAAGAATGTTCACATCTCGGCGATTTCATTTTGACGCCATGAACCCACGTGACTTGCTCGAAGGATTGCTAAAAATTTATTCACCATCGTATCAAGAACGCGAAGCAGTGGATTATCTTGTCGCGTTCATGAACGATGCAGGATTGCGCGCGTTTCGCGATGAGGCGGGGAATGCGGTGGGCATTGTCGGCGATGGGGCGCGCGAAATCGTGATGCTCGGACACATTGATACGCATCCGGGATTCGTTGATGTTCGGCGCGACAGCAATTTGTTGTATGGGCGCGGCGCGGTGGATGCAAAAGGTCCGTTGTGCGCGTTTGCATCGGCGGCGGCGCGTGTTGGTGCGCGAGACGGTTGGCGCATCGTCGTCGTCGGTGCGGTGGAAGAAGAATGTCCAACTTCAAAGGGCGCGCATTTTGCGAAAACGCAATACAAACCAGAATTCGCGGTTGTGGGCGAACCGAGCGGCTGGGACCGAGTGACGCTCGGTTACAAAGGTTCGTTGTGGCTCGAATACATTCTAAAGCGCGACAACGCGCACAGTGCGGGACAGGCGCGCAGTGCGAATGAAGAAGCAGTGGAATTTTGGTTACGCGTAAAAAATTTTGCAGATGAATTTAACGCAGGCAAACAGAAAATTTTCGACAAACTCGACCCAACGTTGCGCGGAATGCATTCCGAAAACGATGGACTGCATGAAATCGCGCGTTTGGTGATTGGTTTGCGTTTGCCTTTAGAAATCACTGTCGCGGAATTGGAAGAAAAAATTTTGGAAATCGCGGGCGACGCGCACATCAAATTCGACACCGAAACGCCCGCGTATCGCGCGGATAAAAATAACGCGCTCGTGCGCGCATTCCTTTCCGCAATTCGTGAGGGGGGGGGGACGCCGGGCTTTACATTGAAAACAGGAACGAGCGACATGAACGTCGTCGGTCCGTTTTGGAATTGTCCCATCGTCACCTATGGTCCCGGCGATTCCAATCTCGACCACACGCCGAACGAGCATATTGATTTGAAGGAATACGATAACGCGGTGGATGTGTTGGTGCGCGTCTTGGAGACGTTGACCCAGAATTCCTAGCAGTCCCTCTCGGCCCATAAAAGGTCTTAAAAAGCATGATCCTGACACTTGGGATTCTGCAGCATTTTCTTCGCCCGAACAGACTCATGCTCCCAAGTTGACTCCACTTGTGTTGTAAGCAATATAATCACTGGTCTTCCGAATTTGAAGTTTGAGTGAGGCAAAATGGATGCAGCCTTTAAAGTAATAAATTATGAAATCATGATGTTTTTACGCGCCTTTATATTTGAGCAAAGAAAAATGTTGATACAGGCCACCAATGCCGAACTTCTCCTCTATACTACGAATGCTTTAGCAGAAGCGCGCGTTTTGCATATACGCGTGTTGACAGAAATATTTTTGTCAGGCGGACTAGACGACGATATCAAAGCCAATCGCATCATGCCTGAATGGTGCAGCCAAAACACCAGCATTCTTAGCGAATTGAATGACGCTTACAAAACCGAATTATCTCAAATTGGAGAAAGTCCTAAAACCCTTATTGACAAACATCTTGCTCATGCGACATTCAAACGTGGTGAAAGTTTTGATTGGTCACCTGTCATAAAAAGAATGGAACAACCACTGATTAAAGTGCTGAAGACTTTGCGGAATGAACAATTTCCGAGTCTAGCATTACTTACCGAAGTTAAAGTTTGAGAAATGAAAATAGATAGTGGTAATTCCATAACCAAAAGCCAGCCAACAAATCGCGTACCTGACTGGCGGAATTCCTAATTCATGAGACGCTTTGTCATCGTGTTATAATGGATTCATCTCGCACGGAGCGAGACACAAACATTTCTTGCACGGGGAGTGCAGCCATGTCCACAACAGAATATCCTCACGCCCACGCGCTCGTCATAGGGCGCTTTCAACCATTCCACAACGCGCACGCGCAGCTCGTCCAACAAGCATTCGCGTCTGCACACAACGTTATCATCGCATTGGGCAGTCACCGCACCGCGCCCAATATCAGAAATCCTTGGAACACTGCACAGCGCGAAACAATGATTCGCGCGGCGATTCCGCAAGCGCAACACGCGCGCCTCTCTTTTGTTTATCTCCGCGATTATCTCTACAACGACAATCTTTGGGCAGCCGAATTGCAAGCGCAGGTTGCGACGATTACGCGCGATGAAAAATCCATCGTCCTGATTGGACACCGCAAGGATTCGTCGTCGTACTATCTCGAAGGTTTTCCCCAATGGGAATTTCAAGAATTCCCACAGCATCTTCCGATTCACGCGACAAAAATTCGTGAAAGCTATTTGCGCGGACAAAACGATTGGGAACAACAAGTGCCGCGTGCCGTGCGCGAATTCATGCGCGAATTTTCCACAAATGGCGATTACGCGCGTCTCGCTGCCGAACAAAAATTTATTGACGAATACAAACGCGATTGGTCTGTCGCGCCCTATCCGCCGATTTTTGTTACAGCCGACGCCGTCGTGTTCAAATCGGGACACATTCTCGTCGTCAAGCGACGCGGCTTTCCGGGCAAAGGTTTGCTCGCGTTACCGGGCGGCTTTGTCGCGCAAGATGAATTTGTCGAACACGCGGCGATTCGAGAATTGCGCGAAGAAACGGGAATTGCATTGCACGCCAGCGAATTGAAGAAATTTATCGCCGCCGCGCGCGTCTTTGACCATCCCGAGCGCAGTTTGCGCGGGCGCACGATAACGCACGGCTTTTATTTCAATCTCGGCGCGGTGGGCGATTTGCCGCGCGTGAAAGGAGGTGACGACGCCGCCAAAGCATTTTGGATGTCATTGAACGATGTGTATTTGAACGAAGACCGTTTTTTTGAAGACCACGTTTCGATTATCACGCATTTTGTGAATCGGTTTTAATCACGCGCGACAGGGAGTTGCGCGCAAATATCATTTTCCGGGGAGGAAAAAATGAACAATCTCATACTCGACACCGACTCGTACAAAGCGAGTCACTTTATGCAATATCCGCGCGGCACGTCGGCGATGTTCAGTTACATCGAAAGTCGCGGCGGACGTTTTGACCGCACCGTCTTTTTCGGACTGCAATACATTCTCAAACAATATATGACGCAGCGCGTCACAATGGACATGGTGCGCGAAGCAGATGAATTTTTCCGCGCGCATGGCGAACCATTTCCGCGCGACGGATGGGAATACATCGCGCGTGATTTGGACGGACGTTTGCCCATCAAAATTCGCGCGGTTGCAGAAGGCAGCATTGTGCCGACGCACAATGTTTTGGTGACAGTAGAATCCACCGATGCGCGCGTGTTTTGGATTGTCGGTTGGCTCGAAACGATGTTGATGCGCGTGTGGTATCCCATCACCGTCTCCACCCAATCCTATTTCATCAAACAAGACATTCTCGCCGCGCTCGAAAAATCTGCCGACGACCCGCAAAGTGAAATCGCGTTCAAGTTACATGACTTTGGTTCGCGCGGTGTTTCGTCGCGCGAGACGGCAGAAATCGGCGGCGCAGCACATCTCGTCAATTTTATGGGGAGCGATACCGTCGCGGGTGTGTGGTGCGCCAATCATTTTTATCACAGCGACATGGCGGCATTCAGTATTCCGGCGGCGGAACATTCCACCATTACCGCGTGGGGCAAAAAACGCGAAGCCGACGCGTATCGCAACATGCTGCAACAATTCGCGAAACCCAACGCGCTTGTCGCGGTGGTATCCGACAGTTATGATTTGGAAAACGCGGTACAAAATTTGTGGGGCAAGCAATTGCGCGAGGAAGTTATCAATTCCGGCGCGACGATTGTGATTCGTCCCGACAGCGGCGACCCGCCGATGATGGTACGTCGCACGCTCGAACAACTCGACGCGGCATTTGGACACACCATCAATTCAAAAGGATATCGCGTATTGAAGCATGTGCGCGTCATTCAAGGCGACGGCATCAATCAACAGAGCATCCGCGCGATTTTGCAGAACACGCTGGACGGCGGCTACAGCGCGAGCAACATTACGTTCGGTATGGGCGGCGCGCTTTTGCAGCAGGTGAATCGCGACACGCAAAAATTTGCGATGAAGTTGAGCCAAATCGTCATCAACAACCTGTCATTGCCCGCGTTCAAAGACCCCGTGACCGACCCCGGCAAAAAGAGCAAAGCGGGACGCCTCGATTTGATTCAAACCGAAAACGGGTACGAAACGATTGTACTGCGCGACGCGAGACCTGACGCGCGTTCCGTGATGCGAACCGTTTTTGAAAACGGCGAGTTGTTGGCGGACGATTCGCTCGATACGATTCGAAGACGCGTAAATGAAACGCTGGACACGAAAATTTCTGCATAAAAAAATATCACGCCGAAAATTCGGCGTGATATTTTTTTACTTTGCTCTTTCAATCGGGAACTGAATTTCGGTCAAACGTTCCGCTTCGTTCGTTGTCACATATTGGCTCGGATACTGGGCGAGCAGTTCGGGTGAGACGACCGCACGCAAATACACTTCGCGGTTCGGACCGACAACGCGAAACCCATTCGCGCCAATCCATTGCAACAGTTGTGTGTACGTTTCGTTGACATTTTCAAAGCCGCCGTGATGCAGGACAGCAGCTGCCTGAGGTATCGCCGGTAATTCGTACACTTGAATGTTTCCGTTCGCCGGAACATTTGCATTGACGGGTTCGCACACCTCGACATCTACATCATGCTCGCGGTATTCCGTATCGTAATACACCGTCAAACACGCGCCGTTGGGCGAGATTTGTTTCTGCGCGAGGTACGCGTCTAATTCACCCCACAATGCGCCTTGGGCAGCATACGTCGGAATTACGGAACGAATTGCCGCCACACGTTGCGCCGGAATTTTTTTAATCACCACCTCGAGATTTGACATTTGATTCTCCTGTTCGATTAATCGCAGCCGCGCTCGCACGCGCGCGAGCCGCGCTTGTTCATCTGCCACACGTTCACGAATTTCAGATTCCTTGAGCCGCAGCATCCCGCGCAGTTGTTCCGGGGAGACATTTTCATCGAGGAGGCGCGCGACCTCTTCAAGCGTAAAGCCCAAATCTTTGAACGCGAGAATGCGATTCAAGCGCGCCAATTGGTCGGCGCGGTAGTAACGATAGTCGGTGAACTTGTCCACCTGCGCGGGTTTCAACAAGCCCACTTCGTCGTAATAACGCAGTGTTTTGATTGGTACTTGCGCGAGACGCGAGAATTCTCCGATTCTGAACATGTTCAACTCCTTTGCAGCTGCGAACAAACTATACACCATCCAGCGACGGGAGAGTCAAGAGGGCATGGAAAATTTTGTGCTACAATTGGCACAGGTAGCAGGTATCTTTTCACCTGCTACCTGCTACTTGCTACCGACACATGGACAAATTCCTCCAACTCAAAAACAAGCTCGCCATCGTTCACGATTTGAACAGGGCTGCAGCGGTACTGTCGTGGGACAATGAGACATACATGCCGCCCGGCGGCGCGCAAGCGCGCGCGCAACAGATGGGTACGCTTCTCTCACTCGCGCACGAAAAATTTACCGCCGATGAAATCGGACAGCTGCTCGACGATTTAAAAACGTACGAAGCGAGCTTGCCATATGATTCGGATGACGCGAGTTTGCTCCGCTTCGCGCGCCGCGAGTACGAAAAAAAGACGCGTGTGCCGGCGGAATTTGTCGCACGTCAAACGGAAACCCAAGCATTGTCATACAACACATGGGTTCAAGCACGTCCTCAATCGGATTTCAACGCGGTCATTCCATGGCTCGAAAAAATTCTCGACCTCTCACGCGAGTATTCTTCTTTTTTCCCGAACGGTTCCAACGAGAATCACCATGTTGCGGACGCGTTGATTGATTTGGGCGACCCACAAATGTCCGCCGCCGACATTCGCCGCGTGTTTGGCGAACTGCGCGAACAACTGCGTCCGATTGTACGCGCAATTACCTCACAGCCGCCTGCCGACGATTCGTGCCTGCGCCAATTTTTTCCCGAATCGCAACAACTAAAATTCGCGCTGGATGTCGCGCAACAGCTCGGTTACGATTTACAGCGCGGGCGTCAAGACAAAACCGCGCATCCGTTCATGACACATTTTTCCATCGGTGACGTGCGCATCACCACGCGCGTACAAGAGTATGATTGGAGCGAAGCGTTCTTTTCCACGATTCACGAAGCGGGACACGCGATGTACGGACAAGGACATGCGCGTTCACTCGAACGCACGATGCTCGCGGAAGGCACTTCGTCAGGCGTTCACGAATCGCAATCGCGCTTGTGGGAAAATCTCGTCGCGCGCAGCAAAAATTTTTGGGAATCCTTTTATCCGAAATTGCAGGACGCATTTCCGTCGCAATTTGAAAACGTTTCGCTTGAAACGTTTTATCGCGCGGTCAACAAAGTGGAACCGTCGCTCATTCGCACCGATGCCGACGAAGTGACGTACAATTTACACGTGATGATGCGTTTTGAATTTGAGTTGCAAATGCTCGAAGGCAAACTCGCGATACGTGATTTGCCCGACGCGTGGGATGAAACAATCACGCGCGATGTGGGCGTCACGCCGCCGAATCTGGCGAACGGCGTGATGCAAGATGTCCATTGGTACGCCGGCGATATTGGCGGCATGTTTCAAGGATATACGCTGGGGAATATCTTGAGCGCGCAATTTTTCGACGCCGCCCTCCGCGCGCATCCCGACATTCCCGAACAGATTCGGCGCGGTGAATTTTCAACGCTGCATGGTTGGCTGCAAGAGAACATTTACGCGCACGGTTCGAAATTTTTGCCCAATGAATTGATACGCCGCGTGACGGGCGCGGAATTAAACATCAAGCCATACATCGCCTATTTACGCCGCAAATACGGGGAATTGTACGAATTATGACCGCGTAACGAGCAAGGATATAATATCGCCGCCATGCAGTTCGGCGATATTTTTTTGTGCCACGAATTTTTCCTCTCGCTGTGAATTTACCTATCGCTACAAATCCCGAAATCGAACGCGCGTTGGAACAACAAATCGAGCCGTGGCTCGCGCACATGCATTGGCGCGCCGATTTTGACGCGTGGAAACAAAAACGGCTGTGGCAGGAAAATTATCAGCAAGACGCGCTGCAAGAAATCGCGCGCTACGCGCCAAAACAAAACGCGCGTGTTCTCGATTTGGGCGCGGGTATGGGCGGCTTTGCGGTGGCGATGCAGCGCGCGGGTTACAACATTACCGCGTTCGATTACAATTTCGCATACTGTGAAATCGCGCGCACGCGCGCCAAACGTTATGACTTGAATTTACCCGCGCTCGTTGGTGCGGGCGAAGCGTTACCGTTCGCATCGAAACGCTTTGACATCGTCACATGCTGGGACGTATTGGAACATGTCCAAGAACCAAAACATCTGTTACGTGAAATTGCGCGCGTGTTGCATGACGACGGCAGCGCATTCATGACTGTCATCAATCGTTTCGCGCTCGTTGACCCGCATTATCATTTGCGTTTTGTAAATTATTTGCCGCGTTCACTCGGCGAAAAATATATCGCCGCGCGGCAGCGCACAAAAGATTCCGCACTGCGCGACAAACAAAAGTTGAGCGAGATGCACTATTACACGTACAACGCGTTTGAAGAATTCGCCGCGCAATTTGGGTTTGCAATTCAAGATTTGAATTACGAAAAATCGCGTTTCAAAAAATATCCGCCAGTGATTGGCGACACATTGTACGATTCATGGCGCACGTTTGGCATGGGAACATATCGGCTTGTTTTGAAAAAAGTGAGCAACCCCAGGTGAACGCGCCAACTTCACTGGGGCATCGTGTCTCGAGCGCGATGTTGTGGAACAGCGCGCTCTTTCCAATAAAATTTCTCATCGCGCTCGGTTCGGGCATTATTCTCGTGCGCGTGTTGAGCAAAGGCGAGTACGCGCAGTATTCGTTGATTTTGTACACGGCGGGTTTGATTGGCGCGTGGGTGGATTTGGGGATGGAACGCACGGTGGCACGTTTCACGCCCGAAATCGAAATGCGCGCCGGGCGGCGCGGACTGGAAAAGTTTTTTGCGTCGCTCTTTGGAATCAAACTTGCAGTCATTCTGCCCGTCGTTCTCGCGTTCGCGCTCGTTCCCGATTTTTTTGTGCGCGTGCTCGCGTTGGGTCAAGATGGCAGAATTTTATTGACAGGCATTGCCGCACTTGTCATTCTCGGCGCAGTCTCTGACGCGTTTATTCAGTTCCTTTACACCCATTTCAAACAAATCGCGACGAATCTTTTAGATATTGTCGCGTCACTCGTACAGCCGCTGTTGGTGTTGGGACTTGCGCTCGCAGGCACAGGTGTTGTCGGAATGGTTGTTGCGATGGTCTTTTCGAGTGTGCTGTTGGACGTTCTCGCGGCGTGGCGCGCGCGTTCGGTGGTCAATCAAATTCCCGCGCGCGAAGGAAACATGCCGCCGCAATTGTGGAAACGTTTTGCGAATGTGTCTGCGCTCAATTTTGTTATCACCGCAACGGCGTCGCTTTCCGAACCGGGCTTTGCCGCGCTCGTTCTCACGGGTTCAAAACAATTGACCGCCGTTGCAATTCTCGCCGTCGGTTATCGTTTCGTTCAATACTTTTTGCGTTTTCTCGTCGCGCCATTGACAGGAATTCAAACGCCGCTGTTCACGCGTTTGTACGCCGATAAAAAAATGGAACAGGTGCGCGAAGCGTATTCGACGCTGACAAAATTTTTTATTTTCTTGCTCGTTCCCTGCGGCATTGTCATGGTTTTGCTCGCGCCGCGCTTGATTCCTTTTCTCTTTACCGAAACGTACGAATTGTCCGCGCTCGTCGCGATTGTGCTTGTGATATTTCTTTTTGGCGAAACGATTACGAGCATTCCTGTCGGCATGTTGATTGTGTTTGAAGAATCGCGCGCAACACTTGTCTCGCGCCTGCTTTCCATTTTGAGCGTGCCAATGTTGTTGGTTTTGGTGCCGCCGTTCGGCGCAGTCGGCGCGGCATTGTCCATCGGCGCGCCGCGTTTGCTGTCGCGCATCTATGCCACAATTTTTGCCGCGCAGCATTACGCGATTCGTTTTCCATTCGCGTTTCTCGTACGCGTGTCCGCGTCCTCCGCGCTTGCAGCGATTCCATTATTCCTCACGCGTGATTTGGAATGGTGGTGGCTGACACTTGCAACCTTCGTCTTTGCAATTCTGTTTTTTCTCTTGTTCAAACTTTTCGGCGGATTCGACGCGCAAGAAAAAGAGCGATTGAAAACGTTGAAACTGCCGTTCAAAGATATTGTGTTGAGATGGCTGTGAGTTACAACGAGAAATATTTTCAAAATCAATTGAATAAATCCGATGAAAAAGTTGCCTTTCAGTACGGACGCTTGCTGCAATTCATCGGCGAAATTCCAAACGATGCGCGGATTCTCGACGCGGGCTGCGGAGCGGGTCCCGCGCTCCGTTTTTTGAAAACGCGCGGGTTCATTCCGTTCGGTTCCGATTTGATTGAATATCCGTTACAACAAGCGCGGCAGTTGATTCCTGATGCGCGACTGGTGCAATGCAATTCCGACAACGCACTGCCGTTTTGCAATGAATCATTCGATGTGATTTTTATGAGCGAAGTCATCGAGCATGTTGGTTCACCCGAATTCACGTTGCGCGAATGTTTGCGCGTGTTGCGAAAAAATGGCGCGCTGGCAATGACAACGCCGAATTTGTGGGATGCGCGACGCGTGTATTATCCCGCGCTAGGCAAAATTTGGTCAGGCGACGCGGACGCGACACATCAAACTTTGTTCAATCCGCAAACGATGCGCGATGTTTTGGCGCGCGCGGGTTTTCAAAACATGCGCGTGCGCGCGGGTTTCAAGCCACTGCGCTGGATTTCATCACGCAAATTCAATTTTCGCTTTGCAGTACCGGGATTGCCGTTGATTGGAAATACACTTGTTGCGGTGGGATACAAATAGACAGGATTAACAAGATTAACAGGATTGATTTGTTTTGTCATGTAAATCCTGTTAATCCTGTCAAAAGAATGTCAGTCACAACACTCGACGCGCAAACGAAACGCGCGCTCCAAGACAAACTACGTCAATTTTACGAACGCGAATTGACCGACGGACAGCGCGCGTATTTTAACGTGCGCGATGGCAATCTCATTCCTACGCGCATGGGCAAGCATTGGCTTGCGGAACATCAGCGCGTGTTTGGGGAACTGCTGCAATTGTCCGCGCGTGATGTGTTTCTGGATGTCGGCTGCGGCGAAGGATTTTATACAATGCCGCTCGCGCAGTCGTCGCGTTTCAGCATCGGCGCGGATGTATCATCGAGCGTTTTACAATTGATGCAATCGCTGCGCGTGTATGACGCGAAAAAACTCGCGCCGTGTGTGATGGATGTGGAAAAATTGCCGTTCGCGTCGCAAATGTTCGACAAAGCGCTGTGTTCGCATTTGCTTGAACATGTTCTCGATGACCGCGCAGTGGTGAGCGAAATTCAACGCGTCGTGAAGCCGAACGGCATCGCCGTCTTTGCCATTCCGTTGAAATACACGACGCCGTATCACGCGATTCGCAGCGCGGAAAATGTCGCGCGTAATATTTTCCGTCCAAACAAAAAACCCGCGCCCGTTGCGCCGCCCGGTGAATTGGATGTGCAGCTCGTCGGCAAGCAAGCGCATATTCGGCATTATTCGGTGGATGTTTTTACAAACATGTTGGGCGAGATGGGCTTTACGGTGAAACGCGTCGTCGGCATGTGGTTCCATGACCCGCGTCATTGGCTCGTGTATCAAACACAGCCGCGCGCATTTTTTTATAATCTCGGCACGCGCATTTCAAAAATGAATCCGAATTTTGGCGCGGGACTTGTGGTGCAAACAATCCGCAGATGAATGTTTGTTTGTACAATGTGACGACGACGACGCAGTACGGCGGCGTCGAAAGTTTTGTGTGGGAGGTTGCGCGCGGGCTGGCACAACGCGGTGTGCGGACGACGATTGTTGGCGGCGACGGAAACATTCGACGTGAGTACGAAAATGTCCGCGTCGTGACATTTCCATTCACGTCACGCGAAACACTGCGAAAAATTCCGGGACTCGCAAAACAGTACACGCTGACAAAATTATTGGAACGCTTGAGTTTCGCGCAACATGCGCGCGTGTTCATGCAGCGCGAAAAGTTTGACATCATTCACATTCAAAAGCCGTACGATTTGCCTGCCGCCGCGTGGTTCAAGCGCAATTCCAAAAGCAAAATTGTGTTTGGCTGTCACGGCACGGATTTTTTTTCATTCGACACGCGTTTTGTGAATGTGAGCGACATTGCGGTTTCGTGTTCCGCGTTCAACGCGAATCAAGTGCGCGAACATTACAATATTACGCCGCGTATGGTGTACAACGGCATTGAACCACAACAATTTTTTCCGCAAGCACCTGACGCGAATTTGCGAAAAAAAATCGCGGGCGACGCGCAGACGATTTTGTACGCAGGGCGTTTGGTGCGTTGGAAAGGCGTGCAGTATTTGATTGATGCGACGGCACTGCTCGCCAAAACGCGCGATGTGCAATTGCTCATCGCGGGAGAAGGTGAATATCGCGCGACATTGGAACAGCGCGCGCGCGAATTGGGCGTTTCCGAACGCGTAAAATTCTTGGGATATATTTCGCCCGACGCGCTTGCGCCGTATTACGCTATTGCCGATGTCGTTGCGTTGGCGAGTTACGCGAACGAAACATTCAGCATCATGTCCGCCGAGGCGATGGCGTGCGAGCGTCCCGTCGTCGGTTCCAATTTCGGAGGAATTCCCGAAGTGATTGCGGACGGCGAAACGGGATTTCTCGCCGAACCCGAAAACGCGAACGATTTTGCAGAAAAAATCGCGCGCTTGCTCGATGATGAAAATTTGCGCGAAAGTTTTGGCAAATGCGGACGCGAGCGCGTGTTGAAATTATTTACGTGGGATGCGGTAACGGAACGCGTGATGGAGGCGTACCGCGAGATTTTATGATTCAATGGATTCGTCGTTTCGAGCAAAGCGAGAAATGTCAATGTAACGAAGAGAGATTTCTCACGCTGTTCGAAATGACAACCACAAAAAGAATTTTGATTACCACGCTTGAAGAAATTTCGCTCAATGCGTTCCCTGCGCTCAAAACGATTTTGTACGATGGTTGGATTCTGCGTTTCAGTAATGGTTACAGTCGCCGCGCAAATTCCGTACAACCGTTGTATTTGCCAAAACAAGCGTTGGATGAAAAAATCGCGTATTGCGAAAATTTGTATCACGCGCAAAATTTGCCCGTTGTGTTCAAAATGACGCGCGCCGCGCAGCCCGCGCATTTGGATGCCGAACTGGAAATGCGCGGCTATCGTCTCGAAGCAGATACGATTGTGCAAACGTGCGAACTCGCGCCGCATAATTTTTCGCGCGTCAAGGATGTCGAAATTTGCGAAACGTGGAGCGAGGAATGGTTTGACGCGTATTGGCGGATGAATAATCCGAATCCCGCGCATCGCGCGACGCTCAAACAAATTTTGCAATTGATTGTGCCGCAAACGGGATTCGCGTTGCTGCGCGAAAATGGCAGAGTGTGCGCGTGCGGTTTGGGGGTGCGGCAAGAAAAATTTTTGGGGCTGTTTGATATTGTCGTGGATGAAAAATTTCGCCAGCGCGGTTATGGCAGAAAAATTGTTTCGCAGCTCATGACATGGGGCAAACAAAACGGCGCGCAAACCGCGTATCTCCAAGTGATTGCCAACAACACGCCCGCGCGCAATTTGTACGCCCAGTTGGGTTTTGTGGACCATCATTCGTATTGGTATCGCGTTCACGTTTGAGATGAACATTCTGATTGTCACCACCGGCGGCATCACGCGCGTCTTTCGCAATTGGCCCGAAGTGTTATTGGCGAAAGCGTTGGTACGACGCGGACACGGCGTGCGCGCGTTCACGTACTATGATGCGAAATCGGAGGCGTTGAATACACGCGCCGAAAACATTGACGGCGTAGAGGTGGAACGGGTTCAAGAAAATGGTTGGCTCACGCGCGAATTTTGGAACGCGCTGACGCGCGCGCCGAAACCCGATGTGATTCACATTCAACATTTGCGAAACAAATTCGCGTTTCAAGCCGCGTATTACGCGCAGCGTGAAAACATTCCGTATGTCGTCACGCCGATTGGTCCGCTGCATGACCAATATCTTTCGCGTGACCGTGACCGTCCGCTCGATAACGAACCGCTGTATCACAATTTGATTTGGTCACGCCGCGAGATTTTGAATCGCGCCGCGCGCGATGGACGCGTGAAACGCCATGTCGAAAATTATTTCATGCACTATGCAGTGCATCACGCGGACATGGTGATTGCGTGTTCGGAACACGAGCGCGGCATTTGGACAAACATCGGCATCGAGAGCGAAACGATTCCGCTTTGGGTGGACGTGCCGTTCATTTCCAATTTGCGCGGCGAGAAATTTCACCAAGAATTTTCGCGCCCTGTGATTTTGTTCGTTGGACAATTCAAGTATCGCAAAGGGTTTGATGTGTTGGCGCGCGCGATGCCCGATGTGTTACAAAATTTTCCGAACGCAACATTTCTATTTGTGGGTCACAGCCCCATTCATCGCCGCGAATTGGAAATGATTGCAAAAAAAGATGGGACGAGTGACCACTTGCAAATTTTGGAACGCGTGAGTGAAGAGGACAAGGTACGTTTGTACAATTCCGCCGATGTGTATGTTTTGCCGACGCGTTATGAGGGATTCGGTCTGCCGCCGCTCGAAGCGATGGCGGCAGGTTGTCCCGTGATTGCGTCCGATATTCCCGTCGTGGACGAAGTGGTACAGCACGAATACAACGGCTTGCTCGTCCCGCGCGACAATACGCACGCGTTGGCAGAAACAATTGCGCGAATGTTGCGCGATGAAAATTTACGCGCGCGTTTGATTCAAAATGGTTTTGAAACGCTGAAGCGTTTTGACGAAAATGATTTGGCTGCGCGCAATGAAAACGTGTACGAGCGAATCATGAAAAAAGTCGCGGCGGTGCCTGCATGAACATTTTGGTTACGGGCGGCGCGGGTTTTATCGGCTCGCATTTGGTCGAAGAATTGGTAAAACGCGGCGAAACGGTGCGCGTGCTTGACAATCTCGCCACAGGAAATTTAGAAAATCTCGACGCGGTGAAAAATAAGATTGATTTTGTTCAAGGCGATATTGCGGATGAAAACGTCACACAACGCGCGGCGCGCGACATGGACATTATTTTTCATCAAGCCGCGCTGCCGTCCGTCCCGCGTTCCATCAAAAATCCGCGCGCGTCGCACGATGCGAATTTGACGGGAACGTTGAATATCTTGATTGCCGCGCGCGACAACAATGTCAAACGCATTGTCTTGGCGAGTAGTTCTTCCGTGTACGGCAATTCGCCGACACTTCCCAAAGTGGAAAGGATGGAGCCCGCGCCGTTGTCGCCATACGCGGTCACAAAACTGGCGTGCGAACAGTACGCGCGCGTGTTTGCCAATTTGTACGGACTCTCGACGATTTGTCTGCGTTATTTCAATGTGTTTGGTCCGCGTCAGGACCCGACTTCGCAGTATTCTGGCGCGCTCGCAAAATTCGTCCAGTGCGCGCTGCATCATGAACCGTTTCCCGTTTATGGTGACGGCGAACAGTCGCGCGATTTTACGTACATTGAAAATGTGGTGAATGCGAATGTGCGCGCGGCGTATTCGGAATTTGACGGCGGCGCGGTGGTGAATGTCGCGGGCGGCGCGCGCACGACGCTCAATCAAATCATCGCGCTGTTGAATGAACTCACGCATCAAAATTTGCCGACGCAATTTTCATCAGCCCGCGCAGGCGACGTGCTACACTCGCACGCCGACATTTCGCGCGCGCGCGAATTGTTGGGCTACGCGCCGACGGTGGATGTGCGAGAAGGCTTGAAACGAACGTTGGAATGGTATGGAAAAATGGAGATTGGAGATTAGAGATTGTGCCTCAATCTCCAATCTCTAATCTCTAATCTCTCTTGCGTGAAACTCCGCTCCCCTCACCCCCAACGTTTGCTCATCGAAACAATTGACGCGCTGCTGCAAAATTCAAACGCGCGGATTCTTGATGTGGGCGCGGGCAGTGTGGTGGAAAAAAATCGGCGCGCGGGACAATTCGCGTTGGCGGAAAAATACGCGCAGTTGGTACAGCGGCGCGGTTATTTTGGTTTGGATGTGGAAGCAGGGGCGAATGTTGCGTTTGTCGCGGATGCACATTTTTTGCCGATAGCAGATGAATCGCTCGACGGCGTAATTATGGTCTCGGTGCTGGAGCATCTGTACGACCCAATTCGCGCAGTGAACCAAGTCGCGCGCGTGTTGAAAAAAGGCGGTATGTATTTTTCGTACGCGCCGTTTTATCATCCGTATCACGCGTCACCGCACGATTATTTTCGTTTCACGCAAGAAGGTTATCGCCACATGCTTCGAGCTTTTTCGCGCGTCGAAATCGTTTCAGGCGGAAATTATGTTGCGGTGACAAATGATGTGTTGTCACACGCGTTCGGCGGCACGCGCATTGGAAGATTGTTTGCGCGCGTGTTTGTCGAGTTTCCGATGTCATTGTTATTCCGCGCGTTCGATGCAAAACAAAATAGTGACATCGCGGTTGGTTTCGCCGCACTCGCCGTCAAATAAAAATTCACATGCAAACTGAATCGTCGCTCGAATTTGCAAAACACTTTGCCGCAAAACATTTGCGCTTTAATGTGTTTGCCGGCGTTCTCGACGGCGCATTTTTTGGGAGCGCGCTCGGGTTTGCTTCGTTCGTCACGGTCATTCCACTTTTTGTCAACACGCTCACGAGTTCAGCAATTTTGATTGGACTCATTCCCGCGCTGCACACCATCGGCTGGCAATTGCCGCAGCTCTTTACCGCCGGCGCCGTGAGTCGTCTCTTGCGCTACAAGCCGATGGTGATGCTCATGACAGTTCACGAACGCGTGCCGTATCTCGGACTCGCGCTCGTAGCATTGTTTTCGCAAGCGCTCGATGCAAATTTGGCGCTGGTGATTGTTTTTCTTTTGCTCGCGTGGCAGGGCTTGGGGGGCGGTTTGACCGCGACGGCATGGCAAAGCATGATTGCGAAAATTATTCCGCCGCGTCATCATGGAAAATTTTTCGGGATGCAATCGGCAACCGCGAATTTGTTTGCAAGCGGGGGCGCGCTGCTTGCGGGCATCATCTTGCTGCGCATCAACAGTCCTGCAAATTTCGCGCTCTGCTTTTTGCTCGCCGGTGTCGGTATGGCAATTTCGTATGTGTTCCTCATGTTGACGCGCGAAACCAATCACGCGTTGAACACGTCTGAATTCAGTACGCGTTCGATTTGGAAACAAGCGGGACACGTGTTGCAGCGCGATAAAAATTTCAGTTGGTTTGTCACCGCGCGTTTCTTTGCCCAATTCGCTACCGCCGCCGCCGCGTTCTACACCATCTATGCCGTCCGCACGTTCGACATGAATCCTGAAACCGCCGGCGTGATGACGAGCATCCTTTTGGCAACCCAAGTGATTGCGAATCCCATCATGGGCGCGCTCGGCGATAAATTTGGTCATCGTGCAGTGTTGGTGCTTGGCACGCTCGCGGCGTTGTGCGCGGCGCTGCTCGCGTTGGTGAGTCCCACGCTGGAATGGTTTTATCTGGTCTTTATCCTGACAGGTGTTGGGAACGTTGCGCTGTGGGCGATTAGCATCGCGATGACGCTGGAATTTGGCGCCGAGACCGAGCGTCCCGTTTATGTTGGACTTGCGAATACATTGATTGTTCCCGCGACAATTGCCGCGCCAATTCTCGGCGGCTGGATTGCAGACACGTTTGGGTTTCAAGCCATGTTTGGATTTGCAGTGCTTTGCGCGGCATTGACAGCCATCCTTTTGCAATTTTTTGTGCGTAACAATCCTGCACCGCATAAATTTGTCGGCGCGCCTCAAGAGTAATGGATTCGCAATGCATCTCTGTTACGTCGCATACTCGCCGCTCAATCTCGAATCCGCGAATTCGATTCAAACGTTCAATACACTGCGCGAACTCTCGAAACAACTCGGAGAATGCCTTACCACAATCGTCCCGCGTTTTGGGAATGAAGCCCCCCCCCCTTTTCCCACGCGCCAACTCGCGCGTATTCCCATCAACAAACTCTCGCGCGTGTACAAAAGCGGACGCTGGTCGTACATCGAACGCGCGGTGTACGCCGAACGCGCGAAACGCATCATTCATTCGACGAAACCCGATTTGATTTACACACGCGATATTGTGTGCGCGTATCGTTTCGTGCAATCGAATTTGCCCGTCATGTACGAAGTGCATGATTTGGAATCGCTTCATCCGGGACAAAACAAAAGCGCGCGTTTGCTCGAAATGCTCAAACGCATGGACGAAACAACGTTGACAAAATCGCGCGGCATCGCCTCACTCACCGAAACATTTCGTCAAGAAATCATCGCGCGCGGTTGGCAATCGCCCGAACGCGTCTTTGTCATTCCCGACGCGTATGACGACGCGATTTATTTTCCGCGCGCGAAAATGGAAATGCGCGCAAAATTGAATTTGCCCCGCGACGCGCGCATCATCACCTATGCGGGTCTCACGTTCAAATATCGCGGCTTGGATGTTTTACTGCGCGCCTTTCAAGCGCTGAATGACTCCAACGCGCGGCTTGTGTTGATTGGCGGACGCGAGTTTGAGGTAAATGAGTTGCAAGGATTGGCGCGGGAATTGGGAATTATGGAACGCGTTGTGTTTGTAAATCGTCAACCCGCAAACATCATTCCCAAATATCTTGCGGCGGCGGACGTGTTGGTGATTCCTGATACGGTGACGGATGCGACGGCATCGCCGTTGAAAATGTTTGAATATATGGCGATGGCGCGCCCGATAGTGTGCGTTGACCGCGCTTCGCTGCGCGAGATTTTGGGTGACGACGCGTTATATTTTCCGCGCGGGGATGTGAACGCGTTTGCAGAAACGTTGGTGCACGCGATGAAACACGACGCGCACGTTTTGGGCGAACGCGCGCGGCAACGCGTGGCGGATTTCACGTATAGACGACGCGCGGAAAAAATTGTGAGCGCGGCGGAGAGTATTTTGTCGAGTTGATCAAATGTCATTTCGAGCAGAGCGAGAAATCTCTTTTCCCAAGACCGAGATTCCTCACTCGCTGTAATCAGCGAACC
The DNA here is from genome assembly GCA_964469005.1 of uncultured Anaerolineales bacterium. Taxonomy (GTDB): domain Bacteria; phylum Chloroflexota; class Anaerolineae; order UBA4142; family SHND01; genus SHND01. Next base: position 56,432 of record CAYXXF010000022.1, read on the forward strand.
CGTTCGGAATGACAATAACGGATGAATTATTTTTCTCTCGGACGTTTTCGCGTGGAACGCGGCTTGTTGGTGATGGCGGTGTTGTTTTTGGTTTCGCTGCCGTTCGTCACGCCGCGCGTTGCCGCGTCCGATGAAATCGAATACTTTTCTTACCTGCCTTCCATCTTGCTTGATGGCGATTTGGATTTTCGCAATCAGTACGAATACTTTTGCAATTTGGATTTTGAGGATTGCGTGCGTTCGCGGTTCAAGGAAACGTTTTTGGACATGCGAACGGCGACGGGCTTGCAAATCAATTTCGGTCCGATGGGGACGGCGGTGTTGTGGCTGCCGTTTTATCTCGTCGCGCATTTGTTTGCGCTCGTCGCACAGAATTTCAATCCTGCGTTCGCGGCGAATGGCGTTTCTGCGCCGTACATTTACGCGGTGTGTGTTGCGTCGGTGTTTTATGGCTGGCTCGGAATGTATCTGGCGTATCGCATTGCGCGCAATTATTTTGCGGAATGGATTGCGTTGGGCGCGGCGCTGACCATTTTGTTTGCGACGAACGCGGTCTATTACATGTACGTTGCGCCCGCGTTCAGTCACGCGGCATCGTTATTTGCCTCGGCGTTGTTTGTGTTTGAGTGGTGGCGCACACGCGCATCGCGCGCAAATGGAAATTGGCGCGATTGGTTTGTGTTGGGCGCGAGCGGCGGTTTGATGACGATGGTGCGCGAGCAAGAGGCGGTATTTTTTGTGATACCGTTGGTGGAGATTGCATACGCGCTGTATGGCGTCGTACGTTCACGTGAAAATTTCGCGGCGACAAAAAAATGGATTGTGGGCGCAGTGGTGATGAGTGTTGGCGCGTTTGTCGTATTCATTCCGCAATTGATTTCGTATCGCGTGTTGAATGGAAATTTTTTGCCCGCGCGCAACGTGACGGATAAATTCACATGGGACGGCAACCACATTCTCGACGTGTTGTTTTCCAATTTTCACGGCTTGTTCACGTGGACGCCGGTTGTGCTGTTGGCAGTGATTGGACTATTTTTTTTGTGGCGTCACGACAAATTTCTCGCGGCAGTATTTCTCTTCACGTTCGCGGTGGAAACGTATTTGCTCGGTTCGTTCTCGACGTGGTTCGGCGGCGCGGCGTATGGGGGACGACGCTTTATCAATTGCACGGTGATATTCGTTGTAGGACTCGCGGCGTTTGTGAATGCGATTCAAACGCGCGTGCCGCGTCCCATTCTCGTGGGTGCGGGCGCGGTGTTGATTGTTTGGAATTTGTTTTTCATTATTCAATTTGTGACGGGCATGGTGCCGCGTCAACAGCCCGTTGATATGTTAGAAATGGCGCGCAATCAATTCGTCAGTGTGCCTCCGCGTCTGTTTGAAATCGCGCAAAGGTTTGTGACGAATCGCGGTTCGTTTTTTGGGCGGTAGCAGGTAGTAGGTAGCACGTTTAGTAAAATGTTTTCTCCAAATCTCCTTCCGCTTTTGTGTTGTCCCACTGACCACGCTTCACTTGAAGCACGCGGCGATGTTTTGGTCTGTACGCAATGTGCGATAGAGTATGCGATTCGTGACGGGTACGCGGAATTATTGCCGCGCGCGGAATTTGAACATTCGACGCAATATCTGGATGAGCAAGGCGGACGGATTTTGGACTATCGCGATTTCGGTCAGCCGTTGCTTTCCGCGCAAGTAAAAAATAATGTGTTGAATGATTTTTTGAAATTTGAAGCGAACGATGTTGTTTTGGATTTCGGCTGCGGTAATGGAAAATTCGCATATTGGAATCGCGCAAAAGTGGCGACGATGCTTGCGGCAGACCTCGCGCCGTGGTTTGCGGAACGCGCATTGCGGGAATTGCCGTTACTGCGCGCGGATTTGAGGGCATTGCCCATTCGCGATGAAATGTGCGACAAGGTTTTTTCGATTGATGTGTTGGAGCATTTGACGTATGAGGATATTACGCGCGTATTGAATGAGGCGCGACGTGTATTGAAACCGCGCGGACAATTTTTTGTTTTTTCCAACACGCGCGAAAAGCAAACGCTCGCGCCGTTGATGAAACCGCAGCAAACGGTGACGCGTTGGCTGACGAAACGCGGCAGTGTGGATTTTACGCGCGACGATTGGCGCAAGTCTGACCATGTGAAAGCGATTCGGACGTATGAGGAATTGCACGCGGTGTTTGAACAAAACGGTTTCGCCGTGAAACGCGTCGCGTTTTGGAATGGACTGTTTCAAGGTTGGATTGAAAATGTGTTTATGAAGTTGGGCGAAAATTATTTGAGCAACAAGACGCGTGGGAAAAATAAATTGGAACAGCAAGTGAATGCGCGAACGCAAGTGCGCGCGGCGATGCAGAATGGAAACAAGTATGTTGTGCCGTTAGAAATCGCGTCAAAAGTGATGCAGTTGGATATTGCGTTATTTGGCAATTTGCGCGCGGGTCCGTATTTTTTGTTGGCGGAAAAAAATTGAAAATTCTCTATGTTGCCTTGAAAGAATCGCTCCCCGGCTCACACGGCGGCGCGGTGCATGTGACCGAAGTGGCGCAGCAATTGGCGCGGCGCGGGCATGACATCATCATTGTCGTGCAGCAAAAGACGGGGCAAGCGGCGCGCGAGAAAATGGATGGGTTCGATTTGGTTCGGATTCCCGCGCGTTCCAATTTTTTGTTGTGGCAAATGGAAGCGCAAATGCGCGAGTTGATAATCGAAACAAAACCCGATGTGGTGATGGAACGGTACTACAATTTTTCTGGCGCAGGATTGCGCATGGCGCGGCAGGCAAACATTCCCACATTACTCGAAGTGAACGCGCCGATGCTCGACCCGCGCGGTTCAAAAAAATATGTCGCGGATAAATTGATGTTGGGATGGATGACGCGGATGGCGCGCGAACAGGCGATGTTCGCAAAACGAATCGTTACGCCGCTTGCCGTCACGGTGCCATTTCCAGAATTGCGCGGCAAGGTGCGCGAAATTCCGTGGGGTGCGAATGTGGAAATGTTTGACTGCGCGCGATTAATAGAAAAAGAGATTAGAGACTTGAGACTGGAGATTAATCCGAACAATAAACGCGTGGTTGGTTTCTTGGGTTCATTTCGGAGTTGGCATGGCGTGCGCGAGTTTTTTCAGGTGGCAGAAAAGATTTTGGAAACGCGCGACGATATTTTATTTTTGATGATTGGTTCGGGAGAATTGTTGGAGGAGACGCGCGATAAAGTGATGCGTGCGAATTTGCAGGACAAAATTATTTTGACGGGCGCGGTCGAGTATGCGCGTGTGCCGTATTATCTTGCGTTGTGTGATGTCGGCGTCGCGCCGTTCAACACGCAGGTTCACCCTCCCCTCCGCGTCGGCTTTTATTGGTCGCCGCTCAAAGTGCATGAGTATATGGCGATGGGTTTGCCGGTGGTGACGATTGATGTGAATGGATTGAATCAAATCGCGCGCCACGAACGCGAAGGTTTGTTATATGCCGAAAATGATTTAGGAAAAATGCGCGCGGCGATTTTGAAATTGTTGGATGATGCCGCGTTGACAAAACGTTTGGGTGAGGCGGGACGCGCGCGTGTAGTTGAACATTTTTCTTGGCAGAAACACGCGGAATTGTTGGAACGGGTGTTGGAGGAGTGTTTGGAAGTTGGAGATGGGGGGAACGGGGGAAGAGGTGAAGAGGTGAAGAGGTGATGGGGTAAACGCGTGAAAGAGTGAAGGAACAGTAAAAAAGTAATTGGACGTTCAGCGACAAGCGATTTGCGATACGCGACATGCGATACGCGATGAGCGACAGGCAAACTATGGGCATTGATTTGGAACGACAGAAACAAGCAAAAGAATACGCGCGGCTTCGGCATCGTTTAGTTGCGCTTGAAATGATTTTGTCCGCGTTGTTTTTGGCGCTCGCGCTGACGACGGGATTTAGCGCTTGGCTGCGGGATTTGGTTTGGACACTCGCACCGCAACCGTTCTTCGCGTTCGTGATTTATTTTTGCGTCGCGGCGATTGGATGGGGCATTTTGTTTGCGCCATTGACACTCTATAGCGGTTTTATTTTGCCGCATCGTTTCGATATGTCGAATCAAACGCTTGGGGAATGGCTTACCGATATGTTCAAGGGCGGGATTTTATCGCTCGTGTTGGGCGGAATTATCATCGGCGTCATTTATGCTTTGCTGCAATTCGCGCCGCAATGGTGGTGGTTGATTGCGTGCGCGTTCATGTTGCTTTTTACCATTGTGTTGTCGAATCTCGCGCCGATTTTGATTTTGCCACTTTTCTATAAATTTGTGCCGCTCGACGATGCGGAATTGGTCGAACGGTTGACGCGTTTGGCGAAACAAGCAAATACGCGCGTGAATGGGATTTATACAATGGTGATGTCGGACCGTACGAACGCGGCGAATGCGGCGTTCATGGGCTTGGGTAACACCAAACGCATTGTGCTGGGCGATACGTTGTATGAAAATTTTACACACGATGAAATCGAAACCATTCTCGCGCACGAATTGGCGCATCAAGTTCATAACGATATTGTCAGAGGCATTGCGTTTCAAACCATTCTTTCGGTCATTGGATTTTTTGTCGCGGATGTATTGCTTCGCGCCGGCGTTGCATATTTTGGATTCAACGGCATCACCGACCTCGCGGCAATGCCATTGCTCGCCATCGGACTGGGCGCGTTTGGTTTGATTACAATGCCGTTGGGAAATTGGTATTCGCGCACGCGTGAAGTCGCGGCGGACCAGTACGCGCTCGAAACGACGCGCAATCCGCAAGCATTCATCAGCGCGTTTGAAAAATTGGCGAACCAAAATTTGGCAGAAATCGAACCCGAGCCGTGGGTGGAATGGTTGTTGTATGACCATCCGCCGATTGGCAAACGTTTGGAAATGGGACACGCGTTTGAAACGCCGGCGTAAAAATACATACGCTCGCGGCAAACGTTAGAGAACGTTTGCTACACATTTGGCGCGAAAAAAAACGGGAGCCCCGCATGGCTCCCGTTTTTTATTGTATCGTCACACTCTTTCGTCCATTTGCAGGAGGAGAAGGAATTGTGACAATGTTGTATGCGATTGAAACTGTGTTTATGCGCGCTTGAGCTGCGGCGCCGGTTTGACACTCTCAACATTGTCTTGCAGACGATTGCCCACGTCCACGAGTGTTGCGCCAAGTTTGCCGAGCGCGGGTTTGTAAAATGGTTTGCGTGATTTTTGATTTGCTTGTTTGCGACGGTCTTGTTCCGCTTCGCGCACAAAATCTGCATGGCGTTCGCGTTGGTACAATTCGTGCATCAGGTTCATGGTTGCTCTCCTCTCGAAAAAAAACGCCGTCCGAAAATTCCGCTGCTGTTTGTCCTCCGTCCGGTTTGGACAACTCTTGCTTCATCCATTCCACGCGCTTTATGGCGCCCAATTAAATTCAAAGGGTTCATGTGTTATTCGACAGAAAACGATTCATCAGTTCACACGTGTCGTCGAGCCGTTCACGATTCAAGGCATAACATTTGTTGCCTTCACGCCGTCGTTCGGTGACGTATCCCGTTGCACTCAATTGTTTGAGATGGCGTGACGCGGCGGGCTGTGACAAATCGAGCAGCGTAATCACATCTTGCGCGCACAGTTCATCGCGTTTCGACAACAATTCCAAAATTCGCAAACGCGTATCATCATTCAACGCGGACAAACGCACGAGCAATTCCGAACGCGTGAGCGCCGAAGAACCGAGCCGCATTCCTTCCGGCGGACGCGCGCCAAACAAGACCCACATCGTTTCGTTGTAATTAAATTTTCCAAGATACGGACCGACATGCGCGGAGGGAATGAGAACCAGATTGCGCGTGCGTTGAATCATTTCCAACCACCACGGTTTGATCTCTTGTCCGGTGACGCGGTGGACAACTTCGGGCGGGCTCGCTTTGGAAAAATCTTGCGTGCGGAACGCGTGGACGGCTTCTTCCAACATCGGGCGCACGCGCTTCCATTCCGCTTGTAAAACGTCGCGCCACATGGTTTGCAAATGATAAAGAATCAACGCGTGCATGCGCGGCGGGTCGGTGAAATAATCATGCGCCTCGCGTTCCAGCGTTTCATCAATGTCTTCTGCGCCGTGTTTGTTGAGCAAGAAATTGATATACGTCTCTTTGTCCAACAGACGATTCGGCTCGATTAACGGCTCGGCGCGTGCGTTGCGCGCGGCGTCGTTGGGTTTGGGACAGGCGAGACGGTTAATGAGGCGGTCACGCAAAATGACCGGGTCGGTCGCGGTCAAATCATTTAAATAGTCCTCGAACGTTTTCCAACTGCGAATCGGCATGACGGCAAAATGCAGCCCTTCCATGACGAGGCGATTGTTGTGGCGGCGTTCGGGCGAGAGCCCATTCCATGTGCGCGTCACCCATTCATCCATGCCCGAAAGCGTTTCGGAATAGTTGAGGATGACGAGACTGTATAAATTATTGAAAGCCGGTTCGAGGTCAAAGTTGATCGTGGTGGGCGGCGTTGCGCGGACGAGTTCATCGTGCAGTTCTGCTGGCATAGTGAAATTCCTATTATTTGTATTATTCATTTAATCGAATAATACGCATAGTATATACAGAAAAACGAATTTGTCAATAGATTTTCTGCCCAATTTTCAAAAATATTGCATATTCACCCAAACGCATAACAAAAAAACCGCAGCTCGGTGCTGCGGTTTTCATTCCAGATTGATTGCGGTCGGACGTTTTTTGCGTTTGCGCCGTTCGGCAAGCGCTGCCTTGCCCTGCTCTATTTTTTCCGACACTGCTTGCGACCTCACAGAATCACTCCACAAATTGTCCAGATAGCGGTCCACCTGTGAGCGCACCAGCGGCTCCAAAATTTCGGGATGCGCGACGAGCTCGGCAAGATACTGCTCGGCTTGAGAACGAATCAGCGCAGTCAATTGCGGGTCGCGCGCCAATTCTTTCAAGACTTGCGTCGTCTGGGCGCGAATCAATTTTTCGACGGCATGACTGTTTTCGATATAGTCCGCCAATTGTCCAATCACGCCTTCGAGCAACGCTGTCGCCAGATTTTGCGCGCGCGTTACACGGGGGGTCGCTACTTGGGCGCGTGGGGCATGTGGGGAAACGCGCACCTCCACCGCGCCTTCGTCGGCATTGCGCGGCGCGCGTTTTTTGCGTGGTCGCTTGTTTCCCATGCCCACACTTTACTGTGTTCACGCACTGCTGTCAAAATTATGAAAGCTTAACACAGCCGCGCGCGCGCCGCACCCGTTTCCGTGTATAATTTGTACAAGCGTTAGGACAGACGTATGCCAAAGCAAAACAAGAAAAAGAAATTATTGAACGGGCAAGACCCCTCGCCCATGCCGCAAGACGCCGCGCTCTTTATCAATCGTGAAATGGCGCTGCTCGCGTTTTTTTGGCGTGTGTTGGAAGAGGCGCAAGACAATACGAATCCGTTGTTGGAGCGCATGAAATTTCTCGCGATTGTCGGTTCCATACTCGCAGAATTTTTCATGACGCGCGTTTCGGCATTGAAACAACAAGTGGAAGCAGGCGTCACCGAACGCTCGATTGACGGGCTTACGCCGCTCGAACAATTGGCGCGCGTGCGCGAAGACGCAACGCGATTGATGAAAGCATCGCGCAAATGTTTGTACGAAATTTTGCCGCAACTCGAACGCGCAGGCATTTTGATTCGCAATTACGACGCGCTTACACCGGAACAAAAAGTATACGCGCGCGAACGATTCGAACGCGTTGTGTTTCCGGTGCTCACGCCGCTCGCGTACGACCCTGCGCGTCCGTTCCCGCACATTTCCAACATGAGTTTGAATCTCGCGGTGATGATTCGGGACCGCCGCGGGCAAGAACGTTTCGCGCGCGTCAAAGTGCCAAACACGCTGCCGCGTCTTGTCGCCATCCCCCCCCCCCCGAACGCGCCCGCGACGCACGAAGCGTATGTGTGGCTCGACCAACTCGTCGCCGCGCATCTCGACCAACTTTTTCCCGGCATGGAAATTTTGCAGACGTTTTCGTTTCGCGTAACGCGCGATGCCGAAGTGGTGATTCAAGAATTGGAAGCGGATGATTTGTTGGAGACGATTGAGCGCGGCGTGCGACAGCGGCGCTTTGGCGAAGTGGTGCGCTTGACGATTGACCCGCAAATGCCCTCCGCGCTGCGAAAAATTTTGGTGCAAAATTTGAAACTCGAAGCGGACGACATTTATGTGTTGGAACCGCCGCTCGGCATGAGCGACCTGTTTGGTTTGTATAGCGCGATTGACCGCCCCGATTTGAAATATCAACCGTTCGTACCGCACTATCCGCGTTTGCTCGCCGAAACGGATGACACATTTGTCGCGGTGCGGCAACAAGATATTTTGCTGCATCATCCTTATGATTCGTTTATCCCTGTCCTTGAATTTTTGCAAGAAGCCGCGCGTGACCCGAATGTGTTGGCAATCAAGATGACGTTATATCGTGTCGGCAAAAATGCGCCGGTTGTGCGAGCGCTGCTCGATGCGGTGCAAAATGGCAAACAAGTCGCGGTGTTGGTGGAACTCAAAGCGCGCTTTGACGAAGAGAGCAACATCGAGTGGGCGAAACAATTGGAAGCGGAAGGCGTGCATGTGGTGTACGGCTTGCTCGGGTTGAAAACGCATTCCAAAATCGCGCTGGTAGTGCGCGAAGAGGGCGACGAGATTCGCCGCTACTTGCATCTTTCGACGGGCAATTACAATTCCATCACCGCGCAGCAATACACGGACATTGGTCTGCTCACGTGCGACGAAGCCATGGGCGCGGACGCGTCGGACCTGTTCAATTTTCTCACGGGCTATTCCGCCAAAGAGGACTATCGCAAATTTCTTGTCGCGCCCATCAACTTGCGTTCGAGTTTGGAAGCATTGATTGAACGCGAAATCGCTCACGCGCAAGCGAATCAAGACGCGCACATTATTTTGAAAACAAATTCGCTCGTGGACGACGACATGATTCACTTGTTGTACAAAGCGTCGCAGGCGGGCGTGCAAATTGATTTGATTGTGCGCGGGATGTGTTGTTTGCGTCCGGGCATGAAAGGTGTCAGCGAAAACATTCGCGTCCTCAGCATCGTCGGACGTTTTCTCGAACACAGCCGCATTTATTATTTCCACAACGGCGGCGACGAACAAGTGTATCTCGGCAGCGCGGACGTACGCACGCGCAATCTGGACCGCCGCGTGGAAATTTTATTTCCGATTGAGGACGCCCGTTTGGTGCATCACATTCGCGATGATATTTTGAAAATTTATCTCGCGGACAATGTCAAAGCGCGCCTGCTCTGCCCCGATGGTTCGTACGAACGCGTGCAACCGAAACCCGACCAAGCACGCCTCAACGCGCAAGAATGGTTCGTCGCGCATCGCGGAAAAAATCACGCGCAGTAAAAGTTAAGAGAGATTGGGGAGAAAAAAGACGCCGTTCGCTTTGCCGGAGGTTGGCTTGAGCGAACGGCGTTTTGTTTTTTCGACGTGTGTGATGTGCGAGGTTCGTCCAACCACGCGTTGCACCTTGGACACTCTAGCGGTGATTACTCTCCGATGAGTCGCGAGATTGGGCAGGAACGTAGGTTAACCTGAGCACAGCCTCGTCAATTCGGTCATAAGTCATGAGGCGGAGCGGCGGTCGGGGTCCGGCGAAATATGGTTTGCCGCAACCCAGCACGACGGGGTGCAGGTAGATTCGATACTCATCGATCCGTCCAAGTTCAGTGAGGCTGCGCGCCAAGTCCGGTCCAGCAACTTCGATCTCCCCGTCGCGCTCGGACTTTAACTCGCGGATCGCGCCCTCAAGATCATCCTCAACAAGCCTGGCGTTGGGGCCGACTGACTTTAACGAGCGCGAGACGACCCATTTCGGCTGGGTCCGCCAGGCTGCCGCGAAGGCGTGTTCCTCTGCAGTCCATTCAGGCTGATCATCGTCCCAATACCGCATGATCTCATACATCTGCCGACCGTAGACACTGCCCGCCTGCCCCTGAGCCTCCTCGATAAAGTGGCGGAAGAGCGTGGGGCTTGGCGCAAACGCCATATGGTCGACGTAGCCGTCCAGGGACTGGTTCATTCCGAACACGAGTTTAGCCATGTCACTTCCTTTCCTCGCACGGCACCTCTGCGCGGTTTTGAGCATCGTTGATGACTGAGGCGTTGCGAGTTGTGCGGACTAACGGTTTGCGTTAGCGACGGACGGAGGGCGGGGGTAGAAAAAAGCCAGAGAGCAGAAAAAGGGTTGGGCGTAGAAAACTGCTCCTCGAAGCCGCAGAATCCCCGCCGTCCGCTGCACGCTTTGTTGGCAAGAACCGATGAACGCCAGACTCTTTGCCTATAAACCAAACCTGCGGGACGTTTCGCGTAACATCAGTTGGTTGTTAGAAGATTTGCTTTTCAAGGTCATTCAATACAATCAGTTCTTCTTTCAAATCAAGTTTATCTGAATCTGATAAATCTAAAATCTTAAGTTGCGTATGAATTTCGCCTGCCTTTTCAATTTCATCCAAAGCAACTGCCAATTCTATGCGTGCAATTAAAACTTTTGCATATTCTACAAGCGTTCCCTGACCTTCTCTTGCCAAAACATTATCCAAAACTTTGGCGGCGGCTTTGTCATCATTTTTGAAATCGCGCAGTCTGGCGGCGGTGCTTAATGCTTTTTGCAAAGAGGTCTGATCAGATTGTAAATATTCCTGTGCTTTTTCTTCATCTTCTTTTCCACGTTTGATATAAATGATGGAGTTGCCAGCAATATCAGTCAATGTGAAGCGAGTTTGTTTGGGTTTCATCCTTGAGATACGAGGAAAGCCCTTGCTGGGAATTTTCCCCAAGTGTGATTTTAATTTTTCTACAAGTTGGGCATGTAAATTTTCCACTTCTGGAACAATGATGAGGCAGGTGCTGAAATTATCTTCGGGCTTAAGTTGTTTGAGCCCAAAAAAATGTAAATCATACTCATCGGCATGGTGGACGACTGCATAAGGATTTGGTGCTTTTTGTTTGTATGTAACTTCAAACCCAATGGCTTGATAGAAGATTAGCATTTCGTCCATTGATTCGCAGGGAAGGGCAGGGATAGTTGTGCTGTTCATAATAATGTAAACTCAATCTTCTGATTCATACCGAAAGATTACTACCTTCTCACTTAGGTTTTACCGAAGGGTCTTGCCAACTACAGATTACACGACATCAAAGTCGTCTAATCCCCCGCACAGGCATGTTATACGGCACGTTTCCGCATAATTCCTTATATACGGCATCACCGTATTTCAAATCTCTTGCTCTGATACATTCCTCTGCGCGCTGCGCCACAATTCGCGAAATTTTTCGCGCACGGATTCGTTGAGCGTTTCGACAAACGTAAGCGGCAGGTTGAGTGTGACGATTAAATCTTGTACGTCCGCTAAATCGCGCAAACGATGCGGCGCGCTCATCCCTGACGCCAACTTTAATTCAATCAACGTCTCTATCGGAATCACTCGCATCCCACCACGTTCGGTAAAGACAATGGATGGGTCAGGAAAGGCGATAGGTTTTGGTTTGCCATCGCCGGGATAATCGCCCGTCGCCAAAATTTCAATTCGCACTTGGGTTTCGGTATCTCGAAACGTCTTTTGCGCGCCCGAAAACGCCAAGACATAACCGCGTCCCAAAAATTTTTCTTTGAATTGTTCCAATCCTTCGCGCGTCATTAACAAATCCACATCATCCGTCATTCGCACAAAGCCATGCGCGCCTAATGCCAAACCGCCAACCAACGCGTACGGAATTTTTTCCTCTTCTAAACGCCGCGTCAGATTACGCAGTGTGGTGAAAACATCGCCGCGTGACATATAGTAATCACTCGCTTCCTTGAGCAGTACGAGATAGTCGTCGTGCAAACGCGCTTCGTAGGTGGTCATTTCAATCCATTCGTCGGCAACTGTTATTATGCGGTGTGACATTGGAAAGTTTTTTTCACCCCGCGTATTGTTCATCACTCACTTTTTCCAGCCAGTCCACGAATCTACCGTCGAGCTGTTCTTGAATAGCAATGTGCGTCATTGCGGTGGTTGGCGTCGCGCCGTGCCAATGCTTTTCGCCGGGTTCAAACCAGACCACATCCCCCGCGCGAATTTGCTCAATCGGACCGCCCCAGCGTTGAGCAAGCCCACTGCCCGCGGTCACGATGAGAGTTTGACCAAGCGGATGCGTGTGCCACGCCGTCCGCGCCCCGGGCTCGAACGTCACACTGTTGCCCGCCGCGCGCGCAGATTCTTTTGCTTGGAAAAGCGGGTCAATGCGTACAGTACCGGTAAACCAGTCGGCGGGTCCTTTGCCGGAGGGTTGTGAGCCAATTCTTTTAATTTCCATTTCTAAATTCCTCTCTATGCTTCCTTGCGCGATTATCTTTCTCGCGCTGCCGCCAACAACTGTTCCCCGTCATATTGTAAAAAATCGCCGATGCGTTCTAACGTCACATCGGCGGGAGTAAGACCTTCAAGATGTTTTGGGTCGTGTGCGTAATGTCCTTGCCGCACAAACACTGTCGTCACGCGCGAATCCAAAATTTTTTTCGCCGCGTCGAGAATTCGCAATTTATCATCGAGCATCACATAATGGTCGGCGGGAAATTGTTCCAGCACCGTATCAAGTTCTTGCTCTTTGTGCACAAAAATCAAAACGTTGCTTTGCACCGCGTCCCATAAACCGGCGTTCTGAATCTTGAACGGTTGAAATACCACATCGCCATCCGAAAGAATCACGGGTGTTCCAAAACTTTTCGCGTGTGCGATAACCTTTAGCGCGTGCGGCAGTAAACGATTCGCAAATTGATAATTCAACAAGTACAGCGAGACGTGCATGATTTCCGCGTGATGCGGATGTGTGTTGCGATATTGCTGCAACGCGCCGAGATAATCTGCGAAACCCATTTCCGCGCGCCGTTGTTCAAACAATGCAAAATAATGCTGCGCTTCATCTACGCCAATTTGTTCGCGCAAAAATTCGCGCAAATCCGCCGTCACGCGGTCCGTATCGAGCAGCGTATTATCAACGTCGAATAAAAAGACGAATCGCATGTCGCGCATCGCCAATCGCAGATTGCAAATCGCGTATCGTAAAACGTCAAACGTGAAACGTCACGCGTAAATCCGACTTCCAATTTCTAACTTCCAACTTCTAGATGACGTGCGCCCCGCGAATCAAGCCCGCGTGCAACCCCGCGAAACGCGCCGCGCCCAACAACGCGGCTTGGTCATTCAACAAGACACGGACAGGAATCGAGCGCAGCAAATTTTCAAAGCGTCCTTTTTCCGCGAACGCTTGCATAAACGCGCCGCTTTGCATTTTCGGCAAAATTTTTGGCGCAATCCCGCCGCCGACGAATACGCCGCGCGTTGCCATCATCTTGAGCGCGAGGTTGCCCGATTCCGCGCCGTACAATTTCACAAACAAATCGAGCGTGTGGACACACAATTCACTTTTGCCGTTCAGACCATGCTGCGAAACAATTGCCGAGGGGTCGCCGTGCTGCATTTCTTCGCGCAGCCATTTTTCTTCCGCGCCGCGTTTCGTATCGCGCAAAAATTGATAGATGGTGTAAATGCCCGGACCTGAAAGCAAGCGTTCGTAACTCACGCGTCCGCCCAGCCGTTTCTGCACATACAACAACAATTCGATTTCCAATTCATCACGCGGCGCAAAATCCGTGTGTCCGCCTTCGGTTGCGTACACCACAAACCGCGAACCGTCCCACGTCGCGCCCGCTTCACCCAAACCTGTTCCCGCCGAAATGACCGCAATGTTTCCCCCATCGGCAGGCGCACCCGCGTTGATGATGGCAAAATCCGACGGCGCGAGTTCAAAGATGCCGTACGTATTCGCTTCCAAATCATTCAGCAAAAAAACATCCGCCGTCACCAATTCACTTTTGAGCGCGGCAGCATCAATCACCCACGGCAAATTCGTCGCCTCGACGCGCTGTTGGCGCACCGGACCCGCAATTCCGAACGCGGCGTGTTCCACTTGAATCGAATGTTTCTGCAAAAACGCGCGCACGATTTCTTCCAAACCCTTGTGTGCGCGGCTGGAAAATTTTTCATTGATGCGCGACTTGAGCTTGCCATTTTGGACTTCAAAGTACGCAAGTCGCGTCGAAGTGCCGCCGATGTCACCTGCGAGAATCATGGTGCTTCACCTTGTCATGTCGAACGCAGTGAGACATCTCGATTGCTCCAAAGAGATTTCTCGCTCCGCTCGAAATGACAACCTATGTGGAATATTTTTCCTCAATCGCTTTCACCTTGTTCAATCGCCGCACATGCCGCGCCGCGCCGGAAAATTTCGCGCCGAGAAATGCGCGCACCAATTCGGGCGCAAGTTCCGAACCAATCACGCGCGAACCCAATACTAACACATTCATATCGTCATGTTCAACCCCTTGATGCGCGGAATAGGTGTCGTGGCAAATCGCTGCGCGCACGCCCGGCATCTTATTCGCCGCGACGGAAACGCCAACCCCGCTGCCGCACACCAAAATGCCGCGTTCTGCAACTCCTGCGCGAATCGCTTCGCCAACTTTTTCCGCGTAATCGGGATAATCGTCGTGCGCGTCACTCCCATCGCCGCCAAAATCAATTGGTTCATGTCCCAACGCGCACACCGTTTCAATTAACTGATTTTTCAATTCCGCGCCCGCGTGGTCGGCGCCCAATGCAATTTTCATAAGCTGAAAGTTTCAAGCTAAAAGCTAAAAGTGTTGGCTTAGCTGGTCACTTTTAGCTTTTTACTTTTTACTTGCTCTATATTTCCCTATCAACGCGTTCGTCGAACTGTCGTGCTTTAATTCCGAATTGCTGTTTTCGATTTCGCCCAAAATCTTTTTCGCCAACACTTTGCCCAACTCGACGCCCCACTGGTCGAATGAATCAATGTCCCACAGCGCGCCTTGTACGAAAACGCTGTGTTCGTACAACGCAATCAGTTTGCCCAAGGTCGCGGGGTCGAGTTTTTCCGCGAGAATCGTCGTCGTCGGACGATTGCCGGGGAACACGCGATGCGGCACGAGCCATTCGGGAGTTCCCTCTGCGCGCACTTCATCCGCCGTTTTGCCGAACGCCAGCGCTTCCGTTTGAGCGAAAACATTCGCCATCAAAATATCGTGATGCGGCGGCAATTTGTTTAAGGTTTGTGTGAACGCGATAAAATCGCACGGGATCAATTTCGTGCCTTGATGAATCAATTGATAAAACGAGTGCTGCCCGTTCGTTCCCGGCTCGCCCCAAAAAATCGGACTCGTTTGATAATCAATTGTTTCGCCTTGCAGTGTAACACGTTTCCCGTTCGATTCCATCGTCAATTGCTGCAAGTACGCGGGAAAGCGTTTGAGATATTGTTCGTACGGCAAGACCGCAATCGTCTGCGCGTCAAAAAAATTGTTGTACCAAAATGCGAGCAGTCCCATCAACACCGGCATATTTTTTTCAAACGGCGCGGTGCGAAAATGTTCGTCCATCGCGTGAAAACCGTCAAGCATGGCGCGAAAATTTTCAGGACCAATCGCCAGCATCGTACTCAAACCAATCGCGGAATCCATCGAATAACGTCCGCCCACCCAATCCCAAAACACAAACATATTCGCGGGGTCAATCCCGAATTTCACAACCTCCTGCTCGTTTGTCGAGACCGCGACGAAATGTTTAGCAATCGCGCTCTCGTCATTGATTTGGGACAGGAACCACTGGCGCGCGGTCTGCGCGTTCGTCATCGTCTCTTGCGTCGTAAATGTTTTTGACGAAATAATAAACAGCGTTTCGTCCGCGTTCAAATCGCGCGTTGCTTCGGCAAAATCGGTGCCGTCCACATTCGACACAAAACGAAAATTCATGTCGCGCGCGCTGTAAAATTTCAACGCCTCGTACGCCATCACGGTACCCAAATCGCTTCCGCCAATCCCGATATTCACCACATTGCGGATTCGTTTGCCCGTCGCGCCTTGCCATTCCCCACTGCGTACGCGATTTGAAAACGCGCTCATCTTGGCGAGAACCGCGTGAACCTCTGGCACAACGTTCACGCCGTCCACAAAAATTTCGGCATCACGCGGCGCGCGCAATGCGATATGCAACACCGCGCGTTTTTCCGTCACATTAATTTTGTCGCCGCGAAACATCGCATCGCGTTTTTCCGCCACACCGCGTTCGTTCGCAAGCGCGATGAGTAATCGCAATGTTTCATCCGTAACGCGATGTTTGGAGTAATCGAAATAGATTCCCAAAGCATCAAGCGTCAAACGTTCGCCGCGCGGGGAATCGTTCGCAAAAAGTTCGCGCAGATGAACGTCGCTGATTTGTGGATAATGCGCGGCGAGTGCGCGATAGGCGTCGGTTTCAGTGAGATAAGTTGCCATGAGAATCAATCACTTTTTGCTTTTGAAATCCAATCCAATGTGTGCTGCTCTGTGCGTTGACCGATAAACAAACTCAACTGCGCGGCATGTTCCTGCACGTGACGCATGTTGTAGATTTGCAATTCCGCAAAGGGCAATTTCATCCAGCCATAATCCAAAATTTCATGCGCGCGTTCATCCGTCATGTCCAGAATCGTCGTGCGGCATTTGTCTCGGCATTGCGCGAGATACGTCAACAATTCTTGTTTCGTGTACACTCGCTCCGGTTCCAAACCTCCATCTATTTCGACGAAACGGAACGGCGCAGGCGGCATAACATCCACTGCCGCCCCCGTTAAATACCGGTCAAGCCATTTCAACACATGCAGAACGTTGTACCAGACTTGTGACCACATCGGCTGCTGCGGGTCAGGTGTCCACAATGACGCCGTCCACAATTCGTCGGGACACGCGCGCACGCTCCCTTCGAACATATCAATCGCCGCACCGAATTGTTGCCACAGCCCCGTTTTCCAAATTGTATCCATTTTGTTTATCCGAGCGCTTTTGCCACAATCGTCTGCGCCTCTTGAACAATCGCGTTCAAATGTTCCGCGCTCTTGAAACTCTCCGCATAAATTTTGTAAATGTCTTCGGTACCCGATGGACGCGCGGCGAACCAACCTTTTTCGGTTACCACTTTTAATCCGCCAATCGGTTCGTTGTTCCCCGGCGCGCGCGTCAATTTCGCAATAATTTTTTCGCCCGCCATTTCTGTCGCGGAAACATCATCGGGTGATAATTTTGCAAGCTTCGCTTTTTGTGCCGCATTCGCCGCCGCGTCTTGACGCGTATAGTACGGCGTGCCAAATTGCGCGGTCAGTTGTTGATATTGTTCGCCGGGGTCTTTGCCTGTCATAGCCGTAATTTCCGCCGCGAGCAAGCCAAGCAGTGGACCATCTTTGTCCGTCGTCCACACCATTCCATCGCGCCGCAAAAAACTCGCGCCCGCGCTTTCTTCGCCGCCGAAACAAAATGAACTGTCAAACAATCCGGGCGCGAGATATTTGAAACCGACGGGAACCTCTACAAGTTTTCGATTCAACGATGCGACAACTCTATCAATCATGCTGCTGCTCACGAGCGTTTTGCCAATACCAGAACTTTCTTTCCATTCCGCGCGATGCGTGAGCAAATAGCTTATCGCCACTGCGAGATACGCGTTTGGATTCAATAAACCGAGCGAGCGCGTGACGATGCCGTGACGGTCTGCGTCGGGGTCATTGCCCCACGCAATATCGAATTGGTCTTTCAGACCGACAAGTCCCGCCATCGCGTAGGGGCTCGAACAGTCCATGCGAATTTTTCCATCATGGTCAACCGTCATAAATCGAAATGTCGGGTCAACTTTCGGATTCGTCACCGTCAAATTCAATTTGTATTTTTCTGCAATCGGTTCCCAATATGCGAGCGCCGCGCCGCCCAACGGGTCAACCCCAATTTTAATTCCCGACGCGCGAATTGCGTCCATATCAATTACATTTTCCAAGTCATTCACGTAATCCGAAACGTAATCGTGTTGACGCGTGGAATTTTCTTGCAGCGCGGCAGTGTAACCGATTCGCATGACGCCACGATTTTTTTCGCGCAGCAATTCATTCGCGCGGTCTTGAATCCATTTCGTCGTCGCGGAATCGGCAGGACCCGCTTCGGGCGGATTGTATTTGAAACCGCCATCGCGCGGCGGATTGTGCGACGGCGTGATTACAATTCCGTCAGCGGTGAGATGCGGCTGTTCGCGATTCCACACCAAAATCGCGCGTGAAATAACCGGCGTCGGCGCGTAACCATCATCGCGTTGAATGAAAACTTCAACTCCATTCGCGGCAAGCACTTGGAGCGCAGAACGCTCGGCGGGACGCGACGCGGCGTGCGTGTCTTTACCCATGAACAGCGGACCGTTGATATTGTGAGTGTGGCGATAATCGCAAATCGCTTGTGTGATGGCAAGAATGTGCGCTTCGTTGAAATTGCCGTCGAACGGCGAACCGCGATGACCGCTCGTGCCGAACGCGACCAGTTGCGCGGGATTCTCCGCATCAGGCGCAACGTCATAATACGCGTGTCCGAGCGCGGCAACATCAATCAATACATTTTCGGGGGCAGGTTTTCCGGCGAGTGGAGAGAGAGGCATGAATGCATTATATCAAAAAACGAAAATGAAAAATCACGCGCCGACTTCGCGTTCCGTACCATACACTTTGTGACGCGGACGCTGTTCCAAGACCTCCGCCTTGCCGAAATCGGTCACTTGGTGAAAGATGTCGCTTTTTACAAAATCAGTAAAATCGCTTTGCGAATTCCATTCCGAAATAATCGCGTACGAGAGCGGATTTTTTACATCGCGGTACAGAAAACTTTTCACGTGACCAGAATTATTTGACAGCAGCTCCATCACTTGGTCAACGGAAGCTTCAAAAACTTTTTCCTTGCCGGGGCGAACTTGATAATACAAACCGACTGTCACCATGTCCAAACTCCTTGAGCAAAAATTTTTATGATTGCCACAACGCTTGTCGTTCTCTTGCCGCTTTTTTTCGTAATGGGCGTGGGCTTTATTGCCGGACGCACGCGGCGCATTGACACGCATCAGATGACCGGCATTAATCGCGTGCTGGTTGATTTTACACTGCCTGCCGCACTTTTTACAGGGACGGTGCAAACCCCGCGCGCGGAATTATTACGGCACGCACCGTTGATTCTCGCGTTGTTGGTCGCGTTTGTCGCGTTTTGGTTAGTTGGAAATTTTCTTGGGCGCGCAGTATTTCATCATCACGCGGGCGCGGCGGTCTTGCAAGCGACGACATTGGCATTTCCCAACACGGGCTTTATGGGCGTTCCGATTTTGGGCGGACTGTTTGGCGCGACCAGTGTGGTGACGGTTGCGATTGCGACCGTGTTGGGAACGCTGGTCTTTATTCCGAGTGCAGTGATTATTTTGGAAATCATGCACAACGCACAGCACCATCACGAAACGCATTGGCGCACAATTTTTTTGACCGCGTTTGGGAATGCCGCCCGCGCGCCGTTGGTGTGGGCGCCGTTCGTGGGCGCGGTGTTGGTGTTGTTGGGAATCACACTGCCGCGCGAAATTTTGAATATGCTAAACTTGCTCGGCAGTGTAACGTCGGGCTTGGCAATGTTCGCCGCCGGACTTTTTCTCGCGGCGTATCGCCTGCGCGTCAATTTTGAGATCGTCGTCAACACGTTTTTGAAAATGGTCGCGCAGCCGTTGTGCATGTTGCTCCTCGTGCGCGCCTTGGGCATCACAGAACCGTTAGCTCAACAAGGCGTTATCTTGTGCGCGCTGCCGACGCCCGTGCTGGCATCCATTCTAGCCGCGCGCTATGGCACGTATCAAGCGGAAGCATCGTCAACGTTGGTATTGACCTCACTCGTTTTGTTGGTGATGCTCCCCGTGTGGAGAATTGTGCTGGGATGAAAAATTTGCAGACGACGCTCGAAACGCGTGCGACACTTGGAGACCGCCGCGAACGGATTGCGTTTGTGATATTGCGAAATGCAATTCCGCTCATCGGCATTTTATTTTTGGGGTGGTCCGCACAAAATTTAATCGTACTGTATTTTGCAGACACGCTCGGCGCGATGTGGGCGCTTGTCACCGGACTCGCATTGAATTTTCCCGAAGCGAAAATGCAGACGGGATTTTTCGGACGGCTGAACGCGTGGGGGACGATGTTGTTTGTCGGCGCGTTCCTCATTGCGTTCATGGCGATTCCATTGGGGATGCCGCTGTTTATTTATTTGATGATGGTAGAGTGGGATTGGCGCGCCGCGTTGAGCGACACAGAATTTGTGTTTGGGATTGTGTTGATTGCCGCGTTGTCGTTGGTGGGAATGTTGCGGCATTATCAAACGATTGAACAATTGACGCCCGACAAATCGAATGTGAAAAATGATTTTGGAATTTTGATGACGCGCTGGGTCATTGTGTTGATATTAATTTATATGGTAGGTTTCTTGCTCGGTGAATGGGGCGCGTATGTGATGGTGTTTGGTTACCTCGGCGCAACCGTCGCCAGCGAAATTGTGCCCGAGCGGTTTCTGAATTTGTTCGGACGCAGTGATGCAAAAAGGGGGGGGTGAAATCCCCCCCCCCTCATTTTATCCGCCACCCTCTGTGCGCCGTCGTTCATCTTCTTCCATTTTCTTTCGCAGCGACAACGGACGCATATCCGTCCACACTTCTTTGATATAGTCCAAACATTCCGCTTTGGAACCTGATTTGCCCACATCGTTCCAACCGAGCGGATTCTCGCGGTCGGCGGGCCAGATGCTGTACTGTTCTTCGTGATTGACGACGACTTTATAAATCGTCATATCTTCTTGCTCGTCTCGGTTCATGCAATTGCCTCCTTTGGAAATTGTCAAGGTTTCGCCGTGATTTTGACGGTTGGACTCCACTCACTCGCCGAGTCGCTTCGGACCACTTCCAATTTGTAAAAATAATTTTTGCCCGCCGTCAATTTTTTGTCGGTGTACGCATAGGTCTCGCCGGAAATGCCGCCGGGATTTTTTGCCGGAATCGGCGCGGTGTTTAATTTTTTATACGTGCCATTTTTTTTCGTCGCGCGCCACACAAAAAAATGCAGCACGACAGTCTCGTTGCCGGTTTCCCAATTGAGTTTGGCTTTTGCACCGGGCTTGGCTTTGGCAGTGAACGCGTTGAGGATAATGGAGTGCGTAGCGTGCAAGGCGCGCTCAGTAGAGAGTGGCGCATTCGCCGCACTCGAGACAGCGGAGGAATTTGCGAGGACCGGCAAACAGGCGAGCAACCCAACGAACAAAGACAGAAAAAGCTTGCGGCGATGCATCACAACCTACCTTTCAGGTGTCTGCGGAGGCAGAATAGAATAGGCAGATTATAACGCACTTTGCAAGCGTTGCGCGAAAATTCAACAAATGCGCGGCAGCAATTCGCCCATCAACACATCCACCACGCGCGTACTGCCGATGGACGTTTTCATCAACACGCGCCCGCGCGGTTCGTGCGTGACATGTCCGATGATGGCGGCGTTTTCACCGTAACGCGTTTCGCGCAATACGCGCAAAATGTTTTCCGCATCGTCACGCGCGACAAGCGCCAACAACTTTCCTTCGTTCGCCACATACAGCGGGTCAAAGCCCAACATTTCACACGCCGCCGCAACCGCAGGTTGAATCGGCAGCGCATCTTCATTCAACACAATGCCGATGTTCGATTGCTGCGCGATTTCGTTCAACGTTGTCGCAACGCCGCCGCGTGTCGGGTCACGCAAGACATGAATTTCTGCGCGCGTATGCAGCATCGCCGCGACGAGTTGATTTAATGGCGCGACATCACTCTCAACATCCGCTTCAAAATCCAAATCGCCGCGCGCGCTCAACACCGCAATCCCGTGGTCGCCCATTGTCCCCGAAAGAATCACCACATCGCCCGCACGCGCGTTCGCGCCGCTGATGTGAATGTCACACGCGATTTCGCCGACGCCTGCTGTGTTGATGTACAAACTATCCGCTTTGCCGCGTTGCACCACTTTGGTATCACCCGCAATGATTTGCACTTGCGCTTCGTGCGCCGCCGCGCGCATAGATTCCACGACGCGTTCGAGAACGGAAATTTCCAAACCTTCTTCCAAAATAAATCCCGCCGTCAAATAACGCGGCGTCGCGCCCATCATCGCCAAATCGTTCACCGTCCCGCACACCGCGAGTTTTCCAATATCGCCGCCGCGAAAAAATAATGGCGCGACGACATGCGAGTCCGTACTGATGGCGAGCCGCGTCATGTCAAAATTCACGACGCCCGCGTCATCACCCGCGCGCAAAATCGGATTGTCAAACGGCGGCAAAAATAATTTCGCAATCAAATCGCGCGAGAGTTTTCCGCCGCTGCCATGTCCCAACACAATTTGTTCACCGTGCGGCAGAGGCAGTGGACAGGCGAGACCTTCGATTGTCGCCGCGTTCAAATTTCCATTTCCGTTCATAACGCTTGCTCCAAAATCATATGGCGACCATATTTGTAATACGCCGCGCACGCACCTTCGCTCGAAACCATCGTCGCGCCGAGTGGATGTTCGGGCGTACAAAGTGTTCCAAACGCAGAACAGTCGTGCGGTTTTTTCAAACCTTGCAAAATTTGTCCTGCAATGCACAAGGGCGATTCATTCGTTTCAATATTCGAAACATCAAAGCGCGACTCGGCATCGAATTCCGCGTATGCGGGACGCAAGCACCAGCCGCTCATTGGAATTGTACCAATGCCGCGCCATTTGCGGTCACACAATTCAAACACTTGTCCAATCACTTGCTGCGCGGGTTGATTGCCTTGATACGTCACGGCGCGCGCGTACGCGTTCTCGACGCCGACGCGTCCTTGCTCCAACATTTGCACCGCGACCAAAACTCCTTGCGCAATGTCCAACGGTTCAAACCCCGTCACCACAATCGGCACTTTATATTTTTCCGCGAGCGGCGGATATTCCCAATAACCCATCACGGCAGAAACGTGTCCCGCCGCGAGAAATCCTTGCACGCGATTCGACGCAGAACTTAGGATGGCGTGCATCGCGGGCGGCACGCACACGTGCGAAACAAGCACAGAATAATTTTTCACCCCCAACGCTTTTGCTTGTGCTACGCTCATCGCGTTCGCGGGCGCGGTCGTTTCAAAGCCAATCGCGAAAAAGACTACTTGCTTGTCGGGATTTTGCTGCGCGATTTTTACCGCGTCCAACGGCGAATACACAACGCGCACATCGCCGCCATTCGCGCGAATCGAAAACAAATCGCGTCCACTGCCGGGCACGCGCAGCATGTCGCCGTACGAAGTGAAAATCACATCGGGACGCGCGGCAATCGCCAACGCTTTATCAATCAATTCGAGCGGTGTCACGCACACGGGGCAGCCGGGACCGTGAACGAGTTCGACCTCGCGCGGCAAAAGTTGGTCAATCCCATGCCGCACAATCGCGTGCGTTTGCCCGCCACAAATTTCCATCAACGTCCACGGACGCGTGACTGTGCGGCGAATTTCTTCCAACACGCCGTGTACGAGTTTTGCATCGCGGTATTCAGAAATGTATTTCATAATTGATGTAGGGGCGAAGCATTTGCATAAACATTCGCGTCTCGATTGACATACGCGTCTGCAAATGCTTCGCCCTTACTTGCGCGGCGGAGATTTCCCCAACAATTTTTCGGGTTCAATCTCTTCTTCCAAATTCACCATCTCGCGTAATGTTTCGAGCGACGCTTGCGCTTCCTCTTCGCTCAAACGACTGATGGCAAAACCGACGTGAATGACCGTGTAATCGCCAACTTGCGCGTCAGGCACATACGCGAGACATGCTTCGCGCATCACACCGCCAAAATCCACCTTGCCCATTTTCAAACCATTCGCTTGATGAATTTCAACAATTTTACCGGGAACACCGAGACACATAATGGATTCTCCTTGAAGCACGACCCGTAGTAACGAATTCATTCGTTCGGGGCAGCGGAACGATTAAAATCGTTTCTACGACAACTTGCAATCATCGCTTGTCCCAACGCGATGCCCCCATCATTCGCAGGTACAAGTCGGTGAAGGTACACGACAAAATTTTCGTCGCCTAACAATGCAAGCGTTTTTTGTAACAGAGTCATGTTTTGCCACACACCGCCGCTCAACGCGATTTCATTTAAACCAAATTCCCCGCGCAACTCACAACAAACATTTCGCGTCATCAACGCGATGCTGTTGTGAAAACGCGCGGCGATGATGGGAATAGAAACGTTTGCGCGCACGTCTGCCACAATCGCGCGAATCAAAGGCGCTGTATCAATTTCGATTTTCGATTTTCGATTTTCGATTTCTACCTCGTACGCCCCACGCTCATTCCCATCTGACAATGCCTCAAGCTCGATTGCCGCTTGCGCTTCGTAATTCACCGACTGCCGAATTCCTGCGAGTGATGCCACCGCATCAAACAAACGTCCCATGCTCGATGTCAACGGCGCGTTGATGTTGCGTTCAATTTGTTGAAGCAAAATATGTCGTGCATGTTCATTCGCCGCGCGCACGGGTGCGAGGTCGTCGCTCCATTCGACGCCCGCGCGTTGTAGGTACGCCAACGCGATGCGCCACGGTTCGCGCGTCGCTTTGTCGCCACCGGGTAATGGAACGTACGCGAGATGCGCCGCGCGTTGATAGTGTGCGTAATCCGCAATCAAAAACTCGCCGCCCCAAATCGCGCCATCGTCGCCATATCCCGTTCCGTCGAACGCGACGCCAATCACAGGACGCGCGCCATCCAAATTATTTTCCGCCATGCACGCGGCAATGTGCGCGTGATGATGCTGCACGCCAAACGCGCGAATGTTTTCGCGTTCCGCGCGTTCGAGAGCATACCGCGTCGCCAAATAATTCGGATGCAAATCGTACGCAATGACTTGTGGCTCGATGCGAAACAATTTTTCAAAATGCGCGATGCCTTGCTCGAACGAGCGCAGGGTTTCGTAATTTTCCAAATCGCCAATGTGATGGGACAGGAACGCGTAGCGTTCGCGCGCAACACAAAACGTATTTTTCAATTCACCGCCCACCGCGAGAAGCGGCGGAACATCAAAGGGCAAGTGAACGGGGAATGGCGCGTACCCGCGCGAACGACGCAAGGGATAAACCTCTTTGTCGAATACGCGCATCACCGAATCATCCGTGCGAATATGAATGTCGCGGTCGTGCATCAAAAACGCGTCCGCGAGCTTCGCCAAGCGTTCGCGCGCCTCGTCATTCGTGTACGCAATCGGTTCTTCGCTCAAGTTTCCACTTGTAAGAACAAGCGCAGTTGGAATCAATGCGTCGTTCGTCCTTCGCCCTTCGTCCTTCGTCATCAACAAAAAATGTAACGGCGTGTATGGCAGCATGATGCCGAGTGTGTCTTGATGCGGGGCAACCTCGCGCGCAATGTTGGATTCAGGGCGACGTTTCAATAAAACGATGGGACGCTCGCGCGCTTGCAATAATTCGCGCTCCGCGTCATTCACCAAACAATGCTGTTCAATCCTTTCCACATCGCGCAGCATCAACGCGAACGGTTTTTCCACGCGGCGTTTTCGTTCGCGCAAAATTTTCACCGCGTCCGCGTTCGTCGCATCACACGCGAGATGGAAACCGCCCAGTCCTTTGACCGCAACAATTTTTCCCAGTGCCAACAATTGCTGTGTTTGCAGAATCGCGTCACCCGAATCTGCAATCTGCAATCTGCAATCTGCAATCTGCTTCAGCCAAACACGCGGTCCACATTTCGCGCACGCGACGGGCTGCGCGTGAAAGCGGCGATTCAACGGGTCGTGATATTCGCGCGCGCAATCGTCGCACATTTCAAATTCGCGCATTGTCGTTTGCGGACGGTCGTACGGAATATCTTGAATAATGGTAAACCGCGGTCCGCAGTTCGTGCAGTTGATGAACGGATAACGATAGCGGCGGTCAGTGGGTTCAAACAATTCGCGCAAACAATCGTCACAAATTGCAATGTCGGGGGAGATGGGTTGAAACGCGCCCTCGAAAGCCACACTCGCGCGAATTTCAAATTTTTCAAAAAGGGAATGACCGTTTGTGGAAGAATCTACGAAAGTGAGGGAATCAATGCGCGCGAGGGGTGGTTTTTCATTCACCAATACACGCGCGAAATTTTCGAGCGCGGTCAGGTCGCCTTGAACCTGAATGTCCACGCCCGCCGAAGTATTCATCACCCAACCGCGCAGCGCCGCGCGTGTCGCCAATTGATAGACGAATGGGCGAAAGCCGACGCCTTGCACGACGCCGGTCACGTGAAACGTTCGGAGCATCGTTACTCGATTTCTATACTCGCCAATTTGAACTCGTCATGCACTTTTGGAACGACGCGCGCGCTGTGACAATTCGGACACGCTTCGCCCAAATACTCTTGCGAAAATTCATTCCCACATTTCAAACAATGGAGATGCACAGGCACGCGTTGAATCTCAAACTGCGCGCCTTCGGCAATCGTGCCGCGCGCAAACAATTCGAGATGCAAGCGCAGCGAATCTTCGCTTTCGTCCACCGCTTGACTCATCTCGATTGTAAATTGGGTAATTTTCGACGCGTTGTTTTCTTTGGCGTATTCGAGCGCAAGATTCACCATTTGCTGCGCGATGCCTGATTCGTGCATATACGTTGCCTCGCTTGTACCATAGCGGAACGCCGCGCGCGCCACAAGGGAAATTGATACTTGATTTGCTATGACAATTCAGCCATCACAAGGGCTGCACGCGCACACAGCGCGCGACCTCTTTATCCAACGCGAGTTCCGTTTCGTCCACGCGAATCACATACGCGGGATTGGTTTGGACGAGTTCGATGATTTGTCCTTGCACCAAACCATACGCCATCAAACGTTCACAGCGCGCGGCGCACTCGCACTCGACGCAATGAATTCGCGCGCGCGAACCGTTCGGCAATAATGCAAGCGAAAAATTTGTCTCGCGCAGCAAATCAACAATCGTGAGTGGTTTGCGTTTTGGGCGATGGTTTAACATATTTGCTCCAGATTCTTTGTACGAATTTCACACTCGACGCTTGCGACGCGTCAATGTTTTGATAGCCACAGCGCGGACAACACACGAAATGACACGCGTTTTTCAACGGACACGCGGGCGGACACGTGGCGACAGGTTCGTATTCAAATCCACACAACGCGCAGTGAATCATCACAGCACCTCGAATAGAAAATGCAGCGCACCGCCGACGAGAAACGCGAACGGCACAACGAACGCAGTGATTGCCAACGTCGTTTTCATTCCGCGTTCTTTGACCATCACGAAAAAATTGGCGATGCATGGAACGAATAACGTAATCGTCACCAACGCGACAATAATTTGTTCGCGCGTGAGCAAGCCCTCGTTCGCCATTTGAAAAAATCCCGCCGCGCCATAGTCGCGTCGCAAGAATCCGACAAGGAACGCGCTCGTGGATTCAATCGGCAAACCAAGCCACCCAACAATCAACGGCTGCACCGCGTTTTCCAACCATTGCAGCGCGCCCGTCACATGCAACACAAAGAGCATCGCCGTACCCAAAACAAACAGCGGTAACACTTCTTTCAAATACCATTCCATGCGCGCCATCGTCTTGATGAGCAAATGCGAAAGTTGTGGGACGCGCAGTGGCGGCAATTCCAAAATAAAATCGGACGAATCACCGGGAATCACTTGCGCGGCGAGCCAACCCACCGCGAGCAAAACGCCGACGACTACTGCGACCCAAATCAATGTTGCCGCCGCGTCGAGTCCCGCCAACATTCCCAACACGACGCCGAGTTGCGCCGAACACGGCACACCCAATGCGAGCAGCAGTGTCACAAGCACGCGGTCTTTATTTGTTTCGAGCGTGCGCGTCGTCATCGTCGCCATCGTATCGCAGCCCAAACCGAGAATCATCGGCAGCACCGCTTTGCCATTCAACCCCATCACGCGAAACGCGCGATGCGCCATCACCGCGAGACGCGGCAAATACCCCGAATCTTCCAAAATTCCAAACGCGATAAAAAATGTAAAAACAATTGGCAGAATGATTGCGAAACTGTACGTCAACGCGACAGTGAGTATCCCGTACTCACCGACGAGAAAATCTTGCACAATCACAAACGGAATCCACGCGCGTACAAATTCCGTCACGAGCGGATTAAGCCATTCACCGAAAATTGTTTTTTCGATAAATCCAACCAACGTTCCCGCGCCAAACACGCCGACGAATTCGTACACCGCAAACAACACCGCGAGCAAAATCGGAATGCCCCACACAGGATGCACGCTCCAGCGCGCGAATTTGCTTGCGAACGATTCGTGCGCGGCATGAACATGTCCATTTGGATTCGTGTACACTGCGCGCACATTTTCATCCACCCATTGCGTGCGCGTCTCTTGCATCACACGCGACAGCGGCGCACCGACGCTTTGTGTTAATTCTGCGCGCACTTGACACAACGCGTTGTACGTTTTCGCATCCACGCGCACTTGGACAAATTCGTCCATCGCCGCGTCGCCATTCAGAAACGCGACCGCAACCGCACGCGGCTGCGCGCAAACGTCGCGCAAACGATTTCCGATTTCACAAATTGTGTTTTCAATTTGGTCTTGAAAATGTACCAACGGCTGCGCGCGCATCGGCGCGTCCAATACACTCACCAACGCGTCCAGTCCTTGTCGTTTGGTCGCCGTCGCAGTGACAACGGGAACGCCGAGCGTAGATTGCAAACGCGCCACGTCAATTTCAATATGCCGCGCGTGCGCCTCGTCCATCATGTTCAGTACGAGGACCATTGGAAATTCCAATTCCGCGAGCTGTGAAGTAATCAAGAGCGCGCGGCGCAAATTTTTCGCGTCGGCGACTTGGACGATTTGGGGAAAATCACTTTGGAGCAAAACATCGCGCGTGACGCGTTCGTCATCGGAAAGTGGCTGTAATGAATTGACGCCGGGCGTATCTACAACAGTACGGTGCTTGTCCCGAACATGGTCGAGAGAACTTTCGTATTGCGCGACGCCGCGTGTGATTTCAACTGTCGTGCCGGGGTAATTGGCAACGGTCACATATTTGCCCGTAAGCCAGCCAAAGAGAACGGACTTGCCGACATTGTGATTGCCGACGAGGATGATTTCGCGCGTCGTCGAGGGAATGTGTTCGCTGCCATCATGACATTGCATTTCGCACAGACGTTAGCATTTGCGCCGCGGATTAGATATGGATGCTTGACACGACAAGCGCGGGACAGATGCCCTATTAAAAAAGCATAAAGGTTTGCCATTTTCACATCCAAATCAGAAATTGCGAGAGACCGTTCCTCATGCTATTATCCGGCTCGTTCTTATGGCTCGTCACAATCTAATTCGTATCGCTGCGTTCTCGTTTTTCGCTTGCCTCCTCTTTCTCTCTCCCCCATTAACGTTCGCCGATAACCCACCGCGCGTTTTCGCGTTTTATTACGCGTGGTTCGATGAACAGACGTGGACACCCGACCACGTTGCGGATATTCCTGCCGAAACGTATGTCTCGCGCGACCCAAACGCGATTGCGCGCCATATTGACCAAGCGAATAGTGCGGGGATTGATTCGTTCGTCGTCTCTTGGCTCGGTCCCGGCAACCCCACTGACGAACGTTTCAAAATGATGTTGGACATTGCGGGCGGCAAAAATTTTTCCGCCACAATTGATTTTGAAGCGAATCGTTACGCGTCACGCGACGCGCTCATCAGCGCGTTGACGTACGTGCGCGACCAATTGATGCCGCATGGCGCGTTCGCGCGCGTAAATGGCAAACCTGTTTTATTTTTTTGGCGCGAACAAGTTCGCAGCGTGGACGAATGGGCAGAGATTCGCAACATCGTTGATCCCAACCGCGATCAAATTTGGATTGCCGAAGGCGTGAATATTGCGTATCAACGCGTGTTCGACGGACATCATTTGTATTCGATTGCGTGGTCGCCCGATGTGAATTACACCTTGAGCGATTGGTCAAAACGTGTGCGCCGCGCGGGCGCAGAAAAATTGTGGGTGGCGACTGTGATGCCCGGTTATGATGACACGCGCACGAGCCGCGCAGATAAATTTGCGCGCAATCGGGAAGATGGAAATTTTTATCGCAGCACCTGGAACGCTGCCATCGCGTCACGTCCTGATATGGTGGTGATTACAAGTTTCAATGAATGGGTCGAAGGTTCGATGATTGAACCGAGCGTGACGTACGGCAATTTGTATCTCGACCTCACGCGCGAATACGCAACACAATTCAAAAATTCACCCCCCCCTTCGGCGGAAGAAAAAAGCGCGCTCGCCGCAACCGCAACACCGCGTCCCACCCGCACTCCGACATTGACACCAACCCTGCCCGCGACGAACGAGCCATCACCGACACGCACATTTACACCCACGCGCGGTCCATCTCCAACACCCACTGCGACGCCCATTGAATTTGCCGCGTATCGCACCACCGAAATTTTGCGCGTGCGTTCGGGACCCGGGACAGATTTTGAAATGCTCGGCAGAGTACCGCGCGATTTTGTATTGGATGTTTTGGCGCGCAGTGAGGATAACAAGTGGCTCGCTATCGCGTATCCCGATTATGGTTCGCTCGGCTGGATTAGCGCGGAATTTGTGACGCCAAAAAACGGCTTTGAACAATTTCCCATCGAGCCATCCCTTCGCGCTCAAACAACGCCGCAAGCAAACTCAAGTGCGAGCAATTCGACCACGCCGACGCCATTGACTTTTGACAATGCGCGGCGTTAGCGCAGCGTTTGGATTTGATTCAAGGTTACGCTACAATTCCCGCGTAATTTCTCCGCACCGAGAAACTCTATTTTGCAATACGAATTTTTTCGCGCCCCGCGCTTTTTGCTAGCCCTATTGCTTGCCGCCATGTTATTCAGCGCGGCGTGTGCGCCCGGTGTCACACCATCGCCCACACGCGCGCTCACGCGTCCGGCGCGCGTTTCCGCGCAACCGACCAAAGTCGCGCGCATCGCTCCAACCGAAACGCCGAAACCAACACGCACTCCGCGTCCCACGCGTACACGCATTCCAACAAAGCCGCACACCCCAACGCGCGTCAACACGCCGATAAAACGAAATACGCGCACTCCCACACCGCCTGCTGCTGCCGCGCAGAGCAATGAAAGTACCGTACCCGCGACGAGCGTGCCAACAGAAGCGCCGACGGAAATTTCCACACAACCCTCGCTTGGCAACACAGCGCTCGCGGTGGACGCCGCCTGTGATGTGCTGGGGGGGGGGGATTTTGGTGTACTCGGTGCGGGCGGTTGGGAAGGACGTGACCCCCAATCCCATCCCGATTTGAATCTGGCAGTGCGCGGTTATCGCGTTGTGGACGCGTTTCGCGGACTCGTAGATTACGACGGAGAAACGGATGGCAACGCGCCGCAATTATGGGGGCTTTTCGCGGACCGCCGCAGTGCCGAGATTGCGCACACCTATCAAGTGTTTGATTGGAATTGGGGTTCGGATTCGCGTGGCGACCCAATTGAAGATTTTGAAGTGACAATGACCGGCTTTCGTGTAGATCAAGGTGAAACAATTTTTACGCCCGACTTTGGTCACGAAATCGGCGAAGGATATGTGGCGCTCGTGTTGTACGCCGACAAACATCGCGTCACCCTCAAATACACGGGCGAAGACAATGTGATTGACGGCTACACCCTGCACATCGAAGGACTGTGCGTATATTCCAATTTGTTGAATCTCTATAACGCGCGCCACGCCGAAGGACGCGGCGGACTGCCCGCGTTGCGTCCGGGGCAACCGATTGGCTATGTGCCGGGCAATGAAGTGGGCGTCGCAATTCGCGACCGCGGCGCGTTTCTCGACCCGCGTTCACGCAAAGATTGGTGGCAAGGCAGATAGAAAAAATCGCCGCACGTGAGCGGCGTTTTTTTGTCGCATCAAATTATTCACTTGATGAATATTCACTGATTGAGTATAATCGCCGCCGACCTCACAATGAAAGCAACTATTTCTCCCGAACCCGCCCTGCTCGGTTTTCTCCAAGACGGTCCGTTACACGGGTACGACTTGTACAAACAAGTCGTCGCGAATCTCGGCACCGTGTGGCGCATTGGCATGAGTCAGATGTATGCGCTGTTAAAAGAGTACGAAACGCGCGGCTGGATTAAAACCATCACTACAGCACAAACAGGTCGTCCCGCGCGCAAAGTATTGAAACTCACGCCGCAAGGTCAACGCGCATTCGATGCGTGGATGAAACAATCCGCGCGCGGCTTGCGCGAATTCCGCGTTGATTTTTTCGCGCGCTTGTATTTTGCGCGCGCGGCAGGTCGCCCCGCCCTGCGCGCGTTTCTCGCACACCAAATCGCCGCGACGCAACAAGAATACGACGCACTGCAAACATCGGATGCGTCATCCGAATTCGCCGCGACGGTCAGCAGTTTTCGCCGCGCGCAGCTGGAAGCAATTTTGCAATGGCTCCGGACGTATCAAAACGCCAACGCACCCACCGCGCGTGCAAAACCCCACACACGCGCGACGCAGAAAAACAAGTGAGAGGAGAAATTGTATGAAAGCTCGGATTCTGTACTTGAGCAACATCTGTGTGCTGCTCGCTACCAGTTTGCTTGCCTGTGCCGCGCCAACACCCACTGCAGTTCCGCCAACCGTCCCCTCGACAACTAACATGGCAAGTGGCACACTTGCGGTCTATGCAGCTGCATCATTGACCAATGCGTTTCAAGATATGGCGAAAGAATTTCAAACGACAAACCCTAATGCAAAAATTGAATTCAATTTTGCGGGTTCGCAAGAATTGCGTACCCAAATCGAGCAAGGCGCGCGCGCAGATGTTTTCGCCAGCGCCGATTTAAAAAACATGGATACGCTCCACGCCGCGAAATTGATTGGCAGCACACCGCAAGTGTTTGCGCGCAATCGGCTCGTCGTCATTGTTCCGAAAACGAATCCCGCAGGATTGAAAGAATTAAAAGATTTGGCGAACACGGGAATCAAACTCGTCGTCGCAGAAAAAAGTGTGCCTGTCGGAAATTACGCCTTGCAAATGCTCGATAAACTTTCGGCGGATGCAAAGTATGGCGCGGATTTCAAAGATGCCGTGTTGAAAAATGTCGTCTCGCAAGAAAACAACGTCAAAGCCGTTGCAAGCAAAGTGAGTTTGGGCGAAGCGGACGCGGGAATTGTGTACAGCACCGACGCGCAAACTGCCGCCGCACAAGTTACAAAAATTGATGTGGCTGACGAATTCAACGTGATTGCGTTGTATCCGATAGCGATTGTCCAAAACGCGCCAAACGCGGCGCTTGCGGATAAATGGATTGCATTCGTTCTCTCCCCGCAAGGTCAAGCCATTCTCACCAAATACGGTTTTGTGCCGCCGAGTTAAAATTCATTTTCCGATTTATCGGTGCGACACGCGCACAAAGTGTGTCGCACCGTTTTTATTTTTATGAGTGCGCGCGAATTTTCTGTCCCTGCCCCATCAGCCCTCCCCGCGAAGCGTTTCCTTTTTCTTGCGCTCGCGAGTTTGCTCGTTCTCTTTTTAGCATTGCCGCTCGTCGCGCTCGTGCTGCGCGCACTGCCTCTCGGGCTCGCCGCGTGGATGAGTGGAAATACGTTGGCGGCATTGCAATTAAGTTTCGTTACGGCAACGCTTTCAACATTCATCGCATTTGGAATCGGCACACCTGTTGCGTATTTGCTCGCGCGCGAAAATTTTCGCGGCAAAGCATTGGTGGACACCTTGATTGATTTGCCGATGGTGCTGCCGCCCGCCGTCGCGGGTATCGCATTGTTGATGGCGTTCGGGCGCCGCGGTTTGTTGGGTCCGACGCTTTCATTATTCGGAATCGAATTGCCGTTCACAACTGCGGCGGTGATTTTCGCCGAAACATTTGTCGCCGCGCCGTTTTATGTACGTTCCGCGAAAGCAGGATTCGGCGCGGTGGATAAAAAATTGGAGCAAATGTCCGCACTGCTCGGCGTCTCAAATCTCAAAACGTTTTTTCGTATCACTGTGCCGCTCGCCGCGCCGTCACTGTTGAGCGGACTGTTGATGACGTGGGCGCGCGCGTTGGGCGAATTTGGCGCGACGATTATGTTCGCGGGAAATTTTCCGGGGCGCACGCAAACGATGCCGCTTGCCATTTACGCGGGACTCGAATCGAATCTCGACAGCGCGCTCGCGCTCTCTCTCATTCTCGTCGTCGTTTCGTTTGGAATTTTATTCTCTGTGCGCGCGGTGAGTCCAAAGGGAATCACTTTAGGATAGCAATGACGAATGCTCTCACTTTACATCCGCAAACAATTCCCCGCGTTCACACTCGACCTTCAACTCGACGCGCCAGCAGAAAAAATTATCGTTCTCTTTGGCGCGAGCGGCGCGGGAAAATCGTTGACTCTCGCGGCGATTGCGGGATTCATCGCACCGGACGCGGGACGCATTGCGTTGAATGAGCGCGTGTTGTATGACGCGACGCGCCATGTGAATCTCGCACCGCAAGCGCGCCGCATCGGCATGGTGCGCCAGGACCTCGCGCTCTTTCCCCATCTCACCGCCGCGCAAAACATTGCGTATGGTTTGAAAACAACGCGCGCAAAAAAAGAAACGCGCGTGCGCGAACTTTTACAAATGGTACATCTCGAAGATTTCGCCGAGCGCAAACCGTCCGAACTGTCGGGCGGGCAGCAGCAGCGTGTCGCGCTCGCACGCGCGTTGGCGATTGAGCCCGCGTTGTTATTGTTAGACGAACCGTTTTCGGCGTTGGATTTGGAAACGCGTGTGGAATTGCGCCGCGAGTTAAAAGAATTGCAGCAGCGTTTGAAAACGAGCATGTTGTTTGTGACGCATGATTTGGGCGAAGCCGCGTTGCTCGCGGATGAAATGGCAGTCATTGAAAATGGGCGCGTATTGCAATTCGCCACGCCGAGTGAAATTTTGCGCGCGCCCGCGAATGCGCGCGTCGCGCAAATTGTCGGTGTGAAAAATATCTTGCCGGCGATCGTGTTGGATTCAAATACATTGCGCGTGGGAGAAATGGAATTGCAGGCGGATGCGCGCATATTCGCACCAAACACGCGCGTGATGTTATGTCTGCGTCCCGAACGCGTCATGTTGATTCGTCCCGATAGTCCGAATGTGGAGCGTGTGAATACGCTTGAAGGGGATTTGATTGCGGAGGAAAGTGACGGGGATACGGTGATGCTGCGTTTTCGTTCCAACGGCGCGCGTTTGCAGCCCACGCGCGACTTTGATTTATTGATTGATACACCCTTGTATGTGTACGAACGTTTGCAGCTCGCGCGCGAAAGGCATTGGCGCGTGTCCTTGAAACCGAACGCGATGCATTTGGTGAGAGAGTAGAGATGGTAAATTGCAATTTCCGAAATGCGATACGCAATACGCGATTTGCTATCCGCCATCTGCTATAATGCCCTTTGATGATTGACGCTCTCACTGTGCGCGCGTTATGCGCGGAATTGCAAGGGACGATTCAAGGCGGACGCGTGCAGCAAATTTATTTTGTCGCGCCGCTCGTGTTGGGCTTGGAAGTGTATGCCAATCACAAACGCCATTATGTCCTCGCGTCCGCCGAACCACAGCGCCCGCGCCTTTTGTTGGTCACGGAAAAATTACGCAGCGCATCTGTTCCGCTTACGCCGTTCGCGCTCCTGCTGAAAAAATATGTGGACGGCGCTTTTCTGAACCGCATTACGGTTCAGAAAAGCGAACGAATTCTGCGACTTGAATTTGACCAACGCGAACAAGGGATTTCGACGCTGGTCATTGAACTCATCGGGAATCGCGCCAATATTATTTTGCTTGACGCAGGCGGTGTCATTCTCGACGCGCTCAAACGCGTAACCTCTGCGGTCAATCGCTCGCGTGAAATTGTGCCGCGCGCGAAATATGTCCCCCCCCCCCCACAAGGCAAGGCAGACCCGTTGACGCTGACTGCGCCCCAACTGCAATCGCTTCTCGAAAAAGCGAACGGCGAAACGCTCGCACAAAAATTGGTCGCAAGTGTGGCGGGAACGAGTCCGTTGCTTGCAAACGAACTCGCGTTTCGCGTCAGTGGCGCGTCCGATGGCTTGTATAAATACGCTTATGTAACTTTATTGCTTGAACAATTGACGCGCGTCTGGAATTCCGCCGCCGAACCATCGCTCGCGTTTGAAAACGAACAGCCCGTCGCCGTCGCCGCGTTCGCACTCTCACATTTGCCGCGCTATGACAAAATACCTTCCATCAGCGCGGCGCTCGAAACATTTTTTGGCGCAGAAGAATCGTACGAGGCAGTCAAAGTACCTTTGCGCGCGCAAATCAATACCGCCCTCGAAAAAATGGAACGGATGCGCGCGAACTTGCAGCGCGAATTGGTTTCCAATGACGACATTGAAAAATTGAAACTGCAAGGCGAAATGATTCTCGGCTATCAGTATCAAATCACAAATGGGCAAACGAAACTGCGTGCGCCGGTTACGGATGAGTTGACACTCGACATTGCGCTCGACCCGAAACTGAACGCGGTGGAAAACGCAAACGCGTACTTTGCCAAATACAAACGCGCGCGCGACGCCCAAGCCGCCGTTCCCGAACGCATCGCCGTCGTTGAAAATGATATTGCGTTCATTCAACAATTGTTGAACGATTTGGACGCGGCAGAATCGCGCGCAGAAATTGATACGGTCATCGAACAAGCGCGCGAAGCGAATGTGTTACGCGACGCGGCGCCTGCCGCACGCGGACAATCACAACGCTCGGAACCGCGTCAATTTATCTCGCCCAATGATTTTCAAATTCTCGTAGGACGCAATGCGCGGCAGAACGATTGGCTCACCTTTGAACGCGCGAAAACAGATGATGTGTGGCTGCACGCGCGCGGACAAGCAGGTTCGCACGTTATCATTCTATCGAATGGCGCGGACGTTCCGCAAACGACGCTCGAATATGCCGCGTCACTCGCCGCGTATTATTCCCAAGCGCGCACGCACGGCGCGGTAGATGTAATTTACACGCCGCGCAAAAATGTGCATCGCGTGCGCGGCGCGGGCGCGCATCCGGGATTGGTGACAGTGCGCGAGGAAAAAGTACTACGAGTGCGTCCATTGGCACCCGAGTAACCGGCATTGGTCAAACATGCTAAAATAGATGCGGAAAACTCAAAGGAAGTTCTATGGAAACGATTCAATTGACACTGGAAGAACCGTTGCTCGCCGAAGTTGACCGAGCCACACACGCCCTTGCCATGACGCGCACAGCATTTGTCCGCCGCGCACTTGAACTGGCACTGCGAAATCAAAATATCCTGGCGCTCGAACAACAACACGCCCAAGGATATGCACGCCAGCCAAGCAATCCGAATGATTTCAATGAATGGGAGACGGAACAAGTATGGGGTGAGTCGTGAATCAAGGCGCTGTTTACTGGTACACGTTTCGCGCGCCTGACAGGCGGCGTCCCGTTTTAATTCTGACTCGCAATTCGGCAATTCCATTCCTAACAGGCATTACGGTTGCGCCGCTTACAACAACCATACGTGACATTCCGTCAGAAGTTCTCTTGACGCCTGAACAAGATGGGCTGCCGGAAGCGTGTGTTGTAAATACAGACAACATTCAGACTGTCCAAAAGAACAATCTTGGTGAATTCATTGTGCAGCTTTCCCAAGAACGCATGCGCCAAGTTCGCGCGGCAATTGAATTCTCACTAGGTTTTGATGAGCTCTTCTAGCCATCAGGTTGTGCGATGTACATTTCTTCCTCGCATCTCTCCCACGCGCGCTTGCGCCCACTCGCTTTGAACGCAATCCAAATCACCGACGGCTTTTGGAAAAATTGGCAGCGCGTGAATTTAGAAAAAGCAATTCCGCACGGCTACCGCATGTTGGAAAAATCGGGGACGCTCGACAACATGCGAATCGCGGCAGAACAACGCGCGGGAATCACGCATGATGCAAATGAATTTCGCGGCTATGTGTTTCAAGATTCCGACATTTATAAATGGCTGGAGGCGGCATCGTTATCATTGGGGCAACAATGGAATGACGATATTGCCTCCAATCTCCAATCTCTAATCTCCAATCTCCATTCCGCCCAATTCCCCGACGGCTATCTCGATTCCTATTTCACCTTTGTAAAACCAAATGAGCGTTGGACTGATTTGGAATGGGCGCATGAAATGTATTGTGCGGGACATTTGATTGAAGCGGGCATTGCGCGCAAACGCGCGACGGGCGACACCGATTTGTTCGAGATTGCAAAAAAATTCGCGGACTGCATTGATGCGACGTTTGGGGAAGGAAAACGCGCGGGGCTGTGCGGACATCCCGAAATCGAACTCGCACTCGTGGAACTGTACCGCGAGACGAACGACGCGCGTTATCTCAAACTCGCGCAGTATTTCATTGACCAACGCGGTCACAACACGTTTCAAGGATTGCGACACATTGGCGCGTTATATATGCAAGACCATGTTCCCGTGCGCGACGCGGAAACAGTAGCAGGTCACGCGGTACGACAATTGTATTTGTGCGCGGGCGTCGCGGATTTATTTTTGGAAACGGGCGAACGCGCGCTGCTCGCCGCGATGGAACGATTGTGGCAAGACATGACGCGCGGAAAAATGTACATCACGGGCGGCGTCGGTGCGCGCGGCTATGGCGAAATGTTTGGCGACGCGTACGAACTGCCGACCAAAGAAGCGTACTGCGAAACGTGCGCGGCGATTGCGTCAATGATGTGGAATTGGCGAATGTTGTTGGCGACGAACGATGCGCGTTATGCAGAGTTGTTCGAGCGCGTGATGTACAACGGATTCCTGAGCGGCATCGCGCTCGACGGCGAACATTTCTTTTACGAAAATCCATTACGCAGTGACGGAAACATAAAACGAGAAGAATGGTTCGCGTGCGCGTGCTGTCCGCCGAACGTGATGCGTACACTCGCGCTCGTTGCAAATTATTGTGCAACGACGAGTGACGCGGGAATTCAGATTCATCAGTACATGAATGTGCGTTTGGGCAGCGAGAAACGAGAAGCGAGAATCGAGACGAATTATCCGTGGGATGGAAACGTGCGTGTGATTTGTGAAAGTGATGGTGAATTTGAAATCGCGCTGCGTATTCCGCGCTGGAGTACACACAACGCGTTGCGCGTGAATGGAACGTTGGTGGAAATGGAAACGCGCGATGGATACACAAACATCAAACGCACTTGGCGCGCGGGCGATGTAATTGAACTGGAATTGGACATGACGCCGCGCTTTATTGAATCGCATCCGTACGTGGACGCGACGCACGGTTGTGTCGCCATCGAACGCGGTCCGCTGGTATATTGCATCGAGCAGGTTGACCAAGACGCGGACGTAAATGATTTGCGCGTAAATGTTGATGGTAAATTGCGCGCGGTGTGGGACGAAAATGTTTGCGGCGGTGTGATGATGGTTGAAGCGGAGGGGGGGGGGTTCGATGCGCGCGAATGGGAGGATGAGTTGTATCGAGAAACGCGAAACGTGCGTAGCAGGCGTTCTCTAACGCCGCGAAACGAAAAACGAGAAATGGAACGCGCGACGATTCGGGCGATTCCGTATTATGCGTGGAACAATCGCGGCCCGGACAAAATGAGAGTTTGGATTCCTTGCAAATGAACGGAGGTTGAAATGAATGATTGGCTACTTTCAATGTGGAGCATCTTGGGACAAATCGGTTTCTGGGTTGCATTGATGATGGTCATTGCGCTTGTTTGGTTTGGAAAAACGCGTCACTCACAACGCGCGGTTTTCTTGGCAAGCGCGTTTGTCCCATCGCTGCTCTTTTTTTTCAGTTTTCAACCGTTCGCGCAAGCAATCGGAGAAACAGTCGTTTGGTTCGTCGTAATTGGAATGTGGGGCGGAATCATCGCAAGCGTCTGCGAGGTCATGGCAGGAATTGTTAGTCGCTCTCCCCTTGCCTTTGCAATGAGCGCAATCTTGACCTTTCCGATGGTTTGGTACTTTGTGACGCATCCAGGGGCGCGGTGGCTCTGGCTTTTGCCCATCGCCCTTTTCGCAATAGCAATTTTGTTGTATTGGAGATTTGAGCGCAGTCCTTTAAACAGAATGGGTGTATCCAGTTGATTGGATACACCTATTTTCAATTACCCATCTTTTCGACCAAGCGCAATTAACGAAGTCCCCAACGGCATATTCATCACACTCAACATTCCATTTTCCACTTGCCCTACCCCGCGCAAAATGGTATTGAGCGCGGGCGCAACGGGTTCCATGTCCACTTGATACGCATCGTCGTTAAAGTGATGCGATTTCAATTCCGCGCTTTTCCCCGTCAGGTTTTTTAACGCAATCATCCCCGCCGCGAGCGGAAACACCAAAAAGAAATTGTACGAGAGCCGCGTGATTTGAAACCCCGCGCGCTCCATCTTCGCGCGCAGTTCGTTTGCGGTGTAGCGGCGTTTGTGCGCGTTCAATTCGTCGTTGTGACTCCACAACCATTGAAACGCGGGCGTCGTAATCAACACGTGTCCGTTCGGACGCAAGACGCGAAATGCTTCGCGCAAAATGTTTTCGTCCGCGTCCACATGTTCAATCACATCGAGCGCAGTGACCAAATCGAACGACGCGTCGGGAAATGGAATTTCGCGCGTCGCGTCGCCGAGCCGCACATCATAACCGCGTTCCTGCGCGATTTTGACCGGTCGCGCGTCCACTTCAATACCGCGCACGCGTCCGTATTGCGCGAGATGATGAATCATGTTGCCCGCGCCGCAGCCGACATCGAGAACGTCGAGATTATTTTTCTGCGGCAGCGTGGCGAGAAATTTTTCAATCGCCCACGTGCGCGTGGCGAACCACCAATGTTCGTCTTCGGGAATTGTTTTCGGGTACGAAAATGTTTGTGCGTGTTCCATTGCGCGTATTGTAATGCAAGCGGATAGAGAGAACAAGAATGTGCGCTTGAATTTAGTCCAAAATTCAGCGTCGTTAGTAACCAAATTGGAATAATTCTTGTATCGCACTTGATACCTTGACGCGCGAAAATCTGACGGGGATTTTGCTCCTATAAATTTTGTTCCTCTGTTTCTGAAGGAGGCATTTATGTCTCGGCAGAAAAATTTCCGTTACGTGGTGTTGGGAAGCGCACTCATTTTGTTATTCCTCTTGAGCGCGTCGGAATTCACACGAACAACGAGTGCTGCCCCATCCGCGCAAACTCCCGACATGTGTACGTTATTGGCGCCCGGCGCAAAATCTGTGACGCCGATTTTTCGCGGCTGCACGGGAAAATACGCGACGGGAAAATTTCAAGGCGTGAGTCAGCCGAAAGAGATTCTTGCTACAGCTGATGTGTTTATGGATACGAGCGTCGCGTCCGCGCAATACATGGCGGACTGCGGCAATGTGAGTAATGACCCCGTCGCATCAAAAAAATGTACGTCGGTCAATGTTGGCGATAAAGGATACGAAATCAATTATGACCCACCGTCGC
Source organism: uncultured Anaerolineales bacterium (assembly GCA_964469005.1). Taxonomy (GTDB): domain Bacteria; phylum Chloroflexota; class Anaerolineae; order UBA4142; family SHND01; genus SHND01. The sequence continues at coordinate 97,916 of CAYXXF010000022.1, forward strand.
CGCGTTGGTTCGGGCGTTCGGCGCGCAGTTGTTATTACTCGACAGTGTCACTCGAAACTTTTACCGATGCGTGGGGCACAACGGTTGACCAAGACCTTGTGAATCGCGGGCGCGAAACTCAAAAACAGATTGACGAAAAGTTAAAGAACGCGCCGCCGTGCGCGGGTGCGCCGACGGCGGTGCCCGGCAAATTGAACGTGGGCATTGGCGGAAATTATGACGAAGCGAACGAACGCGTCAATGTCACTGCAGATGTTGAACAGCGTCCGAATGTTGGCATCGGCGATGATTATTACGAATGGACGTTGGACGGCGCGCTGATTCAAAAAGGCAAAGAACTCAAGACGATAGAATATGACACGACGAATCTCGCGGAAGGCGAACATGAAATCGTCGTCAAGGTCACGGACATGATTAAAAATGTCAGCGGCGGCGCGACGTACAAATTCACCGTCAAACGAAAGAAAACAAACACGCAGCCCACTGTTCCGCAAATTCAACTCAATACGCCAAGCGGCACGCAAAACGTGAACCCCGGCGTCAAAACAAACAACACGTTGCCGGATGGCAAAGCAGAAATTCAAGCGCGCTGTGATGCGGTGATATATGGCTTGCTCACCTATCTACTTTACAAAGAAGGCGACGACCCTGAGACACAATTCTACAAGAGCCGCGCGTTGGGAATTGCGATTATGGTGCAGGCGTATTGCGATAGATTGCTCGCGGCGCGTCCATTCGAAACCACGCGCGTTCTCGCGCGTCCGCTCGCGCAAGTGCCGCAGCAAGTTGGCGCAGAAATTCAAATGGATGTGACGCAAGGCATCGGACAGTTTGAAATTACAAACGCCCGCGTGGCAATGACGTTTGATACGGCGACGGCGCGCATTACAACATTCGGCAAACAAACACTCCTCGTCGCGTTCGACCCCGATACGCAAACATCGTTCGTGCGCGCGTTGAACGGCAGTGTCAGCGTCACGCCAAAAAATAATTCTCTGCAACCGGTGAATCTCAACGCGGGACAACAAGTGACCATCAAGCAAGACAGCATCAGCGCGGTCACATCGGCGCCGACAATTTCCAATCAACCGCAAGGACCGCAAGTTGTCGTCAACGCGGTGGACAATGACCCTGAAAACAAATTGTGGAACTGTGAAACGAACCGCGTGCCATTTGGAAATGAAGAGACCGACCGTTCGCGCTGTTTCACGTTTCGTTATCAAGTGCCGTCGGGCGGAATCGGCAGCGCAATTTTGAACGTGAGTTTGAACACGCTCGGTTCACTGCAAGAGACAGACGCGACGGCGATTGCGGTGGGCAGACCGTACCAGCCGTGTGAATGGGGTTATGGTGGAATGGCGGGCTGTGTTGTCGTTCACGGCGGCTTTGAAGGAAAACACAAAAGTCTCACTGTGAATTTACTAGACATTGCGTGTGATGCGAGCGTGCAAGGCAGTCCCGAAGCGCAGCAACTCGTGCGCGAACAATTGCAGACGGGCGTCGTTCACATGATTTTGGAAGATGATACGGCAGTGTACGGCGCGCAACTCATTTTGAATGGCGCACCACCGAGCGTGACGTGCGGCGCGTCGGAACAACCGATGACAACGCTTCCACCAAGCAATACATCGAACGGCACACAAAACGGCACAACACCAAATACGGGAACGACGACGACGGGAAGCAATGTCCCCGGTTCGACATTGAATCCGCCGCCGTATGGCAGCACCGAGCCGTATCCCGGTTTGAAAAACATGACACTCCAAGTCGCGCAGCGACACGTTGCGCCCGGCGAATTGGTGCTCATTCCCGTGTGGCTTGTGAATGGACGCGGCGTTGCGAACATGAATTTTGATTTGACGTACAACGCGAATGTGGCGCGCCCCGAAGGCACAATCGTGAAAGGCAATCTGCTCGACATTGCGCTCTTGAGTACGAATCCAAATACGAGCGGCGTCATTCACGCGGGTTTGGCGCAAGACGTGAATTTCAATGGCACCGGTACCATCGCGTACATTCCATTCCGCGCGGTGGGCAAAGCGGGAGACCGCACGACGTTGATGCCAACGGTGACAACTATCAACAGTCAAGAAGGCACTCCGTTGAACATTGACCGCGTGCCCGGTGAAATTGCCATCGTTGGTCCCGGCGATGCCGTTCAAGGCGACTGCGATGGGGATGGTTCGATTACAACGCTCGACGCGTTGTGCGCGCTCGAAATGTCGGTGCAATTGCGCGCGCCCTTGTCCGCGCTCGATGTGGACAACAACGGCAGTGTTACTTCGCGCGACGCGGCAATTCTGTTGCAGCGCGCGCTGGAAATTAAGAGATAAGGAGGCAGTGAAATGAAAACGTACAAATTTTTTATCGCGTTGCTCTGCCTCCTCGCTGCGTTCGCGTTCGTCGCAACGATTCACGCGTCTGCCATGACATTGCGCGTCGCAACACTCGACGCCGAAGAAGGTGGGACCGTACAGGTGCCGCTCAACATCAACGGCGCGACAAATCTCGGCGCGCTGCAATTTAATGTGCGCTACGACCCGCAAGTTTTGCAAATAGATACGGTCACGCGCGGCGCGCTCGTGGCAAACGGACTCGTTGATTCGAACGCGAGCGAGTCTGGAAAATTGCGCGTCGGCGTGGTGACGACAGATGCGATGAACGGCGACGGCGTGATTGCGAACGCGAATTTCAAAGTTATCGGACGCGCGGGAACGAGCAGTGTGTTGACGATTGAAAACGCGCGCGCGTGGGAAACGCCGAGTCATCTCGAAATTTTGGTGAATGTTCAAGGTGGACGCGTGAGCGTTATCGCCGCGTCGCCGCCGTGGCTCATCATCGGCGCAGTGCTTGGACTCGCGCTCACTCTGTTTTTGATTTTGATTTTCATGTTGACGCGTCGCCGCAAACCCGCGCCCGCGTATGCGCCTGCAAGATTCGCACCCGCGCCATTCGTGCCGCCCGCGAATTTGCCCGAGAGCCGCGCAACGGCGAATTGGAAATGCGCGCGCTGTGGAACAATGAATAGCATGACAAATCATTTCTGTGGCAATTGCGGCGCGGGACGGGGATAGCAAGTCTCATTTCACCGAAAGGAAGAAAGGATGCAATTCAAATACCCGGCAGTCGGCATCTGCGGACTCGCGTGCCGATTGTGTCCGAGCTATCATGCTCAAGGCGAGAGCAAATGCGGCGGCTGCAAGAGCGCGTATCGCATGGCAGTCGGTTGCCCATTCATCACGTGCGCCAAGAAAAAGGGCGTCGAGTTCTGTTGGGAATGTGATGAACGCGAATCGTGCGAACGGTGGCGCGCACATCGCGCGTTCGGTCAAAAGCATGACACATTCGTATGTTACCAAAAACTTGAAGCCAATATCGCGTTCATACAACAGAATAGTGTGCAGGAATTTGAGCGAACGCAAAAAACGCGCGAGCGCTTGCTTGATGAAATGTTGGATGGGTTCAACGAAGGACGCAGCAAGACGTACTACAGCATCGCGGCGACTGTGATGCAAGCGCAAGAATTGAAAAACGCATTGGCACAAGCCAAGCAACAAGCGACGGGATTGGAGTTGAAAGACAGAGCGCGCGTCCTTCACATGTTGTTGGATGAAATCGCCGCGCACAAACGGTACGTGCTCAAGTTGAGAAAAACAAAAAAGTAAAAATGAAAGGATGATGTTGTATGAAAATCTTGCGATGGCTTGCGTCCGTCCTCTTTTTATTTTTGCTTCAATCCGGCGTGACACCGGTCACTTTCGCAAACTCACGCGTCGCATTGCAGGAATCAGCTGAACCGCTGAATCTCGCCGCAGCAGAAAATGGCGGGCGCATTATTTCCGTCACGGACGAACACGAAAAATATCCCGCGTCGAATTTGATTGACGGGTACAAATTGGATTACGGCGAATGGTGGACCAACGAACCGCCCGCATTTCCGCAAGTGGTCGTTTTCGGTTTGGCGAATGACCAAGTATGGACGATTGACCGCGTGGTGTTGAATGCATGGACTTCGGAATGGCGTTACGCGTGGGTCCAAGATTTTGAAATTTATGTTTCGCCCACGAGTTCCGACATTGACGAGATGAAAGAGGTTGGCACGTTCACACTCGACCATGTCGGCGTTGACCAAACATTTACGTTCGACGCCGTGCGGGCGCGTTATGTGGGACTTGTGATTCGTTCGAGTTACGGCGGCGAAGAAGGAATTACGCTGAATGAATTTCAAGTGTATGCGGCATCGGAAGATACAAACGTACGCGTGAATGGAAACAATCTCGTCGCGGCGGCGAACGGCGGAAGCATCGCGGATTATTCGAGCCAAGATTCCACCGGCAATTGGTCGCCCGAAAATTTGATTGACAGCGATGTGACGAATCCCGGTTGGAGTTCCGACCAAAATTTGGACGAGGCGCAGTACGTTGTATTTGCCCTGCGCGGCAAGCAGCCGCAAACGGTGAATCGCGTCGTGTTGAATCCGTATTCGTCAAACTATCAAGAAGATTGGATTCAAGCTTTTGAATTGCGCGGCGCGCTCACGTTCACCACGCTCGACGCGATGGAATCATTGGGACGTTTTCATTTGAAACAAAGCGGCGAGGACCAAGAATTCACGTTCGCACCGACGACTCTGCGTTACATTGCGTTGCTGCCGCTTTCCAATTATGGCGGCACCGCGTACGCGCTGAATGAATTTCAAGTATTCGGCGCGCCTTCGGATGCGGCACTGCCTGATAAAGCCAAGTCTGCCTCTCCGCCCGCGCCCAACAAAGGGGGGGGTGAAAATCGCAATCCCAAATGGCCCGCAGAAGAAAAAGGCACGCCCGCCGATTTGGATACGCACGTCATCGCCAACACGGTCGCCAACAATATCGCGGTGGATATTTCCGCTGTGGACTTGCTGCCATACGTCTACCACTTGTACGGCGATTATTTCGAGAGTCTCGTGACGACGACGTTGACCAATCGCAACGCGTTTCCCGTACAAGTACGCATCGAAGCGACACTGTTGAATTACACCGACACAGAGGTGCAGACGTACTCGCTCGCGTCCGGCGAAGAGCTCACGCTCGAGTTGAATCCGCCATTTCTGCCCGGCGTGTTTGAACGTTTGCGCGAAGCGAAACCCGCGTCCCTGCACGTACAAGTGGATTACATCGAAGGGGGCGAACGCCGCTTGATTCATGAAAGTACAACGCAAGTCACAGTCTGGGCGCACGGCGACAAAGGATTGGGCATCCCCGGCTATCACAACAGTTTTATTTTCACTGCCGCGATGTCTATGCCCAATGACCCCGCGTTGGACGACCTCTTGCGCGAAGCGGCAGACCACACGGACAGCGGCATTCTCACGTGGGGCTATGACGACGATACGGACAGCGCGGGCAACGTGTACGACAAATTGCGCGCAGTGTATCAAGCGATTGCGGAGCGCGGCGTGATTTATGTTGCAACGGGAATTCCGTTTGTGCCGGAAGCCAAAGAGGACGAAGGATTTTATTTGCAGCGCATCAAACTGCCGTACGAAGTTTTGGAAACGCGCAGCGGCATGTGCATTGAATTGTCCGTTTTGTTCGCGTCCGCGTACGAAAGAATTTTACTCGACCCCGTCATCATCCGCGTCCCCGGACACGCGTACCTCGCCGTGCCAATTGCGGAGGGCAGCAGTACGTACTATGTGATTGAGACAACGCTCGTGGGGCGCGCGTCCTTTGACGAAGCGGTGCAAGCGGGGAGCGATGAATTCAACGAAGCGATGACCGAATTGAGCAAAGACCGCCTCGACAGTTACTTTTGGCTTGACCTCTCCGATTTGCGTCAAGAAGGGGTCACGCCGATTCCGTGGCGTTGAGTGTGTGCGCATTTCGCTATGGGAGTGAACCGGTATGAAAACATTTTTCAAGGTTTTTTGCATTGGCGCGTTGTTGTGCGCGTTCGTATCGCTCGGCACAACCTCAACACGCGCGACGCCAAGTACTTTTCCAACAGTCCCCGGCGATGAATTTTGGGATGACCGCTTTGGTGTGCCGAACGTGGCTGGCATGGTGAACGCGATTGTTACCAATGGCGAGGATGTGTATGTGGGCGGCACGTTCACATATGCAGATGGAATTGTGGCAAACAACATCGCGTTGTGGGACGGTACGCAAACACACGCGCTCGGCTCAGGCGTTAGCGGCTGTTACTTTGGTCAATGCGAAACCCAAATTCGCGCGCTCGCGCTGCAAGGCAGCAATCTCTATGTTGGGGGAAATTTTACGTCGGCAGGCGGCGTGGCGGTGAATAATCTCGCCATGTGGAATGGCAGTGAGTGGTCGGATGTGGGCGGCGGCTTGAACGGAACGGTTGTAGCAGTGGCGGTGAATGGCAGTGATGTGTACGTTGGTGGAGTTTTTGATACGGCGGGCGGTGTGACCGCGCATAGGATTGCGCGCTGGGACGGTTCGCAATGGCACGCCCTTGGGACTGGCATCTCTAGCGGACTGTCTGTTAATGCCATCACATTCCAAAATAACATCGTCTATGTCGGTGGAGAATTTTCGCAAGCGGGCGATGTCGCGGCAGTAAATGTCGCGCGTTGGGATGGCGCAACGTGGAATTCTCTGGGCGGAGGATTGAGTGGAGACGCCGCGTTGACCCTCGCGTTCAAGGACGAAATTCTTTACGCGGGCGGAATATTCACGGGCGGGTGTCTGGCGCAATGGGACGGAACCAACTGGTCGGTCGGCAACGACTTGTGTCCCCAAATGCCCATCCCGATTAACTTTGCGTGGATTCAATCGCTCGTCGTATGGAATGGAAAATTGCACGCGCTCGTTCGTTCATCGTTTGCCGACTTTAGCATTTTGGCGTGGCTGGAGAATGCAGAGTGGCAAATTGGTCCCGGCGGAACGTTCAACTCGAAGGCGACATTGGGCGCAGGTAATTTTGTTTATGTCGGCGGACAGGGCATTCACGCGTGGGATGACCTGAATTGGAACACGCTTTTCAATACGGGTACCAACGCGCAAGGATTGGACGGCAGCGCGCGCGCAATCACAGCCGATGGAAATTCAATCTACGCCGGCGGATTTTTTGGAATAGCGGGCAAACTCGCTGTGAACAACATTGCACGCTGGGATGGCACGCAGTGGTTAGCACTGGGCGACGGTTTAGACAGCGGCGTGCGCGCGCTGGCGATTCACAACAATGAACTTTATGTCGGCGGAGAATTTACCCACGCGGGCGGAGTGCAAGCGAATCACATTGCGCGTTGGGATGGCAGTCAGTGGTCAAGCATCGGCGATGGCGTGAATGGTCCTGTGTATGCGATTGCGTTCGACGGAGATGACCTCATCGTGGGCGGTGATTTCACACAAGCAGGCGGTTCGAGCGCAAACCACATCGCTCAATGGAATGGTACAACATGGTCCGGGCTGGCGAATGGAACAAATGGAAATGTCTATGCGATTGCGGTGAACAATAACGGTGTTTATGCAGGCGGCATGTTTGACCGCGCGGGACATGTTGCCGCGCAAAATATCGCGCGTTGGGATGGACAGCATTGGTTCGCGTTGGACAGCGGAGTCAACCAAGCTGTCTCGACGATGGTCGCCGACGGCAACACAATCTATGTCGGGGGAATGTTCACAAAGGCAGGCGAGAAACCCATCAAATACATCGCGCGCTGGAACGGAAAAAATTGGCGCGGTTTGGGCAAGGGCGTAAATTCCTACGTTCACTCCCTCGCGCTATTGAACGGCACATTGTTCGTCGGCGGGAGTTTTTATCAAGCGGGACAAGTACACGGTTATGGCATTGCGAAATGGGACGGCAGTCATTGGAGCGCGCTGGGTTCCGATACGGATGGCGCTGTCTATGCCATCGCACAGAACGGGAGTGACCTTTTTGTCTCGGGAACATTTCAATCTGCCGGAAACAAACCTGCGAGCAGTTTCAGCATTTGGCATGACCCGTCACCTCCGCGTATGACATTGCTTGCGCCGACGAATGGACAAACATTTGTCAAGAGAAAAATTTCGCTGGATTGGAGTGATTCGCCCGGCGCAACATCCTACGCAATTGAAATTCGCAAGCAGGCAAACAAATCAAACATCGTGAAAACCGCGACCAATGTATCGGAATTTCGCACACCTTCATTGGAACGCGGCTTGAGATATTCGTGGCATGTGCAAGCATGTACATGGGTGAATGGCGCGGACTATTGCAGTGCATGGACGCCGTGGTGGAATTTTACAGTGCAAGAGTCAACGCGGTAACAGCTTGCAGATTCAACAAAACAGTTCGCAGCGCGCGTTGCGTCTCCAAAAGAAATCGGGATTCAACGCGCGCTGTTTTTGATTTGCCAATTTGATTTCCATTTGCCCCACTCATTTTTGCGCTTGCATCTTGACCGTTTCGCCATCCAAAATGAATTCCACGTTCCCGTGTTCATCGGTTCGCAACACGGTGATTCCTTCCAAAACTTGCAACGACTCTGCCGAAGGTTTGTCGCGCGAACTTTTTCCCACAAACAAAATCACCGTCGAAGGCGTGACACGTTCCATCCATTCTGCTGAAATTTCATTTGGGAATAGCGCTACATCCGCGTCAGGCAACACGTTTGCTTGCAACATATTTTCGCGGTCGGTTTCGCGCAGCGCGGGCGCGAACAAAAATGTTTGCGCGTTGGTCTGCAATTGAAATACAACGGGCGCATCCGTATCACTTGGCGGATACAAAATCTCGAACGCCGCATCGCCCACGCGCAGCGCCGTTCCTTGCGTGGCGGAACTGACTGCAATTTGTTTTTGTTCAAGCAGCGCGCGCCATTTTTCATAGCTCACACCCGGACGCGCCGGCGCAAGCGGTTCCACAATTTGTCCAATCGTAAAGCGTTCCACCACGGCATTGAGTGAAGATAAATTATCGTCGTCGAGATGCGTTGCGAATACCACGTCGAGGCGACGGTCCCACGGCGGAAATTGCGCGCCGAGAAAACTCAACACCACACTCGGTTCACCCGTGCCATTGATGAGAATGCGCTCGTCGCGCGCCGTACGAATAAATGTGGCGTCGCCCTCTGCGGACGCGATAAACGTGATGCGCGTGCGCGGGTCGGGCGCAGCGAGCGCCGTCGTCCACACAAACATGGTAATCACCGCGAGCAAGGCAATCGAAATCCAAACGCGCGCGACAAATAGTCCGGTGGTGCGTTTGATACCCAGCCGCGTGGCGACAAATATCACCGCGTAAAACAAAACGACGAGCGGCGCGTCCACGCGCGAAACTTCAAACGAGCCAAATGGAATTGCCGCCGTTGTTTGCACAACCAGAATGCTGTATTGCAAACAAATATACGCGCCCCACGCAATCACCTGCGCGATTGCACCGATAATTACATCAAGAAACAAAACGCCGCGCAGCGCATTCGCCAACATTTGCAGTAATGTCGCCGCGCCGCCGAAAATCATAATCGCGGGCTGCACGGGCAAAATCAAAAAATTCGTAAGAAAACCGACAATGGAAACGCGATGAAAATAAACAATGATGAGCGGCGCAGTAACGAAAAACGCGGCGGCGGTGACAATGAACGCGTCTTTTAAAAATTCAACAATCTGGCGTGCACGTGAATCACTCACGCGTTTTTTCAACCACCCTTCAATCAAATTTTGCAAACGCGGCGCATACACCAACAGTCCGAGTGTGGCGAGAAATGAAAGTTGAAAACCAACATCCCACAGCACATACGGATTGAACAATGTCATCACGAATGCGGCAACCGCTAACGCGTTGAATGCCCAACTTTGGCGTCCCAGTTGCAACGCAATCACAACCAGCGAACCCATGATGCACGCGCGCACAACCGATGGCGACGCGCCGACGAGCAATGTGTATAAAATCAAAAAGAGAATAATCAGAATGGTGACAAGGTTTTGTGTGAAGGCGGCGAAAACATTTGCCAATACACTACTCGATGGATTGGTTACAACGCGCGCTTGCAACACCGTAGCAGGTTTGCGAAACACATACGTGAGTACGCCAATCAACACTGCGATATTGAATCCCGAAATCGCGATAATGTGCGCGGTGTTGGTGTCCGCGAATGCTTGCTTTAATGTGGGCGGCAGCCCTCTGTCATCGCCAAGCAAAATGCCCGTGAGCAATGCCGCGCTCGGTTCGGGCAAAAGTTGATTGACCGCTTGCTGCGCGGAATCTTTGAAATTGTAAATCGTTGCCCAAAACGCGCTGCCATTGCCGGACGAAATAGTGTATAGACGCGCGTTTCGAATCAATGTAAAAACATGTTCGCGCGCGAGATAATCGCGATATGAAAAATCCGCGCCGTCAGGTGGCGTTTCGGGTGCTCCATCTACTTGCACCTCATCGCCATATTTGACCGGCGTATCGCGCGGTACCGAAACAAGCGCGAGTCCGCGCACCTCGCGCCATTCGCCTTGCGTTTGAATTTTTGTCGCTTCTACGCGCACAAGCGTTTGGGTTTGGCGAATGTCAGGGTCGGCGACGACGATACCAATCAGCGACGCGCGACCTTGTTCATTAAATTGTTGCAGCTGTTGATTGATTTCGCTGGGGAGCGCGAGTTGATAACGCAACGCGCCGAGAATAAAAAGGAGGAGAACGAAATGCCATTTCCGCAGGGGAAGGGTACGCCAAAAGAGCGCGAGATAGCCGAGTGGCAAAAGGAGCAAGGCGAGCCAAACTTCCGTCGGCAATTTGAGAAACGAGGCGGCAAGAATGCCCACAACCCACGCGGCAGCGACGTAAATAAAAATCATGACGCCCTCTTGAAAGAATTGACGAGGCGATTATAATAGTTCTATAGTATTCACGAGGAGCAACTTTATGGCACAATACACGAACGGTTTCGACGCGTATCAAGCATTCTATTACAGCGGTCCGACGCAACTGCAAGCAGTGATTCAAGTGTACGCCGCCGGAATTTTCAATGGGCGCATCGGTTTTTATCCCGACAGTGGACCCGTTGTGCCGAACGGCGAAATTCAACCGACGGGCGTCAAAGTTCCTGCGGTCAATTATCCGTTGAGTCGTTTTGAAGCAGTGATGGGCATGTTGCGTTTTGAAAAACCGTTGTACATTTATTTGGATACGACAAACGGCATCGGCTTTTTAGGAACGGCACAACTCGAACCGATTGGCGAACAAGAGGGCAAGTGATTGCCCTCTTGTTTTATCTGTATGCTTCGCGGCGATGTCGAACTGCGAAAATTGTCACAACACGCGCTGTATCATCAATTTCATAGAGAACGCGATAATCGCCGATGCGAAGACGATAGCCCTTCCCGGCTTGTAATTTGATACTGCCGGATGGACGCGGATTGTGTTCCAACAACAAGAGGCGCGCCAAGATTCTTTCGCGCAAGCGTGTATTCAGACGTTCCAATTCCTTTTCGGCAGACTGCTTGATCAGCAATTGATATTTCATTTGCTTTTTGCAGAACGCTGTGTGCGAGCGCCAAGTTTTTCGTTCACGTACTCGCGTAATGGTCTGGCAGGTTCATCACGCCGACTTTCAATGAGGGCAAGGTCTATCAAATCACGCCGCAGGCGCCGATTTTGAAAAAGACGGCGCAATACTTCTTGTTGTTCTTGCTGTGACAAAACTTGAAACGCAGTCCAAAAAACTTCAGCAGTAGCTTGTGTTTTGGTCATAAGAATTCTCCTTACAATAGTGTAACACAAATTCACTGCCGATTGCTCCATAAATAAAAAAACGCGGCGCGCAAAAAAATTTGCGCGCCGCGTTTTTGGTTTTCGAAAATTGGTTACGGACAATTTACGTCAAAGGTGGATTGGTTCGAGTCAAGGACATTGGGTGAAAGAATTTTCAGTCTCACCCACAATCCATTTTGCACCAAAGGTCCTGCAATGTTCCACGTGTACGGAATACTTTGGGTTGACGCAGAACCAAACACGAGCGCATTTGGCACGGTCGGCGCGCCGTCACTTTGTTCCCATTGATACGTTACTGTCGTTGGTCCATCCGTCGTAATGTTTCCCGTAAAGTTCACTGCGCCGGGACACGCATTCAAAACGAGTGGCGCGGCAGGGTCAACCGTCACAGTTGTCACTTGCGAAGGCGGTATCGGCGTATTCGTTGGAGTCGGCGTTGGCGAAAGTGTCGGCGGCGGACAATTCAACGTAAAGGTCGCTTGCGGCGATGCGATGCTGTTGGGCGATAAAACTTGAATGCGTTCCCAACCACTGAAAACAAATCCGGGCGCGCCGAGCGTCCATGTTTCCGTCGCCACATTTTGCGTACCCGCAATCAAAAAGGTCAGCGTCTGCGGAGGGCTTGACGAGCCGTCACTGCGAATCCATTGGTACGTCACCATACCTGCGCCATTCGCCGTAATCGTACCATCAAACGTAAACGTTTCGGGGCACGTTGTACTCGAAGTGGGCGAAACACTCGCTGTTACATTCGTCACCGCGAACGGCGGCAAGGTTGGTGTGAACGTCGGCGTCGGTGTGAATGTCGGTGTATAGGTTGGCGTTGTCGGTGCCGCGCAACTCAAACTAAAGTTCGCGGTGGGCGAGACAAGCGGGTTGGGTGAAAGAACTTCGATGCGCGCCCATCCCGCAAAACTTGTACCAAGCGTCCACGTATCGGGCGCGACGTTTTGCGTTCCTGCGAAAGCGAACGGTAACGTTTGCACCGGACGCAAGGTGCCATCACTCCTCACCCAACGATACGAAACAGAACCCGCGCCATTCGTCGTTATCGTGCCGTTGAAGGTGAACGTTTGCGGACATGTTGTGCTGAACGATGGCGTGACAAACGCGCTCATGTTCGTTACGGCGAACGATGGCGGGAACGTCGGCGTAAAGGTTGAGGTAGCAACAGATTGCTGAACGAATCCAAAATTGAAACCCGAAACAGTTCCACAACCACCGATAAACACCGGAATGTTGATTGAAGTGGTCGCGTTCCAGCCCGGCGGCGGATTCGCAATCACGCGATAGTTGCCGAATGGAATGTCAGAGAAACGATAATTGCCAAACGTGTCCGAAATCGAAACAGTCACTACGGAATTGAGCTGTGTTGCCAGACTGATGCTCACGCCCGCGATGCCCGGCTCACTTGGGTCGCGGAAACCATTGCCGTTCAAATCGTTAAACACCATGCCAGCCACACCACCACGACTGCAGGAGGTAAATGGGGGAATCGTAGGGAATGGGACTGTGGCAGTCGCAAATGGCGCGGTCGGCGACAATATCACAATCGGCGTAACAGTTGCGATTTGCGCGGTGACCGGCACAATCGGCGTCACGGTATCCACCGGTGCAATCGGCGTCACCGAAGCGAAATCGGTTGGAGTTGGGACGGATGTACCCGGAGGCGCAACAAAAAACGACCACTTTTGTTCGACGATATTGTTGGCGCGGTCAACAATGGTCAGATTGACAATGTGCCCGCCCAAGTCAAGCGGACCGGTCCATGCCACAGTATTGTTAATATACAATGGAACAACAGCGCGTCCGTCAATGTCCATTGTCGTGCGTTCTCTGTTCAATTCACTCGAACCGGTGTACGTGGCAAACACGCTAATTTGTGGCGTTTGTTGAATTGTGGTGCCGGCGGGCGGCTGCACAGCGGTAATTTCTAAACGACTACGACTTTGCAACCAAAAGAAAACGCCGCCGCAAATGAGCAGCGCGAGTCCGATTCCAAGTAGCGCCGCGAGTGCCGTTGACGGAAGTCCGGTCACATTACTGAATGGATTTGAATTGCGCGGCGGCGGTTCGTACGGCGGGATATTTGGAATTCGCCGCGGTGGGACTTGCGGCTCGGGTTGCGGCACAATCACCGGCGCGGGCGGCGGTTGTGCGGGCGGTTCGGCGTTCAAAGGTGTCGGCGCGGGCGCATTGGTCACAACGGACGAAGCAACAGCGCCACCTGCAAAATCGGCAGGGGTCGGGCGCAAGGGCGAAGAAGGCGTCATCGCTTCAACGACGTGACGCCGAATTTGTTGTTTGAGCGAATCGGGAAATTCAATCAGCGGCAAAAAGCCAAACAGCGAACCTTCTTCGACGGGCAAACGACGCCGCGCATTCCACACTGTATCCGTATTGATGCGGTCTGATGTGGGACGCCCTTCGGCTCGTGCTTGCGCATCATAAATTCGATTAAACGATTTCCGCGCTTCTTCAATCAAACGAGCGAGGTCGGTGCGATTCACGCCGAGCGCGCGTGCTTTTTCCGTAGGCGAAAGAGGTTGCAGTTCTTCGGTAATGAGGACGGCGCGAAAAAAGCCGGGCATGGCGCGCGCCGCTTTCCATACATCACCTTGCAAGCCCGGCGGATTCGGTTCATCACTGGGCGGCAGTCCATCCAACCAACCGCGCTGCCGCAGCCAATCCAGACCTGATTCGCGCGCAATGCTGTAGAGCCAACCGCGCACCGAATCGCGCGCTTGAAAGCCTGCCGCCGCGCCGGGGACGCGCAACATCACTTGGTCGAGCAAACGCGCCGCTTGGTCACGGTCGCCGACGAGCCGCGCCAAGTAATCGTACAAGTCCGCGCTGTAGCGGTCAAACAATTGCGCCAGCGCGTCGCGGCGTCCTTGTCCAATGTATTGAATGAGTTGTTGGTCAGTGGGGCTGGACATTATGGCACCAACGAAATTCTATCACACGCCCGCGCGCGTGGCAATAGCGGTAAATTACAGAATGGAAATGCGGAAATGACAAATGGCTGACAACGGACAATGACCCTTTACAAATCTCAAATGTCAAACGCGGCGATTCGTTTTACATTTTGCATTTTGCATTTGTGGTTGTTCGGTACTTAGGCGTTTTCCAACGACACTTCGTTTGTGCTGCGCTTTTGCAATTGTCCCAACGAAAGACCGAGCTGCCACGTAAAGACAAGTCCCAGCAGCACCACCGGCACAATGAGCGTTGCATGAAGAAGAATGGTGTAACTTGCGGCGACATTGGGGTCCACACCAAAAAAGACCAGAATCGTTTTGACCGGCACATCAAAAACTCCAACATAACCGGGAGTCGAAGGCACAATCGT
This sequence comes from uncultured Anaerolineales bacterium, assembly GCA_964469005.1. GTDB lineage: Bacteria > Chloroflexota > Anaerolineae > UBA4142 > SHND01 > SHND01. Next base: position 112,962 of record CAYXXF010000022.1, read on the forward strand.
CACAAGATTCGCAACTGCGGTGGCAAGGAGAAATACCGGAAACGAAAGAGTGATGCCAAACCCGACAGCAAGGATGGCATACATTCCTGCTTCACACAACCAAGCGAGCGCCGAAAACAAAAAGGCCAGAAACGCGTCCAAAGGGTTCCGCAGTACAGACAAGCCGTGAAAAAAAGAATCCATCAATTTCAAGCCGCGCGCGCCCCAACGTTCCGGCAAACGCTGCATCACACGATGAATCAAATGGTCAAAGCGTTCGCGAAAGCTTGCCACCATCACCAACACGACAACGGCAATGGCAAAGAGAATTGAACCGCTTAACAGCAGCGTACGAATCCAATCTTGCAGCGGCAAAAAGAAAGAGGCAATGCCGATAAAGAGAAGCATTGTCACGCCATCAAAAATGCGTTCCAAGACAATTGTCACCAGCGTGGATGCCTTGCTAATGTGTTCGGTTTCGCCCATCACATACGCGCGCACCAATTCACCAATGCGAAAGGGCAATAAATCGTTCGCCATGTACCCAATCACCGTTACTTGAAACAGACGTGTATAGCCAATCGTTTTGAGTGAACGCAGCAAAAAATGCCAACGCGCCGCGCGCATCAACACGCCGAGAAAGTACAATGCGATGGCGGGCAGCAAAAAGAAATAGTTTGCAGTCCGAAACACATCGCCAATCGCGCGGAAATCGGTGCCATAGAAAACGATTGCGAGTAAACCCAAGCTGATGAGTACGCCGAGCCAAAGCGTTTTATTTTTGAGCATGGAAACGAGTGTAACATATTTTGGGTTGCGCGAAAAAAAAGAGGTTGAGCTGCTGGGAGCAACCCTCAGCTCCACAGCTCAACCTCTGCATTTCAGATTGCTCCGCGAACTCAAGCGGCGCTGGGTAACGTTTCTTCTTGCATCTCGCGCATCATGCCATCCAACAAATACTCCATCGCTTTGGTGTGACTGCACCAGCTGTGCATCACAAAGTAATGGCAATTGCAGTTCCATTGTCCATGGTCAAAGACCACCGTGTGTGAATCATTGTCGCCACTAATGGTGGCATTGAATTGGTCAAAGACAATACGCCCGCGTGCTTCTGTGGCGTAGCGTCGCGCTTTTTCGATCTTGCCGATCATGCTTGAATCCATCGGACATCCTCCTTGAGTTGATGGGTTATCCGCTGTCACTGTGACAGTGGGAACAAATTCCTGATAGTTACAAGTAGAATGGTGACGGCGGAGATGGAAACAGCGCGTGAATGTTCCGGCAAGAGTCGGAAACAAAAAATCCAGACGCGTAGTGCGTCTGGATTTTAATCGTTCGTCACATGCAAGCTGTCACTGCTCATCGCCGTGTCTGACCTCGCAATCCTTGTGCCGTCAAGTGTGTTGACCGCTCAAGTAAAAGCAGTATAGAAGGTTTGAAGCGGAATGTCAAGAGTT
>CAYXXF010000023.1:0-111622 GCA_964469005.1 uncultured Anaerolineales bacterium
CGCAAGCGACGACTCCGAAAATTGTAAGTCGAAAAGTTATTTCAGATAAAGTCTAATAGAGCAAGTGGAAAAGCGCGCGACAGGCGAACAGTCTGATGAGATGACATGGATTGAGATTAGCCAATTGGCTTTGAATTTATTACATAGGCAAAGGCAGGTTGCCTATTTCACCGAGCAGGAGCTTCAGGCAAGCCCGAATATTTTAGACAATGTTCGGTCAGATGGATATCAAGTAATTGTGATTACAGAACAGCAGAAAAACAAGCTGGAAATGCAAGCTCTTGCAGGGGGTCTTCAAGTTCGGACAGTTGAGACGTACATTCAAGAGTACAACACAAGCTTTCAATACCGATTTGTTGACCTGCAAACTCTAACCAAGGCAGAACGCCAAGTCTTTGACGCCACTCCAAAAATTCTTGGACTAGTCGGACTGACAATGAATCGAATCCCAGATTTACGAATTTCTGAAACGATGAGAGTTACGAGTGATGACACCCAAGGGGTCTGGGACCCATCAATCCCCGCCATAGTGATTAAACGTACGAAGCTCAAGTCACTCTCGGATTTTGCCGCCACTTTGTTGCATGAAGTTGCACACGCAACCACTGGCACAGTAGATGCAACAAGAGAATTTGAGAGTGTGCTTACAGACTATTTGGGTACTACTGCTAGCGCTGCTTTATAAACGAAGAATAAGGCAAAATGCGGATGATGTTGAAAGCGTCATCCGCATTTTATTTTCCGCGCAATACGCGCGATAATCGCGCGAGTCGTGACACTGTTTTCTGCGATGATTTCATCGCCAACCTGTAGAGTCTCCGCGATACGCGAAACTCCCTATGACTATGCGTATTGAAACGGCGCGCGCGTGATGATACAATGGGCGTTAGGCGCGCGCGCTTTTGGGAAAACATCTTTATCTATGTTCGAGTTGAAACTTGGCGCGGAAACGGAACAACTTGCGCCTGATTTTTTTCGCGAAAATGTTGCCGTCGTCCGCGCGTGGCTCGCCTCGAATCTATCTGACGATGATATTTTGAATCATCTGCCCGCGCTCGAACTCGCGCTGGCAGCGCACGTTAAAAACCACGATACAGCGTTGCTCGCGTTGACACTCGCGGCTTTGGAACGCGTCAACACGAACGCGCTGCTTGATTCGTTATCGAATACGGATTTAGCCGCGTTGGTTTTTTTGAATCTGCGCGTGTTCCAATTGACGCAGGACGCGCAATTTGAAAATGCGGCGCGGCGCGTGATAGAGTTGGCGAAAACGCGGTGGGATGAGGAAAACGCGTTTTTCAAAACGAGCGCGACGGATACCACGAACGTTTTTTATACCGACGCGAACGCGCAGCTTGGACAAGTATTTTATTTTGCGTGGCGGGCATTGGACGACCAAACGCTGCGTCCCCTCGCGGGTGAGGTATTGGGGCAAGTGAGCCGCGTGTTTGACCCGAACGCGTCTCTCTATGCAACGGACGAATTGATGACGAGTGCGGAATGGAATACGCTCGGCACTCGCGCGGCGGCAATGCAATTGTTTCTCACCGCGAGCGAAACAACGGGGCGTCGAACGTACATGACGCGCGCATGTATTCTCGCCGATGATACTTTGAAAGATTTGGAGATGAGTGGAACGCGCGATGAACGCGCAAAATTCGCGGACGCGTTGTTGCGGCTCGAACAATTTACAAACATCACGCGTGAGCGTGACACGGCGCGCGAGATGTTGAAAAACGCGGCGGCGGAGATTGAGCCGAATGTTGATGCGGCAACGCTCGCGTTGGGACTCGAACACGCGAATCATTTTCCACTGCACATTGTCATCATCGGCGATGTGGAAAATGACGAGAACGCGAAAGCATTGTGGTTCGCGGCGATGAATGAATTCGCCAGCACGCGCGCGATTGAAGTTTTGCATCCGACACAGCATGTGACGCGAATTCAAGAGCTCGGCTATTTTGCATCCGACAAAAACGCATTGGTGTACATCTGCATCGGCACGCTTTGCCTGCCGCCTGTTTCGTCACTCAACGCGTTTCGCGAGGCAATGCGACAGGCGCGCAAAATCTGATTACTGGCGACTTACTACTGTTGACTGACGACTTGCATGACCATTCACGACATCAGCGTTCCTTTACAAAACGGGATGCACTTTTGGCAAGGCGACCCCGAACCAAAAATAACGCGTCTCGAAGACCACGAGCGCGGGGACGCGTGGACAACTTCGCATTTGTCATTCGCAGCACACATTGGCACACACATTGACGCACCACTGCATCGCATTCGCGGCGGCAACACGATTGATAAATTGGATTTGGGAACGTTGATTGGACGCGCGTATGTTGTAGATTTGATGAGTGTAGATTCAGAAATTCGCGCGAGTGATTTGGACGTGCGCAACATTCCGTCAAATGTAAAACGTCTGTTATTCAAAACGCGCAACGGCGAATTGTGGGCGCGTCAAGGATTTCAAAAAGATTTTGTCGCGTTAAGCGCGGACGGCGCGCAATGGATTGTCGAACGCGGTATCAAGTTAGTTGGCATGGATTATTTGAGCGCGGATATTTTTATTGCCGAGTCCGCGCCCGCGCATGATGCGTTATTGAACGCAAGCGTTGTGATTGTCGAAGGCATGATGTTGCAAAATGTTGCGGCGGGATGGTACACGTTAGTTTGTTTGCCCATTAATATCGCAGGCGCAGATGGCGCACCTGCACGCGCAATTCTTTATACCGGTAGTATCGAGGAGGAGAAATGAAGTCCGTGTCAGTCCGTTTAGGAGTGTCTGCAATTTTATGTGGTGTCGTTATTGCTGCGCTGCTTGCCGCATTTCCGACGCCAACAAACGCCGCGCCTAAAAATGATGGCGCACAAACGATGGTGAACGCACAAGGCGCATTTTGTACCGTAACCGTTCGGCGCGGTGAAGCGTTATACATGATTGCCGCGCGTTTTCGCACGACCACCGCGTATCTTGCGTCCATCAACAATTTATACAACCGCAATTACATTTACGCCGGTCAAGTCCTCCAAGTCCCGTGCGCGCCGCAGCCCCAGCCGCAACCGTATCCACAACCGCAGCCGCAACCGCAACCGTACCCGCAGCCAAATCCGATCTGCACGTACTATACCGTGCAGCGCGGCGATTGGTTGAAAACGATTGCATGGCGTTTTGGTGTGTCGTGGCAAGCTATCGCGCAAGCGAACGGTTTGTACAATGCGAATTACATTTATGCCGGACAGAAATTGGCAATTCCGTGCGCGTATCCACCGCCGCCACCGCCCGTTTGTCCCGGTTGTCCACCATGTCAGGGTTGTCCGCCGCCCGTCAATCCAACTCAGGTTCCGCCGACGCCTGCGCCGATTTACAACAATGTTGAAATTCACGACAACCATTTCGCGCCGCCGGTGATTACCGTCAAACAGTGGCAATTTGTGCAATGGGTGAACAAGAGCGGCAAACCGCATACGGTCACGCAAGGACTTTGCCCAAATGGTCAATGCACGCCAACGCCCGGCGGTTTCAATTCCGGTGTGTTGAATCCGGGCGGCGTGTACGTTTTTCAATTTACACAGCTCGGTACGTTCGCCTACTTTGATGCTGCTACCGGTGTAGGCGCGACAGTTGCCGTTGTGCCGTAACGAATTCGTATGAGCGCCGCACCGAATCCGGGTCGCCGTTTCATCCCCTGGAAGGGCTCCACACTCGTTGTGTTTGCCTTTCTGGTCTTGACCATCCTGCCCGCGTTTATCGCGTTTGCGTTGACGCCGCAAGACGCGCAAGTCGTGACGAATGTGCAGGGTTGGAATGGCTGCGTCTATACGGTGCGGCGCGGTGATGATTTATTTCGCATCGGTCTGCGTTATGGGGTCAGCTATAACTATCTCGCGCAATTGAATGGAATTCCCAATCCAAATTACATTTGGGCGGGACAACTCATCAGCGTTCCGTGCGGTGCAATCCCGTATGCGAGCTATCGCCCCGCGCCAAAACCCTCCGAGCCGTGGCCCTGTCCTTGGTCAGGGGAATCTACTTGGTCATGGTGTCAGCCGTTCGACATTCCTCAAAATTGCCCACAACCCTTTGCAATCTATCAGGTGAAGCCGGGGGACAATGTATTTCGCATCGCCGTCAACAACGGCTCCACGATTCCGTGGGTTAAGACGCAAAACAAGTTGTGGAATCAAGCTCTACGCGTGGGCATGCAGGTGGAAATTCCTTGTGCAGGCACGGTGACGTACGGACCCAATATCGCCACGCCCACGCCGGGTGGTGGGGGCATCGTGACCGCGACGCCGCAGCAGCCGACGGCAGTGCCACAACCGAATTTGATTCGGATGCGAAATAATCGCTTCAATCCGCCAACCCTCACAGTTCGAGCGGGAACGACGGTGACGTGGGAGAATCGTGATGGCGAAAATGGTTTGACCTATACCGTCACGAGTGGGACGAATGGGCAAGCCGATGGAGAATTCAGCTCGACACCTATTCCTCCGGGTGAGACATATGTCTTTACCTTTACCAAGCCGGGTTCGTACTCGTATTTTTCTTCGACCGACCCAATAAACATGGTGGGCGAAATCGTGGTTAATCCATGAGCGAACGAGCCGAGTGAAAACTCGGCTCGTTTTCTTGTACACGCGCATTTTGACGCACACGAATTTTTTTTCTATACTCGTTCGAGTTTCATTCGAGGAGCAGAACATGTCGTTTCAAGTTGGCAATCGCGTGCGTTTCAAAAATTTGGGAAAATTCAAACGGCGTCCGTTATTTCCCCCCCCCGCCGTTGGCACGCCGCACACGTACGAAGGCGAATTGGGTACCGTCGTCCATATTCCCGACGCGGAACGCATCGCCGTACGTCCTGACGGCAAAGAACACGCGCACGGTGCGCAAGCGGGTTGGGTGTTTCGTCCCGAGGAATTGGAAATTGTTGACGCGTAGGGGCGAAGCATTTGCAGACGCGCACGCGCATCGAGTCGCGAATGTAAATGCGAATGCTTCGCCCCTACCATAAATGATGCTCGATAAAAATTTACAACCGTGGCGCGATTATCAACTGGCGAAAAAATTCGCGTGGGACCCGCAGCAATTGGATTTCAAAAGGGATGCGCGCGATTGGCTCACGTTGGATGACCGCGAACAGGATGTCGTGTTGAATTTGCTTTCGATGTTTGTGAAAGGCGAAGAAGCGGTGGCAAGTGAACTTGCGCCGCTTTTGTTTGCGTTGGGGAAAATTGGAAATTTACGCGAAGAAGAAATGTTTGTCTCGACGCAAATTTTGGATGAAAGCATTCACGTCGAATTTTTTCATCGCTGGTTCGATGATGTGGTGCGCGAAATTGTCGAGCACGAAAAATACTATGGCGAAAATTATCGCGCGCTGTTTGACGATGCGCTGCCGCTCGCGCTCGACGCGCTCGTGCGTGACTATTCACCACGCGCGTTTGCGCGCGCATTCGTGTGTTATCACATCGTCGTCGAAGGCACGCTCGCAGAAACGGGCTATCACGCGATTTTTCTCGCGTGCGAACGTAGAAATGTTTTGCCCGGTCTGCGGCAGGGTATCGAATACGTCAAGCGCGATGAAAGCCGTCACATCGCGTATGGGATTTACGCGCTGCAACGATTGATACGCGCGGAACCCGCGTTAATGGATTTTGTGAATGAGGAATTGAATCGGCTCTTGCCGTTCGCGCTCGGTATCATTTCCGAAGCCGTCGCACCGTATGGTGACAACATTCCGTTCGGGATTGATTTAATGGAAATGACGGAATATGCGATTGACCAATTCAATAAACGTTTGGGCGCAATTGAACGGGTGATGGTATGACACAAACAATAGCCATTCTCGATTTCGGTTCGCAATACACCATGCTCATTGCGCGACGTGTGCGCGAGCAAAATGTGTATTGCGAAATTTTTTCGCCGCGCGTGACGCGTGAGGAATTGGCGCGGTTGGATCTCGCGGGCATCATTTTTTCAGGCGGTCCATCGTCCGTGTACGATGATGGCGCGCCGCGTGCACCCGAATTTATTTATGAATTTGGCGTACCCATTTTGGGAATTTGCTACGGGATGCAGTTGTTTGCGTATCAACTGGGCGGACGCGTCGAACGCGCACCGCACCGCGAATTTGGACCCGCACAGATTCGTGTCACGAGTCCTGTTTCGTTTTTGTCGAACTTGCCGCTTGAGCAAAATGTCTGGATGAGTCACGGCGACAAGGTGTTTGAACTGCCGCCCGGTTTTGAAAAAATCGCAGAATCGGACAACTGCACTTTCGCCGCCGCCATCAATCCCGCGCGTAAAATGTATGCGCTCCAATTTCACCCGGAAGTCGCGCACACGCCGTACGGAAAAAATATCCTGCATTATTTCTTGTACGACATTTGCAATTGCGTCGGAGATTGGACGCCGCGTTCGTTCATCGAAAGCAGTGTGGAACAAATTCGCGCGCGTGTGGGAAACGAACGCGTGTTGTGCGCGTTGAGCGGCGGCGTAGATTCGATGGTCGCGGCGACGTTGATTGAACGCGCGGTGGGCGAGCAATTGACGTGCGTGTTTATTGACCACGGACTCTTGCGCCAAAACGAAGCCGCCGATGTTGCATCGCTCGCACAACAAATTGGCATCGAACTCGTCACGGTGGATGCGCGCGATTATTTTTTAGAAAAATTGCGCGGCGTCATTGACCCCGAACAAAAACGCAAAATCATCGGCGCGGCGTTTGTGGCAAAATTCGACGAGACCGCGCAAGGAATTGGCGCGCACGGCTTTCTCGCGCAAGGCACGTTGTATCCTGATGTGATTGAATCTGCCGCGCCGCTCGACACCGCGCAAGGGCGCACGCACAATACAGCGGTGACAATTAAAACGCATCACAACGTCGGCGGCTTGCCCACCACATTACCGTTTCAATTGCTCGAACCGTTGCGTCATTTGTTCAAAGACGAAGTGCGCGCGGTGGGTCAAGAATTAGGGCTTCCCAAAAATGTCGTGTGGCGACAGCCGTTCCCCGGACCCGGACTCGCCGTTCGCATCATCGGCGACATTACACGCGCGCGCTTGGACACGTTGCGCGCGGCAGACGCAATTGTGCGCGAAGAAATTGATAACTGGGGGCTGGAGACTAGACCCTGGCAATATTTCGCGGTACTGACGCCGATTCAAACCGTCGGCGTGATGGGCGACGAACGCACGTATGAAAATGTGTTGGCGATTCGCGCGGTGACGAGCGAAGACGGCATGACTGCCGACTGGGCGCGCCTGCCGCATGACCTTCTCGCGAAAATGAGTTCGCGCATCGTGAATCAAGTGCGCGGGGTGAATCGCGTGGTGTATGACATCACGAGCAAACCGCCGGGGACGATAGAGTGGGAGTGAAGAGGTGAACGGGTGATGGGGTGAAAAGGTGACAGTTTTTTTGCAAAGTTTTATACATGTTTAGTTCTGTCATCGAAGGCAATGCAGTTCATCGCAACATTCGATGAAGGATGAGACAAAAATTTATGCAGGAGAAAATCAAGTGCAAGCCACAACAACATTTTCAGTAAAGAGTTGGGATGAAAAAACGTACGCAGAGTTGGAAGGCGGGCGCAAGTTGACGCGCGTTCTCGCCGCGTTCACATACACGGGCGATTTTCAAGGCGAAGGCGAATTCGAATATCTGATGGCGTACGCGGCAGATGGCACGGGACGCTTTGTCGGACTGGAACGCGTAACAGGAACGCTGAATGGACAAGTGGGCAGTTTCGTCACGCAGCATACGGGAACGTTCGATCCAACAAGTGTCAAGACAAATTGGCTCATCGTCGCGGGAACAGGCACGGGCGCACTAGAAAAATTGCAGGGCAGCGCGGACGTTGTGTTGATGGGACATGGTCCTTATAGCATGTTGTTGAATTACGAAATCTAAGCGCGGCGCAAAACGAACAAACGCTACGGTCTCGATTTCGGCACGTCCAACTCTGCCATCGCGCTCGCGCAAAACGGCGGAGTGAAAATTTTTCCATTCACACGCCTACGAAATTTCGAATTGCAGGGACAGAGACAGGAAAGTAAGTACACGAATTGACGCTTTGCTGCGGTATAATAGACACGATAGAGGAGGTCCGATGCAAGTACAAGAAATTCAAGCAGCAATCGAATCACTGCCACGCGAGGATTATGTGCGCTTGCGACAGTGGTTTTCCGAACGGGACTGGGAAGAATGGGATAAGCAAATCGAACAGGATTCCCAAGCGGGCAAGTTGGATTTTCTGATTCAGGAAGCGATGCAAGAAAAAGCCAAAGGAAAATTAAAGGAACTCTAAATGCATCGCACCACAAGCCGCTTTTGGCGATTGCTGGACGAACTCCCCGATGACATTCAAAAGACGGCGAAAAAGAATTTTCAATTGCTCAAGCAAAATCCGTCGCATCCTTCACTACACTTGAAAAAGGTTGGCAAGTTTTGGTCCGCACGTGCAGGTGGCGATTACCGCGCGCTTGCTGTGAAAGACGGCGCGGATTTTATTTGGGTTTGGATTGGTCACCACGACGAATACGAGCGAATGATTTGACGAAAAAGAACGCTGAACCTTCGTTAGTTGACCCTGACTGCAATAGGCATTTTCCCACTCTAGCATGACCCCCCGCTACGGTCTCGACTTTGGCACGTCCAACTCTGCCATCGCGCTCGCGCAGAACGGCGCGGTGAAAATTTTTCCCATTGACGCGCGGGCGGCGAATCCGACGATTGCGAGTTCGGTGTTGTTTATTGACCGCGCGGGGAATTCGTTTATTGGCGCGGAGGCGATTGAGGTTTTTGTCGAACGCAACACGGGGCGCGAGATTCAACGCAAACGCGTTTCAACGGGGCAAGTGATTGAAACCGTATTCGGGACCGAGTACGTGACGTTCGACGCGGATGTGGATGCGCCCGGACGTTTTTTCCAAGCCATCAAGAGTTTTCTCGCCGACGACGCGTTTGAAGGCACGAACGTTTTTGGAAAATTCTATACGATTGAAGAACTCGCCGCCGAATTGATTCGCGCGTTGAAAAAACGCGCGGACGAAATGAACGGGCGAGAGGTGGACGCCGTCGTGATGGGGCGTCCTGTTTTTTTCTCGACGGATGCGAATAAAGATAAACTCGCGCAAACGCGTTTGGAACGCGCGGCGCGGCTCGCGGGCTTTAACGAGATTGAATTTTTATTTGAACCGATTGGCGCGGCGTTGGCGTATGAAGCGGAAATTGCGCGCGAACAACTCGCGTTCGTTTTTGATTTCGGCGGCGGCACGTTGGATTTTACGGTGATTCGGCTCGACCCGACGCGCGCACACAACACAAATCGCCGCGGTGACATTCTCGCGGTTGGCGGTGTCGTCGTCGGCGGCAATACGTTCGATGAAGACTTGATGGAAAAACGTTTGATAAAATACTTTGGCAAACATTACGTCGGACGAACCATGACGGGCGCGGAGATGCGAATGCCGCGTTGGATTCAAATGCAGCTGCGTTCGTGGTACACGATTCCATTTTTGAACGAACGCAAGACGCTCGACATTTTGCGCGAGTTGTATCTCGCGGGGGAAAAAGGACGCGATGAAATTCTCGCGCTGCTCACGTTGATTCAAAAAAATTACGGGTGGAATTTATTTCAAGCGATTGAACACGCAAAACTTGAGTTGTCGAACAAACGCGATTCGCAAATTTCATTTCATCGCGACAACATTCAATTCGACGAAGCGTTGACTCGCCGCGAATTTGAATATGTGATTGGTAATCGGCTGCGAACGATTGAAAAAGAGATGGATAAAACAATCCGCGCGGCGGGATTGCACGCGCAAGATATTGACGTGGTGATTCGCACGGGCGGTTCGTCGCTGATTCCCGCCGTACAAAAAATGTTGGAGAAAAAATTTGGCGCGGCAAAAGTGAACAAGCAAGAAGTGTTCACGAGCGTGGTGCAGGGTTTGGCGAGGGCAGGAGAGGTAAATTCCTAATCACTGATGTTACGCATGACCAATGAAAACAACGAAAGTGTTCGGAGACGGAAACGCGAATTTTTGTTACGCTTTGCGTAACGACGAATCTTTGTTACGGACAGTGTAACTACGAATCTGCACGAAAATTCTAAAAATTCGCGTGAATTCGTGCCAAGCCGTTGTTTGGCGAACGATTCGCGTAGATTCGCGTTTGAAAACCTCGCAACAAGTAGTTACTGCGTAACGTGAGTAGTAAAACGAAAATTATCGCGGCGCGTATGTGCCGCGATTTTTTTTATCCCGCGATGTTCACGCGATTCCGTCCGGCTTGTTTGGCGCGATACAACGCTTCATCCGCGCAATCAATCAAACCATCACTATTGCTGGCGTGTTGTGGAAACGCCGCGACGCCGACCGAAATGGTCAGACGATTGCTTTGCATCTCCTCCATCGCAAACTGAAATTGTTCAATTTGATGCCGCAATTCTTGCGCGCGCTCGTACGTGGATTCGAGGGACGCACCGGGCAAAATCAAAATAAATTCTTCGCCGCCGTAACGACACGCAATATCTCCCGCGCGTAAATGTTGTTTCAAAAATAATGCAACTTGCTGCAACACCTCGTCCCCCGCGCGGTGTCCATAACAGTCGTTGATGCTTTTGAAATGGTCAATGTCCAGCAAGAGAATGCCAATCGGTTCATTGGTGCGAAAGGCGTGATGAATCTGATTGGTCAACGTCTCTTGCATGAATCGCCGATTGTAGAGTCCCGTGAGCGGGTCGCGTATCGCTTGCTCGCGCAGTGATTCACGCAGCTGCGTTGTATCCAAGATGACGGCGACCAATTGCGCAAACAAAGCGCCGTACTGAATTTGTGCGGCATCAAACGGATAATTCGGCTGTGTGCGTCCCAACGCCAATACGCCGATGTCTCTTTCTCCCGAATAAATTGGCAAGTCAATCGCCGCGTGAACGTGTGAACGGTCATGCACGCGCCGGCGATGTTCCCATGTTTCGTAATCGTCCACGCTCGTCGGTTGTCGCGTGTCGAACGCTTGCCACGCGAGCCGCGCCACGTCACGCGTCAAACGTTCGCCCACTCTGGCGTTCAAGTTTGATGTGTGTGCCGTAACCACGAGGGCGTCACCGTCCGCCAAAAAAATTTGTCCGAACGGCGCGTCCAACAATTCCGTTGCCGCGCGCACAATCGCTTGCAGCAAGTCGTCCAATTTTTCCTGATTCAACAAATCCAACGTGATGCGATTCAGCGCCGCCAAGAATTGATTTTGAATCGCCAAGGCAACTTCGCTGCGTTTGCGTTCGATGATGACGGCAGCTTGATTCGCAATCGCTTGCATCAAGCGCAAGTCGGCTTCGGCAAAGTCGCGTTCCGTGGGCGTGTTGATGGCGGTTAGCGTGCCAAGTATTTTTGTTTGGTACAGCAGGGGCGCCACCAAAATCGCGCCGCAGTCGGTTGCGCGACGACGTTCCTGCACGCGCGGACTCTCGCGCGGGTCGGGGACATTGCGCGGCGAAAGTGCGGCTTGATATTCGCGCAGCACCCAGCCGGTTAAACCTTCGTGCAATTCATCGAAATCAATTTGTACAAGGTGGGCGCTGCCCGGTCCGCTCTTTATAAAATATTCAACGCGCTTGAAGGTATCATCAAACGCAACCAACGCGACGCGATTCGCGGGCAGTGCGCGCACCAATGTATCCGCGATGCCTTGCAGCAGTGCGGGCAAATCTTTGTCGAGCACCAAATTTTGTCCGACGCTATAGAGCGCGTTGATTCGCACCAACGCGCTTTGCTGCATCTGCACGCGCTCTGCCAATTCCTGTTGGGTACGCTGCAAGACTTGTTGATTGTGCACGCGCAGAATAAATTGGCTGAGCTCACTGCCCACTTGATTGAACAGTTCCATCTGCACACTGTCGAAGGGGCGCACCTCGCGGCTAAACAAAAAGAGCAAGCCCCAAATTTCTTCCAGCACTTGAATCGGAAACGCAACACCGCCGTGCAATCCTGCCTGTGCGAGTAACGGCGCGCGCACGACGCGCGAGTCGAGCGTCGCATCGGGAATCCAAATCGCTCGGCGGCTTGCGATAACGCGCGCCGGAATGCCGTGTGTGACGGGAAGCGTCTGCTGCTCGGAGGTTGCAACAAATTCGGCGAGGAGCGGGTCCGGCGCATTCCAATAAAAGGTGAAACGCGCGAGCTGAGTGGAAAGGTCGAGCAGATAAAATTCGCCAACGTGCCAGCCCAACGGTTCCGCGATGGCTTGCAACACGCGCGGCGCGATTTCTTCCAATGCGCTGGCGTGCGCCAACAAGCGCGTCACGTGCAAGCGGACGGCGAGTTCTTGTTCCGCGTGTTGACGAATCTGCAGCTCGGTTTGCAGTTGTTCATTCGCCGTACTGAGTTGGCGCGTCCGTTCGGCAACGCGTTCGCCCAATTCGGCGGTCAAGGTTTGCAACGCTGCTTCGGCTTGTTCGCGTTGTGCCAATTCATCGCGCGCGCGTGCTAACGCTTGTTTTGTATTGCGGACGCTCAGATAGACCAAGCAGCAAATAAATCCAAACTCGACGCTAAAGGTAACCCATTGCGTCAGCGTCACGGAAAAATCGGGCGGCGGCAGCCAACCAGAATTTTCTGCCACAATCAAACCTGCCACCGAGAGCGAACTCAACGCCGCCACAAACACCATTGTCCGAACATCTATCAACAGACCGGCGGCGACGATGAGCGCAAAATACAACGAAGTGGTCGGCGTGCGAATCGTTCCCAAGAGCGCGCAGCCGGCGGTGATTCCGATGTGCAACGCGAGAACCCACAGATAACTTGTGATTGTAACGTGTCCGCGTCGCAACAGCACATATAGGGCAATGCTCACGAACACGAGCGAAAAGTTGAGGAGAAAAGCAGGGTATGGCGTTCTGCCGCCGAGCCAGTTGCCTAGCATAATGACCGCAAGTCCGAAAATACCTACGACGAATAAAATGTTCAAGACCGCCGCGCGGCGCGTCTTGTCTTCGTCGTCTGTAAAAACAGGCGGCGCAAATACAAAGTGGATGCGCTGAACAATTCTATTCAGCCGATAATATGGAGGCGAATTGAACTTGAGGAACGAGGACACGCAACTCCTTCGGCGCGGGAAGGCGAATGGTCATGTGTGGTTGAAGTTTAGTTTGGGCTTGCGAGCAAGGCGGGGTCTGTGTGTAGGGGCGCAGGCAGCGTCAACAGAAATGCTTCCAACTGTTTTAACTCAATTTCGTTCAAGTATAAGGGGTTCAATTCCGTTTGTCCAATCATTGCCGCGGGCGCGCGATTGTAATGCTCCAAAACCTCGCGCAGGTTGGTGTACCACGCATTGTGCATGAACGGCGCGACGAATTGTGTTTTGCGCAAGGACGGGGTTTTGAACGCGCCCGTAATTTCGCCTGCGCGCGCTTGCATGTAACGCAATTGCGGACAATCGCGTTTCGCGTCGTCACTGTATTCGCTCCAACATTTGAACTCGTCTTCAAAATTTCCGACTGCGCCTTCTGCGCGTCCCAAATCGTGTTCCGTCTCGGCGTGTTGGGGTACGCCCGTGTTGTGAAATCCGTCGTCGCTGAACAAGGGCGTGTTGTGGCATTTTATGCAGTTTGCTTTGCCGATAAATAATTTCAAGCCCGCGATTTCATCTGCTGAAAAAATTTCGTTCGCGCTTTTGTCATCATCGCGCGTCACCGCGTCCACGTATTTATCAAAACGCGACGCGCCCGGTAAAATTTTGCGTTCGTACGCGGCGATGGCTTTGCCCATGTTTGCGTACACGCGCGAAATGTTTTGCTGTGCAACGTTCGTCTGCTCGTTCCACGCGTCACGCGCGTTGGCATCTCCGACAGGACTCGCGTGCGCGGGAATTTTTTCTAACGCGGGCAGTGCGCCGAACAATGCTTCATATTCGGCGCGATAGTTTTGTGCAAGCAAATGCGCGTACTGCGCGCGGTCGCCGCCGTGTTCGTTCGCGTGTTCCAATGGCGTTAATGCTTGACTCCACAACGAATCGCGCCGTCCATCCCAAAAGAACCATTCAAAATACGCGCTGCCGACGATGCTTTGCGTGCGCCGCCGCGTTTCGGCAATGCCGCGTCCATGTGCGCGCGCATCTTGAAAATTCAATTCGGGCATGTGACACGACGCGCATGAAACGGTGCCGTCTTGACTAAACCGTTTGTCAAAAAATAATTTGTATCCGAGCGCAACCGCGCGCGGGTCATCGGCGACGCGATTTGATTTATCAGGCGCAAGCGGCGGCAAACTTGAGAGCGACAAGGAACGCAGGGTTTTGATTTCTTCGGGGGACCAAAACGAGGGACGCGTGGAAAAATAAAAAAAGAGCGCGCCCACAAGGAACACGCCAAGAATCCCAATGATAACGAATTTGTTTTTCACACCATCGCCAAAATCAAAAATGAATTTTCGGGGAAATCACATTTCCCCGAAAATTCATTTTTGATTTTAGTTCCTCAATAGACGAACGGAATCAATTTTTTTACGCGCGCTTGATACGCTGCGTATTCGGGATATTTTTCCATGAGCCATGCTTCTTCGCGGCGCGATTTCAAATCGAACCACACAAACAAAACGAGCGCGAGCGCAATCCCCAACAGCGTTCCCCAGTACAGCGTCCAGCCCAACGCCGCGAGCGCGAACCCAAAATAAATCGGATGCCGCACAATTCCATAAATACCGTTGGTGACGAGCGCGTGTCCGTCCTCTTTTGGTTTGGGATATGGCGTGAGATTGCTGCCGAGATGAAACGTGGCGAACGCAATCACTGCTGCGCCAATAATCAACATCGCCACGCCGATGAGTTGAACGATGAACGGCAATTCGACGCGCGTAAAAAATGTCGCAATCAAAATGCCGAGTGCGATGAGAAATTGTCCAATGACCCAACCTTCGCCGCGTGAACCCATAATACCTCTGTGGAACAAGAGAATGTTGTTACTTTAACACAAAGCGAAATTCATTCCAAAGAAAACACCTCGCGTATGCAAACGGACGCGAGGTGTTTGTATCAAGATGTGACAGGTTTTTTGCGATGAACTCTATCGCCGAAACCTGTCACGTCTTGCTGTTTTGTTTCGTTCAACGCGCTTTGGCTACCGTTTCGGGTGTCGTAAAAATCCAACGCCCATCTACGCGCGCAAACGCGCGGAAATAGATTTTGCCTTGATGCGCGGTCCAAACAGTTACACTGTATTGTCCGGGTCCACCGGGCCACCAATTCCCGTCCACTCCATTCTGATTTGTATAGTTCCAATCGGGACGACTGGACGAATCTGAAAAGACGCTTGTATCGTCCACATGCATCCCATTCGCAATCGTGTATTTCACCTCATTCGGTCGTCCGCGTCGGAAGGTTGCGGGAAAACTATTGAGCGTAATCGTCGGCGTTGTGGAATTTGCTTGTAAGTAGGTGATGTTGCCTTTGGCATCCACATAGTAGATTTCGGCAAAGTCACCGGTGACGAGGTCGGCGTTGAAAGTGTATTCAACTGCGCCGCTGCCATTGGCGACGGCGTCGCGCCAACATTCGTCGCGACATTCAAATCCATAGCCGTACCATTTTTGCGGCGAAAGCGCGACGTGAGTGTTTTTGGGCGCGGTACCCGTCACTTTATTATTTGGAAGGTCGAGCGCGAGGGTGAGTTTGGTTACGGTGCCGCTAAGCGTCTTGCCCGCTTCGACATTAAACGCGCCAGCGGATGGCTTGATGGTAATCGCATCTCCGGCGGCGAGATTTACCGGTTTTCCATCTTTGGCGAGGGACTCGGACCACCAACCGGCAAACGCATAGCTCTTGCCTTCAAATTTCGTAATGCCTTTTTTGTTTTGAACGGTAATGTTCATGTCACCGTCAAAACCTGTTTTGAACGAACCTTCCAACAGGTTCGTGCCAATGTGCATGTTCATGAATGGCGCAATATCCCACACCTGTTGTTCAAAACCATTGGCGTCCACGTAAAACGTTGTGACGGTATCGTTTCCGATGAACGGCGTGGGCGCGTTCGCGTTGTAAATGCCTGAACCATTCGCAATCGCGGTTTGGCAGCTGCTTTCCCATCCGCCGGTCGTGCGATTGTAATGGTCGGTGCGAATGACCACTTGCTTGTTCGCGGGCGCGTCGCCGGTCACTTGTCCTGTTGCAGAATTGAGGCGCGTCGTGAGATTGACAATCGCGATGGTCGCCCACGTATTGTTATTTTCGGTTGCTGTCAGTGTATCGCCGGGCAGCATGTCTGCGCCGCCAAGCCCAAAGCCAAAGCTCACCTCCGGGTAGTTGGTATGCGATGTGGTACGGGCTTTTTCGGTTGCGCCGGTTTTCAAGATAATCTCTACGTCTTGATCCGCCGCCAAGCCATTCCCCTTGCCGTTGGTGGCATTAGGCATGGTCTGAACAACGAGCCACGGCGCGTGTCGCCAGACAGCCCAACCGCCAATTCCTTGCTCCGTCTCGCTCATCACATCCACTTCCGTGCGGCGAATCACATCATAGTTGTCTTCCATTTCCGCTTCGTATTGACCTTCGCCATTGCTCTGCACGGACGTATTGTATTCGTGGTGTTCACACCAACCGATGCCGTCATCGCGCACATTGACATAGAGTGTGCGATTGGCTCCCGCAGCACCCGTAATGCGATTGTTGGTAAAATCGAAATCAATCGTGATGGCATCCGAGTGGATGGTGACGGTAGTTGCGTCATAGGTGACATCAACGGAATCACCTTGCACTACGTCTGCGCCAAACCACGCATTGATGAACCCACCCCCATCGGCATTCACATTCAACGTATCTTTGGTGTTTGCACCACTATCTTTTAGCACAGCGGTCACGGCTTGCCCTGCGTTCAAACCCTTTGCCTGAAACATATCCCATGTTTCATGAACGGAAAAAAAGGGTGTGTTTGCGGGACGCGCAATGCGTTCGGTGCGCGTCGCTTGCGCGCGTTGTGCTTGCTTGAGTTGGAGCGATTGTTGTTGCCGCGCGGCGTCAAGAATTTCCGCGCGCATTGCTGTCACTCGCGCGATACCCGGTAACGTGTAGAGAATTTGTGCGGCGGTTGCATCTGCGCCGTCCACGCGAATGGCGTTCGCATCAGGCAACCATTCATAACTTGCAAGATGTTTGTGGGTCTTGAGACTTGCCAGAATGGACAACGGTTGCGTTTGAGCGGTCCGTGCGGCAGGTGATGTTGCGTCGGAAAGAAGCAGGAGGATTGAAGTTGCTTGCTCCGGCGGTGCTGCGTCCATAGATACGGTTGGCACAAACAAAAAGACTGCGCTGATAAGCGCAATCGCGACAAAAAACTTGTACATACCTTTTTCCTTTCGAGTGACGCGTACGCACAATTATCCGCACGGATAATTTGCGCGCGGTCATGGCAATGACATTACACGAAACGGCGGGAGTCCAAGCTGAATTTGAAAAAAAGTGTAATTCTATTTTGATTCGGCTGCGTTACGATTTCGTTCGGTTCACGTTCAAATTTAGAGAACCGTTTTCAGAGGGTACAAAAAAAAAGTGACATTGATGTTCAATGTCACTTTTTTATATCGAAACGCGTTGCTGCTTATTTATCACCCAACTTTTTAATTGAGCCGACGCCCGAAATTTGTTGCGTCACTTGTGGACTGCCGTAATAACTCACACTGCCAACGCCGCTGAGTGTTATGTTGAGCGTTTGCGCTGCCCAAACCGTTGCACTGCCCGCACCGCTAATCGTGACCCTGGCGGTATTCGATTTCAAATCGCTCGCGGTGTAACTGCCCAAACCGGTCAACGTTGCTGTTTGTGATTCCACCTGCCCATTGAGTGAAATGTTGCCCGCACCGCTCAACGTTACATTTACGGTCTTGGTGTCCAATTGCGCGAGATTGAGATTGCCTGCGCCGCTGCTGCTGACGATGAGCGATTCGCTCTTGAGCGACGGCGCGCTGATGTTGCCTGCGCCCGAGAGTTGAAGCGAGTTGAGCGTTTTCACTTGCAGCGTGTATTTGATGGGACGCGAAGGATTGATGGTAAATGTGCCGCGCGTGGTATCCAGCCCGATGGTGAGCGTGCCATTTTCCACTTTGGTTGTAATCAACGGCATCAGATTGTCATCTGCTTCAATCGTGAGACTTTCGTTGTCACCTTGCGTGATGCTCAATTCGCCGACGCCCGCCAACACAACATTGCTAAAGTTGCTTACTGTGCGCGATTCGGTAATCACATTGCCCGAACCGCGTGTGACATTGATATTGACGCCGTTGCAGGCGGACACGGCGAAAAACGCCAACGCCAAAATTAGGAAACGTAGTTTCATCGAAATGCTCCTTTGTTGAAATCTGACCACAGACTATTACGCATTGGTTTCAAAAAGGTCACAATTCAATCAAAAAATTGCGACCAACTTTGGTCGCAATTTTTCAGCGGCGCGTTTTTGAACCTTTGTGTTGTTTAGGAATCGTAGGTGCAGCGGCTGCCGATTCGCGGACGATGAGTTCGGTTGGAATATCGTAATGCACCGTTTTGACGGGATGTTTTTTGATGAGGTCGGTCAAGAGATGCGTTGCCATTTGCGCGATTTGGAGAATCGGTTGGCGCATCGTAGTCAGGGGGGGCCACACTTGCTGCGCAAGCGGCACATCGTCGAAACCGGTTACGGTCAATTGTTTGGGTACGCGAATGCCGAGCTGATGCGCGGTGAACAAAACCCCTGCGGCAAGGTCGTCGTTGCTCGCAAAAATCGCGGTGGGGCGCGGCTCACATGCGAGCAATTTGCGCGCGCCCGTCATGCCTGCGGCAAACGTCCAATCGCCGGGAAACACGAGTTTCGAGTCAAATGGAATTTTGTGTTTTTTGAGCGTGTCCCGAAAACCTGCCAAGCGGGCTTCACTGGCGCTATGGTCTTGAGAACCCGTGATAAAACCGATGCGGCGATGCCCCAACGAAATCAGATATTCGGTGAGCGCGATGGCGGCTTCGTAATCGCGGATTCGCACATGCGGGTAGGGCAGGCGATGATTACGCGGACTCAAGCGCACGAACGGGACATTGAGCCGCGCGATTTCATCCAGCAGCTCGACGGCGTTATCGCAGGGGGGGGTGAAAATAAATCCATCCACGCGCCGCTGTGCCGCCAATTGCAAAATGGCTTGACGGTCCTCTGCGCGCCGCACATCGCACGGATAGGTCAAGACGCCGAAACCCGTTTCGCGCGCTTCTTCAAAGGTGCCTTTTAACACATCATCAAAATACGTTTGTGAAACATTGTTGAACAACAACGCGATGACTTTGGCGCGTCCGCGCGCGAGCCGCTGCGCGGAGATGTTGGGCACGTACTCGAGCTGCGCGATGACGTGTTGAACGCGCGCACGCGTATCCTCGCTGACCATCGGCTCGTCGTTTAGAACGCGCGAAACCGTTTTGAGCGAGACCCCTGCTTTTTTTGCGACGTCACGAATGGTATTTGCCATGCTGAGAGTGACAACGTTATCTGACACCGCTGTCAGATGCGTTATAAAAAAAACTTGTCGTGTGAATGTTCAAGCAATTTCGGGCGCGCGGCGAATGGCGGGGTCGGTGAAAATGTCGTACTCGTCGCGGCTCGTGGTGGAAAATTCAGAAACGACCGCGCCGCGCGCGCCCGCTTGAAACCAATGCAACGTGTTGGGCGGAATGGTGTATTGTTCGCCGGGCTTTAACGCGATTTCATGCCAAACAGTGTAATGCTGCGCGCGCTGTTTCGGCGGTTTCGCTTTTGGATTTTTTGTTGGTTCACCTTGAACATACAAAAACACATTGCCCCAGCGACAGCGAAACGTCTCTTCTTTGCCCGGTTCGTTGAATTTCGGAATCGGCGGATGCAAATGTTCGGGACACGTTTGGTGCGGAAACAAAACCAATTCTTTCGCACAGCAGCGTTCGGTGTTGAGATAGACGACGAGTTCGAGTCCCGTCGTTTCCAATTCATCCAACGCGAAATCTGCAATTTCGATATTTTTGATTTCCGCGCGCGTAAGCACAATGCCTGCGCGTTTCAAAAATTCGTGCGCGCGTTTTTGCGCCGCGCGGTGTTGTTTTTTGGTGAGCATGATTCGTATTGGTAGGGGCAAAGCATTTGCAGACGCGCCCGTGACTCGATTCGCACAAGCCAATGCAAATGCTTTGCCCCTACGAAACAATCAACGCGGGAAATTTTTCCGCAATGTACGGTTTCAATTCGTAGAGTGATTCGTTGAACGCGGTGATTGCGCGATTCACTTCGGATTCATTCACAACCGTCGAAATGTTGTACTCACCGCGCGCGGCGGAATAAATTCCGCGATTCAACATTTCCAAATGCAGCAAGTACGGCAAATCGTCTGCCGCGCGAAATCCTTGCGCGACATCCTCCATGTTGTTGATTTCACCGTCGCGCCAATGTACTTGAATTAACGAACCGAGATTCGTCGTTTTGCCGACGATGCCGGCTTCGCTAAACGCTTCATCGAAACCCGCCGCGAGTGTATCGCCCAACGCGTTGATGCGGTCAATTTCTGTTTGGGATAAATTTTGTAACGACGCGATGCCCGCCGCCATCGTGACGCTGTGTCCGTTGAACGTTCCCGAATGGGGAATCGGATTTTTTTGTGTGGGATTGAATTGCGCCATGATGTCGCGTTTGCCGCCGAACGCGCCCACCGCGAAACCGCCGCCGATAATTTTTCCCAGCGCGGTCAGGTCGGGGGTCACGTGCGCGATGTTTTGATAACCACCCTCATTCAAGCGCAGCGTAACCACTTCATCAAAAATCAAAAGCACATTGTATTTGTCCGCGAGCGCGCGCAATCCTGCTAAATAATTTTCGCGCGGCAATGGAATGCCGCCCGCGTTTGGCACAGGTTCGAGCAAGATGCCCGCGATTTCGTTTGCGTGTTGCGCGAGAATTTTTTCGACGGCATCCAAATCATTGAACGACGCGAAAAAAATGTTTTGACGCAAACCGTCGGGAATGCCACGGTCCGCTTCGGGGTCATTCGTCGCGGCGGCGAGGTCGTGCGAGCCGTGATACGCGCCGTGCATTTTCAAAATGCCGCTGCGTCCGGTGAACGCGCGGGCGGCGCGAACTGCGAGCATCGTCGCTTCGGTGCCCGAATTGCAAAAACGTACCTGCTCCACACTCGGCACGCGTTCGCAAATCAATTCCGCGAGTTCGACTTGTTTGAGCATTGGCGATGCGTACACACTGCCGTTGGGCAATTGTTCGCGCGCTGCGTTGATGAGTGCGGGATGCGCGTGTCCGTGAACGAGTGAAGTAAAGTTGTTGAGAAAATCGAGATAGCGATTGCCGTCGAGGTCGGTGAGATACGCGCCGCTGCCTTGCACCATGAACGCGGGATACGGCGTAAAGTGAACGCCGGTGCGCGTGTTGCCGCCGGGCATGACGCGGCGCGCGCGTTCATTCATTGTTTGCGATTTGGGCGTGCGTTCGACGTAGCGTTGGATGATTTGTTCGGGAATTGTTTTCATAGTTGCTGAACCCCTCGCCATCGCTCTCTTGCGTTGCAAGTGTTTAAGGACTCGACGGCGTTTGCGAGAGTCCCAACATTTCGCGCGCTTGGGCGGGTGTGGCGATTTCGCGATTGAGTTCGCGCGCGATGCGGACGATGCGTTCAACCGCTTCCGCGTTGCTTGCAAGCAGTTGACCTTTTTTGTAATACACGTTGTCTTCCATGCCGACGCGCACATGTCCGCCCAAAAGAATTGCGAGAGTGTTGAGCGGCAATTGATACGCGCCCGTGCCAATCACTTCAAACAACGCGTTCGGTGGTAATTCTTGCAACAGCGACATGACCGTCCACGGATTCGCAAAACTCCCCGTCATCGTACCGAGAACGAATTGAATGAGATACGGCGGCGCAATTAAATTTTCGCGCTGCAAATCTTGAAGCACCCAATACATGCCCGGATGATACATTTCCATTTCGGGCTTGATGTTGCGCTTTTTCATTTCGCGCGCGTAATGATTGATTTGCGCGTAGGTTGCCGGATGCAAGCCGTCGAGATTTAATTCGGGGCGCGGATGCGTGAGCGGTTCGTTGCGCGCTTTTGCTTTGAACTTGTACATTTCAGGACCGAGATTCAATGACGCGACTTCGGGACCGGCGTCCAAACACGCGAGCCGTTGTCCATCGCTCATGCCATACGAACCGCCTGTCGTGTTGTTGATGATGACATCGGGACAGCGCGCACGAATCATGCGATTGACCGCGCGATATTCTACTGTGCTGTCGGAACTCTCATACAATTTTTGTGTATTGCGAACGTGTACGTGAATCATGGACGCACCCGCGTTGTACGCGTCGTACGCCGACTGCGCCTGTTCCTCTGCGGTTTCCGGTAAATTCGGATTCGCCTCTTTGCCTTGAATGCCGCCGCTGATGGCGCAGCAAATGATTAACGGTGGAAAATTGGAACGTGCCGCGCGTTCCATCCACTCGTACGGATTTTTGAAATCCCAAATGGCGTTTTGCATAGAAAAAAATTGCCCGCAACAATTTTGTTGCGGGCATAATTGTTACCCCTTGAGCGAACCCGCCATTAAACCGCGAATGAAATAGCGCCCGAGAAAAATATACACGAGCAGCGGCGGCAGTGCAGTTAAAAGCGCGGCTGCCATTTGGACATTGTACGGTACATGGAAACTGCCCGCGATGTTGTTGAGCGAAACGGTGATGGGATACACTTTTGGTGTGTTCGCCAACGTGACGCCAAACAAAAAGTCATTCCAAATGGATGTGAATTGCCAAATGACGACGACGACGAACGCGGGCTGTGACAGCGGAAACAAGATGCGGCGATAGATACTGAAAAAATTTGCGCCGTCAATGCGCGCCGCTTCAATCATTTCGGTTGGTAGCTGCGCGTAATAGTTTCGGAAAATCAAAGTACAAATCGGAATGCCGTAAATAACATGCGCGACGACGAGTCCGGGAATGGTGGAGAAAAGTTGAATGCCGGTGGCTTTGGCAAAATTCTGATACGTGACGACGAGCGGAATCAAGATGCTTTGGTACGGCAGAAACATGCCAAACAGCATCAATGTGAAAATTAAATCCGCGCCGCGAAATTTCCATTTGGACAAAATATAGCCATTGACGGAACCAATCGCGGTCGAGATGAGCGTCGCGGGTACGACCAGATAGACGCTGTTCCAAAAGCCTTGTTCGAGTCCGAGCGTCGCGGGCGGTTCATTCGAGCCGAACCACGCAATCTGAAAACTTTTGAAACCGAGAATGCGCGGCGGCAGCCACATGTTTTGAATTTGCAATGCTTCCGCTTGACTCTTGAGCGATGCCATGAGCAAAACGTACACCGGCATCAAGAACCAAATGGCAAATAGAATCAGAATCGCATAGATAGCGATGCGTGTCCAGTGAAAATGTGAACGATTGCGCGCACGCGCTGCAATGGCATTGTTTGCTGAATGCACCATTAGCGTTCCTCCGAGCGAGTCTGCCAGATGAGGTACGGAATAATCAAGACGCCGACCATGACGAGGAGAATAATTGCAATACTGGCGCCTTGTGCAAATTTTGTCGCGTCAAATGTGGTCTTCCACATGTTGAGCGCAGGCACATCTGTTGCGAATCCGGCGCTGACGCCGCCGGTCATGGAATACACGAGGTCGAAAATTTTCAAAGCAATGTGCGCGAGAATGACGACAACGGTGAGGGTGACGGGACGCAGCAGGGGAATAATGACAAAGCGATAAATTTCCCATTCACTCGCGCCGTCCACACGCGCTGCTTCGCGCAAATCATCGGGAATGCTCCGAATGCCCGCGAGATACAACGCCATCGTGTAACCGGACATTTGCCAGCCCGCCGCAATGACGATTGAAGTCATAGCAATCGCGTAACCCACATTTGGAGATGCCAAAAAGCCCAGACCGATGCTGCTCAAGGTTTGTCCCAAGGCGGTGTCGGGATGAATATACAGAACAGTAGGGTCAGTGAACCAACCGGAGCGCAGAAAATCGAGCCCAAAGTCTGTGAACAGCAAATTGACGCCAATCCATCCGGTGCTTGGGTCGCCCGGTGTCAGAATCCAGCGCCACGCGACCCCCGTGACGATGAACGAGATTGCCATCGGGAACAAAAAGATGCTCCGAAAAATGGACTCGCCGCGAATTTTGCGGTCCAGCATTGTGGCGAGCAGAAACCCGGTCAGAATACAACCACCGACAAAGAGAATGAGAAAACCGACTTCGTTGCGCACATCATAGCGAAAACGAATCGCATCCGTGCCGCCGCCGATAAAGAGCCGCGCGTAATTTTGCAAGCCGACGAATGTGAAATCGGGCGCGGCGCTGTTCCACGCGGTCAGGGAGATAAAACCTGTCCACGCGATAAAGACATAGACAAAGAGTCCGAGCGCAATAATTGAAGGCAGGAGAATGACAACCGAAACAATGCGTTCCCAATTTTGTTTGCGCAACCACCGCTTTTTCGGCAGAGCAGTTTCGGCATAGCTACCAAGCGCTTGTGGGGATGTACTCATGGCGTCCTACAGGATTCTAAAATTTGAGAGTGAGGACTGTATAGGATGCGAGGTAGGCAACACTGCCTACCTCGCAAAATTACGTTGTGCTATTTCTATTGTGCGAAACCGGCGTCCGTTGCCGCAGCAACCAACGCGGCTTGCGCGGCGGCGACATCACCCGTTGTTGCAAACAACACGATGGCATCCGCATAGCCCTTGGTTGCCCAAGACGGTGTTGCGGCAGCGCCGTGCGTTACGCTCGGGACGATGGCGTCCACTTGCCAATCTTTCGCGGCGGACTGCAAGTACGAGTTAAAGGACGAGTAATCGCAATCGGTGCGCGCGCAGATGGAACCTTTTTGTGCATTGAACGCTTCTTGCGCGGTTTTGCTTCCGGCGAGGTCGAGCCAGAGATTCGCATTCGCGGGGCTTGGCGCTTTGGCGGGCAGGGCGAACGAATCGCTCAACGCGACGAACGTGCCTTTGGTGCCGGGAACCGGCGCCCAACCATAGTCCGTAAATTTCGCGGAAACGAATTGTCCGTTCGCCCAGTCGCCCATGATGTTGAACGCGGCTTTGCCGTCAATCAACAATTGGGTCGCGGCTGCCCATGTCAACGCATCGTGGTCGGCGTTGGCATACGCGATGTATTTCTTGAACGTTTCGAGCGCGGCAGTCACTTTCGGGCTCTTCCACGAGGTTTTGCCTGTCCAGAGACCTGCATATTCATCGGCGGTCATGGAACCGGCGAGAATATCTTCAAACGTGTGCTGCAATTCAAAACCGTCTTTACCACCCAACGCGACGGGCGCGATGCCTGCGGCTTTGAGTTTGTCTGCGGCGGCAAAGAATTCATCCCACGTGGTCGGCGGAGTTACACCTGCTTTGTCGAGCAGTGCCTTGTTGTACCACAACACGTTCGAGCGGTGAATGTTCACCGGCACGCCCCAGTAGTGGTCCTTGAATTTCAACATGGCAAGGAGCGTCGGCGGGAAAACGGATTCGAGGTTGTTGCGTTTGTACACTTCATCCACGTTCACGATGAGTGTGCCGGGATTGTACGTATCGGCTTCCCAACCGGCGTGCAGTTGGAACGTATCGGGTGCAACGCCACCGAGCAACTGCGAAAGCAATTGACCCTTGAAATTTGTGCCTGCACCACCAGCGACGGCGGCGTTGACGATTTCAACATCGGGATTTGCTTTTTTGAATTGCTCAAACATTTGATTCAGACCGGCAAATTCGCCACCGTTCGTCCACCACGAGGCAACGATGAGCTGCCCTTTGGCGCCCGAGGCGAACAATTTCGCGAGGTCAGACGCGCGGGTCGGATTGAAATCTTTCAAGAACGCTTCGGCGTCGGTTTTGCTCGGAATGCAAAGTTTTTGACCGACTTCCAAAGAATCGGCATTGGTCAATTTCGCGTACGAGGAATCTTCGGCGTTCTTTTGGTTGGTCGCCCACATGATTGCCCAGTACGACGTGACCGAACCGAATGCTTTTTCGGCGAGTTTCGAGAGCCAGTCACCCGCCGTGACAGTCACGGTTTGGTCGCAGGTGATGGCGGTATTTGGGGCTGCGGCAGCGGTGCCGATGGACGCGAGAAGCATCGTGGCAACGAGCAGCAGATAGACAAATTTTTTCATTCTTCTTGACCTCCCTTGGTCGAATGGTTTGATGTGTGATTGGTCATGGTTAAAGAGATTTTCAAAGACATCGCGCAGTAAGCATTCCTCCTTTGATAGCAGATGGCAGATGGCTGATAGCAGATTGCAGATAATGTCGTCATTCAAAGCACCATTTGCGATCTGCTATAGTTGCTGTAATCAGCGCAGCTATCTGCGATTTGCCATTCGCTATTTCGCGCAGCGAAAGCCCAGGTCATCGTTTGCGGTCGTTGGCACAGCCGAATTGCGGAAATAGGAAGCGAGTTGGTCTTGGACATCAAACCAACCACCGCCGCGCAAGATAAACAAACTATCGCCGTACAATTTTGAATTTGTGGTGTTACCCGGATATTTTTCGGGTTTGCTGCTGGTCCATTCCCATACATTCCCTGCAAGGTCAAAAACTTTGAATGAACTTGCACCGTCGGGATACGAACCAACTGCAGTGGTGCCGCGAATGCCGGACTCTTTGCCGTTTTGCTTTTTCGCGTCGAACGAGTTGCCATACGGAAATGCAAAGGCGTCCGCCCCGCGCGCCGCGTATTCCCATTCCGCTTCGGTTGGCAAACGCTTGCCCGCCCATTCACAAAAAGCATTCGCGTCGTTCCAACTCACTTTGACGACAGGATGATTGTCTTTGCCTTCAGCAAATTTACTCCACGCTTTGTCGCCCGTTTTTTCTGAATCGGTCTTGTAGCCGGTAGCGTCCACAAATTTTTTGAAATCCGCGTTCGTCACTTCGAACTCATCCAGCATGAACGCGGCAACGTCCACCTTGTGCGCGGGTTTCGAATCGGGTCCGCCTGCATCACTGCCCATTTGAAACGAGCCGGCAGCAATCTCAACCATGGGCGAATCCACACCGGCAGGTGGCGCAGTTGGTGCGGCGGTTGGCGCTTCGGTTGCGCCTGCTTGTGTTGGTTCCGGAGGTTTGGTTGGCGCTGTGGTTGCCGAAGGACGCGGTGTTGGGGTTGGCGGCGCAGCGACCGGAGTCGAGGTCGCTTGAATGACAATCGGGGTGAACGGTTCGGTGGGTTTAGGCTGCGCGGTGGGTGTCACGTCGGTTACACCTTCCACCCCGCACGCGGCAAGAAATAAAGTGCAGGCTAAAACGACGAGCGCGGCAATGCGTTTCATGCGAATTGCTCTCCTTGATAGAGTCAGCTTTGACGTGAATGAATTCAGCGCAACGAGAACCAGAGGAAGTAGAGGCAGGGTGGTGTTGAACCAACAGACGGTTCCGGGACGCTGTGGGCTGCATCCATCATAACACCGAAAAATTTACGGCGCAATGCAGCGGTCCAACGATGCTCAAGCTGCTTGGTGACTGTCCTGCGCCAGCCCGGCTCAACGTGGCGCAGCGTATCAGAGGATACTTCCTGAAATGATACCGCTGTCTGACAACGGTGTCATATCTTAGCATGTTCAAAAGAGGTTGTCAATTTTTCAAGCCATTTTTCTGCCGTTCCCATTGCGCGTGTGGGGATAACATAAATGTAATTCGTTCCTTAATCTTTTTTGGGTATAATATGTGCGCCTCCACCAAGGACTGGTCACCGCCAAAGCTGACCCGTCTTTTTGTTTGCATCGCACTCACTCCTTCGCACCCGAAAAAACAATACCATAGTAATACCATTGGAAAACCATTTCATAACGTCAATTTGTTATAGTGGTATGCAGGCGAAAAATTCTATTGCACACTATACGCTAGTGAAAAGCTACGCCGCACGTCCAAGCAAACGTATCTTGGATTTGATTGTGTCTGGACTGGGATTGATGTTGGTCTCTCCGCTTTTGCTCTTGATTGCCTTGAGCATAAAACTCGATTCAGCCGGTCCGGTTTTGTATCGCGGGAAGCGGCTCGGACAAAACGGCAAAATTTTTTACATTCTGAAATTTCGTACGATGCGTGCAGAGATGTCGGGGCAGGGCGCAGGCATTACAATTCGCAATGACCCGCGTATTACACACGTGGGAAAATTTTTGCGGCGCTACAAGCTGGATGAGCTGCCGCAACTGTGGAATGTATTGCGCGGGGAAATGAGTCTTGTGGGTCCGCGTCCCGAAGACCCGCGCTATTGGATGTACTATACTCCGGCGCAGCGAATGTTGTTGGCGCTGCGCCCCGGCATCACCGGCGCGGCGGCGCTCAAGTTTCGTGATGAACAAGAACTCCTCGCCGGAACCGAATGGGAACAATTTTATGTGCAGGCTCTGTTGCCTGAAAAGTTGAATTTGGAATTAGAGTACATGGAACGCGCAAATTTTTGGTCTGATTTGGAACTGATCGCGCAAACGGTCATTGCCGTAGGAAGCAAAGGTACGCAGGGCTATGGTATTCGACCCCATCATTGACCGTTTTGCCACCGCGTTGACCCAACTGCGCAATCGGCATTTTTTCTTCCTCGACCTCTTTCTCCTTTTCGTCCTCCCCTTTATCGCGCTGTGGCTGCGCTCGGACAATGCCTATGAGGATGGGCGCTACAATTCGGATATTGTCTTTTATGCCATCACGTCGCTGCCGGTATGGATGTTGGTGCTTGTGCGAAGCGGACTGTACACACGCAATTGGCAATACGCCAGTCTCGGCGAATTGGGTACAATCCTCAAGGTCGTTCTTATCGCGACCCTCATCAATCTGGCACTGGCTTTTGGAATCTATCGAGCGCTGAACTGGATGAGTCCCGAGCTGCCGCGCTCGCTGCCTTTTATTGTTGCGTTGTTGGCGCTGATGGTGATTGTGGGGACGCGCTACAGTGTGCGTTTCATGGACCGCTTGCGGCGACAGCATCAATTTGCCGGACGCCCGCACAAGAACGTCGTGGTGTACGGCGCAGGTGGTTCCGGCGCAATGATTGTGCGCGAGATGCAAGCAAACCCTCAACGCGGGCTGAATCCGGTAGCGTTTTTGGATGATGATGTCCGCAAACATGGCACATTTATTTTGGGCATTCCGGTCATTGGCGGACGAGAGTCCATTGCGGCGGCAGCCAAAGAGTATCACGCCGAAGAAGCAATTATTGCCGTGCCAACGGCGCCCGGCAAAACGATTCGTGAAATTGCTGCACAGTGTATGCAGCACAAGCTCGGCGTGAAAACAGTTCCGGGCATGTTTGAATTGTTGGACGGGAGCGTAACGGTCAGCAAATTGCGAAATGTGGACATTGATGATTTGCTCCGCCGCGAACCGATTGCAACGGAAACGGGCGCCATTGCGGAAATGCTGCGCGGCAAACGCATTCTCATCACAGGCGCAGGCGGTTCCATCGGCAGCGAATTGTGCCGTCAAATTGCGCGCAGCGCGCCCGCGCAAATGATTTTGTTGGGACATGGCGAGAACTCTCTTTTTTATTCAAGCAATGAATTGATTGCGGCGTATCCTACGATTGAATTTGCGAGTGTTGTCGCCGACGTGCGCGATGCGCCGCGTATTCGTGCGGTGATGGCGCGCTATCGTCCCGAGTTGGTGTTTCACGCGGCGGCACACAAGCACGTTTCGCTGATGGAAACGAATGTCGAAGATGCTGTGACGAATAATGTGCTTGGCACGCGTGTCATGGTGGACGCAGCCATCGAATCCAACGTCGAACGGTTCGTGATGATTTCGACGGACAAGGCGGTGAATCCCGTCAGCGTAATGGGCGCAACGAAACGCGTGGCGGAATTGTACGTCCACGCGCGCGCCTTGGAAACAAGCAATCGTTTCGTCGCGGTGCGTTTTGGAAATGTGCTGGGTTCGCGCGGCAGTGTTGTGCCAATCTTTAAACAACAGATTGCGAACGGCGGACCCATTCAAGTGACGCATCCTGAAGTGAAACGTTTTTTCATGACGATTCCCGAAGCGGTGCAGTTGGTCTTGCAGGCGGCGACGCTCGGCAAGGGCGGCGAAATTTTCGCGCTCGATATGGGCGAACCGATTCGCATTGTAGATTTGGCGCAAGACCTCATTCGCTTGAGCGGACTGCAAGTGGGACGCGACATTGATATTGTGTTCACCGGATTGCGTCCGGGCGAAAAGTTAGCAGAAGAATTGTTTGTCCCCGGCGAACGCTATGAACGCACGCCGCGCGAAAAAATTTTTGTCGCGCGCAACGGGGTGCGTCCGGCAGAGAACGAACACGCGCGTTTGTATGCGGCGATTGACGAATTGGTACAGCGAGCGGAATATGGCGATGCAGACGCGGTGCGCGGGCAGATTGCAGTCATCGTACCTGAATTTGGAATCAAGGACCAAGCCAACGCGTAATATGGAATCCGGACTTGTGCGGCAACGAGAGAAACCGCTTGCCATTGATGGCGGCGCGCCCGTGCGTGAAACGATGCTGCCGTTTAATGCACCATACATTGGGACAGAAGAAATCGCCGAAGTCGTTGATACGCTGCAAAGTGGTTGGATTACTACCGGACCCAAGACAAAGCAATTTGAACGCGCGTTTGCCGAGTACGTTGGCGCGCGTTTTGCCGTGGCGCTCAATTCATGTACCGCCGGTTTGCATCTGTCGCTCGTGGTGAATGGCATTGGCGTTGGTGCTGAAGTGATTGTGCCATCACTGACGTTTGGCGCGACGGCGAATGTGGTGGAACATGTCGGCGCGCGTCCGGTGATTGTGGACATTGACAGCGAAACATTGTGCATGGACGTTAATGCGGTGGAGCGTGCCATTACACCGCGCACACGCGCAATGATTCCGGTGCATTACGCGGGCTTGCCATGTGCTTTGGATGCGCTGCACGAAATTGCTCGTGGCAAAAATATCATTATCATTGAAGATGCCGCGCACGCGATTGGCGCAGAGTATCATGGAAAAAAAATCGGCGCGCACAGTCCGCTGGTCAATTTTTCCTTTTACGCGAACAAAAATCTTTCGACGGCAGAAGGCGGCATGGTGACGACGAACGATGCCGCGCTCGAAGAAAAATTACGCGTGTATCATTTGCACGGACTTTCGCGCGATGCGTGGAAACGCTATCACAGCAACACGTACGCGCCGCCGGAAATTGTCGTTCCGGGTTTCAAGTACAATATGACGGATATTCAGGCGTCACTCGGTTTGCACCAATTGCGCCGTCAAGAAAATTTTCTCGCGCGGCGCGAACAACTTGCCGCGTTCTATGATGACGCGTTCGCCGAACTCGATGGCATTGTGACGACGCAATTTCGTCCCCTTCAACTGCGTTCGAGGGTTCGGAATACGAACCAAACGAACGACGCTCAGGGCAAGCAGCGCGACAATGCTGCGCGGCACGCGTTACATTTCTATCCACTGCTATTGGATACGGAACGCGTCCGCGTTTCACGCAATGAAATTCTCAACGCGCTGCTCGCGGAAAATATCGGCGTCTCGATGCACTTTCAACCGTTGCATCAAATGCCGTACTATCGCGAAAAATACGGTTACGCACCAAACGATTTGCCGAATGCGCACGACATTGGCGCAAGGGAGATTTCACTTCCCTTGCAGCCGCAGATGAGCGATGACGACGCACGCGATGTAGTGAACGCGGTGATGCGCGTAGTGAATTTTTATCGGCGTTGAAATTTATGGATTGGACTCAATCAACGATTTTGGTGACCGGGGGCACCGGTTCGTTTGGCAAAAAATTTGTCGAGACGATGCTGCGTGACTATCATCCGAAAAAGTTAATTATCTTTTCGCGCGATGAGTTAAAACAACACGAAATGCGTGTCGGCGGCTTTGACCATTCCTCGCTGCGCTATTTCATTGGCGATGTGCGTGATGGGGAACGCTTGCGCCGCGCGCTGCAGGGCGTGGATGTGGTGATTCACGCGGCGGCATTGAAACAAGTGCCCGCGTGCGAATACAATCCGATTGAAGCGGTGATGACGAACGTGATGGGCGCGCGGAATGTGATTGAAGCGTCGTTGGATACGGGCGTGAAAAAAGTAATGGCATTGAGTACGGACAAAGCGGTGAACCCCGTTAATCTGTACGGCGCAACGAAATTGGTGGCGGAAAAATTATTTGTGCAAGGGAATGCGTACAGCGGCGCAGGTCCGACGCGGTTTGGCTGCGTCCGTTACGGGAATGTCGTCGGCAGTCGCGGAAGTGTGGTGCCGCTCTTTATCGAACAGCGCAAGAACGGGCGCGTGAGTGTGACAGATACGCGCATGACGCGCTTTTGGATTACGTTGGAGCAGGGCGTACAGTTTGTGATTCGCTGTACGGAAATGATGCGCGGCGGTGAAGTGTTTGTGCCAAAATTGCCGAGCATGAAAATGATGGATTTGATTCAAGTGCTTGCGCCCGATGCCCAAGTGGATGTGATTGGGATTCGCCCCGGGGAAAAATTGCACGAGGCGTTGGTGTCGGAAGATGAAGCGCGACACGCGCGCGAATTTGAAAATTTGTACATTATCGAACCTGCACAAGCAACGTGGGGCTTTCAAAATTGGAATGAGGGCAAAACATTACCGCCCGATTTTTCGTACACGAGTTTGAACAATCCGCAGTGGTTGACGGCAGGTGAGATGGAAAAGATGGTTGCGTAAGCGAGACGCGTGTAGCAGGCGTTCTCCAACACCGCGAAATGAGAGACGAAAAACGAGAAACGAGAT
Source organism: uncultured Anaerolineales bacterium (assembly GCA_964469005.1). GTDB lineage: Bacteria > Chloroflexota > Anaerolineae > UBA4142 > SHND01 > SHND01. The sequence goes on from CAYXXF010000023.1 coordinate 32,784, forward strand.
GCGTGAGGCGATGGAGAAACTGGCGATTCATGGCGGCAATCCCGTACGCGAAAAATTATTGCCGTATGGACGCCAGCAAATTACCGAAGAGGACATTCAGGCAGTTGTAAATGTTTTGCGTTCGGATTGGTTGACGACAGGACCGAACATCGAGGAATTTGAAAAAGCTGTCGCGCAACGTGTGGATGCAAAATATGCTGTCGCGTTCAGTTCAGGAACGGCGGCGCTGCACGGGGCGGTGTTCGCGGCAGACTTGGGCAAAGGTGAAGAAGCAATTACGTCTCCATTAACATTTGCGGCAACGGCGAATTGTGTGTTGTATCAAGGCGCGACGCCGGTGTTTGCCGATGTGTGCGCGGATACGTTGACGCTCGACCCGACCGAGATTTTGAAGCGCATCACGCCGCGCACGAAAGCGATTTTGCCTGTAGATTACGCGGGACATCCGTCGGATTTGGACGCCATTCAACAGATTGCGCACGAGAAAAATTTGATTGTGATTGAAGACGCGGCGCACGCACTCGGCGCGACGTATCACGGAAAAAAAATCGGCAGTGTCGCGGACATGACGATGTTTTCGTTTCATCCGGTCAAGCACATTACGACGGGTGAAGGCGGCATCATCACGACAAACAACGCGACGTATTACGAACGTTTGAAACTCTTTCGCAGTCACGGCATCAATTCCGATGCGCGCAAACGACATGAAACGGGCAATTGGTTTTATGAGATGGTCGCGCTCGGCTACAATTATCGGCTTACGGACATTGGCGCGGTGTTGGGTTTGTCGCAATTAAAACGATTAGATGCAAATCTCGCGCGGCGGCGCGAAATCGCGGCACATTATTCGAATGTGTTTTCGGAAATGGAGGGGATTGTTGTGCCGACTGTGTGCGAGGGTGCGGAGCCAGCGTGGCATCTGTATCCTATTCAAGTACAAAGTGGACGCGCCGAAATTTTCAAAGCACTCCGCGCGGAAAATATCGGCGTGAATGTGCATTACATTCCCGTGCATCTGCATCCGTACTATCGTGAACGCTTTGGCTATCGCGGCGGCGAATATCCAATTGCCGAACGCGCGTATGAAGGATTGATTTCGCTGCCGATGTTTCACGCGATGACGGATGAGGATGTAAGGGATGTCGTGAGGGCGATGGAGAAAATTTCCGAGGCATTTTCCGCGTGAATATTGCTGCCATCATCCAAGCGCGCATGGGCAGTACGCGCTTGCCAGGCAAAGTGCTGATGGACATTGGCGGGGCGAGTATGTTGGTGCGTGTGGTGAATCGAACGCTACGCGCGTCAAGCATGAATCAAGTTGTGGTTGCAACGACGGTGGATGCGGCTGACGATGCAATTGTTGAAGAATGTGCCAATTTGGGAGTGGATGTTTTTCGGGGGAGTCAAGACGATGTATTGGACCGTCATTATCACGCGGCGAAAACATTTGGCGCGGACGTGATTGTGCGGATAACATCCGATTGTCCGTTGATTGATTCACAAGTTATTGATAGGGTGACCACAAAATTTGGCGAGAATGATTTTGACTATGTGAATAATCTGACCCCGCGCTGGTTTCCGCGCGGGCTGGATACCGAAGTGTTTTCATTTGCCGCGTTGGAACGCGCGTGGCAGCAAGCAGCCGAACCCTATCAACGCGCGCACGTGACGCCTTACATCTATCAGCATCCCGAATCGTTTCGGTTGGGCGCGGTGTGCGCAGAGAGAGATTACAGCGCGCATCGTTGGACGGTGGATACGATTCAAGATTTGGAATTGGTGCGTGCGCTGTATGCGCGTTTTGAAAATCAAGATACCTTTGGCTGGCGCGAGGCACTGGCAGTGGTGGAGCGCGAACAGGGATTGATGGAATTGAATCGCGCCATTCAGCAAAAAGCGTTGCACGAAGGATGAACGAATTGGTCATTCGCGCTGACGCAAACGCGCAAATCGGCACTGGACATTTGATGCGTTGTCTCGCGTTGGCGCAAGCATGGCACGCGCGCGGCGGCAAGGCAATTTTGGTTTCGCATGAGCTTTCGCCTGCGCTTTTAGAGCGAGTCCGCGCAGAACAGATTTCCATCGTGCCGACACGCGCCGTCTCGAGCCTCGCGGAGGATGCGGCATTATTGATTGAAACCGCGCGCACACAAAACGCGGAATGGATTGTGGTGGATGGTTATCATTTTGACGCAAAGTATCAGCGCGCCATCAAAGAGGCGGGATTTCAGTTACTGGTTTTGGATGACAATGGCGCTTGCGAATACTATTACGCGGACTTTATCTTGAATCAGAATCTCCATGCGGTACCCGACCTGTACGAACGGCGCGAACCGTACACGCAACTCTTGCTCGGCACCCGATACGCGTTGCTGCGCCGCGAATTTTTGGAATGGCAAAATTGGGAACGCCAGATTCCCGACATGGCAAAACGGGTGCTCGTCACGTTGGGCGGGAGTGACCCACAAAACGTGACGTTGCGAGTGATGGAGGCGTTGAATGAAATTGACATCGAGGGCATGGAAAGCATCGTCCTTATCGGCGCGACGAATCCACATGCAAAAGAACTGGAGGACACGGCGGCGCAAGCGCGCGTGACGATGCGCGTGGAAAGGAACGCGACAAACATGCCTGCGTTGATGGCATGGGCGGATGTGGCGATTGCGGGTGCGGGCAGTACTGTTTGGGAATTGGCGTTTATGGGATTGCCGAGTGTTGTGCTGCCATTGGCGGAAAATCAGATTGGCGCAGCAAAACACTTGGCGGACAATCTGATCACGCATGTCCTGTTGCATGATTTTTTTTGCGAGGATTTTGCCAAAGTGTTCGCGCATTTGGCGACAAATGCTCAAGAGCGTTGCCGTCTCAAGGATAATGGAAGACGATTGGTGGACGGACTTGGCAGCAGACGTGTTGCTAAGACCATGTCTGACGTAATGGCGTATGAATACACTTCGTAGCGTAGTGCCGACGGATAGAGAATTGATCTTCAATTGGCGCAATCTGCCCGAGGTTGCAAAATACATGTACACCGACCATGTTATTGGTTGGGAGGAGCATTGTTTATGGTTTGAAAAAGCGATGAGGGATCCTACGCGTCATTATTGGATCATTGTCTGTGAAGAGCAGGATGTGGGCCTGGTTAATCTTTATAACATTGATCTAGAGAATCGGCGCTGTTTTTGGGCGTTTTACATCGCAAGTGCGAATACACGCGGAAAAGGGGTGGGTAGTTTTGTAGAGTACGCCATTTTGAATTTTGTATTTGAGGTGATGAATCTAAATAAATTATGTTGTGAGGTCTTTGCCTTTAACGAGGCAGTTGTTGGAATGCACAAGTCGTTTGGATTCAGCCAAGAAGCATTCTACCGCGAACATATTTTCAAAAACGGCGAGCCGTTTGACGTGATAGGTCTGGCCATGCTTTGGATAAACTGGAATTCGATGAAACAAGAAATAGGAAATAAACTAAGGCAGAAAGGCATTGTCTAGCTTATGAGCATTCAAGTTGGGGATGAGGCAAGCCTCTCCAAGGTGATTCATGACCGAGATATCATCGATTTTGCTCATTTGGTTGGTGACATGAATCCTGTACACTTGGATGATGACTTTGCTAAAAAGACGCGCTTCGGAAAACGAATCGCTCATGGCATGTTGCCCGCGTCACTTGTTTCCGCGGTACTTGGAACGAAACTCCCCGGGGCTGGAACGATCTATCTTTCGCAAACGCTCCAATTTGTGGGTCCGGTCTACATCAACGATACAATAACTGCAACTGCCAAAGTGGTAAAAATGCGCGAGGATAAGCCAATCCTGACGTTGGAAACAACTTGTGTGAACCAAGAGGGTCAAGTCATACTCAAGGGTGAAGCAGTTGTCTTGTTTGAAAAGGACATGGAATGAGTCAACCTTTCTTTGTGAATCAGCGTTCGATTGGGTCTATATCCACGTCATGGATTGTGGCAGAGCTTTCCGCGAATCATCAACACAATCTGCAACAAGCATTATCGCTGGTGCGCGCGGCAAAAGAAGCAGGCGCGGATGCCATCAAACTCCAAACGTACACACCTGATACACTGACCATCTCATCCGACAAGGAATACTTCCGAATTGGCGGCGGGACGTTATGGGACGGGCGCACGCTGCACGATTTGTACGGCGAAGCATACACGCCCTGGGAATGGCATCCCGAGTTACAGCATCTCGCGCATGAGTTGGGTCTCGATTTTTTTTCGACTGCGTTTGATGAGACAGCCGTAGATTTTTTACAAGAGTTGAATGTGCCCGTTCACAAGATTGCATCGTTCGAGTTGGTTGACATTCCATTGATTGAAACGATGGCGCGCACGGGCAAACCGCTGATTCTCTCGACGGGGATGGCAACCTTTGAGGAAATTCAAGCGGCGGTGAATGCGGCGCGCAATGCAGGCGCGACGCAAATTGCATTACTCAAATGTACGAGTGCGTATCCTTCGCCGCCCGAAGCGATGAATCTGCGAACGATTCCGCATCTGGCGCAAGCGTTTGATATGCCGGTGGGTCTTTCCGACCACACATTAGGGATTGCGGTTCCCGTTGCGGCGGTCGCATTGGGCGCGTGCATTGTGGAAAAACATTTCACATTGCGTCGTGCGGACGGTGGACCCGACAGCGCGTTTTCGCTAGAGCCGCACGAGTTCAAACAGATGGTGGACGCGATTCGCGTTGCAGAAAAGGCATTGGGGAAAGTGCATTATGGTGTAACGGATGACGATGCCAACGGGCGCGCGTATCGCCGTTCATTGTTTGTCGTACAGAATATAGCGGCGGGTGAAATGTTCACGAACGAAAATGTGCGTTCCATTCGTCCGGGAAATGGATTGTCGCCGAAACATTTGCCAGAGGTGTTGGGGAAACGTGCCGCGCGTGATTTGGAACGCGGGACGCCATTGGCATGGGAGTTAATTGGATAGGATTGTCATGGCAGCGAATGTATTGGATGTTGAAACCGTAACGCGCATCCGCCCCTCGCGCGGTTGGGTCTCACTGAAACTGCGTGACCTGTGGGAATATCGCGAGCTGTTGTATTTTCTCGTGTGGCGCGACGTCAAGGTGCGTTACAAGCAAACCGCACTTGGCGCGACCTGGGCGATTATTCAACCGTTCATGACGATGGTGGTATTCAGTATTTTTTTTGGACGACTGGCGAACATTCCATCGGATGGGATTCCGTATCCGATTTTTAGTTTTGCCGCGCTGGTGCCGTGGACGTTTTTTGCGAACGGTTTGGCGAACGCGTCCAACAGTTTGGTGGGCAGCGCGAACCTTTTGAAAAAAGTGTACTTTCCGCGTTTGGTGATTCCGCTTGCGGCAGTCGCGGCGGGGATTGTGGATTTTGTCTTGGCGTTCGTGGTGCTGGTGGGGATGATGTTTTTTTACGGGATTGTGCCAACATGGAATGTGATTTGGCTGCCGTTTTTTGTACTGCTTGCGTTGGTCACGGCATTGGGCGTAGGTTTGTGGCTCGCGGCGTTGAACGTCGAATACCGTGATATTCGTTACGTGGTGCCGTTTCTCACCCAGTTCTGGCTGTTTGCTACACCGATTGCGTATCCGAGTTCCTTGCTGCCGGAACCGTGGCGCACGTTGTATGGGTTGAATCCAATGGTCGGCGTCGTGGAAGGCTTTCGCTGGGCGTTATTGGGAACACAAACAGCGCCGGGCGTGATGGTTTTGATTTCAGCGCTCGCCGCGATTCTGATTTTGGTCAGCGGCGCGTTTTATTTTCGGCGCATGGAAAAGTCGTTTGCGGATGTGGCGTAGGGAAGGGATGAGGGATGAGGACTAAGGTATGAGTGAGGTTGCGGTCCGCGTTTTTGATTTAGGAAAACAATATCGCATCGGCGGGACGCGTGTCCCGTACAAGACGTTTCGTGAGGTAGTAACGACCGGGGTGTTGTCGCCTCTACGCATGTTCAGAAAAAACGGACACAGGAACGACGGAAATACGTTTTGGGCGCTTAAGGATGTGAATCTAGAAATTCAACGCGGGCAAGTGGTGGGCGTGATTGGACGGAACGGCGCAGGCAAAAGCACGCTCTTGAAAATTTTATCACGCATCACGGACCCTACGGTGGGCGGCGCGGATGTGTTTGGACGGGTCGGGTCGCTCTTGGAAGTGGGGACGGGCTTTCATTCCGAATTGACGGGACGCGAAAACATCTATCTAAGTGGCGCGATTTTGGGAATGCACAAAGTCGAGATTGAACGCAAAATGGACGAGATGGTCGCGTTCGCGGGCGTGGAAGCGTTTCTTGATACGGCGTTCAAACATTATTCGAGTGGGATGCAAATGCGATTGGCATTTGCGGTGGCAGCACATTTGGAGCCGGAAATTTTACTGGTGGACGAAGTATTGGCAGTCGGCGATCTCGCGTTTCAGAATAAATGTTTGGACAAGATGCGCGACATTTCCGGTTCGGGACGCACAATTCTTTTTGTCAGTCACAACTTGGGCGCGATTCATCAATTGTGTGACCGCTGTATTTTGTTGGACCGCGGACAGGTTTTGGCAGACGGACCGACTGAAAAGGTGATTCAGACGTATGTGTCGGAAGGACTGGCAGCGCAGAGCGAATATGTCCAGCCGCACAATCCCGACAAGCCGATGAATTTGCGTCGCGCGTATTTAACCAACGTGCAAGGCGATGTGCGTGGTGAGTTTCGCTATGATGAAGAGATTCGAATTCACATCGAATATGAAGTGAATGAACCGGTGGAAGGATGTTATGTGTGGTTGGGAGTGCGGACAGCAGAGGAGGTGTGGGTGTTCGGCACTTCGGACTGTGATGTTGACTCTGTAGCATTGGGGCAGCGCGCTCCTGGATACTACCACACCCAAGTCTCCTTAGCGGACAAGTGGTTGAATGCAGGTAAATATTTTGTTGTGATTGGTGCGACCCGCCAAGTCCCATTACAAAATTTTTCGCGTGCGGAAGCGCTTGCTTTTACGGTTTTGGATGTGAATACTCCAAGCCGCTTGCGCTTTGGCGTGTCAAGCCCCGGAGTTTTACATCCGTTTTTGCCCTGGATAACAGAATTGCAACCAACGCGCGAATGACAGAATTGATTGTTGCCGGACTGACGCGTCTCCTTGCAATCCTGTTGCAGCTGATTGTGCCAGCTCTGCTCCGTTTGCAAAGCACAAAACGCGGCCGCGCGCGTATGGCGCAAGTGTATCGTTTGCTGCGTCAAGCGGCACATAATGATGATGCGGATACGATTCGAGGCCGATATAACATTCATCCAACTGCGCGCTGGGGCTTGGGGACGTGGATTGGAGGAAGTGGCGAAATTACAATTTGTGCCGATACCTATCTGGGGCGCGACTGTTTTGTCGTCAGCGACCCGCATGGCGCAAAGATTCAGATTGGCAAGCAGTGTGCGATCAGTCACAATGTCCATATCCGCACTGCCGGTTACGAACCTGATATGCCGTTTGAGCAAGCCAGATTATCTCCGGCGGTTTCGCGTGATATTCAAATCGGTGATTTTGTCTGGATTGGCGCAAACGTCATGGTGTTGGGTGGAGTAACGGTGGGGGCGAACAGTATTCTTGGGGCAAACAGCGTAGTGACGCAAGACGTTGAACCAAATTCTATTTATGGGGGTGTGCCTGCGCACTTGATTCGGCGCAAGAATAAGCCGGCACAAGAAACGAATCCTTCCGCATGAAAAAATGCGTCGCCGTCATTCCGGCGCGCGGTGGTTCAAAGCGCATTCCGCGCAAAAATCTTGCGCTGCTTGATGGTGAGCCATTGATTGCTTATACCCTGCGCGCGGCTCAAGAGATACGTTATCCCTGTCACATTGTTGTTTCAACGGATGACGCGGAAATTGCTGACGTAGCGCGCGGTTTTGAAAGGGTTGATGTGCGGATGCGACCAGCGGAATTCGCGACGGATGAAGCGTCCTCGCTTGCGGTGATCAGGCACGCGGTGCAGACATTGGAGCAAGAGGGGGAGATGAATGAGACCATTCTGCTCTTGCAACCTACTTCGCCACTCAGGACGGGCGCGCAGATTAATGAGGCGCTCAACCATTTTTTTAGGACGAAGGCGGATACTCTGACATCGGTGGTGCGAGTGCACGAGCATCCGTATTGGCTCTGGCAGCCGGACGGGGAGAGAATTGTGCCGCTATACAGCAGGGCGCATGTGGAAATGGGACGCGGCGAACTGCCCCTTTACTTTATCGAAAATGGCGCGATCTATATCATGAAACGTCCTGTGCTTGACACTACTGGAATGTATGGCGAGGTCATCGTCCCATTTGAAATGGATTTCATTTCTTCCACCGATATTGATGATGCCCAGGATTTGGCATGGGCAGAATTTCTGATGAACCGTGAGCTGTTTCATCAAACGACGGAGTTTGGATCGCATTGAATTGGGAATTTAAATTATTGGACTGCAATGGGGTTCAGGGAGAAAGATGGGATGCTCTTTTTAACCAGCTGCCTTTGGCGGATCAAGACATTCACTATCATCCCGATTATGCGCGCGTCCATGAGCGAACGTACAATCAAAAGGTTCGATTGGTTGTGTATGGAGACGCTCGAAATTTTGTGATGATGCCGGTGGTGTTCCGGGATATAGCCCAGCTTGATTTTGCACGCGGAAAAATCAAAGTCGATACGCGGTACAGCATTGAAAGTTTGTATGGATTTGGCGGTCCTTTGTTCCAAAGTAGTGATTTGCACATTGAGTTGGAATTGAGTTTTCAATTTTGGCGACAGTTTGAAAACTATTGTTTGGGCGCGGGGATAGTCGATGAATTTGCGCGTCTGCACCCATTATTTTTGCATCCGCGTGGGGCACTTCAAGCGATTGGTGTTTCGCTCAAAGAAATCAAGCCAGTAGTAGTTCTGGATTTGAGTCAGCCCGAGACAGCTTGGGGAATACGGAAAGGGCACAAGAGCGCCATCAAGAAGGCAACGCGAGAGGGCGTTGAAGTTTCACGCTCGACTGCGACGGGTGCGTCACTGGAACAGTTTCAACGCTTGTATGCGGGAACGATGGAACGCAATAACGCAGGGCAGATGTGGCGTTTTGAAAATGATTATTTTGAACAATGTCGCGAATGTTTAGGTGACGCACGGGTATCGCTCTTTTCCGCATGTTATGAGTCCGAGACCATCGCCAGTTGCATGATCCTGCACGCCTATCAGACAGCTTATTATCATTTTGCGGCATCGAATGAGACGGCATTTGAACTAGGGGCGAATCATTTCCTCTTGTACCGTGTCGCCGAGTGGTGTCGCGCTCAGGGATTTCATTGGTTCTTTTTGGGAGGCGGTTATTCCGCTGAAGATGGGGTATATCGTTTCAAGGCGGGCTTTACTTCGAAACGCGCGACCTTATACAGCTATACTCGAATTCACAATACCGAAGAATATGCGCGATTGTGTGAGCTACGCGCAGACTGGGATCTGGAACATAATCGTCCTGGTACACAATCCACATTTTTCCCCGCGTATCGTAGGTAGGTCTGAATGAAACTAGGGACTAAAGAATTCTCCTTTGTGCCAGGTGCGCCGTGTGTGGTGATTGCCGAAGTGGGGGTGAATCACAACGCTGACCGCATGATTGCGCGGCGGATGGTAGATGCGGCGGTTGCGGCGCAGGTGGACGTTGTTAAATTTCAATCGTTCAAGTCAGAAAAAGAAATTAGTCGCTATGCTGCCAAAACCCCGTATCAACAAGAGACCATTACAGCGGGTGATAATCAGCTGGAGATGGCGAAAGCATTAGAGTTGAGCGCGGATGTATTGCTAGAGATGCAGGCATACTGTGCGGAAAAGGGAGTTGGTTTTCTATGCACTGCGTTCGAAGAGGACAGTGTAGATTTGCTAATTGATGAACTGAATGTCCAAGCTATAAAAATTCCTTCCCCCGAAGTCAATAATCTACCTCTGTTGGCGCGAATTGGTTCGCGCTGTCGCTCCGCAATTCTTTCAACGGGTGCGAGTACGCTTGCGGAAACGGGGGTGGCGATTGAGACCCTACAGCGCGCAGGATGCCAAGAGTTAGTTGTCTTGCATTGTGTAACCAGTTATCCGGCGGAGTTTCGAGATGTGAACTTGCGAGCCATGAAAACCATCCATGACGCGTATCAGGTACCCGTAGGTTTTTCAGATCATACGCTCGGCATTTCCATTCCGATTGCCGCCGCGACATTAGGTGCGGTGGCGATTGAAAAACACTTTACGCTAGACCGCAAGATGCCCGGGCCTGACCATCGCGCATCGATTGAACCCGATGAACTTGCAGCGATGGTCCGCGGTATCCGCGAGGCGCAGATGGCACTGGGGAGTCCGGTCAAGCAGCCACAGCCGTGCGAACTGCCGAATTTGCCTTTGGTGCGCAAAAGTTTGGTCGCGGCACGTAATCTCCCATCCGGAACACGCTTGACCCGCGATATGATCGAAATCAAACGCCCGGTGAACGGGATCGCGCCGACCGAATTAGAGAATGTGCTAGGGATGGTGTTGACAGAAGCATTGGAATACGATGCACCGATTCGATGGGAGAGTCTAAAGCCAACAACTCATGTATGATGCCCTTGCACCTCACTATCGTGCGTATGCTGACAAACGCGCTGCCTATTTGAACGGAGTTGACCGCGTGATTCGGTTGGAAATGCCACAGCGTGCCTCAAGTCTGCTTGACGTGGGCGCAGGCGATGGGGTGCGCGCGCATCAAATTGCAAGGGCGTGTGGAATAACAACGCTAGTTCTCGCAGAACCAAGCGCGGCGATGGCAGAACAATGCCGAACCTTGTCTGGCGTGCAGGTGTGGCAGGTCACGGCACAGGAGCTCCCCAATTCTGATATGCGCTTTGACCTGATTACGTGTCTCTGGAACGTACTAGGTCATTTACCAGATGCAGAGGCGCGGGTTCAGGCGTTGTCCAGAATGCGGGATTTGTTGGCAAAGGATGGAATTCTCTTTTTTGATGTTAACAATCGGTACAACGCCAGCAGTTATGGCTGGGTGGAAGTTGTCAAAAGACTTTGGCACGATTGGCTACATCCCGATAACAACGCTGGAGACGTGAATGCTCTCTGGGAAATTGATGGCAGGCGGATTCCGTTCAAAGGGCATGTATTTCGCCCGCAAGAAATCAAGGGGTTACTCAAGCGGGCAAGGCTAGACATCAAAGAGCATTATGTTATTGACTATACAACTGGAGAGGTCAAGTCTTTTTGGATGCAGGGACAGCTGCTTTTTGTAGTGACACGGTAAATGGAAAGCGATATTGAACTATATATGCGACGAATCGGTGTTGCGACTTTTGCTAGGTCGGAATACAGTAGTTTTCTGCCTCTCCTCCGAGCGATAGATCAGGACCCGGAACTTGAGTTGCAGTTGCTTGTGAGCGGGATGCATCTCGTGCCTGCTTTTGGTGAGACAATCCGACAGATTCGGCAGGATGGGTTTCGGATTGATGGAGAGATTGATATGCTGTTGGCGAGCGATTCGCCCAGCGCAGTTGCGAAATCTACTGGCCTTGCGACAATGGGGTTTGCAGACTACTGGTCTAGAAATCCACCTGATATTTTAGTGTTGAACGGAGACCGCTTTGAGTTATTGGGTGTAGTTACTGCTGCACTCAATTTACGAATTCCTATTGCACACATTTCGGGGGGCGATGTCACAGAAGGGGCACTGGATAATCAAGTGCGCCACGCTGTCACCAAATTGAGTCATCTCCATTTTGTATCTATGGAGGAACATGCTCGGCGCGTGATTCAGATGGGCGAGGAGGCATGGCGCGTTTTTGTAACTGGAGACCCTGCTCTTGATTTGATGCGGGAGATGTCACTTTTGACACGCTCGCAATTGGAACAGGAGTTAGGCATGAAATTAGAACCACCCGTACTCTTGATTACCTATCACCCAACCACACTAGGCGAAACGCGAGCGGTAAATGAAATTTCACTACTTTTGTCTGCCCTTGAAAATACGCGAGGAACAATGATACTGACATATCCCAATGCAGACGCAGCGCACCATCAGATTGTTGAACAGATTGAACGCTTTGCCGCAGAGCGTGAGCATGCGCGTTGTTTCAAAAGCCTGGGACCGTTGCGATACTATAGCGCAATGGCACACGCGAACTTGATGATTGGTAATTCATCTAGCGGGATTTGGGAAGCGCCAAGTTTTCGGTTACCGGTAATCAATATCGGTGAGCGACAACGCGGACGGCTACGAGCGGGAAATGTTATCGACGTACCTTTGGCAAAAGATTCTATAGAGTGTGCTGTGGAAAGGGGACTAGATCCTGCCTTTCACGCGACTTTGGCAAAAATCACAAATCCGTATGGGGATGGGTTTGCTGCGCCGAGAATTGTCCAAGCATTGAAACAAGTTGAGTTGAATGCACGATTGTTGCAGAAACGATTTGTTGATATTCCCTATGAAATTGCATAAGTCCATGAGCTGGGATCCAATTTGGGAAAGTGTCTTTCGTTCCCGCGATTGGGGAAAATATCCGCCAGAGGAGTTGATTCGCTTTGTCGCGCGCAATTACTATACCAAAACTGCGCGGCATAAGGTGAGGTTTCTTGAGCTGGGATGTGGAGAAGGAGCAAATGTGTGGTATCTGGCGCGTGAAGGTTTCGCAGCGTATGGCATTGATGGTTCTGTCACTGCCATTGGCAAAGCACAAGATCGTTTGACACGCGAAGGACTGGAAGCCCATCTGAAGGTTGGTGATATTCTTGAAATTTCCCAAGCCTATCCTGCTGGGTCTTTTGACGCGATTATTGATATCGCATGTTTGCAATGCAATCGTTTGGGGGCTGTTGAGAAAACAATTAGTTCCGCACGGTCGTTATTGCGATCTGGTGGAAAATTTTTTGCCATCATGGTTGCGCGCAATTCTTATGGCGACGGGTTGGGCATAGAAATAGAGTCCGGCACATTTATTGATGCGGTCGAAGGTCCGTTTCGAGACATCGGATTGAGCCACTTGTTTACAATCGAAGAAATTCGTTCCCTGTTTCGAGAATTTGGACAGATTAATATCGAATACTCGATACGCAGTCTGAACCAGCAGACAAAAATGTACAAGAACTGGATTGTCGAGGCAACTTTGTGAACACACCGACTCCAAACCTGCCTCTCGTCTTGACAAATGAATCCATTCATGCAGCAATGGCTGCGATTGACCGCTTTTACAAGGGTATTGTGCTGGTTGTCAGCACCAAGTGTGAACTTGCCGGAACAATCACAGATGGCGATATTCGGCGCGCAATTTTGGGAGGCATCAGTTTGGACGCCCCCGTCTCGCTGCTTTTAGAGAACAAGAGAGAAACCCCCTATGCCAAACCTGTTGCAGCTTTCATCAACACCCCCCCTGACCAGCTCCTTTATTTGATGCAACAGAACAGCATTCGCCAAATCCCACTTTTGGACGAGGGTGGTCGAGTTGTTGATTTGGTCATGTTGGAGGATTTAATTCCTAACGAACGAGTTGGAATGCAAGCCGTTATCATGGCAGGGGGTGTGGGTTCGCGCTTGCGCCCGTTGACGGAGGATTTGCCTAAACCGATGTTACCTGTGGGCGATCGTCCTTTGATGGAACGGGTCGTGGAACAATTGCGTGACGCGGGGATTCAGCAAATTCATATCACCACGCACTATAAACCCGAAAGAATCATTTCCCACTTTGGCGATGGTAGTCGTTTTGGAGTGACCCTCAACTATGTGACCGAAGAGCAGCCGCTCGGGACAGCCGGGGCGTTGGGGCTTGTGCCAAAACCCGATTCGCCGCTATTGATCATCAACGGTGACATACTTACGCGTATAGACTTGCACGCATTCCTGGCGTTTCATCGCGAACAAAAAGCGCTGTTGACAGTCGCCGTGCGCCAATATGATATGCACGTGCCATATGGCGTGATAGATACAGAAGGGGCACGGGTCAAAGGAATTGAAGAAAAACCGGTGCTACATTTTTTGGTCAATGCAGGAATTTACCTGTGTGAACCAGAGGTGCTCGATTTTATTCCGATGGGGCAGCCGTACAACATGACAGATTTGATTTCGCATTTGATTGAGGTCAATCGAGTTGTGACGTGTTTTCCTATTGTCGAATACTGGCTGGATATTGGACAGCTCGCTGATTATGAACAGGCACAACAAGACGTGAAGGGAAAATTCAATCAATGAAGGTCTTGGTAACAGGAGGCGCGGGCTACATTGGCTCCATGTTGCTTCCGCTGCTGTTGGCAGCAGGACATCATGTCCGTGTAGTCGATTCACTTGTGCATGGTGGTAAGAGTCTGCTGGGAGTCTGGTCTCATCCGCAGTTTGAATTTGTGCGCGGGGATATACGGGATGCGCAAGTTCTTGACGCAACATTGAGCGGGGTTGACACGGTGATTCATCTGGCTGCCATTGTCGGAGACCCTGCGTGTGCGCGAGACCCTGAAACGGCGCGGGCTGTGAATCTGGAAGCGAGTATCATGTTGTTTCACCGCGCGCAGTCGCATCAGGTGCGGGGATTTATTTTTGCGTCAACGTGCAGCAACTATGGGAAAATGGCGAACCCGAATGGCTTTGTGGATGAGACGACTGCTCTCAACCCAATTTCACTATACGCAGAAACCAAGGTGGCTGTCGAGCATGTGCTTTTGGATCCTGCGTTTACAAAGGATACAAGTGCTACTTGTTTACGCTTTGCCACGGTGTATGGAGTCAGCCCGCGCATGCGGTTTGATTTAACGGTGAATGAATTCACCTTTGAAATGATTGCAAAAAAACAGTTGGTGGTCTTTGGCGAACAGTTTTGGCGGCCCTATCTGCATGTTCGTGATGCCGCGCGTGCGATTCTGCTGATTACCGAAAGTCGCCCAGAGCTGGTACGCAATAGTGTATTCAACATTGGGGATACAAATGAGAATTATCAAAAGCAGCAATTGGTTGAAATGATTCGCCCCTATGCACCCGAAGCACAAGTTGAATATGTCCATCGTGAGCAAGACCCGCGTGACTATCGCGTCAAGTTTTCCAGGATTCGCAATGAACTCGGGTTTCAGATTACCCGCAATGTTCAAGACGGCATTCGCGAAGTGGCAGAACTCGTGCGCCAAGGTATCGTTTATGATGTTTCGGACTCTAGCTATCGAAACTGATGAAAGATAATGCAGAATGAATACAGCAGCTCAACAATTGGCACGAGAACCCGGCGCACCTACGCAGAATGGAATTTCGCTGTCAGTGCCCGAACTGCGCGGCAATGAATGGAAGTATATCAAGGAATGTTTGGACACCAATTGGGTGTCCTCGGTCGGCGCGTATGTTGACCGTTTTGAGCGGATGGTTGCAGAACGCGTCGGGGCTCGTTATGGGATTGCAACAGTCAATGGGACTGCCGCCTTGCACATTGCTTTGATGGTGGCAGGCGTTCAAGCCGATGATGCGGTTTTGGTTTCCGATTTATCGTTCATTGCTCCCGCGAACGCTGTGCGCTATCTCGGCGCGCTGCCAATTTTTATTGATGTCGAACCCACGTATTGGCAGATGAACCCGCAGCGGCTTGCCGATTTTCTGGCAAACGAATGTATGTGGCGGAACGGCGCGTTGTACGATCAAGTCAGTGGGCGGCGCGTCCGCGCACTCTTGCCCGTGCATATTTTGGGACATCCGGTCAAGATGGGGCCGCTTTTGGAGTTGGCACGCAAGTACGAACTTGTGGTGATCGAGGATGCAACGGAAGGTCTGGGCGCAAAATACTACGCTGAAGCGGTTGGACATTTGGGGGATATTGCGTGTTTTAGTTTCAACGGCAACAAACTGATTACGACGGGCGGCGGTGGGATGATTGTGACGGATAATGCGGTGTGGGCAGAGCGCGCAAAGTATCTGACAACCCAAGCCAAAGATGACCTGTTGGAGTATATTCACGGCGCGGTGGGATACAATTATCGATTGCCGAATGTTTTGGCGGCAATGGGCGTGGCGCAGATGGAATGTTTGGACGAATTTATTTGTCTCAAACGTGAGATTGCCGACCGCTACACAAACGCATTTCAAATGCTGCCGGGACTCGAACTACCAAGGCAAGCACCGTGGGCGTTCAGCACCTTTTGGTTATATACGATTATGGTGAACGCGGCAGTCTTTGGGATGGACAGTCGCAGGGTTCTACAAAAGTTGGGTGGGCAAGGCATACAAACGCGTCCGTTGTGGCAGCCGTTACATCAGAGCACCGCACATCCGGGAAGCGCGCGCGGCGCATATCCTGTTGCAGAGCAGTTGAATGTGCGCGGGCTTTCATTACCGTGCTCGGTTGGACTATCGAGTGCCGAGCAAGCGCGTGTTATTGACGCGCTCCAAGAATTGTCCGCCGTGAGAGAGTGATGAAGCGGGTTTTGCTTTTGCCGGACGACAAGGTTGCGGATGAAATTATTGAGAGCTCCGACCCGCAAAGAGATGTTTTGCTGCCGTTATTATTGAAGGGGGTAGCACGTGTTGTGCATACGCCAAACTATTTGGATTTGGGCGCGCTGATTTCGTACGACGCGCTTTATGAACTTGGCGACCGCGCGGATATGTGGGTTGGGGAATTTGTACGGATGGCGGGCGGTGGAGAGTCGCCGGATGGGATTGATTGGTTTCAAGCGTGCTTTGAAGACAATCAGTTGTACTTTATGCGCAATGCGGCGCTTGCGCATGCGTTGGTCAACAGGTTCAACACGCCCGATTTTGGATCGGTTGTTTGGTGCGGGCAGAGCGATTACCCTGAATGGGATATGGCGCAAGGTTTGTTGGGGGGACTGCGTGACGGACTTGGGACAAAGTTTCAGCTTTCCAATCTTGGTCTTGCACCTGTCAATCGAAACAAATCTTCTTTGGTACGAAGGATACGCACGCGCGCCGCGCGCATGTTGAGCGTAAAGTTGCACAATGAACGGCTCCCTCCACGCGCAAAGGTGGTTGCGCTTTTTGCACTCCGTGAAGGCGACCGTTTTACTGAACCTTTGACCGAACTATATGAACAATTTGGCGACGCGCTGCAAGTCTGGCACTTGGGGGCATTATGGACGGAATTGCAAGCATGGGCGCAAGAACGGCAGCTGCGGATATGGGATGTGCCAATGCCGGAACGGGCAGGCGCGGAGATGCAGAAATTTTTTCAAGCGCGTTGGCAAGCTTGGCAAAATGAAACCGGCAAAGAGTTTGCGAGTATGTGCGATGCTCCACTCTTGCACTCAAATGCAGTGCGTGCCTATTTCAGATGGCTATTTACCTATACGCTCCCGCGTCTGGCGGAATGGGGACGCGTTGTGCAAAGATGGTTGGAGAACGCGCAGCCCGAATGGTTGATTGGTTCGGCGGCGACAACACAGACTTCGATTATGCCATTTCTGGTCGGGCGCGCCCTGGGTGTGAAAACGCTTGCCCTTTCGCACACGTATTTTTCAGGAGATTTTTCGCCGGTGACAAGTGAATGGTTGGCGTGCCGTAATTTATTCGAGCGCAACAGTTATCGGAAGAGCTGCCCGGAAGATGAGCGGGTTGTATATTGTTCCAATGCCGTCAACCGTCTGACCTATAAAACGACGAGCCGTGCAGAGTTCAATCACAAGACCGGATTGCGCGTCGCATTGGTGACAGGCAGCGCGACAGTGCCAAAATTCTGGTTGCCATGGTTGAACATTGACGCTTTTTACAAAATGCTGGGCACAGTGGCACAACCGCCCTCCGATTTGGATACCGTGCAATTTTGGTTCAAGGGACATCCGCGTTTTGATATGTCGCATGTGTTACATGATTTTGCCTTACGACCCAATTTCCATATTTATCCGGCGAGTGAGTCTATTCATATGTTGCTGGAACACGCCGATGTAATTGTATTGTGTGGGGCGATGGGCAGTGTCTTTGCCGATGCGATTACCACAGGCAAACCGCTTGTATTTTTTAATTCAGCCCAAGTATATTTTCCGCGTTTGGATACAACCCCGTATCGAGCGGGAGTGGTCGTGACGGAGCAAACCGAATTGTGGCAAGAGCTGCGGCGCTTGCGCGATGAACCCGATTATAGTGCTGTGCTTCGTCGACGGAACGAACGTTTTCGGGAACAGTATCTCACTCGCGCCCTTTCTACGCTGGGTGTGCAGTTGCGGCAATTGTCGGATGCATCTTGAAAATGAGCCGCCGTATTCAGATTTTGTTCAATACATGGGCAAATGCAAACAATGTCAATTCACAAAGCTTGACAGCGCGCGAGATTGCACGGCGGCTCGACCCGGAACGGTTCGTTTGCGCGCTCTTTATTGGCAATAGGCAGACGATTGACTCTAACCTCGCGGCACGACCCAATATAAAAATCTTGCGCGTGCCGCCGCGCTTGGGTTCCTTTTATATCGCCGCGCAAATGCTGTGGGGCGCGCACGACATTTTATTTTATCCGTCACTAAACCGGCGCGCAAGCAGGTGGTTTTGGCGATTCAGAAAAATGGGGCGACGCAAACGCATTATCAGTAACATGGAAGCTTCACTGGCGCAGATGCAAGCGGCTGTGCCACAGAACTATGCCTTCGAACTGTATAGTTTGAAACATTCGGACCGTTGTTTTGCGATAACGCCTGCAATTGCACGTTCGTTCTGGGAAGCATTTCAAGTGCACGCAGACGTCATTCCACTCGGTGTGGATTTGGAATTGTTTCGCCCGGTGGATCGTTCAGCCCGAACCGGTGTGGTGCGTGTTTTGTTTGTGGCTACTCTTCAACCGCGCAAACAGCCGCATGTACTTTTGGACATGGCGCGCGCTTTAGCAAATGAACCCGTTGAGTTTCATTTGATTGGACCTGTTATTGGCGACTCGAAGTATGCGGAACAGTTGTACGCAGACGCGGAACGCGATAATCTGACGAACGTCTTTTTCCACGGTGCCTTGCCGCCTTCGCGAGTTTGTGAGTGGATGCAGGCAAGCGACATTTTTATTTTGCCCTCGCGCTTGGAAGGATTCGGCAAGGTGATGATTGAAGCGGGCGCAACGGGTCTGCCCTCAATTATTTTTTCGGATTATCAATCCACCACTGTCATAGACAGCGTGACCGGCTATCAGGTAGAGACGGATTCCCAAATGTTGGGCGCGCTGCGCGAATTGATTCAAAACCGAGAGCGACGATTACAGATGGGTATCGCAGCGACCGAACACGCGAAACTGTTCAGTTGGGATACGATTGTGCGACAATGGGAAGAGGTCTTTGAAAATATGTTTTGATTTTCATAACAGGATCCGACAACTAAATAGCTGGGGGGTGGAGAATGAACTATGTTGCCAAATTTTCTTGTTGTAGGAACGATGAAGTCAGGGACATCGAGTTTAGCGCTGTATCTTGGACAACATCCAAACATTTATGTGTATCCGGAAGAAACTAACATTTTCGGCAAAGATGGATGGCGGGGTGATGACCTAACTTGGTATGCGAATCTGTTCACGCCGAATGAGTCACAGTTTATGGTCGGAGAAAAATCGAATGCGTACTCGTACGCTCCCAAAGCTGCCGAACAAATCCATCAAATTTTGTCGGATGCAAAGTTGATATGGATATTCCGCAACCCCATCGAACGCGCCTATTCCAACTATTGGTTTAACGTGAGCGGTGGATATGAACCACTTGCTTTTGAAGAGGCGCTGGCACAGGAAGCCGAACGGATCCAGTGTAATATCTTTATGGGATATGTGAAACGTAGTCAGTATGCAGAGCAAGTGGCGCGCTTTATGGAATTTTTTCCGCTCGCACAAATGCACTTTTTGTTGTTTGAGGACTTGACGCGCCAACCGCAACCCACCTTGAAATTGTTGTATGATTTCTTGGAGGTTAATGCCAATCTGGCGATATGGCACCCTGTCCATACCAGAGTGACATGGAGCCCGCGCCGGCTGTGGCTTCAATATGCGGCGGCGCGAATGGGCGCCCGTCGTTCACCGATAGCATGGAAGGTCTTGAACAAGGTGAACGGTTTGCATCGCGGCTATGCACCAATGAAGGCAGAAACGCGGGAGCGGCTCGCAGAGCATTTTCGCAAGCACAATGCGGAATTGGCGCGGCTCACGGGGCTCGATTTGGCAGTTTGGGGGGGTGCCTGTGACTGATGGGTTACGCGGTCTGCACCCCAAGCTGCCGCCAGACTTTGCAATTTTTATCGGTTGTTATCGTGGTGATTTCTTTTTGGCGAAAATTTTGTGTGCCAGCATTCGTTATTTTTGCGGCGATGTGCCAATTGTGTTAATTAAAGATGGAGCGTTTGACACATCCCAGATTCTGGTACTTGGTAACATCGCAGAATTTGATCGGGAATGGGTGCCCGCGCCCTTGCGCAGTTTGCGGGGATTTGGTGTTACAAAGTTAATGACATTTTTTCAAACACGCCATCCGCGCTACCTTTATTTGGACGCGGATATTTGTTTGGTGAATAATGTTTTGCAACTGCCATTTCAAAAAACTCAATTTTATGTTGATACAACATATTTGACGGAGGTTGGATTACAGGCTGACGCACCACCACTTAATTGGACTGAGGCGATTGGAAACCCAGATTGGGTTCGGCAATACATTTTTGATCCAGCTTTGATAAGCTCGTTTGACCCGACATTTCAATTCAACGAACTTATTTTGTTTAATACAGGACAATTCTTCGGCACAACCGGACAGATTGACCTCGATTTGCTCTTGGCTTGCCTCGATTTTTCGGCGGGACAAACTGAGGCTTTTGCCCTCAAGGATCAGGGAATTTTAAACTATTTGCTAAACAAGGGAAAACAAGAAAAGCGGTTCACTTTAAGCGGAGAAGATTTCAAAATTGGAGGAGGATACGAGACACCGGCGGACTATCTAGATTTGACTTTGGAGACCCTGCGCGCCGGTACGTTTGACAAACGTTGGCTCATTCATTGGGCAGGGGTGAGCGCACTTGAGCTCGAACGGTATAATTTTTCCTTTGTGCTGGAAGAATTCCAAAGGCAGTACTATCGTCGGCTGAGTCTGTTTGCTTTTTGGCAAGACTGGACCGCATTGAGACTATTTGGCTGGACGAGAACATTGCGCCGCACTGCCCGCGGGATTCTGAAAAGGTAATGATGACAGAAACGGACGCAAAGGAACTCATTTATCAGCTGCGCCCCTGGTATCACGATTTTTCGCGATTGGGGATACAAACTATTTTCCCTGACACATCCGTCCCGCTCTGGAAAGACATCGCGCGAAATGTATATCGGGTACTGCGTGGACAGCGTCCTTATCCCCGCGGCACACATCGCTCTGACCATTTTGTACTCAATCAAGGATGCAAAGAGCGAGAGCTGGTTCCGATGTTGGAAATGGCATTTCAAGCGTTGCCCCATGCCGCACATTGTCTCGATTTATTTTGCGCGGATGGATACTATTCCTTTTTGATGACGAGGCTTGCCCCTCACGCGCAAGTGATTGGGGTTGATTTAAATGAACAAGATATTCATCGGGCAAACGCGATGGCACAAGTGCTGAAAACCACGAATGTTGCGTTTGAGAGAAAAGATGTCTTTGACGTACTGAAACACCCGCGAGTCTGTGATTTGATTTTTTGTGCGGGTGGATTGTACCATCTCGCCACACCCGCCGATTTGATTCGCTTGATTGGCGAGCAGCATCCCAAACGTGTGGTAATACAGAGCGTTGTCAGCTTGAGCACAGAAGACCAAGACTATTTTGTGACACCTGCACCGGGTTGGAAACATGGTTCGCGCTTTTCGCACGCGCGCTTGCGGAATTGGATTCTGGAGAGCGGTCTGCAAATTATCGTTGAAACGCGAAATGAGTTAGAGGGTAACTTTGCGAAGCAAGATCGTGGGTCTAGCTATTTTCTTTGTAGTTGCACTAAATAAAAGATTTGGTATGACGCTTCCATCGGATTCTGTACAATTCTCTGTTGTCATCGTCAACTATAATCGGTGCGCGGATTTGCGTGCAGCGCTTGTGTCCATTCAGAAGCAAGAGGTTCCGCCGCTGGAAGTGATTGTGGTGGACAATGCCTCGAGCGATGCTTCACGCGAGATGTTGGTGCGCGAATTCCCGAACGTGCGGGTTATCGCGCTTGATGAAAATCTAGGGATGGCAGGGTACAATCTCGGGTTTGAAGCGGCGCGCGCCGAGCTTGTCTTTCAGATGGACAATGATTCGCTCATGCCCGATGCGATGATGTTGCATCAGGTGCAACAGTTGTTTGCGCGTGGGAATGAAAAGTTGGCAATCGTGGCGACGCGGGTCGAAGAATACCAAGTGGGTGATGAGATTGAGGCAGTGCGAAAACGAGATACGCGGCATGGTCCGTTATACACCGGAGGGTTTCACAGCGGTGGTGTGGCGTTCCGACGAGAGATTCTGAAAAAAATGAGCGGATATAACCGCGCTGTTTTTTTGTACGGTTCGGAAATGTTTTTGCAGATGCAGTTTTTGGCGGCAGGATATACCATTGCTTTTTATCCGGAAATTTTGATGCTGCATAAATCGTCCGGCGTCGCGCGTTCCGCGCGCGGATTGTATTATGAGGTGCGGAACCGTATTTGGTTCATGCGTTGCTTTGCCACACGCGCGCAGCAAGTGAGGTTTTTGCCTGTGATGTTTTTGCATGATGGGATTTATGGTGTGGCGAAAAAACAAAGGCGCGCACTCATGGCAGCATGGCATGATGGTTGGGGTCCGCTGCCATCATCGCTTGCGCGGTTGACCTCGGATGAGCCAGCATTTGTGAACAAGGTAAATGAAATTGGGGAGGTCTTTGGGGTGCGCGCGTTATGGGCGCGGATCCAAAATAGAATGGGAGCGACCGGACTTGTACGATGACTCTGCGCGTCCGCCAATCATTCTGATTGGCATGCACCGTTCCGGCACGAGTTTGATTACACAGTTGCTGGCAGAATTGGGACTCTTTATTGGGGCACGGCTGGATGAAAATTTTGAAGCGGTGGCTTTCAGTGAATTGAATACTTGGCTGTTGGCGAGCAGCGGGGGGCGTTGGGATACGCCGACTTGTATCGAGTATTTGCTTGCCGATGAATCAGGTCTTGAATTGGCATGTGATTATTTGCGCACGCGTTTGCGGTTTCCCGCGAGCATCCGTTATTTAGGGTGGCAAAAAAGTTTGGAGGCGCGTTCGGTGTTTGAAATTGACTGTGCGTGGGGTTGGAAGGACCCGAGCAATACGGTCACTTTGCCAGTATGGTTGAAGTTGTTTCCCAATGCGCGCGTCATCCACATTGTGCGCAATGGAGTGGATGTGGCAGAATCCTTAGTAACACGACAACGCGCCGGGTTCCGCGTTGCACAGACGCGTTTTGAAAAACACAGATGGCTCGCGCCGTGGCGCGCTAAAGCAGGTTGGTTTGGGGAATCGCCGCGCGTGATGGAGCGGGAGCAAGCATTTCGCTTGTGGGAGGAATATTTGGATTACGCCGAAAGATTTGTGCACGCGGCGAAAGTGGAATGTCTCGAACTGCGATATGAAGATTTTTTGGCAGAGTCGAAATCCAATTTGAATCAACTTGCTTCTTTTTGCCAATTAGACACAGAAGCAGGACAAATAGCGCGCGCGAGTCACACAGTACGACAAGCGCGGCGCTTTGGTTTTGCAAGCGATGCCAAGTTATTGGATTTTTGGCGGACGGTACGAACACGCGCTCATATGGTTCGGCTTGGGTATGACCAATTGCCGGATGGATTGCTCCCTCCACATGCTCCACAACGCGAGCCATAATGAAACCAATTTTGGTTGTGGACGATACGTTTGTGCCGGAAGAGATTGAATCATTCGTCCCGGGCGCGTATAAAGCGGTATTGTGTCTCTTTTGGATGGCAGAGGAAACACGGACTCGCTTTGAAAAACATATAGGCGCGGAATGCATCTCGTTGCGGCAAGTCGTCGAATCTGTTTTCGAATGGGAACGCGAGACAACCGAAGCAACCTTGAAAATTTGTACAGGTGGTCCCCAATGGCGCGGGCTGGCATGGCGCAAGTATCTGGAGCAATCTCTGTACGCACTTTTGTTAGATTGGTCCTTGGCAAAGCGAGCTATAGAGTTTGTGACGAGAAATTTGATGGAGGAGGAAGACGCGGAGATTGTATTGGAACTTCATGTTGCTCCGCGGGTCGCTCAAGCATTTGCACAGCTTGTTCCTGATGCGCCGAAAAAATGGAAATTAGAACTACGTTCCTATTTATCCAGAACAGTGTCTTCCCCGCGCTGGAAACGATTGGTGCGGCGTGCGCTCGAAGTTTCATTCTTGGGGGGATGGCGCTTGTCAGCATGGCATCTGGTCGCAGAGCTTGACCGTGAATACAAATGGCGCACGCTTTGGCGTGGCAACCAGCCCACCGGATTTCAAGTCAACGCAATCACAGTGTTTTCCTCTTATGCCAACAACAGCCGAACGCTCAGCGTTTTTACAAAATATCTTGCTTCACCGATCCAAGGCGTATTAACAAACCAATCGGCGCGCGAGGGATTGAAAGACGCCAAGATACGACAAAGTTGGTTGTGGCAGTTTGCCCCGAGAGGCAAAGCCGAGGTACACGCCACAGACAATTTGCCGCACACCGGGGATGAGCGTTTGGATGAATGGCTAATGCAGAGCGACCTATGGCGAAATTGGACGGCGTTCGAACTGCGAATGTTGGTACGCATGACGGACTGCTGGCAAAATTATCTGAAAAACGAAAAGCCCCGCTTGATTGTGATGGCAAGCGCTTGGGGTTTGGAAGGTTGGCTGGCTCAGGTGGCACGCGCACAAAGCATCCCTGTCTTGCTCTTTTTGCACGGCGCGCTCGGAGGTTATTTTTATACACAAACACCCATTGAAGCAGAGGGCTTGGTTGTTTGGGGTGAGTTTTGGCGGAACCTGTGGCGACCGCAAGAGCGCGAAAAAATTTTTGTTTGGACACTGGACGAACTCTTTCCTCGTGTGGCGCGGCGTCCGGCAGCGCGGCGGCGCCTTACCTTTTTTTCATGGGCAACCTCGTCTCTGCCTTACTATAACGCAGCTGAATTGATGAATGGCTTGATTGAAGTTTTGTACATTCTGTTCCAAGACCCAGAGATAGCTCTGACTGTCCGCTTTCATCCCGCGGAGAACCCAAGTGATTTTATACGGCATTGGACAACCAAGTATGGAGCGATCCCCCACAATTTGCGTCTGAGTAAACGCGAGCCACTACAAGAGATTTTAGAGGAAACGGATGTGGCGTTAATGTTTCGGTCAACCGTCCTGTTGAATTGCTTGCGGAATAATATTCCGGTGGTGATGCCCGGTTGGATTGATTTTGCGTGGAATGACTCGCTAGAGGATGTAGAAGGAATCTATTTAGCAAAGGGATTTGAGGATCTGAAACAGCAATCTTTGCATTGGCTTGAAGAACCACCAAATGTTTCAAAAATGCAGTCGGCATGGTTTTTCGATCCAGCACCGCTTGAACCTGTAAAGTGGAGTCGTTATCTTGGTAACTTGAGAATCAATAAGGTTCCCCCGTGCGCGTCCTGATGCTCACCCCAGTCTTTCCGCACGAGGCGAGTCCGTCTGAAGGAGTTTTTATTCAGCACCAAGTGAACGCGTTGCGTTTGTCGGGCATCGAGGTGCAATTGTTCGTTTGCAAACCGTGGTTGCCGGAATGGGTTGCGCGGCGTATGCAACGCTATCATCATTTACGCGGTTTGAATGCAAAAAAACAAGATGCTTCGGATGTGCATTTCATTCGATATATTCAGATTCCGAAGTACAAATTTGCAAGATGGACTATCGGCTCTTGTGTACAAGCTGTTACGCGCGAACTCGGGCGCGACGCGTTGAAATCTTTTGACCTCATCCACGCGCAAAGTACCTGGCCCACAGGATTGGCTGCTGCCCCTTTGGCAAAAGAATTGGGATTGCCCTTTTTGGTGACGTTGCACATTCAAGATGAACCGGCATTGTATCTGGGGAGTGGACGAGAGTTATATGATGAAATGTTGATGCAAGCATCGGCGCTGGTTGCCGTTGGTTCACCTCTTGCGCGTTTTATTCAAAACCGAAAATCCGATGCCGTTACGGCGCCCCTGACAATTATTCCAAATGGAGTGGATTTGGAAGCAATCGAAAAGGCAGTGGCTCAACCGCGTGACACTCGAGGCAACACAATTCAGATTGTTAGTGTGGGAAATCTGTGGAAGATAAAAGGGATAGATGTTGTGCTGGCTGCGCTCAAGGAGCTGGACAAGCAAGGCATTTCGAATTGGCACTATACGATTGTTGGCGATGGACCCGAACGCGCGTCACTCGAAACTCTTGCCGGCGAATACGGTCTTGGGGCGCGCGTCGTTTTTACCGGAGCTCTGCCGCACGACCAAGCGCTGAGCCACATTGCCGCGAGTAATATCTTTGTGTTGCCGAGTTGGAACGAAGCATTTGGCGTCGTCTATTTGGAAGCGATGGCGTGTGGGAAACCCGTTATCGGTTGCCGTGGACAGGGTGCGGAAGATATTATTGTAGATGGGGAAACAGGGTTGTTGGTTGAACCAAGAGATGTTTCAAGTCTCGTTGGTGCATTGATGCAATTGTTAGTCGACCCAAAGATGACAGGTAGAATTGGATTATTGGGTAAGCAACGCGCGTCCAAGTATTCCTGGTTTGAGAACTCTGGAAGGTTTGCACGCTTGTACAGCCAGATGCTCCAACATTATGAAACAGACTGAAAATGTGCCTTTGGACAATCCAAGAGTCTCTACCTTGATGTTTTACGACCTCTTGCGCCGTGAGGTCACTGCCAACAATCCTAGCCTCGACGCGCACGCGCAATCTCTCCTCCGCGCCCATTATCCCGTCATGCTCTCACCGCAAAAAAATCCGCCCGAACTTGCAGCGACGATTTATGCGAAACGGCGGCAGCATCCCGTCGCGGCGATTTTGGAAACCCAAGACGCGGTGGTGTTTGATGCGGGTTGCGCGTTTGGCTCGGAAAGTTTTTTATTTGCATCGCTCGGCGCGCGCGTGTTGGCAGTGGACAACGACGAGGAAAAAATTCGCGTCGCGCGGCTGCGGCAAAAGTATTATGAACAACATTTTCAGCGCGCGCTTGACATCACATTCGTCGTTGCTGACTTGAACGAGTATGTTCCCGAAATGCAAAACCTTTCGCTCACATGGCTTGCGTCCGTTCTTGCGGCGATTCCGCACCAAGAAAATTTTTTGCGGCGTGTTTATAAAGCGTCGCGTGAAGGTGGGCAGGTGATGGTCTCGGACATGAATTTGTGGAATCCGTTGTTTCTCGTTGGCGAATATCGGCGGCGTCAGCGCGCGGCGAAAATAAATCACGCGTTCGCGCGCGCACAAAATTTTTCCGCGATGTTTGCGCGACATCAACGCGTGGGCGCGCGTTATTTTTCAGAAAATGGTTCGACGTTCGACGATGTGCAATTTTTTCAACCGCGTTCACTGCGGCGTTTGTACGAAACTGTGGGTTGGAAACCGCGCGGATTTTATTTCAGCGGCTATGTTCCACCGTTTCTCGCGCGGTTGGGCATGACGCGTTTGGAAACCGTTTTGCCGCGCGTGCTTCTGCTTTCTCAACTTGGTTATTTCTATCTGGGCGTTGGCGTGAAATGATTCTTTCAAACGTCCGCCAACTATTCGCCTTTCGGGCGTTTCTTGTTCGTCGTCTGACGCGCTATTTTTTTGCCGAAATATTTTTCCTCGCGGCGCGTATTGCCCCATTTCCGCTCAACGACATTTTTTTTCAATGGACGCTCACGTGGAATCCGATGCACATTCCCGCCGCGCTCGCACACGCGCAAATTCTCCGCGCGCGCAATGATTCGCGCGCGCGCGGCGCAATTCATATCGCACAGCAAACGATTGAAAATCATGCGCGCGTGTCTGCTTCCGATTTGGCATTGATGCGTGTCCCCGAGCGCATCACGCGACGAATCACTCACCAAAGCGACGAGACCCTGTATGCTCAATGGTGCGCGTTAGCCGAACCGCGCGACGGACGAATTGACAAGGCGGCGTCTTTGGCGGCAGAGAGTTCTGTGTCCCCAAATCGGATAGCCGATGCATGGGCGAACATCGAAACCAAATGGGCGGAAAAAAATTTTACGGTCGCGTTCGAATTGGCTGCGCCGTTCATCAAACGCGGCGATTTCGTTTCGCCTCTTCATCCGTTGCCCTGGGCAGAGCGCGCGTTAATGCAAGGACAATTCGATTCGGCGGAAACCTGTTTGCAGTGGGCGCAGCAGTGGACGCCTGAACGCGCGTTAGTGTGGCAATGGCGCGCGAAACTCGAAATGGTGCGCGGAAACAAAGAACGCGCGCGAATGTACCTCGAGCGCGCGGCGAGCTTGAATCCCGAGTCACTTGATATTTTTTTCGCGCAGCAAAATCTTGAACGCAATACCGCGCTGTCCGAATCGTCATCTACGCGTTTGCGTGTAAGCGCGCCCGCCGTATTGAAATTGGGGGAAATAACTCAAGTCGAATGTGAATTGGAAAATGCTCGCGGAGAATGGGAGATTCACGTCTTGCCGCCTGCGGGATGGGGCATCGTCGCGTTGCCGCGCGCACAACGATTGGATTCACAACACCGCGCAAGTTTTGAATTGCGCGCATGTCGTCCTGACCGCGTGCGCGGCGACGCGTGGATATTAACGTTCGTGGCGGTGAGTGATGCGGAATATGTGATGGCGGAAATTCGCGCCGCCATTCCCGACGCAACATGTGGAAAAATCCTGTTGCTCGTTACCGAAGACCATGAATTGTGGGAAGAACGCGGTAGGATTTCGCGCGCTGACGTTGAAAAGTTGTTGGTCGAAAAATCAAAATTCGCGGCGGAACGTTTTGCGCCGTGGACGCACATGGTCGAAGTGGGTTCCTCGCTCGCACTATTGGATTGGGCAGCGGCTCAAAAAGAGGCGTGGAGTGAGACGCGCAACAGAGTACGCGAACATTTGGTCTCACAAGTGAAAGAGGGCAATGATATTCAACCGCACTTGCACGCGTTCCATCTGCCCGTCTCCAACGATTTTCCGTACACACTCACAGATGCAGGAATTGTCGCGGACAAAAAATTTTTGTTGACGCTTGAAGAGCATCGCCGCGATTTTGCGCGCGCCTATGCGCCACAAGAACGCATCGCCGCCGTCGCCGACGCGGTTGCCGAAATTGAACGCGTGGCGTACGCGGCAAACGCGAATTATCGCGCGGTGTTGTGGCGCAGCGGGCAATTGGAATTTGGCGAGACAGACGCGGAACGCGCGTGGTCAAGTGTGGCGTTATTGCGTGCGGGTTTGTTCGCCGATAGTGATGTTCCGAGAAAAACATTTGCCCCACCCATCGCGCTTACGGCATTTTTCGCCGCGTTGGAAAATCCGTTCGCGCCGAATCCTGATGGCGAGATTTTGCAATTGCCCATCGCCGCGAATCTCGAAGGCGATTTTTTGAGCGAGGCGCGCAAATTGCAGAATTTGGCGAAACGCACAGGCGACGCGCTGCGCGACAAATCCGGCATTCATCTCATCACGCTGCTCACGCACGATAAATTTATCAACGCACGGCGCGGCGCGGATGAATTTTGTCTCGACGAAAATTACAACGAATGGCAAACGCTTCGCGCGCATCTCGACGCGTGGCGCGACGCGGGCGCGGAACGCGTCACCGCGCAACAGGCGATTGAAACGATGCTCGATGATGGTGCGTGGCGTGTACGCGCGTGGTTGTGTGAGCAAGAACGGCTCGCCTCGTGTGTGCGATACACAATTCGTTTGCTCGGAAATGAAATTCCGATTTCGGAGGAATATCCGCAATGGGTCTTGGTGACGATTCCGCCATTTTTGCGTGCGGATGTTTTAAATGTGCGCGTCACGCAAGGAGAGAACGAATTGCCGATTTTTGAAAACAGCGCGAATGATTTTTGGATTCGAGTGGATGATTCGGGTATTCACATCCGGTGTGAGTTTGGGATGGATTTTGGAGGACGTGCGTGATTCCAACTGCAGATAAATTGCATTTGGGCTGCGGCTTGACAACACCACACGGATGGGTCAATCTGGATGGCTCGTGGAATGCATGGTTCGCTAAACACCCGCGCTTGCGGAATTTTATTCGCCTCCTTCATATTTTGCCTGCAAGCCAACTTGACATTGCATGGACTCCTGACGTTTTCATTCACGATGTGCGAAAAGGCCTTCCATTTCCTGATAATTCGTTCACCGTGATCTATGGTTCACATTTTCTAGAGCATCTTTATCTGCGTGAAGCACAGAGACTGTTAGGGGAATGTTGTCGCGTTCTCAAACCGGGCGGTGTTTTGCGAATGGTCGTCCCCGACCTGCGCTCAATCCTCTTGGAATATACAAGTCAAAAATCGTCGGATAGCGTGCAACATGATGAATTCATTCCCTCTGGAGACCGCGTAAATAACCGGTTGATGTTGCGGTATGCCGACCCCCCACAGGGCAATCTCTTGTATCGTCTCTACAATGCGTTAAACGATTTCTCCACGCACAAATGGATGTACGATCAAGAGTCGCTGACGTTCCATCTCCGCAACGCAGGGTTTGTCGAGGTAGAGGCGATGGCATTTCGGGTCAGTCGCATTCAAGAGATAGATCAAGTAGAAGAGGCAGACCGGGCAGAAATTAGGAGAGGGATCTGTATCGAGGGCATCAAACCGTATGCGATTGGATAAGCATCGCGTCGCGTTGGTTACTAACGTTCTCGCGCATTATCGGGTGCGCTGCTTTGAAGCGTTGGCGGCGCGGCTTCCCGGACGCATTGATTTTTTCTTGCTTGCCGACACGATGGCACATCGTAAATATGTGTTGGCAGATGCTAGAAACGGATTGCCTCTGCATGTATTGGCGGGCAGGGCGTTTCAACGGCCGCCGTTCGATGATTTACACCTGAATGACCCGCGCCCCGCGCTCCAAGGATATGACCTTGTAATTCTCAGCGGTTGGGCGGAGCCAAGTTTTATTCTCTTGTGGAGTTTGGCGAAACTCATGCGCAAGCGCGTGGGATTTTGGATTGAATCTACGGCGAGTGATTTGACGCGCACAGCATGGAAGGAAGTTTTGAAGCGCCGGATGCTCGCCGGTGCGGCGGGCGTCGTGGTTCCGGGAACACGCGCACGCGAGTATTGTGAACGATTGGATACACCTCCGGGAAAAATTTTTACGGCGCCCAATGCAGTGAACGTGTCTTTTTTTCAGATCCAAGCGTGGAGGTTGATGTCGCGCCGTCACGAGTTGCGCGCGGAATTGAATCTGACAGACGTTGTCATTTTATTTGTAGGGCGGATGGTAGACGCTTTCAAGAATGTCTCGACGCTACTCGCCGCACAACGCGTGTTGGAGGAAAAGAATTCGGACGCGGATCTGATTCTGGTAGGAGAAGGACCTGACCGCGCGAAATTTGAAACCATGGCGCGGGAGTGGAATTTACGCAGGGTGCGCTTTATAAATTTTCTCGAACAGGACGTGTTGTGCCGCTATTATGCGGCAGCAGACATTTTTGTTTTGCCAAGTCGTTCGGAACCCTGGGGTTTTGTACTGAACGAGGCGATGGAGTTTGGACTGCCATTGGTCGTATCGAACATAGTTGGGGCGGCACCCGACCTCGTATTCGAAAATGAAAATGGATTTATTGTCGCGCCCGACGATGCAGAGGCATTGGCATCGTCGTTGGAACGATTGGTACGGGACGAATCGCTCCGCGCTGCGATGGGCGCGCGTTCACGGGAAATCATTGCAGCGTTTACGCCGGAAGCGTGGGCGGACGGATTTGCGCGCGCCATAAGAATGATGTTGCAATGAAACCCCGTGTTGCGCTTGTGACCAACATCTTGCCGCGCTATCGCGTGCCGTGCTTTCAATCATTGAGCGCACGCTTTCAGGGCAAGCTTGACTTTTTTCTCTTGACCAAATCCATGAGTCAGCGCGCGTTTTTGATGGCTGACAGATTTGGAGATTTGAACGTTCAGGTCTTGCGCGGTGCGACATGGCGGCGCGCGCCGCAGGATGATGTGCATTGGAATGACCCAAGACCCGTGTTGAGAGGGTACGATTTGATTGTCTTGAGCGGCTGGGACGAACCAACATTTATCGAGTTGTGGTTTTTGGCGCAAATCAAGAAAACGCGCGTAGCATTTTGGGTCGAGTCCACTTACAACGATGCGCCGCGCAACACATGGAAAGAAACGTTCAAGCACATGTTGCTCTATCGTTCAGCCGGTGCGATTGCAATGGGTAGCCAATCTTCCGCCTATTGTGAATGGCTTGGCGCACCGCGCGCAAAAATTTTTGTTGCGCCAAACGCAACGGACAGCGCGTATTTTTCGCGGCGAGCGAGTACCCTTGTGCCGCAGCGTAAGGCAGTCCGCGCACAATTGGAATTGGACGGGGTCGTGATTTTGTTTGTGGGGCGCATGGTGGATTTTTACAAGCGCGTGGCGGTACTGCTCGACGCACAAAAGCAGTTGGAGCAAAAACAGCTTGACGTTCAACTTGTCCTCGTGGGAGAAGGACCGGACCGTGCCGCGTATCAAGAGAAATGCAAAACGTCGGAATTGCGCCATGTGCGTTTTGTGAATTTCCTGGAACATGATGCGCTCACGCAGTACTATGCCGCCGCCGATATCTTTGTGCTGCCAAGTCGTTCCGAAACGTGGGGGCTGGTGATTAACGAAGCGATGGAATTTGGATTGCCGATTGTGACGACGCGGAATGTTGGCGCAGCCGCCGATTTGGTGCAAGACAATGGAATCGTCGTTCCACCCGAGAATGCGAACGCGCTGGCAGACGCACTCGAAAAACTGGTGCGAGATGAATCCCAGCGTGTCGCAATGGGTGCGCGTTCGCGCGAAATCATTTCGCGCTTTACGCCTGACGCGTGGGCAGAAGGATTTGCGAACGCGTTGGAAAGAATGTTGGAATGAGTCCGCGCGTTTTATTTATCAATCCGTGGGACAAGCGGATTGGACCGAATCGCTATCTTGCGGACATGTTGGCAGTGGATACGGTGTTAGCGCAAAATTCGATTGTTGCGCTGGCACACGATGACGCGGCGGCAGAGGAATATCGCGCGCTTGGCTGTGCGGTGGAGGTTTGGGAACACGTCGCGTTGGTGCATGTGACGGGCAGTCGCGAGAATTTGGCGCGCGTTTGGCGAACACATACGCGCGGCGTACAATTCGCGCGTTCTCGCCTGCGCGCACTGCGTCCCGATGCGGTCGTGACGAATTCGGAAAATGTTTGGTTCGGCGCAATGGCGGCGCGTTCGCTTGGAATTCCGCATTTGCAAGTCTTTCACGCGTTGACGTTGGAACATCATTGGGGACCACGTCCATATTTGATTCGCGGATATCTGCGTTGGTTGGAATTGTGGAGTACGAAATTTATTGGTGTTTCGCAAACGGTGTATGACATGTTGGGGCGCAATGGTGTTGCCGCGAATCGTCTTGCGCTTGTACGCAACGGATTGAATTTCGATGCACTGCGCGCGGCGAGTGAAAAAACGATTCCGCGCGAAGTGGAAACTCAAATTGCCGGACGCGCGCCGATTCTGATAACGCTTGGACGCATTTCGGCGATGAAGGGGCATGATTTGCTGCTAGAAGCGCTGCCGCGTGTACGCGAGAAATTTCCGAATGTGTTGTGTTTGTTTGGCGGGGCAGTGTTGTCATCGGCGGGCGTCGAAGATACGAACGCGTTTTACGCGCGCTTGCAGCATCGTGTCGGCGAATTGAATTTGCAGGACAATGTTTTATTTCTCGGCGAAATTGATTATGCGCCAGCGTTGTTGAAACGCGCGGAGGTGTACGTGCAGCCGTCACGCACGGAATCGTTTTGTCGCGCGGTGGTCGAAGCACTTGCCCTCGGAACTCCTGTTGCTGCATTTCGCGCAGGGGCATTGCCGGAAGTTGTCAGTGACGGCGGACTGCTCGCACCGGCGGAAGATGTGAACGCGCTCGCCGACGCGATTATTTGTTTGCTTGAAAATGAAAGGGTGCGCGCGGAGACGCTGCGGCGGGGCGCAGAGCATATCGCTTCGTTTGATGCACGCACATCTGCAGCGTCTCTGTGCAATGTACTTTTGAGCACGTTCTTGGATTGAAATGACACGGCTTGAATTTTTTCGCAATCGCTTTTCCATGCAGACGAACGTGATTTTACTCACGGTTCTGCTTGCCCCTTTGGTGGGGGTATCTATTGCTAGTGCCCAAATGGGCAATCCCATATTCTTGTTATTCATTGGAGTACCAATTGGCGCTGTACTAACTTTGTATGCGCCTTATGAAGGACTCGTACTGGCAGGCATTTTAGGGACAATGCTCGCCGATACGAGGTTGGTGCCGAGTGGGTTGGTCTATTACGGACGATTCATCCCAATGGCGATGTTGACGATGCGCGCTGGTATTGATATTGTTGTACAACGACGCGATGCCGCAAAGTCATCGCGCGTCATTTTGGTGCCGGGCTTGTTATTTGCTCTGCTCGCCGGGGGCTCTACGCTTTATTCGCTCACTCCCGAACAGACCGGGCAGCGTGCGCTTTCGATGGCTCTTGTTGTCATTGGATTGGGATTGGGGTTGCCCACGTATCTCAACACCGAATCACTGGAGCGGCTGTTGAAAATGGTGATTGTCTTGATTGCGGGGTTCGTTTTGGTCGGAGCAATCGCGACATATGGTTCAAGCAGTGGGACATTGATTGAAGGTGAATATATACGCATTCGCGGCTACTTTATCAACCCAAATACCCAAGGTTTGATGGCGATGCTAGTCTTTTTTCCTCTGGCGTGGTGGTGGCAAATGGAAAAAGGCAAGATCCTACGGTGGATCATGCTTGCAGCAGTGATTATCTTTGCGGGAATGATTTTGGTCGCGGGTTCGCGCGCCAGCTTTCTGGGGATTGTAGCAGGTGCTGCTGTGCTCGGGTTGTCGTACGGGCGCAACCTATTTCGCTACGCGCCCTTAATCATAATCGGAATTATTCTTTTGGTTGTCGTGAGCCTTTATGTGCCGCAATTTGGGCGCGTGTTACAACTGGATAATCCGGAAACGGTGACTGCTCCGATGCCATACGGTGCCTTGCCGCAGGTTGACCGCCCATTTTTGATTCAGCGAGCGATTGAGCTGGGAATGCGCTCTCCGATCTTGGGGGTCGGCTTTGGTGCCAGCGACAAAGTGTTCGCGGATGACGTTCCATACCTGCAAAGTATTGGAATTTATATCGCTGGCTCGCACAATTCGTATACGCGGATGTTTGTAGATTTGGGAGTTGTAGGACTTTTGTCTGGTTTTTGGGTATTTATTCTGGTCTTGGCTGGGGTCTCTTTGGCAACGAGTCAAATGCAGCGGGATCCGACGGTTGCCTTCATGACTGCAACCGTGGTAGCGGGACTGGTGAACGCGTTTTTTGAGGACTGGCTGTTTGGATTTGGAAACTCTTCGACGTTGCCATTGTGGTTTTTTCTCGCGCTCATTCCAATCCGCCTGACGCAACTCAATGAGGAATCTGTCGAAGCCGAAAGGATGAACGCCCCCGTAATCGTGGAGACGACAACGTAATGTGCGGCATTGCGGGATTTGTGAAATTACGCGACGACGCGCGTGTGCCGTTCGAATGGACGCGCATGGTGGACGCGCTCGCGCATCGCGGACCCGATGACGACGGTTTTCATTTTAATGAACGCGTCGGAATCGGCATGCGGCGTCTCGCCATTATTGATGTGGCGGGCGGCGCGCAGCCGATATCCAATGAGTGCGATACGGTTCACGTTGTCTATAACGGCGAAATCTACAATTACCGCGCGCTGCGCGCGGAATTGGAAACGCGCGGGCATGTTTTCAAAACGCAGAGTGATACGGAAACGATTGTGCATGGCTATGAAGAATGGGGGGAACGCGTTTCCGCAAAACTGCGCGCAATGTTTGCGTACGCATTGTGGGATGAAAACGCAAAACGTCTCGTCGTCGCGCGTGACCACTTTGGCATCAAGCCAATGTTCTACACTATCGTTGACGATGTGCTTGTCTTTGCATCTGAAATCAAAGCGCTGCTGTTGCATCCGAAATTAAAACGCGAAATGGATTTGCGCGCGCTGAATCAATATCTGTCGTTCTTGTACGTTCCTGCGCCGCGTACGATGTTTCAAAACATTTTTGAATTGCCGCCCGCGCATCAACTGATTGTAGAGAACGGCCGCGTGCGCGTCGAACGTTTTTGGAATCCGCACATTGAACCGCGCGCAATGAATGATGCCGACGCGCAGCAATTGATTCACGACGCGTTCCAAGACAGTGTGTGCGCGCAATTGATGAGCGATGTGCCGCTCGGCGCGTTTTTGAGTGGCGGGATTGATTCGTCCGCGATTGTGGCAATGATGAAACGCCACACGAACGCGCCCGTGAAAACATTTTCGCTCGGCTTTGGCACGGCGGAAGCGAATTGGGACGAAACAGAAACTGCCGCGCGCGTCGCAAAATTTTACGGTACAGAACATTACAGCTTTCGCATTGAGCCGAACGTTGTCGAACTCGCCCCGCACGTCGTCGCACAGTTTGACCAACCGTTTGCAAATCCGACGGCAGTGTTGATGCTGTTGC
Organism: uncultured Anaerolineales bacterium; assembly: GCA_964469005.1. GTDB lineage: Bacteria > Chloroflexota > Anaerolineae > UBA4142 > SHND01 > SHND01. Next base: position 69,452 of record CAYXXF010000023.1, read on the forward strand.
TGTCGCGCGAAACGCGCAAGCATGTGACCGTCGCGCTGTCGGGAACGGGCGGCGATGAATTGTTCGCGGGCTATCCGCGTTATGTGGGCATGTTGGCATTTGAAAAATATCAACGCGTGCCACAAGCACTACGCGGATTTTTTGCGAATGGCGCGCGCTCGTTATTGCATGACGCGTCGAACGGCAATTTGCGGATGCAGCGCGCGCGCCGATTTTTTGAAGGCGGCGCGTTGTCGTTTCAAGAATGTTATTTACGTTGGCTCGTCGTCATGGACGAATCGCGCAAAGGCGCGTTGTATTCTCAAGCAACGCGCGACGCATTGACCGATGCCGACACATTCGATTTCATTCGTCCATTTTTGCAAGACGAATCCGCTTCACCAACGGATCGCTTGTTGCTCACCGATTTTCAAACCTACTTGCCGTACAATCAATTGCATTACGCTGACCGCATGAGCATGGCGGCATCCTTGGAAGTGCGCGTCCCGTTCGTTGACCAAACCTTGTTTGACGCGGTGAAACATATCCCGTTGTCGCAAAAGGTTTCGGGCGGTGTTACCAAATCACTTTTCCGCCGCGCGTTGGCAAACGATTTGCCGCCGTTTCTGTTAGATTTACCGAAAACAGGTTTGAATTTGCCGATTGCGTTGTGGTTTCGCGACGCGCTGCGCGGGTGGTTGCATGAATTATTGTCGCCGCAAAACATTCGCGCGCGCGGTTTATTTGACGCCAATGGCATTCAATTGATTTTCGACGAACACGATGCGGGCAGGCGTGACCATTCGCTGTTTTTGTGGGCGTTGGTGATGTTGGAATTGTGGCAACGGATGTATTTGGACAACGCGAACGCAAACGCGCAGGCAGAGAGCGAATGGCGAATCCCCGTCGAAACGCGCGTGATGGCGTGAACGATTCTTTGGAACGAATGCGCGTGGCGTGGCTCACGGCGCGACGTGCGGGGCTGAAACGTTCGGCGGCGCGCGTGCGCCGCGTTTTTTTGTTGCGCGTGGTGTATCCGCGTTTTGCCTCGCGTTTGTATCCGCGACGCGCGATTGAAATTCCTGAACGCGTACGTAATTTGGAATCGCTTGCCTTGCGCGAACCAAGTGTATGGGATGGTACTGTACGATTGCTCAACACCGAATCATTTGCGATGCGCGCGCCTGTGAATTGGAACGCGAATCCGATTGGGCAAACACTTTGGCAGTTTCGTTTACATGAGTGGGAATGGGCATTCCCGTTGGTTCAACGGGCGCAGAATGAATCGGACGCGGCGGACGAACTCGGTACGCTACTGCAAGATTATTTTGCAAATGTTCCATTCGGGCATCCGGTTTCGTTCGAGCCATATCCGTTGTCGCGTCGGCTCGTGGTGTGGTGTGAGGCATTACGCGTTCTCTGCAAAACACAACATCCGTTTGCGCCAACACTCGCGTCGGAAATGCATCGCGGCGCGCGTATGCTGCGCGACAACATCGAACACGACTTGGACAACAATCACGTGATTGCTAACGCAAAAGCATTGGCGTTTGTGGGAACGCTGTTACAACAATCGTACGCGCGCGACGGATTTAATTTGTTGTGGGAACAATTGCGCGTACAAGTACGCGACGATGGTATGCATGTCGAAAACAGTACGAGCTATCATTTTCTCGTGTGGCGAGATGCGATGGAAACATGTGCGCTTGCGCGTCAGTACGCTATTGAAATTCCGAATGATGTTGTCGAACGTCTCGCCGCGATGAAAATTTTTTTGGATGCGGTGCGCTTGCCCGATGGAACGTTTCCTTTATTGAATGATAGTGTAAATGAGCAAGACAAGAACGAAATGGTTTTTGATTCTTTTGAAAAAATGTTTTCAGGGGAAAAAATTTTTCAAAAGAATCTCTCTCCTCTTTTTCTCTTTCAAGATTCTGGTTACGGCATCTTGCGCGCTAATGACACACAACTTGTGTTTGACGCGGGCGCATTGGGACCTGATTGGTGTCCCGGGCATGGACACGCCGACACGTTGAGTTTTGAATTGTTTGCGTTTGGCAAACCGCGCATCGTGGACATTGGTACATATCAATATCAAGCGGGCGGGTGGCGCGATTATTTTCGCGGAACGGCGGCGCACAATACAATTCAAGTAGATGGCTTGGATTCGAGTGAGGTGTACGGGAGTTTTCGCGTCGGACGCATGGCAAATGCGCGCATGTGGGCAGAAAACGATTGGGTGTGCGGTGAACATGACGGCTATACGCGTTTGCGCGAACCCATTACACACACGCGCAAAATTCAATTGTGTGACGCGCATACAATTTTGATACGCGATGAAATTCGCGGACGCGGGGGACACGCCTACGTTTCACGTTTTCACCTCGCGCCAAATGCGCACGCGAACGTTTTGGATAAAAAAATGCGCGTTGTGTTTGAGGATGGCGCAGTGATGGAAATTGAATTTCAGGGCGTTGAAGGATTGTTGGAAATTGAACAAGGATGGTACAGTCCAACGTGGTACACCAAATTTCCGATTGAAGTCATAGAGTTGAAATGGCGCGGAGCGCCGCCGTTTGAAATTGAAACGACGATTCGGATATATCAATGAATCAAGTCCTACAAAATTTTCGTTCGGGTGAATTGCGCGTAGAGGATGTGCCTGCGCCGATTTTGAAACCGAAACATGTTCTCGTGCAAAATTTATTTTCCGTGGTCAGCGCAGGAACGGAAAAACATTCCGTTGATTTTGCCAACAAGAGTTTGTTGGATAAAGCGCGCGCGCGTCCCGATTTGGTGAAAAAAGTGATGCAGTACGCGCAGACAGACGGAATTGCTACCGCGTATCAACTCGCCATGTCGCGGCTCGACGATTGGCGTCCATTGGGGTATTCGTCTGTCGGACGTGTGTTGGAAATTGGCGAAGGAATTACAAACATTGCAAAAGATGATGTTGTGGCGTGCGCGGGCGCGAATTATGCGAATCATGCGGAAATTATTTGCGTGCCGATGAATCTCGTTGCGCGCGTTCCCGAAAATGTGAATCCGCGCCATGCCGCGTTTGCCACGTTGGGCGCGATTGCATTGCAGGGTATTCATCGCGCGAATTTATCGCCCGGCGAACGCGTCGGTGTGATTGGGCTCGGTTTGATTGGACAATTGACTGCGCTGATTTTGAAGCAATACAATTTCGACGTGATGGGCGCGGACGTGAATCCAATGCAAGTGGAACGCACGCGTGCATTGGGAATTTCCGCGACGACGAATAACCAAGCGCTCGCGCTCGCCCAGACCATGTCGCACGGCGCGGGACTCGATGCCGTATTGGTGACGGCGGCGACGGCGAGCAGCGCGCCGATTCAACTTGCGGGCGAATTGTGTCGCATGCGCGGGCGCGTGTCGGCGGTTGGTTTGGTGGGCATGGACGTGCCGCGCCAACTCTATTACGACAAAGAGTTGGATTTTTTTGTGTCGCGTTCGTATGGACCCGGACGTTATGACCCGAATTATGAAGAACATGGCGACGATTATCCGCTCGCGTATGTGCGCTGGACGGAAAATCGCAATCTTCAAGAATTTTTGCGCTTGTTGGAAAATGGATTGAATGTCGAGCCGCTCATCACGCACACGCTTCCGCTCGAACGCGCGCAAGACGTTTACGAAATGCTTTTGAAAAATCCGCGCAAGGAATATTTTCTTGGCGTCTTGTTTGAATATCCCGCGCAGCCGTCACGCGCCACGCGCATCGAATTGCCGCAAACAATTTCCGCGCCGCGCGAACAACGCGATGTCGTGCAACTCGGCATCATCGGCGTCGGACAATACGCGCGCGGAACATTATTGCCCGCGCTGAAAAAAAATCCGTACGCACAAATTCGCGCCGTGTGTTCCGCGTCGGGACGTTCGGCGCGCGCGGAGGCGGAAACTGTTCACGCGAAGTATGCGACAAGTGATTATTTGGAAATTTTGGCGGACGACTCGATTGATGCAGTGATTGTTGCGACGCGTCATAATTTGCACGCGCAGATTGCGGTTGACGCGATTGCGCGCGGGAAAAATGTGTTTGTAGAAAAACCGCCCGCGTTGAATCGTGACGAATTGAAAATGCTTGTGGACGCATTACACGCAAATTCCCGCGCACAATTCATGGTCGGTTACAATCGGCGGTTTTCGTCACACGCGCAAAATGTGAAACGCGCGTTGGAAAAATTGCCGAAACCGTTTGTGATGAATTATCGCGTGAACGCGGGGAAAATTGACTCGGCGAGTTGGGTGCATGATGCGCGCGAGGGGGGGGGGCGCATTATCGGTGAAGTGTGTCACTTTGTAGATTTGTTACAATTTTTTTGCGATGCGGAGCCAAAACAGGTGTATGCACAAAGCGTTGGCGGTGATTCCGACGTGGCGCGTTTGCAAGACAATGTAAATTTACAAATCGCCTTCGCGGATGGTTCGATTGGCAACATCATTTATACCTCGCTCGGCGCGCGTTCGCTTCCAAAAGAGCGCGTCGAAATTTTTGCGGGCGGAACAAGTGTGGTGTTGGATAATTTCAAGCAGACGATTTTGTACGGCGCAGAGGTAAAAAAATTTGGTGGGATGAATCAAGACAAAGGACAAGCGGAAATGCTGCGCGCGTTTTTGGATGCCGCGCGAAATGGAAACGCCGCGCCGATTTCATTGGAACAGATTTTGTACACGTCGTTAGTGACGTTTGACGCGTTGGAATCGTTGCGCGTGAATGAGCGCGTGAGCGTGCATTCGGAGCCGATGACAAAATAGTACGTACTGTCATTTCGAGTGCAACGAGAAATTTCTCGCTTCGCTCGAAATGACAATTCGATTCATGCGCGTCACCATTCTCACCCAATACTATCCACCTGAAATCGGCGCGCCGCAGCGACGGTTGTCGCAACTTGCCGAAGGGTTGGTTGCGCGCGGGCATGAGGTTGTGGTGTTGACCGCGATGCCAAATTATCCGACGGGGAAAATTTTCGCGGGCTATGGCGGATTCATGCGCGAGGAAAATATGAATGGCGCGCGCGTCATTCGCACATTTATTTTTCCGACACAGAGCGCGGGACTGGTAAAACGTTTGTTGAATTATTTTTCGTTTGTGTTTTCGTCGCTGCTGGTTGGATTGGTGAAACTCCCGCACTGTGATTATGTGTTGACGGAATCGCCGCCGTTATTTTTGGGAATCACGGGTTTTTTGTTGAGCCGCGCGAAACGCGCAAAATGGATTTTCAATGTCTCGGACTTGTGGCCCGAATCGGCGGTGCGAATTGGCGTACTGCGAAAAGGAATGGCGCTGCGCGCAAGTGAATGGCTGGAAAAATTTTGTTATGAACACGCATGGCTCGTGAGCGGACAGTCCACTTCGATTCTCGAAAACATTCGCGCGCGTTTTTCCAAGACGCGCACCTATTTATTTTCCAACGGCGTCAACACTGCGCAGTTTGCTCCGAATTTCCGCACTGAAAAATTTCGCGCCTTCGCCCACGATGGGCGTCCGGTTGCGCTTTACGCGGGCTTGCACGGACTCGCGCAGGGGCTGGAACAAATTTTGGATGCGGCAAAAATTCTCGGCGACGCGGGTCCTGTCGAGATTTTTTTTCTCGGCGATGGTCCAACAAAACGCGAATTAATGGCGCAAGCACGCGCGGAAAATCTGACGCGCGTTCATTTTTTAGATTCGGTGCGCGCGGAGGAAATGCCCGCGTGGGCGGCGTCGTGTGACATTGCGTTGGTGACGTTGAAAGAGTACATTCCCGGCGCGGTACCGTCTAAATTGTATGAAGCAATGGCGTCGGGCGCGGCGGTGTTGTTGGTTGCAAGCGGCGAACCGGCAGAGATTGTGAAAAAATTTGAGGCGGGTCTCGTAGTCGAGCCGAATGATGTTGTGGGGTTGGCGAACGCGTTGCAAACGTTGGCGCGTGATGCAAATTTGCGAAAACGATTTGGCGTAAATGGAAGGCGCGCGGTGGAACAATTTTATGACCGCCGCGTGCTTGTGGAAAAGTTTGTCGAGTATTTGGAAAATGATTTGTAACATTGTCGGGGCGCGTCCGAATTTTATGAAAATGGCGCCGGTGGTGAACGCGTTGCGCGCGCGAGGCGTGTCGCAAACGTTGATTCACACGGGGCAGCATTACGACGCGCAAATGTCGCAAATCTTTTTTGACGAGTTGGAAATGCCCAAGCCCGATTTGGATTTGGGTGTTGGTTCGGGGACGCACGCGGAACAGACCGCGCGCGTGATGATGGCGCTCGAACCCGCGTTACGAGAAATGAATCCTTCGCTCGTCGTCGTCGCGGGCGATGTCAATTCCACACTCGCTGCCGCGCTCGTCGCCGCGAAATTGCAAATTCCCGTCGCGCATGTGGAAGCAGGGCTGCGTTCGTTTGACCGCACGATGCCGGAAGAAATCAATCGCGTCTTGACGGACCACATTGCGGATTTATTATTCACAACCGAAGCGAGCGGCTCCGAAAATTTATCACGCGAAGGAATTGCGCGCGAGAGAATTTTTTTCGTGGGCAATTGCATGATTGATACGCTCGACGCGCATTTGGCGCGGGCGCTGCAATTGGAACCGTGGGAAAAATTTTCGTTGATACAAAACGAATTTGGTGTTGTGACTTTGCATCGTCCGTCAAATGTAGATGACGTACACAACCTTAAGGAAATTTTGCGCGCACTCGCCGTTGTGAGTGAACGCGTGCCGTTGATTTTTCCTGTGCATCCGCGCACGCGCGCGAAATTGGACGCGGGAATGCCGCCGTTTCATCAGATTCGTTTTGTGGAACCGTTGGGCTATTTGGAGTTTCTTGGTTTGATGGCGCGTGCGCGTTTGGTGTTGACGGATTCGGGCGGGATTCAAGAAGAGACGACGGCGCTCGGCGTGCCGTGTTTGACGCTGCGCGAAAATACCGAACGTCCGGTGACCATGGAATTGGGAACGAATCGGTTGATTGGCAATCATGCGCGCAACATTGTTGACGCGGCATTTGAGGTTTTGAAAATGGGGCGTCGTCAAATCATGCGTCCGCCGTTGTGGGATGGACACGCGGGTGAACGCGTTGCCGAGTGCATTGTGAATTGGCTGCGCGTGCGCGGCGATTGGATGCTTAGAACGGTATGATTGCAAGTGTATGGAATGTGATGCGTGCGTGTGTAAATCAATTTTCACTCGACGCGCGAAAAAATTCACTGCGACAACTCGTTCTGCGCGGAACGGTATGGACGCTCGCAGGGTACGGCACAAGTCAACTGGTGCGCTTTGGCGGCAATCTTGTCCTCACACGTTTGTTGTTTCCGGAACTGTTTGGCTTGATGGCGTTGGTCAATACATTTTTGCTTGGACTAGCTCTCCTTTCGGATTTGGGCTTGGCGACAAACATTGTGCGAAATCCGCGCGGGCAAGAGCCCGCGTTTTTCAATACCGTGTGGACGATTCAAGCCGCGCGCGGGATTGGTTTGTGGCTGACGAGTTTTGTGTTGGCGATTCCGTTCGCGCAATTTTATGGCGAGCCGCAGTTGCGCTGGCTCATTCCCGTCGCCGCGCTGAGCATTTTGCTTGTGGGTTTTACATCACCGCGTCTTTATCTTTTGGAACGTGAATTACGCATCAGCACGGTGACGAAAATTGAATTGGGTTCGCAGCTCAGCGGTCTCGTGGTGATGATTCTTTGGGCGTGGCAAGCGCCGAGTGTGTGGGCATTGGTCGGCGGCAATATTTTCGGCGCGACGGTGAAATTGCTTGCGAGTCATTGGATTAACCGCGAGACGCGCAATCGTTTGCAATGGGACGCGTCCGCCGCGCGTGCAGTGTGGGAATTTGGCAAGTGGATTTTTTTGGCGAGCGCCGTGGGTTTTTTTGCCGAGCAAGCAGACCGCTTGATGTTGGGCAAGGTCGCGCCGTTGGAACTTTTGGGTGTTTATGGCATCGCGCTCACGTTCGCGGAATTGCCGCGCCAAATCACGCTCGCGCTTTCGAGCAAAGTTTTGTTCCCCGCGTTTTCCTCGCTGCAACATTTACCGCGCCGCGAACTGCGTGACAAAATCATCAAACATCGCGCGACGGCGCTTTTCTTTCTTGCGTGCGCGGTGACCGCGCTCGTTTGTTTTGGCGATGTGTTGGTGCGTTTTTTTTACGACGCGCGCTATTGGCAAGCGGCGTGGATGCTGCCGCTGCTCGCGCTCGGCTTGTGGCCCCGCCTGTTGTGCAACACGATTGAACCCGCGCTGTTCGCCATCGGCAAACCGCAATACACTACTGCCGCACAGGTGACGCGCGTGGTGTGGACGGTGAGCGGTGTGTTGATTGGCTTTACGCTTGCAGGAATTTTTGGCGCGATTCTTGCCATCACACTCAATGACTTGATGTATTATCTCGTGATTCATTTTGGTCTGTGGCGTCAAGGTTTGTCCGCGACGCGCCAAGATGTGTACGCGACGCTCGTGTTTGTACTTTTGATTGGTGCGGTGTTGAGTACGCGATTTTTGTTAGGCGCGGGGTTGCCGTTCTAATGCGTATCACTTTTGTTGTGCCGCTATTGAACACTTTGTCCGGCGGGGCGCGTATCATCGCTTACTGGGCGCAACATTTGCACATGCGCGGACACTCCGTATTGTTGATTGCGCCGCCGCGTCGTCCACTCTCATTGCGCGAACGTGTCCGCCGTTGGCGTAGAGGTGAGTTTGGGCGCGCGGAAAAACATTCGCATTATGACGGCATTGATGTGCCGCGGACGGTGCTGAATCAATATCGTCCGGTTGCGGATATGGACGTGCCGGACGCGGATGTGGTCATTGCGACATGGTGGGAGACGGCGGAATGGGTTGCCGCGCTTGCGGCGCGCGCGGGCGCAAAAGCACATTTGGTACAAGGGCATGAAATTTTTGACACGCGCAATCAAACGCGTGTGGCGGCAACGTATCATTTGCCCCTGCAAAAAATTGTCGTCGCGAAATGGTTGCAAGTATTGATGCGCGAACTTTATAGTGATGCGAACGCGTTATTGGTCACACAGGGCGTTGACCACGCGTTGTTTGATGCGCTGCCGCGCGGCAAACAAAAAGTTCCCACTGTTGGTTTCATGTATTCGTCGCATCCTGTAAAGGGTTGCGATGTGATGTTGAACGCGCTTTCGTTGGCGCGCGCGCAGTTGCCCAACTTGCGCGTCATTGCGTTTGGTTCAGAAAAACCCACCGTGCAATTGCCGCTGCCGCGCGATATCTATTTCATCAAACAGCCGCCTCAAAATACATTGCGCGAGCTGTACGCGCAGTGTGATGCGTGGTTGTTTGCAAGTCGCACGGAAGGTTTCTCTTTGCCGCCGATGGAAGCGATGGCATGTCGCACGCCGGTTATCGGAACGCCTGCGGGCGGCGAGCAAGAATTGATTGCGAACGGTGGCGGAATTTTGGTGCCGCAAGAGGATGCCATCGCGATGGCGCGCTCGATTCTCGACATTGCGGCAATGTCGGAATCACAATGGCGCGCATTGTCTGATTCCGCATACAAAACGATTGCGCCGTACACGTGGGAACGCGCGACCGACCAACTGGAAGCGGCGCTGCATGAAACGATAGAACGCGCGGCGCGTAATAACGGGAAACACGCGTAAAGAAGATGCCAATTCTTGTTCCGTTCGCGCTCGTCGGGTGGATATTTGTTAGTGTCGTGCTGTTTGCAAAAATTTCACCGCGTCGCGCGATATTAATTTCGGTCATCGGCGGCTGGTTGTTTTTGCCTGTCGCGTCTATCGAAATTCGCGGACTCGTACCCGACCTCGACAAGAACACGGCGATTCTCGCGGGTGTGTTGGGCGGGATGCTTTTGTTTGACCGCGCGAGTTTTTTACGGTTTCGTCCGACGTGGCTGGATGCGCCAATGTTCGTATGGGTGCTGTCACCGTTCATTTCCTCCATCACGAATGGTTTGGGCGTGTACGATGGCTTGTCGGCGGTGGTGGAAAATGTACTCGCGTGGGGTATTCCGTACTGGCTCGGACGAATTTATTTTTTTGAAGCTGACGCGCTGCGCGATTTGGCGGGGGGAATTTTTATAGGCGGTTTAGTGTACGTGCCTTTGTGTTGGCTTGAAATTCTTTTCGGACCGCAGTTGCACCTGTTAGTGTATGGCAGTTCGCTCGGCGACATCGAACAAGCGTTTCGTTTTGGCGGCTGGCGTCCGATTGTGTTTATGAAGCATGGTTTGATGACCGCATTGTGGATGACAACGGCGAGTGTATGCGGGAGTATTTTATTTTTTAGCAACGGGCTTGTGCGTTGGGAACGTTGGCGCGGCGCGCTTGCAGTACTCATTTTGCTTGTTACGGCGTTTGCGTTGAAATCGGTCAACGCGTGGATTTTGCTGGCGTTTACATTGGGTTTGATTTTTGTTTCGGTGCGGCTGAACCGCGTGTGGTTGTTGTGGGGCGCGGCGAGTGTGGGGCTGGGTTATATTTTTGTGCGGGTGACGGGTTTGTGGGATGGTTTTGCGTTGGGAATGTTGGTGTATGAAATTGCGCCGGGCAAAGCCGGCTCGGTGTTGTATCGCTTTGTGAATGAAATCCAAATTGCGGCGCGCGCACAATTGCAGCCGCTGTGGGGATGGGGACGTTGGGGACGCGCGTTTGTCGCAGGTCGCGGCGGACTGGAAGTTTTGATACCCGATAGTCTTTGGATTGGTGCATTGGGGCAGCAAGGATTTGTTGGACTGGTCGCGATTCTGGGAGTTTTATTTTTTCCGCCGCTACTCTTGAGCGCGCGCGTATCGCCCGCCCAATGGCTATCAAAAACAATTGCGCCCGTGACCGCGTGTGCGTTTGTTGTTCTCGTATTCGCGTTCGATAGTTTCGCGAACGCGATGTTGATTCCCGTGTACATGCTCGCGGCGGGCGGTGTGGTTGGATGGTTCATAAAATGTCCGAACGTACGCTGTTGATATTGTCGCCGGTCGCGGTGCCCGATGCTGCTGCCGACCCGCTCGGCTTGCCGCGCAAGTTTGTGGAACAGTTGCGCGCGTTTGCGGAATTGTGGGACGGTCATGTCACCGTGCTGCTGCCGCGCACCGCGCGCCGCGATGACAATTTGGATTATGTTCAAACGCCACGTTCGGATAGCTCATTCGCCTTGCGCGCATTTCCGACAGATGATAAAGGATTGCGCGCGGAACTGGGTGCCGCGGCAGTGGTGTATGTGCCATTGGTGCCGTGGTTCACTCATGTTCATTCCATTGTCCAAGCATTGAATGTCCCGGTCGTTTATTTCACCGATTACACGTTCGAGATTCGCAAAGAGATTGTGTACGCGCAAACGCGCAATCCGATTTTGCGTTGGCGCCGTTTGCTGTACATCACGCGTTTGGAAAAAAAATATCGGCGCATGATGCGTGAGGCGGCGGGCATTCAACTGCAAAATGTTCCCGCGTACAACGCGTATGCGTCGTTGAATCGCGCGGCATTGGGATTTTGCAATACGCACATGCGGCGCGAGATGTTTGTGACCGACGAACAATTGCACGCGCGGGCGGAACGTTTGCGCGCAGGTGTGCCGCTGCGGCTCGTGTATTCGGGCAGATGGAATGCTATCAAAGGTGTTGACGATTTGCCGCGCGTCGCGCGCGCCTTGCGCGAACGGAGCGTGCCATTCGAATTGGATATTTTTGGTGGCGGCGTGCTGGAAAAAAATTTACGGCGCGCGCTGGACGATGCACAGTTGGACAATGTGCGATTGCGCGGAGAATTAACATTTGCAGAATTGATGCGCGTGGTGGCGAACGAAAACGATTTGTTCATCTGCTGTCATCGGCAGGGCGACCCTTCAACGACGTTCAATGAAATGATGGGGGCGGGGATTCCGTTAATTGGATACGATTACGGCGGTCTGCGCGGCGCGCTGTCGAATGTGAACGCGGGATGGCTCACGCCGCGCAATGACATTTACGCGCTCGCCGCGCGCATTGCCGAACTCGAACGCAATCGCGAAACAATCATTGCCGCTTCAAAGGCGGCAGCAGAATTTACGCGCGACAAAAGTTTTGATGCCATGATGCAAACGCGCGTCGCGCATTTGCGCGCGGTTTTGGAAACGCGCAATAACACATGAATGCATCCGCGCGCGTTTTGATTCTCATTTTGAATTATCGCACGCCCGCGTTGACGCTGGCATGTTTGGATTCGTTAACGGACACGCTCCAGCGGTTTCCCAACGCGCGCGTGATTTTGATTGACAATGCTTCGGGCGATGATTCCCTCGCGCAATTTTGCGCGGCGATAGAGGAGCATACATTTCGCGTGCGTATCAGTCTGCTCGCGCTGCCCAACAATGTTGGTTTCGCGGCGGGCAACAACGAGGGTATGCGTCCCGCGCTCGCGTCCCCCGAACCGCCCGATTTTGTATGGTTGCTCAATTCGGATACGCTGGTGGGCGCGCACGCGCTTGACGCGTTGGTGGAATGTATGGGAACGCATGTGCGCGCGGGGATTGTGGGCAGCCGTTTGCAAGACCAAAACGGTACCCCGCACCGCTCAGCGTTTCGTTTTCACACTGTCATGAGCGAATGGGAAATGACGATACGTTGGAGTGTGATGACGCGTCTGTGCGCGCGATGGATGGTTGCGCCGCCGCCGCCGACGGAGGAGACGCGCGTGGATTGGGTGTCGGGCGCAAGCATGTTGATTCGCCGCGCGGTGTTGGAGCAAATCGGATTGCTCGACGAAAATTTTTTTCTGTATTACGAAGATGTGGATTTTTGTTTGCGCGCGCAGCAAGCGGGTTGGGAAACGTGGTACGCGCCGTCGAGCCGTGTGCAGCATGTCATCGGCGCCTCGTCGGGTCTGACCACCGCGCAGCGCGTGTTGAAACAAAAGCCGCCCTATTGGTTCGACGCGCGTCGTTATTTCTTTTTAAAGCATCACGGCTGGTTTTACACGTTGGGCGCGGACGCGGCGTGGTTACTTGGCACGGGACTGCGGCGCGTGCGCTATTTTATTGAACGCAAACCCAACAATGAATTGCCGCGCGTGTGGCGCGATTTTTTGGCGCATAGCATTCGGCGAAATTCCGCCGAATCAATTCGGCGGCTCACGAAGTAGAAATCCGTTACAAACGGATTCGGCGCACAACCCAATTTGTTGGGTTTCTACCTCTTGAAACGTGATATTTGTTTCACGCGATTCATATTCGCACATAGAAAAATGGAATCAACAGCCATCGTTCTCATTGGACGCAATCTCGGCGCATTGTTGAATGAAACATTGCACGCGGCGTTGCGTGTGGGCGCGCCAATGGTGTATGTGGATTCGGGTTCGACGGATGATAGCGTGCGCCGCGCGCGCGAAAAAAATGTCCCCGTTGTGGAACTCGACGCAGGACTACCGTTCACGGCGGCGCGGGCGCGCAACGCGGGCGCGGAATTTTTGCTGCGCGCGTTTCCGTCGCTCGAATGGATTCAATTTGTAGATGGCGATAGTTTGCTCGATGAACAGTTTGTCGCGCGCGCGATGCACGTGATGAAGGATGGCGCCAAAATTGCGATTGTGTGCGGGCGACAGTACGAACGCTTTGCGGATGCTTCGATTTACAATCGTCTGCTCGCGCTGGAGTGGGATACGCCGCGCGGTGAAATCGAAGCGTGCGGCGGGAGCGCGTTGGTGCGCGTGTGCGCGTTCGTTCAAGTGGGCGGCTATGACGCGCGTTTGCGCGCGGGCGAAGAACCCGACATGTGTTTGCGTTTGCGGCGCGCGGGTTGGAAAATTTTTGGCATAGACGCGGACATGGCGGTTCACGATGGGCGCATGACGCGGTTTGGACAATGGTGGAAACGCGCGGCGCGGGCGGGACATGCGTACGCGGAAATTGCGTGGAGGCATGGACGGGGACGCGAACATTTTTGGGTAAAGGAAAGCGCGAGCATTTGGTTTTGGGGCGCGGGCGTTTGGTTCGGCGCGTTAGGTATGGCAAAATTCACACGCGGCGCGAGTCTTGTGTTGCTGTTGGGTTATCCATTGCTCATCGCTCGCATTTATGCGCGTATGAAGCGACGCGGCTGGAGTGAACGCGATGCGCGGCTCTATGCGCTCTCTTGTGTGTTGGCAAAATTTCCTCAGTTGCAAGGGCAACTGCAATTCTTTTTCAAGCTGTGAAACTCGCGTACTTGACGAATCAATATCCTGCGGTAAGCCACACCTTCATCCGCAATGAAATTTTCGCGTTGGAAGCGCGCGGCTTGGACATTACACGTTTTTCCATTCGGCGCGCAAACGAAAATTTCACAGACCCTGCCGACCAATGCGAATTAACGCGCACAGAGTTTTTGCTCGAACGCGGCACGGGCGCAATGTTATGCAGTGTGCTACGAACAATTGTCGCGCGCCCGCGCGCGTTTGCCGATGCGCTGCGCGCGATGGTAAAAATGGGCTGGCGTTCGCAGCGCGGGATGGCGCGGCATGTGGTGTATTTGGCGGAAGCATGTCTGCTGCGCGAATTGTGTGCCGCGCGCGGCATTACTCATTTGCATGTGCATCACGCGACGAACCCTGCGGCGGTTGCGTTGTTGTGCGAGCTGGTGGGTGGTCCGCGTTACAGCGTGACGATTCACGGACCTGAAGAATTTGAACACGCGTCGCGCCTCGCGCTGAATGAAAAAATTGAGCGCGCCGCGTTCGTCGTCACCGTGAGTGAATGGAGTCGCCGAGAATTGCTAAAATGGTGCAATGAATCGGTGCACAAGAAAATTCATGTGGTGCGAAACAGCGTGAATGAAATGTTTGTGGCTGTTACCCCAACGCATGTTCTCGACACACGACGTTTTTTGTGGATTGGGCGTTTGGTGGAACAAAAAGACCCGTTGTTGCTCTTGCGCGCGGTGGAACTATTGCGCGCGGAAAATTTTTTTTGTGTGGTGACGATGATTGGTGATGGCGCGCTGCGTGCATCATTGGAACAAGAAATCGCGCGGCGCAATTTGCAAGAAGTCATTGTATTGAAAGGATGGGCGAACCGCGCAGAAATTTTGGACGAGTTGCGCGGCGCACGCGCATTGGTGTTGTCGAGTCGCGCGGAAAATGTGCCGAGCGTGATTCTCGAAGCATTGGCGCAAGAACGTCCGGTGATAAGCACGAACATTGGCGGCGTGCGCGAATTGATTCAAGATGGTGAGACCGGTTGGCTTGTGCCGCCGGATTCGGAACACGCATTGGCGCGCGCAATGCGCCGCGCGTTGGAAATGGATGCGAACGAATTGGCGCACATGGGACGGGCGGGACGAAAGTTTGTGTTGGAAAATTTTGATGTAAAAAATCAAGCAGCAGAATTGCAGATGCTGTTTTGTCGCGCGGGTACGGGCGCAAAGGAAATCTAAATTTGGAAATGCTTTTGGATGCGTTGGAAATTTTTTTGTGGTTGGGCGCGGGGCTGTTGTTTGTTCCCTGCGCGTTTTTGCTGGTGGAATGTTTGGTCGCTTCACCGCGTTTCGATGCCGATTCTCTGCATGGTGAAAATTTTCCGCGCACCACTGTTTTGATTCCTGCACACAATGAAGAATTTGGCATTGCCAAAACCATTGCATCGGTGCGTGCAGCACAATTTTCGCGTATGGACATTTTGGTCGTCGCGGACAATTGCGCGGATGCAACGGCAGAGATTGCGCGTACGAACCATGTTCAAGTTATTGAGCGCAATGATGTGGCACACCTTGGCAAGGATTTTGCGCTGGCGTTTGGTGTGGAATTTTTAAAACTGAATCCGCCCGATGTGATGATTGTGGTGGACGCGGATTCTGTGGTCGCGCGTGATGCGCTGCAAATTTTGGCGCAGCGCGCGTACGAGACGGCGCGTCCGGTGCAAGCCGCGAACCGATGGGCGGAGGCGCACGTTTCGTCATCCAAATTGGCTCTTTCTAATTTTGCGTTTCTCGTAAAAAATATCGTGCGTCCAATGGGTTTGCGGCGCATTGGCGCGCCGTGTTTGTTGACGGGGAATGGGATGGCGTTTCCGTGGCGTGTTTTGGCGAATGTTCCGCTTGCGACAGGACATTTGACTGAGGATATATGGCTTGGTGTAGAGTTGACGTGCGCGGGACACGCGCCGCTGTTTTGCCCTGAGGCAATAGTCTCAAGTCCTGCGCCGCACAGCCACGCGGTGATGAAAACACAGCGTACGCGTTGGGAACGCGGGCATTTGCAGACGATGGCGCGCGGAATTCCAAAACTAGTATGGGCTGCCATTGCCGAACGACGCGCGAACGCGTTGTGGCTTGCCTTGGAATTGAGTGTGCCGCCGGTGGCGTTGTTGATATTGGCGCTGGCGGGTTTCCTGTTTGTTGGTTTCGTCGGCGCTTGGTTCGGATTCACGTGGACTTTGTTCTTGCTTGCAACGGTGAATTGTATTGTTGTGCTCATTGCCATTTTTGTCGCGTGGTGGAAATTTGGGCGCGCGCAAATTTCGGCGCGTGCGTTACTTGGTGCGCCGGCGTACGTGGTTTGGAAAATTCCGTTGTATGTGAACACGTTGTTGCGGCGGCGCGTAGTGTGGACGCGCACCGAGCGCGACGCGTCGGCGCAAGGGGAGAGCAGATGAGCGCCGTCGCGGACAGAGTCCTCACCAATGCGCCTGACCTTGCAACAATGTCAATGTTTCCGCGCATTACGCTGTACGGCGCGACGTTGACGGCGATGAGGGAGCAAGAATGTGTGCGCGTGATTCTGGATGAATTGGACGCGGGGCGCGGCGGTTGGTTGATGACGTTGAATCTTGACCATTTGCGCCGCTTTGTCATGGACGCGTCCTACGCGACGACAGTGGCGCGCGCCGACATGCTGGTTGCAGATGGGATGCCATTGATTTGGGCGAGCCGTCTGCTCAAGACGCCGCTGCCGGAACGAATCACGGGTTCAAATTTAATTTGGAGCTTGAGTGAGGGCGCGGCGGCGCGCGGTTGCTCGGTCTTTTTGTTGGGCGGCAGAAACGATGTCGCCCAACTCAGCGCGAAAATTTTGCAGGCATCGTATCGCGCGTTAAGGGTCGCGGGGGTGTATGCGCCGCCCTTTGGCTTTGAAGAGGATGCGGTTGAAATGGAAGCGTTGTTTGAAGCGGTCTGCCGCGCGCAGCCGGATATTATTTATGTGGCGTTGGGTTCGCCGAAAGAAGATAATCTCATCGCGCAACTGCGTGCGCGCGTGCCGCGCGCATGGTGCATCGGCGTCGGCATCAGCTTTAGCTGGGTCGCGGGGGCGCTGCCGCGCGCGCCGTTGTGGATGCAGCAGTTTGGTTTGGAATGGCTGCATCGGTTGTGGCACGAGCCGCGCCGTTTGGGGCGACGCTATTTGGTGGATGATGTGCCGTTTGCGCTCAGATTATTTGTACACGCTTTGAGCGCGCGGAGAATGCGGCAGTGAATTTGCTTGCAAGCGCGCCGGTTTATTTTGCGTTCGGGTTGTGGGCGGTGTTGTGTTTTGCAATTGTTGCGCGCTGGCGCAATGCGCGCGCGGTGAGTGCGTGTCTCTTGGGCGCGTGGCTTTTTTTGCCGAACGGAACGATTCGTTTTCCGTATTTTTTTTACACGACGAAAATGCTCGCGGTGACGTTGGTGCTGCTCGGCGTGGTGTTGCTGTTGGATTTTCGCCGCGTGAAAAATTTTCGCGTGCAGTGGATGGATGTTCCAATGGGACTGTTTTGTACAGTCCCATTTTTTTCTGCGCTCGTGAATGGTTTTGCGCCGGCGGAGGCGTTGCAACTCACGTTTGAACACGCCTGTACTTTTTCGATTCCGTATTTTCTTGGACGCGTGTATCTCGATGCTTGGAACGCGCGGCGCGATTTTGTGATTGGCATTGTGCTGGGTGGCTGTGTGTATGTGCCGTTGTGTTGGTATGAAATTTTTTTTGGACCTTTTTTGCACACGACGTTGTACGGCTTTGCGCCATCGGCTTTGGAAATGGCAGTGCGTTTTGGCGGTTGGCGCCCGCTCGTGTTTCAATTGCACGGGTTGATGGTGGGATTGTTCATGGCGTCCGCGACAGTGTGCGCGTTTTGGTTGTATCATACGCGCACTGTGCCGCGAATTTGGAAAATTCCGATGCTGTGGATTTTTCTTGGGTTGGCAATTACAACTGTCGGCGTGAAATCGGTGAACGGCTGGGCGTTGGCGATATTGGGAATTTTGTTTTTGTGGGGCTCGACCCGTTTGCCGATGTGGAATGTGCTGCGCGCGTATTGTGTCACAATCACCGCGTATCTCGCGGCGCGCCTTACGGGCGTATGGGGCGCGCGCGAATTGGCAACGGCGGCAAGTTTTTTGGATGGAAAAGAAACTTCGCTGTACTATCGCGTCGTGTTTGAAAGTTTGATTGCAGAACGTGCGCGTTCGCACTGGTTTTTGGGGTGGGGCAGTCATGCGCGCGCGATGGTGCGTTCGTACATGGGACATATGGAAACGGTCAGTGACAGTTTTTGGATTGCCGTGTACGGGATGTGGGGCATTGTGGGATTGGGTTTGTGGCTCGCGATTTTTTTTGCGCCGCTTTTGAATTTTGTAAAAAAATTTCCCGCGACCACATGGCGACGGGCAGAGATTGCGCCCGCTGCTGCATTATTGACGCTGGGGTTGATGTATCAATTCGACGCGCTGCTCAACACGATGCACAGCCCGATTTATCTTTTTGCACTCGGTGGGATTGCGTGTATCCATCGGAAAAACTCTGTCACACAAACATAACGCGCGCGTTGTGCTTGTGCGTAGGCGGGCATAAGGTGAGTTATAATCTTGGCGATTGAGTTTGCGCTGGAGATTGGAATGATGCGTGGTTCAAGCACGCGCGTAACACAAACGTACGAGGCAGACATGATGCAATCGAATCTGCTCATCACCAAAATAATTGTGCCGTCGCGGCGCTCGGATGTGCTGCATCGGGCGCGGCTGCTCGATTTTTTGCACGAGTACATGGACCGCAAACTGGTGCTGGTTTCTGCCGCCGCAGGTTATGGCAAGACCAGTCTGTTGGTTGATTTCGCGCATGATACGAAACTGCCGGTCTGTTGGTTCAGTCTCGACGAAGGCGACCAAGACCTGCAAGTGTTTATGGAATATCTTCTCGCCGCGTTGCGTCAGCAGTTTCCAAATTTTGGCGGACGCACTTTATCGCTGCTGCGCGAACCCGAACGGAATAAATCGCTCGATGCGTATGTCGGCGCGCTGATTTCGGACATTCACGAACAGATTGATTCGCTCTTTGTGCTGGTGTTGGACGATTATCATTTGGTGGAGCAAAGCGAGGCAGTCAATCGCTTTTTGGACCGTTTGTTGTATTACTTGCCAGAGAACGCCCATTTTATTTTGGCAAGTCGCACAATTCCGACGCAGTTGACTCTGTCGCGTTTGACGGCGCAATTGGAGGTCGTCGGGCTGGGGACGAATGATTTGCGTTTTACGGCAGATGAAATTCGCGTTCTGATTCAAAATAATTTTGGTCTCGAAATCACGCCCGCGATTGCCGAAGACTTGGCGGCGCAGTCCGAAGGATGGATTACGGGAATTGTTTTGACGACACCGACGTTGTGGCGCGGGCTGCTGCACGAATGGATTAAGGGATACGGTCCCGGCATTCAGTTGTTTGATTATTTGGCGGGGGAAGTATTTTTGCAACAGTCCGCCGAGCTCCAGCAATTTTTGATGGATACTTCTGTCTTGGCGGAACTCAGTGTCGAAGTGTGCAACGAACTTTTGGGACGTACGAATGCCGAAGAAATGTTGCGATTGGCAGAGAAACGCAATTTGTTTGTGATACGGTTGCAGGACGCGGGCTTTCGCTATCACAATCTCTTTCGTGAATTTTTGCAAACACGCCTCCGCCAAGTGCAAGCGGCGCGTTATGCGGGGTTGTTGGAAAGAGCGGCACAGGTGTATGAACGACGCGGCAAGTTGGACCGCGCGATCGAGTACTGGCTTGCGGCAAAGGATTTTACAAATGCCGCGCGTTTGATTCTCCTCGTTGCCGAAGAGTATTACGAGCGCGGGCGTTGGAAAACGTTGGGGCGCTGGCTCAATGCAGTCAGTGATGCGGTTCTGCGCGCCGACCCGTTATTGTTGCTTTGGCGTGCCATCGGCGAGGCAGAAGAGGGCGCGATGGAAAACGCGCAGCAGAATTTTAATGAGGCGATTGCAATCTTTGAACGACGCGGCGATGTGGTGAATCACGCGCGTGCGTTGATTACCTCAGCGCGGCATGACAAAGTCGCTGCACGCGCGATGGAACGCTGTGAAAGCGCCATCCGCATTTTGCCTGAACACGAATTTTCACTCTATGCTTTAGGTTATCGAACCATCGGCGCGTTGAAATTTCGTGCGGGGGAGCATAAAGCAGCACTGGAGTTGTTGGAACGGGCATCCGCGTTGGCAGATATAGCAAACCAACGCTTTTTGAAATCGGACGCGGAAACGGATTTGGGTGGAGCGTATTTTGAAATTGGACGCCATGAGCAGGCAGAACGGCATCTTCAAGCTGCACGCGGTTATTGGGAATATTTGGGTCACTCTGCCAAAATTGCAAATGTGTTGAACAGTCTTGCCGTGCTGCGCTATCAACGCGGTGAACTGGAACGAGCGTTGGAACTTTTGTCGGAGGCACTCAAACACGCGCATCAATCGGGTTATTTGCGCGTCGAGGCATACGTGTTGGCGAGCTTGGGGGATGTTTATCGCGACCAAGGACGCTTTGCGGAAGCATTGGAAGCGTACACCAATTCTTCGGAAATGGCGGAAAAGATTCGCGAGAATTATTTGATGACTTTTACGCGGGTTGCGGCGGCAGATATTTGGCGTTTCAATCAACAATTCTTGATGGCGGAACGCATTCTCGAAAGCGCGTTGAACGCAGCGAGTTTGCACGATTCCAATTATGAGGTGGGTGTCGTGCAATTGGGATTGGGCGCGTTGTGGCTTGAACAAAAAGAGACGGAACGGGCTGAACGACATTTGCAAAACGCGGCACGTTTGTTGGAACAAGCCAATGCCAAGCGCGAATTGGGACGCGCCCACTTTCATCTGGCTCATGCCGCGATTCAGCGCGGAGCCAGTACTGCCGCGCGTCATCATTTGCGAACGTTGGCAGAGCTGGGCAAGCAATTGGGTGAAGACCAATTCATTTGGACAGAGGCGCGACGCGCGCGCCAAGTGCTTGAATTTGGGATGGCGCGTCGTGCGCGTCACGCGTTCTTTAGTCGTTTGCTCAAGCGTTTGGATGCGCAAGGCGCAAGCGCCGCGCCGACATTCATCTCATTGGAAATGCAGTGGCCCGCGCTCGCGGTGTATACGCTGGGCGAAGCGCGTGTAGAGATGGATGAAAAACCTCTGACGAAAAATGTGTGGCAAACAGCGACAACCAAAGAACTGTTTTTCTTTTTTGCGACGCATCCGCAGGGATGGCGCAAGGAACAAGTGATGGACAAGTTGTGGCCCGATTTGTCGCGCGGACAAGCGAATGATTTATTTCATACCGGCATCTATCGCATTCGGCGCGCGATCTTTGGAGAGTGTTTGGTCTTTCGCAATGGTTTGTACGAATTGAATCCCGAAATGGCATGTTGGCTCGATGTGGACGAATTTGAAGACGCGCTGCGCGAGGCGCAAGGCAGGAACACGCCGGAAGAAAAAATACGGCAATTGGAGCGCGCGCTGGATTTGTATCAAGGCGACTTTTTGACGGAAGTGTATGCAGATTGGTGCGCGGCGCGCCGCGAGCAATTGCGAGCGCGCTTTCTCCAAGCGCTCGCCGAGTCGGCGCGACTGGCTTTGGAGACGGGCAATGTCAAGCGTGCCTTGGAGCTGGACCAACAACGCTTGGACCACGACCCCCTTGATGAAAGTGCTTATCGAGATTTGATTCGTCTCTATATAGTGTCCGGCAATCGTGCCGCCGCGATGCAAACGTTTCAACAGTGTGTTCAGCGCTTGAAAGAGGAATTGGGTGTAGCCCCGTTGCCCGAAACGCTAGAAGTGTATCGGCAATTGGTTCTTGAGGGTTAAACCGCCAATATTTTACAGCCTGCCGAGCATGCCGCTCGGCTTTTTTGTCCGGCGTAATTTCTCAAGATACAGGGCGGCAAAAAAGAGCGAATCTATAACTATTTTCCCGTACTATTGGTTTTGTCAGTATTTTGTCAGTGCTGACATGCTATAAGGATGCCAATAACCAATCAGAGCAAATTCGCTCTTTGATTCTATCAGTGAGGCAAACTTATGGATGCAAATCACAAAGCAATCCAAATCAATTCGACAGTCGTCCGCGTAATCCTCATCCTTTTGGCACTGGTTGCATTCGTGCTGGCAGCAGGCGCACCAATTTGCATTGCCTGCTAGATGCCGCCTTTGCAGAAATGATTCTAGTTGCCGCATTTGCATTCGCGCTGCTTTGGGGTATGTTGCGCGGCGCAAGTCTGCGACGCCTTCAATTCCTCAATCTACGTTTGTACGGCTTGGTATTGATTGCGTTCACCCTTCAAGCAATACTGATTTTTTTGCCGGTGTGGAATTCGTACGGCAGTTCGGCGCGGCTGGGCGCGATGCTCATCTCCTACGCGATGTTGGGCGGGTTCGTCTGGGCGAATCGGCAGCTGCCCGGGGTATGGCTCTTGGGACTTGGGTTGCTCGCGAATGGGCTTGTCATCTTTGCCAATGGCGGTTTCATGCCGGTGACGTTTGAGGCGTTGCGTGCAGCAGGGATGAGCCGACTCGTGACCGGTTCGGCTCCCGGCACCATCGTCATGGGTTCCAAAGATGTGTTGCTGCCCTATGAGGCGACGCGCCTGAGTTTTCTTTCGGATATTTTTGTACTACCCCCGCCGTTTCCCATCACCGGTGTCTTTAGCGTCGGTGATATTTTGATTGCCGTCGGTATTTTTTTCTTGGTCACGTTTGCGCTCGGCACAAATCGCAATGCTGTGCTCCCAAATTTCTCCGGCGATGCGAGGAAAGGATAACATGTCCGCTCTAGTGTTACAGCGCTTGATTGGAACTGCTTTGACTGATAGTTCATTTTGCAGCGCATTGTTAAATGGTTCGCGGCGGCGCATTCTTTCAGGTTTTCCCTTGTCCGGTGATGAGGTTGAATCTATCATGGCGATTCAAGCCGACACGCTGGAAGATTTTGCGCGTGAGGTGCATTTGCGTTTTCTCGCCAAGACGGATGAAATTGAACCGCTGCCGCGTCTTGGCAGGCGGGCTGTGTTCGGTACTCTACATCACATGGGGGTAAAGAGTGAGTCCTTTGATTCCACATGATGCAAATTGGTTGGACAAAACCGAATGCGCGGACCAAGTCGCACTGTTGCGCGAAATCAATCACAAGCTATTGCGTTTGTTTGCGCACGAGTTGGGGAGTCCGCTCACTTTTATTTTGGGCTATTTACGCCTGTGGCAAGAACGCGCGCTGTATGGCGAACGGATGGAATTGGATTTGGTCGTCGAGCAAGCGCTCACACTCAAATCGCGTTTGGATGATTTAATTCTTCTGGACCAACTCGAAGCGGGCTTGTGGACTTTACATCTTGAATCCATTTCGCCGGAACAAGTCGTCTCGCGCGTGATTCAAGAACATCGGTGGAAACTGGAAGAACGCGGCGTGCGGCTGCTCGTCTCTACCAACGGATGCGCGCCGGTGATGGCGGATGCAGAAATGTTGTTTCGCGCGCTCGACCATCTGGTCTCGAATGCGGGCAAGTTTTCGCAAGTCGGAGACCTGATCGAGTTACGGGTGGAACGACAAGGGGGGATGTGTGCGCTGGCAGTGTTGGACCAAGGCATTGGCATTGCGCCCGAATTGGAGAAAAAAATCTTGGAGCCGTTCTATCAAGTGGACCTGACGAGCACGCGGCGCGCGAACGGCTTGGGCATCGGACTCAAATTGGTGCGCGCAATCATTGAAAAGCACGGCGGCGAAATCCAAATCAAAAGCAATCGAGGCAGGGGCAGCATTTTCAGCTTGACGCTGCCCTTTGCGAATGGCGCGCATTGACGCGTAGAAATTTGAACGAAAAGGAGCGCACAACCATTTCGGTTGTGCGCTTTTTTATGTTAGCGCATCGAGGACGCGGGTTGGATTTTGTATGAAATGAAATATACTGCACGGTGCAATGGTATCCGCATTGGTCAATGAATTTTTGCTCAACAGCGCGCTGTGGTTATGGGGAATCACTGCCGCGCTGTTGATTTTTTTTGCGCGCGGAAATTCACGTCGAAGGTTGGTCGCGGGGATTTTTCTCGCGGTATTTTGGGTTTCGGGGACGAGTCCATTCGCGCGCGCGGTAATGCGTCCACTCGAAACCATGTACCACACTCCGACAATTGCCGAACTGCAACGCGCGAATGTAAAACGCGTCGTGGTATTGACGGGCGGCGGTTATACCAAAGTGAATGATTTGGATGCGCTCGCGCTGCCGCACGCGTCCACGTTTCGTTTTCTTGCGGGCATCGAGCTGTGCGCGCGACTTGCGCCCGATTGCGAAATTATTTTTTCCGGTTCGGCGGGTTCCTCGAATCCGCAAGTGCAAGCGGCAAGCAACATGCAAAATTTAGGAAAAACGCTCGCGCCGCAAATGCCAATGACGAGCGAATCCAATTCCAATAGTACGGCGGAGCATCCGCAAAATGTGAAACCAATCGTCGGTGATGCGCGTTTTGTTCTCGTCACGTCGGCGTACCACATGCCGCGCGCGATGATGGTGTTTGAACGCGCGGGCTTGCACGCGATTCCGTATCCCGTTGATTTTTATACGCATGATGGTTTGGTGTGGAATGATTTGCTGCCGTCGCCAAAAAATTGGGAAACGTTGAATCTGGCGCTGCATGAATACGTTGGCATGTTGTTGTATTTGTTCGGGCAGGGGAATTTGGGAAATGCGTGAGATTTATCGCGTGGGGCTGCCGTTTGTGTTTTTGATTTGCGCGCTGTTGATTTTTCCGAGTCCGTTGACGTTGTTCGGTTTGGTTGGCGTTGTTTTGTTTTTGGTGGTGCGTTGGCTCGCGCGGCAAAATCCATTTCCGAGAACGGACGTTAATCCATTCTTGTTAGTTTTTTTGTTGATGTTTGTTTTGGGTTTGCTGCGTTCGCCCGCGCCGGAACTCGCGTGGCAAGTGGCGAGTCATTTGTTGGCGGGCATTCTTGTTTTGATTTCAATTGTGGACCGCGCACATTCGCGCGCGCAAATTCTCGCAGCGACGGGCGTTTTGGTTTTGGTGGGTGCGGCGTTTGCGTTCGGCGCGCCGTTTGGCGCGGAATGGTCGGGCGCGCAAGGATTCAATTTTGGTGAATTGACGACGCGCTATTTTCCGTTGCTCGCACGTCCGTCGAATGTGAACAATGTCGCGGGCGCGCTGGAAGTGGCGGTGCCGCTCGCGCTTGCCTTGATGGCAACGCATGTGAAACCGTGGCGATTGATTGGCACATTCGCGCTTGCGCCGCTGCTGGTCATGTTGCTGCTTTTGCAGTCGCGCGGCGCGTGGCTTGCGGTGTTGATGGGACTCGTCGTGTATTTGACATTGTATCGGCGGTGGGTGCTGCCATTGGTGCCAATTGTTTTGCTCGCGGGGTTGTGGCTCAATAACGCGTTCGGTGACCCGTTGCCGACGCAAGCGATTGGCGCAGATGCGCGTCAAGTGGTGACGTTTGGAGACCGCACAGAAATTTGGAGCGAAGGTGTGCGCTTGTTTTTACAGTCTCCTTGGATTGGAATGGGCGTGCATAGTTTCGCTGCATATGGCGCACCGATTGTGGGATTCGATACGGGCGAGTACGCGCTGCGCGGTTCTCATGCGCACAATTTATTTTTGCAAATCACACTTGATACGGGAATCATCGGCGGCGTCGCGTTTGTGGGAATATTTTTGCTGGCGCTCGTTGCGGCAGGACGTGTGTATCAACGCGCGGAAAAAAATTCTGTAGAGCGCGCGTTGGCAATCGGTCTGCTTGCGGCGTTCGCCATTATCCTTACACACGGAATGTTCGACACGATATTTTGGGGATTCAAAGCGGGAATTTTTTGGTGGGGAACAATTGCGCTGGCATTGGTGCTGCGTCGAGAGAATTGAAAATGCGTGTGCGTTCCGATGGACGCACACGCATTTTTATTTGAAACCTCGCGTGTCAATGTTCAATTATTGTGGAACATTTACGCACGCTTTGTTGTTGGCAAGGTTCCCGTCAGTGCTGCTTGCCGCGACGTTGGCGCAATTTTTGCCGGTTGCCCCATTGGGCGCTGCAAAAATTTTGACGGTCACGCTGGTCGCATTATTCAAGCTTGCCAGACTGCAAGTGACGGTACGTTTATTCTTGCTGCAACTTGCACCGCCGCCTTTGATTTTGGTAATCACATAGTTCTTGGGAAGTTTGTCGGTGATGACAATCGTGTCGGCGGCGTCCGGTCCAAGGTTCGTTACCTTGAGTGTATATCGGTGACTGGTCGCGCTGACTTTTTTCACTTTTTTGGTGATGCTCAAATCAGCCGACGCGGGCGGTACATTGGTTGCAGTGGCGGTGGGTGTGAGTGTTGTGGTGGGTGTGTTGGATGGAGTGTACGTGTGCGTTGCTGTTGCAGTATTGGTTGGTGTGTGCGTATTGGTTGGCGTCGAGGTTTTGGTGGATGTTGGCGTGAAGGTGTTGGTCGCTGTGTTGGTGGGTGTATGCGTTGGTGTATGCGTTGGTGTGGGCGTGATAGTGCCTTCGGAATTGGCTTCGAACGCACCGATGTCACACGTGACGTTTGCGCCACTGATACGAATGGCGCTGCGTTGGTCGAGATTGTTGACGGGCGCGGCGTTGCATGTGGTATTGTCTCCGGCATTGATGGCGGTGGAGCCGCCGAGGAGCGCCATCGTTTCGGTGGGTCCACCATTATTACCGAGGGCATCGAGATTTGGGTCGCCACTCAGCGCGGGAGAACAAGTATTGTCCTCGATTAGATTGTTGGTGTTCGCAGTGATTGCGCCGCCGCTTTGAGTGCAATCGCTGCCGCCCGTCGAGTTGGCGATGATGTTGTTCGCAATGCTGAGAGTACCGGTGAATACGAGTCCACCGTCAACATTACCGGAAACGGTGTTGTTGGTCATGGTGAGCGCTTGGTAACTGGATATGCCGCCGCCATCCAAGTTATTCGCAATCGTATTGTTGGTCAGCGTCAGATTCCCCCAATTGGCCATTGCGCCGCCCCAAGTCAAATCTGCGGTGTTGCCGGTAAAGGTGCTGTTGCTCACGCTCCCGTTGTCCCAAATGGTGATAGCACCGCCCCAGGTCGCTTGGTTGTCGGTGAAGGTGCTGTTGGTCACATTCATCTCGCCGCTGCTATAAATACCGGCGCCGCGCACACTACCCGTTGTAAAAACGTTGTTCTGGTCAAAGGTGCTATTGGTTACGAGCAGAGTGCCGGTATTAAAAATAGCTCCCCCCCAGCCGCTTGATTTGACGGTATTGCTATAAAAGGTGCTGTTACTCACATTCAGCGTTCCGGTACTGTAGATGCCGCCGCCGCGATATTCGGTGATGTTGTTGGAAAAGGTGGTGTTGTTCAGATTGAGTGTGCCGGAATTGAGAACCGCGCCACCGTTATAATTTGGGAGGTTATTGCCGTCGGCGACGGTGAGATTTTGCAGCGTAACGGTCTTGCCTGCATTGATTTTCATTATTTGGATGACATTGCCGCCGCTCACGGTAACAGTTTGTCCAACACCGTCAATCGTCATGTTTTGATTGAGTGCGGGGAGGGTGGGTGTGACCACAATCGTGCCGCTCAAATTGAAATTGATGGTCTAGGGCGCGCCATTGTTCGCGCCGCAATCCGCGTTCGCAGGCGCACCATTCGCCGTCAAAATTGCTTCGCGCAATGTACAATTGCCATCCGTTGTCATATTATCTCCGAGCGTCGTAACGGCAAGGTTTGTGCCTGATGCATAGACCATTCTGGTATAGCCCAGTGCCAGATACATCAAACCACACATCAGTACAAGTCCGACCAAGACGAGGCGTTGGGGTGTGCGTTGGAAAAAACGCAGGGGAATCGTTTGCATGATGTTTTTCTCCTTTGGAATCCCCTTGTAACACATCAGTATCATCAAACTATCATCACTCGCCACCTCCCAATCGTTTGAAAAGAAAAGCCCGCGATGTGGATCGCGGACTTGAGCTTGTATTGCCAAAGGCATGGCAGAATTTTGGTCACAAAGGGGTGGACTTTATACCTTGATGCGTTCTCCCTTCGCGTCCCACTGCGGGTCTTGGGCGACGATTGCGCCGATACGTTCGCCAATCATTTCCACATCAAGCTGCGTGCCAATTTTTGCGAGTTCAATCGGCAAGTACGTGTACGCGATGCTTTTCTGTACGGAATAGCCGTAACTCGCGCTTGTAATCCATCCGACGACGCGGTCTTGATAACGCACAGGTTCATTGCCAATCGCAATTGCCGTTGCATCATCAATCGTGATACAGCACAATTTTTTCGTGATGCCGATTTCTTTTTGTTTCACCAACGCGTCGCGTCCGATGAAATCACCTTTGTTCAACTTGACCGCGAAACCTAATCCCGCTTCGTACGGCGTGTAATCGGGTCCGATGTCCGCGCTCCAATAGCGATACCCTTTTTCGACGCGCAACGAATCAATCGCGCGATAACCGCCCGCGACGATTCCGAAATCTTGTCCCGCGTTCCACAACGTATCCCACAACTGTTGCCCGTACTCCATCGGACAATAAAATTCCCAACCGAGTTCGCCAACATATGTTACGCGCAACGCGAGACACGGCACATCGCCAACGGCAATGTGCTGCGCGGTCATGTACGGAAACGCGTCGTTCGACACATTTGCTTTGGTCACGCGCGATAAAATATCGCGCGTGTGCGGACCCCACAATCCAAAACACGCGAACTGCGAAGTTACATCGTCAATCATCACGCCATCGTCAGGCGCGTGAGTTTCGATGTGCTGCAAATCATGCGCGCCGAACGCGGTGCCTGTGATGATTTGAAATTGGTCGAGCGCGAGACGTGTGATGGTGAAATCACATTCGATGCCGCCGCGCGGATTCAACATCTGTGTATAAATCACGCCGCCAATCGGTTTATCAATATCGTTGTCGCAAAGATATTGCAACGTCTCCAACGCGCGCGGACCGCGCACGGAAATTTTGCTAAACGATGTTTCGTCAAACAATCCCGCGCGTTCGCGCGTCGCGATATGTTCGACGCCGATGGCGGGAGACCAGTGATGTTTGGTCCAACCGCGAGGTTGGAAATTAGATGTTGGATGTTGGATGTTGGATATTCCAACTTCTGATTTCATACTTCCAAATTCTAAATCAAACCAATTCGGTCTCTCCCAGCCCGTCTTTTCGCCAAACACCGCGCCCAATTCTTGCAAACGCGCGTACGCGGGCGAAATGCGTAATGGGCGCGCGGACTCGCGTTCTTCATTCGGATAATGAATGTCGTAATACTTGCCGTACGTTTCAATCGTGCGCGCGAGAAAGTATTTTTGACTCGCGTAATTCGCGCCGAAACGGCGATGGTCGAGCCGCCACAAGTCCCATTCGGGATGTCCTTCAATAATCCATTCCGCGAGCGCTTTGCCGATGCCGCCCGCGCCCGCGAGTCCGTGCGCGCAAAACGCGGCAGCAATCCAAAAACCTTTTACGGTCGTCGGACCGAGCAAGTATTCCGCGTCGGGCGTGAATCCTTCAGGACCATTCAATAATAAATTCACTTGCGCGTTTTCGATTTCGGGAACGCGGCGAATCGCATTTTCCATCAATGGCGCGAAACGTTCCCAATCGGGCGGTAAAAGTTTTGAATTGAAATCTTGGGGAATTCCATCCAGCGCCCACGCGGCAGGTTCGCGTTCGTAACCGCCCATAATAAGTCCGCCAACTTCTTCACGAAAATACACGAGCAAATCGGGGTCGCGCATCGTCGGCAGCGTCTGTGTAATCCCCATCGGTTTCGTGATGAGATACAAATGCGCCATCGAAATGACTGGAAAATTTAATCCCACTCTCTCGCCTTCGCTCGAGACAAGCATTTTTCCAATCTCACTCGCCCATTGCCCCGCCGCGTTCACAACAATTTCGGTTTCGATTGTTCCTCTATCGGTGACGACAGAATGAACGCGCGAATTCTTTAAGGTGATGGATTGAACGCGCGTGTGCGTCAAAAATTTTGCGCCGCGCGATTTCGCGCCCGCGACGAGCGCCATCGTCAAACCCGTCGGGTCAATGTAACCGTCCGTCGGCAAATACACCGCGCCTTCTACGCCATCCGTCGTCATTAACGGAAATAATTTTTGCGCGTCGTCCGCGCTGATGAGTTCGAGCGGCAAACCGAACGAACGCGATACCGCGACGAGATGTTTCAATTCTTCCAAACGCGCGGGCGACGACGCGAGCCGCAAACTTCCCACTTCTCGCCAACCGGGGTCAATGTCCGTTTCGTCTTTTAATTTGCGATACAAATCGGTGCTGTAGCGAATCATCTTGGTCAAGTTAGACGACGTTCGCAATTGTCCGACAAGTCCCGCCGAATGAAATGTCGAGCCGCTCGTAATTTCGCTGCGTTCCAATACAACCACATCGCGCCAACCGAACAACGTGAGATGATACGCGATGCTTGCGCCGCCGACACCGCCGCCGATGATGACGACGCGGGCGTGTTTTGGAAATTCGGTGATTGGGAGATTAGGTGATTGGGTCATGGAGATTGGGGATTTGATGTCGGATAGTCGGTTAGTCGCATGGTCGGTCCGTCAAACGTGAAACGTCAACCGCCAAAATTTTTTCTTTGCGTCTTGGCGCCTTTGCGTGAGATTATCCGAGTGTTGCAAGCCACTCGCTAAAACGTTTGTCAGTTACACGCGCCGACAATTTTTCAAAAAATTGATTCGCGTAACCGCGAAAATCGAAATCGAGTTCGCTGATGCCTTGCTGTAAAACACCCCACATCGCTTCGCGGAAATCGGACATACATTGCATCAATTTCAAACGCGCGAAATGTTTGGGTAATGGATTGTCGAAATATCCGTCGAGCAATTCCAAAATTTGTTCGTCGCTCAATTCGTGATGCGCGGAAAAATTGGCGAGGTCAAAAAATAAATCGCCCATGCCCGCGTATTCCCAATCGAGAATGCGGAGATTGTTTTGTTCGTCGCGCAAAAAATTTCCGTTGAGCAAATCGTTGTGGCACAACACAGGTACTGTGTTGTAATGATTGAACGCTGTTTCAATCACCGCCATTCGTTCGCGCAGCCACGCGTAATTTTCGGGAAAAGTGGTCACACCATTTTTGCGCGCGAGTTTGTCATAGTCGCGCACAACTTGGAATGGTGAGAACGTCGCGTGTATTGGCACGAGCGCGTGGATTTTTTTCAAGGTGTGCGCGATTTCGTGAATCGTATTTTCTTGACGCATCTCGTCCGGCGAAATCTCGCGCCCGCGAATGAAACGCGCAATTAAATATCCTTCAGGTTGAATAAAATCAATGACCTCTGGCGCGATGCCAATCTCCGCCGCCGCTTTCGTCGCCGCGTATTCGTTCGCGCGGTCAATGCCAAGCAATTCCGTTTTCGCGCCGCCGATGCGCATCACAAACGCCTCATCGCCAACGTCCACGCGATAATTTTGATTCGTGATGCCGCCCGAAAGAAATGTCGTTTTGAGGTCGGCGCGATTGTGGAAGGCGGGAACGCGTTGGAGAATTTGAGAAACGAGTTCAGTCATATTTGTGGTGAAACCTGCCGAGTCTGGTGCGCGAGATTATAACAAGCCACACCCTCTGTTGCAATGGCGCAAAACGAATTATAATTTGCGTCATGTCCTTCCTCTTTAAAAAGTCCTCCCCCAAAAAATCCACGCGTCTTTTTTACGCGACGGATTTGCACGCGTCGGAACGAACGTTTCGGAAATTTATCAATGCAGGAAAATTTTATGACGTGAATGTGTTGGTGATGGGCGGCGATGTGTTGGGAAAATTGGCGGTGCCGATAATTCGCGAAGGCAACGGGAAATATCGCGCGACGTTTGGCGGACGCACGGAACGCGTCGAGACGGAAGAAGAATTGAAAAAATTGCAGGAACGTTTGGGGCTGTTGGGGTTTTATTTCAAGATAATGGAGGAAGAGGAATTTCGCGCGCTCTCACAAGACCGCGACGCGGTGGAAAAAATGTTTCATAAGTTGGCGCGCGAACGTTTGGAACAATGGATTGATATGGCGGAAACGCGATTAAAGGACACGGGCATCAATTGCTTTGTCACGGGGGGCAATGATGATTACCCGGATGTGTTGGCGGTGTTGAATAACGCGCAGACGAATTCTATTTTCGGTTGCGAAGATAAAGTGATGCAGATTGATGATGAACACAAAATGATTAGTCAAGGGTTTTCGACGCCGACGCCGTGGCATACGCCGCGCGAAGTTTCGGATGATAAACTCGGCGAGATGATTGATGCGATGGCGCAACAAGTTTCAGATATGTCGCGCTGCATTTTTAATTTCCATGACCCGCCGAATGATTCCACGCTCGATACATGTCCGATGCTCGATTGGAATACGGACCCGCCTTCGCAAATTGTTCGCGGGGGACAAGTTGTTTTGTTTGGCGCGGGCAGCAAATCGGTACGCCGCGCAATTGAAAAATATCAACCGCTATTGGGCTTGCACGGACACATTCACGAATCGGCAGGCGCAATTCGCATTGGGCGAACGTTGTGTATCAATCCCGGCAGCGAGTACGGCGAAGGCATTTTGCGCGGTGTGATTGTGAACATTGCGAATGGAAAAGTGGAAGGGTATCAGTTGACGAGTGGGTGAAGCAGTAATCAGTTTTCAGTAATCAGTATTCAGACTGACCTCTGAATACTGATTACCGATTACTTGCGAAAAGGAGGTCTATCGCAAAATCATAAATCAACAATCACAAATCAAAAATCGTCATTCCGCAATTTCCCAAAGGAGGGAAACATGGCTGCAACGAGTCCTGCAATGAAGGCGCGACCCGAAATTTTTACACGTCAAGCATCGGGTCTCGTTAGGGTGATGTCGCCCTATTCCGCATTTGTGTACAACATCCTCACCATGGGTCTCATTTTTCCATGGACGTATCTGTGGGCGCCCGGCGCGCTGCCCGGCGGACAATTGGTCTGGGGCATTTTGCTCGCGACGCTCATCGAAATTCCCATCGCAATTTCGTACGTGTGGCTTTCCACCGCGCTGCCGCGCTCGGGCGGCGATTGTGTTTTTCAATCGCGCGTATTCGGCGGCGGCATCGCGTTCACCGTCGTCTTTAGCGGTTTCGTGATTTGGATTTTGCAGTGGGTCGCGTTATCGGGCTGGCTCGTTTCGTATCTCGGATTCGCGCCGTTATTTCTCGGACTCGGCGCGACGATGCACAGCCCCGCGCTTTCGGAACTCGGCGTGTGGTTCACGTCGGCAACGGGAATCATCATTGTCAGTCTTGCGAACGCCGCGCTCGCAATGCTTTTGCTCACGAGCGGTTTCAAAAATTACGTGCGCTTTCAACATGTGATGTGGATTGGCACACTGCTCGCGTTCGCAGTGGTGCTGATTGTTTTCTTTACGACGCCCGCGTCGGAATTTGTCACGCGGCTCAATGCCTTCGCGGTCGCGTCGGGCGGCGAAGCGAATTTTTACGAAACCGCAGTCACGGCAGTTCAAGGCGCGGGGATTGATTTGAATCCGCCGTTCAGTTTGTTGGCGACGCTGTTGGTCGCGCCGATTGCGTGGACTTCGTTACAATGGGCAACGTATTCCGCACAGCAGAATGGTGAAATCAAAGACGCGCGTTCCATTCGGTCGCAAATGTTCATCATGGTCGGTTCGCTGATTGTGACGGGCGTACTGCTCGCGGTATTGGCACTCGCAATTCAAAATGTCGCGGGACCACAATTTTTGTACGTCGCGGGCGCGGGCTATTGGTCGCTTATCGCCGAAGCGAATATCAACGGTTTCAATTTGTGGCCCCCCATCATTGCCGTTGCGCTCGCGGCGAGTCCACTCGTTGTTCTCATCATCGGCATCGGGTACATCCTCAACGGTTTTCAAATCGTGTGCAATTGTTATATCGGCATGACGCGTGTCTTGGTCGCAATGTCGCTCGACCGCGTGCTGCCCGAATGGTTCAGCAAAGTGAATGAGCGGTTGCACACGCCGGTCAACGCGCATCTTGCATATTTTCTCGCGAGTGTGCCAATCATTTTCGGATACAATCTTGTGACACAGCCGTTCACGTGGACGAGTCTCACGCTCGGCGTCACGTTCGGCTGCGGCTATGTGTTTGTGGTGACGTGCCTTGCGGGCGCGCTCTTGCCATTTCGCGCAAAAGAAGTGTACGAAGCATCACCGGGCGCGAGTTACAAAATCGGCGGCTATCCACTCGTCACTGTGTTGGGCGGCATCGGCGCGATTGTGGGAACGCTGATGGTGCTTGCGTTTTTGTTCGCGCCGCAGTTGGGCGTTTTGGGAAATTGGAATTTTGAAAATTTCCCGAACGGCGTCTTGGCGCAGGTCATCGCGGTGGTGATAATTGTCATCTCCGTTGTGATTTACATTCTCGCCAAGTCGCGCGCGCAGGCGCAAGGTTTCAACGTCGAGTACGCATTCAAAGAAATTCCACCGGAATAACTCCTCACCCCCTATCCCCCTCTCCTAAAAATCAACTACAGATTTTTTGGAGAGGGGAAAAATTCGTGCAAACATTTCTCCAATCACCCAATCACCCAATCACCCAGTTTCCATCACACGCGCGCGTCGTCATTATTGGCGGCGGCATTGCTGGCACGAGCATCGCGTATCATCTGACCAAAATTGGTGTGCGCGATGTTGTTTTGTTGGACAAAGGCGAACTCACAAGCGGCTCGACGTGGCACGCGGCTGGGATGGTCACGCATTTTCACACCTCGCCAACGTTGATGCGAATGAGAAAATATTCGATTGATTTGTATCGCGCAATGGATAATGGCGCAGGGAATTGGCATCAAGTCGGAAGTTTGCGCGTCGCGTCGAGTCATGACCAATTTTTGTTTTTGAAACGCCAAGTGGGTTTGGCAAAAGCGATTGGTCTGAATGTGGAAATTATTTCGCCGCGCGAATGTTTAGAGATTTATCCGTGGATGACGGACAAAGATTTATACGGCGGAATGTATTTGCCGACGGACGGATGGATTGACCCAAGCGGCGCGACAATGGAAATCGCGCAACGCGCAAAAGAAAACGGCGCGCAAATTTTTACGCAAACGCGCGTGATGGAAATTTCGCGCGACGTGAATGGAAAAATTTCTAGCGTGATAACCGACGCGGGTTCGATTCAAACGGATTGCATCGTGAACGCGGGCGGAATGTGGGGACGACAAATTGGTGAAATGCTCGGAGTGAATCTACCGATGACGCCGCTTGGACATCAACACTTGCTCGCGCGCGTTCCCGATTTTACCTTTCCAAAAAATACGCCGTGTTTGCGTGACCCCGAAAATTTGGTGTATATGCGCGAAGAAGTCGGCGGGATGTTGATTGGCGGATTTGAACTCGAACCGCGCGAGTGGGCAATGGACGGCGTGCCGTGGGATTTCACGCAAAAACTTTTGCCGCCCGATTGGGAATTGTTTGCGCCGATTATGGAAGGGGCAATTCGCCGCGTGCCGATGTTGGAAAAAGCGGACGCGGTGAATTTAGTACACGGACCCGAAGCGATTACGCCCGACAGCAAACCGCTGCTCGGTCCCGTTCCGGGCGTCCCCGGTTTTTGGGCGGCGTGCGGACTTTCGCACACGGGCTTTGGCGCGGGCGCGGCGATTGGTGAAATTATTTCCGAATGGATTGTGAATGGCGAACCGCCGTACGATGTGACAGAATTGAACGTGCGGCGTTTCGGTGAAATCTATCGCGATAAAAATTATGCGAGCGAACGCGCGAAAGAGGCGTACAAATATTATTACTGGCTGCGTTTTCCGCACGATGAAAACGAACGCGCGCGCGAAAAAAGAAAATCGCCGCTCGATGAAAAATTGTTGGAACTCGGCGCAGTGTTTGGGGAAAAGAATAGGTGGGAACGCGTCAACTACTTTGAGACTAGAGACTGGAGACTTGAAGGCGCGGCAGCCTCCAGTCTCCAACCTCCAGTTTATGGTCACCGCGCGGGCGCGGCACAACGCGCAACGGGTTGGTTCGATACGCCATTCTTCAAACAAGCGGGTGAAGAACATCGCGCAGCGCGTGAACGCGTTGCGATTTGGGACATGACATCGTTTGGAAAAATTGATGTGCGCGGCACAGACCCTTTGAATTTCCTAAATCATCTCGCGGACAATGATTTGAACAAACCTGTCGGCACAATTACATACACACAATTTCTAAATCCGCGCGGCGGGATTGAAAGTGATGTGACGATTGCGCGGATGGGCGAGGATTATTTTCGCGTAATTTGTGGAAGTAATTTTGTCGCGAGTGATTTGGGGTGGATGGTGATGCAGAAAGCCAGAAACGAGAAACGAGAAATCGAGATTACGGATGTGACAGAAGAGTTTGCGGCGATTGGAATGTGGGGACCGAACGCGCGTGATGTACTGGAACGCGCGACGAGTGGTGATGTTTCGAATGAGAATTTTCCATACATGACGGGAAAATTTATTTTGATTGAAGATGCGCGCGTGTGGGCGCAGCGCGTGACATACGTGGGTGAATTGGGTTGGGAATTTTATATGTTGAACGCGGACGCGCCGCGTGTGTGGGATGCGTTGTACAACGCGGGACGCGAATTTGAAATTTGTCCTGCGGGCTACAAAGCACTCGAATCACTGCGTTTGGAAAAAGGATATCGCTATTGGAGTACGGACATTACGCCGAATGAAAATCCGTACGAAGCGGGTTTGGGCTTTTGCGTGAAATTGAGTAAAGAAAATTTTGTTGGCAAAGACGCGCTCGCACAAATAAAACGCGATGGTATCGCGCGCAAACTCGCGACGATTACGCTTGAAAAAAATATGGGACTGTACGGCGGCGAACCCATTTATTACAATGGCGAATTGCTCGGACGCTTACGCAGTGGCGGTTATGGTTACACGGTGGGAAAATCCATCGGCTTTGTGTATTTGCCTATTGATGTTGCGACGATTGGCACACCGCTCGAAGTTGAAATTTTCGGCGAACGTTTTTCCGCGCGCGTGGACATGGATGTGTTGTATGATGCGAAAGGGGAGAGGATTCGCGCGTGAAAGATAAACACAAATTAGAGAACGCGCGCGGAGAAGGTAAATGCTGACACACACATTCAAGCAAGTCAGTCCGCATGTCCATTGGCTGTCCCCCAACTCTGCGACGGACCGTCCGACGCTGGGTGTAGTGTCCGGTTCTCGCGCGACGTTGCTCGTGGACGCGGGCAACTCGCCCGCGCATGTGCGGCATCTGTTGCTGGAAATGGAACGCAACGGAATTGCCGCGCCCTCTTTTGTGATGCTAACGCATTGGCATTGGGACCATGTGTTTGGCACAAGTGAATTGCGCGCGCCGTTGCTCGCACATACGGAAACGCAACGCATTGTCGCCGAGATGGCGCGTTGGCAGTGGGACGATGCCGCACTGGATGCGCGCGTCGCGCAGGGTTTCGAAATTCCATTTTGCCGCGAGAACATTGTCAAAGAAATGCCTGACCGAAGCTCTCTGGTGTTGCGCGCGCCCGAAATTGGTTTTAGCGAACGCCTCACATTGGATTTGGGAAATGTGACCTGTGAAATCATTCATGTCGGCGGCGACCATGCAGCTGATTCAAGCATCGTGTATGTGCCGCAAGACCAAGTCGCTTTTCTTGGCGATTGTTTGTATCTCGACATTTATCACACACCGAATCGTTACACCAAACGCAATTTGTTTCCATTGTTGGAGCGTCTGCTCGCGTTGGATGCCGAAATTTATTTTCAAGGACATCATCCTCAGCCGACGACGCGCGCCGAGCTCATCGAATTTGCAGATTTGATGAAAGCGATTGGCAATGCGGTTCAGTCCCCGGAGCAAGACCGTGTGGAAACGTTCGCCGCATTGCAAAAGCAGACGAAACTGAAACTCTTGGACGAGGACATTGAATATGTGGATGCGTTTATCGCAGGGCTGGAAAATTAAACATGGAACCAATTGCCCAACTCCTGCCTCGCCTCACCACATTCCAAAATAAAACACTCACCGTCACTCCAATTAGCGGCGGACTCACAAACACGAATTATCGCGTGGACGCGGATGGTGTCCCGTACGTCGTTCGCATTCCCGGCGCGAAAACGGAATTGCTCGCGGTGGACCGCGCGAACGAAGTGTACAACGCGCGTGCGGCAAATGAGGCGAGCATTGCGCCGCGCGTGGTGGAATATCTCGACGACGCGAACGTGATGGTATTGGAATTTATTCGCGGCGAGACGATGAGCATTGCGCGCTTGAATGAAAAGGGAATGGCAACGCGCATGGCACAATCTCTAAAACAATTGCACGCGGGTCCGCGCTTTTTGCGCGATTTCAATATGTTTCGTTTGACCGAATACTATTTAAAAGCGGCGCGTGAGCATGACGTAAAAATTCCCGACGGGTATCTCGATTACATGCCGCGCGTGCGCGAAATTGAAAGCGCGTTCGCGCGCAATCCGCTGCCAAGTGTCCCGTGTCATAACGATTTGCTGGCGGAAAATTATATTGATGATGGGAATAAATTGTGGCTGATTGATTTTGAATACAGCGGCAACAATGACCCGACGTTTGATTTGGGCAATACCGCGCAAGAGCAGCAGTTTGAAGAATCGAAGATTCACGAATTATGCGCCGCGTATTTTGGACAGGCGTTCGACGACAAACTCGCGCGTATGAAATTGAACATGGTCATGTCCGATGTGGGCTGGACATTGTGGGCGGCGATTCAAGCAAAAATTTCGACGATTGATTTTGATTTTTATGGCTGGGCGGTGGAGCGCTGGGGGCGCGCGACATCGAAAATGGATTCGTCCGAGTTTCGCGAATGGCTCGCGTCCGTTTGATATTTGCATGCGTGATTTCTTGTCTCGATTCTACATTCCGTATAAACTATTCGTACTCTGTAGGTCACTCTTTTGCAAAGGAGCAATTGAACTGTGCCGATTAAAATCACTCACCCCGTTCCGAGCGATATTGAAATTGCCCAAGCGGCGGAACTCCGTCCTATCCTCGATGTCGCGCATGAAGTAGGTCTCCGCGACGACGACCTCGAACTGTTTGGAAAATACAAAGCCAAAGTACATCTTGAAGTGCGAGACCGTTTGAAAAATCAACCGAACGGAAAATATATTGATGTGACCGCGATTACGCCGACGCCGTTAGGTGAAGGGAAAACGACGACAACCGTTGGACTTTCGCAAGCGCTCGGCGCGTACCGCAAGCAGCGCGTGTTCACGTGCATTCGTCAGCCGTCAATGGGTCCGACGTTCGGCATCAAAGGCGGCGCGGCGGGCGGCGGGTATTCGCAAATTATTCCGATGGAGGATTTCAATCTCCATCTTACGGGCGACATTCACGCCATTACTGCTGCAAACAATTTGCTCGCCGCGCAAATTGACGCGCGCATGTTGCACGAACGCGCGATTACCGACGATGACAAATTGGCGAAAGCGTTGTGTCCCGATGGAACGTTCGCGCCTTCGATTCAAAAACGCGCGGCGCGTCTTGGAATTCAAGCAACAAACTTGTCCGAACTCAACGCGGACGAAAAACGAAAATTGTTTCGTCTCGACATTGACCCCGATTCGATTACGTGGCAGCGCGTGATGGACATTAACGACCGCATGTTGCGGAAAATCGAAATCGGTTTGGGCGACGAAGAAAAAGGCAGTGAACGTTTTACGGGATTTGATATTACCGTCGCCAGTGAAATTATGGCAATTCTCGGACTCACCACCTCGCTGCCCGACATGCGCGAACGTTTTTCCAAAATGGTGATTGGGACGAATCATCAAGGCGAACCCGTGACCGCCGAAGATTTGGGTGTCGCGGGCGCGATTACGGTCTTGATGAAAGACGCGATTATGCCGAACTTGATGCAAACGCTCGAAGGCACGCCCGCGTTCGTACACGCGGGACCGTTTGCGAATATCGCGCACGGCAATTCTTCCATCATCGCCGACCAAATCGCTCTCAAACTCGCGGACTATGTTGTGACGGAATCGGGCTTTGGCGCGGACATTGGCATGGAAAAATTCATGGACATCAAGTGCCGCTATTCGGGCTTGGTTCCAAATGTGGTTGTGATGGTTGCTACAATTCGCGCGCTCAAGATGCACGGCGGCGGACCAAAAGTTGTCGCGGGGCGTCCGCTCGACAAAGCGTACACCGAAGAAAATATTGAATTGCTCGAAAAGGGTTTGCCAAATCTTTTGCGCCACATCGAGAACGCAAAAAAGTATGGTGTACCCGTCGTCGTCGCGATCAATTCGTTCAAGTATGACACGGACAATGAATTAAAATTTCTCGAACGCGTGGTGGAAGAATCGGGTTCGGTGGCGGTGAAAGCGACGCACTGGATGAACGGCGGCGCGGGCGCGACAGAACTCGCGGACGCGGTGATGGACGCGGCAAAGCAAACGTCGAACTTTGAATTTTTGTATCCGCTCGACATGTCCATCAAACAAAAAATCGAAACAATTGCGCG
Source organism: uncultured Anaerolineales bacterium (assembly GCA_964469005.1). Taxonomy (GTDB): domain Bacteria; phylum Chloroflexota; class Anaerolineae; order UBA4142; family SHND01; genus SHND01. The sequence continues at coordinate 110,138 of CAYXXF010000023.1, forward strand.
CGAAATTTATCGCGCGGATGGTGTTGACTATTCCCCCGAAGCGGAAGAAAAAATCGAACTCTACACGCGCAACGGGTTCGGCGATTTACCGATTTGCATGGCGAAAACGCATTTGAGTTTCACCGCCGAAGCAGGCATCAAAGGCGCGCCGACAGGATTCCGCATTCCAATCCGCGACATTCGCGCAAGTGTCGGCGCGGGCTTTTTGTATCCGCTCGTCGGCTCGATGCGTACGATGCCCGGTCTTCCCACGCGTCCCGTTTTCTATGACGTGGATTTGGATTTGAACACGGGGAAAGTGATGGGGTTGTTTTAGAGCGATTTCCACATTCATTTGTGGGCACTGGACTCGAGCATTTATGCGGTTTCTGCCAATCAACCCGCTGAAGCGTAGAATCCAAAGCCGCAAATCAATTAGGAATCCCCTCTAGATAGCGAGCACAGCCGCAATGGAGCAGTTGGTGCATTGCGGCTGTGTTACTTTTAGAATATGAAAATTGACTTGAGTGAAGTTGGAAATGGGTATTTGAACAGAGATGAGATTATATCCATCTTTGGGCAAGAGAAATCAACTAGAATTTTGGTCCCACTCAAATATATCGGAAGCACGCAGAGTTACTTGGATATCGTATCTAGCTATGCAGATGCCATCTATGTCGCAGAGAAGATCGCACTAATGGGTGAGGTTTTGTCTGGTAAATTGGAAGGCGATAGAAATTCACGGGATTTTGTGATTGACTTGGTTCCTACCAAAATTGATTCTCTCGCGGATCTCCTGTGGGAAACCTCTGGCCTGTTTGGCAACGAAGACGAGACTATCGAAGAAGCTACGGAGTTTCTGTACGGCGAGATTGCAGAGTTAGAGGAAAATTTTCACAAGAGGAAGTTTAGTTTTCCCGAGTTAGCCGATGGATACTGGGCAAACTTGATCAATGGCGCGTACTATGAAATGGCATCAGAATACTATGAAGACGAGAAAGAATTTTTTTGGAAAACCTTCAAGCGATTCCCTGAACATCGTTATGGATTTTGGAAAAGTGCATCATCTACAAAAGAACAGGTATTGTATTTTTCTTCTGAAAACTGGATTCTGCCAGGGGCTACAAATCTTTCTTATGCTCTAAAACTTTATTCGGGAATTGAAAAAGATATTTTGCTTGAGCCAGCAGAAGTCACTTCATTCAAGGGTAGATATGTCGCAGTTAGTGACTCTGCTGCGATTTGGTTTGATGTCGCAGATGATATTATCAAATCTTTGGCTTGTGTCAGCCAAGTCTTACTCCCAAAGGTAAAGAATCTAAATCTTGACCAAGAGTCGAGTTTGCAGGGCGAACAACAGATGGGATTGTTTTTGGATTACTCGCCAAAGAGAAGAAGGATTCGACGGTCAACCGAACATTTTGATCCGCTAGACAAACACACTTATTCGTAGGTGGTATAACGAATTGTGTGTAAAAAATTGAAGAGCCGAGTATCCAATAGGTA
>CAYXXF010000024.1:0-108562 GCA_964469005.1 uncultured Anaerolineales bacterium
GAACAAACACAGGCGCTCTCGCACTCTCTCTTCCACTCTTTAACTGTTAAGGTACACTGCTACAAAAACCGTAGCCACCGACGCGATCTATGGCGATGTATTCTTCCGCTACAAAATCGCGCCCCACATTGCTGCGGGGCATAAAAAACCGCCGGGGTTTCAACACCTTCGGCGGAGACAAAGAGACTCAAGGAAAAATATTTTAATTTTCCTTTAGAAAAGTTTTTCTTCTCTTTGCCCTCCTTAATCGGTTGTTATCGTACTAACCTACTGGGACGTTTTTACCGTTTCCAGACAGGCGAAGTGTAGAATACCACGAATTTTGCATTTGTCAACAGGCAACTTATCAAATTCACCTTAAAGATTTTGCGCGAACTCGAAACCATTTTTTGTGCTTGCCTTTTGGCGCATGCAAGCGTGTGATGCTTTAACTGTTCGTCCTTTACGCCCCACCGAAAATTTTCTCTGCCGCCGCAACAAAAAATACCGCATCCAAAAGCGGGTGCGGCATTTTTGTGTGACTCGCCAGGGACTCGGACCCCGAACCTTGGCATTAAGAGTGCCTTGCTCTGCCAATTGAGCTAGCGAGCCGTTTTTTGTACAGACAAAATATAGCATGAATGAAACCAGAGCGCAAAATTCGTTGTGGTATAATCGAAAAAATCTTGCCCTCGTAGCTCAAGCGGATTCAGAGCGTTGGTTTCCTAAACCATATGTGCGAGTTCAAGCCTCGCCGAGGGTACACAGAACGAGATGGCGCACCCATCTCGTTTCTCATTTCAATCTCTCGCTTTTTATTGCTCTCCAATTTTCCGTTTTTCAATCATGCGTAAGACGAGGCGATTCGCTCTCACCAACACATCATGCCCCTTTTGAGAATTGTCATCCTCGCGCGTATTCCGCTCATTCGCGAAGGTTTGCGCGCGCTGCTTGCAGAGGAGCAAGATTTTCGCGAACCCGCTTTTCGGGTAACGACGCTCGCACCGTCCGAAGATTGGATTGACGAATTGGTGGCAGAGGAACCCGACGCGTTGCTATTGGATGTTCAAGTGTTGGAACGCGAAGGGTGGAATCTCTTGGAGGATTTGCGGCGCGCCTTGCCGGCATTGTCCACGTTGATTATTGGCGACGACGCGAATGACCAACGCGTCGCGCACGCGCTCACGCTCGGCGCGCGCGGATTTTTGTTACGCGAAACATCCGCGCAAGAAATGGCAAATGCCATTCGCGCGGCGCACAGCGGCGTGATTGTGCTGCATCCGCAAATCGCGACCTCGCTGCTCGAAACATTGCGCGCGAATGAAAATGCACGCGGGGAAAATGAATCAAACGCAAACGATTTGATTGAACCGTTGAGTGAACGCGAACTTGATGTGTTGCGCTTGATGACGCGCGGTCTGGCGAACAAACAAATCGCGGCGGAATTGTTTATCACCGAACACACGGTGAAATTTCACATCCGCGCGATTTTGGCAAAACTCGGCGCGGCGAATCGCACCGAAGCCGTGACATTGAGTTTGCAAAAAGGATTGGTCAGCTTGTAAAAGATTGGTCATGCAACTTGCATCCGCCGGCAGGCGTTTATTTCACCGCCCAAATTTTCAGAAACACTTGTACCACGTGCGGGTCGAATTGTGTGCCCGCGCATCGTTTAAGTTCTGCCAATGCTTCTTCCACCGAACGTCCTTGACGATACGCGCGGTCATCTGTCATCGCGCTGAACGCATCCACAACGGCAAGAATCCGCGCACCCAAAGGAATTTTCTCACCAGCCAAACCATCGGGATAGCCCGTGCCATCAAAGCGTTCTTGATGATGCCGCACAATCGGAATCACCTTTTGCAGCGGACGTACCAACGCGAGAATTTCAGCGCCCACTTCGGGATGACGGCGCATCAAATTCCATTCGGCATCATTTAGTGGACCGGGCTTGCGTAAAATTTCATCCGGCACACCAATTTTTCCAATGTCATGCAAACGCGCGCCGAGCCGCAGCGCGTTAATATCTTCTTCATTTAATTGCAGTTCGCGTCCCACTGCCACAGCAAAATCCGAAATGCGGTCACTGTGCGCGCCCGTGTAGGAATCGCGCGTATCAATTGTTTTTGCCAACGCGAGCGCGGTTTCCAAATACGCGCGTTCCAACGATTGCAGCATCGTCTCGGCGCCGCGCACATTCATCAACGCGGCGGCAGCGTGCGCCGCGAGCATTTCCAACATCACACGGTCATCCGCCGTATACGTCGCGTGTGCATACGATTGTGTGGACAACATGCCCAACACTTGTCCGCCGTGACGCAGCGGTACGGCGAGCACGGACGTGACTTGTACGGGATAACCGATATTCACCGCTTGGATACCACTCGCTGCCAAATTATCCACCATCAATGCCTGTCCCGTCCGCAAGACATGTCCGGTCAATCCTTGTGTCTTTTTAATTCTGCCCGCAGGATGACGCCCTTGACGGTCAAACAAGTACGGCAAATCCACCATCTCACCTTGTTCATCCAGCACGGCAATCGCCAACGCTTCACACGGCATCAAGCGCAGCACGGCTTGATGAATTGCGCCATAGACGCGTTCGGCATCGAGTCCCGCGCTGATAATTTCTTGACTCGCCCAATGCAGCACATCGCGTCGTTCCTTTGCTTCGAGCGCGTCTTGATACAAGCGCGCATTTTCCATTGCCACCGCTGCTTGACTTGCAAACAACAAAAGCAAACGTTCGTCATGCGCGTTGAATCCATTCGAGTGGGTCGAACAAACGCCCAACACACCGAGCAAGCGATTGTCATGTTCAATCGGGACCCAGATTCCCGAACCAATTCGGTCCGCCCCAACCAAAAACCGCTCATCGGCAGGCGCATCGTTGAGCAAGACGGGAACGCGTTCGCGCGCCACCCACGCCTCGATTCCTTGTTTCGCGTCTAGCGGCACTTGTTCCAAATAATCGTATGGGTTCTCTACGGTAAAACCGACGCCAAATTCAAGCCACAATTCGCGCGCGGCTTCATTGTAGCGAAAGAAGACAGCGAACTCGGCACGCACCGAACGCATGGCAATCTGTACCAAAAAACCCAGCTGCGTCTTGGGTTCGAGGACGCTGTTGAGCGTCAAGCCCGCGTCGTACAACAGACCCATTTGTTGCGCGCGTTTTTCGGTTTCTTGATACAAACGCGCGTTATGGACCAATGCCGCCGCTTGCGTTGCCAACAAGGTCAACAGCTGCGCGTCCGCTTGCGTAAAGCGTCGCGTTGTGTCTCCTTCTTCGTGGACCGCCAGCACGCCGACCAACTCTCCGCCAAACAACATCGGCACGCCAATGACTGCCGAGATGACCGTCTCACCCAACTGCGGCAGCCGACGTTCCCAAGCGCGATAGTCCTCCAAGATGAGAGGTTGTCGCAGCCACGCAACCTGCCCCATCAAACCTTCCCCGATTCGAATGGTCCTGGTATCTGGCGAGTGCAGTCCGCCAATCATCACGCGCACTTGCAGCTCTTGGCTCGGTGGCATCGAAAGCGCCAATGCCCCGCACGGCGCGTTCAATAATTTCATTGCCCGTTCAAGGAGCATTTCTAGCAACGCGTCCAAATCGCGCTGCATTGCAAGTTCGCGCGTCAAATCATACAGTTCCGCGAATTCATCCGCGCGCTGCTGCACTTGGGCATGCAAGCGCGCATTTTCCAATGCCGTCGCCGCTTGCGCCGCGAACGCTTGCAAATCCGCCGCGTGCGTGGCATTGAAAAAATTTGGCGTAACGCTATCCAAACTCAAAAAGCCAATCGTCTTGTCCTGCACGCGCAGCGGTGTTCCGACATACGATTTAATCCAATTTCCCGTCAGCTGCTTCCAGTCCGCGTATTTTGCCGTATCGGGAATTAGCAGTGGTTTGCCAGTGTCCACCATTCCCTGATAGCCCGGCACCTCCTTTACATTCAATTGCAGATGCTCCATCATTTCCTGCAATTGCCGTTCGGCAAAACCTTTGCCCCGCACAAAGCGCCCAATGCCTTCTTTCATCAAAAAAATACTTGCGGCATCATGCGGCACCACCTGCCCCACATTTTCCAAGATGCGGTCTAGTACTTGTTCATAACTCAACGTGCTGTTAAGTACCACCGCGCTGTCCGCCAACGCCCGGGCTTTTTCGCTTTGATGCTGCGCTTCACGTTCCGCGCGTTCAAGCGACATGTACGCTTGCTTTTCCGCAGTGACATCGCGCTGGGTCCCCCACATGCCAACCAGAAATTCATCGCGCACAATCCCGCGCAAATTATTCAAGAAAATTTTTGGCTGTCCCTGAATATCAAACTCGTGTGTTTCACCATCGTTGAGCTGATAATCATTCAGCACGAACGCATACATCGTCGCTTGATTGACCGCGTCGTCCGCCGACAAATCATCAATGATAACACGCCCCAACATTTCGGCGGGGTCCGTTCGCCCGTACATTTCTACAAACGCGTGATTGCATTCCACCACCGGCGCATCGGCAAAAATCGCGCGCACTTGTTCCTCTATCGGCGCATGAATCGAAATCGGAGTTTGAAAAATGCTGCGCCAGATACCTTCGGAACTCTGCGCGATAAATTCACGATAGCGTTCTTGACTGGCATACAAGTCCGCCATGTGGTCCGGCGATGCTACATCGCGCAGAGTCACAATGCGCACATCTTCCCCATTCCAAACCGCGTTCACTTGGCGCGGCTGTGCGAGAATTGTTTCACCATTGCGCGCGATGGCAACGCTCACGCCGTTCGCGTCGAGCGTCGGCGAAAAAACCGTTCCGACCAATTCTTCGCGCGCGCTGCCAAATAGCATTGCTGCCGCCGGATTGGCAAAGCGAATTACATTCGCCGCATTGACGACCAAAATGGCATCCGGGTTTTCATTAATCAATAAACGAAAACGCGCTTCGCTAAATTGCAATTGTTCGGCGTGCGAGTGGGTGGCATGACGGAGCAACTGGCGTTCGATAGCAAACGCGATGAGCCGACCCAGTCGCGGCGATTCCAATTCGGCGCGCGTCAAACAATCTTGCGCGCCGGCGCGCACCACCGCCAAACCGCGTTCCAGCGAAACCTGTTCCCCAAATGCGAGAATCGGAATTTCGGGCGCACGCAAATGCAACGTGATGAACGCGTCGAGGTCATGCGTTTCCGGCAATGCGAGGTCAAGCAAAATCGCGGCGGGATGTGCCTGCTCAATGGCGTTGAGCGCGTCTTGCAAAGTGGAAGCAGTCTGCAATGCCATCTCCAACGGCGCGTGTGCGCGAAACTGCACCTCGATTTTTTCGTGTGCGGTCGGCGGAGCTTGGACGAGCAAGATGACAAGCGGTGTGTCCATAAATCAATGTTGTCCGATTTTATCATACACCACCACACGCGGAGAGTGTCCAATTACGCTATTGCCATCACCTACTCAAGCGAATAGCCGCGCTTGCAACATAACCTATCCATCAGAGGGATGCGCGCGGCATTTGAACCTGCTACACTCGTTTTCAATCCGCAAACGGAATGTTGCAGCGCCGACGTCTCGTAGGAGCGTCTGAGCTGCCTTAGCAGGGATGGAGGAAAAAATGTCTCTGGGAAATTTACAAGCCTATTCGGATGAACTCGCCAACGTCGTCGCGCAGGTAACGCGTTCCGTCGTGCGCGTCGAAGCGCGTCAACGTGTCGCAGGCACGGGCATCATCTGGACATCCGAAGGCGCAATTGTTACTGCCGACCACGTAGTCGAGCGCGAAGAAAATATTCGCGTCGCGGTGGACGGACAAGTTTTTGAAGCAGAACTCGCGGGGCGTGACCCGACCACCGACCTCGCCGTTTTGAAAATCAAGGCATCGAATTTAATTCCCGCGCAAGTGGCGGACAGCAAATCATTGAAACAGGGCAACCTGGTTTTTGCCGTTGGGCGTCCGTGGGGCGCGGAAGCGATTGTAAGTGGCGGCATCGTCAGTGCGCTCGGCAAGTTTGGCGGCAACAGCGGCTGGGGCAATCAATTCAAAGAAGGATTGATTCACAGTGACGTAACACTGTATCCGGGCTTTTCCGGCGGACCGTTAGCGGATGCAAGTGGGCGCGTGGTGGGAATCAACAGCAGCGTTCTCGGACGCGATTTATCGCTCGCGATTCCGAGCGAAACCGTCGCGCGCATCGCAGAACAATTGTTGACCAAAGGACGCATCGAACGCGGTTATCTCGGCGTCGGCGTACAAAAAATTCCGCTGCAACAATCGCTCGCGCAAAAACTTGGACTGTCCCAAGAAACAGGTCTGATGATTCTCCAAGTCGAAACGGGAACGAACGCGGAAAAAGCGGGCTTTTTGCCCGGCGACATTCTTATTGGCTTGAACGGCACAACCATTGCGCGCGTGCGCGAGTTGAATCGTTGGCTCGCGAGTGAAAGCGGCGGGCGCAGTGTGAATGCCCGCGTCATTCGCGGCGGGGAGATCAAAGAATTTCCAATAACGGTCGGTGTGAGATAAATGCAAAAACCTGCGAGGGTTCAGAAACCTCGCAGGTTTTTTTATTTGACAATTTCAAACATCCGCATAACGATAGGCGCATTCTACAAACGAGGACAATCCGAATGGCAGAATGTACACATCTTGACCAAATCAAAAACGTTAAACCGAAAACGCGCGGCTGTGAAGAATGTTTGCAGATGGGCGATACGTGGGTTCACTTGCGTTTGTGCCTCACGTGCGGTCACGTCGGCTGCTGCGACCAATCCAAAAATACGCACGCGACCAAACACTTTCACGCGACGGGACATCCCATCATCGCATCGCTCGAACCCGGCGAAGATTGGCGCTGGTGTTATCTGGATGAAGACATCATTGATGACGAGTGAGACGTGACAGGTCTCCGGAGACCTGTCACGTCTATTTCGCGTTTTTCACATACCTGTCAAAAAACGCGACGACCCGTTGATTGAATACCGTCCAGCCATTGCCGATGAATGCGTGCGCTTGGCGCGGATAGGAATAGTATTCCACATATTTCCCTTGCGCTTTTAATTCATCCCGAATCGCTTCGCTCCACGCGGGCGGCGTTGTGGTATCAATATCGCCGATGTGAATTTGCACGGGTGCGGTTACGTACTTGAAATAATTAATCGGCGACACCGCATCAATCAATTCCGGTTTGCGCGTCCAATAATAGTACGAATCCGCGAGGTCAACATCATCTTGACTCGTCCCACTCAAGCCGCCGGTAAAACGCCGCGTGCGTACATCCGCGCTCACGGGCGCATACAACACATGCGCTTTGATGAGCGGACTCACCACCATTGCGCGCGTTGTCACCCCGCCCCCCATCGAGTGTCCCCACATACCGACGCGTTTGGCATCCGCGTAGGGTAACGTGCGCGCGGACGCGGCAGCATTCAACGCGTCAATCATATAACCCGAACGAAATAAATTCAGTCCGTCATCCGAACGCGCCAAGCCGCGAAAATCGGGTGAGATGGTGAGATAGCCATTGCGCGCGAGAATGTCCGCCGCGCGCCATGTATCCGAACCCGTGACAAATTGTGACGGTGGAATGTATCCGTGATTCATAACAATCACGGGAAACGGACCTTGCCCAAATGGCACGTGCATCAACGCGCTAATTGTCAAACCATCGGATGGATACGTGATGTAGGTGCGCGTGTACGCATCCGTCACCGTAATGGTGTGCGTGATGCGAATTTGTCCGCCCGGATATTTGCGTTCGCGCAAGCCATCAATCGTCACGCCAAGCAAATCGGGATGAATCGTCGGCGTTGAGGTTGGCGTTGGGGTATTCGTCGGCGTCGGCGTATTGGTTGGGGTCGCCGTGTTCGTTGGCGTGAACGTTGCGGTTGGTGTAGCGGTGTCGGTTGGCACATTCGTCGCGGAAGGAATGACCGCAACGGGCGTCGGCGCAGGAGGGGGGGGTGTTGGTGACGCGCACGCGCCAAGAAGCACAATCAGAAAACTTGTGATTAGGACGGAAAAAATTTTGCAATGCATACGCACCTGCGGGTGAAGCGGAGCGTATTTTATTTCAAATTCCGTTCAAAAAAATCCAAGACGCGCGCGTAAAAATCGGGACGCGCGTTTTCGTTAAAGGAATGTCCTTGCCCTTGATATTCAAAATACTCGACTTGTTTGTTGGCGCGTTTCAAGCCGTCGCGAATTGCGCGTGACCATTCTTTCGGCGTCACCTTGTCCGCCGTGCCGACATGAATGCTCACGGGCGCGCGGGTTTGATTCAAAAAATAAAGCGGCGAAATTTCCGCGCGAAAATTTGCATCGTCGAGCGCGGTGATGGTCCCTTGAATCAGTTCTTGCGTCAGTCCCATCTCTTCACCGCCGAACGGGTCCATGAACATGTCTTCCATGTTTGCGCTGATGGGCGCATACAACACGCCCGCGTCAAATACATCACTGACCACCAGCACGCGATTCGCAATCCCGCCGCCCATCGAATGTCCCCACACACCAACGTGTTGCGCATCCACATTCGGCATTTTCTTTAACGCATTGCCCGCGTTAATCACATCCGCAATCCAGCCGCTCAAAAATAAATTCAAGCCGTGGTCAGATTCCATATAACCGCGCAAATCGGGAACGAGCGTAACAAAGCCGTGCCGCGCCAAATCTTCGGCAGGCGGTTGCGCGTCGAGTCCGCGCGCATATTGGTCAGGCGTCACGAAACCGTGAACAAAAACTACGGCGGGAAATTTTCCGCCGCCGCGCGGCACATTCAAGAGTCCGGTAATTTTCAAACCATCGGAGGTGTACGACACGAGGGAGGTTGTAAATCCATCAGTTTCGGTCAACACGCGCGTTATTTCGATTTCACCACTTGTATATATCCGTTCCGCGAGTTGCGGCAATGTTACCGCTTGCAATGCAGGCAACAAGGTCGGTTGCGCGGCGGGCGTTGCCGTTTCTATAATCTCTTGGGTCGGCGTCGCGGAAAGCGCAGTCGGTGGTACGAGCGTAGGCGTTGGCGGCGGCGCGACGGTACACCCACAGACCAAGCCAAGCCCTAAAATGAAAACGAGGAAAAAAAGTTTAGGCATGAAAAGAATTCGAGCAGCGCGTCAATTTGCGAAAAGATGCGTCGCAATAATTTTCAGCCCGTCCGCCGAACGCGCCAGTCCGATGCCCGTGCGATGAAATTCGGGATCCAAGATATTGCGCGCATGCCCTTCACTCGTCAGCCAACTCTCGGCGAATTGTTTCGCAATCTTTTCTACGGTTTTCGTTTCACCGATGATGACAGCGATATTTTCACCCCAAATGCCGGTGTTGTAATTGTATTTCTCAAACAACGGCGCAACAAGTCCTTTGCCTGTATCGGGGTCCGCATGACTAAAATAGTCGCGTGTCACCATGTCCTGACTGCGCTCACGCGCCATCGTTTCCAATAGCGGGTCAACTGTGAACGCTGCAATGTTTTGTTTGGCGCGCTCAGAGTTGAAACGTGCATACAATAAAATTGCCACGCGTTGCAGTTCATCGTTCTGCGTTTCGGCGGTTGCTGTCGCGGTGAATGGAACGCGCGTCGCGGTCCGCGGAGCAAGTGTCGGGGATGCTGTCCGCGTGGAGGGGCGCGGCGTCACAGTAAGGGTTGCGGTTGGTATTGTTGTTGGCGTTACGGGTTGCGGAGAAATTGTTGCGGGCGCAACAGACGTTAGAGTCGCCGACGGTTGACTCGCACAGGCGGTCACGCACGCGCCAAGCACCAGCATAGAGAGCGCAAGCAATTTGTGAATACGCATATGTTTGAGCTCATACATATTTTACTGATGTGAATCCACTTTCAACGGCAAAATTTTGTACGTCACGCGCACTTGTCCCGGACGTTTTGGAAAATTGCGGTCGCCCTCGTATTTTTCGCGCAAGTCACAAATTTTTTCGTAACCGCCCTCTTCGGTTTCATCCACCACCTTGCCGCGAATTTGAACATACTTGAGCGGTTCGTTCGCCGTAATGCACAGCGCGACGGTCGGATGTTTTTGCAGCACTTTGTCTTTGACGCGTCCGCGCGCAGTATTGATGATAATGTGTGTGCCGTCCCACTCGAACCAAATCGGCGTCACTTGCGGCTCACCATTCGACAACACCAACGCGAGATACGCGTAGGCGCGCGTTTCGGGCGCAAGCAATTTCAAATCGTCATCCGAGAAATGAACCATATGTCTCCCTTAATCCGAAAAAATTTGCGTGGCGACGAGACGCGTACCGTCAATCGAAACGCCGAGTGCGATCCCTGTTTTTGCAAAATGCGGATTCAGGATATTGTCGAGGTGTTCTTGGCTGTTAATCCAGCCGGTCACAAATTGGTCGGCGATTTCGCTCGCGCCGTAACGCGAATACACCGTCAACGCGCTCGGCACCAGCGAACCTTGATTTTTGATTTCCGCGATATTTTCGCCCGCATACAAAAATTTGAATTGCTTGTTGCGAATCAAATCTTGAAACGCGACGCTGCCGCGCTCCGGGTCATCGTGTGAAAAATACGCGCGGCGAATCATGTCATTGCTGCGTGTTTGGGCAATTTCCGAAAGACGCGCATCAAACGTCAGCACCGGCAATTTGTTGAGCGCGCGTTCGTGATTGATGCCGCGCTGAATCAATTGCACCACCGCGTTGATTTTTTCATTCGGCGCGGCGGGAACATCGGGAGCAGGTGTGACGGGCGCACTCGCGGCGGCGGCAAGCCGCGCGAACCATTTATCAATTCCCGTATCGCCTTCGGTTGGAATGACCAACTCAATGCCGACGGGCGGATGTTCCGGGTCTGCCGCCAACATCGGATACTGGTCTTGATTCGCGCGAATCAAATCCGAAAGCGCGAGTTCATGCTTGAGCGCAATGTCGGGCAGCGAATCACCCTCTTGCACCACATACGTTTGCGCGCCGCCACACGCGACGAAAGCAAGCAACGCAAACAGCAGCGCACTCGACAGCAAAAATAATTTTCGAAATTGCTTCAACATCAGTACCATCAAATCAAAATTGTTTCTTGCAATAACGAATACGCATTCCCGCCCAAATGATGTAACGGTTTCACACTTTCATCGGCAAGCGTCCAACGTTCGCCATCAAACGCGAGTTCATCCGCCGACGCGGCAACAATTTCCGCGAGAAACAAGGTGTGATTCCCCGCGCGCACGGTATCCATCACACCACATTCCAATTGTCCAACACATTCGACAATCAACGGCGCGTTCACTTGCTTGGCTTCGTACAATGTCAATTTGTTAGTGACGAATTTGTCCACATCCTCACCTGACGTTTCCGCAATCCTTTTCACCTTTTCCAACAACGGACGCGGCGGAATGTTCAACGCAAACTGTCCACTTTTGATAATCAAATCATGCGTGAACCGCGCGGGATACACCGCGAGCGCGACGAGCGGCGGGTCATTGCTGATATTCGTCACCCATGCCGCAACCATCACGTTCGCGACGTTCTTGAATTTCGCGGTGACGAGCGCAATGGGTCCGGGTTGGAGGAGGCGCGTGGCGCGAGACAAATCTATTTCGACTTTTGCCATTCGTTATGCGGGTTCAGATGTTTCTTGATTTAACACCAAATTTACAAGCGGCAGCGCATTCACTTCCAAGCGCGTCAAATCAATCTTTTGACTCGCATCTTCGATTTCAATTCCGACGACTTGATTTTGTTTGTTGTAATCCAAGACAACCCCGGGTGCGACTTCTTCGGATTCGATGCTCGTTCCTGCTTGCAAACGAATGTAGAGCATGTCACTGCCTTGGTTAAATTCAAGAATCATTTTTTGCTTCTACCTACTACATTCTTACCGCTTTTTCAGAATTGACTTTACTTGTTCGGTGGTAAGCATGGTCTTGTTTCGATGAATCATAGCGTGGCAGTTCGGACACACAGGACGCAAATCCTTTATAGGGTCAACGTCATATTCGCTACTTAACTCAGAAAGCTGGCGCAAATGATGAACATGAATGAATCCCTTACCGATTTCTCCATACATAGACTCGAATTCAAATCCACAAATTGTACAGCTTGTCCCATAGTGTTCAATACATTTCTGGCGCGCAACAGGATTTCGTTCATAAGAATTTACGACGACATTTTGTCTTGCCCCTTCAACATATTTTTCGGGTTCAAGAACCTCCTCTGGATAGATGAAAGAAGCACTGTACGAATTTGTATGTGGAGACTCTTTGGACTTGGATTCCGAATTTAGCAATGTAAACGCGTTGTAGTATTTGGAAATTTGAACCGATTTATCTCCGCTTGCCGTTCGTAAGTGGAGTCTTCCATTTCTGATGCTTCCTAGCCATCTCATTGTTGAATTTTTCCACGGTACAAGGTTAGATTCTACGAAGAGCTCCTTTATTACACTGAAAGGAATGACATATGCATCAGCATCAAGATTTCCGTGATGCAGTATGAGGCAAAAATTATCTCCAAACTTTGCCCTATATCTATAAATGTTCCTTGGCCACGCATTAAAAAAGAAATCAATTTTATTCCCTTTTAAGGGATAATGCCGTACTTTTAGATCTTTCGGTTTTGTACTCACTTTATTCCCTCCCCGCGACACAAGTTAAGAATTTACTCTTTCACCTCACTCTTTGTCTGCTTTTTGACGTCTCCAAAATTTCTTATTCCGTCGTCGCGTCGCTTTATTGAGGCGTTTCAGATGCCGCGCCAATCTCCTCAATCTCGCGAATTAACTCTGGCAAATTCGGATGCTCAAAACTGATATTGGGCGAAGGAATGCGATGATGTTTGATATCTGGCGGAATGTGTTTGTGATGAGGCAACGTCGAGGCGAGACGCGCATCGTTCGGATGCGGAAAATCATCGTACCAGTATAAGCGTTCTTCCCCGCGATAGACTTCGTAACCATACGAAACAATGATGCCTTCATCGAAATCAATCTCTTCTCTCATTCGCAAGCGCAGACCATTGGCGAAAAAAATTTCGCCTTCTGCGATTCCAGTGTAGGGGCTGTCTGACCAAACGGTGAGCGTTGAACTCGACACATTTGATTTCCCAACCAATTCTGCAATCAATTCGCTGTACGCGTCAAGCGACTTGAGGGGATTTTCCATTTCAATACGCGGGCTGTACACGCAGCACTTGATTCAATTGACGCGTCTGTAATTTTTCACGATACGCTTTCTTGCGTCGCTGCCATGTTTCGTAAATGCCTTTCCAACGGCTAAAGTCCGCGCGCGTTTCGTCGAACGCGTCGTACTCGGCAAGTTGTCCCGACATCAACGCAGAATAAAAATCTTCGCTCAAGACGCCGTACTTTTCTTCATACAACGTCAAGCGACGCTCGAGCAATTTCATATCAATAACCAATTCGTGAATTTCCATAGCGCGCCTCCCTACTCCTTCACCTCACTCCTCATCTGCTTTTTAAACATCTCCAAAATCTCTTGTTCCGTCGTCGCGTCTTCGGGCGATTTGTCTTCACGGTTGGGATTCACCACGCGCGGAAAACGTAATGCGTAACCTGCTTCATCGCCGTACATGCCCGCCGTGTGAATTTGGCTGCGCGTGATTTCGTCGGCTTGCACCTCCATCACATATTTCGGTTCCACCCACACATCGGGAATCATGTTGGAATCCACACGCGCATGTTTGTGTTCCAAAGCAATCGCGTTCAACTTGTTGTAATACTCGGCAAACTCTAATTCGGTGAGCCCCGAACCCACTTTGCCTACGGTGCGAAAGCGGTCATTCTTTTTATCGTACACCGCGCACAACAACGCGCCCACGCCAAATTTCGCGCGCTGTCCGCGCCCGCGTAAAAAGCCGACGACGACTACATCCACCGTATCGCGCAAATGACCTTGATACGCGCGTTTGAATTTCATCCAATTGAAATTGCGCGCGCCCGCCTGATACGTGGAATCGGGACGCTTTGCCATGATGCCTTCGAGTCCCGCCTCGATTTTCGCCGTGAAAAATTCGTCAATCTGTTTCGGTTCCGTCACATAAATTTGTTCAATGAGTTGAATCCCGTTCCCTTCGCCAATCAATTTGCCCAAACGTTCGTGACGTTCTTTGTAAGTCACGCCCGTCACATCCTCGCCATCAATCCACAACACATCGAACGCCAATAATTTCAACGGATGCGATTGTGTCATTTCGTCAATCCCGTACTTGCGACGACGTTGGCTCGTTTCTTGGAATGGCAAAAAATCGCCCGTGTCGGGGTCATACGCAATCGCTTCACCTTCGAGAATCGCGCGCTTCGCTTGAATCTGTTTTCGCACCGCATCGGCAACATCAGGAAACATTCCTGTTGTCTCTTCGAGATTACGCGAAAACATTCGCACCTTGTCGCCGTCTTTGTGCGCCTGCACGCGGAATCCGTCCACTTTTGGTTCGAGCGCACATTCGCCCATGCGCGTAATAATTTCGTCCGCGCTTTTCGCGCGTTCCGCGAGTTCCATACGAATCGGTTTGCCAACGGTGATTTTTAATTTTTTTAATCCTTTGACGCCATCTTTTTTGAACGTTGTCGCGACGAGTCCCAAATCGCTCGTGATGTTGTAGGCGCGTTCCAAATCGGGACGCAAACTTTTGTCGCCCGTTTCGCTCCATGACAAACCATCGAGAACGGTCACATCGCCGACGCCGAGACGCAATCGTCCCATCGGCACGCGCAAAAGATAACGCGCCTCGCGCGGGCTCGATTGTTTTAGCAAATCTGCGAGCAAGCCGACGCGTTTTTCCACCGTGCCTTCGCCGCTCGTCGTCGCAATCTCGCGCAATTTTTCAAAAACGTCTTCGACCTCTAATTTTTTACTCTTGGCTTTGCTCAATTCTTCCGCGACATTCCCATAATCACCGCGCTCTTTGTACAATTTTTTCACGTCCGCGAGTGGAGTGTTTGTTGCTTGCGCCACCGCTTGCGCGATTAACGCTTCGCCCATTCCAAATTCAATCGCTTCATAATTTGGCGCGAGGCGTTCTTGGGTGAGATACACGATTGCCGCCATGTCGTCTGCTTCAGCGTGCTTGAACAAATCGCCAAGAATGCGCGTCATTTCCAAACGCTTGCTTGTCGCTTCGAGTTGCGCGAGATAATCTACAAGAGTGGAGAATTTCATTTTGTGTCTATGTCATTTCGAGCGGAGCGAGAAATCTCGGTTTGGGCAAAGAGATTTCTCGCTCCGCTCGAAATGACAGCTGGTCAATTGCGTGCGTAATCATCCTGCAAACGATAAATATCATTTTCGTTCGACGGATTCTGTGGTTCAACGTGAATCCAAATTTCCGCAATCGCGCCCCATTCGTCCAATCCCACGAGCCGATGGCGCGTGCCTTGCGCGAGTGCGATGGTTTCACCCAATTCCAATATCTTGATTTCGTTCGGCTGTTCATCTGTCGCGCTGACGTACACACCCACGCGATTTGCAACCGTCCGCCACAATTCCGCGCGACGGTCATGGTATTGCCACGACAAACGTTGGTGCGGCGCGACCAGCAAAATTTTTGGACTGCGCTCGCCGTGCCGCGCGTTTTCGGGAATTGCAACATCGCCAAAATACATGGCAATGAACTTGTCCGCTTGCTCATTCACCACACGCAAAAACGCGCCCCACGGACGCGCCGCATCAATTTCTGCAATTTCAAATCCTTGTGCGTGCAAATGCGTACGCACCTTGTCAACAAGCTCTGCTTTCGAATCACCAACATTGAACGGCACCAACACAATCTGCTCCTCTAAAAAAATTTCAGCGCGTGCTGCTCAACAACGGTTCGTGCAAAACGCCGCGCAGTGCTTCTTGAAAATGTTTCGAACCGCCGCGTCCAACATTTTGCACGCCGACGCGAAATTGTTCTTGCGCCTCGTTGCGTCGTCCCAAACGCTGCAACACGAGACCGAGATTGTAACGTCCTTCGATGATGAAAGGGTCGAGCGCCACCGCGCGGCGAAACGCGCGTTCCGCGTCCGGCATTTTATTTTGTTCAAAATACACCACGCCCAAATCATTGTGCGCCAACGCGTCGGCGGGATTGTTGCTCAAGACGCGAAGAAAGGTTGCTTCGGCATCGCGGAAATTGCGCGCACTGACGAGTTGGCGCGCTTGCTGGAACAGACTGCGCGCGTCGCGCGTATTGCTCGTTTCCGGTGGCGTCGGCGCGACCTGCGCCTCTACCTCTTTGATTTCAACGCTTTCGGGCTGTAGCATCGCCAACGATTCAAATCCCATGCCGAGAGGCGGAAGCGAGGGCAAATTCAACGCGGGCGCAAAGGACATTAGCGACGGCATTTGCGGCAGCGTCAACAGCGGCGGCATCGAATAATCCATCGCGGTTTCTGCCGCGTCTTGTGCTTGCACCAAACGCGCGCTCGCGGCACGAAACGGAGCGTCCGCCGCGCGTTGTGCCGCGCCCAATTGATTTTGAATTTGAGTGTCTGTGGCGAACGCGGCAGCGCGTTCCGATTCCAAACGCGCCGTGGCTTGAAACGCCGCTGCATTCGCGGCGGATTGTTCAGCCGCCAACTGCTCACTCGCACGCGCATACGGCGTACTCACCCGTTCGCGCTCGAGGCGGTCTTGTTTCAAACGCGGTGAATCATCCGGAAAAAGGGACTGCGTCGTGGGATACGAGGGTTCGGCTGCAGATTGGGCGAATGCGACAAGATTTTGCACAAGCGAACCCATCACCGCTGACGGCGCGTAACTCGTGGCAGGAGTTGGATTCGTTTCATTCTCGACGCGCACGGGACGATTCAACAGCGTTCCCACTTTTTGCGCGAGCGTGTCCATTTCCGCGCGCGTGCCGCGTTCATTCACAATCAAGGTTGAACCATCCGTCGCGCTCAACACCACTTGCCAAATCGGCAGCGCATCCAACGCGAACGAACCCGAACCGCGCAAACGCGTCATTTGGACATCCCGAATCAGATTGAACGCCATCTCTTGGCGCCGCGTTGGAATAAAGAGCAATGTATTGGTGCGCGTGGCTAACCGTTGATTCGCGTCCAACACAACGCGGGTACTCGCAAGCACGTTCACCAAACTTGCCAACACCGCCAAACCGATGACGATAAAAATAACAATCATCACCGGGTCCAATGCGCCGCCTTCGTCCAGAATGGAACCCAACGCAACGCACGTGACAATCCCAAAAACGCCGATGCCAATCAACGTGCCGATGACACTGCCACCGCCCTTGCCCAAGACGATGCGGTCAGGTTGTTCGTTCAAAACTTTTAATAGTGCCATAAAACCTCGCGGTGATTATACCATCAACGATGTGTTGTATAATTCCAAACGATGCTGACTCATTTGGATTCGCAAGGACGCGCGCAAATGGTGGATGTGAGCGCGAAACAAGACACGGAACGCGTGGCGATTGCGAAAGCGAATGTCGTCATGTTGCAAGAAACGCGCGCGTTGATTTCGCAAGGCGCAATTGAAAAAGGCGATGTGTTTGCCGTCGCGCGCGTCGCGGGCATTATGGCAGCAAAGCGCACCCACGAATTGATTCCGATGTGCCATCCCCTATTGCTCACTGATGTCCAAATTCAATTTCAAGATTCCCCCCCCCCCGACGACGCGCATGCGCAAATTGAAATAACGGGCATTGCAAAAAATGTTGGCAAGACCGGCGTAGAAATGGAAGCGCTGGTCGCCGTCTCGAACGCCGCGCTCACGATGTACGATATGGTCAAAGCCGTTGACCGCCGCGTGCGTATTGACAACATTCGTCTCGTGTACAAAGCGGGGGGAAAAAGCGGTGTGTGGAAGGCGGAGGGATGAGGGATGAGGAATGAAAAGTCAAACAGCTTTTCTTCATTCCTCATTCCTCATCCCTCATCCCTTGTTTCATGGTTCCTCAATACGAATCCTTCCTCGACGCCACGCCGGAAAAAGGCGTCATCATTGTCGAATACTGGTGGCAAGCGCCGAATCGGTTGAACGGCGGCGCGCGGCAGAATACGACGCATCTGACCATCGGCACAAAAACGTCCATGATTTTTTTCAAGCGCGTCCTCGCGTCAGAAAAATGTTGGTGCGGCAGTGGCAAAGCGTTCGGCAAATGTCATCGCCGCGATGATGATTGGACGTACGTTTCCGTTGACCCCGAGCGTTCGACCTACAGCCCCGTTGTGTTGCTCGAACGGATTTTTCCAAAAATCAATTTCATGCACGCGCGCGAATTGTTGGCGCAAGAAAGACGCTTGTTGTGCATTGACTATGACACCGAACGCGCCGAGTGGGCAATTCCCGCCCACCCGCCGATTGTGAACGAAATCGGACAATTGGTGATTGGCTCCGTCGAGATTACGCCGCGTGGTTTGCGCATCGAAACCAACAGCGAAAAACGTCTGGCTCATCTCACAGGCATCGTGAGTCAAATGCTCGGCGACTTGGGGAAAAGTGAAACGCGCCGCGCAGAGCCGCAAAGAACTTTTGCCTTTATGGGGCGGCGCTGATGCAAGTGTATTGCTCGAACTGTGGCGCGCGCTATGCCCTGAATACGCGCGCGTGGAAATGTGAAACCTGCGGCGGACTCTTGGACATTGCGGACGCACCAAAATTTGATGCGACAAAAATCGCGCGCGACATCACAACGCTCTGGCGTTATCACGCAATGCTTGCGCTCCCCGAACACACAGCACCAATTTCAATGGGCGAAGGTTGGACGCCGCTCGTTCCCTTGCGTTATCGCGAACGCGACATTTTTTGCAAACTCGATTTCTTGAATCCAACAGGTTCCTTCAAAGATCGCGGCACATCCGTTATCGTGAGCGCGGTGAAAGCATTTGGCATTGAACATGTCGTCGAAGATTCGTCGGGCAACGCAGCGGCATCGCTCGCGGGCTATTCCGCTTTTGCAAATTTGCGCGCGACCATTTTTGCGCCCGCGCACGCGTCGCCGATGAAACTCGCGCAGATTCAAGTGTATGGCGCAGAGTTGAAAAAAATTGAGGGTGTGCGCGAAAAGTCCGCAGAGGCAGCGCAAGACGCGGTGCGTCATGAAGGCGCGTATTACGCATCACATTATTACAATCCATTTTTCGTCGCGGGAATGAAAACAACAGCGTGGGAAATTTGGGAACAACTCGGACGCGCACCCGATGTGGTTGTGATGCCTGCGGGACAAGGGACGAATATGGTCGGCGCGTATCGCGGCTTCAAAGCATTGCGCGATGCCAAGCTGATTTCGGAATTACCGCGTTTCGTCGCCGCACAATCCGCGATGGTTGCGCCCATCGCGTTGGCGTACGAACGCGGCGCAAGTGAACCCGCGCGCGTCGAGCCATACAAAACGATTGCGGAAGGAATCGCGAACAGCGAACCTGTACACGGACGCGAATTGTTACGCATTGTGCGCGAAACAAAGGGCGCAGCAATTGCGGCAAGTGAAGATGAAATTCGCGCGGCGCGTGTAAATCTCGCGCGTCACGGCATTTTTGTCGAACCGACGAGCGCGACGGCGATTGCGGTACTGGAAAAGATTCTGGATACGTTAGGCAAAGACGAAACAGTTGTGGTGAGTTTAACGGGCAACGGATTGAAAGCGCCGCTATGACACATCCCTTTTTCATCGTTGATGTTTTTGCAGAAAAAAAATACGCGGGCAATCAACTCGCGGTAGTGCGCCATGCCGCCGACTTGGACGCGCAAACGATGCAGCTCATTGCGCGCGAAACCAATTTCGCGGAAACAACATTTGTTTTGTCGGATGAACCGCACAACGGCGGCTATGACGTGCGAATTTTTACGCCTGCTGCAGAAGTCCCATTCGCAGGTCATCCGACAATCGGCAGAGGGCAATGCATCTCTGGCAGTTGCTCGCTGGTAGTACGTCTCCTTGCCAAGGAGAAGGTCGCGGGTCCGAATCCCGTCTCCCGCTTCTCGGAAGCGAATTACGATCGTTTCCTCCACAACACCAGTCGAAAGTAGGCTGGTGTTTGTTTTTCTCCCCACTTCGCCCCGAAAATAGCCCCATTTTGAGAGGAGGCACACCATGACCTTCTCCCTTTTTGAGAGTGACGGCACACTCACTTTTCTTGATACGTTTCCAAACTTGTCTCGCAGACTATGGACGCGTGTCATAAGGAGATGTACGATGAGCCGCAGAACACAAGTCCTACTCAAGAAGGAACGAATGGAAGTCACTCTCCCAATTCTTGTCGAATACTACGCGACGAGCAAACAAGTAAAGGGCTGCTCAAAAAAGACCCTCCTTGGTATTCGCAGCAATCTGAATAAGTTCATCAGATTCTTGGAAACCCGCGGTCATTCCCTAAAACTTTCCGACCTCTCGCTCCATGATGCCCGCGCCTACGTAGCCTATCTCCAAGGCACGGTAACCAAGTACGAAGGGCATAAACTGACCCCAGCACATCCCAACTGCACCTACGCGCCGGAGACCGTACACACCCATGTACGGGCGCTCCGCGGGTTTTCCACCTGGATCGAGCGCGAGGGTTACACCAAGACGCCCATCTTTGACCTTCTCGACCTTCCCAAGTTGCCGCACAAAAAGATTGATGTCTTGTCACCGGAAGAGATCCAAAAGATCATGGACTCTATCAATCCGAACAGCTTCAAAGGAGCACGTCTTGCCGCAATGGTTCTTCTTATGTTGGACTCTGGCATCCGGGCAAGCGAGCTGATTGGACTCAAACATGCAGAGGTCGACTGGAATCGGGGAGTCTTTAAGGTGTTTGGAAAAGGATCGAAAGAACGATTCGTTCCTTTAGGGGCAACTGCCAAGCAAACGCTCCTGCGCTATGTCCAAGTGTTTCGACCCAAGCCCGCGCGGGATGATATCGACAATGTCTTTCTGTCTTTAGACGGATATTCCCTGACGGTGAATGCCTTGACACACATCATGCGCAGACTCGGAAAGAACAGTGGCATCCCACGATTACACGCCCATCTTCTCCGCCATACCTGCGGCGTGCAGTACTTGATTGTTGGGGGAGATACCAAGTCACTTCAGATGTTTTTGGGGCACGCATCACCGTCCATGACGCATCATTATGAGCAGTTTAAGGATGAGCACGTCACAGCGCAGCACCGTAAGTTCAGTCCGGTTGATGCCTTGGGCATTACCTACCGTAAATATGGGAACCGCAAAACATCCATTCCCAACAGCAAAGGGGAGACAAGGTCAGGAAAATAGGTTCAAACTGAGTCTAGACGCAAGAGAGAATTTCCCTTACAATTAAGGAGGTATAGAATGAGACAGAATCGAAATCCTTGGGAAGGCGATGCACCCGAAAACGCGCAGTACCCCAAAAACGATAACGGTGAAAACTTTATCTTTTGGCTTGCCGCCGCTCCCTTTCGGGCGATGGCAGCACCATTCCGTTTCGTCATAGGTATCCTGTCGGTCCGAAAAATTGAGGACGAGATTGAAAAACGGGGGATCTGGTCCGATGCGGACAATCCACACAGTGTTGATGAGGTTGTGAGTGAATATGGAGACCGTTTCTACCGCGGGAACAGACGGCGAAAATCTTGACCCACAAAGCGGAGAGCTCGCGCGCCTTTTGAGCGAGCTTGTCCGAGCGGGATATACATTTACCTTTCAGGTTGTGCCAAATGAATGGGGCGCAATCACGAATGCAGAGGTCATCTTTGAGCGCGCATTGCAGCCTGAAGCTCTCCAAAAGGTGCAAGAGGAGATTGAAGCGCTTAAGGAAGGCAGTGCCCCTCAAGCTCCAATCCACTGGAAGTTCAGTCCCTTTGAGCCAATTTCTCTCTACAAGGCGGTCAAGCGGTTTCACCATCTGTTTGTGGAGAACAACCACTCAAGAGAGTTATGAATGAGGTACTTTCTTTCAAATAGATAGCGCAGCCGTTTGGCTGCGCTATTGTTTTGCATTGATCTAGCCCTAGATGTGCTCAACTGAATAAGATAAGGAGTTGATTCGTCAGTAATCAGTACGATGTTGGCGGGAATTGGTTGATGTCTCCATCACGGCTTCGTACCTGATACCAAACAGATTGTTTCGAATGACTAATTATCTCTCCGTGAGAGAGCTCATCAGCCAATTGAAATGCGACCCGGTACATAACGTGCCGCAGAAATGACTTTGGATTTTGGCTGACCCAAAAGTGATACTTGTTGCTGTATCCGTTCCGGCAAAGACTTTGTTTCGATCTCCGCAACAAGCCGAAAACCTAAATCGCTATGACTTGTATTGAGTCCTTCTCTAAGTTCGCGGCCACTCATGAAGGGTTTAGTTTTCGTCATGTCGTCATAGAATCCACCACCTCGGAGCTCAACTCGTACATGGGTGTCATCGAAACTAGCACCAACCACAGCCAATTCCCACATGGGTTCACCGCACCATTCCCATACGTTCCCGATCATATCCGAAATACCACGTGCGTTCGTGCGTTCTTTTGTCGTCTCTATCAAGGCTGGTGATTGAGACTTGTCATGGATTTTATTGCTGCGACCCAACCAAGCGCTAGGGTGGATGCGTGGGTACTCGGTCCCAAAGGCCATATAATCCCACTCCTCGGGACTAGGCAATCGAGCATCACCCGAAATATAGTCCTTTAGAGATCGAGATTTTTTAGTGACGTAATTGCAATACTGTTCAGCAGCTCGATAGGGAACACAAACAACGGGCATAGAGGGGCCATCAAAACCAGGAGTTCTCCACGGATAAAATGGTCCTCGCCATCCTTCATTTTCGGCGAAATATTTTCCTTCAGGCTCCAAGAGTTCTGATGATTTCCAGAGTGCATTTGTAATAGGATTCTTTGCCATACATAAAACCGTGCTTGTTGACAAAAGTAAAGGCGTTACGACAAGCGTAATACCGTCTACCCAATCGAACTCAAATGGCGTCCAGTCTGAATCGCCCACTGTCAGAATAAAGTCTCCACGAAGCTGCCCGAATATATATGGGATTGGTACGGACAAAATCGCGGGGTTATCGTTGTTGTGTTGTTTGGCTTCATCTTGCAAATACTGACGTAGGTCTTCAATTGAGATGCGATTGTCTTCGTCTTTGTCAGCCTCGGTGATATTGCTCGATAGCGCCTCGCATAAGCTAGCTGTAAGAAAACTGCCTTCAAGACTTTTGAGTTCGCGCGCTTTTTCAATACGGTCACTTGCCATGAGCACCACAAAATTGTCGGGCTGTATTCCTATATCATTCACCGATACTCCAGCTGCATCTTTAAATCCCAACATATTTACAATCGTTCCTGCATGACAACAGTCGAGTATAAGCAACTTATTTTGTGCTTTGGACTGCTTCATAGCCGCAACTAACGCTGATACTGGGATGGAAGTGCCGAGTGGTTTCTCAATAGTCGTATTATCCCACATTAAATATAGACTCCCCCTGTCTAGCCATCCATGACCAGAGAAGTAACAGATAAAAACATCACCGCTCGAACACGATTCTGCAGTCTCAACCAGCTGTTGCTGAACCTGCCAAACGCTAGCACCCGCAGGTACCCTCTCTACAACGAAGCCGCAACTAGGACCGGACAAGCATTCTCCGATTCGTTCCGCATCCGCAAGCGCGTAGTGTAGAGGAGCGAGATTGTCAGGTCCATTCGAAGCCATCAGAAAAGCTTTGCGCACGACTCTCTACTCCTTTGGACTCGAAGAATACTCGATCTCAATTGCAAGTGGTCCTTTTATTTTTGTTCTGGTCTGCTCTTTTGGGGTTTTTTCAGCTTTAATAATAGTTGATTTTACCTGCCAAGCCAACACTGGTTCGCCATTCGCGTCATGCACAACTTGCCCATGCGAATCCTCTACGGGACTAAGAACCTTTTCCTTGAGGATAATTGGCTTGCTCGTAAGTCTTTCAATGAGCCGAATTAGGACAGGTGTCAATGCAACTACGACGGCAGCTGTTGCAAGAATGATTGTTACGGGTTCTTTAGATCCTCCCGCCGTATCAGTTGCGGGATTAGTTGCAAATGCCTGTTGAACGGGCAGCCCTTCCGATTGAAGGAGTTCGGCGACGTTTGTCCCATTGTCTGCGAGAAGTGCCTCAATTTCCGGCGATAGAAAAACGTAGATCTGCTCTTGGTCTTCGGGTTGCATAGCTTGCTCCTTTTGTCGTTCTCAGTGTGAAAGCAATTGTATCATCTGGTTATTGGAAGTCAATGACCGTTTCCATTAGGTCTAAGGAACTAGACCTCTTATTTCTCTGCGCGCTGATTCCAGCACGCGAAAACATACGCAATGTTGTTACCACCGAGATGCTCCAAGTCAGTCTCAGCAATGAATCAAAACTAAATACCAAAGTGATAAGCGAAGCGGCTGATTTTCAAGTAATTCTTGAACCTCAAACCCTCTACCAGTCTCAAGATTCCTTCGCCGCGATATCTTTTCCTAAAATCCTAACCCCCGTTCCTTCAGCGAAACAAATTTTCCTCTTCCAATGACGATGTGATCCATCACATCAATATCAAGCATTTGCCCTACCTTTACTATCTCGCGCGTAATTGCAGCGTCCTCCGGCGATGGTGTAGGATCGCCGCTCGGATGATTGTGAGCGATGATTAGACCAGTGGCATTATCTATGATTGCCGGTCGAAAGATTTCAGCGATTCGGATGACCGTTGTGTGCACAGATCCCTGATAAATCATCGACGAAGATAAGATTCTGTTTTTTGTATTGAGATTAAGTGTTCGCAGCTGCTCCTGTTCCAAGTCCTCCATTTCTATTCGTAGAAATTCATAGGCATCGCCTGGGCTGCTAATCCGCAGCGCGTCCTCAAGACGTTGACTGGTCCGCGTCTCATAGATTTTCGACGCCTCTGCGAGAAAACTTCGCATGAGATGCACCATGTAGGCATCCTCTGGTTTGAGAAAACTAATCTGATGCGGGTTATCACGCTCTCCTTTCATTTCCGAAGTTCTTGAATAAATTGTAATTCCTCTTTTGCATCTTGCGCGACTATCGGATCAGGAATCAGTATATCCGCCACCGCAGGAAACGAATACGCGTGCAGAATGTGCGTGAGGGCATAATCAATCCGAGGGGGCAATTTTTTGTTCGCGTCCTTGCACGCGCTTTCCCACGCGCCAACAAGCGTAGAGCCGGTTTCATCTTGATCTGCAATTGAGTGAATAAAACGTTGTAGAACGCCTGCTTGTTTGAGAAGGACCGGAGTTGCATTGATGTTTTTGGTCAACACATTCTCACCTGGCATTCGCACCACTCGCGCTTCCATAGAAGAATTCTAATAAATCCAAAAGAATAAAATCAACCGAAGATTGCATCTAGTCCTTGAGATGTCAATCAAGTGCTTGCTATAATCGAATCGTATGACGATTGAGCAACAAGCACATGAAGCGCTGGAAGCAGAAGCATCGTATGATGCAAGATGGATTGGCGAAAATCTTTATTTGTTTGACCCACTCGCGCGCGAAGGATTTGCTACTTTGGGGCGCGGTGCCATTGTGGCGAATGTCGGCGAACTCATTCGCCGCATTCACTACGAGGAAGGGCATCCGTTCAACTATCGTACGGCAGAGCGAGGAGGTTGGCTTGAGAGTATAGAACTCGAAGACATGAGTCAAGCAGAGAGTGTCCCGGATCTCTTGAAAATATATGACCCGCAAAATGAAATGGTTGTTGTCTTGGCAAAAGATTTTCGAGGATCGGCGTACCGTGTTCCATTGCTCGCCGAAGATGAGATTGATCGAGAAATACGCGGTGCATATGTGAATGCGGAGGCAGACGAGAGGCGTAATCGTTTGACCTCATCTGATCCATGGGGACGAGGTTTTCGGCTTGCGAGTACCTATACGCTTCTTTGGGATTTGAAATCTTGACACTTGGATTAGAAGCCGTGTCGTTTTCTCTTGCCATTCTAATTTTGAATCGCTAAACTTGTTTCATGCCCGAACGAGATTTCAAGTCGCTCTCCATCGGGGATTTGCGAGAACCAGCATCAGACATCCATTGGATTCAAGAATCCTTCCCGACCTTTGCAGCGTTCGCCGCTGAGAGTTACCGCGAGTCTGGACGCGGAGTTGTCGCGTTGGGGCTTCAGGAAACGGAACTGGAAGAATCTGCCACTCATTTCTACCCGATGCTCTATGTGCCTACTGGTGAGATCAAGACTTGGGGCTGGAAAAATCAAGACGCGATACTTCAGATGGCAAATGACTATACGCCGCTCCAAGAATTTATCTTGGTATTGATGAAACCCAATTGGGAACACGTGATGCGAACCGGCTTTGTTACGCAACAAAATGTACTTGAAGGTGAATGATGCATTGTACTATAATCATTCGATATGCCAATCGAACGCCCGAACCCCATTCCCGATTGGGCAAAACGCGAACGTGCGAGTGATTTATTCTGGATGCAAGAACACCTGAAGGTGTTTTGGGGACTGGCGTCCGAAGGCTTTCAAGAGTCGGGGCGCGGTTTGTTGGTGGTGGACCTACAATCCTCTGTGGAAGACGAGGGAACCCTAGCGCATCCCGTGTTCTATTTTTCGCAGTCGCTTTTCCAAGCGGGGTTCTGGACTCTGGAGGAGGAGACGGTGCGCTTGGTGAACGAGTATGACCCGAGTTGGGAATTTGTGACGATGTTGTTGAAACCGGGGAGAGAAAGCGCCTATCGGGTAGGCATTCCCTCTCTCCAAAAACCAAAATAAGGAAAGCAATGGAGTGATGCTCCCCGTACCTGTATGGTAATCATTGTATAATGACAGCGCTTTACACATACCAGCGCAAGTGGCAAGGTAAAAACGAAAAAGCCTCGTATTACGGATCTCGCAAAGGAATTTATTTCACTCACAGAGGCTTCCCAAATTAGCGGTCTGACCGCAAGCTTTATCCGACGACTTGTCAGTCGTGGAGACATTGAAGGGATCAAGATCGGGCGCAACTGGGTAACAACCCGCGAGGCAATCCAGGAATATTTGAAAACGGAACGCCGCCCCGGGCCGAAAACCAAACGCTAAACATAGGGAATGCCAAGATTTCTGGATTTGACAATTAGTTGCGATAACGCTACTATCCATAGCGGGCAAAAGCCAAGTAGGGTAATTGCGATTACCTCATACGATCACCGAGGAGGTGGTTACGATGGGTGGAGGTAGCGGCTCATAGCCGTTCTTCGGGATAAGGCGATGAGCGACGCGGGCTCGTCGCCTTTTTCTTTTTCACCAATACCACTTTAACGTATATGTCTCAAAGCGTTTTACTTTGTGACTCTCCCACGTCAAGAGTTGGCGTCCATCGGGCAAGGATTCGATATGATTCGGATCAAGCAGAGTCGTCCGATTGCGATTGCGCTCGACAAGCACTGCGCGGTCACAATGTCGGTTCTTGGGCAAGATAACGCACACTTTGACATGACGTGCTCGATGCTGGAGCAAAGTTTCCCACCACGCCTCTCTTTTCATAAAACTTTGCCGCAAACGGCGTTCGATGTGAAACTCTTGAATATCTCCGGTTGATTTTGTTTCGCGGAGGGAAATGAGGACATTCCAGCGAGTGCCTTCTCGATAGCGATCCACAATCATCCCGGGGGAACAACGATAATGCAAAAGCGGCTGACCATCGCCCCACGCATAATCTTGAAAGGCAATGACGTTGTCTTGAAGGAATTTTACGCGTAATCGTTTTTTGAAGATCGCCCGTTCTCCTTTCGAGTCAAGCAACTCCAAGACGGACTCGTATTCTAGAATCTCGTACAGCCCACTTTGCAAGGAGCGTCTCCACGCAACACGAACGTCTCTATAAAATTCAAGAATCAATGGAATCCAATTTGCAAAGGACTGACCTACTTGCTGTAGCGAATCGGCAGAGACATTCATGCGTCAACTATAGTACGCAAATGTTCAATTTTCAATTGGAACAAAAGATTCTCCCCGGTTATCCTATAACCCATCGGTTTAAAACTTTATAGGGTATTTTCACTTTGCAAATCCTTCCGCAGCCATTCTCAAAATGAGATGTTCTCAAGTTTCTAGCGCGCTAAACTCTCGTTCGTCCAGCACGTCGTAAATTCTGTCTTATACGACGTCTCATCTCCACTTGACAAAGGGGCTCGCGTCCACTACACTGTCTACCAGTTGGTTAAGAGTTAGCCAACGGTAAGCCAATGATTGGATGAGGAGTCTACCGTTGAAACACAAACCTATGATTCGTGTGATTCCTGCTGCCCAAGCAAAAAATAATTTTGGTGATCTACTTCGCCGGGTCTCAGAGCAGAATGAAACCCAGGTGGTAGAACGCGCCGGATTGCCTGTTGCCGCAATTGTTTCGATTGAGGATTTGGAGCGACTCTATCCGGAACGGGTCAAGACAGTTCCGAGCTTGGAAATCAATCTCAAGCGCAAGCGTGCAGTCAAACGACTTGTGGCGCTTGTGAACCAACCGGGAAGTGAGTCGTTCTCGGCAGACGAAGTGGACCGCGACGTCATGCGGGAAGTTCAAGCCGTCCGCCGCGGTAAACGAAAAAAATGATTGTAGCCGTTTTGGATACCAATGTCCTCGTGAGCGCCGCGATCAAAGCAGGCGGTATCCCAGCGCAAATTATCGCCGACGCCGAGGAATATTTCATCTGGCTCACAAGTGAATACATCTTGCAAGAGACAGCAGATGTTTTGGCGCGCAAGCACATTCAGAGCCGCTATCGGCAGCGTGTTACACAAGCGCGGCGGAACGAATTTTTCACGGAGGTTCGTCGCGCTGCTGTGATCGTTAAAGTGAAAACCACTTTGGCGGTGAGTTCGGATGTAAAAGACGACCCTGTTTTAGCAAGTGCCGTAGATGGTTCTGCCAATTATCTCGTGACGGGGGATCAAGACCTGTTGGAATTGGGGACCTATCAAGAGGTCCAAATTGTGACACCCGCCGAGTTTCTGGAGATTCTTTCCAAACTCAAAGAAGCGCCACAAGAGCTGTGAGTTGAAGTAATTCCGCTGGACAATCGCGAAACCCACTTGGTATAGTTTTATTACTACCAGTGGGTTTTTCGCTTTTATGGCAGGTGCCGAAAGATTCGCAAACAATCCAAGTGCGGAAAGTAGCTTACTTGGACAGGTAGAGGGAGGTGTGCAGCAATTGCTTCAAGAAATGCAGCAGGGAAAGTCAGAGCGCCTCGAACGGTATCTGGATTTTACTTCGCGCTTTCACCGATATTCCGTAAATAATCAAATACTCATATTCTTGCAGTGTCCAAATGCAACCTTTGTTGCTGGATACCACAAATGGCAGGACATGGGCTATCAAGTGGCGAAAGGTGCAAAAGGTATACGGATCTTGGCTCCTCGACCCTACCAAGTCACCGATAAAGAAACACAGGAGGTCAAGGAGCGGATCAGTTTTGCGGCTGTTTCCGTTTTTGATGTCTCCCAACTGGTGAACACGAACGAGAAGCCGTTACCTCTTTTTTTTACTCCGCTCGCTGACGATCAGCAAGAACTAAGCACTCGGCTCACGCAGGTGATGCAAGAAGATAACATTCAAGTAGGTGAAGAGGAGACAGGACTGGCGCAAGGATACAGTAGCAAAGGACATGTTGGCGTACATGCCGGGCTTGATAGCACGAATAGAGTATTAACGCTTGTTCACGAATACGCACACGAACTGTTACATTGGGACGCGGAAGGAAAACGACAGGAGAAACGTGTGATGGAATGTCATGCGGAAGCAGTCTCGTACGTTGTCGCTCACCATTTCGGCATTCACAATCCCTTCAGCTCGGATTATTTGCAACATTGGGGAAACACTCCAAAAGATCTTATTGCGGAGCTTGACACAGTGAGACTCACCGCGGCTTACATAATTGAACGGACTGAAAAAGGCAAGGAAATGTCGATGACAGAATAAGCCCAGTGAATACAGAAGCCCTTCTTGTAGAATCCATTCTCTGCTTGACAACGACATCTCAACGTGTGATAATTACGCTATATATGCAATATCACAATCAGCACAAGTATCACAGTATGAGGTCAAGCCATATGGAAAAGACAATTGGCGCGTTCGAAGCGAGACGAAGCTTTGGGAAACTAATCGAAGAAGCTTACTACAAAAAAGACTCCTTTATCATAGAACGGTCAGGGCGACCAATGGCGGTGATTGTCTCAATTGAAGACTATCAAAAGTGGCAGCGGTTTGCCAAAGAGCAAGTATTTGGCATGATTGAAGGGGTACACAAACGCACCTCAAAAATACCCGCGGCTGAGCTTGAGCGCGATGTAACTGAATCTCTTAAGCAATTGAGGCAGGCGGACCGTACGGGAAAACAATCCCGATCCTAACCTTCCCAACCTATGAAAGCAGTATTAGATGTTGGCCAGTACATAAGTGCGACCATTCGATCGGATGGTCATCCCGCCCAAGTTCTTTTCGCTTGGCGGGAGGACAAATTTGAGCTTTTCACCTCGATTCCGATTTTGGAGGATTTACGCCGCGTACTTGGCTACCCTCATATCCGAAAGCGACATCACTGGACAGATGAGGAAATTGATCTCTTTGTCGATTCTCTTGCCGTTGCCGCCCATCTGACCCCAGGCGAACTCGATGTCCGAGCAGTAAAAGACGATCCCACAGACGATAAGATTTTGGCATGTGCGGAAGAGGAACAGGTAAACTATATCGTGTCCAGTGACGCCCATTTGACGACGATGGGGAGCTATAAAGGGATTCCAATTGTGCCGCCGAGACGGTTTCTTGAAATCTTGAAGCAAGGAGGAGAATAACCTCATGGGCTACACACATTATTGGTACCATAATCGTCCGTTTACGAACGAGGAATGGACGAGCATTGGCGTAGGTTTTTCCAACTTAATGAAGACACTGCCAAATGTGTACCTTGCGAATGTGGATGGCACAGGCAAACCGATTTTGACGGCAGATTATTTGGGGTTTAATGGGGTAGCCCCTCATGCCTGTGAGCCATTTGAATTATTCCGGACGCGCGACGCGTGGGCAAGCCAATTGGGGAAGGCAAATAATCGTCCATGGCGCGGGTTTTGCAAAACAGAGCATCAACCGTATGACCTCGCGGTTATGGCCCTTTTGTTGATAGTGACAGAGGTCGCACCTGGTGCGCTAAACGTTGAATCAGACGAAGATATGGAGGGCGAACAATGGGGCAACGCCCGAAACCTAATAAAACAAATAACCTCTCCAACATCATAGACTCAAAATGCAACCTGCGCTTGGGATGTTCCGAGCGCAGGTTGCTTATGTGATCTGGTAGAGTATTTCTTCGAGTCCTTGTGCGATCCGATAGGAAAGTAGCGGCGGAACTGCCTCGCCAATCTGTCCTCGTATTTCACGCGGCGTTCCCTGAAAGAGAACATTATCGGAAAAAGTTTGGAGCCTGGCACGTTCACGGTTGGTGAGCTTCGAACGATCGCGCGCGTAGTGGTAGCCCCCCGTGCCTCCCCCACCAAAAGCGACTACAGTTGGAGCTGGTTTGAGAGGGTGCATTCTTCGATAAATGAAACTAAATCCCCGTCCTTCAACCTGCCAATCTGTGTCGCGAACGAATTCGTGATTCTCTCCGGGTGGAATTCGCATCATCCGATCGACAGCAGAAGGATACTCTGCAGATTTTGTATTCGATTGATCCGGTGGATTAGCTTGCGAGATGGGCTTCCCTAAATAACCAAGCGACTCAAGAATCTCAGAATGAAAGTTCATCGCCCGGTCAAATTCTTTCGAGTCAGCTGGCTCAATACTATGCAGTGCTAAATAGTCTCTTTTAACATTCAGTGTCAGCTTCTGTTGCACTTCAAACATCCACTTTCGCGCACGATCAGTTGGTAGATCAACTGGAAGAGTATCGTATGCGCGCATAATTTTTCGATACTGCGCTCCTAGTTCACTGAGTGGTTGCCCTTCAAAGATTTCAAGCGGTGTAAGGGGGTAACGGTTGGTAAGTAAATCACTCCCTTCCAACTGCCGCTTGAGCAATCTTGTGCCTTTGTAGATGTCCTTAACGTGTGAAATCAGGTCGCTCCGCAGCCCTATAACAATCAAGCGCCGTCGTGCCTGCGGAACACCAAGGTGTGATGCATTGACAATACCACTATAAAGGATGTGGTAGCCTGATTTGGTAGCGACATCAACCCCGTTTTTGATGTGTGCGTCCCGCTCAACTTGATGGTAACGGATGTTGAGACCTTGAAAGTCCTCCAAGATAGTTTTGTAAGCGAGACCTCCGGAGTGTCCCTTTAAATTGGGAACATTCTCAAACACAAATAATTTTGGCTGGAGATACAGAACAGCTCTGACAAAGTGAGCATACAGCCTTCCGCGAACGACTTCTGTTCCCTTATTACGACCGCCTTTCACGATGGAAAAGTCTTGGCAGGGTGGTCCGCCGATGAGAAGCGTTGGGTGCAAACCATCCAGTCGATTGAGATTCAAGTGGGCGATATCGCCAACGTAGATAGTTCCCAAGTCTGAAGGGCTCGGTGCAGCGGGCACAGGAAGCATACGAAACTTAAAGTTCGTTGAAAACGTTTGAGCTGGGGCAATCTTGAGCTCGTTTGCGAAGATCGTTTTAAATTTTCCGGTGAGATGAAACCCGTGATCGAAACCACCGGCGCCTGAAAAGAGCGAGACTATTTCGTGCGAAATTGTCATAACGGAATCTGCACCATGTTCTTTTGCTAAATCACATCGTTCGATTGAGCATAGATACAAAATTTCTGAAGCGGACAAGCAACACACTTCGGCTGACGAATTGTACAAATTTTTGCGGCAAGATCGAGAATCCCCCAATTGAACTCGCGGCATTTCTTCTTAGGAACAAGCGTCTCAGCGAATTCCCAAAGTGAGCGATCTTCACGTGCGCGACTGCGCTTAGATTGAAAATCAAATACCCTCGATACAACTCGAATCATGTTTGTGTCAAGTGCGGGCTTAGGAATTCCATAAGCAACGCAGAGAATCGAGTTTTGAATATAACGACCGATCCCGGGAAGTGACTGCAAAAATGCTGGGTCACTTAGTGACCCAGTCCCCGCTTTCAAAACACTCCGGCTGACTACCCGCAGCTGCCGCGCCCGAACTCGATACAGTCCGAGGGGTTTGAGCATATTCTGCAGTTCTCGAAGTGGCATGTTCACGATCGCACTTGGGGAGAGTGCGCCAAACGAGACGTATACTCGCTCAGCTTGGATGGATGTGGTTTTGCGTAACAAGACTTCAGCCAGCAAAATCCTCCAAGGATCCCGCGTCATCCGCCAGGGCAGTTTGTGACGCCCCTGTTGCTTCCAATATTTCAGAATGCCAGCCCGAAACGATGTTATTTTCCCAGGCTGTACGTTAAGTTGGACAGCCCTCACAATTCAATTTCCCCAGCTTTCATCTTCTCGCCTTTGCAGAATCAATATTAAACATCATTAAACGCATGGATTGACTGATTGAAGACAAAATCAACCATGAGTCTAATCTCCTCGGTTTCAAGGGATTGGAATCGAATAAGAGGGAATAAGCGCCGAAAACGCTTCGCTACATCCCTAAATAATTCTCTGCGCGAAACGACAATGTCATCAAACGACAAAGCCAAAAGAGCAGTCGCGACTTCGCGCGATAAGATAGGATCTGCCGCAAGACTGGGTCGTTCGGTGATTTGAACGAGTTCATCTTCGTTAAGCCCCCGAATCAATCGGTACTTTTCGATTTCATTCGGAATGTGGAGTACGAACGCTCGCCACCAAAGCCGACCAATTGTGTTTCGCCGCAAGCCTCGATCGGAGCCCAGAAAGCGTGGAGTGGAAGTTTCACCATCGTTTTCCCCAGGAAACCGCCAACGAACCACATCTGGAAGAAGCACGCAGGTTAGATAGTACCACATACGAAGATCCGATGCTTCGGATGCAATTAGGTCCATTTTATCAAATATCAATGCTGTGCATTCCGAATCAAATGCCGCGAGCTGCTTTTCGCTCCCCGCCTGCGGGTAGCCAAACGTTTTGGCACATTCGCGGACCTGCCGCTGAAGTTCTCTGAGCTGGAATTCGGTCACGCGATTTCCACCAGTAGGGCTGTAGAAGACTTTTGACAGGTGAAGATCTTCTGAAAGACCTATCGCCTCCTCAAGATTTAGGGAGCATCGTTCCTGAGCCAGCAACACAGCGAGATTGAAAGGTAAATGCGGATAGAGAATACTCATGCGCGTGCCTTTCCAAATAGATGTACGCCATGCTGTATTTCAGAGTCAAAACGATTTGGCATCTCCAAAAGTGCGGTGAGTTCAGCAATTGTAAATTGTGGAAAAATGGTTCGAATGAGCCCCTGGACAGCAAATCCAATTGTACCTTTCGGAAATTGGTCGATATTTACTCTGAAATCACTGTTATTGACCGATGAGATAATGAGGAGCCGAGCAACATCAAACGAAATCGCCTCACGAATTGCTGCATCCTCATTCGGACCGCCTGCTATAGCTGCCTTTACTCGCTCATTTTTTGAATTGATGTACAGACGAACGGCTGCTGTTACCGGCATATGAAAATCATCTGGGTTCCAATCCAGAAACCAAGCGGCGTTTGCTGGCAGCCATGAAGCGGATTCAAAGTCGATTAACTCAGTAGGGAATCGCGCTGAAATTCCTTCAAGGTGAACTACTTTTTCATATTCCCACAAAACGCTTCCGGGCATTAGCGGTGCGAATAGATCAACCTTACTGCCGGGAGATATGGCGACAAGAAATGTTTGTAGTGTTATTTGATTTGCGAGAAAAATTCCTTCAACCTCGACTTGCAAAGTAACCGGTGTATGCATTTGTTTGCTAACTCTTATGCGGCTACCGCTTCCTTTTAGGTTGCTTCCGGAACTGAACCAACCCGAGCTGAGACGCAGCTCAGCATCTTCGGGAAGGGAACAATCTTGAAGTATTCCTAAGACATCTAACTCAACAGTTGTCGCCGCAAGAATCGGCATGCCAGGGTCCCATGTCGGAAGGGTTTCCTGGAGCGCTTCATACTTACCGTCAATTTCGATCTGCCATGCATCTTGACGGATGCGGTCCGGTTTTGGAAGGAAATACGGAAGTGTCTTTAACGAACTCATAGACTCAGTACTGCTTCAGGTTTAATTTCAACGCGAACCGCCACACCAGATGGTGCAGCGGCGATAAGCGAGTATCTGCCAGTATCGCCACTCGGAACGGTTAATGTGCCACTCCGTATTAATGAACCATCTGGGCTTCTCCACGCAAGAAATCTTGGCGAATCGGCATTTTGTGGCGGATCATTTTCTATGTCTCCACTGTCGAGTAGCGCACCAATGGTTGCCTGAATTTGTGATGCTTGGGATGAGAGAGCGTGCTTTATCTCAAAAATATACTCAACGGCGGATACCCCTTCAAACAAAAATAAGTGTTGTTCTATTAGGTCTACTGTAGCGCGACTTCTTCGAGCGGGTCTGCTCCCACTGCCCGCGGAAGGTCTTGGAGGATCAAAGGCAAGGATGGCGGCACCAGGACCCTCCTCTGTTGCCAAAAGAGTTCCGAGCTGATTGGCGAACGCACCAAGCGGGACACTCTCCCCTGCCCCAACAGGAGCGTTTGCGCGAACAAATTCTTCGACTTCCTTCTTCACGTATCTTGGCACGGCCCGCACATAGGTTTTGTGGGCTCTGTCGAGTAGCGGTTCTGCCTCCCATTTGTCATGGGTAGGAGTCTCCGCCTGAGCGAAGATTTCGTCCACCTCTTGATCCGCTTTGAAGACTCCGCAGTACTCAAAATAATCGTTTGCAAGTGGAGGACCTTCGAGGTATTGAACAACGAGCTCTGGTTTCCGCATCAGTGCGACATGATGGGTCCGCTGTGCAAAAATCGATTCGGGCTCCTCTCCAGTATCAAGTTGAGAATGGGGACTCGCGGCAATTTTCTGCAATGTTAGTTTGCCTAGGTGTTTTTTGGGACGCTGTGAACCAATGTCCTTCACAAGGTTTACACCCGGTGAGATTTCATTCGCCCCGTAAAGAATCTCGTATGCTTCTATAAAGCCGTGCAGTGGTGAGAACGAATTTGGCGCAGGGATTTTTACCTCTTGCCCTTCGAGTGCTGCTTCAAACTGCATAACTGGTTGCTTCCCATTCAGGGAAAGCATTTTTGGCCATGCAAAATAGAGAAGTCGTTCAATCAAGAAATTGATGGCTTGTTCTATACTTCGCTCTCCCCAAGCTGGCTCGATAATGAGAATTGTTGTACCTCGTTCCTCCAGATCAAACTTTGGAAGTCCAAGCGCACTCCCTGCTTCATCAGCTTCCTCGTCGAGCAGGGGGTTGAATACATTCTTTGCGTTTTGTCTTCCCCACCACCATCGCCCCGTGAATGGTTTGCCATAGGCATTGTACGGTGTACCTAACGCAATAGCCAGAAAACGACTTTGCATTCGATTTTTCACACGACAGCGGGTGTGGATGCAGATTGTTCGAGCAATACTTGCTAGAAAGTAGGCTGCCTTTCCATAGCCATAAGTTCCTGCAGAATATTTTCTTATGCCGGACTGACCCGCGTTAAAAACAAAGTCTGCGAAGCGTGGGAATTCATTTTCCAAAGGAAGGACATTTGCCTGTGTTGGTCCTTCTAACCCTACGGTGCCGCGATCATATACCGCAAGAGCCGTCTTGAATTCCGTAGCCCGCCAGGGAAACTTTGGGTGAGGTGGGAGCGCACCATACACTTTCTTTCTTAGGAAGGAGCGCTGCTCTTCAGTTAGGGTGACAGCGTTTAATCCATACAATGGCGTTGCGTCTTTGTCACGTGCATCCCAACTGTTCTGCACTGACTCTCGGATTAGAAGTTCAAGGACCTCATAATTCGGTCTTCCCAGTTGATTTAACAGCCCGGTTGCAGCGAGGCTTCCGCTTGCACTGTACGGTTCTGCGAGGAGATCAAATTTCTGAAGCATGTTATTCTACGAACAGATCATACATCTTTTTGATTTCCGAATCTGAAAGCGGAGTTGGTGTCAGAGAAACATCAATCTCATAAGCGAGGCTTAATACTCCGGATGGGAGGGCGTCATCTTTGAAGCTCGCAGATGTGATTTTTGGAAACAAATCATTTACCCAAAAGAATCGCTGGTCAAACATGCGGAACGATATGTCGTTGCAGAGTTCAAGAACGTTCGGGTCAAAACCTGCGTGAGCAAGGAGATTCAGTAGTGTATAGCTGTCTCCGCCGGCGCTTTTTATATCTTCCACGAGATTCAAGAGCGTTTCTCCATCATTTGGAGATAGCTCTAGTTTTAGGGCGGCAAGATACAGCTCCCCATTTTCCGGGTGAACGAGTTGGTCTATGGAACTTATCTTGATAAACCAACCAGTTCGAGACAACGATGTTTTTACTTCGAGTGCTGATTTTCCCCATTGGAAATCATGCCGTGCGCCAAGTGGACCAACCCAACACGATAGATTCTGAGGACTGGATCGGGCAATCTGCCGCAGATGCCATAATTCACCAAACAGACCAACAATACTCTCAAGACTGGGGCGTTCGGAGGGCTCTCGTTCAAAGAACTCGCGCCATCGATTGAGCACCTTCTGACAGCTGATGTACGGTCGCGTATTATCAGAGCCGAGCTCTACGAGAACATCACTTAACACTACAGAAAAGAGCTTGTCCAAATGCGGCTTGCGGCAACAGAGGTCAAGAAAGGTTTGTTCTTTACCGTGGTCGAGCAGACGACTGACAAGAAGATGAATCCCCGAACTACGGTTATCTTGACGTACACCCAAATCCGAGTGAATTGGAATTAGCAAATGCCGTTGACCCAGAGCGTCAAGCGCGAGAAGAGGGGTCCCATCTGGCACCGTGCTACTGTCGATTTCACGAACGCGATAGTCGCCCGCAGCTCGGCTTGTGGAATTCAAAAGATTCCATGAAGATTCAATTTCGTCTAAACGGTTCATTCTTCATCGTCTTCGGGGATGAAATCGAGTTCTTCTCGCTCAATATGAGATAGGTCCGCAGTCATATAAGTTAGCACCATGTCTCCCTCTATCCTTGGAAAGACTACGCCCACTCCAATCACGTGCTGAACTGCGCCCAATGGAATTGGCATCTGTGTTCGGCTGCTTCTTGGTTTGGCTTGATTTGTAGGAAGTGAGTCCTTAGAAATTGGATAGATAATAAGAAGTGGAGGCGAATTCTTCCGTTCGTCCTTAATCAATTGTTCATCAGATCGCCCTTTCGTTTGTTCGGAAGGAAGATTGAGATCTATAACCACGTCTCCAACACTCATCAAGGTTCCAATATGGGCGGTTCCATCTGGCACACGCCGTAGTCGCGCGGCGCGGTTGATAAGAGGGACACTTATTCCTCCCAATTCAAGCGGGCCCAATCCAGTATCCTGCCTCCCTCGTACTACTACATTCCAATCAAGAAGACCGCCTTTTTTATTGTGTTCCTCAACGTATTTTTTTATCAGCCCGGCGTTAAACACTCGACTGTCAGGATGAATTTCGTAGGCTTCAAAAAAAGCAAAAATACGGCTCACGGGAACACTAAAGAACGCGATATTCTCACCGCGAAGCGGTTGTGCTTGAAGCCCAAGGATTAGCGAATGTGCAGCGGCAATATTTCTGTCCAGCCAATTCTTATCGCGATGCTTAAACAGTACTGTTTGATGTCGGCTGCCGCTATAAGAGACTGAGGCAAATGTTGCTGACTGCATTTTCAGTTTTGAGGTAATCTCAAGAGTTGGGTGTGTTCGGATTCGGACGCTGAAATTCAGTGGCGTAGCCTCCTCCATCGCGTAGACTGCGATGTCATTTCGAATTTCCTGTTCTACAGTGGCGAGATCCTTGAAATTGTCTGAAAGTTCCTGTGTCATCCAGATTCGCGGTAGGTCTGCATACCCAGGCCGATAGCCAAACCAGCGACCCATCTGAAGAAGTGTATCGTAAGCGGTCGAGGAGCGAAGGAAAAAACTGACAATAAGTCCTTCCAAGGTCAACCCACGCGCCAGCGTGTTGCCCCCAACGACTATCTGAATTCGTCCAGGTTGTTGATAATCAATCCGCGAATCGCTGTAACTATTTTCAATAATTACACTCGTCGACTCGACCGCTTGCGGAAGATATGTCCATAATACTTCAAATGAAGTTGGTTCCTCACCGATTTCTGAGGGAGGGAGACAATTCTGTTCTTCCTCCCACTGAGACCGAAGTTCGTTTACAAGTTGGTCCTCAGCAGTGGTTACACGCTGAAGCTGTTTGAAGAATGAATCTCTGAACTGCTCTAAGGGCGGTTTGAACTTATTATGAACTGCAATATGTTGCGAAGTATGAAGCAACATCGTTGTGTGATCACTGCCCTGTCCTCGCGCTATACGCGTTGCTGATGACATCCAAAAGTAACGGAGCGCCCGTTCAAGGCTTGGGGTTATTTCCGGCTCGAACACCGCACGTTCTGCTTGAGACTTTGGACGCAGTATAGGTATCTCATCGTCTGGCACAATCCGAATTACATCTAGCCCATCCATTGTCCCTGCTGGATCATCCTGCGCCAGCAAGTCGCGTCCAAAGATGCGTTCTGGCCCAAAATAGTTCTCTGGTTTGGGCAAATCCACGATGAAGCTCCGCGGATAGAGATCTTTGAGTGCAGGGTCAATCAAGACATTCGCAAAAGGAGTTGCGGTATATCCAATGTACGCAACTTTGGGCAATGTTCCAAGGGTCTCTAAAACAAGTCTGTTAATGGCAGTTCGCTCCCTTTCCAATGGAGCTGAATTAATGCTCGCTTGATCAGCCTCGTCATCGATGACCAGGACTGGGCAGCTGTTAAGCACTTCCGCGTTTGCTCCTTTTAACCAACGAAGCAGTTTCCTTAACACGGTTGCATTCTTTTTCACGACACATAATACGGCTTTGTTATCGCTTGTAAGAAACGCATTTACATTCCATTTTGCGCCAAGCTGTCCAAAGTCGCGCCCTGCATCCGTAAGCAAAAACCAACTGTCTGTATTCAACGCAGCAAGCTCCCCTTCGAGCCGCACCTGCGTCTGCTTGCGAAGCAGGTTTGTCATCCCGGATAAGACAATGAAGAATCTATAACCCGCATCGGCTGCTTTCGCAATGACCGCCGTAAAGTTTGCTGTTTTTCCACTCTGAACGTAACCGACAACCAACCCTTTTGTATCAATTTTGGCGGAACCTGGCGGCTCAAGAAGTGACACGATACGTGTTGAGGACTGGTCAACTGAATCAACTGCTGTATGTGACCAACCTTTGGTCTCAAGAAGGTACTGCTTAAGGCGCGGCCAGTAGATATCCGTGTCTGAAGGACCCATGTACCAGTTTTGCATTCCCGCATTGGCGCGCAGGGCGACTGGCGAGGTAAGCGTTCGGATGCGTCCAGTCTCTTCTTCAAAAATACGTGCCGCTTCATTGACGAGTTCTGCAGGCACAATCGCTCGTATCTTTTTGTATGCGTCGCTCGGCGCTTCGCCGCCGCGCACCATCGATTTGATGATTTCAAGAACACTATTTACATTCATCTCTAATCCCCTTTAGGTCCAACTCAAACAAGATTCCGGTATTCCATATTAAGGCAACGCGGGTCGAAAAATACTCTTATTCTCAGCAAAAGGTGTTTGAGACTCACAAATTGCTGTCAGAGAAGAAATAGGATTATATGCGAGGCGAATAACAATTTCAACCCCACAACTTGCCTGTATAAATTTCCTCTCTGCACTTCAACACTTTCATCATTTTCCCCTTGACAAGCATTCCGCGTTTTGTTTTACTTTTCTTATGAAGAGATTTTTGAACGCCGCTGAGATTGCCCGCATCCATGGGCTTGATCGCTCGACGGTCGTGAAATGGATCAAACGAGGCAAGTTTAAGAACGTAACCCGCCTAGGAGGTACGGGATATTATCAAGTTCCCCTTTCCTCGTATGAGGAATGGCTAAAACTTAGCCAAATCGAATGAAGGTCATAGGGTTTAGTATTTTCAAAGGAGGCACAGGCAAATCAACTTCCGCCGTACATACTGCATACGCGTTAGCTCAAAAAGGCAAAAGTGTCCTGCTCATTGACCTTGACCAGCAAGCGTCAGCAACCCGCTATTTAGATTTAGACCCTGAGCGACCACCTAACCTCTATCAAGTCTTCATGGGCACATTGCAGCCCGGGACAGCAATTCAAAAAACCAAGTTCGGTATTGATATGCTGACTTCAAACGTCATGATGGCGGCGATTGAAGAAGCAATGGAACTTGGAAAGGATGAGGGAAAGCTTTCTGAAATTCTCACTCCCCTACGCGCCCGCTACGACTACATTCTTCTGGACACCCCACCTGGCAAAGCCATGCTTTCATTCAACGCACTCATTGCCTCGGATCTCATTCTTGTCCCCGCAGCCGCAGAACGAATGGCAATTGATGGTGTAGCCGACCTTGTCAATCACGTTCAGAACATCATGTGGAACAAATTCAATCTTGACCATCAGGATATCAAGATTCTTTTTACCATGTTCAAATCCACAACCCTCCATTCGCCCAAAATCGTCAACAATGCTAAGAAAATATGGCGCGACAATGTCCTTCCCATCCGAGTCCCCGAATCCATTGAGTTCCCCCGCTCGTTTGATAACCGCAAACCGCTTAACAGTTACCAGCCAAAGCACCCAGGCGCGATAGCCTACGATCTTTTGGCTAATTGGCTTATCCAGTATGAGACCAGCTAAGGCAGAGTTTTACAACCCCAAATTGAAAGGTAACGAAGATGGACAAGGCATGGACCAGCTTCCCCCTATTGCAAGTCCTCTCATATCCAAACCTCCTCTCCGCACTATAGTTTCTGCTCCGCAAATTTCAGCAACTAATAAACTCCCTTCAGTCCAAAGTAATGCGACCAATCAGTCGACACCTCAGTCAACTCGAAAGTCTGCTGAACGACCAACCGACCAACCGACTAACCAACCAGTTGACCAGTCAATCATTCTTGGCAGACCGAAAGCATTCTATATTACCAAGAAGCAGGATGAGGATTTAGATATCGCAGCAGACAAGCTCAACAAGAAAATCGGAGAGAGGATTCACCAAAAAATAGATCGCTCGGTTGTGCTCCGTTTGCTCCT
Source organism: uncultured Anaerolineales bacterium (assembly GCA_964469005.1). Classification (GTDB taxonomy): domain Bacteria; phylum Chloroflexota; class Anaerolineae; order UBA4142; family SHND01; genus SHND01. Next base: position 42,034 of record CAYXXF010000024.1, read on the forward strand.
TGAAGAGGTGAGTCTCACGAACGACACAACGATTGTAAAATTGGCAAATCGACTTGCGAGTCGACTAATCAGTCAGCTGACTGGTTGATTGAGTGGTCAGGAGAATTCGTCTATATGCCTATGGAAAATCAAGTTCGGATCTATCGAGAAAATCCTATCGCTTGGTGGGATAAGCCCGTCATGCGGTATTTGAGAAAAAAGTATGGGGGTCAAAAGCGATTGTTTGTTGCTCTTCGAGGAGTCTATCTTGCCCTGTGTGAAATTGAAAGCGATTTTGTCGAGCAGCCCATCAATTTCTTCACTCAAAGCGTGGGAACGTATGCAGGGGTTACGAGAGAGGTCGCCGGAAGATGCATCAAGATTCTTGAAAGCGAAGGTTTGGTCTCCAAGACGCGGATCAAGGATACGAAATCGAAGAAGTTTCTGACAGGCACAATTATCATAATGAAGTCGCTAAAGACGGATGCAGCAGTCTCCGAGCCAATGCCTAGGATCGCCAGCATTGGGGATCGCCAGCAGAGGGGATCCTGGGCAGCTATAAGAAATATAGCTAACGATAAGAAACTAAATCTTAATAAGAACGTTGTCGAAAAGACAAAAGAAAAATCAGACAAATCTGATAAAGCTGATTACTATGCACAGCTGCTTGCGGAAAAACTTGAAGATCAAAAATCAATCAGTTACTATCGTTCGGTGTGTCATCGCTTTGACCCGCATAAGCTCTTGAGAAAAGCGCACGAGATTGTGACTGACGGAAAGGCGAAAAATCCGGCTGCGGTTTTTGTTCAATGGTTAAAGCAAGAACAGAAAAAGCAGTTTGAACCCCTGCAATTGTCCAAGTAACATGTATGCCTCAAAATACCCAAGAAACGACCAAAAGGGCGGGGGATACTACAGTCAAGTACCCTCATACCATTTGCAGAGAAACGGTCCAAGAATGGTCGCTAGCGTGCCAAGTTTTATAATGTTTATGAGTCGGTCTTGGATTTCGCGATCCCCAATTGTTCAAACAATTTTTTGAACACCTCTCAAACGCATACCTCAACCCATACCTCAATCCATATCTTCTCATAGGCACGCTTTTTCTGTCGGTTGAGACTTGTTTACCCTCCTTGCTTCGGACATCGAGTCCTCGCAAGGAGCAAGGGGGAATAAGGAAAATCTCGCTAACCCCGCTCCGCTGACGCTTCGGGGGTTGCTCGATTTCCCTGTCGTCGGCTCGGCTTCGCCAAGCCCGACTACCATCCATTTTCGCTACTCGCATCACCCTTTCCCTTCGGTTCAGGGTGATTGGCGCGAGTGCGAAACCCTCGTCCCTTACCGTAAACGGTTCGGGACTGCGGGCTGCGTTCGCCTGCGCTTCGCTTGGCTCTCTTGATGGATGGTAGTCGGCCTCGGTCGCGTGCGTTCGGAATACGAACGCCGCGCCCTCGCCGACGACACGGGCTGGGCGGAATTCCCCCTTGACCTCCTTCCGCCCGCCCGCAGACGCGCAAACGCCGCGCGTCTGAAAACCCAAATGTAGTTTTCATTTCAAAAAGTTCGTTGAATTTGAGGAGCGCAAAAGAGCCGGTCTGTTGTAAACAATTATATTCCCCAGCCAGCCCCTCTTTTCCAAACAACGCACGTGCACGATCTCATTTGCTTGCTTGCTGATTCCCCAGTGTACCACACGGTCAAGGACTGCGGGCAGCCGCGTCCGTTTGATCTCAGTGCGCTTGTTGCAGGCTGCCCTCGCAAGTTCCTCCTCACGTCGGAATCCTTGACTTCGTGTGGTTGCAGCATGTGCAAACCAAGCAAGCAAAACAAATGCTGGCGTGGTACATTAAAAGTTGTAGGACGCTTTGAGAGGAGGTGATGAACTATGGCGCAGGTCAAACGCTTCACGGCAAAAAAAGGGTTCAAACTTGACTGTGGACATGAGGTCAAGGCGGGCGAGGCTTTTCTCGTTACAAAGTATTTCTCTTGTGAAGAGGACGGCAAGAAACTGTTGGTCAAACAGAATCTCACACCGCCGGCGAAGCAATCGTAAGGTAAAGGGGCTAGGGAGCAATCTCTAGCCCCCTTTTTTTGCAAGACAAGGGGAGGGGCTGGCGTTCCCACCCACCCCCGGCTCTTTGAGTACAGATTGCAGCGTGCAGATGCAAGATCTAAAAAGATCGAGTACAGAAAATTATCTATCATCGCGCTCGACCTCTCGAATGCAGCCATTGAATTGTCCTGTCAATGAGCAAGTTCGTACCGCAAATCGTCTGATACCGCGCTCCATAATCCTCGTTCGACTCGAGCCAAAGTTGTGCATAAATTCCGCGCAATAGAACATGGAGAAGTGTAAATCTTCGCGCGTCTGCCTGCTGTCGATCATGGATGAGATCATAAGCGCGCAAGACGACGCCCGGATGAAGGATAAAGTTTTGCTCAGAACTTGCGCGATAAATGGTTTCGACCAGTTGATATGTCTGAGACGCCGCTTGGCGTATCGGTCCGCGCGGACAATCTATCTCAGCAAGAGCTGAATTCTTTAGTGGATCGCCCCGCATTGCATGGGGAATTTCTACTTCAGCATAAACCGACAAGTCCTCCTCAATCTCACGCATGATAAATTTCAGCGTATCAAATTGAGAAGGATAAATTCAAGAAGAGGAGAGCAGAAAGGTTTTTTCGCTTGCTTGCCAAATCAGGCTACCACACGGTCAAGGACTGGAGCGAGTTGCGCCACGATAGATCATGCGGCGCAATCCTTGACTATCGTGTGGCAGGGGTGCCATTAGGCGCAAGCAAAAAAATGTGCGGGGGTGGATTTGATATACTATTTCCTGAAAGGCAGGTGCTTTATGAATGACAGGTGAGCGATTCAAACCAATCACGCCAGAAATAAAACAACCCACTGGAGACGAAATGCGTTCCAGTGGGTTTTCTGTTGCCTCAAAAGCAGGTTTGGATATTGGGCAACCTCAAAAACGTTTTCGCTTTGAACCGCAGAGATGGATAGAGACAGGCGGGTATCCACCAATTTCAGGAGGCTGCGACGCTAACCCCGAATCTGAGCTAAGAAGTCTTTACCCCTGTACATGAAATCTATGTTTCGAGGCAAAGACCTCGATGACAAGAGGTTAGATCAAATTGTACAGATTACGTATGATGAGGAATGGGAGTCCACTGAAGAAAAACGTAAAGAGATGACAAACGAATTCAAACGACGGATAGAGAGAAATAAAGATCTGGATAGGCCGTTGTGTTCGGAATCAATTGAAGGAGATGTGAAAACTTGGGGTGTTGTGACACAAATTTCTTGACATGGGATGCAAGTTCCTCAATATATTTGAAGTAGCCATGCCTCTGCGCTAGAGTAAACACTTCGTTTAATTCTATCTTGAGCTTCTCTAGATTGACGCTCTCTCCCGCCAGATACAACATGGCGAGAACATTACTCCGCTTCCATTGGATCAACCGAAGGATCATAGGGTGCCCGCTAACCTGTGATTTAAAGACAATCAAATTAGCCTTTTCTAGTTTCTCGTTTCTTTTGAGCCCTAACATTATATCTCCCCGTCCTTCGGCTTCGAGAACCATACTCTCAACTATCGCGTCGAACTGTTCTCTTTCAAGCGCCGTGTCCATGACCCGAGCCGCTCTTTTGTATCCTCGCTTATCGCCACAGCCAACTGAAGCCAGGCAAAGAGATTGTGCAATCTCGAGGCGTGAACGTTGGTCTTTGGCAAGAACCAGGCAAGCATTGTACCAGCGACGCGCCTCGGCACTCTTGCCAACAAGGTGATAGGCTTCTCCTTTACTACGATACGCGTAAATTCGCGGTGCGTTATTATTTGACCCGCTATCCTCGAATTCAGATGCAATAGCTTCTTGCTGGGCGCTAATATTCATCAGGATCGAAAAGGAATCTTTTGGGAGAAGGCACGCTGCGTAGAGCCGAGTGAGTTGGTATAGGACTTCTGATCGTTTCATCAAGAGAAGCTGACGTTGCTTCCAATGAGGATATCGCTTCAGTTCTTGTTGCAGGAACTTGTCTCCCTCGATCCCGAGCTCGATGCCGTCCCAAGGGAGACCTCCCACCCAGAACCTTCTGATGGATTGCAGCTCTTCACTCTGCCTCTCAAGAATCTGTTCAATTCTCTCCCCTCCAAAGGCAATTCTCTCATAAAGCCGAAATGTTTTTTCAGGATCATACTCTGCTGCCCTTGCCAATTCTCGGGCATCCTGTTGAAGCAGATCGGCTATAAGCGCTAAATGAATAGCTAGCGGGCGATATTTGCCGTTTATCCACTGGCTAACCGCTGTAGGTTTGACCACGAGTGCATCCGCCAACCACTTTTGACTGCGTGAGCCTAACGCGTGTGATAGTGAAGCTGCAATCTCTGGGTTTGCTTTCGGAGCCATCTTATACCTCCGGTGCTGTAACTCATAAGGGATTTACCTTTTGATATATAGACTTCACACCTGGTCGTCTTTATACTCACAGCAATGAGTGAAACGATGTGGCTCAGTAGGGTAGTGTAAGAACTGAAGAGAAATCAATGAAAGGAAAAGAATTTAGTGTATTTTCTGCGCTTTCAATGCCATATATTATACCATGCACAATTGTGAAAGAAGCATAAGTTGCTTATCAACTTACCAAGCCTAATAGTACCTTATACCACTGAGCTGACTCGACGTGAGGTACGCTGACTCTCCATTCACGACATGAACAACAAGTAAATCGCACATTGGCTTGGAATTACCCGCGAGACCGTCGAAGAACATCTATATCATATTTACGCCAAGTTCGATTTGTCCAGAAAAGATAGCTCTCCCCGAATGTCTACCGTACGTATCGCACGCGACGCTGGACTCCTCTAAAATACAAAAATATAGGTTTTCTTAGTCGTGTACGTCTCCTTTTTATGCGATATTTCTCACAACTGAAAGATTGACCATCGTCTTGCAACAGCAAACTACCCAGAAGGAGATGATCCCATGGCACGAGATTTGATTATCCGCCCGAATTTACTCCCCGATGTTAGGACCCTCCAACAAAGCGTTGGGCGTGAAATTGCGCGTGAGCTCAAACACATGGATAAGATCGCCGCGGCAGCCGAGGCTGCCGTTGACGCCCAAAGCGAGATCGTCGAATACGCCCAATTCAAGGCCGTAAACAGTGTGAAGCTCGCCGGACTCTTGAAGCGCCTGAGCTGTGAGCACCAGCTCTCACCCGAGGTTAACGCAGAGTACGAATACCTCACGAGGGACTACTTGCACTCGATAAGCCAAACGACGCACCTTGCCAATGACCGCATCTTCGCCTTGCTTGCAAGTCTGCCAACCAGCGCCGGTGAAGACAGTTTGTGGGAGCGATTCCGCGATTTCATATCCGAATGATCTCAAAGGAGGAAAACCAAATCGCAATGCTTTTCATCTTACTTTATCTTATTTCGGTCACTCTTTTGGTATGTGCCATAGTAGGTCTTGTCGTTCTCCTTCATCGCGACCATGCCGCCCCTATACGGCAGATGCGCAAAACGAGCTGGGAGACCAAACAAGCTATGCGTCAAGTCACCCAGGAATATATGCGACAGGTGTACCAGTTACTGAGGAGATAAATCATGAGTAACCGAACCAGCTACCAAAAATCGGAAAGTATATTGGGGCTCCCTGATGACATTGGCTCCGGCGGATTGGGCAACAGCCTCGTTCCGTATAACCCCCAAAATCAGGCAGTGACGCGTGACGAGAAACGGATTGGGGAAGAATATCGCAAGCAGATTATCGTCATTGAGGCGCAGGCAGCCAAGACCATATTTGGGCAAACTAAGATAGCAGAGATCAATCGGCACGCGGCACAAGTCTTTGATGACACGGTTGGGTTTATCGTCACAACCAAAGCCGAAGCGCGTGGGAAGGAGCATCAAGCGTACATCGATGAGTTTGCCAATCGTCAGATTCAAATGTTTGCCCGGCACATGTTTGGCACGCTCGAAGTCGGTGCAACCAAAATTGGTCTTGAGATTGACCGCACTCTCTATGTGGAGGCTTCTCGGCGCAGACTCTTGGCGCGATTGTTTGGCTCCGACTGAAACGTCAGAAGTGCGATTATGGCAAATTCGGAACCTTCATTTTATAAGATGTGGAATCGGGAGGCAGAGTTCGGGCTCTCAAGTACGGAGCCCCAGCTTTGCGTGTTTGCTCGAGAGTTTTCCGATTGGACACGTGAGCTATGCGCGGCAGTTACCCAGTCCCCAAACCTTGTCATAATCAACCAGTCCAAGGTTCTTCTCATTGACAAGTATTTCGATTGGCGAAGCGTGGTTCCAAAAACGCACCGCAATCGAATGAGCTCGGAAAATCATATTTGTATCTTTCAGGTTTTCGAGCAGGCATATGTGATGTTGCGTGCTGTCGAGCTTTCACTAACTCCACCCATGCTTTTTATCCCGCCGCCTCCAGCACCCCCTCCACCACAACCACCTGCCCCTCAGATTGCCGGCATTTATATCGGCGAGGGGGACAACCCATAGCGGATGAAGAATCTCGTCGTCTCACCTGAGCGAGCGATTGCGATCAACAATGCGTTCTCGCCTGTAGTTCCGCGGGATCTCGAACGCCGCTTGGTCTGGCTTCCCGATGGCTCCCGCAGTATGGGAATCCACATTATGGCGGGCAAGGGCTCGGGGAAGAGCCGCCTGATCGGCCGGGTTATTTCATGGCTCGATTTTGTGCGAGGGGTTCCGCTTGTCATCCTAGATCCCCACGGGCCAACGATAGATAACTTCCTCGATAAACTGACGCGCCTCCCCCGGGAACTTCAAGAACCCCTGTGGAAGCGCGTTCTATATATTGACATGAGCGGTAAGTCTGGTCGGGTAATTCCGTTTCCCCTCTACTACCATTTAGGAGATGAAGGACTCTATGAAACCTCGCAGAGGTACTTGGATATAGTCCGCAAGCTCGACCCAAATCTTCAAACCGCCTCAGTCGAAGGGTGGAATCCCCTGTGGCGTATGGGCACTTCAGCGGGCATGATTTTGACCGCACTTGGCTTGCAGATTAGCGAAGCCGAGGACTTGGTCCGATACCCGGAAAGATGGCAGAGGAGGTTTGACCGCGCCCTCGCAATGCACCCCGAGGTAAGACCCGCTGTCGACTATTTTCAAGAATTTATGGGATGGAAGGACGAGTTACGTAGCCGGAAGAGTGACTCCTTCATGAACAAAGTGGCGCTCTTTAGTTTTGACCCTCCGATGCGGGCGATGTTTAGTGCGAACGAGCTTGGCATTGATTGGCAGCGGGTCGTAAAGGAACGCCAGGCAGTGCTGCTTGATTTCCGTCATGAGCACGATATTGAACGTCGGCGCTTCAAGATGGTGTGGGCGTTCAATTATTTTCTCTCGTTTGTTAAGCATCGCGGGGCAGGACGCCATCGCCCCATAAGCTTTGCTGTTGACGAACTCACCTCTCTTTTTGCCTCAAGCACCCTTGCAACAGACCTTTTCGCCTCAGAACTTGATGAGCTCATCAATGTCCTTGCCCGCAACTATATGATATGGCTCACGCTTGCCCATCAAGAACTGTTTCAGATGGATGAGCATATACAGAAAACACTAATGGCAATGGGCACACAGATGCTTGGCGTAACCAGTGACCGTGATGCCGCCCTCACGCTTGCTCGCCAATTCTTTCGATATAGCCCATATTGGGTCAAAAAGTACGAACCAATTTATGCGACAGATCGCGGGGTCTCAAACGTCATTGACTATCGTAGCGTCGAGTTCACGATGGACGAGCAAACCGTGCTCAATAGCTATCACTTCACCGACCAAGGGAAGTTTCACTTTCTGGTCCGAACGGCATTTGGCGAAGGTGATATCCGAGGGGAACTACGACCGGTAACCATCAGGCGTTTTGACGAAGGCATCTATACCAATGCCGAGCTCGTGGCACAAGCACGAGAGATACTCATGGAACGGCGCGGCAGACGAATTTCAGACATCCTCTTGGAGATTGAGAGGCGTCGGGATGCTGTCCGTGAAATAACCGTTTCCTCAAAATCGACACATGAGGAAATGGAAGTTATTCCGCCAGCCAAATTTGCTACAATGAAGAGCGATGCACATGCAGACCTTGACGACGACAATCCTACCCAGTTTGGAGAAAAGAAAACGGCTAAGAACGCTAGAGCGCGCAAGTGAAGAACTTCTTCCCGGATTCCGCCTTACGCCGCGCGATATGGAGATTCTCAAGGCAGTTTATGCGTATCGGGCTTTGACCGCGCCGCAGATCGAAGCTCTCTTTTTTACTCATCCAAACGACAGCCGGGGTGTGAATGCGCGCTGCAAGCTGCGCCTCCGCCTTCTGTATCATCACGGCTATTTGTATCGCGATGAGCAGCCGACGAAACTTTCGGAGGGCAGAAAACCACTGGTCTACTTTTTGGACCGAACGGGCGCGGAGCATCTTTCAACGATCGAAGGACAGGAGGTGGACTGGGACCCGCAGGACAATAATGTCTCCTATCCCTTCTTGGATCATCTTCTTGCAACGAATGATATTCGTGTGGCAGTGACACTCTCCGCAAAACAGCACGCGCTCGACCTTCCGGTGTGGCTTGATGACAAAACGCTCAAAAGCCGCCAAATGAAGGACACGGTTATTCTCAAAGGGGATAAAGGCGGACGGGAGAAAGCAGCCGTTGTGCCGGATTCTTATTTTCGTTTGGAGACAGAAGAAGATCTATTCAATTTTTTTGTTGAGTGTGATTTGGGGACGGTTACCCTTGACGCGAGGGAAACAGGTAAGCGCGATTGGGCACGAAAGGTACATGCGTATTTGGAATACTATCGTTCGGGGGCATACGAAAAAAGGTATCAAACGAAAGATATGCGTGTCCTAACGATCACCCGCAGTGAAAAGCGGATGCGAAACTTGAAAGAAGTGACCGAAACAGCAGGAGGGAAATCGCGGTTCTGGTTTACCACCTTTGAAGCAATCCGAGGAGCAGACATCTTAACTTCTCCCATTTGGGCACTCGCAACCCGCGACGATCCTCAGGCTTTATTTTGACTTGTTTGCAGCAATAAAAAAACGCCCAGGCAGCCCATCATGCACGCTTGGCACGCAGTGACTTACGTTACCAAGTGACCAGCCCAGCCAGCCACGACTTGGGCTTAGGTCTCTTTCAAGTTCGTTAGAAAAAGAGACCCAGGGGAGCACCTAGGCGTTAGAATTCAGTATATCAATTTTGAAAAGTTCATTTTAATCTTTGAGACGCGGGTCGCTGCTGCCAATGCCTCCTCCGCACCCGCCTCCCGCTTTCGCTCGCGGCGCACGTGCCTTCGGCAGAACGCGTCACGTCGCTCCAGACCGGCGGGATTGCTACGGTATGCGCACTAACAGCAGCTAACACTTGCGCCCTTTCACCAATCAAAAGGCAATTGGTGAACCACTGCGCTAAATTGCTTCGCAATTGATCGCAGCGAACCGGGCGCAATGTTCCCCTTACGTTTGTGCAGCACCGATATGTATCGGAGATGAGAAATGAGATACAGGAACCGTTTCAAGCCAAAAGGGAATTTCAGCATGTGGGAGAAAACTTCCCACAGCCGTTCGAGCTTCCGTTCGCAACGCTCGATTGAGCCGCCGGGCAATCCGTTCGCTGCGCTGCTCAGGGAGCTGCTGCAAAAATATAATAAAACGATTTATCAGCTTAGCGCCGATACAGGGATTGATGGAGCGTACCTCTGGCGCATTGTCCGCGGAGAGCGCGTCGAGATTTCGCGTGAGGTTGTGATCAAGATTGCGCTTGCGTTTGCAATGGACAAGGCTCAGGCGGAACAGTTTCTTGAGATACTGAATCCGCTCTTGGATCGAGCAAGTTTTAAGACGGTATGGTAGTAATAATCGATTCCACTAATCAACGATTTCAGAAGTTTCATCGACTTCCGCTCAGGTGATTACCTGAGCGGAATTTGTTTTATAATGTTCCTACTCGCACTAAACCGCATTTGGAACAAGAACGGATAAATTTATGATGAAGAAAGTTCTGTTTGGGGCAGTTGCAGAGGCAGTTCTTTCATATGCAATAGAGAAGCTCGCCCCTGCAGACCGAACACGCCAATGGCTGAAGCATGAACCTGCAGCGCTTGCCTATCAAAAAGCCCTTGCCCGAACGTACATCACGGTTAGGCGGCATATCCTGGATTCACCATATCACTCTTGATGAAACATTTCTAGCTGCCTTGCGACCAATAGTGTCGTTTTGTATGGATATTTGAGTCAAATACCTTCAATTTCGTACTGATCGTCTATGTATAATCTCGAACAAGCCGCCATAGTTAAACGAGGAGTCGAAGCCTGGAATACATGGAGAGCAGATAATCCCTTGGTAAAACCATATCTCCTATATTTGAATATACCTGGAGCCGACCTTCGAGGAATTAACTTTGAAGATTCAGAACTTCGATTCGCAAATTTTGCAGGCGCAGATATGAGAGAAGCGAACTTAACAGATGCGCGTCTGAATTTAGCAAATTTTATGGGAACAGATCTAAGAAACGCAAAACTTCTAGATGCACATCTATTTAATGCCAATTTGAGTCAATCACGTCTCGATAATGCGCTCCTTACAAGAGCATATCTTAATAGGGCAAATCTTAGCGAAGCCAATCTTACAAACACCAATCTGCGCGGCGCAGAACTGACGAGCGCCAATCTGAGACAAGCAGATCTTTATTGGAGCAACTTGACTTATGCCGATCTCACCGATGCCAATCTTTGCGAGACCGACCTGTCGAATGCGAATCTTACGAGAACCAGTCTTAGGAACACTGATTTCAACCGATCTATAGTAAGTGGAACTATTTTTGGTAGTGTTGATTTGTCAGCTGCTAATTATATTGAGACAATACAGCATAGGGGACCATCAGTTATTGGAATAGAAACAACATACCTATCAAAGGGAATAATTCCTGAGATATTCCTGCGTGGAGCGGGTATCCCTGAAAACTTTATTACCTACATGAACTCGCTGGTGGGTCAACCTAAAGCATTCGAGTTCTATTCCTGTTTCATCAGTTACTCCAGTTTTGACCAGAGCTTCGCTGACAGACTGTATGCGGATCTACAAGCAAGAAATGTTCGCTGTTGGTTCGCACCAAGAGATCTAAGGATCGGGGCAAACATACGGAGTGGCATTGATGAGGCGATTCGCATTTACGACAAATTATTAATCATTTTGTCCCAAAACTCGATTGCGAGTGAGTGGGTAGAACATGAAGTCGAAGCGGCGTACGATAGGGAGCGCCATGAAAAGCGGCTAATGTTATTCCCAATCCGTCTCGATGATTCGGTCATGGAAACCAATCAGGGATGGGCAGCTCACTTACGCCGCACACGACACATTGGCGATTTTTCCGATTGGAAGAGTCATGACGAGTATCGAAAGTGTTTTGATCGGTTGGTCAGTGACTTAAAGTCATCATAGCAACCGAAGACACACTCAATGCATCCAAGCACTATCTTCAAAGGAGGTTTCAAATGTTTCGTCTAGACTTGAAAGATCTTCTCCTGCGACTGAACATCTGGGCGATTTTGCTCGGACTCGGAATTGGAATTGTTACAGCTATTATATCTGTTAGCCTAAATCCGTCTTGGGGACAGAACTATCTCGCATTAATTGCTATCTTTGGAATTAGCTTTGGCGCGGTCACAAATATTCTCAAGAATGCACGTGACCTATACTTGTTGCCAAAATCCCCGGTTTCTACCGTTAAAGGAACCTATATGAGTTCTTCAACACCTACCTCCACTCCAATTCCGAGCCCCGCTAGCTATTCTTGTTTCATCAGTTATTCCTCTCAAGATGAAACTTTTGCTCAGCAGCTCCATTCTGATTTGACCAAGAATGGGATAAAAACTTGGTTTGCGCCGCATGACATGAAAATTGGGTCCAAGATTCGACAGACGATTCATGACGCGATCAGTGATTACGACAAAGTCTTACTCGTTCTTTCCCAGAATTCAATTCAGAGTGACTGGGTTGAAACAGAAGTTGAGAGCGGCTTCGCCAAAGAGAAAGCGTTGAAGACAAAAGGCATGGCAAATCGCTTTGTTCTTTTCCCAATTCGACTCGATGAGGCTGTCATGAATACGACTGAAGCATGGGCTGCTGACATTCGTAACAGTCGTCACATAGGCGAATTTGCAAACTGGAAAGATCCAAGTGAATATCACAAGAGTCTTTCTAGGCTCCTTCGTGACCTCAATATATAGTAGTTCATATGCGGTTAATGAGGTGAGCTATACAGAATCAAAAACGTCTCGCTGTTCTTGGAACAGGGAATATCATAATCCAGAAGGTGGATCCCATTCCGGCAATTTAGATTTGGTTATATACACTGATCATGCAGGAGCATAGATATGGCTCATGAAGGAGACCTTCAAGCGCTTGCACTAGGCGCAAAATCTTGGAACGAGGGACGTGGCGAATATTTGAATTTGCTGCCGGACCTGAGTTTTGCAGATTTGAGTGGAATGGATCTGTCTGGTTACAATTTGCAGAATACGAATCTTTATGGTGCAAACCTTACAAATGCAAATCTAGAAAGCGCGAATCTAGGATTTGCATACAACTTTTTTGATTGGCAGGCCTCCTCAAACCTTAGTTTCGCGAATTTCAGCGGAGTCAATCTCAAACGAGCCGACCTGTCCGGTGCGATTCTTCAAGAAACTATCTTTGGAAATACGAATCTCCGGGAAACAAGGGGTCTGGACATATGCACCCATCGGGGGCGTAGTATTATTGATAATAGAACACATGAATTATCGGGCCCATTGCCAATTGATTTTTTGCGAGGGTGTGGTCTCACCGATTGGCAGATTGAGGCAACAAAGCTTAATCACTCAGAATTACCACAAACAAAAATCTTAGAAATCCTTTCCAACATCGAGAAATTACGTTTGAAAAAGGCTTTCCACTCTTGCTTTATAAGTTACTCAAGTTTAGATGAAAAATTTGCTCAAAAGCTTTACAATGATTTACAGGATAATGGGGTGCGCTGTTGGTATGCCCCTAAAAATATGAGCATTGGCTCAATGATTCGACCCGCAATCGATAAATCTATCCGCGCTCACGACAAACTCTTAATCATTTTATCGAAGAGTTCTATTGGTAGCCAAAATGTCGAACAAGAAGTTGAAACCGCGTTAGCAAAGGAAAGAGAAACAGGAGGAATAGTCTTATTCCCAATTCGAATTGACAATGATGTAATGGCTGTGGAAAGTGGATGGCCGAGTTATGTGAGAAATAGTAGGCATATAGGAGATTTTACCCAATGGATTGACCAAAGTCTTTATGAGAAGTCGTTGGATCGGCTTCTCAATGACTTGAGAGAATGATGCCGGAATCGCGAGGACCAGCTTCAAACTTTATCGTTCGCCTCGATTGTAATAGCTTATTCGGTGCCGCTTGATCACCGTACGATCTGTCGTGTTATGGTTTATCGCGCATTATGTCTGCTGATAAATGGGGAAGATTGTATGTTGGGAGAAAAGAATTTTTCGACTCGCGCACAAAAGCAAAATAAGAACGGCAAACAGGAATTAGACTGCGTCAGCGTGTATAATTTCAAGAGTTCACATTAGAGATGCTGGCTCCGCGGTTTGTGAATTCTCACCATGCAGCTTCGATGTTAGGTAATTGGGGCAGTAGTACTTGACTTGAAACGTGCCCAAGCTATAATGCATGTGATTAATAAAAACAAAAGAGTTGACGTCACTCTCCCTTGCATTATTGAGACTTTCAAAAGTGGAGAGGAGACGGTCGTAATTTGAAAGAACGGCACTCTCCCGCGAAAAACCAAATTCACTCCTTGCCAAGGAGAAGGTCGCCAGTCTGAATCCCGTCCCCCGCTTTTAAAACCAGCCAATTCTGCACTGCACCCATTAAACTAGACAGGAAAAGAAAGCACCTCGTGGTACAATCACCAAGAGGTGCTTTTCTTATGGCTGGTAAAAAAGGAATGAAGCATTACAGTCGGGCGCTGAAAGAACGAGCAGTGCATATGGCGCTGGAGCAGGGCATGGGCTATGCCGAGATCACGCAAGCCCTCGCGATTCGCGATCCGTGGCGCGTGCGGCGGTGGGTCCACGCCTATCGCAAGGAAGGCGCCGAAGCCTTTGCCAAACCGAAAGGACGCCCGCGCAAGTCTGCCGCACCGCAGGACGAACTCGAACGCTTGCGGATGGAGAACGAACTCCTAAAAAAATTCCATTCCGAATTGCGCCAGCTCGGGCTCGCGAAGCGCAATATCGGGTGATCTACCACCTGCGGGAGAAATACCCCGTGACCGCATTGTGTGCCTTCTTTGGCATTTCGCGAGCAGCGTATTATGGTTGGGTGCAGCGGATGGTGCAAGGTGATCCGGATGAGCCGCATCTGCGCCTGGTGCAGGAACCCTATGCGGCATCGCATCGCACCTACGGCTATCGGCGTATTCAGATTTGGTTAACCCGGCAGCGGAGCATCCACCTGAACCACAAAGCGGTTCTCCGGCTGATGCGAAAGTTGGGGATTCGCTCGATTGCGCGCCGCCGGCGTCCGTGGCGCACTGGGGTCGCAGAGACCGAGCATCGCTATCCCAATCGCCTCGCACGCCAGTTTGAGGCGCAGCGTCCCAACGAAAAGTGGGTGACTGATATCACTTGTGTACACACGCAGCAGGGCTGGGGATATCTGTCGACGATCCAAGACCTCTACGACGGTTTTATTGTGGCGTATGCGTTTGAGTCCCAGAACGCAGTGGGACTGGTGCAGCGGACCCTGCGGCAAGCATGCCAACGAGAGCCTGCCCTGGCGGGCGTGATTCTGCACAGCGACCAAGGCAACCAATATTGTTCGCATGCGTACCATGTGCTAACGCAGCAAGCCGACATCGTGCCCTCGATGTCGCGGCGGGGCAATTGCTGGGACAATGCACCCATCGAAAACTTCTTCAGTCATCTCAAAGAGGAAGCTTTGCGCCATTATCGCAATCTTACCTTTCGAGACATGCAGCAAGTGATCGACGACTACATGACCTTCTACAACTATGAACGAATCCAACTCAAAACCAAACTGACACCTTACGAGCGGAGGTGTCAGTCGGTCTAATCCCACGGAGGCTTTCTTTCCCTGTCTGGTTACAGGGGGGCAGTGCATTCTAGGCTGGTTTTTTGATTTTTGAAGAAGGCTTGCTGTGGAAATGCTCACCATTTTTCAAGAAATGGCATACTCACAGTAATGGCATTCTCCCTATTTCCCGAAAAGAGAGAGTGCCGTCATTGCTTCTTCAAGTTAGCGACGGATATCTGGCACATCGTTCGGGGAAAACGTGTGGAAATTCCATTTGCCGTCGTGATAAGGATTGGAATGGCGTCAGTACTGGACAAGTTTGATCATGCTATAAAATACTGACGGTATCCATTAGTCTGAGTAGACAGATAGAGTCTTGGAAGATTTTGAGCTCCATTATAGAGACTGTTGTAAGGGCTCCAGAAAGGTTGTATCATACCTGCAGTTAGGGTCCCTGCTTGTACGTTGCCGATAAAAGAGGGACTCTATATAGAGACGCGCTAGATATCCCAATCCTTACTATTGGGCTGCTTTTGTACTTACCGGCGATCCGGGATGACTTAATAAGGTTCGGGTGAAAATGTGAAGACATTTGAGCAAGCAGTCACTCTCTTCCAAGACAGGCTGGCGCAGTTGCCAGAGCCTAGTGCGGCAGATTACAAGTCTAAAGTTTTGGATTTGATTCTTGCACGGGATCAGGTGGCGCGTAGCCTGTCCGAAGATCCGGACCTTGATTCAGCCCAGCTGCGCAAGCTGGTTGCGCTTGATGAAAGGTTAGATTCTCTCGCTGAAGCATTGGTTGATGGAGTTGGATACCTCTTGGTCAAGAGATGGCGCGATTCAATTCAGGCATCCGAATCGGACTGGTGGTGGTTCCTTGATAAGCGCATTGAATCTAAAAGATCCGCGTTGATTTGGACGGTTCTTGCCGCGTTGCTCCTCACCATGTCAATCGCGATTAGCACTGAGGTGGCGCAACGTTTCGTCAAGAGTGAAACGGACCCGGTCGGATTGGGAAGCATACTTTTGCAAGTTGTGCTCACAATCATCGCGGGCAGCACATTTACGGAGTATGGCCAAGCCAAGGTAGAGGAATTTCTTGCTGTCTTTGGCGTACGCTGGAGATTCCAACCTCAATGGCGAGCCGAGTTTTCATTTCTCGTATTTGTGATTGCACTGGGGTTATGGTTCTCGCTCCCAATTATAGCCCGCAACTTGTACCATCAGCGTGGTTTGCAGCTGCAACAAGAAGGCAAGGTTACGAGTGCTTTGGAGAATTATAGGCGCGCCATCGCCTTGTATCCCGACTATGCCGCGGCACATTATGATTTAGGAACCGCGTATGAGGATGTTCTTGAATATGACAATGCGATTAGCGAATATCAGACTGCGTTGGTCACCGATCCACACCTCTATCCCGCCTACAATAACCTCGCTCGTTTGTATATCCTATCGCGCGATGATTCGAATAGTGGGTTAAAGCTCTTGAATGCAGAACAAGAATTAGATATTCAAAGTAGTCCCGACGAAAAGAAACGTGTCCAATACTCGCTTTACAAGAACCGAGGTTGGGCTAATCTTAATCTGAAAAACTTGAGACAGGCAGCTTCCGATTTGAATCTTGCCCTTCAGCTCCGACCTGATGGCGCGGCGGCGCATTGCCTGTTGGCACAAATGTATGAAGCACGTGATGAATTGAAATCGGCATTGCCCGAATGGGAGGCATGTCTGCGCTTTGAAAAAGGTGATTTTGTAGAAGCGAGTTGGCTGAGCCTGGCACGAGAACGGCTAAGTGGAGGACAGACAAAATGAAATGGGGTTTCTTTTTTGTTATTTTTTGTTCACTTATTGGATGCGCGCCAACTCCAACCACACCTGCAACAATCCCTTTTCCGATTGCGACGGATACTCCTTCGTTTTCAACAGTGTTGCCTTCCACAACCTCGGCGTTTAGTCGACAACCAACAATTGGCACTGTGGCATCTGCAAGCCCATCAACAACTTTGCCCACTATTCCTTCGACCGACACGATTACGCCGACAGATGAAATGGGGTTGAATTTTGTCATTCAAGTTCATGGAAAACTTGAAGTGAAACGCCAGGGCTGGAAAACTTTTGCTCCAGCCCTCTTTGGAACTATTGTTCGATACGGTGACTTGTTACGTCTGGATAGCTCCGCTGAAGCCATAGTTGTGTGTTCTGATTTGACTCTCGCAAATGTGCCCCAAGGACTGAATGGCGTTCCCTGTAGAGTTCCACAACCAATATTAAATTATCGGGATGAAAAACTCGGTGGGACACGCTCTGGCACCGGATTCCAAGATTACCCAGTGATTGTTGCCCCTCGGATGACAAGCGTACTGGATCCCCATCCTATTCTGCGATGGATGCTCATTCCAGGCGGGATAACGTATACGGTCAGCGTGAAAGGATCAGGTATTAATTGGAGCCAAGAGGTGGTTTCAAAAACAGAGACTATCTACCCTGATGATGCTCCTAATCTGAGGCCCGGGGAGACGTACAAAGTAACAGTGGAAGCTAACCAACGAAGCTCGGATGAAGATCGCACACCTGACTTGGGATTCACTTTGCTAACTGCGGTCCAAGCGCAAGATGTTCTTCAAGAAGAACAAAAAGTTCAAGGGCTTGGGTTGACAGAAGCGCAGACAAAATTTTTAGCTGCCCAAATATATCAGAGCCATATGTATGCAGGTCATGCATTGAGCGCAGAGGCAATTGAAACTCTTGAAGCAATATCTGCCAAATCCGGAGAACCTGCCATTTTTCGAAGTCTTGGCGATCTTTATCTCAAAATAGGACTTGTTCGCCTCGCTGAAGCACGTTATCTTCGAGCTCTAGAACTTTCAAAAGGGCTTGACGATATAGAAGGACAGGCGTTAACGGAATACGGATTGGCATTAGTTTATAGTTCTATTGGGAACAAAGCTGAATCTGTTCGATGGTTACAGGATGCAATTCGCCATTACCAAGATTTGGGTGATTCTGACAAGATTCAACAACTGGAAAAACTCAAGTGAATAAAATATCCTACTAAAGGATTGAGTGTTCTAGGTGAGGAAGAATAGCATGAATAAGAAAAAATTTCTCTTTGCTTGCCTGGTATCTTGCATGGTACTTTTTCTGTCGTTTGTACTAGCTCCATCTACGTTCGGGTCACACCCAAGCCAAGACCCAACCCCCGTTGGCGGAGCCGAGCGGACAACAGCAGATAGCCTATTTAAAGATGGTATTGCGTTATTTGATTCGGGTGATTACTTGGGCGCTGTAGTCAAGTATAAAGCGGCACTCCTTATTTATCAGGAAATTGGGGATCAAGGGCAAAGCGCCGTAACTCTGACTAAAATCGGGCAGGCTTATATTGAAGCACGCAACTACAACTTGGCTCTACAATTCTACGAGAACGCATTGAACATCTATCGCCAAATTGACGATAAAGAAAGCGAAGCTGACATTTTGCGCCAAGAAGGGAGTCTATTCAAAGACACCAATCTTCCAGCAAAGGCGCTGGAAATGTATAAGGAAGCTTTGGATCTATATCGCGAAGTTTCCGACCGTGCAAGTGAGGCTCGGTGTCTACAGCTAATCGGAGAGATCAACCAAAGTCAAAACAAGTTCGAGGAAGCGCTTGTGCAGTATCAGTTGTCACATCAGATTTATCAAAGCCTTGGTCGAGATGCCGAACAAGCTTCTACCTCTTTTGACATTGGCTCCATGCAGAAGAACCTAGGAAAGTATACAGAAGCCCTCAATGCCTATCAAGAAGCGCTAGTACTGTACCGCAAACTCAAAGATCGCGGGGACGAAGAAATAACCCTGAATAATATTGGGACCATCTATGATGATGTGGGGGAATCAACGAGAGCACTCGAGTTCTATAAGGATAGTTTGACGATCGCGCGAGAGTTGGACCATCAAAAAGTGATGGGAGTAATCCTGAATAACATGGGATTGATCTATATGGATTTGGGTTTGTATGGGGACGCATTTCGTGCTTACACTGAAGCGCTGACGATTCAGGAGGACTTTGGTACGCGCTCGGAAAAAGCAACGACCCTAGATAATTTTGGTACATATTACGCGCGGTTGAAGGATTATTCGAAAGCGCTGGACCTCCATCTTGAGGCATTAGAAATACATCGTGCAACTTACGATCGGAGTAGCGAAGCCGCCGATCTCAATAATATCGGTGTCGTACTCGGTCAATCTGGATATCAAACGCTTGCACTAAACTATTATTTACAAGCCCTTCAAATTGAGAGTGATCTGGGAGACCGCGCCGGAGTAGGGCAGACTCTCACAAATATCGGGGCTACTTTTGCGCATCTTGGTGAGAATACGACAGCACTTGACTATTACAAACAGGCACTTGAAATTCAGCGTCAGATTGCTAATCCCGCAGGAGAAGCTAATACTCTAAATCAAATGGGGACGCTCTATGCTCTCCTTGAACAGTATCCCGATGCCTTGAAATCTTTCCAAGAGGCATTAAAAATTCGGAATGGAACAGGCGATAGATCAGGGGAAGCATCCACACTAGACAATATTGGTTTTATCTTTGAAAGTCAGGGGGAACTACAAACCGCACTTGATTACTATTTTAGTGCAATATCAATTCTGGAAGATGTACGCACTACGGCAAAGGCAGAAGAGATTAAAACGGATCTTTCTCGGCGGTCCGCAGACGTATATGAGAGTGCTGTACTGGTTCTTTTGAGGATTGGACGGCCCGTCGATGCTTTTAATCTTGCTGAAAGGGCACGTGCCAGAACATTTCTCGACCAATTAGGCAATATCGAATTGAAATTAACTGGGGGTGATTCGCTACTTTTAAATAAAGCTCAAACATTACGGGTGGATCTTGGAGCGATTGACAGAAGACTGAGGGTCGAAGAATCAAAACCAGCTGATCAACAAAATCCGGACTTGATTAAATCGCTGAAGAGCCAACTGCTTGATAAACAAAATACCTATCAAGAATTGTTAATTCAAATCAAATTGAATGATCCAGAATATGCTTCGCTGGTACAGGTATCTACACTTACGCTTCCCGAGGTTCAAAAGCTGATTGCCAGAGACGAGATGCTCGTCTCATATTTTGTCACTGACAAAGAGACGATAGCGTTCGTTATATCTACTGATTCATTCGAGACAATTGAACTCCCCGTTACTGCTGCTGATCTTAGATCTGCGATTACGGAATTTCGGAGGTTCTCAAACGTGGAAGACTCATCCGAAAGACTTTATGCGCTTTATAATCAACTTATTAACCCCCTGCGAAAATACATGAAAACGCCACGTATTGGCATAATTCCACATGGGATCTTGCATTATATTCCCTTTGCTGCGCTTACAGATGGACATCGCTCGGTGATTGATGATTTTTCGCTTTTTTATCTACCTAGTGCGAGTGT
The DNA here is from genome assembly GCA_964469005.1 of uncultured Anaerolineales bacterium. Taxonomy (GTDB): domain Bacteria; phylum Chloroflexota; class Anaerolineae; order UBA4142; family SHND01; genus SHND01. The sequence goes on from CAYXXF010000024.1 coordinate 62,566, forward strand.
TCTTCCGTTCATTCAAGAAAAGCGCAAAGCACCAAGCGAGAATATGATGGCACTGGCAGAATCGCAGCCGGAGGGTTTCCCTCGTCTGAGTTATGCGAATCAGGAAGTTGAATCGATTGCTCGGTTATTCAATTCACAAGCGTTGACTGACGATCAAGCAACAGAGACTTTATTCAAAATGGAGGCAGGTAATTATAGTATTTTGCATTTAGCGGCTCACAGCCAACTTGATGAGTCCAATCCGTTATTTTCCCGCCTGTTGTTGGCAGCGGATTCCAGCAATGATGGATCACTTGAGGTTCATGAAATATATGGGTTAAATCTAAAAAATGCGAATTTAGTAGTGCTAAGCGCGTGTGAAACGGAATTGGGCGAACACAGTGTAGGAGATGATATAGTTGGCCTCGATCGTGCTTTCATCTATGCCGGTACACCTTCGGTCATTGCAAGCTTGTGGTACGTAGATGATCAGGCTACAAGTAGCCTGATGAACTCGTTCTACTTTCATCTCAAGCGAGGTCTGAGTAAAGCGGATTCTCTACGTGCTGCTCAACTGGAGACGCGGATTAAATATCCGAGCCCGTATTTCTGGGCCTCATTTGTTCTAACTGGCGATCCGGCGTAAGTAATAAGATTTTGTTTTTTCATGGAGGTGACTATGAAAAACTTGCTTGTGATATCTATGATGATATTTTTGGTGACTGCATGTGCTGGCGCTGCTTCTTCAACTCCTCCGCCTACCGAAACGATCCCAGTAAAGGCGACTTTAGATAGGATGCCGTTACCCACATCTACCCTAGTTCGATTAATAATTGCTAGCCCAACTTCTATCTCAACCCTCACTCCCACCTTGTCGCAATCGACTAAGAAGGACGCCACTCCTGAATCTCCGGCTTCCCCAACGACCCTTAGTCTGGGACTCGGAATTTCAAGTGATGTGCTGCAAGAAGAGTTTCAAAAACGCGGATTCGAATTTGAGACTACAACAACTGAGAATGGAACACGATCTGTGGCTGGAACTCAGAAAGGTGGTTATGGTCACCTTAACTTATTTGGTCCCCAGGATAATATTTCACGTGCGTCGATGTCAACTCTTTTCGGTTTAGAGGATGAAGTAACATTAACCCCAAGAAACAAGTCCTATTTTATCTTATATCTTAATATTCTTGCACCCGATTGGACGGACGCTTCAGAATGGCTTGATGCTAACCTTCCAACCGCGCTCAATGCAACTCCCGTTGAACTTGTGCGGGGAACTACCAAAATTACTCTGTATGGTGATCGCAAACTACAACTGGTTGCATTAGGGTTTGACGCAACAGCCTATACTCCGCCTCAACCGAGACCAGCTCGACGCTTCGATCAAGAGCCGGATGTGTCCGGAAGATGGGTTGGAGTAAGTAAAGTGACTGGATCAGGAGAGTACGAGATTAATCTGACTCTTACTCAGACTGGCGATACAGTGGAAGGCACCCAAGAAGAAAAGAACAATAGCAATCCTGATGTGCATGCTACCTTGAAAATCCGAGGGACTCTATCTGATGGTGTTCTTCACTATGAGGGGGTCGAAATACTTGAGACTTCAACACAGTGGTGTTTTGAACATACAGATATGGATTACATCTCAACAACAAATGGTACTTTCCTTAAGGGCACTTGGATGAATATAGGTACAGATTGCTCTCCGCGCACATCGGGAGAAATGATCTTGGAGAAGCAGGAATAGTAGCTAACGATGCTAATCAACATGAAATTGCCGCCTTGATTGTTAAATCAGCAAAGTTAGTTGTGTGCACACATTCAAGACACCTATTGCCTGGCGATTTTGTACTCACATCGTAAGTTATTGGAGGGCAATTGGATGTCAGTGCTTTTCGAGATTCTGGATCACTCACTGAAGGCGAACGCACTGCTATTCAGTGGGTGAGAATCTCTTTATGAGGTTCTACATGCCTTGTTTTGGCATGATTTCTAATCTTAAGGGATAAGATAATGTACAACAGATCATTCTTGCTCTTTTGGCGACGAACTCTTCAACTGTTTGTAATCTCTTTGGGCAGTCTCTTCCTCTGGTCGTCCGCGACTTACGCCGCCCCTCCTAGACAAAACCCCGTTCCGACACCCACACCTCTAAGCGAGAACGCGACGGCAGCCCGTGCCCACTACAAGATCGCTTTCCCCCTTTACCAAAATAAAAAATACGATGAAGCGAACAAAGAGTTTTGGAAAGTAATCCAACTTGAACCAACCTATGATGTTGCGTACCGTTGGATGGCACAATCGTACATTGACAAAGGTGATCCTGACGGCGCGATCAAACGATTCGAGTCGTTGCTAACAACTGATCCGAAGAATGGTTTGGCGTATTATGGATTGGCAAAGTTGTATCGCGAAGGAAAAAAGGATACGGATAAAGCAATTGGGTATGCCCAAAAAAGCATTCAATATTCCCCAAAGAGTCCATGGGGCTATTTTTTGTTGGGAATTATCTATCAGAATGACACAAAGCAACCTGAACGGGCAGTTGAGTTGTACAAAGAGGCATTAAGTGTAGCCCCGGGATTCGGCCTTGCTAGTCAGGCAATCTTGTCGCGACGGTTTAGTGACGGCAACGTTCAAGAAAGATTAGGCAAATACCAAAAATTCCTTAAAGCCAGTCCCAACGACAAAAATGCCGACATTTATGCGTTTTTGATTGCGTGGACCTATTCCGAGAATGACCAATCGCGGGAGATATCGGAAATGGAATCTTTTCTAATAAATTATCCCAGAAGTCCTCTTCGGGCAGGCGCCCAGATATTTATCGGAGTAGCATACGCCAATCTCAAGAATTATGAAAAAGCAGAAATAACAATGAAGCAGGTCGTTCAAGGATACCAATCAACTTATTCCAATTACCTCGTTATCCAAGCACATGTATCTCTTGCCTTGCTCGACCAAAATCGCGGCAATTTCCATGAGGCAGCACAGCAGCTTGAGTTTGTTCTTGATACTTTTCCCTATTTTTCCGAATCGGCTACTGGAGAACAGGGATACCAAGAGAAAATCGAGCAAGTCTTGGCAGGACTGCGCCAAGGTGCTGGTGGTGTGGAGAAACTCGGAATAGAAGGGGAAAACCTATTGCAGCAAGGAGATTATGAGCAAGCTTTAGCAAAGTTCACAAGAGGGATTGAACTTGCCGAAAAATCGGGATACGTTCTAGGCGCGATTGAGAGCTATGATTCGGCAGCGTTTGCTTTGATTCGTCTGGGAGACTTTCAAAAGGCACTGGGCTATGCAATAAAGGCAGTACGTCTGGCACAGCAAATAGATGACAAAAATCTAGAGGCAAGTACTCGTGCTACGGTTGGGCAAATTTACCTTAAAATAGGTAAATTTGAGAGTGCTCTTAATGAGTTCGATTTGGCTGAAAAGCTTCCAAGCAACAATGCGACAGGAAGACATATGATGGTCAAGTTGACGGTGAACAAGGGCATTGCTTATTACGCACTAGAAGATTATGAGAATGCTGCGAAGGAGATGCAAAAGGCGGTAACACAACTCGTCGAGCTGACTGCGTATCCAGATATGCGTATCGAACTTGGCAATGTATATCGGTATTTAACGGATATCAACAACCAAAAGGGTGATTTTGAAAAAGCAATCGAATTTGGAGAAAAAGGCATTCAAATCATCAAGACAACGAAATCCGGCATCGACCCCCGGACTGCGCTAGACGCTTATGAGGCACTCAACGATGCTTTTACCGGAAAGGCAGATATACAGAACGCGATAAGAGTACGAGAAGACCAAATCAGCTGGGCACAAGAAATCAAATTCAGGCGCGGTGAGGCGGTTGCCTATGGTGGACTTGCGAGAATGATTGCGTTAGAGCAGGGCAAGTATGACATTGCTTTGGAATATGCGAACAAAGAATTGGAAATCGCCCTAGAAATAAATGATTCACGTGCGCTTAGAAATGCATACGCCGATCTCTCCATTGTTTATTATGCGAAAGGTGACTTGGATAAGACCATAGAATATGAAAAGAAAGAAATTGAGTTAGATGAAAAACAACGTACTCGATTCACAGTTGAAGAAATCAAATTGAATGAGTCTAGCAACCTTGCCGCGATTTATGCGGGTTTTACTCGAATTCTGGTCTCAAAAGCCTTTAATTCACCTTCAAATGCAAAAGCAGAGTGGTTGGAGCAAGCATTCAGTTACTGGGAACGGGGTAAATCTCGTACCTTTCTGGATCAGCTAGGGAACGAACGAATCAACATCAAGCGGATCAATGACCCCGAACTTGCCCAGCAAGAACAACAGTTAAGAACCGAAATCCAAGTACTCGATCAGCGTCTTGGCGCTGAACAGGACAAACCCTCTGATCAGCAATCGCGCGATTTAATCCAAACGCTGAGAGCAAAGCGAGATCAGAAGCAAGAGGAATATTCCAATCTACTTATTACGATCAAAGTACAAAATCCCGAATATGCCTCACTTATAACCATTGACCCATTAACGCTGCCTCAAGTTCAAGGATTGCTAGACAAAGAGACAACGCTGATAGAGTATGTCGTATTCGATACTGGAATTATTGCATTTTTGGTGACGGCCAATGATTTCCACGTTACAGCTACAAAAGTATCGCAGAAAGAGATGGAAGACGCGGTGAGGGATTTTCGTGACTTCTCAACTCTGCAAACCGATCATCATGAATCTCTAGCGGTACTATACAAGTGGCTGATCACGCCCATTAAATCGCAACTGAAAACGAAAAATCTAATTGTAGTTCCACATGGCACTCTACACTATCTACCATTTCAAGCCCTCACCAACGGAAAGCGCTATCTGGCGGAAGATTACACAATCACGTATGTGCCGAGCGCCAGCGTCCTCAAATTCGCGCTAGAGAAGCGCAAAGAAAAAGCCGATACCCTCATCGCATTTGGTGATCCTCAAGTTCAGGGATTACCAGCATTACGGTATGCAGGACAGGAAGCACAATCCGTCGCAGAAATCTACAACACGCAGCCGATCCTTGGCAATGCAGTGACGAAATCCAAACTTGAAGCGATTGCAGTCAATTACAGCATTATCCATGTTGCAGCACATGGGGAATACAATCCAATAAGCCCGCTCTTTTCCTCTCTGCGGCTTACGCCAGAAGGCGCGGATGATGGGCGCTTGACCGTACAAGATGTGTACGGATTGGATCTCGCGCAAGCCGATTTGGTTGTACTTTCCGCGTGTGAAACCCAGTTAGGTCCAGTCACACGCGGCGATGAAGTTATCGGATTGAGTCGCGCGTTCATCTATGCGGGAACACCGACAATCATCGCCAGTTTGTGGAACGTGGACGATGAGGCAACAAGCACTTTGATGACAGCGTTCTACACTCATCTCAAACAAGGAATGAGCAAAGCGGAGGCATTGCGCGCCGCGCAATTGGAAACGCGAGCCAAGTATCCGAATCCATATTATTGGGCAGGAATTGTTCTGACAGGAGATCCCGGCAAGACAACTTTGGCGGCACCACCGCAACAACCTACCACAACCCCCCTGCAATCTGAGCCTACTCAACGATTGGACTTGTACTGGATTTTTAGGGGAGTAGCTGTGACTCTTGTTGGTTTGGGCGGTTTTGTGCTCTGGCTAATGCGGAGACGACTTGGAATCAAAAGATAGACAATCTCGTAACGCCCTATTGTCATGAAACTTTACGTCTCTCATCGCATCCTCATTCGCGTTTTGATTCTCTTGGGTTGCGGCGCGTTACTTTTCCCCGCGCCCGCTGCTTCCGAAATCTATGCCGCGCCACCGCAACAACAACCAACCCCAACTATAGACGAAACCGCTGAAGCGCAGGCAAACTTGTTGGAAAAAGAAGGCATGGAATTATTCAATATCTATGGGAAGCACGATATCAAAGGGGCCTTGGAGAAATTCACGCAAGCTATTCCTCTGTATCACAAATCCAATGATCGCGCCACAGAAGCTCTCGCAATCAACAATGTTGGAGTCGTGTATCACAGTCAAGGACAATATCGCCAAGCGTTGGCTTTTTATTTTCGAGCATTGACAATCTTTCAAGACATCAATGATCGGATACGACGCGGCGCGACGTTGGACAATATCGGCGGCGTTTATGCCAGTTTGGGGCAAGATGACAAAGCGATAGAGTATTTCACCGAAGCCGCCGCGTTTCGACACGAAGCGGGACAACCCGTGGGCGAAGGCGGCGCTTTGAATAACATCGGTCTAGTTTATTATGATAATAAAGAATATGACCAAGCGCTTGCATATTTCGAAAAAGCGCAGCGCATCTGGCAAGATAGCGGCGAACCAATGACCGAAGCCGTAATCTTGAACAGTATCGGCTCCGTTTATGCCGCACAAGAAAAATATGGGCAAGCGCTCAAAACCTTTCGGCAGGGGCTTGACGCGGCGCGGAAAGCTCAGGATCAGGAACGCGAAGCAGAAATCCTAAACAACATGGGTTTGGCATTTGCGAATCAAAAGAAATATCCCAAGGCGCTTGATTTTTATCAGCAGGCGTTTAATGTCGCCGAAAAATTTAGCGATATTCCAGACAGCGCAGTATTTTCGAACATCGGCTCAGTCTACGAGGAGCAAGGCGAATTACAAAAGGCGCTTGATTATTTTCAACGTGCAATTACGATTGAGGAAGATTATCGGGTTGCTTCTGAACTCGATGAATTCAAAATTCAACTTGCTTCACAGTCTGTTGGGATATATCAACACACCGTTTCAATCCTCGTGGATCTTGGACGACTTCCTGGTGCGTTCGAAATGTCGGAAAGGGCACGCGCCCGCACATTTCTCGATCAACTTGGTAACACTCATGTTGATTTATACCATAATGTTGATCCACTACTCGTCCAGCGCCAACAAAGTTTGCGTTCTGAATTGACTGCGTTTGAGCAAGCACTGCGCCAAGAGCGAGCCCAGTCTATAGATCAGCAAGATCTGGATTTGATTCAAAAACTGACAGCAAGACTCGCTGATAAGCAGAATGAGTATAAAGAGATTATTACGCGGATTCAGATAAATAATCCCGAGTACAGTTCTTTGGTAAACGTCACTCCTATTACCTTGGCTGAGATTCAAGGATTGCTCAATCAAGATACGACCTTGCTTGATTATTTCGTGACAGATGACAAAACGTTTGTGTTTATAATCACAGCGAATTCACTAGTCGTGAAAGAAATTTTCGTTTCCAAGAAAGAATTGGTTGAGACAATTCAAGATTTCCGATCTTTCCCTACGCTCGCTCAAAACCCGCCAAGTCTAGAAAAACTTTATACATGGCTTGTGAGACCGCTTAAGGGAGATTTAAAAACGAGACAGATTGGCATTATTCCAAACGAATCGCTCCATTATTTGCCTTTTGCTGCATTGTCCGATGGAGCGCGTTATTTTGGAGACGACTATAGCCTTTTTTACCTTCCGAGCGCTAGTGTGTTCAAATTTGTGCATCAAAAAGAAAAAAGTAACGTTGGGAGTCTCCTTGCGATTGCCCAGAGCAAAGTAGAAGGATATCCAATTTTGCGTTATGCGGAGCAAGAAGCAGAAAATGTTGCACAAATTTACAATACCCAAGCCCTTATCGGGAGTTCTGCTTCTAGATCCGTGTTCCTATCGCACGCGGGCTCTTATAACATCTTGCATATTGCGGCGCATGCTGAATTAAACAGCACGAGGCCCTTGTTCTCGCGTATTCTCCTAGCACCAGACGCAGCCACAGATGGAGCGGTAGAAGTACAGGATATTTACGGGCTGGATTTAAAGAACGCGGGTCTTGTCGTTTTGAGCGCCTGTGAGACCCATATGGGTACACAAAGCGCTGGGGATGACCTTATTGGATTGAATCGGGCATTTATCTATGCCGGATCACCAAGCGTCATTGCTTCCCTTTGGAGCGTGAATGATGAAGCAACATCCATCTTGATGACTTCGTTTTATTCCCGCTTAAAGCAAGGGCTCGGTAAAGCGGAGGCATTGCGCGCCGCACAAGCCGAGACACGCACAAAGTTTCCACATCCGTACTATTGGGCGGGATTTGTGCTGACTGGAGATCCTGGAGAAACTAATGGCCGGGTGCCAACAGCTTCGATCACAAATATTCCGAATGCGAAAGCAACAGTTACGGATTCCCGACCCAGCAGTAGCTCCGAATCGCATATTGACCCCTTTCAATGGCTCTGGATCTTCGGAGCGTTATCAGTTATAGGCATGTTAGGTCTCATCTTTTGGCGCAAGCGACGATGACGGACCTGGTTCGGTTTGCCTAGCCTTTTGAGCTTCAAGTGGAACTGACATCCTCAAAACTTTTCAACCGCAACCGGAGCGTGGTTCTCGACTTGTGCGGCTGACGGTGCGTGTGATGTGATGATAATGCGCGTAAGTTCGCTAACAATTAAATCAGTGACGTCACTCCCCCTTGCAGATTTGACTTTTGCGAAAGTGGAGAGGAGACGGTCGTAATTTGAAAGAGCGGCACTCTCCCGCAACAAACCAAATTCACTCCTTGCCAAGGAGCCCCCGCGGCGGGCAATGCCCGCATCCCCAACGATGAAAATTGAATAGAGCCCGACCAGCGGCGTTATACTCCAATCCAACGCCACTGGTCCGAGCACGTTTATTCTCTGGTGCTGCGAGCCTGCCAAGGAGCCTGTGCCGGGACATCGCGAGGCATTCCAAATTGTCGCACCCCGCGCGGGGTAGCACGCGCAGGAGATTCTCCCTCTGCCCGATGTCTGACCAGTGTCGTTGATTCCAACCAGGAGGAGTCACGATGCTCAAAGAGGTTTACCCCCATTGCGCCGGCCTGGACGTGCACAAGCGGTTCGTGACCGCCTGTCGCTTGACGGTGGACGCGTACGGTGTCACCCATGCCGAACGCCGCAAGTTCTCGACCATGACAGCCGACCTGCAGGAGCTGGCGCAGTGGTTGACCGCAGGACGTTGTACCCATGTGGCGATGGTCGCGAGCGGTCGCGCACTCTGTTCGGATAAAGCCACTTGCGCGACCGCTTGCGAGGAGAGCACGGGCGTTTACTGGCAACCGATCTACAACATCCTCGAGGGTCGCTTCGAGTTGTTCGTGGTCAATGCCCAGGCGATTAAACGCATGCCCGGACGCAAGACCGACCTGACCGATGCGGAGTGGATTGCCCAGTTGATGCAACATGGTCTATTGCAACGCAGTTTCATCCCGGAGCCCGACCAACGCGCATTGCGAGACCTGTCCCGGTATCGGCTGCGGCTGCTGCAGGAGCGCACGCGCTTCGCCAATCGCTTGCAGAAGGTGCTGGAAGGCACCAACATCAAGTTGAGTGCAGTGGTCAGCGATATCCAAGGCGTCTCGGCGCAGGTCATCGTTCGACTGAGCGCTCACGACGAAGTCCTGCGTCAACTGCTGGACGGCGAGACCGACCCGCACGTCTTGGCGGAAATGGCGAAAGGCGTGCTGCGCAAGAAACGCACCGAACTCGAACGTGCGCTGGTCGGCCAGATCACGCCGCACCAACGCTATCTTCTCTCCGACCTACTAATCCACCTCGATTTTCTGGACGAACAGATTGCCAAGCAAGACGTGCACATCGAAGCGCAACTGTCTGCCATGCCTCACAACCCCGAAGCGGTCCGGCTCTTGGACACGATTCCCGGGATCCAACGCCAGTTGGCGATACTGCTCGTGGCGGAAATTGGGGTCGATATGAGTCGCTTCCCCTCGGACCGCCATCTGACGGCTTGGGCGGGCGTTGCACCCGGTAATAACGAGACCGGCAGGAAGCGCCGTGCGAGTCAGACCCGCCAAGGCAACAAGTATCTGTGCAGCGGGTTGGTGTTGGGTGCCCATGGGGCGGCGCAGACGAAGGACACGTACTTACGGGCGCTGTATCATCGGATCGCCGCGCGGCGGGGCAAAGGCCGTGCGGCGGTGGCAGTGGGACGCACGATCCTGCAGATGGCGTATCACATGATCCGCCGGAACCAGCCGTATCACGAACTGGGCTCTAACTATTTGGATGCTCTGGACAAGGAACGGACCGCCAAGCGGCTGATCAAACGGTTGGAAGCGCTGGGGTTTGAGATCGTAGCGACGGAACGAGCCAGTGTGCCATCTACACCGGAAGATGTGCCGGTGACTGAAGGTCTGCCAACTAGCGTTTAATTGGCACGCGCACCGCTCTGAGCTAATCGGTGAGCCTTGAGAGTCGAATGACACCGCAGTGCAAGAAGGGTGCCGATAGTTTTACGCGCCTTCTGATCGTTATCGCGGATCCGTGGAACGCCGTGGCATTTTCGCAGGAGAAGCAACTGTCTGGATTGTCAAGCCGTCTTCGGCTCCGTATTCTGCCAAGCCTTTTTCTGGCGGATCAGCGCATTGAGGATAGTAAGCATCTTTCGCATGCACGCAGTCAATGCCACCTTCTTCGGCTTGCCCGCTTGCACTAACCTCTGGTAGAACGCTCGAATCACAGGATTACAGCGCGTCGCCACGAGCGTGCTCATGTAGAGCACCGTGCGGACTGTAGCGCGACCACCCCATGTGGCCCGGATTCCCCTCAGACTGCCGCTATCGCGATTGAAGGGTGCGACACCCACCAACGCCGCAATCTGTTTGCGATTGAGCATTCCCAATTCAGGCAGTTCCGCCAAGAGGGTCAAACTCAAGATCCTGCCTACTCCTGGCACACTCTGCAAGAGCTCATCCTTTTCGCGCCAGAGCGGACTCCGGCGGAGCTGCTGATTCAAGTCGCGATCAATTTCTTCGAGTTCTGCCTGCAACCAGGCGATGTGTTTCTCGAGCGCTGGGCGCAAGGTGGCAAGGGTCGTGCCTGATCGGTTCTTCTCCATCGTCAGCATCTCAACTAATTGCCGACGCCGATGCAGGCGCGCTTCCAGCTGCCGCGCCGCGGTCTCCGGCAAGGGGCGAACGGTAGGACGCAGCGCTTCGCCGAAATGAGCCAGACACTCCGCATCGATACGATCCGTCTTCGCCAAGCGCCCGATCGCTTTCGCAAAGGCGCGTACCTGGCGCGGATTGACGACGACCGCGGGCAACTGTGCCGCAGCGAGTGCTGACAGCACTGGAATTTCGAGTCCCCCGGTCGCTTCCAAGACGATCAAACTGGGTTGCAAGGTCTGCAGGCGCGTCACCAACGCGCCGATGGCTGCTTCCTCATTCGCGACTTGCCACTGCTCCCCTTGCGGTCGCACCGCCACATCCAACGTGCCTTTTGCTACATCAATTCCAACGAAGGGAGTTGATACTTGCTGCGCCATGACCTGATTTCTCTCCTTTCCTCCTCCAGTGCCCAGCCTTGCAGATACGGGCTTACGCGCCCAGGCAACTGTTCGGGCTCCGGGGAGTATAGAAGTGGCGACCCTCGCTTCTCCGCGGTCTCATTGACCCAAGGTCGCACGGTCTGCCACTTCCATTCCATCATAGATTCATTATACAAGGCAACTGTTCGGGCTCCGGGGAGTATAGAAGTGGCGACCCTCGCTTCTCCGCGGTCTCATTGACCCAAGGTCGCACGGTCTGCCACTTCCATTCCATCATAGATTCATTATACAAGGTCGGAAATGTAAGTGACGGCACATTCCCGTGATAATGTATGATGTCACCTTGCCAAAGAAAAGGTCGCCAGTTCAAATCCCTCGCCCACTTCAAAATGCAAACACCAGCCGATTGTGGCTGGTGTTTCTTTTTTCGTAATCCATTTTCAACCGATGAGGCGTTCAGGAAGTGCCTCTCGCAAAGGTGTACTTGGCGCGCGTATGAGATACTCGCGCTGGTTCATCGCTCACTCACTGGTGGCTCATCAACAAGCGTTTGGCTCTCTCCAAGTGCCGTATTTCTCAGCATGTTCAACAAGTCGTGAAAGGTGTGGTTCTGCAATAACAGGACATCCGACGCTCGGTTCGGCGTTCGTGATTCAGAATGAAATCGCGCCGCGCGGAACGAGTACGATAGTTTTGAATTTGCAGGTCGGAAAAATTCCCGTGACGTTCGACGGCGATGTGTTGTGGATGAAACAAAACGCGCCGTGGTTCGGACAACCGCTCGCATTCGAACACCTCGCGCCGGTGTTGAATCTTGACGCGCAGGATTTTGATACGCGCTTTCCGATTCAAGAAGTTTCGACGGGCTTGCCATTCATTCTCGTCCCGTTGAAAACTCTCGATGCCGTTCGGCGCGCCGAAGTGAATTTAAGCGCATTGAAAAAATTGATTGCCGCGCTCGATGCGAAAATGATTTTTCTGTTTAGTCCTGAAACGTATCACGCGGAAAATCAAATCAATGCGCGCATGTTTGGTCATGAATTTGGTGTACCGGAAGACCCTGCAACGGGAAGCGCGAACGGCTGTCTGGCGGGTTATCTGGTCAAATACAAATATTTTGGTTCCAATGCCATCAACGTGCAGGTGGAACAGGGCTATGAAATCAAGCGCCCTTCGATTCTGCGCTTACGCGCGTCGGAACGCGATGGGGTGTTTGATATCAATGTGGGGGGAAAAGTGTTTTTGGTGGCGCGGGGGGAGTTGGTGTAATTCAATAGCATAAAAAGTGACTTTCCATTGTCAGTCTAATGCACTCGATGAAATTATGGGGAAATGAAGTAAAAGGGGCGCGCTTGTCCGCGCCCGACGCAGCACACCCTCTTCACGTGCTTGTGAGAAGGCTTTGTATCTTGGACTTTTGGCAAATCTCTTGGGACTCCCGCAGTCGACTCGATTGCAGGCAGATTCGATCAAGGGTCAACCTCAACTATTGTGCACCCAAAGAACTTGAAGCGGTTACCATCAGAGCCGAACCACTCGCCCTTCACGCAAGCCTCTGTGTCACCCAGCATCAACCCTGTACCAAGCGGTCGAAAGTGAAGGCGCACATCTGCATCTCCATCTTGCGTCTTGTCATCCAGTTCAAAGGCATCCACGATATGTTTGCGGCCGTCAAGAACAGCTGAACCTCCAAGGTCCAGCCAAACCAGGTTCCTTAGCCCAACGCGGGCACTGAGAGGGTCGATTGTTGTGGCATTGAACGGAAATGGATGTGCGTATTCGCCAGCCCATGTTGTCAATACGTCGATTGGAATATCGGCGCCTTTGACAATATAGATCCTATTCGGGTAGCGTCTGTGTTTTACATTGATCGCAACTGGTACCACACACTCGACCGTGAAAGTGACTTGCTTTTGATTATTCGAAGCCTTCGGATCAGTGTCATCAGGGTGAAGGGGGTGGATCTCATTGGAAAGGGTAAAGGTGTGGGGGCCCGGCTCTGCGCACATGATGGTGAAGTCGTCATTTACCTCGCGCTGCTCTTCCCTTGCTATCGCTCGTGCCTTGGTAGGGGATGCGACGGGAAAGGCGTTGGATCCTGACGAGGCATTTGCCGTCTTGATTAATGCGGCATCTATTGGTGCTGAGGGGCCGTGGTTAGTAAGGATTGAGTGTAAGGTGATGTTCACAGGTTCTCCGATGAGGATTTCAGATGGCACACTCAAGGCCTCCACCCGAAGTATGTCCAGGTCAGCTACTGCCACCACTTGTGTCTGCTCGGACACGCGATTATTAATCGGATTGGGGTCAGGTCCAACGAGACTGGTGACCGAGGCGGTGTTGGTAAGGGTCTTGGGACCTCCACTCTTGTGCACCAAATCTGGAGGTACCAGTACGGTGATCGTGAAGGAATTGGTTTCACGAGCGAAGATCGCGCCAAGATTGCACCTAAGGGTGCTTACAGGTGCTTGAACACATCCTCCTGTATCGTTCTGATAGATGAGCTCAGTGGGTAGGGTGATCAGAACTTGCACCTGGCTGGCTGGGTTGAGCCCGTGATCGGTCACTGTTATGCTGTAGGTTAGCTGCGTTCCTGCGGTGACGGGGTCTGGAACGTCTGCCATGCTGATCCCGAGATCTGTCGTATAACGCGCCCTTTCTATCTGTTGATGGTCCTCCATTGTCGGCTCATACTCTGTGACGGGGTTAATGGGTCCGTCGACGTGATCGCCAAACTGCCAAAAGGGGAGAGAGATATGGCTCCAGTCATCAAACCCATTGAGAGTTTCTTCGTTTGACATGTTTGTTGCACAACTAGGGGCCCATATGGCGACAGTTCCCAGTGTGGTTGTATACGTTCCAGAAGTGTTAATATTGATAGGTACAGGCGTAGGATTAGGAGGGTAGTCCGCGGTATCACCATCACCGTTCCAATCCTCTTGGGCATTCAGCGGGTTCCAAACGATATTGCCCGTGCCATTTGAAAATACGAATTGGTTCGCGCTATCCGTCGTGTCAAGAATGACCGACTCGTCCAATTCATTCTCCTTGAGATCAGCTAGGGGAGCAATCCCTCGCCCCCCGGCAAACCGAGGAGGCGAATAGTCATATATTGTGCCACCGAGATTTTGATAAATGCCGTATGAGCTGAAATAATTCATCACACTAACGTAATTAGGTTTACAATTGTCATCGTCGCCTCCACCATGACGAAGGTTCAAATTATGACCCAGCTCGTGCATAATCGCACCGCCATCAGCGGGACTAGTCACGAACTGGTTTTTGAGGACAATGAAGTCATTTCCACCCAGCTCTCCTTGGCCGCCGCGAGTGCAATTGAGCCCTGAACTGGCGGGTAATGGGTTCTGATTTGCCTCAATTCCATAACGGAAGATTTTACGTCGGCCACGGTTGAACCTCTGGCTCCTTATCTTGTAGAAATCGGTTGGGAGGTCAATGCCGCACAGAGGATTTGACCCAGGTGGACGAACCGGTGTAAACAATTCCCCCCCACCGAAGTTGTCTCCTACCAAACAGCTCGGGTCCACGTTATCAACGAGGCCGTTGCCGTCATTGTCGATACCGTCTCCGCAGGAACTCGCCCCTGCTCCGGTTTCCGCCGCCGTCGGATCGGCGGTAGCTCCAGTATCTATCCAGAGATTTATGCCCGGTAACCCATCAGGATTCGGCGTCGCGTCGATCCCGGCGAACCCTTCGTCATTTTTGACAGTTGAGGCTGCGCTGCCACTGCTTAACGGCGCTGCCGCAAAGGCTGCCTTAACCTTTTGGATCTCTGCTCTTGTGGCTGCATTCCCACCTTCAGCGTCGAGTTCGACAAAAAGGTCTTTATGAAGGGGATTTGCTCCCATAGACGTCAAATCGACATCAATAGTGCCATCACCATCATGATCGTATCCATTGATTTCCCAATCGTCGAGCAAGCCATCGCCATCAGCATCCCCACTCGCGGAAATAACGCTGATTGTCCAACACAGAACTGCATCTGAGCCATGCGAGCATCTCTTTGGCCAAGTTACATCGCCAGTCCACCGACCATTTGACAAATCGACCTCTAGATCCACTGTATGATCACCACCCGAAAGATCTGCTTGTTCGTGCTCATCACACCGCGGTTCGCTGCATTCCACGTCCTCATCCCAGAGCTCAATGCTCACAGCTGCTGTCCCAGGTCCTACGGGTACGTCTTGTGTGAATGTCCATCTTTTGTCTTCGACCTTCGGGCAGACATCGTTCTCTGGTGTTAATTCGCAACTTAGATTATCGCCCGACCCACCGTAAATGATTTCGTTAACACAATCATCATTCGATTCAACATCGCTATAATTGGTCTGATTGGTTCCATTTAGCCAAACAACAGCATACCAGTCACCCAAGCTAGTTCCCGACGAAGGCAAGGAGAAGGGCGGAGTGCAAGTATCGATATCGGCTAGCTGGCCAATCCCAGTGATGGTGACTGTTAAGGGGACAGTAGTAGTCTGCGCGGAGACCGGCGCGCCGTGGGCGAAGAGGACAATTACAATTAGAATTGTTGCAGCGAAGAGCGTAATGTACCGTAGTAAGTTCCTCTTCATAAGGATCCCCCCTCTTGAAACGGAGCCAGTTTTAGGTTGCTACGCGTTCGCAAAATAAAAGCACCACCGTATCACGAGGCGATTAACATTCTCGAGACGATAGTGCGCGTTACTACTCATTCGAACAGGACGTTAGCCTAAGCTTAAATGATAAGGTGATAATAATTGAGACACCACATGTCCCAATCGACATGTAACCTCAACGGACATTCTTCCACTTTCTTTTGGATTCGGGCAAACAGTTTAACAAATTGCGGCTATTATATTCACATCCAATTGTTTTTCAAGGGGGTACGCGATGAGCGGGCAATGCGGTTTCTCAAGCAAATACGACATATCTCAGCATCCCCATCAAATCCTGCAAGACGTGGTTGTACAACACCCGGACATCCAACCCTCGGCACGGCGTTCGTGATTCAAAACGAAATCGCGCCGCGCGGGACGGGTCCGATTGTTTTGAATTTACAAGTTGGACAAATTCCGGTGACATTTGATGGTGATGTATTGTGGATGAAACAAAATCCACCGACGTTCGGCAAAACGCTCACCGTCCAACAACTCGCATCGGTATTGAATCTTGACGTGCAAGATTTCGATACGCGTTGTCCGATTCAAGAAGTTTCGACGGGGCTGCCGTTTCTGATTGTGCCGTTAAAAAATCTCGATGCCGTGCGCCGCGCGTATGTGAATCTACCTGCGTTGAAAAAATTGATTGCGTCACTCGACGCAAAAATGATTTTTATTTTTAGTGCCGAAACGTATCACGCGGAAAATCAAATCAACGCGCGGATGTTTGGTCATGAATTTGGCGTGCCGGAAGACCCGGCAACGGGCAGCGCGAACGGATGTTTCGCGGGCTATCTCGTCAAGCACAACTTTTTTGGAAAATCCGAAATCGAGGTTCGCGTGGAACAGGGGTATGAAATTCAGCGCCCATCGCTTTTACGATTGCGCGCCCGCGTTGTTGACGATGCAATTGATGTGCGCGTCGGTGGACAAGTATTTCTTGTTGCGCGTGGAGAATTGGTTTGACGCGGAGCAGCGGATGAATATGTGTGCGCGCGTTTCACTGTATATTGAAACGCGCGCACACGGGTTTTGCAAAATTATCGCAACGCCAAATGCAACACATGACTTGGTGTGTCATGTGTTGAAAGCTGACCGTTATCGTTTGCTGGTTTCTGCCACTGCTTCAGCGAGCTCGACCATAAGCCGTTGACCGGACTCTTCTGCCGCAGCATGAATCTTGCGCTGCTCGATGGATGCTTCTTGAATAACCGTTAGCGCTTCAACCAATTTGTCATTAAAGTATTTGAGCGAATCGGGGTCAAAGCTCTGGGTCTTCATCATCGCCGCCGTTTCCGCGGCTGCCTCGCCAAGTTTCTCGGCGGTGGCGCGGCGCAGGGCGGCGCTCTTTGCGTCAATCTGTTGGGCAAAGGCAGCCGCGCCGTGTGCGCGATACGCTTCATACGAAAGAAAGAGCAACTTTTTCCACTCGGGCAGCACGGTCTCAACAATGTCGCTTAATTTTTGGGCGATGAACAGTTCGTTGCTTTGCATCATGCGAATCGCTTCGCCGGTTTGGTATGCGCTCGTGATCGCGCCTTGCATGTTGGCGACCGTCGTTTCGACGCGCTGCAAATAACCGTTGAGGTCTTGGAGTTGCTGCACGAGGTCTCTGTCAATCATGCGCCCTTCCGCTTTGGCGGTGGCAGTTTCTGCTTCGACCTTTGCTTGCAGCTCTTGCTGCGCGGGATAGCCGTAATCGCGTAAATAGAATTTACCGGCGGCGATGTCAACGCGCAGTTCCAGCATTAGACGGCGATTTTCCAAATAGAGAGCATCAAGCCGATTGCTATAGTTGACGCGTTCGGCTTGCATGTCCTCAATTTCTTTTTGAATCATGTCCAACTTGCGCTTGAGCGTTTGGTAACGTTCGAAAAATGCCTTGACGCGGTTGACAATGTCCTCGACGGTTTCCTTGAGCATCAGGAACTTGCTTCGCGCTTCGGGGCTTAGGTCGTCAATGTTGAGCGTGTCAATATAGCCCAATACCTGCGTCGAGAGACCGGATGCCTTTTCCAAGTCACCGACGGTGATTTCGTCATTGAGACTGTCAATGACAGCGGACAATCCCCGGCGTTCCTTTGCACCGATGGCTACGACTTTGGTAAGTCGCCCATCGGTCGGAACCAACGTTTTTGCTTCGGTGAGAGCGCGCGCTTCGTCCGCGGCATTTAATGGCTCGAATGTAATCGGCTTGGCGACGATTTCTTGCAGTTCGGCGCTTTTGTGGACGACGAGAGCGGTTGTTTGATTTGTTTGCGGCATTTGTGCTGCCATGATGTTTTCTCCTTGCGAATTTTTCTTGACTTGCATTCCGAGAAATTACTGTCCTTGCGTTCGATATTGTTTAAAAACTTCTTTGATCCGATTCGCAGTATCCACTTTCGGTTCAAAGATAAAATTGATGGCACGGGCAATCCACGAAACATCTGTATCGCCCGCCTTATTGTCCACCCCAGCCACTTTGGTCCTCATTCCAAAATCTGCCCAGCCAATTTGCTGAAGCTCGGGGTCGGTGGTGAAAGCATCAACCAGCTCGACGCCGGTATCGGTCAAAGCACCAAGTACATGGTCAGTCGAAATCGTGGATTCAGGGTAAATCCCGACCACTTTATCGGCATCGGCTTTGTGGTCAGCGGGCAGCCCGTTTCGCCAGCCAATGTACAAACTTTCTGAACTCCACGCGAGGGGAACGCCCTTGCCATATTGAAGAAAGGCTTCGAATGCTTCGGGCGAACCTTTGGATTGATAGCCATTTTTTTCCCAAACGTTCAAAAGACTGGGAATGGTTGGCTCGAGCTCGTCTCGCGTCACAGTCTTGTCGCAGTTTTCGTGATCGGGAACTTGACACGACGCCATCAATTCATAAAAGGTAAGTCCCCCTGCTGACACTTCCGGGTCACTCGTAATCACATTTACGAGTCCGGGGATTTTTGGGTTTCCGGGCAGGTCACTCCAACGCTTGTTCTCCTTCATCGCTTCGATGAGAGGTTTCATCCGCATATAGTACGCACCATCTTGTTGATAGACCAAACCTGCTTTTTCCATTTCAGGAATATAGTCGCGCCAGGTAAAAAAGATGGCGAACGTGCGAAAGACAGTCGCGCTCTTTTTGATAAAGCCGGGTTTGCTCTGAAAAGAATCGCTGAAATCGTTAAAGGCAACAGAGCTTCCGGGCCAGACGGCATCATAGACGCCGGGGTTTTCAGAAATTGTTTTTGCCATGTCAAAGCTGCCGCTGCGAATGTACTCGACCTTGATATTTTTCGTTTCCAGAATTCGGTCTATCACTTTCGGGCTGGCTAAAAAGACTTGACCCCCCAGTACTTTGGCAACGCGCGCCGGTCCGCGTGTGGGCGTAGCAACTGCTTGAGCCGGCTCGGCAGGGCGCGGCAGGGCGAATAGCACCAAGACGATGATGGCTACGACGACCAAAACACCAAGCCCGATGATTGTGCGCTGTCTCATGAAACTTTCTCCTTCTTGTCAGGTACAAGACCGTAAATCTCGATAAGGTCACTCAAGGTCTGCTGCGCCACATCCATTTCGCGAATGCTGGGACTATCCAACGTTGTTTCCAGTTGTTCAAGCGCCTGAGCCAACCGCGGAATATCTTCTGATTCCATTTGATTTACTTCTTCATTCTTTCGGTTCAATGGCAAGCGGATTGTGCCGTTTGCAATTTGCTCATAGCGCGAGAGCGCCGTCAAGAATAGAGAAGTTAGCCGCCCGAGGCGGCTCACCTTGTCAATACCAATTTCGTTGTTTTTGCCATACTTGTCTGTGATACGCTTGATAGACGACGAGATTTCCAATAATTTCATTCGCACCGTAATCTTGTTGATGCGATTGCCAACGGTGGAAATCTGTTCCGCCATCGTCTTGATTCCGGTCAACGCATTTTGTCGCTCGAGCTTGGCTTGGTCGTCCACGAGCTCTTGCATGGACTTGGGGTGCAGAATCAGCTGCAAGCCCAAATAAGTGATCGCGCCGACGACAAGCCCGACAATCACTTTGAACCAGAGCGCGCCCGGAGAGACATATGCTCCCAGCAGCAAGACCAGAACGGCAGGTACAATGGCAACGATATCTTTGAATCCAAATCTTTCGTTCATGGTGCACCTCAATTGCTGCCTTTGGCTTTGCGGAAACAAAGCAGTAACGCTTCCTCACCGCTTCTACCATCGCACAGTTCGCCGTTCGTCGTAGTCACAAAGGTTCTCATTTGGCTCTCGTCTGCGTCCCCGAACACGATGCCAAACACTGGCACAGTGAACTTGTTCGCCTTGTAATAGGATTCAAACGCCTCCGGTGACATCCCCCGATTGCTTCGCCCGTCCGTCATGGCGACAACCGTGTAATTGTATTGGTCGGGTTGATAGTTCCGGTTGATTTCGTCAAGAGCTGTCCGAACACATTCAAATAGCGCGGTGTTGCCGCCCAATGTGGTGCTGGCAATTTTATTCGAGAGTGCTTTTAGGTTGGCAGGATTATTTCCGTCAACGGTTCCCACTGTTACAACGCGGTCATCGAACATCTTGACCGCGATAAAATCTCGCTCCGATGCTTGTAACAATACGGTAGCGGCTCGGGTTTGGTCGAGCAGCAAATCCGTTGCCTCTTGGACCTGTGCTTTTCCTTCGCCCTTCATGCTGCCGGAATCATCTATGCAAAGTTCCGTGTAGGCGGGCTTTTTAAAGGCAAGCAGATACTTGTTTAATGCTTGGTCAATAACCGCTTCTTTGGGAAGCGTGATGGGCTGCGCTTCTTGATTCGGGTCAATCCCCCATGCCGGATTGAACACAGTCAGGTCTGCGTTCTCGACTGCCATTCCGACATAGCCGGTACGCCAACCGAGTTTTTTGAGCTTTGACTGAATGTCCGATGACTTGAGAAAACTGACGAGTTTGTTGAACTGGTCAATTTTGGCTTGAGAGCTTTTGTCGCTATAGCCAATGGGAAAAGTCTCCAAGCCGGTTGCACCATTGACGTAAAAGATTTGCATTGGCTGGGCATTTTTGGATGCAAGTTCTCGGTTTGCATCAATCGCCAAACTTTCGGGCCAAACAATTGCATTATATTGTTTGGCGCCGAGTCGGTCTTGGATGAAAATATCTTTCAACGCATCCGACGAAGCGGCGCTGCGACTTACCCCACTGAGCAGCGTCCTAATTTCCTCTGTCAGTGTTGGGTTGTCGAGGTCGGCGGGCGTGAGAACCTGGTCGCCACCTTTCAACCACGAGAGCGCAGAGAGATAAAAGATTGCCCCGGCATCATCTTGACTTGCGGAAGGCATTGCTAATTTAAGTTGTCCACTTTTGATGGCGGCGAGAACGTCTTCGACTGTGATATTCTTTTGAATCCAACCAAGCGTGTTTGCAATTTGCGGGTCAACGCCCAATACAACATATGTCCGCATGACGCTGGATTTGTTTTGCACAAACGTTCCGGGTAGCCAAATTGGACTGGCGGGCCAAAAGGCGTCAACGTCGCCCGGATTATTTTGGGCATAGCTGTTGACCAGATTTTTGATGTCAACGCTGCCTTTGTAGCGAATGTTGAGATTGATGCCGGTTTGCTTTGTGAATTCTTTAAAGATTCCGGCATCTTCCAGAGTTTTTACTTCGCTGCCCGCGACGATGCGCAAGTCGGTTGGGTTGGGGGTGGAAACGGGTGTTACCACAGTTGGTTTCGGCGAAGAACCACATGCAACTATGAGAATTGCCAACAGGATAAAAATAAAGTTACGCTTCATGTCCCATTCCTTGGGGGGTACAAACCCCTTGATGAATCAACTCTCTTTTTCAGCTAAATAATACGTTAATCAGCACGGCATCGTTACGGCAAAGAGTTTCTCACACCAACAAGGTACGCTATACTTTCACCCAACCGCAAGTATGCCGTCAAGCCATTATCAATGACCCGCACTTGACTGAGGAAACATTTTACTCGCAGTACAAGATACAGGGTAATTGGGCTTTCTTTTATGCCGCGCATTAAGGATTCCTTTTGAGCGCGGTGAAGCAATTGATTGCGCCACTCAACGCAAAGATGATTTTCGGATTCAGTCCCGAAACGTGCGCTACGGAGAATAAAATCCGAGCGCGCATATATTCCGCGTAGTGAGATGATGTAATGCGCCAATTTCCCGCGTCCCTACGCGCGTCGGGACTCTCCAAGCTTCTTCAAGACACCACATTTGTTTTCATTTCCAACTTTGGTTCGGCTATCACCTTGTTTGTCTCTTCGGTCATCCTCGCGCGTTTTTGGGGTGTTGCCGCCTTTGGTTCAATTACTTCCCTCTTTGGAATTGCAAGTCTCGCGGTCGGATTAACGGACCTCGGCATCAATCTCTCGGCGATTCGGCTGTTCAGCCAATATCACCAGAACGACCCCGCGCGGTATCACTTTTTACTGGCGCTGATTTTGTTTGTTGAAGTCGCGTTGGGTATGTTGATTACGCTGGTCGCGGTGTTTGGTGCGCCGTTCATTGCCGCACAGATTTTGCAAGCACCCGCAGAGAGCGGCGCAGTGCGTTGGATGTTGCTTGGCGCCGCGTTCTTGTCCGCGAGCGCGTATGCCACCGTCATTTTGCAAATGCATCGGCGGTTTCCGCTTTATGCGTTACTCTCCATTTTAGGTACTTCCCTGCGCACCATCGGCACAGTGGCAGCGTCTTTTTTCTGGCAGAGCATCGAGGCAGTTGCGTTGGCATATTGTGCAGCGACGCTGCTCACGATGATGGTCGGTTTTGCGATTGTTGTACCGCGCTTTCCGCCGTTGCCCGGACTCGAGTTTCCGTTCAGGCGCCAAACCACGCGTGTTATTTTAGAATTCGCCAAATGGGTTGCTGTCACGGCGACGCTCAATACACTTTTGATGCGTACGGATATAGTCTTGCTTTCGGCGCTCGGCAATTCCGTTCAAGTGGCGTTGTATGGAGTTGCCTTTCAGCTGGCGATTGGCGCAAACATCGCCATCCATTCTTTCAATACAATTCTCTTGCCGCGCGCCAGCAGCATTCACACGCGCCGCGAGCTGGAGAGCTATGCAAAACAAGCAGTGTTGTTGTCCGCCATCGTAGGAGGCGGAACCGGCGTTGTTTTCGTGTTTGCCGAAACATTGGTCGCCATCTTGTATGGGAACGCGTTTCTCGCAGCAGTACCGATTCTGCGTCTGTTGCTTGTGGCATATTTCATTTACGCCTTCACATATCCTTTTGTCTTGCTGACCTACCGGCTTGACCGTCCCGATATTCCATCAAAAGTGAACGCGACAAATTTGGTTTTGCTTTTTATCGGCGATTGGTTTTTAATTCCACGCGTTGGCGCGTTGGGACCGGCAGTGATGTTCCTCATACTCATCATTATGGGACAGGGCATCATTCTTTTGTGGCTCGCTACGCGCGGACGATACCGCGCGCGACAACTCGGTTTGCTCGTTTCCTGAAATCAATCCTTGCGCCTCTGCCCGACGACAATCATGTTTGAACGAAAATTAATACTGCGTATCGGCATCGCGGGATTGCTCCTCGCAGCAATTCTGCTTTTCCCCTACCCATTGCGCGATGTGATGTTGGTAGTGGCAATCGGCGCGGCAACACTTTATGCATTTCGCGATCTTGAAATGGCTTGGCTGGTGTGGCTTGCGTTGTTTCCGCTTGCGCGCTTGAGCGGCGGACTCTGGCAAATTAACCCGGTCAACGTACCGCGGATTGTTATTGTTTTGTGGGTGGCGGTTTATCTGTTCAAATATCGAAACGATGCCGCGCTGCATCAATTGTTGCGTTCCAAGGGTTTTGTATTGTTCGCGGTCTTTATCCTCGCCAACATCATCGCGGCGCTACGCGTTGCGCGCCTCGATTCTCTCCTCGTCACATTCACCTATCTGGAACCGCTTTTGTATTTTGGCATGACCTATTGTTTGGTTTATCAAAATCCTGCCTTTACGAAACGCGTCTGTCAAGCATTGCTGTGGGGCGGACTGCTGGTGATTGTGGTTGGACTTGTCGAGATGGGAACACAACAGTCCGTGTCCGTGATATTGTATCCCAAACTAAAAGCGAGCTTGGACGTGTACATGTATGGTTGGGACAGCAACCGTTTTGGTTTGGGTGGGCGCATCAGCAGTCTCATAGCGCAGCCCGTTTTCGCCAGTCTCTATTTCGTCGTCCTCATGGTCGTCGCCATCTATTATTTGGTCGTGTACGAACGTCCGCGCTGGCTCATTCTTCTCTTTACGGTTGGTGGATTTGCGAGTGTGCTTTTAATTTTGGCAACAGGTACGCGCGCCGGTCTGTTGTCGCTCGGCGTGGCGCTCCTCATCTTGGTTCTGTTTGGTGTGCGCCGCGCGCGTCATCGCTTCTTAATTCTCGGCGGCATCGTTGGCATAACAATTCTCGCGTTTCTCTTTGTCCCAACATTTCACGAGTACCTCGTCGCCTCGTTTGATTTTTCGGGTAACAGTCGCGCCGCGCGTAACATCACCGGACGCTGGGCGCTGACGATGGAACTCTTGAGAATTTTTCGCGAGAATTGGTTCTTGGGTTATGGTCCGGGCTTGGTACAAAAGCAAGGACAATCGGGAGAGCTGCCTACCGTTCCCGGCATTCGATCTCTGGGCGGAATCGAAAATCAATACGCCACCATTCTCGCCGATGGCGGAATCGTCGCAGGGTTTGCTTATCTGTTGTTCATGCTCGGTGTCGCCCGGCAAATTATCGGCATGTTCCGCGAACCTCGCTGGCGCACCATGGGTCTGACGCTATTCATGCTCTTTGCCGCTTACTTTGCCTTTGCCGCCACAGAGACAACGTTGATTACAATTCCGAACATACTGTTAATGGCAATCTTTGGCGCGTTCGCCGCAGAATACGAGTACGCATCGAGTGAGACGCACGCGTGACGCTCTCGGAGAAACTTGTTTCATACAATGTGCGCGTTGAACTTGCAAAATTTCGCGGCGCGGCAAAGCCGATGCGACATAGGCAATTGCTTGTGTAGGCAATCCGGAAATTCGCACAATGAAAATTCTATACCTCGCGGACATCAACAGCCCGATTGCCCAAAATTGGATTCGCTATTTCGTACAACAGCACGACGAAATCGAAATCATTAGCGGGCATCGTCCGCTTGCGCCAATTTTTCCTAATGCAGAAATTCATCACGTTCCGCTGCTCGCCGGATATTTTTACAAATACAGCACAACGCAAATGTCTCTGGCGCGAACGCAGGGCAAACCAACCGGCAAAACGCGCACACTCGTTTCAAACAACTTACGTTCACTCAATCGTCAATTGGGTCTGCAAGCGAAATGGCAAAGCTACATCGGACCACTCGATGTGTTGCGCAATCGCGCGCGCATTCAATCCATTGCCGATACATTCAAACCGGATTTGATTCACGGCTTGCGAATTCCCACCGAAGGTTACGCGGCAGCACAAATCAAAAACGCGCCTATCATCCTTTCCCTTTGGGGCAATGACCTTACCTTTTACGCCAAACAATCTTTGCTGGCGCGTCGTTTTACGCGCGGCGCATTGCAACGTGCGCATGGTTTGCACGCGGATTGTCACCGCGATCTGAAACTAGCAGGCGAGTATGGGTTTGATACAAGTCGCCCAATGTTGGTTATTCCAACAGCCGGTGGAATCCAAACGCGCGTAATTGCTCCGACTCTTCTGGAGAGTTGGCGACAACAGCTTGCCATTCCCGCCGATGCGCCGATTGTGATAAATCCGCGCGGCACGCGCAGTTATGTTTGCATCCAAGAATTTTTCGAAGCAATCCCAATCGTCTTGCGCGCAATTCCCGACACAGTTTTTGTGTGTCCTTCATCGCGCGCTCATCCGCTCGTTACCAGACTTGTTGAAAAACTCGGCATTCAAAATGCCGTCCGCTTGCTGCCCGTTGTCTCGCAAGACGATTTGGCGGCATTGTTTCAACTCGCCGAGGTGATGGTGTCACCTACCGTACACGATGGCATTCCCAATACGCTTTTGGAAGCGATGGCAAACGGCGCGTTTCCGGTGACGAGTGATTTGGAATCCATTCGCGAATGGATTGTGCCGAATCAAAATGGTTTGCTGTTCGACCCTACAAATACAAACGCGATTGCCAATGCAATTCTCGCCGGCTTGAACAATCACGCCTTGCGCGAAAACGCGCGTGTGTTAAATCAAGAACGCGTTCGAGCCTTTGCGGACTATGATAAATGTATGGGACGCGCGCGCGAATTTTATCTGCGCGTCATCGCGGAGGCGCGCGTTGTTTGATGAGCGCGCGCGAATCGCGGCAAGCACAGAACGATTGATTGCGTGGCTCGAAGCGGAACAGTATCGCGGGATTGACCCGTACGACGCGTTGGACAGTCCGTTGCTCGGCGCGCTGGGTCGCCGTAATCGGCTTGTCGGCAGAGCCCTCACACAAATTTTACGCCGTTCGCCCATCAATCCCCGTCCATTCTTGGGCATCGCGCCGGGTTTTAATCCAAAAGCAATGGGCTTGTTTCTCGCGTCGTTCGTGCGCCGCTTCGCCGCGTTGCGAGAACCAAACGATTTGGAGCGCGCGCATTTTTTTGCCAAATGGCTGCACGAGAACAAAACCGCAACAAAACACGGCGCGGGTTGGGGCTATAATTTTGATTGGGCGACTCGCGGATTTTTCGCGCCGCGCGGCACGCCGACGATTGTCAATACCGCGTTCATCGCGCACGCGCTTTGCGATTACGCACAAGCGTGTGATGCGAGTTGGGCATTTGCTTTGGCGCGCAACGCGTGCGAATTTGTTTTGCGCGATTTGAATCGGCACGAGTGCGGGGACAAAATTTGTTTCAGCTACACGCCGCTCGATACGCGCTATATTCACAACGCAAACCTGCTCGGCGCATCACTGCTCGCGCGCGTGGGAAAACAAACGCACGAACACGAACTCATGGAAACCGCGCGACGCGCGGCGAGATTCACCGTGAACGCACAATCCAAAGATGGCAGTTGGCAATACGGAACTGACGCGCGCGACGCGTGGATTGACAATTTTCACACAGGCTTTGTCTTGCGCGCGTTGGCGGATGTCATTGATACGCTCGGCTGTTCCGAATACGAAAAAGCGTTGGCGCGCGGTTATATATACTGGAAAGAAAATTTTTTTCGCGCGGACGGCGCGCCCAAGTATTTTCCGGATTCGCTTTATCCGATTGACATTCATGCCGTCGCGGAAGCGATATTGGTCGCTTTGCGGATGCACACACGCGATACGAACGCGCGAGAGTTTGCTACGCGCGAATTATTATGGGGCATTGAGCATTTTCAAGACGCACGCGGATTTTTCTATTATCAAATCACACTGCGCTATGTGAATCACATCCCGTATCTCCGTTGGTCGAATGCGTGGATGCTGCGCGCACATGCGGAATGGTTATGGCATGAACATCTGGATTGACTTGGCAAATTCGCCGCAGGTGTTGGTGTTTCGCCCCATCCTTACCGAACTCGAAAAACGCGGACACAATATTTTTGTCACAACGCGCGAGTATGCCCAAACAATTCCATTGGCGAATCAGTATGGTCTGAAACACACCGTCATCGCCGGACATGGCGGCAAACGTTGGTCAAACATTTTGTATCAAACCATACAACGCGTACAACAATTGAGGCAATGGGCGCGCACACAACCGTTGTTCGACCTCGCGGTCAGCCACAATTCCTACAGTCAAGCGCTGGCGGCAAATGTATTGCGTGTGCCGTTTGTAACGTTGATGGACTATGAACATCAGCCCGCAAACCATTTGTGTTTTCGCCTCGCGCGGCGCGTCCTCGTTCCCGAATGTTTTCCTGAGGCGCATTTGCGCGCGTTTGGCGCAATCTCCAAAACAACAAAGTATCACGGCATCAAAGAACAGCTCTATCTTGCCTCGTTCCATCCCATCCCAAATTATTTTGAAACGCTCGGCATTGACGCGCGCCGACCCATTGTCGTAATGCGCCCGCCTGCGCCATGGGCGGCATATCATCGCAAATTCCAAGACAATCTGTTTGATGAGGTGTTGCAGTATGTTGCCGCGCACAACGTAACGATTTTGTTTATGCCGCGCGTGCGTGCGCAAAGCGAACATATTCAGACATTGGGTTTTGCAAATGTTCAAGTTCCATCGGACATTCTCGACGGACCGAATTTGATTTTTCACGCGACGGCGGTGATTTCCGGTGGCGGCACAATCAATCGTGAGGCAGCTATTTTGGGAACACCCGCCTACACTGTGTTCACAGGTAAAAGCGGCGCGGCGGATGAATGGCTCGCCGCGCGCAGACGCTTGAAAAAACTCGCGTCGAAATCGCAATTTTCTGAAATCGCACTCGACAGAAAAACGCCCAACGCGATTCTCATTGCCGAGGGACTGGTTTCTCAAGTATCCACATGGATATTGGAGACGGCGTAGAAATGTTTAGTGTGCGCCCCAGGAATTCGTTCGTTTTGCTTGACGCCGATTCAATCCCGACGAATGTGTTATGGGAACGCGTGCGGGCACAACTCGCCAACGGGCGCGAGGTCCGCATTTGCGGTGAATTGGTTACGCCGCTGCTCGAACGTTTTGGCGTCCAACACGGGGACACGCGCTATTTGCCAATCACGCCGCACGTGCCACCACCCGAATGGCTGATACGCACACGCGATGTGATGCTTGCGGGCGCGGCATTGCTTGTGCTGTCACCCCTCTTGTTGGTGCTCGCGCTTGCAGTAAAACTTTCATCTCCCGGTCCTATCTTTCATGTTGCTACCGTTGTTGGCATTTCGAAACAACATTTCATCTGGCGGAAATTTCGTTCGATGATTGTCGTAGCCCAAAGACAAGACCATGCCGCGCGCCGCGAACAATTTCGCGCGTATGTGGAAAGCAACCAACGCGGCAAAGTGATTGATTCCAAACGCGTTACGCACTTGGGCGCATGGCTCCGAAAATATTCACTCGACGAATTACCCCAATTGTGGAATGTGGTCAAGGGCGATATGGCACTCGTCGGTCCGCGTCCTTGTTTGCCATATGAGGAGGTAATGTTTCCGACATGGTCGGCGGCGCGCTTTCAAGTGCGTCCCGGTTTGACGGGTGTCTGGCAAATCGCGGGACGTTCGCGCGTCACCTTTACGCAAGGATTGGCGATGGATTTGTATTATCGTTATGCGCGTTCGTTTTGGCTCGACCTTTATCTCATCGTCCAAACCGCGCGTGTGATTGCGCGCGGTGAAGGCGGCGAATAAAAGAGTGTGCGCGACAGACAATCTTCGTATTCATTGTATAGGCGTCACGCGGCGCATGCTTCCACCATCGCGTAGGCATTCCTCGCAGTGGCTCGTTGAGCAAACTTGTTTTTCGCGACGACAAGTCGTCGCCCGCGCCAGCGTGCTATTGACAAGCGATGAAAATGGGCGTATTAACATGGCAACTTGATTTGTTTCTGCACACGCAAAATTTTCCGGTTGTGATTTTGGTCACTCGCGGCGAATCAGTATAATATCGCACAATGAAAGGAGACGCCAAGATGAAAAGAGTTTATCTCGGTATCGCAGTCACCGCATTGCTGTTTCTATTGTTTGCAGGCGCGTTCGCGTTTTCGTTGACGCTGCAAAATTTGCGGGTAAGCGCGTTGAGTTTCAATACGCCCGCGTCACCCATCATTTTCGCTGCGCCGATGACCTCTGCGGATGAAGCCGCGATTTCGTCTCCCAATTCGGAGGCGGTGCGTCTCAAAGAATTTCAAGAACCGCAGCACGTTTGCGACAAGAACAAAGTGCAAGAGAGCGCAACCGATTTTTGATTTGAACTGCGCGTAACACGCTCGTCTCTTACGTCTCACGTTCAACAGTCAAGTCACCAAGAAACAACACTTGTGACTTGGCTTATTGGCGTGAGATTTTTATTATAGTATTTCTGCCATGACCACTGCGAAACAGATTCGGCTCACCGCGTACGCTTCGTGCGCGGGTTGAGCGTCGAAACTCGGCGCTGCCGAATTGGCGCAAGTTTTGCGTCCGCTCTCGAATATGTTTAACGCGACAGAATTTTTGCAGTCTGACATTGCTAAAAATTTGCTCGTGGGTCTTGGCGCGCCGGATGATGCTGCTGTCTATCGTGTTGACGAACATCGCGCCATCATTCAGACGATGGATTTTTTTCCCCCCGTCGTTGACGACGCGTATTCGTTCGGCGCCATTGCGGCAGCGAACGCGATGAGTGACGTGTACGCGATGGGCGGCGATGTTCTGTTCGGATTAAATATCGCGGCGTGGCGCGAAGATTTGCCACTCGAATTGCTTTCTGAAATTTTACGCGGCGGGGCGGAAAAAATGCGCGAAGGGGGCGGCGTCATTGCAGGCGGACATACCATCACCGATAAAGAACCCAAGTACGGCGTCGCTGTGACGGGCATGGTGAATCCGCAGCATATAATGACCAAAGGCGGCGCGCGCGTCGGTGATATTTTGATATTGACGAAACCGCTTGGCACGGGTATTCTCACGACTGCCGGAAAAAACGGCATCGTCTCTGAAAACGATTTGCAAAATGCGATTCGTTGGATGATAACGCTCAACAAGAACGCTTCGCTCGCCGCGCGTGCAGTTGGAATCCGTTCCGCGACGGACATTACAGGATATTCCCTTTTGGGACACGCGTATGAAATGGCACACGCGTCGGGCGTACAATTTCGGTTTGCATTGAATCACCTGCCCGTTTTGGACGGCGCGCTCGCGTTGGCAAAACAGAACAGCATTCCCGGCGGCACCGCGCGCAACCGTGACTATTTACGCGATAAGGTGTTATTACCAGAGAATTTAACAGATGAGTGGGACGCGGTTTTATTTGACCCCCAAACGTCGGGCGGATTGTTGCTCGCTGTGCCGAATGAAAAAATTGACGCACTGCGTCAAGAGATGGAAATGCGCGGTGTGGCGTATTGGGAAATTGGAATGGTCATAGAAGGCAACGGAATTGTTGTTTCCCAATCCGAAATCTAAAATTTGAAATCCGAAATCTATACGAGGTATTCATGAATCACAACGGACATCACGACGGACGCGACGACCAACGCGTGGTCGTTACAGGCATGGGCGTCATTACACCGCTCGGTTATACGGTGGACGACCTTTGGTCAAACTTGCTAGCAGGCAAATCGGCGGCGCGCCACATCAAACATTTTGACTCGACACATTTCGCCGTCAAAATCTGTTCCGACATTGCACCCGACGCGTTTGATGTGGAACAGTACAGTCACATCATTGATAAAAAAGAAGCGCGGCGGCTCGACCCGTTTGAACAATACGCCGTCATTGCCACACACCAAGCAATGACCCAAGCGAACCTCACGATTGACGATTCAAATCGCGACGACATCGGCGTACTCATCGGCACAGGACTCGGCGGTTTGATTGTGATTGATAACGGCTACAAAGCATTGAACGAAAAAGGTCCGATGCGCGTCAATCCCTTCACCGGCGCGTTGATGATTCCAAACATGGCGGGCGGACAAGTCGCGATTACGTTCGGGATGCGCGGCCCAAATTTTTGTGTCGTGTCGGCGTGCGCGACAGGTTCCAACGCGATTGGCGAAGCGTACGAAATTATTCGACGCGGCGACGCGGTGGCAATGATTACGGGCGCGTCGGAAACGGTAATGACACCGTTTGCGTTGTCCGCATTTCATCGCACCCAAGCCATGTCCACGCGCAACGATGACCCACAACACGCATCGCGTCCGTTCGACGCACAGCGCGATGGCTTTGTGTATGGCAACGGCGCGGGGATTGTGGTTTTGGAACGCCTCGACTTTGCCAAACAACGCGGCGCAAACATTCTTGCCGAGATGATTGGGTATGGCGCAACGGACGATGCGTTTCACATCAGCGCGCCCGTCCCCGATGGCAATGGCGCGAAACGCGCAATTCGCCGCGCGTTGCAAAAAGCGCAAATCAAACCGGAGCAGGTGGATTACATCAACGCGCACGGCACATCAACCGTGTTGAACGACGCGGCAGAAACGGCAGCCATCAAAGAAGTGTTTGGCGAATACGCGTATGCGTTGCCCATTAGTTCATCAAAATCTATGCTCGGTCATTTGATGGGCGCGGCGGGCGCGGTCGAAGCAGTTATCACCGTCAAGACGATGCAAGAAGGTTGGATGCATCCGACCATCAATTACGAATATCCCGACCCGACGTGCGACCTCGACTACATTCCCAACACGCCGCGCCAAAAAGATGTCAAGATTGCCATGTCCAACTCATTTGGATTCGGCGGGCATAATGCGTGCGTGATTTTTGAAAAGTGGGAAAATTGAAATCGGAAAAGTAGAAAGTAAAAAAAAACTGATGTGTGATATAGTAGGTCACACATCAGTTTTTTATTTGTAGGGGCAAAGCATTTGCATTCGGCGCGCTTGTATCGAGCACGCGAGCGAATGTAAATGCTTCGTCCGTACCCTCAAGCTATGCTTGGCATGAATCTGGCTGACCTTGAAGCCGCGCTCGGTTTTGTTTTTGACGACAAATCTCTTTTGCAGCGAGCGTTGACGCATCGTTCGTTCCTCAACGAGAATCCCGATTTGCCGTGGCTCGACAACGAGCGTTTGGAATTTCTCGGCGACGCGATTCTCGGTTTCATCACCGCCGAACACCTCTATCATCGCTTTCCCGAAATGAAAGAAGGCGACCTCACATCACTGCGCGCCGCGCTCGTGCGCGGACAAACGCTTGCCGAATTTGCTGCACAACTCAATCTCGGTCCGTTCCTTTTGATTTCGCGCGGCGAAGAAGCGGGACGCGGACGCGCGCGCCCAGCGTTACTTGCCGCGACATTTGAAGCAATTCTCGGCGCGTTGTATTTTGACCAAGGACTGCCCGCCGCACGTGACCTGATTGTGCGGATGATTGACGAGAAAACGCAAAACATTTTGCAGGAACGGCTTGACCGCAACGCAAAAAGTTTGCTGCAAGAATTGAGTCAAGGACGTTTAAAAGTGACGCCCGTCTATCGTCTCGTGGAAACACGCGGACCCGACCACGCGCGCGAATTTACCGTAGAAGCTGTATTAGGCGACCAAGTATACGGCGTCGGGCGCGGGCGCAATAAACAAACGGCGGAGCAAGAAGCGGCGCGTGATGCCATTACGCGTTTACAAGAAGAATATCACACGGCGGCAGAAGCCGAAGCGCGCGCTGCGCTCGACGCGTTGACACAGCAGCAAAGTGGAAATCCCGAACCCTCTGAATCTTCAGCCGTAGGGTCCTGACAATTTTCCCCACAAATTACCTTCAGCGAAGAGGAGTCGCCATGTCAGAATTCACAAATGCCCAAGTTCGTTTGGTCAGTCAATTCCTTCAAGCGTATATGAAAGAACATCACATTGACAGCTTGACGGCAGACGAATGTGCAGAGTTATTGGCTCGATACGGAATCCTACCAAACAACGTTGGACCAAAACCCGGGTTCAACTTTCGTCAAATGTTGAGAGATGGACGCGACGGTAAAATCCGCTTGGTGACTGGTGCTTCACAATTACAAGCACATGCTCGATGGCGTATTGAGAGTGTACGTCGTTGATAGTGACGAAAAATATGATTATTCTTCTGACGGGCGCGAGCGGCTATCTCGGTACCGCGCTCATGCGAATCCTTCCGCAACAGCGACCCGAATGGGATTTGCACATCACGTCACATTCTATCGAACCGTCCGATGACATGCCGAACGTACATCATCTCGAATTGCGCGATGGCAGTTCTGTTGCGCGCATGATGGACAAGGTGCAGCCCGAAATTATTTTTCACACCGCCGCATTGAACGCGGGCGACGCGCAAGAAATGTACGAAACGAACGCAAACGGCAGCGGCGAACTCGCGAACCAAGCGAAAAAATACAATGCGCGCCTCTTACATCTTTCGAGTGATGTAATTTTCGATGGACAGCGCGGCAATTATTCGGAAGACGACGCGCCGAATCCGATTACGCCGTACGCGGTGTCGAAAACGTACGCGGAAAAAAATGTATTGGCGAGCGGCGCGAACGCGGTGTTGGTCCGCACATCGTTGATTTATGGTTTCAAGCCGCTTGACCCGCGCACGCGTTCGGTGTTGCGCGGCGAGATGCCAAAATTATTCACTGACGAAATGCGCTGTCCGATTTGGGTGGACAATTTGTGCGCGGCGTTATTAGAGTTGGCGGAGAATGACTATCGCGGAATCTTGAATGTCGCGGGAACACAAGCATTGAGTCGCTATGACTTTGGTGTGAAATTGATGCGCGCGTTGAGCGCGGACGCGTCACAGCTCATTCCAATTTCGTCCGCACAAAGCGACATCGTGCGTCCGCGCGATTGCACACTCGACGTATCGCGCGCGCAGAAATTACTGAAAACGAAATTAATGAGTGTGGATGAAATGATGGAAAAGAAATCTGCGTCAAAATAAATTTTGGTAAGAACGGAACCGTGTTCCGTTCTTACCAAAATTTTTACGCCGTCGTCAACGTGAGCAGCGTAATCTCCGGCGGACAATTAAAGCGCACGCCCGGCGGCAGCACACCAATTCCGCGCGTGGTGTAGAGTCGCGTAAAGTTTCCGACGCGATAAAAACCCATCGGATATTTTTCACCGTACTTGGGCAGAATCAACGGACCGAAAAATGGCACACGCACTTGCCCGCCGTGCGAATGACCGGACAATTGCAAATCAATTTCGCGCTGCGCGGAAATGTCAGCAAAATCCGGTTCGTGCATCAACGCGATTTTGCACGCGTTGCGCGGTACCGTTTCGAGCGCACGCGCGACGTTTCCAAGATGCAACCACATATCGTCAATGCCGACGAAATACAACGTGGAACGTCCGCGCGTGAGCGGCACCGCTTGATTGCGCAACAACGTAACACCCGATTTTTTTACGGACGACAACATCAAATTCAAAAAGCCAACCCAATAATCGTGATTGCCCAACACGGCATACACGCCCAACGGCGCATCAAATTTTGAAATAATTTCCGCGCACGGCTCGATATAACGCCATGAGGAATTGACCAAATCGCCCGTCAACACAATCGCGTCGGGCTTGAGCGCGTTCGTCATTTGCACCGCGTTCAACAAATGTTGTTCGGTCACGTATGGACCCAAATGCAAATCGCTCAAATGCGCGATGGTCATGCCATCGAACGCCCCGGGCAAGCGCGGCAGTGAAATTTCAACGCGCTCCACTTGCGTTTGATGCGGCTCAACATTCCACGCGTACGCCGCGCCCAACGCGCTTGCGCCCGTTGTCACGCCGAGCGCGCCCATCCATTTGAAAAACGCGCGGCGCGTGACGCGCGATGCCTTTGAATTTGTATTGCTCATGCGCTTTCGATTATAGCACCCTCACTGTTTTCGTTAGGGCAAAAGTTGAATCTATTTCACGACGTTGCGCGCTAAAGCGATGTTCCTCCGTCGGACGGGCATCCGATTGCGCGTGTTTGTCGTATCTATGTGCGAGAGGAGAACCAGCATGTCCAAAGCAGAACAACTCGTCGCGTTACTTGAAGCGGGACGCGCGGAACAAGAAAAGATTTACGCCGCACTCCCTGAAGCCGAACGCGTGGCGAACGGCACGTGGGAAAAATGGTCGCCCAAAGATTTTCTGGGGCACTTTTACTTTTGGCAAAACAGTTTGCTGAATGTGTTTGACACACTCAACCAAACCCCGCCCGAACTCGAGCCGTTCGAAGTCCGCAATCAGAAAAATTATCGCTATCAGGAAACGCGTTCGTACGACGACGTGTACACAGATTACCGCGCGTCCCTCAATAACATCATCGAGCACGTGAAAAATTTCAGCGATGCGGAATTGTCTGAATCAGGTCATTTTCCGCGTCTGCCAAATGGCTCTTTGCAAGCAACGATTCTCGGCAACAGCTACACCCACACGCTATCGCATTTGGGAGAGTTGTACGCCAAACGCGGCGAACCCGAAAAGGGATTCGAGTTGCAGGAACAAGCGGCTGCCAAGATGATGGAATTTGACCCGTCGCCGCGCAACAAAGGGGTAACGTTGTACAATCTCGCATGTGCGTACGGTGTTGCGGGAAAAGCCACACGCGCGGCAGAACTTTTGCGCGAGGCATTTTTGCTCCGTCCCGACCTTTTGGAATTTTCCAAAGAAGACGGCGATTTCAATACAGTCCGCGACCAGCCCGAATTTCAAGCGCTCTATGCAAACTAAAAAAAACCTTCGAGGTCGGCGTTGGTTACAACGCATGAGACACGCGAAGGTTTTTTGTTTCTCACAACGGTTTGCGTTTGGGCAATCCGCCCGCGCGCGGATAGAGTTGCGGCGTGCGCGCGATTTTATCAATCACCACCAACTGCCGCACGTCGTCCAGGTCCGCGAGTTTGACCGAAATGATTTCGCGCACGCGTCCGCCCAAAATTTCGATGCCGCGTTTTGATGAGTGCGTTTCTGGTTCCGCCTCCACCGCTTTGTAGGCGATACATATTCCACCGACGCGCACGAACGGCACCGTGTATTCGACCAGCGTTGGCATCGGCGCGAGCGCGCGTGCCGTGACAAAATCAAAACGTTCGCGTTGTTTTGCATCGTGCGCGAATTCTTCGGCGCGTCCGTGAACGTTCGTCACATTTTCCAAACCCAACTCCCCCGTCACTTGGTCGAGAAAGCGAACTTTTTTCCCCGTCGCTTCCAATAACGTCACGCGCATCTCCGGCAAGGCAATCGCCAACGCTACTCCCGGAAAACCCGCGCCCGCGCCAACATCCAACAGATTTTTCCCATTCACGCCCGCTCGCAACAAAATTGGCGCCGCGGAAAGTGAGTCCAAAAAGTGTTTGAGTTGAACACTCGTATAGTCGGTGATGCTCGTGAGATTGAATTTTTCATTCCACTCGACGAGCAAGCGATAGTATTTTTCAAATTGCTCTTGCTGAATCGGCGTGAGGTCAACGCCAAATGCGCGCGCGTGTTGATAGAGGAGTGACATGCTTACGGTGTTGGCGTTGCTTGCGGCGTTGCAATGGGTTCGGGTGTTGCGCTCGGCGTCGGCGTGTACGGCGGCATCGTCACAAATTCCTGAATCGTTTCGCCGATAGAAGTGTCAATCAAATAAATTGCTGCGTCGCCATTTTTCATTGCATAAAACGCGTCGGCTCCGGTGTTTTCATTTCCCAATAAAATTGTAAATGCGCTACCGTCTTGCAATGTCAACGATGTTTCGTACTGTGCGGGGTTCAAACCAAATTGCGCGAGGTCGGATTGCGGATTCAGTTTGCGCGTCGCGGTTACGCGCGCCAAATCGAAAACGAGTTTTTCCACGCGTTCGAGAAATGCTTCGCCTTGCGCGGGCTGTTCCATTTTCCAGGTGTCGCCGTCGCGCGTCACACGCGTCGTTTTATTATTTTTTACATCGCGCACTTGAAGCGTTTGCACCTTGTCGAACTCGAAACTCAAAAACAAAATCGCGGTTGGCTCCGGGGTGACCGGTGTTGTAGGCGGCGCACCCTCACGCAAAAACGCGTACCAAATATATCCGCCCAAGAGGGCAAGAACAACAATAACTCCGATGGTAATGCGACGGTCCATGGTCAGTCGGTTGGTCGGCTAGTCGGTTGGTCGGATGGTCAAACATGATTTGACAAACCGACTAGCCGACTATCTGACTATCAAACTATCTCCTCCTCCACCACAACAATCCGCCAATCACAAGCGCGGCGAGTGGCATCAAACCAACAGTCGTGACAAAAATCAAATTGATTTCGCTTTCGGTCAGCACACCGAGGCGACGCACGTTCGATTCACGCGGCGGAATCGCAATCAATTGCTCTTGTCCCGCCAGCCAGTTAATCATGTTGCGAATGATTTGTTGATTGCCTGCCGCGTCGGGATTGTTCAACCACTGGTTTGTCGCAAAGGTCGCGTTGCCCAACACAATGAAACGCGCGCGCGCATCGGGATTCGCTCCGCCTGCGCCCGCCCCTTCCATCGCGTAACCAACTTCAAACGGTCCTTTGGCATCTGCGGCATCACACTGCACCGTCGTCTCATTCTTTAATTTTTCAAAATCGGTTTTCGCGCATGCTTCATTACTCGTCGTAAAAAGCGCGGTCAAATCTTTATCGCTTTCTTGCAGTCTTTGAATGCTGCGAACGCCGGGGAAAAATACCGCCAGCCCTTGCATATTTGCCGTAACGGGTGAATCGGGGAACGCCCCAAAAACCGGCGCAGGCGCGTT
This sequence comes from uncultured Anaerolineales bacterium, assembly GCA_964469005.1. Classification (GTDB taxonomy): domain Bacteria; phylum Chloroflexota; class Anaerolineae; order UBA4142; family SHND01; genus SHND01. The sequence continues at coordinate 100,775 of CAYXXF010000024.1, forward strand.
GCCGTAATAATTTTGCACGGGTTCGAGGATGAGATTGTTATCGAGCTGCACGCCCCACGTTTTCAGCGTTTCCGTCAGACCGATACTCACATTCGGTCCCACCATAAGTAAAACGCGTCCGCCCTTGTCCAAATAATTTTTCAGCACGGTATCATTTTGCGGAGAGAATGGCTGCGTCGGTCCGGCAATCACAACCGCGCTCGTGTCCGCAGGCAATGTGTCACTAATGGTGGCGAGATTCAGCACTTGGACTTTGTAATTGATTTGCTTGAGATAATCGTCCACCGCGCTGAGACCGTTTTCTTGCGTATCGCTCGGATTAAATTCGCCATGTCCCGAAGTGAAATAAATCGCGGGTTGCTGCGTTTGTGTCACCTTGAGAATCGCATTCGTGAATGCGTTTTCGTCAAAGTTGTACACTTTTTCCGTTCGATTGTCTTTTTCAAAAACCAAAGTCCCCGCGAGCGCGTTATCATATTTTTGAGCGAGCGCGGGATTTTCGTCCGGGTCCACATATTGCACATTCAGGTTCGCCGTTTTGAGTTGATATTCCTTTAACAGTTTTTCTGCCTGCTCGCGCTGTTGCATTGTTTGCGGCGTGAAAAATCCAATCACCTGCACCGGCGTTTGGAGCGATTGCAAAACTTGGACGGTCTGCTGCGACAAGGTATGTTCTTGATTTGCCGTGAGGTCGAGGCGCTGCGGAAATTGTTTGACGACGATATAGTTGACGGCAATGATGATGCCGATGAACGCGAGCGCAAACACAATCACGTTGCCGCCTTGGGTCAAGACGCGCACGTTGGAAGTTTGACGCGCGGCGTCACGCGGACGCGTGAGAATGTAGAAACCAATCAACACAATCCCCAAGCCGCCGAGCAAGAGCAACAAATCCGCGCGCAAGTTCACCACAAGGCGCAATAAAAATGCGCCGACAATCAAAGCGATGCCCAACGCGCCCAACGGCGTCGCCCATTTTTCAAAACGTTGCATTAACGCCACCTCCGACTGGAAACGACCAACGTCGTTACGACAATGGAAATGAGCGCGAGACTCACAAAATACAGCAGGTGCTGCAAATCCAAAATGCCGCTAAAAAATTCTTGGAAATGATTCGGCAAAGCAATTTGGCGCATAAAATCCGCGACGACATTCGATTGTCCCATTGCGCTCGCGGGGGCGTCCGCAATCCACAGAAACAAAAGAAAAATCATGCCAATCATGTACGCGACAAATTGATTTTGCGTGAGCGCAGACGCAAACATCCCAACGCCGACGAATGCCGCGCCCAACAACAACGCGCCCAAATAACTCGCGCCGATAATTCCAAAATCGGGTTCGCCATAACGCCGCAATATCAAAACTTGCCACAACGTCGGCACGAGCAAAATGGCAAAGCCGAGCCACGCCGCGAGAAATTTGCCCACCACGATTTGCCAATCGCGCGCGGGCGCGGTGAGCAGCAATTCCATCGTGCCTAATTTGTATTCTTCAGAAAACAATCGCATCGTGAGCGCGGGCGTGAGAATCAATGCCAACACCGCAATCCAACCAAAGATGGGCGTCAAATCGGCAGTGCGCGATGCGACCAAAATTTGCACAAACACAAACCCGGTAAAAAAGGCAAACAGCGCAATGATAACCCACGCGAGCGGTGAAAGAATGTACGCTTTGAGTTCGCGTGAGGCAATCGTGATTACATTATTCATCGTTCGTTTCCCCACCGTTTTCCGCGACGTATTCGGTTTCTTCTTCCGATGTGGTCAATTGCAAAAAGACTTGTTCGAGGGACAAGCGCACGGGACGCAATTCCAAAACGCCCCAGCCGCGCTGCACCGCCATCGCTGCAATATCCGCGCGACGGTCTTGATTCAACGTCGTTTCGATTTCGTACACCCCTGCGTCGGTTTGCGGACGCACCGTCAACACACCTTGAATTTTTTCGAGTTCGGTCACAATTTCCGGCGCGGTTTGTGCGACTTGGAGATGAATGTGTTCCGATTGTGACATGTGTGAGCCAAGACGCTGCGGCGTATCTTCGGCAACAATTTGTCCATTGCGAATAATCAAAACGCGCGTACACGTTTGCGAAACTTCAGGGAGAATGTGCGTGGAAAGAATAATCGTGTGTTCTTTGCCCAATGCCCGAATGAGGTCGCGCACTTCAATGATTTGACGCGGGTCGAGTCCAATCGTCGGCTCGTCCAAAATCAAAACGTCGGGCTCGTGGGCAATCGCTTGTGCAATGCCAACGCGCTGCCGGTACCCCTTGGACAATTTGCTAATCGTGTCGTCGGCACGGTCGGTGATATTGACCAAACTCATTGCGCGTTCGACCGCCGCATTCACATTTTTCACATGATGCAAACGCGCGACAAACGTCAGATAGTCCGCGACGGTCATGTCCAAATAAAGCGGCACGTTTTCGGGCAAATAACCGATATGGGCGCGCACATCGAGCGAGTTTTTGGAAACGTCATAACCGGCGACGCGCGCACTGCCCGACGAGGGCGGCATATAGCCGGTGAGAATTCGCATGGTCGTCGTTTTGCCCGCGCCATTCGGTCCCAAAAAACCAAGAATTTCACCTCGTTTGACGGTGAAATTCAAATCGCGCAGCGCCTGACGCTCGCCATAGTATTTGTTGAGATTGATAACTTCAATCGCGTTTTCGCCATTCGTTGAATTGTTCATTGTGCCATCCCAAGTTTTTTGCTCGATAGTAAAGCTTAGTGACTAGAGATTAAGTAACCGTGAAGTCTGCATTAAAACGGCGAAATTTATAGCATGGGTTGGGGGCAATGTAAAAATCGTCCTATCGCATAGCGCCTTGTGCGCGATGCGCGAAACGCATAGAATTGCGCCTATGCCGTTTAACTTTTGCCCGCGCTGTGGACACGAATTGGTGCTGCGCGAAAAAGATGACGGGCGATTGCGTCCAACCTGTTTGAATTGCAAATACACTGTCTATGCGAATCCCGCACTCGCGGTGGGCGTCATCGTCACAGATGAATACAATCGCGTCTGTTTGATTGAACGCGGTGAAGAACCGCGCAAAGGATTTTGGGGCTTGCCTGCCGGATTTATGGAAGGCGATGAAACGGCGGAACAAGGCGCGGTGCGCGAATGTTTGGAAGAGACGGGCTTGCATGTCGAACTCGACAGTTTGCACGCGATCTATTCGTACAAACACGCAACGCGCAACGTTTCGGGCTTGCTCATTCTGTACCGCGCGCACATTGTCGGCGGGATACCGCGCGCAGGAACGGACACAACGGATGTAAAATTTTTCGCGCCCGATGAAATTGACGCGGAGCAGCTTGCATTTCATACGCACCGCGAAGCGTTGGAAAAATGGCGCGCGGGATTATCAGGATAATACAAGAGTATCTTTACACTTTGTGCAGACCAGACAGGATTAAATCTAAAATCAGTTTTGAAAAATCATGTTAATCATGTTAATCCTGTCAAAATTCTTGTTTCGCATAAAGTCTTTTTGTTTCAGGAGTTCACCACCATGCCAAAACGTTCAACCAATAAAAACATTTTGAAACAAACGCGCGATTTGCAGCTCGTGCGCTTTTTGTATTGCGATTTGGGCGGCATCATTCGGGGCAAAGCGACGTATGTCGAACATCTCGAATCACGCATGACAAGCGGCATCGGTCTGGTCAAAGGAATGATTGCAATGACCTCGCTCGATTTTCTTGCGCCCGGCGCGTCGTTCGGTCCCGTCGGCGAAGTGCGTTTGATTCCTGACGCGAGTACGTTCACGCGTTTGCCGTACGCGCCGCGCAGTGGGCAGATGATTTGCGATTTGCTGGAATTGAATGGCGACGCGTGGGCGCTCGACCCGCGTTCGTTTTTGAAACGCATGATTGCGCGCGCGGCAGAACACGGCATGTATATGGACGCCGCGTTCGAAAATGAATTTTATCTCTTGCGAAAAACAGAAACGGGAATGCAGCGCGGCGTTGAACCACTCGATTCGAGTTTGTGTTTTAGCGGAATTGGAATGGATTCGGCAGAACGCGTAATGCAAGACATTATCGCCGCGCTCACCGCGCAAAATTTGATCGTCGAACAATACATGCCCGAACTCGGACCGGGGCAGCAAGAACTTTCAATTCGACATGCGAACGCACTGCGCGCGGCGGACAATCAAATCACCTATCGCCAAACGATTCGCGCCGTCGCCGCGCAGCGTGACCTCATTGCATCATTCGCGCCGAAACCCTTTGCCGACCAAGCCGGAAACGGCGCGCACATTCATTGGAGCGCGTGGAATAAAAATCATACCAAAAATCTTTTTGCTGATTCGAACGATGTAAATGGTTTAAGCGAACTCGCGTACCATTTCATCGGCGGCGTTTTGAAACATTTGCCCGCGCTCCTCGCCATCACAACGCCGACAACAAATTCATTTCGCAGGTTGCAGCCGCACTTTTGGAGTTCCGCGTTCACCGCGTGGGGCTTGGAAAATCGCGAAGCCGCCGTACGTGTGCCAACGCGTTATTGGGGACACGAAATCGAATCAACGAATTTGGAATTAAAAGCCAGTGACCCAAGCAACAATCCGTATCTCGCGCTCGGCGCGCTCATTGCCGCAGGACTCGACGGCGTCGCGCATGAAATTCAACCCGGCGCGTCCACCGACATTGACCCCGCAAATTGGAGTGACGAAGAACGCGCCGCGCGCCACATTGAGCGTTTTCCCACTACCCTCTCCGCCGCCCTCGACGAATTGGAAAAAGATGCAGTGCTGTGTGACGCAATCGGCGCGCCATTGGCAAAAGAATATCTCGTCGTGAAACGCGCCGAAGCTGAACATTTTGAAGGTAAAGGGGACGGATACGAGTTGAACCAGTACCGCTACAAATTCTGACCAAAGAGGCACGCTATGATTCCCATTCCTGCATTCATCAAACGACAAGTACACTCTCTGGTTGGCGACAAGAGGTATGCGACAATTCAGTTCTTGCTCTATAAATACCTTGTCAAGGATATGGGATATACAAAAAGCTATTACGAGCCGCTTGAAATAGTGAATGGACATTCCTACAATCTGTTTGCGCAGACGCTGATGGATGAGTACCACCCGGAAACTGTCGTAGATGTTGGCTGTGGTTCAGGCGGCATCGCTCTCGCTTTTCTCGCGGCGGGCTGTAAAGAAATCAGAGCATTCGATTTTTCACATGACGCTGTCGAGCTCGCCAAGTCCAAAGGGCTGCCGCACGTCCAAGTTTTGGATCTCACCAAAACTACCGCCATACCGGCAAAGGGTGATTTGTGCGTGTGCCTTGAAGTTGCCGAGCATCTTCCCGAACGATATGCAGCTCATCTCTGTAAATTGCTTTCGAGTGTTGCCCCTCTACTCGTCTTTACTGCCGCGCCGCCGGGACAGGGCGGCTATTTTCACGTGAACGAGAAACCGCAAAGCTACTGGATTACTCTCATGAGCTCTGTTTCAATGAAATATGATGCAGACGCGGTAATTCGGGTACGCGACTTGTTCAAAGGACAAATGATTCGAGACTATGAACAAAATCTAATGATTTTTAAAAGAACTGCGTAAACATGTTTGCCATCTTGGCACTACAATCAGAGCGTGTCCTCCGAGATTGACCCTGCAAATATGTCCCTCGACCTTTCCTCCATTCCTCTCATTGACAATCACTGTCACTCGCTTTTGCGCGCGCAGCCGCGCAACGTGCTGGAATGGCGCGCGTGTTTTACCGAATCGTATTTTGCAGAAATTCCGCGCGAACACGTGCCGCACACGATTTTTTATCAATGGGCTTTACGCGAGCTCGGCGCGTTGTATGAATGTGAGGCAAACGAAAACGCGATTTTGGAAAAATGTAACGCGCTCGATTTGAAAACGCGCGCGCAAAAAATCAATCGCGCGGCGAATATCGAAGCGTGGCTGGTGGATTACGGCTACGCGGCAGCGCACACGTTTGGGCATGGGGAATTGCAAAACATCGCGGGCGTGCGCGTCGAAAATATTTTGCGGCTCGAACCGTTCATCGAACACTTGATTCTGGAATCTGCGACGTTCCCAATTTTGTATGATGCGTTCGTGAATGAATTGCAGAATCTGCGCGGACAAAATTATGCAGCCCTGAAATCCATTCTCGCCTATCGCGTCGGTTTGAACTTGAGCGCGCCAACCCGTAACGAGGCGCAAAGCGCGTTCCCCGCGTTAAAAGAACGCGCGACGCGTGATGGCACAGTGCGCGTAGATTCCAAACCACTGCTCGATTATTTGATTCCGCGCGCGGTGGAAATCGCGGCGCAGCAAGAATTTCCGATTCAATTTCATACGGGATTCGGTGACCCCGACCAAGATTTGCTGACGAGCCATCCCGCGTTATTGCGCCCATTGTTTGGAGAAAAATATCGCGGCGCAAAAATTATTCTTCTGCACGCGGCATACCCAAACGCGCGCACGCTCGGCTATCTCGCCGCCGTCTATCCGAACGTGTACGCCGATTTCGGTCTCGCGATTCCGTTCGTCACAAGCGAAGCGCGCAACATTTTACGCGAATTGTTGGGACTCGCGCCCGCGTCAAAAATTTTGTACAGTTCGGATGCGTTCCATATTCCCGAATTGTATTGTCTCGGCGCGACATTGGGACGCCGCGCGTTGGGACATGTGCTGGAAGAATTTATTGCAGAGGGTTTGATTGATGCGAGACGCGCGGAAAAAATGGGGGAGATGATTTTGAGGGGAAATGCGCGGGATGTGTATGAATTAGATTAAGTTGAAAAGACGCAATATCAATAGAATTAATGCCACAATCGCAATCACCACAAAAATCCACGCCGCATACTGCATCAACGTTGCGCGCCACACACGTTGTCCGTGCGCGCGATGCCGTTCCGTTCCCGCGTCGAGCCACACGCGATTCGCGTTCTCAACACCCACCACGTGTCCCAACCACCACGCGCGCTCGCAATGCACATATTCGCCGATTTCACTCGCGCGAATCACATCGTCATCTGTCACCCAGTCACCTCTTCACCTTCTCACCTCTTCACCCATTCACCTTGCCTTCAAATTCCTTGAGTCGTTCCTCCAACTTTTCCTGCCGCCACGCCACTGTCAAATCGCCGCGCGTTTTTTCCAGCACCCCGCGCACAATGTCCGTTTGACGCCGTAAGCCGCCCGTGAGTGCGTCGGGAAAATCCATCGTCACGAGCATCGAATAAATATCGTCCATCGCTTGCAGTATCGCTTCACTGCGTTCGAGTTGTTCGTGACGAATAATATCGAGAATGTAGCGACGCATTTCCGTTGCCGCTTCGCCGAGTCCGTTCAAGTACGACGCATAATCAATGCCTAACGCGTCGGGGTCAGGAATCGGTTTGTCGGTGAGCAGCGCGTGAACGATGTGCGCTTCCGCGACTTCTTTGAGCGCGTCTTGGACGTATCCCGTGAAATGCAAATCGGGGTACGGCGCAACATCCGCTTTCATCGCGTTCGCGACGTTACGCGCCGTTTCCATAATTTTCGCCGCCTCGGCATATTCTGCGCGATGCGACGCGCGAATCGAAAGCGAACAATGGCGAATTACTTCGCGCGATTTCACCAGCGCCGCGTCGCGCGCCGCCGTTTTTGCCACAAACGTTTGTCGAATTTTTTCTTCGATGAGTTCTAGTCCTTGCATGTGACCTCTTGAAAGTGGAGATTGGAGATTGGAGATTAAAGATTAGGACTTTCGCTTGGCTGTCATTAGTATAATGAAGGCGGCATGGTAGATCGATTGTCATTAGGTCTGCGAG
>CAYXXF010000025.1:0-105938 GCA_964469005.1 uncultured Anaerolineales bacterium
TTCGGGAGGCTCACCGCTTTTTCATCGCTTGTCCGAACTCATGTCCGTACATCAGCTAATAGTGGTTGACGCATTTTCTATTCGCGTGCTACAATTGTTAAATCTTGCAAGCTCCTGCAATAAAGTTCTTTCATGAGGGTCGCGATTGGCATCTTGATTGCCGTATCCGAAGTTCAGTTATTTCCTTTCCCACGTCGGTAATTTTTTTTCAAATAGGATTGTGCTTGCCGTCATCCCTACGGTTTCTGCTACGTATGAGCAATCGTCAGAGCAGTTCGGGTCAAAAGGAGTCAGATCCCTTTCCACATTCCTTTATTTCAATCGGGAGATTACCCTTCCCTGCTCGTTCGAGGCATATGATTGGTAGGGCATGACGCTCACAAAATTCGGTACTATGGGAGGATATATGAATGTAGCATAAGCGACGTTGTCGGTTAAACTGAACACGATGTCCTCATCGAAATGAGGAACAAACATTTATCTTGGAACAAAACTCAGTCTGCTTAAAGGAGGACTAAAATGGCAAAGGATATCCGCGAATCGAATGTGATTTCGCGCTGGGGAGTTCTTGTCGCGGGCCAGCAAGGAAAGGGAGACCGCTTTTATCAGTTAGTCAAAGAGCGACTCAATGCGAGAGGTTGGCCTTACCCGGTCCAGACTGTGGACGTCGGCGGAGGGTTCTTCTCAACGGGACGACCATACCTCGAGACCAAAGCAGGGAAGCTAGCAACGTACGTAGGAGCAATAGACATCGGACATGATATCTATTTCGGCTGGAGTCTAACACTCGAAGAGCCAGGTATGTTCAAAAAGGCGGTTGCAGCAGCCGGGAATTTCTCGGCAGTCATATTTCAAGAAATGACATTTAATGAGGCGAACAGTGCCCGCGCCCTTGCAAGTGCTTTGAATCTTTGTGTCCAAGAAGCTGTGGATGTCATTATGGATGAAGGCGGCTTGGATAAGAGCAAAATGTCCCGTGAGACCTCAGGGATTCTCGGACGACTTATCTGAGCAATTTCAGAATTAATTCGCTGCGTGCTTTATCAGCGTCATATTGGCAGGGGTGATAGGAACCATCCAACTGCTTGTCATCCCTGCAAACAGGTCTACCTGATTCCTGTGATCATAAGATAGTCAAATCTGTAGAAAGGCATCTCTTTGGGGAATAATAAGGAATAACTCATGAGTGAAATGCGCCTTGGACAACAGACCTACCTTCTTTCTTTCCCCGAAACTGCCCTTCTTGAGGGCAATAACTCCGCGATTGGTCCCGTCATACCTGTAGATCTCATAACCAGTTCGATTCTCCTTGAAAGTACAAATCGCCAGAACGTCGATCGCTTAATCTTTGCTCATACCATTCCATATTTACCTGATTTCTTGAGCTCACCTCATTTAGTCGGAAGGAGTGAGGCTGAAAAGATACAAGAAATCCTCAAACAACAAATTGGGATTGTGAAAGGCTTGGCAAAATGGAAAGGGATCGCTTTCTCGCTACGTTACATCTGGAAGCCAGCTATCGGCGAAATAAGAGCTGCAATTGTCGGTGCAGTTCGAGTCCGATCCAATTCCGGACTCCATGTTGGTCGCGAGGTTGCAGGAAGTACATTAGCACTACTCCATTCAATGGATATCCCGGCTGACACAGTATTGTCAGAAAGCGCCCTGTGGGACTTACTTAATCCGCTCAGCCCTCTCAACTACTTGTTGGAAATCCGCCAGCACGAGGAAATCGCCAACATGATAATGGGCGATGCATACGTCGTCCACCCATTTCGGCTTTCGGCGACGACTTGGATTTCTCTTTTTCGAGTACTCAAGGCACAAGACTCAGACTGCTTTATTAACATACATCTCCAACCGACATCACTTAATGACTTTGAACGTGAAACCTTCGCGCGCGCTGCACAGATAGCTGCCACCGTTTCAGACTATACCATCGAGAAACTTACATATCAGGAGCATATTTCAGATCCCATTGCGCGCGAAGTTGCGCGTCTTTATTCCGACACCTTGCGACGTCTTGTGGACCCACTTTTGCTTGTTGTGCAAGTTGGGAGTCGAAATCCAGTTAGCGCTATGGACGTTGCACAAACCTTCGGAAATGAATTATCTCAGAGGAGCGTAGTAGGTGATGTTAGTTCAGTTGATGCTGACGTGCCAAGTGGTTTCGATTTAGTTCTGCCTGATGGAGATTCACAACTGCAAACCGCTAAGCAAACTCTCACAATGCTCGATCTCAACCCTTGGGGTAAAACCGAAGCCAGTCCGGGTAAAGAGCGTCTGCGATACTTGGCTGATGTGAACAGTGCAACCGCCGCATTTCGCTTCCCTATTGCAGTACACGGCGGCATGCCCGGGATGAGGGTTCGCGCACTGCCTCCATCTGTCGATCCAGGATTTAATAAAAACCAAGTCTCGCCGCAAGAAATACCCATTGGTCGTTTTCTTGACAATGAAGGCATTGCCACTCTACATCTTCCATCGCTTACTCGGCACACCTTAATTGCTGGGACCAATGGGAGCGGCAAAACCACAACCTGCTTTAAGATTCTGATTGAACTTTGGACACGACGAATTCCATTTCTTGTGATTGAGCCTGAAAAAACCGAATATCGCTCTCTCCTTGACTCGCCTGTCGGTGACGATCTACAGATCTTCACCCTGGGTGATGAGACAGTAGCACCTTTTCGATTAAATCCGCTGGAAATAATGCCCGGGGTTAAGGTAGAGTCCCATATAGCAAACATCCGAGCATGTTTTGAAGCAAGCCTACCAAAGTTCGGAATCTTTCCCTCGCTAATTGCGGAAAGTTTGCAAAATATATATGTAAAAAGAGGTTGGACTTTAAATGATCGCGGCAAAACCGATGAAACAAGACGAATGCCCGTGATTGGCGAACTGTATCAAGAACTGTTAGCCGTTGCAGCGGAGAGGGGTTACAGTGCAAAAATGGAGCAGGATGTTGCTGCAGCGGCTACTGGACGTTTCAAGTCCCTTTTCATAGGAAGTATTGGTCAAATGCTTAACACGCAGCTCTCGTTTCCGATGGAGCAAATTATGAATCGCCCTACCATCCTTGAACTCGAGCAACTTCCTGACGATGACAAATCTCTGGTAATGCTGTTTCTCCTCGTTCGCTTGCGCGAATTTTTGCGTTTAACCCGAACAGGTTCGCAATTGGCACATATCACTGTCATTGAAGAAGCGCATCGTCTTGCCACAAAAATCTCGCACGCCACAGATCGTGAGACAAACTCGGATTCCCGAGCAAGCGGGGCGGACCAACTGACCAACGCGCTCTCGGAAGTCCGGGCTTATGGGGAAGGGCTAATCATCGCAGAGCAAATACCGAGACGACTTATCGAAGACGCACTCAAGAATACAAATACAAAGATCATCCATAAGCTCCCCGGAGGGGATGATCGTGATGCAGTTGCAAACACAATGAACCTTTCAACAGAACAGACAACTTACATGTCAAGACTACCCAAGGGGCAGGCTCTTTTTTCTTCTGAAGAGTTAGTGAACCCAACTCTAATCAATGTGACGAATTCAAGAACTGAATTTGATCTTGCCGAACGCATTTCCGAGAACCGTGTCTCCGAGGCGATGAAGCTTCCTCTCCAGTCTTATGTGGGCGCATTACTGCCGTTTGACGGTTGTCGACTTTGCCAAAGACAATGCGAATATAGAGGAAACATAACACCGATTGCATACACACCTGAATTAGGACGAAAATTCGCGGATCAAGTCCAATTCTTGAGGCGTCAGCTCCGAGAGAATCAGAATCCCTCGAGCTGGTCTGAAATTATAAAGACGTTCAAACTGGCACTTGCACCCCAGGGACTTGATAGGGATCCCCATGCTGCTTACTGCCTATTTACACACCTCTGGAGCTACCCTTTGCCTGACGTAGTTGCCAATCAATTCAGAGCATTTTTCAGCGGAGGTTCAAATGCGTGATTACGATGACGAAGATGAGCAATCCGAGGATTTTGATGCAACTGCGAGTATCGCAAAAGAAGAATCGCAGACCGTAGAGCCATTTGATACTTCAACATTGACTCTTGACTCATCGAAGCAAGAACCCCTTCTTGAGACTCCGTATGGTGATCCTGCAACGTGGGAAACTCGCACGGGCAGCCCTTACGACGGTTGGGAAGAGCACTTTGCCCTTGAAAAGGCAGAGCGTATGGCAGAGGCAAATTTGGATGCCGAGCGAATCGAAGTACCAGGAGCCAATATTGGCGAGCTTACCAAAGCCCTCGCTGAAGCGTTTGCCATAGGGGACAGGCAGACAGACGCCCCTGAGCCCAGTAATCTGGAGAACCAGGTCACCGAGTATATGCGCCTTAAGGGGGAGACAACGCCGTACACTGTGGAATACCCACAAGAAGACGAAGAAGAATCGTAGGGCTTTGCCGTGAACTTGCGGTTAGAGTGCGCCGTAGCTCAATTGCAATAAAGACGAGCTACTGCTGCTTGAGCATCAGATTCGAATAAGAGAGAACACCCCTCGTCATAATTTGACGAGGGGTGTTTTCTTTCGCATCACGTTTTCGAAATGTCTCCGAACGGAGAAATCGGAAACACCCGCGCGTGCATCAGCGCCACCGCTTTTCGCAGCTCACTTTCGGGCGCAAACAGATTGATCCAGTCAATCAACGGATACACCGGTAGTTCGTTCAATAATGATTTCATCTCGTCACAACGAAACGTCCAGATGACTGCGGCGCTTGTTGCGGGAAATTTTGCGTCATTCGATTCGGGTTCGATTTGAAACGCCCAGCCCGCGCGATTCAACTCGGCAAGTTGCAAAAAGAATTCGTCCATTGCGCTCACCTCATTTTTGTCTGTGGTCGTGACTTGCAGTCACAAGCGCATTATAGGACGAACGCACGTTCTATTCAAGCCGTCACGCCGGATTACGCGGATGGATGCTCCTTCGCTTGAATCTGTTACGAATCACGGGATTAAGGAATGTTCCATTTGAGAATGTCGCGCAGCGCACGATAGAGAACTTGGTCCCAACTTGCATTCGCTTCGTCGAATGGTCTTTTCCAAATGTTCGGGTCCACCTCCTCCATCGCCTTCTCGACACGCTCCGCGCTGTCGCCGCGTTCCATGCACAATTCGCTGGGCAGGCGAATAAAGAGGAAATAGTTGTCACCGCAATCGTTGCGCGGATATTGCCACGAACCTTGTTCGTGCATACTTTTCGATGGGTCGAAAATCGCTTTGCCATATTGACCCGCCAATAGCACGAGCGAGAGAATCAAAAACAACGCGAGCCATTTGCGATTATTGTTCAGACCTGTAAGCATGTTTAGTTCCTCCCGAAAAAAAATCAGGTCGAGGCGATTTCTTTTCGCTTCGACCTGATTCTCACTTGCGGCAATTTTGCCGATTATAGTTTATTGTTGCGCGGAATTTGCCCTACATCACACTCAAGCGCGCTCCGCGTGCCGGCTTGAGCGAAATCAATTTACGCGTGAGAGATGCGCGCAACCTCCTTTCTACAAAATCTCGACCATCGCATCCTCACCAATTATCTCTACTACCGCATTGCTGATGGCGTCATAGTCCACACCATATGGTGCGCCAATTTGAATGGGCGCGTCACTGCGTTCGAACAGCAATGCTACTTCGTCGTCGCCCGGATGTGCGTTGAACAATTCAAAAAGCGGACGAACGTATGTTGCGCCTTTCTCGGGCGGCAATTCTCGAAAATGGACATAGATGCGACGCGTTCCTACATCTTTTCCATCAACAGATTTTTCTTGACCATCCAAAGAATCATTCGCGGTTTCCAATACGCCGTCGTGTTGTTCCTCGATGCGTGCTGGAGTTGGTGAATGACGCGTCACGATTTCAGAACCGCGTGTACCAAACACGGTTGCCGCGCGGCGGAGTGGCGGCGCGCTTGAAATGGGTTGCGTGACAGTGATTGTTGTTTCCGCGCGTGCTTCGGCAATGTCATGGAGCGGTGGTGAGGGTGAATCTGTATTCTCGTTTATTGAATCCGCTTCACTATCGAAAAGTGCTTGCACACGTTCAACGATAAACGAATTCTTGTCGTCGCGCGTTTGAATGCGTCCTTCGACCAAAACAGCATTCTCTTTGTGCAACAAAGACGCGGCGTTTGCGTATGCGCGTGGGAAGACGACGAGTTCAACATCACCTTCGTCATCTTGAATTTGCACGAACGCCATCGGCTCGCCTTTTTTCGTTTTGGTCTTGCGAATATTTTTGATGATGCCCGCCGTCGTGAGCAATCCGTTCTGTTCCGTGCAATCGGCAAGAGCGACGGACGATAACACTTGCTCTTTTCGTTCGCGCAACACAACGCGCAGACGTTCCATCGAATCTTCCGCGAACACGATGCCCAAATGTTCTCGTTCCAATTTTGCTCTTTCGGATTGGGACATTGGCGCGGTGGAGACAAGTTCCACGCTTGCAAATTCGGCTGCCGCGTTCGCGAAAAGCGATAACTGTCCTTTTTCTTGTAACGTGGACGCGGCTGCGCTGGATGCTGTCAATCGTTCCACATTTTTGAGCAGCGTCGCGCGTTCGACGAGTTCGTCGAGCGCACCCCCGCTGATGAGCGCTTCGAGAGCGCGGCGATTGACTTGTTTCAACGGCACGCGTTGGCAGAAATCTGCAAGCGATGTGAACGCTTCGCAATCGCGTCGCGCATCAACAATCGTACGTGCCGCGCCTTCACCCACATTTTTGATTGCGCCGATGCCATAGCGAATCGCGCGGCCTTCGTATTCAATCGAAAACTGTACATCGCTGTAACGCACATCGGGTGGCAATATCTCGATTCCCGCGCGGCGCGCCTCTGATGCGAGTTGCGCCAGTTTCTCCAAATCACCAGTCTCGTTGTTCAGCAGCGCCCACATGTATTCGAGCGGATAATGCGCTTTGAGGTACGCGGTTTGACAGGTCAGCGCGGCGTAATTTACCGCGTGCGCGCGGTTAAAGGCATAGCGTGCAAAGTATTCGATATCGTCAAAGAGTTTGTTTGCAATTTCTTGCGACATGCCCGCGTGAGCGATTGCACCGTGTACAAATTTCTCGCGCTGGGCGAGCAACTCTTCTTTCTTTTTCTTGCTCACCGCCTTACGCAGCGTATCCGCTTCACTGCCCGTAAAGCTGCAGCAGTCACGCGCGATTTGCATGATGGATTCTTGAAAGACAATGATGCCGTAGGTCTCGCCAAGAATCGGTTCGAGCGAAGGATGCAAGAACGTCACCGGCTCGTTGCCGTGCATTCGCTTGATGTATGTGGGAATGTATTGCAGTGGTCCCGGACGATAGAGCGCGATTGCCGCGATGATATGTTCAAAGCGATAAGGTTTCATCTGCGTTAGCACATCGCGTAACCCCTGCGATTCCACTTGAAAGATTCCCAACACATCGCCGCGCGCCATGAGCGCAAATGCGCCTGCGTCGTCAAGTGGAATGTTGGAAAGGTCGAGCGCGATTCCGTAACGTTCCTGCACAACCGCGCACACATTCCGCATCACGCTCAACGTTTTGAGTCCGAGCAAATCAATCTTGAGCAATCCGATATGCTCGAGGTTATTCATCGCGTATTGCGTAATTGGCACACTCGCATCATCTCTACTCGTCGCGCGATGCAGCGGCGCGTATTCGACAATCGGTTTATCGGCAATGATTACACCGGCGGGATGCGTAGACACATTGCGCGTGACGCCTTCAAGCGGGCGCGCCATGTCAATCAATTTCTGAACGCGCGAGTCTATGTCGCACAACGTTTTCAATTCAGAGGATTGTCCAAGCGCGTCCGAAAGTGTTTGCCCGGGTGTGTTGGGAATGAGCTTGGTAACGCGATTTACTTCGGGGATGGAATATCCCATCACGCGTCCCACATCGCGCACGGCGGCTTTGGCAAGCATCCGCCCAAACGTCACAATCTGCGCGACATTTTCTTTGCCATACCGCGTAACGGCATAATTCAACATGCGCGCGCGTTCATCGTCGGGAAAGTCGAGGTCAATGTCGGGCATCGAAACGCGGTCAGGATTGAGAAAGCGTTCAAAGATGAGTTGATGCGATAGCGGTTCAATCGAAGTGATGCCAAGCGCATAAGCGACAATGGAGCTCGACGCAGAGCCGCGCACATTGAACCAAATCTGATTGTCACGCGCATAACGGATGAGGTCCCACACGATGAGAAAGTACATGTCGAATCCCATTTGATGAATGACTGCAAGTTCATAGTCCACGCGCTGTTGCACGGCATCGGTGATTGCATCATAACGCCGCGCAATTCCTGCTTGGCACAACGCGCGTAAAAACGTTTCGGGCGTATGTTGAGACGCAAAATCTCGCGTCTCTTCGGGCGCATCAAAACACGGCAGATGATAACCCGTGAATTCCAAATTCACGTTGCAGCGTTCGGCGATTTCCAATGTGTTTATAATTGCGCGCGGAACCTCTTGCCACAACGCGAGCATTTCTTGTGTGGAGCGAAGATAATAATCGCGACTCGTCATTCGTAGTCGTTTTGGGTCATCATGCGTCTTGCCCGTTTGCACGCACAGTAGAACGTCGTGCGCGTCGGCATCTTGCGCGCGAGTGTAATGTGCATCGCACGTCGCGATGAGCGGCAATCCCAACTGCACACTCCATTCAATCAGTTGCCGATTGATAGGTTCGAGTTCGCTCAATCCTTCGTGCTGTTGCAGTTCCAGATAAAAGCGGTCCGCAAAAACATCGCGATACCAATCGAGCGCGGCGCGTGCTTCTTTTGCGCGTTCGGCGCGCAAGAGGTCTGGAATTTCGGAGGCGAGACAACCACTCGTGCAAATCAATCCCGCGCTGTGCTGCGCCAACAGTTCTTTGTCAATGCGCGGGTGACGATAGAATCCTTCCAATTGTGCGGCAGTGGCAAGACGCAGCAAGTTGTGATAGCCCTCATCGCTTTCGGCGAGCAGCAGCAGATGAAACGGGTCGCTGTCGAGCTGCGTGTTTCGGTCAGTGAGACTGCGCCGCGCGAGATATGCTTCCATCCCAATAATCGGCTTGATGTTGGCGCGGCGGCACGCTTGATAAAATTCGATTGCGCCGAACATGACGCCGTGGTCGGTGAGCGCAATCGCGGGCTGTCCCAACTCTGCCGCGCGTTCCGCAATACTTTTCACCGACGACAAGCCATCGAGCAGCGAGTATTCCGAATGAACGTGCAAGTGAACGAAATTGCTCATGGTTTCGTTACTCTGCGCGACTCACACGCGCGGCGTTCCTTCCGCCGATTTGAACGTGCGGCGCGATGCGGCGCATGGATAGTTTCGACTCTTTGATGCGCTGCATTACGTTTTGAAACGCATCGGCGCTTCCGTCGTCGTTTTGTGCGAATCCGTGTTCGTCCAACGCGACGATGAGTTCACGATGAAACTGCTCGACATGTTCTTGAACAATTTCCGCGTGTTCAGTGAACAAGAATTTGGCGAGCGGTGTGAGCATTTGGCGGCGTTCCCAATTGAATGCGGCATCGCTCTCGGTTTTGATTTGTCCTTGTTCGAGAATGAAATCGCCGTCCACAATCGTGACCCCGCGCGAAAAGTGCCAAGGCAGCGCGGGGTCAATCGCGACGAATTTCGGCAGCATTCCTCCGACTGCGCCGATGGATTCGACGTAAAAACCTCCATCGACAGGATAGCCGCACCCGCGCGGACCAATTTCGCGTTGAATGATTTCGCTCATTCTGTCACCTCGTCAGTTATGGGATTGAGAATCATTTCGCCATTATCAATAACAATCCTTTCGTTTATGCGTTTGGCGCGCACGCCGACGTAGCCGCGTTGTGCCACTTGCGCGGGCAGTTCTTTTTCGTTCGCTTTGAGATAGTACGTTGCCGCCGAGGCATAGACATATCCGAAAATGCCGTACTCGAACGTGATGTGAAATTTGCCAAACACGCGTTCGCGCAACGGCGAGGGTAATTCAAGAAAACGCGAGGGTGGATGTGTGTATGTGCGTTGTAGAACGCGCGTGACGAGCGGATCATTCACGCTTTGCAGATACGCGAGCAATTCTTCAAGCGTTCCTTTGCCGATTCGCATGATGGCTTTTTGATGTCCGAGAAAAACGCGCGATGCGCCCTTGCGTACGCGGCGCGCATCAAAGTTTGATGGCAAGCGGTGCGAAAAACCCATGACGTTGATTTCTCGAATCAAGTCTTCGGGGGTGTGCCAAAATTTTTCGCCGCACGCGATGAGCAAGTCAACCGGTTCGTTCATTTCGATTTCGCGCAAGCACAACATTTCGCGCGGGGAAAGCAACGCGGTTTTGTATTGACTCGTATCGCGGCGTTGACGCGCCGCAAAGACAAGCGCATAGCCATTCGGAATCGGTTTGAGGTTCACAATCCTGCCTTCATCTTGCGGCAACATCACACCAAAGCGACGCATGACTTCATAACGTCGCCCCATCAAGTTTTCTGCTTGTCGGCTCGAAAAGAATTTTGTCGAGTTCTTGCTCATCATTGCCTCCGTCCGTTTCCATTGCTCGTGATGCTTTTGAATCGTGCTTGACGCAGCAGTGGTTCGATTTGGGCAATTGCGGAAAACAGTTTGCGTGCGAGTGTGCGCGCGTGCGATTCGCCATTGCGTTCGTCGCTCTCATTCGCGAGCGTCATCAGTTCTTGCGCAATCTCTTCAAGCATCCCCACAGGGTCAATTGCGTTGCCATGATTCTTGTCCTCTACTTGTTGTGAGGCGAGTGAGTTGGCTCGCAAATAATTCTGATACATGCCGCTCCAATCGTCGCCTACCGTGTTCACGTTTTCTCGATGGAACCCATTTCCATTGCCATCGCGCGTGTTGTGCGTTGCACCCAATGCTTTGAACGCGCGCACAATATTTCGTACCTCATTCAGCGGCACATCTTTGATTTCGCCATTGCGCGCGTGCGCGCGTGATACGAGTTCGTTCCACGCTTCAGTTTGCGCGTCCGTGTCGAGACGCAAGAGTTCGCGCGCTTGCGAAAAAAGAACCCGCCCCCACTGCACTGCTTGTTGGATGGGCGGGTTCAATTTGAGCATGTCAAGATGTTGATAAATGAACGCGATGCTCTTTTTGATAAGTGCGGCAATTTCTTCTACCGTTGCGCCTTCATCAATCAGTTGCTGATAGCGCTTGCCTCGCGTCACAGCATCTACATCGGTTTGCACCTCATTCGAGACGAGCGCAAATTCCAAATGTTGCCGCCGATTGGTAGGGTCGAGTTTGACGATTTCGACATCAATTTCTTTTTGCCGCATTCGTTTCGCCGCCCACCAACGATGGCGTCCGTGAATGAGCAAATAGCGCGGCGGATTTTTCTTGTGTTTGCCGCGCGGCGCGTCGGGCAATCGCACCACTTGAATCGGCTGCTGCACACCGCGTTCTTGAATGGACGCGGTGAACTCGTGCGCGCCCAGCCATTCGTCAGGCAAGTCGTCTTGGCGAACGACAATCTGACTCGTCAAAACTTTCATGGAGGATTCCTCCTTTCTCGCGTTGCGAGGAAATTTGCGCGGAGACGTGCGGGGAAAATTTATGTGGGAATTGCTTCCGTCGTTTCGATATGCTGTGATTGCGGAGGGAAAAGATGCACCTGTGGTTCTCCGTTCGGCTTGGGCGCAAGATAGATGCCATTCATGCCATAACAATTTTGCACAAACACTTCATCCACTTCACGAATCCCCGTGACGGTCCAATACATTTTGCCTTTCGACTTGCGCCCGACTTGGAGTTCGAGTTGGTAAATGTCCACCCATTCGTTATAACGCGACCCGCGCATCATCCCACGCCCGATTTTTTCCGCGTGTTCTTGCGCTTGTTTGGGATTTGGTGCGACGACCAAACCGGGGATTGCAATTGATAATTCATCCGAGCCGCGCTTGCGGTGAAGGGGAATGACAACTTCGATTTTGAAGGAGTAGATGGGCATGTGAGACGACACCTCAACAGAAGGTTTGCGCCAGAAGTATGGGCGCTGTGTTTGTTGTGATGTCGGTCATTATGTGACCAATCTTTGACTTGTGTTTGACGGGTTGCTCAGACGGGGGACATGTCATTCTTGGTGGTCCACTTCAACCAGAACCTCTCCATATTCCGCGACAGTAATATCACATTCCCCATCCGCGCGTCCCTCTCGCCTCGCGCTATATTTCAAAATCGAATCGCGCAGCGTTTCGATTGACCTAATCACGTGCCGTCCAACTTGAACACCCGCTTGCCCACGTTCCACATACGCGCGCGACCATAACACCACCGTATGCCCTCGCGCAATCTCCGACGCAATCACATCCACAATCTTTTCCAACAGCACTTGCGTAATATCACCGCGTCCAGGCGCGATGGCGAGGTGATTTCGCAAACGTTGTATCGCATCTTGCAACGGCTCATTCCTTTCTGCGTGAGCGTCGGCGCGTGTAGCCAACATCTCAAAACGCGCAGCAGCATCGCGGTAGTGTTGCGCCAATTCATTTACATCTTTGCCACGCAGCGATGGGTCCTTTGGCACAATCACTGCGCGCGCGCCGAGTTGGCAAGCAATGACTCTTGCAGCGGTTCGTCCTGTTGAATCGAAATCAGTGACAATATAAACGCGCTTGAATTGTTCCAAGGCGCGATGCAAATCTTTTTTCAAGTACGAGCCGAGCAAGCACACAGCGGGCAAATCCCACATCATCAGCGTCAACGCGTCGAACGGACCTTCGGTAAGAAAAACGCGCTGATGTTCTCCACTGCGCTCTACGCGCGAGAAACCAAAGAGTGGTTTTGGCACGCCTGACAAGCCGATGTATTTTATTTTCTGTTCGACGTGTGTGCTGCGTCCAACCAAATACACCGCGCGTTCGCCGTCGAGGTCAGGAATGATGAGACGTTCGCGAAAATACTCGCGTTCGTTGCCGCGCTTGTCCTTTCGCACGAGTCCGAGTTCTTGCGCGAGTGTGGGAATCCATTTCCAACCGCGAAAGGAAAAGTAACGCTGCAAACTTTCGCCGTCAGCATAACCGATTTGAAAACGGCGCACTGCTTCGCCGTCAATGCGCCGTTCATCCAGATACCGCAACAAGCGATGCTCACTTGCCAACGCCGCGCGATACACATCTTTCGCGAGCGTGAGATAGGTGTAATGTTCCTCCGTGATTTGTGGCAGAGGTTGAGATGTTTCGTTATCGCGCGGTGCGGGCGCAATTGGAATATGCGATGAGTCCACGACGATTTCATTTTCGAGAAATGTGAGCGCTTGTTTGAAATTTAATCCCTCTTTCAACATCACCAATTTGAAAACATCGCCGCCCGTTTGACACGCGCCGTAACACCACCAGCGTCCTTGTTCGGGATAGACGACAAAACTCGGCGTGTCCTCTTGATGCAACGGACACAAGCCCTTGAGTTGTCGCCCCGCGCGCGTTAATTGGGTATAGCGCGCGGCAATCACTTGAATCGGATTCGCCGCGCGCACACGCTCTTTGCGTCCCTCCCATTTCGCTTTGTCGTTTTCCGTCATGCCAATTGTTCCATTACGCGATTCATCACGAACATTATAAATTGCCAATCGCGCGTTTTTGGAAACTTTGCCATTTTCTTTTCAATGACGCGCGTTTAGAATCCCAATCCGCGTTCGCGTAAGGATACAAACCTTGCACCTTGCGCGACAACAATGTGGTCGGCGACATCAATATCCATCAATTGTCCCACCTTGACGATTTCGCGCGTGATGGCGGCGTCTTCGGGACTCGGCGTCGCGTCGCTGCTCGGATGATTGTGAACGAGCGCGATGGCAGTGGCATTCCAACGAATCGCTTCACGAAACAATTCCGCAATGCGAACGACGGTGGTGTGGACGCTGCCTTGATACACCGTAACAATTTTGACGACGCGGTTCTTGGTATTCAAAAGCACCACGCGCATCTGTTCCTGTTCGAGATATTGCATGTCACTCACCAACGCGAAAATGTCGGCGGGGCAGCTCACGCGCACGCGTTCTTGTTCCGGCACGCTGATTCGTTTCGCAAGTTCAAACGTCGCAACCAATCGGCGCGCGCGTCCAAAGCCAATGCCTTTGTGATTCATCAATTCGCCAATCGGCAAGCGCGCGAGTTCACTGATGCCGCCATACTGTTCAATCAATCGTTCCGCCAAGTCAACCGCGTTATCGCAGTGCGGCGCATCGCCGAGCAGAACGGCGACGAGTTCGTGATTGGCAAGAATCTGCGCGCCGCTGTGGTCCATGCGAACCAATGGATTCAATTCGGCGGGCAGTTCACGGAGAGTGTGCATCTTGACTTGAAACCCTCACGCCTGAATATCTTGCAGCAGGTCATCCAACAATTTCGGATTGCGTCGCGCCAATTCTTCCACGGCTTGACGCTGCGGCGCGGCGAGTGCGTCGCGGTCGTATTGCAATGCAAACGCAATGAATTGGGCATCGCCGAGTGTGCCATCTCTCATTCCCATCAACTCGCACAACTGACGCGCCGACGCGCGGCGGTCACTTTTCTCGCGCTGACATTGCGCGCAGCGACAACCGCGCGGGTGCTGTGAATTTTTAGCGCAGAATGCTAACTGCGCGAGCAACATTCCGTATCCGACATAGCGCAATTTGTTCATGGTGATTTCCTCCGAACGAAAAAGAGAGGATGCAGAAATTTCTGCATCCTCTCTTTTTCAAATTTGCCGTGAATTTTTTAGATGACCTCTTGTTGCACTTGATTGTGTTCTGTCTTGGATAGATACTTGCGCCAATCCACCGACGCGGTGTCCTCCCACGTTTCGGGAAATTCGGCTTCGCACGCGAGCGCATACGCGACGGCGTCGGGCAAGTTCGGGTTGTAATACAGGCGGAGCGAAAAATAAGAACCAAAGTCATGTTCGTTGCGATGTGGGCGAATCAGTACGCCGATGGGCGGCTCGCCGAATTTTTGAATCAAGAGCGCCTTGGTTCGTTTCACTTCGTCTTTCATTTTTTGCAGCGCGTTTGGTTCGCCCACCTGCGCGCATTGTTCCTCATACGGCACGGTGTCGAAATCAAACCATTCCATTTTGGCAGCGGAAAGCAGTTCGTCTGTGAGCATCGTCAACCTCCTGTAAAAAATGAGAGCGCAACTCGTTCGAGTGTGCGCTCTCATTTGGCATAATGATTTTGATTGCGTGTCCGCGTGATTGTTATGCACTCGCGCGGAATTTTTTTGAGAAACGGGCTGGGACCATGTTCAACAATTTTTCCATCGTCGCTCGCGCGACTCAACGCGTACGTCATGTAAAGTTTGGCGCGGGCGCGTGTCACCGCTACGTGCGCCAAACGATATTCTTCTTCCAAACCGCGCTGCGTTTTTGATGCGCGCACATTCGGAAAAATGTGTTCCTCCACACCTGCCAAAAAGACGACAAGCCATTCCAATCCTTTCGCCGCGTGAATCGTGGAAAGAGTGACGAAGCGGTCATCGTCTCCAAAACCTACATCGGCAACGCTGCTGATTTGCACATCGCGATAAAATTCCGCGAGCGGGTCATCCGCATTTTCGTACGCGGCGAGCATGCTCCGCAGCATTTCGAGACTCAAGCGTTTGCGTCGCCCTTCGAGCGCGTCACCCAAACTGTCTCGATACGCCGTGCGTTCAAGAATGAAATCAAATCGTTCGGTCACGCTCCCTTCGCAATCTTGTATGTCAAAGATGACCTTGAGAAATTCGTTCACGGCATCTTTGGTTTCATCGCTCAAATCGTCGCGCCCCAGCGCGTCATACAACATCTCGATTGAGAGTCCCGAACCGCCCTTTTGGACTTCGTCGTGAGCGCTCAGTCGAACGATTTTTCGCAACACCCCGCGTCCTAATCCGCGTTCGGGACGGTTAAGAATTCGCAGCACCGAACCAATCTCTTGTTGCAACGCTTCCGCCGCCGCGTTCGTGTAATACGCGATGTGCAGGTACGCGAGCAAATCGCGCACTTCGGCGCGGTCCATAAAATATCTGTCACCCACAATCGCGTATGGAATCCCCGCGTGCAAAAATGCTTGCTCAATCAGGTGCGCTTGCGCCCAGGTGCGATAGAGAATCGCAAGGTTGCGCCCGCGAAATCCTTCGTCAAGCAGTCGCTGCGTTTCGCGCGCGAGAAAATC
The DNA here is from genome assembly GCA_964469005.1 of uncultured Anaerolineales bacterium. Taxonomy (GTDB): domain Bacteria; phylum Chloroflexota; class Anaerolineae; order UBA4142; family SHND01; genus SHND01. The sequence goes on from CAYXXF010000025.1 coordinate 16,150, forward strand.
TGCCTCCTCCCATTCGGTTTGAAATTCCGCGATTTGCACATGCTCGCCTTGACCGCGATGCACATGCACTCGCGGACTGTAATTCCATTCGGCGACGAGCGCCTCGCCGGTGCGAACAATTTGCTCGGTCGAACGATAATTTTCGCGCAGCGCGTACTCGACAATTTCCGAAAAATCTTCGTGCAGATAACGCAGCACTGTATCCGTCTGCGCGTCGCGCCACGAATAGATGGATTGCGCGGGCGAAATGACGCAGCACAGATTCCGATGTTTCCACGCCAACATTTGCACAATGCCGTACTGCGCGATGCTTGTGTCTTGAAACTCGTCCACTGTGACATAGTGGAAAAGTTCCTGCCACATTTGGCGTACCTCATTCATCTCAAGTAGCAGACAGGTTTGATAAATCAAATCGTCTTGGTCGAGCGCGTTCGCCTCGCGCATTTTTTCGAGATAACATTCATAGATGCGGCGCATCGAGCGATTCCACAAATCATCGCGAAAATCCGCGCTCGCAAAATCGGCGGGCGTCACACGATTGTCTTTCCAATGTTTGATGGCTTCGGCAACGCGCGGTGCTTCCCAAATGCCTTGATTCGCGCCGACTGCGCGCATCGCCTCCAACAATACTTGACGCGCCTCGGCTTGATTGTAAATGACGAGTTTCTTGGGTTGATAGCCGAGGCGGTCACCATACGCTTGCAACATCTTGAGGCCGAGCGCATGATATGTGACGGCAGTAATTTGCTGCGCGAGGTCCGCACCCAACAACTTTTCAAGACGCTGCACCATTTCGCGCGCCGCCTTGCGTGTGAACGTCACCGCAAGAATCGAATGTGCGGACACATTGCCCTGTTCGATGATGTATGCGATGCGGTAGGTAATTGTGCGCGTCTTGCCCGTGCCTGCGGCAGCGTTGATGAGTACAGGTCCGTTGATGTGACGCACAGGCGCAATCTGGCTCGGCGACAAATCGTTCCAATCAAATGGCGCCGAACCCAATTCGGAAAAATTGGTTGATTTGTTCAAAGCGTTCGGCGCGGGAAATGAATTTTTCGCCTCGCCAACTTCACCTCCTTTCTCCGCACAGTTTGACTTTAGTTTGCGCTTTCAATATTCGCAGCACGACGCAATGCACGCGGGTTGCACAACGGACATAACAGCGGCGCGTTCTTGCGGCGTTTGAGGATGCGCTCCAATTTGCGGTTGCCTTTCCAAATTCGAACCAACTCAAGGCGAATCCCATTCGCGACAGCCACCTGCGTCAAGCGCGCACCTCCGCCGCGTTGATGCTCTTGAATGCGTGTCGTTAGGTTTTTAGTGTATCCAAGATAATGACGTGCGTGTTTGTAGCGCGGACAGAAATGGAGGAGATACACAAACCCGCGACACTGTCCTTGATCCAAAAGAGAACGCACTCCATTTGCTTTGCATGAAGTGCGTTCTCGCGGCGAGATGATTTGATTTTCTGTTTCCGACATTTCCCCGGACGATACCTAAACCGTTTCCGTTTCATCTGCTTGATTCGAGGATAACGGCAATCGCTTTTCGAGCCGCGCGCGCCGCGTGTCCCACTCGGCTTGGTCGTCCAGCGCGGTTTTGTGTTCGTAATAGTTCGTCTTGATCTCATAGCCGCTGTCGGCTTGAACCATTTGGCAAAGCGCGTGCCGCAGCCACACTCCATTCTTTTTCACAGCAATCATCACGCGCCCGGAATCGGGCATCACTTGTGCGGAAAAGAATTTGTTTTGACTGTTGATGTATTGCGCGGCATGTGCTTCCAGCACGCGGCGCCGCGCGGCTACGCCTTGTCCCGCAACTTTCTCGGCGTGCGCGACTGCACGCGCGAGGTCGCGTGGCAAGGATGCATAACCCATCTCGCGACTCCTAGCAGCGATGTTTTCCTTGTAGCGATTGACGACGTTCAACCCGTTCAATTGCGGCGCGCGGCATATCAAGTCGTCTTCCCATGTCTTGACAAGAACCCCATACTCGGCGCGCGAAATCTCATGCCGAATTTCATTCGCTTTGTCCTCATCCAAACCGCCGCGCAAGGCAAGTTGCAACAGACGTTCGGCGTCCTGAATCTCTCCATCTTTCGCTCTTGCCAACGCGCCCGCCGCATTGATGGGCGCGTCCAATTCGAGGCGCGCACGTTCGACGAAATTCGTGTGTCGTTTGGCGATTTCTTTCATGCGAAAACGCGCGTCCAGATTTTTTTCCACGCGTTCGACATGTGCACCAAAATGTTCGCGCGCTGCCAACAGTTCACGCACCGCGTTATACAATGCCGCGCCTTCCTCCGCCTGTCCTTCACGGATTGCTAGTGCGCGATTCTGCGCTTCGCTTTGTCCGTTCGTTACGCGTTCCAATTCTTGTTCGCGTTCACGTTTCTGCGATTCGAGCGCAGCAATTTGTTCCTCAAGCGGCTGACGACGCGCGGAACGTTCCGCTTCCAATGCGGCATATTGCTGTTCAAATGGATGTAGGCGCGCTTGCAACACCAACTCGACTTTTGACTCGAATTGTGAACGCGCTTCGGGATTGAGCCCCGTTGCTTTATTTCGCAATTCTGCCGCGCGTTGACGTTCTGCGTCTATCGCTTGTGCAAGTTGTTGATACTGCGGCTCGAATTCATTTTCAAGCGCAGTCGTTTCGTCGCGCAGGAGGTTGATTTCGCGCGCAATTTCTTGTACCGCGTCCCGCGCAGATTGCAGTTCGGCTTCGGCGTTCGCATTCGCCACCGCTAGCGCGGTGTCGAGTGCATTTTCTGTTTGCTCCACGCGTTCATACGCAGCGCGCAGTTCGTTCATTTGCAACACGGCGAGTTCGTTTTCGAGTTCGTCAAACTCGGGTGTCACTTGGACGACATCCTCAAACATTCCCGAATTCTCGAGCGCCATGACCATCATTAGTGAGTTAACTGCGCGCTCCAACTGTGCTTCGTCATGGTACGTTCCAACTGTCTCATTGTTTGCGATTGGAAACGATTGAGTGAGAGTCATGTCTAACATGGGTTGTCCTCTATCGGGGCTATGCGCGGCTGACCGCAAGGGTGGTCAACCACACACAGAATCGTTTGGAAATGCGAAACGCGGAATAGCAAGCTAGCTGCTATTCCGCGTTTCGTTTGTCTTGGAGAGTTTGTTTTGTGTGAAATTTATGCAATAGTCGCGCGATTTGCGATGCGCGCGGCGAGATGTTCGCGCACGAATTTTTTGTATGACGCGGCAAGTTTTCCCTTTCCCACTTTCGGGTCGAGGTTGTAGCGCGCAATGATAGAATTGCCCGCCACAAATTCGAGCGTCACTCGGCGTTCAAGTGTCGTGTCGAGTGGAATGTCGCGCGGTGAGACAGTGAGGACAATTCCATGTGGCAGCATCGCCTCGCCCAACACTTGCGCGAGAGTGAGGTGATTGGCAGGTTGTTCGCACACCTGATTGAGCGCGATTTGTTGCGCGCGTGATTTGTGAATGGCATCGAGCGCGTCGGCGAACGGAGTCGTCATCCAATTTTCTCCGTTCGCCCGCGCATTCAGCGCGTGTTCAATCTCTGACTGTGCTTGCAGCCAACTCACTTGCTCGTCCAACGTGAGCGTGTGAATAAAATGTCCGAGAAAGCGTCGTTCCATTTCTTGTGCGTTCATGGTTTCCTCCATTTGGATTTTGCAGATTGATTTCTATATCGTGGCGAAATTCATTCCGTCCTCCTCGTAAAACAAAAAGACGCATCCTTGCGAGATGCGCCTTTTTATTTCTGAATCGTATTCCGTTTATTCCTCAAGCAATGACTTGCCCGTTACCTTGTCCACCGCTGATTTGGTGTGATTCACTTTCCATCGCTTGTCGTTCGCGTCCCATGTCATTACATAGACGTTGGAAAATGGATTCACCTCAAATTCGTTGACCAACTTCCAGTTCTCATCATACTGTGCTGCCTTGCCCGCGCGTGTGGTTTCAAAAATCAAAACGCCCTCGTCACTCTTTGCAGACCATAGGTTATCCGTCAACTCGCCAATTTTGTAACGCACGCGGTTTTCGATTTCCCACTGTGCTTCGTCTAACGTTTGTTGCAATGCTCTACCCGAAAAATATCGCGACGCGTTTTTGGCAACATCTTTTGGCTCAGTCGAGTTCAGCCACGCGCGCCCCTCAAGGAAATGTTTGAGCGCGAGTTGTTCGGGTGATATGTTCGTTGCGAGTTTAGTTGCTGTCAGCGTTGTAGTCGGCGTTGGCGATGGCGTAAACGTCGCGGTCGGAGTTGGCATGAGTGATTTGGTGAACGTCGGCGTCGCTGTGCGTGTGAATGTGCTGGTCGGTGTTGCGCTTGGAGTTTTGGTTGGCACAAGCGTTGGTGAATTTGTGAAAACGAGTGACGAGATATCTGAGACGCGCGTTTGCGTTGCTAATGACTCGCTGCTACTGCATCCCGCGAATATCAATACACCAAACAGTACGAACAGAAAAATGACTCGACGCATGAAATTTCTTTTGGATAACTGCGTGAAAATATCGAGAGCAGAGAAAACAGGAACCGTGGTTCCAACATTGCGCGTGCTTGGAGTTTTTCCAAGATTGCGGAGCGCGCGCAGGAAACGATTTCGTTTAGTGCGACAAACGAAGTGGTTGAGAGGTGTATGCGTTTTGCGATGAGTGAAACGATTCGGGGCAAATGCTTCTCGTTTGTTTTGGTTGACGACACTTGAGGAAACGACACCGCCGCGTAATCCATCGTCGCCGAGAAAACGACGCGCCTCTTTGAAGGATGTAGAGGAAACTGATTGATTGTAAGCGTGAGTAACATATCAGAACCACAAGCCACAGTCAACGTTTTGGCGAGATGATTTTTCGAGAGGATACTTTTCTTTCGCTCGGAAAATTAGGATGATTTCAAGAGGGTTGGATGTTTCCGGGAAAATGTTGGAATTGTCGAGAATGGAAGAATTTGAGTGAGGAGATTGGTTATAGAGATGAGGTGGAGGGACGGTGTATCAAGCGAATTTGGGATGAAGCATAGCAACCGCAATTGGGACGCAGATAAAGGCAGATGAACGCGGAAAAATAAAAACTGATCGAGAAAGATGAAAGCATGAGTAGTTTGAAAATTTTCAACAACAATTTCAAATCAGCAATCCAGCAACAATCAAAAATTTTGCTATGAACCAACCAATCCCAACATGCGTGAAAGAAAATTTTCTTGCATCGAAACACCGATTAACAAGAAAGTGAGTATGTTCATACTATATATGTACTAATAAAGTCGCACTTTTTTATGGGGAATCCCTCGTAAAAATCGGCACATCGTCGAATTTTGAATTCAATCGAGTTGGAAGCTTGGGAATCAGCAGAGTTGTTAATGCTCTCGCTCCAAATTTCTGAACGACGCCGCGTCTAAAATCAGTTTTGCGAAATCTAACATTGTCAACGCGCGTACTCACTGCTATAATTCTTGCCAATAGAACGCATGTACGACCAAGCAAGTATCTTTTTTCTTCAAGAAAGGAAACTAAAATGAGCGACCAAAGTATAGCGATGAGTCTCCCTTTGGATTCGGACGGCTTTTTACGTAGAGAGTGTCCGTCATGTAAGCGCCAATTCAAATGGCGACCTACGCAACCAAATGATGAGCTTGTTTCTGAAATTCGGGAGAACGTAGCTTCGCCCGAGTTTTATTACTGTCCGTATTGCGGCGAAACTGCCGCACCTGATCAATGGTGGACGCAAGAACAGATCGAGTACGCTCAACAGCTGGCAATGGCGCGGGTCCTTGGACCAGAGCTGCGCGAGTTAGGCAAGTCAATCCAGAATCTGAACCGCAGCAGTGGAGGCTTTATAAAGGTAAAGGTATCTTTGCCGGATACTTCCGAACCACCCCATTTACAAGAACCCGATGACATGTTTCGTTTGGATTTTCCATGCCACCCTGAAGAACCGCTCAAGATTGCAGGAGACTGGGACGGTCAGGTTCATTGTCTCGTTGATGGAATGACTTTTCCACAGGACGCGCTGCGAGCGATGGAGTAGTAACATATGAATCCAAAAGATTTGCCTCAATTTGAGGATCGCGTTCTTTATCACATTGTCGAATTGACGGGGGATCGCCCGGTTCCGTTGAACGAGGGCATTAACTCAAACGATATTGCAAAGCTGATGGCGGAGGAACTTGGGATTGAACCCACTTTTCCAGATTCCCCTGATTTTCATGGCTCGCAAGCGCGACTCGCCCTACTTGAGGCGCTTGATTCGTTAGACCATGAGGGGACAATTCATGCAATGAAAGTTATGGGACCTTGGTCGGTCCGCCCCACGCGTGACGGAAGAAAACGAGTCACTGAATGGAAAGAGAATTGGACGCGCAAGCAAGAATCGCAAGACAAGAAGGTGCGCCAACGCATTCTCGAATTGCTTGATCAAGAGAGACGAAAAAATCCCGAACGCTATCACTTTCAATCCAAGATTGATGTTGATACACTGTGTGAAGAATTAGGGATTGACCGTAATGTTTATCTTGCGAACGCGCGAAGGCTGATAGAGCAACGAAAAGTCGAGGGTTCACCTATTGATCAAGATACAGTTGCAAATGGGCGCATGCATATTACTGAGGCAGGAATCAGTTATCTTGAAGCACAACTGACCGATCAACGAAAACTCAAAGAGGTCAATGAACTTTATATTGAGATTGGACGATTGCGACAGCGCCTTGCTATCGCAGAACGTAATCTTCCCAATTTGATTGCAGATGAAGAACTGCGGCGTCGTTGTCTCGACCTGCTCACCGCAGATGCCCATTATGATCGCGTAATCCGCGAAGCATGTGTCATACTCGAAAATCGAGTACGACACACTATCGGCGCAGCGCCAGATTTAGTGGGTGTTGCACTGATGGATCAAGGGTTTCGCCAGGAATCACCAAAGATTCGTCTCAGTGACGTACCGAATGAGCAAACGGGAGCGCATCACTTGTACCGGGGGATAATCGCGTTCTTTCGGAATTCGACAGGGCATCATGTCAGCGAGGAGTATTCGCAAGAGGACGCGCTGCGATTTCTTGTGATGGTTGATTTACTCTTGGGGCTGATTACACGTTCTAACACCAAAACAATTGGTACAAATTCAGTCAATCCATAAAAATATGCACTATACTTGTGCGATTGTTAATTTTTGGAGCATGTAATGCCTGAAACCCGTATGCTTGACCTACCCGCCCTCGAAAATTGGCTATGGGAAGCCGCGTGTGTAATTCGTGGACCCATTGACGCGCCGAAATTCAAAGATTACATTTTGCCGCTGCTCTTTCTCAAACGCTTGTCCGACGTATTCGAGGACGAGTTGAAAGAGTTGGGGGATGTCGCGCGCTTTGTCGAGGACGATCACACGCTCGTGCGCTTTTATATTCCGCCGAATGCGCGCTGGGAAAAAGTTCAGCGGCAGACGACGGAACTGGGCGATTTTCTCACCGATGCGGTGCGCGCCGTTGCGCGCGAGAATCCGAAACTGCAAGGCGTAATTGATAGTGTGGATTACAACGTCACGGCGGCGGGACAGCGCACGTTGAGCGATGAACAATTGCGCGCGCTCGTTCAGGTGTTGTCGCGGCATCGTTTGGGCTTGCGCGATGCGAGTCCGACGCTGTTCGGTCAAGCGTACGAATACCTGCTGCGAAAATTCGCGGAAGGACAGGGTTCGAGCGCGGGCGAATTTTTTACCCCGCCCGAAGTCGCGGTGTTGATGGCGCATATTCTCGACCCCGAACCGGGCGATACAGTTTATGACCCAACGTGCGGTTCGGGTGGGCTTTTGGTCAAGACTCATTTGCGTTTCATGGAAAAGTATTCTCAAGAAAATACTTTTCCCGAAAAATATCAAGATGCGCCGCGTGTTTCGCCGTTGAAATTTTTTGGGCAAGAAATCAATCCGACGACGTTCGCGCTGGCGCGCATGGATGTTTTTATTTATGACATGGAAGCAGAAATTGCTTTGGGCGATACGCTCAATCGTCCCGCGTTTTTGAATCACGATGGTTCGCTCGCAAGGTTTGTAAAAGTGACCGCGAATCCGATGTGGAATCAAAAGTTTGGTTCGGCGGTGTATGAGCATGACACGTATGACCGAATGTTGATGGGCATTCCGCCGTCGTCGTCCGCCGATTGGGGTTGGATTCAACACATGCACGCTTCGTTGAACGAGCGCGGAAAAATGGCTGTCGTGTTAGACACGGGCGCGGCTTCGCGCGGCAGTGGGAACCAGGGTTCCAATCGAGAGCGCGATATTCGCAAAACATTCGTCGAGCGCGATCTGGTAGAAGCGGTGATTCTGCTGCCTGAAAATCTTTTTTACAACACCTCTGCGCCTGGCATCATTCTTGTCATCAACAAACATAAGAGAAATCTGTCACAGGTTCTGCTCATCAACGCGTCGAAAGAATTTTTGAAAGGGCGTCCGAAAAATTATTTGACGCAGGACAACATCGTGCGCATCTCCGACGCGTATCTGAATTGGCGCGAAGTGGAAGGTTTGTCAAAAATTATTTCCAACGACGACGCCGCGCGGAATGATTTCAATTTGTCACCGTCCCGCTATGTGGCGAGCGACAGCAAAGAAGAGGTGCTGCCCGTCGAAGAGGCGTTAGTGCTATTAGCGGAAGCGGAAGAAGAACGCGCGGCAGTGGATCGGGAATTGGACGCGGTGTTGAGTAAAATGGGGTATAGAATCAAGGATGAGGGATGAAGGATGAGGGATGAAGGGAACGGCGATTTTCGTGAAACGGAACTCGGCGCGCTGCCCGCAGAGTGGGAGATTGTACGGCTTGATTCCGTTATAGAGTCGCGTCTTGGAAAAATGTTGTCAGGCGCATCGAGAAAAGGCATCTCGCCGCGTCCGTATCTGCGTAATGCAAATGTGCAATGGGGCAAAGTTGATTTGAGTGACCTCGCGGAAATGGACTTTAACGAGGAGGAACGGATTGAATTTCGGTTGAAAGAGGGAGACATTCTTGTATGCGAGGGGGGCGAAGTAGGACGGACAGCTATATGGCGAGATGAAATTCCAGAATGCTATTTTCAAAAAGCGATTCATCGGCTCCGTCCAATAGATGGGCAAATTGATAGAGAATTCTTTCTGTATCACATGATGAACGCTTTTCTTATTAGCAAGGTGTACGGCACAGTTGGGACTACTACGACTATCGCCCACCTTCCAGGCATCAAACTAAAAACGCTGGCGATTCCCTTGCCACCTCTCTCCGAACAGCGCGCCATCGCCCGCGTCCTCTCCACCATTCAGCGCGCGATGGAAACGCAAGACAAACTCATCGCCGCTACGCGTGAATTGAAAAAATCGTTGATGCGTCAATTGTTCACGCAGGGACTGGACGCGAATGGCGCGACGAAAGAGACAGAGATTGGCGTGATGCCAGAGCATTGGGAGTTGGTGGAACTCGGCACAGTAACTGAAGTGGTTTATGGCGCGCAAGCGGCTGTTGCAAACCTGAAAGATAAAAATCTAGGCATACCGATTCTCACAAACATCAACATCACAAATCAAGGAGCTCTTGATTTAACCACACTGCGATATTACTCTGTTCCCGCCAACAAGCGCGAGAGACTTGTACTCAAGAAAGGCGATTTACTTTTTAATTGGCGAAGTGGCAGTCAAGAGCATGTTGGCAAAACTGCGTTGTTCAATCTTGATGGCGAATACACATTTGCATCCTTTATTCTGCGGTTTCGCGTGAACGAAAGGATGCACAACACCTTTTTGCATTTCTATTTGCAGTACCTGAAAGCACAAAGATTTTTTGCACAGAAACGCGATCAGTCATCTGTAAATTCTGTATTCAATGCGAGCAGGGCACAAAAAATTCCCATGGTGTTGCCGCCGCTCCCCGAACAACGCGAAATCGCGCGCATCCTCGCAACGGCGGACAAGAAAATCGAAAACGAAGAAAAGCGGAAAGCGGCGTTAGAAGCGTTGTTCAAGACGATGTTGCAAGAGTTGATGACGGGACGGATTCGGATTGTTGAGTCGCCAGTGTAAATCCAATGAAAGCTTCAGACCAAAACAGACGCCCAGTAGATTTTCTGATTGTTACGGCTCTCCCCGAAGAGCGCGATGCTGTGATTAAAAAACTAGGTAGGACGCGCAAAATACAATCGGAGGGAATTCCCACCTACTATCTCGGTTCTGTCAAACCTTATGTACGAAAGGGAGTGTATCGAGTCGCCGTTACCATGTTGAGTCACATGGGAAACGTTGAATCCGCGCAACACACAACTCAAGTAATTCAGCATTTACAACCTGCGAATGTCTTTATGGTTGGGATTGCAGCTGGTTTCAAATCTAAAGTCAATCTGGGCGACGTGCTGATTGCAGATCAAGTTTTTTACTATGAAGAGCAAAAGCAAACGCCAAGCAAGAACGAGTTACGCCCGCGCGTATATGAAGTAGATTCTCTCCTGCTTGACAGAGCTAAGAATTACAACGAATCGGTATGGCATGAGCTTGTCGAATCAGAACGCCCCAATGAATCAGACAATACAGACAAACCCCGCGTACATTTTGCTCCCATCGCGGTAGGTGAAAAGGTTGTGGCTGACGAAGCCAGCGCAAGTGAATTACAAGGTATCCATGCCAAAATTTCAGGTATAGAGATGGAATCTTTTGGTGTTGCATTGGCGGCTGCCAATGCGCCAGAGCGTCCGCGTTTTTTGGCAGTACGCGGAATTTCCGATTATGCGAATTCAACAAAGAATGATAATTGGCACCTGTATGCGGCGGATGTTGCAGCTTCCTTTGCTGTTGGCTTTATAAAATCTGGTCCTGTTCAAACACTTGGATATACATTGTCAAAACAACCAGGTGAACTCTCGGTAATCGCTATCCGCCATCAAACGATGGAACCCCTGCTTGCACACAACATCGAAAACTCATTACCAGAAAAGCTCAAAGATGGCAGACTGAAAGAGTTGCTTATTGATGCAACAGATCTTTATCATGATGGACGATTGTCCACTCCGTTGGAAGCGGCACGTCGTCAAGTTGATCTTCCCAAGCAACTTGCGCGTTTGATGAGGCAATCACAATTCACAGAAATTGTATATTACGGAATTGCCCACATTCCTTTGGTTTTCCTGGCAGGCTATCAGATTTCCAACAAGCCAAGAGTTCATGTCCTTGAGCATAACCGCAAGAAAAATACATGGGACCAATTACAAGTAGGTGGAAAGTATCCAAGCATCATTCTCGAAGGAATGCCCAACGAGATTTTATCGAATCGCGGCGAGGTTGTCATTCGAATCAGCATTAGCTATCCAGTAACAGAAGAGGCAATGGATGGAATTGTGTCAGCCCCAATTGCATCCCTCCATTTAGGAATTGCCCATCCCAAAACCGATGTAATGATTAGCGAATCACAACTCTCGGAATACAGTGCTGTATTTCGTAGCATGATGGATGAGATTCATAACAAGTTTCCAAACGTCACGCTGGTACATATCTTTTATTCGGGTCCAGTATCGTTGGCGTTTAGTTTCGGGCGATTCATCAGCAAGACGATTCACCCGCGCGTTATTGTCTATAATTATTCACTCAAAGATACTCCCGCCTATGCGTGGGGCATCGAAATAACGAGGAATATCTCCGAGCCAGAATTTCTCGTAAAAGCATAGCAGAATAAGGGGGACTAGAAAAATGTTTGATCTTCATGCAAAATTGTGCGAGTTTGAATCAAATCATGTTCGTTTGGGAACCGACGAAAAGAAAAAGCTAGCGGAATATCGCGATATAAATGTCGATCGCCTTAAAGACGGGTTCGACAAAATCGGCGAAAAAGACAAAACCCATTACAACATGCCCAACGAAACCTGCAATCAGGGAAGTTATGCGATGAATACTTTGAACCAACACCCTGATAATGATTATGATATTGATGTGGCACTGATTTTTAAAAAGGATGATCTCCCAAGCGATCCGATAGCGGCTCGGGAGCATATTGCGCGCGCATTTTGCGAAGCAGGTGGCAACTTTAACAAGGACCCAGAGGCACGCAAGAATGCAGTAACCGTGTGGTATGTCGATGGCTACCATATTGATTTTGCGATTTATCGTTCAACTGTTAACGCTATTGGTGCGGAAATAATCGAACACGCGGGGTCAGACGGCTGGATGACACGGGACCCGATGGAGACGACGAATTGGTTTAACAAAAAAGTCAAAGATCAAAGCCCATCACAATTGCTGGGTGCAACTACTGAGACGGATCAGATGCGTCGTGTTGTCCGTCTCGTAAAGGCATTTTGTCGGTCAAGACCCTCTTGGAGTTTGCCAGGTGGCATGATTATCTCCACACTCGTGGCAGAATGTTACATCTCAGATTATCATCGTGATGATGTTTCTCTTTTCAAAACGATGAAAGCGATTCGTGATCGCTTGCTCATAAATATGGAAGTCGCAAACCCTGTATATGTAGGTCGCTCACTAACAAATAAAGAAAAATACAAGACACAGGTCAAACGTCTAAAAGAAAAGTTGGATTGGGCAGTCTCGAAACTTGACGTGTTGGAGAAGAATACATGCACTCAAGGGCAAGCACTCTCTGCTTGGAATTCGGTATTTGCCCATACTTTTTGGGGCTCTGCCATTGCGGATGAGAGTGAGGTCCTATCCGAAAGTCAAAAGTCTTTTGGCGGTCTGAAGATCAACGCACAAATCGCGATGTCTGAGGGAGGGCGACTCAAGCAATACTATCCAAGCGGCAGTCGGGTGCTACCTAAAAATGTTTGGTTGCGGTTTGCCATCGAAAAGACAACAGTTCCTGCACCTTACCAAGTTCGTTGGATTGTAAACAATTCGGGCGATGAAGCCCGCGAGACAAATGATATGGAACACATCAATCCTTCAACAGGGAATTCCTGCTGGGAAAGGACTGCATTCAAAGGGCAACACAAAATGATATGTGAGTTAGATCGTGACGGTACGGTCCTTGCACGCGCGATTCATTTTGTCAAAATAAAGAGATCATGAGGACTTTCCATGCGCCTCTCTAGTGAACGCGCTGTCGTTCAAAATCGTTTAATCGAATACGCCAAGGACTGCGGCTGGACGTATCTCTCGCCCGACGAAGCGTTGCGCTTGCGGCGCGGCGAAACGAGTCCCCTGCTGTGGGATGTGTTCACGCAAAAAATTCAGCAGCTCAATCCCGACCGCGTGGACGCACGCAAGGCGGACGAAATTGCCAAACGCTTGATTCGCGTGCCGCCCAAACCCGAAGGCAATCTCGAAGCGTGGGAATATCTCAAAGGTCTCAAAACCGTTTTCGTTCCCGACGAACGCCGCGAACGAAATTTGAAACTCGTAGATTTTGCCGACGCGCGCCGCAATACGTTTCACGTCACCGACGAATTTTCATTCACTAACGGCGTCCACACGATTCGCCCCGACGTCGTATTCCTCATCAACGGCGTTCCCGTTCTCTTGATTGAAACCAAAGCCGCGACCAAAATTGATGGCTTGGGCGAAGCGCTCGACCAAGTAAAACGCTATCACCGCGAAGCGCCCGAACTCCTCGCGCTCTTGCAAATGTTCACGCTCACCCATCTCGTTCACTATTACTATGGCGCGACGTGGAACACCTCCGCGAAAAATTTATTCAATTGGAAAGACGACCCTTCGACAAGCTCAGGGCAAGATTTTGAGTCGCTCGTCAAATCATTTGTCGCGCCCGAACGCGTATTACGCGTCCTGCGCGATTTCATTCTCTTTACGCGCAAGGATGACGAACTCACCAAAGTCATTCTGCGTCCCCATCAAATGCGCGCCGTCGAACGCGCGTTATTTCGCGCGCGCGAGGGTTCGACGTCGCTCACCCCAAGTCGCAAGCGTCACGGTCTCGTTTGGCACACGCAAGGTTCGGGCAAAACGTACACGATGATTACGCTCGCGCAGCGTTTGATTCAAGAACCACTGTTTGAAAATCCCACCGTCCTCATGCTCGTTGACCGCAACGAACTCGAAACGCAACTCTTTGGCAATCTCGCCGCGACGCTCAGCATCGGGCGCGTCGAAGTGGCATCGAGCAAAACGCATTTGCGCGAGTTACTTGCATCCGATACGCGCGGTCTCATCGTTTCGATGATTCACAAATTCGACGACATTCCTGCAAATGTTAATACACGGCAAAACATTTTCGTTCTGGTGGACGAAGCGCATCGCAGCACAGGCGGCGACTTGGGCAATTATTTGATGGGCGCGCTGCCCAATGCAACGTATCTCGGTTTCACCGGCACGCCGATTGACAAGACCGCGCACGGACAAGGCACGTTCAAAACATTCGGGCAAGATGACCCGCAGGGGTATCTCGACAAATACTCGATTGCGGAATCTATTGCGGATGGAACCACGGTTCCGCTCTACTATTCGCTCGCGCCGAATGAATTGCGCGTGGACCGCGAAACGCTCAACCGCGAATTTCTGGAACTCGCGGAAGCGGAAGGCATGAGCGACCAAGACGATTTGCAGCGCGTCCTCAACAAAGCCGTCACGCTCAAGAACATGCTCAAGAACCGCGAACGCATTCAACGCATCGCGCAGTACGTGGCGAAACATTTCACCGAAAATGTCGCGCCGCTCGGTTACAAAGCATTTCTGGTCGCGGTGGACCGCGAGGCTTGTACCCTGTACAAAGCCGCGCTCGACCAATATCTCCCCGCCGAAGAATCCGAAGTGCTAATCAGTCCCGCGCACAACGACGACGAAAGTTTGACGCGCTATTACAAGAGCGAGGATCAAGAAAAAACGATCCGCAAACAATTCGTCAGGCCCGGTGAAAAACCGCGCATCCTGATTGTCACGGAAAAATTATTGACGGGCTATGACGCGCCTGTGTTGTATTGCATGTATCTCGACAAGCCGATGCGCGACCATGTTCTCTTGCAAGCGATTGCGCGCGTGAATCGTCCGTACGAAGATGAAGCAGGACATCACAAACCGGGCGGATTCGTTTTGGATTTCGTCGGCATCTTTGAAAATCTCGAAAAGGCGTTGGCGTTCGATTCGCGCGATGTGACGAGCGTGATTGAAGGACTGGACATTCTCGAAAAACGTTTTCGCGAACAAATGGCAAAAGGGCGCGCGGACTACTTGCCGCTCGTGAAAGGCAAGAGCGCCGACAAAGCCGCCGAAGCCGCATTGCTCGCGTTGCGCGACGAAGAGGCGCGGCACGCGTATTATCAATTCTTTCAAGAAATCGAGGACTTGTACGAAATTCTTTCGCCCGATCCATTCCTCCGCGATTTCGTAGACGACTATCATCGGCTCGCGGATTTGTACGATTTGTTGCGCGCGGCATACGAAGGCAAAGGACCGAGCGACCGCGAACTCGCGCGCAAAACGGCGCAGTTGGTGCAAGAACAAACGCGCGTCGGCGTGATTCGTGAAGCGGTGTCGGTGTACGAAATCAATCCGCAAACGCTCGAACAAATCGCGGCGAGTCAGCAGCCCGATACGGTTAAAGTTTTCAACCTCATCAAATCCATCGCGCAAAAAGTTTCTGACGAAGCGACGAACGCGCCGTATCTCGTTTCCATCGGTGAGCGGGCTGAGGCAATCGCCGAAGCCTTCAAACAGCGGCAGGTGGACACGGAAGAAGCGTTGAAACAATTGCAAGGACTGGTGAATGACATTACGCAAGCGGAACGCGAACAAGCGGAGCGCAACATTTCGGGCGTGCCGTTCGCGATTCTGTGGTTGTTGAAACAAGAGGATGTGCCCTTGAACGAAGCGGAACGCGTCGCGCGCGAAATGACGAATGTGTTGGAACAGAATCCGCATTGGCTCACGAGCGAACGCGATGCGCGCGCGGTGCGAATCGCGCTCTATCGCCATTTGCCCGAAACGATGAACAACAAGCCCGCAGTGGTTGAACATATCATGTCAGTAGTGAGACGTGAGCGACGCTAACGAACATGCAAAAGCGAACGTTGATTCAACAAGCCGCGCGGAGCAAGCAAACAAAAACAGACCTCCCGCCAAAAATGGAAGAGCTCGTTCCCATCAGCATCTTTCACTCCGAAGTGCACGCGTGGGCAAAGCGCATCGGCGTAATGCCTAAAGAAATTCGTTTGCGTCCAATGAAACGCAAGTGGGCGAGTTGTTCCAGCCGTGGGCGTTTGACGTTCGACACCGCATTATTGCACGAACCCGCCGCATTTCGCCGCGAGGTGATTGTGCATGAGTTGTTGCATCTAAAAGTGCCGAATCATGGGAAGGTGTTCAAGGCGATGATGAAGGCGTATCTTGTATGACAACTGACATTAACTTGATTGCGAAGGAGTACGCCAGTGGTTGATCAAAACTTCACAAGAGATATATTCTTATCTCATCGTGGGACCGATAAAAATTTTGTACGCAGACTCGCAAGTGATATTGAGCAACTGACCCTTCAAGGTCGTCACTTTATGACATGGCTTGATGAAGCGGAAATTCGTCCGGGCCAAAGTATCCCTGCGATGCTAAATCATGGTTTAGAGACCAGCCGGTTTATTGGCATCGTCATGACACCCGCGTATTTTGAGAGCGAAAGTGGATGGACGGATGCGGAGTGGCACTCAGCTCTCCACACCGATCCAGACAATCGAAGGGCACGCCTCATTCCACTACTTGCTTCGGACTGCCCATACATACCGCTTCTTCTGAGACATCTGAATGCAATTGATTTTCGCGGAAATAGATATCATCTTGCGTTACAGGAACTGTCTAGGGTGCTTCGAGACGAACCACTTCCTAGGCCCATCACATACCGTGGACAATTAGTGACTCCCGGTGGTCGAATTGATCGTAGTACACTGATTGCAAATCGGGCAGTACCGCAGGCGGATCCTGATGTAGTGAATGAGAAACTCTATTGTAATCTTTTGCCAGTAGAGAGACTCCCGCAATATGTTTACACGGCTCTCGTGGCCGCTAATCTTCGCAGGTCGCGGAAGGATGGTTCCGAAGCATTGCCTTCAAAGAATGAGATTAAACAGGCAATCCGCGCTACTCAGGAAGAAGCCCAGGTCGAACATCCATTCATGCCTATCTTCCGGCTAAGCGAGGGACGAATCCTTACCTTCTATGATCTTGAGTCGCCTGATGGACCTTTCTCGGGAATTATCGATGACAGTGAGGTAGAAGTAATACCTACAGTCGAACTTTTGCGTGACGAAGACGATCGTAAGCTTGTCATTTCACTCTTAAACATGGCGATTGATCGTCACGCACAGCGCGTTGACTTGAGAATTGATGAGACAAAACAAGGACGGTTCTTTTTTCCCCCAAAGGACGGGGAAGAAAATGTCATCACCTGGATTCCACGAAAGATAAGAGCATCGCGTACTGTGGCAAAGCCCTGTACGAAAGATGGAAAAGTTCAATTTTGGAGGCATCAAGGCGCCTACTTGCGCATGGTATTTCTGGCAAACAAACTTTATCTCAAGATTACACCAACTTGGGTCATTACAGATGATGGATATCGGGTAAAGGGGGGGCCTAAGATTGGCCGATTGGTTATCAAATGGACCGGACCTGAACGCAATTTGCAGGTGCTTTACCATATCCGTTTTTGGACTTCGATTTTGAGAAAAGGAGCAGGACCAATCTCTATTCGCGTAGGTGATCAATATATGGAATTGTCCACAGTACCTGCATTTGTGCAGCAGACTTATGGAATTGCCAACGATCAGAGAGATTTAATGGGAATGCTTGATCATGAAGCCCCATTAATTGCAGCGAGGGAAGAGGAGATGGCGGATATGGCAGTGGATGAAGAATTGCTCAATGCTATAAGTGTTACTGACGATGACGAGAGTCAGGAATTCATCGAGGATACCGAGGAGGAGGATTCTGATGCCGAATAGGGGCTTTCAAGATCGGGTACGCAAGTCTTTTTCTCAGCGCAGTCCAGATTTTGATTCTGGAATCATTGCGGAACCTTTGCTTGCCTTTGGTGGGCGGCAAGAACATGTAGATCCGAAAATCGGGTTGGGGCTGTACGGACCCTATACTTTAATAGGACAACCAAGACCTCCATTATCAAGTATCACAATAGGTATTGTCGGACCTGCTGCAATGATTGCTGATGCAGAACAATGGTTGAATGCGTGTAGGGGAATCCTATCGAACGATGGTTCTCAACCATTTCTATATCCACATTTCGTCGGATTCAATTCTGGTCATCCTTTCCAATGCGAGCTCATATCTGGGGACACCTGGCGAGAGAGCATCAAAGGTGATGACTTGAAAAGTGCGTTAGAACTCACCGACTTTTACGAAAGGATAAAAAGAGTAATTCAGCTTTACGTAAAAGCAATAGAAACATTGTCAAAGCGGGATCCTCATCCAAATGTGATAATCTGTTGCATTCCCCAAGAGGTCATTGATTATTGTACAGTTCGAGTGTCGAGGGTGGGTGAGGTTAAGAGAATCAAAATAAGTCGGGTAGAGCGTTGGGTACAGGAAGCGGCAAGCGCTGGACAGCTTCTCTTGCCAGGTATTGGCGCGCCGCTTGGTATTGAGGAAGAAGAAGCTGGTCATCAAAACTTGAGACGCGGACTCAAAGCGGAGGCAATGCAATATGGGATTCCAACTCAATTGGTCTGGCCCAGGACACTCCGGGTTTTTGACTCTGATGAAAGTGTGGGGCGGCGAGCGACACAGGATGTTGCAACGCGAGCATGGAATTTTATCACGGCCTTATATCACAAGGCTGGGGGATCACCTTGGAGACTCGCTCAAATTGAACCGGGGGTTTGTTTTGTTGGAATCTCTTTCTATAAAGAGGTTCTTGAAGAAAACCCGCGAATGCGTACTAGTATGGCACAAGCTTTTACTTCAGCAGGCGATGGCTACGTTCTTCGCGGTAATTCATTTGAATGGGATGAATCAAAGGATGGCAAGTCGCCCCATTTGGACCAAAAGTCTGCGGCTGCACTGATGACCAATGTTCTCGAACTTTACAAACAGCAAAATCGCCAAAGTCTGCCCGCACGGATCGTCGTCCACAAGTCTTCTAGGTATTGGAAAGAAGAACTTGCAGGATTCAAAGACGCGTGCAAAATCGTGCCACGCAAGGATTTTGTAGCTCTTGGTGGGCGCGGAATACAGTTCTATAGAACAGGCGACTATCCCCCCATGCGAGGAATGTATGTAAAGCTCAGTGACTCTGATCTGTTCCTGTACACTGTCGGATATATCCCTTTTTTGCGTACATACCCGGGTGCTCGCGTTCCGCGTCCTCTCGAAATCCTAGAACACCACGGTGACAGTCCTTGGAATATAGTTCTTGAGGAAATACTCGCGCTGACTAAAATGAATTGGAACACGGCTGACTTTGCCTGCAGCGATCCAATTACCATTGCCTTTTCACACAAAGTTGGGCAAATTCTCGCGGAGTTGCCAGAGAAGCTTCCAATTAGATCGGAATATCGCTTTTACATGTAGAGCAATCCTTCTCGATTCTGTAGGCAAGTCAAGACTTGTAAGTTAGTGTCTCGATGCGGCTAATTTTTGGAGCTGCATACATTGCGTTCAAAATGCGAAAAACAAAACACTCTGACATCATGATCAATCCAATTCGAGCGATCAATCGTTTCGCGCGGATTGATGATCATTTGCGAACAATCATTATCGAGGACAAGGCATAGACACCGCGCGGCAAATGCGTTTGTTGTTATCCATTGCGGATAATTAAATTTCCTACTCCGCTTTTTCATTTCAAATTTGCAAACAACAGTCCCCAATACAGCGCGGCTTTCGCCGCGATTTGTTTTTGCATTGCTGGCATCGGTAAGGCGCGCGTCAAATGGTCACGATTCCCTTTTGGCAGAGCCACAAGTGGAGCGGGATATGGCGCTGCAATTCACGCGGTACTGGGTGGACTGGGCACAGCGTTTTGGCGGAGAAACGCTAGAGAGCTACCAAAACTACGACAAGATGGAAGAAGAGTGGACCAACGTGTATGCTGGCTTTAACGTGCTGGCGCGAATGGTTCACAGTCAGAATGTCCAGACACTGGATGCTGAAGCCGCAAACCTCGTCATCACATTGTGGGGCGCGCTCCGCCAATTCACTCTCTATGCGGGGCGATGGGACGAAAAGATTCAGCTCAGCACGCTCGCGTACACCGTCACATCCGCATTGTCAAAGTGGGATGATGCCGGATGGAGCGCGTATGATGTGAGTTGGATTTTGTACCTGCGCGACCAATTAGATGAGGCGATGGTTTGGGTAGAACGCAGCGCGCAAGCGTGGGCGTATGATGTTCCATTGAGTGACCGCGCCTATTCCTTTCGAATGCGCGCCTTGATTGCCCAAAAGAAAAAGGACTATGTCACAGCCGAACAAACGATGCAGCGCGCGCTGGAAATGTGGGAGGCGGAAAAAGGAGAGTTTGATATTTCGGTTGGACTGCACGAGCTCGCGGATTTTGCGTACGAGCGCGGCGAATTGGAGACCGCAAACGCATATTATCAGCGCACGTTAGAGCTGTCAGTCAAGATGAATGACAAAGAGAGTCTCGCCGCAGTCTATGGCAGTTTGGGAAACATGTATCTGGACCAACAACAAGTGGCGCAAGCGCGTGAGGCATTTGAAAAGGAATTACAGTTCGCCGAAGAAATCGGGCGCGTGGATTTGGTTGCTAGCGCAAAATTCGGACTCGCGCGCATCGCGCGTCTGGAAGGAAACCCACACCGCGCGCTCGAACTTGCGACTGAAGCGAAAATCATTCTCCAAGCGATGCAAAAGGCGCTGCTCAAAGATGTATTGGCATTCATTGCCGAGTTGCAAGCAAGCCCGCAAGGCAACGGATAGTTTGTTACGGTTTTCCCCCCGTCACCTCTGCGCGTGATGCTTTACACTGCCTGCAAGAAGGAACCGTTCTCCCTATTCACATTTTGTATGTCACTTGCCCAGTCCTTGTGATACCAGGTTCCAGCGGCGTTGGTTCAAACTCTCCAAAACAGTACACCCGCTCCCCATCCAAATCCACCCAATTCGCGCGGTCAACCGTCTCATTCGGATTGACAATCATCTGCTGTTGCCCAAACAAAATTGGCGCGACGCGGCGCAGATTGGTCCGTGTTGGGTCCATCTCCATTTCAATCTCGCGTGCAATTTGCAGCAGGTGGTTCATGCGTTCGGTGCTGTGTGTGATAAACAAAATCGTCGTTTTCTCTTCAACGTTGTCGGGGACGAGACGTGCGACGACGCTGGCATAACAGCGCGCAATTTTGCGGCGCAGTTTGTCGGCGTTACTGCGAGTTGTATCAATCTCCACCACGAAGTGAATTTGCTTGTCGTCCGCATGTAACACCCCGCGTCCGTCAGGCAAAAAAGCGCGCCGTTCTCTATTCAACGAAAAATAAAGACGGCTCTCGTTTTCGGGAACCCATTCCAATTTAAACCCGCGAACGTGAGCCGCGCGCGTCAGTTTGATGAACAACAAATTCGCCAAATGCGTGTGTGTCCATTCGCGCACGCGCCGCTGGGTTTGTTCGGGTGACCACATCTTCACTTTGCGATACTGTGCGAGCGCGGTTGCAAATCCATCCACCGCCGCCAAGTAGCGTTCTCCGCGTTCCGTGGCAATGTAGAATCCTGTTTCGCGTTTACGTTTATGTTTGCGATTGTCGGTTTCCACTGCTGCCGATTCCATCAGCGCCTCTTGCGCGGGAATTGTCATTCGTTCCACCAAACCGAATTTGACCAAGCGGGCAAGCGCGGTCGCAATTTGTGATGGATAGCGATTCGTCAAATGCGTCATGTCTTGCGCCGAAAGCAGCGGATGCGCGGCGACGAGACGTACAAGTCGGTGGTCTGTATCGGAAAGCGTCAACGCCGTCACTGCGAGTGCGTCCAACGCGATGCCATTCGGTTCAACGGCAGATGCAGGCGCAACGAGAGAATCTTTTCCATGTTTCACGCGCGGACAGATGGGACGCCAAGCAGATGCGGACAGTTCACCCTCAACGCCGCGTTCATCCGCAAGAAACATTTTGTTTTCGCCGCTGTTGACGTTGTACCAAATCGGCTGCGCGGGATTGCCGCGTGTGGCTTTAATGTTTTCATCGAGTGCGAGATAAATGTTCGGCACGACGAGATGTTGGTCAAGGGCAATCGCTCGAAACATGGTCGCGTATTCATTCAAACGGTAAGCATCCTGCGCGAGAACGGCGAGTGGAGACAAAATCAAATTTCCTTCGGAATCGAACGCGGCGGATTCTTGCTGCGCGCGCATCCAACGCACAAACTTGCCGCGCTGCGCGTCTATCGGAACGTTGGCATCGTCAACATGAAGGTAGAGCGTGAGCCAGTGCCCATTCTCGCGATGGCACAAGGTTGCCGCGCCAGTAAATCCAACGAATTTTTTGTACTTGCCAACGGGTGCGACAGATTCGATTTCTTCTTGCCATGAAACGATTTGCCATTTCCACATGGGGGCGAATGAAAGCGTTAATGGTTTGAGTGCCAGAGCGTTGCGTCTGCCGATATTGGACGGATTAAAACCTTCCAGTGTTTTCATCCACCAACGCAAGCGCGTGACGCGCTCCATCGCCAAAACAATCCAAGCCATTCGCCCACGCCGATACGAATGCGCGCACGCAAATGTCTTGCTCGGAACGCCGCGCAATCTTGCTAATGCTCTGACACCTTCGGGCGTGATCACCCAAACGCGCTTGAGTGCAATCGCGTCGCGCGAAAATGTAAAGCCCTGTGCATAGCCGCGCCGTTTGAGCGATTGCAACGCTCTCGTCGTGTACGAACGCGAGCCGAGATATTCCCCAAGCCAATAGGGGTCGGCGTAAGGATGTTCGAGCAGCGCGGATAAAACTTTTTGTTCAGCAACCCACATGAAAATCGTTCATTGATTCAATTCCCCCTGCGGGTCGAATGCATAGTACTGCCCCCACAATTTGAACAGCATCTCAATCCACGTCGGACCGAGCCGATTCTTTTCAATTGAAAACAATACTTTTGGTTCGCGATGTTTCCGCCGCGCGGCTGTGTTGTCGCGCCATGTGGGATTGAGCATGATGGCTACATCGGGTTCATAGTTAATGCTCGAGTTGCCCCACAAATCTTCAAAGCGCAAACCGCCACGACGCAATCCTTCGGCATCACCCGCTGCGACAGCAACAACGGGAATGTGACGGCGCAGCGCGAGATTTTTCAATTCCTCTACCACGACTTGGACAGGATTTTTGTTTTCGTGCAGATGCGGCATCACGGGCACTTTTTGCAAATAGTCCACGATGAGAATGAGCGAATCCAAACGTCCTTCCGTTTTCACATATTCGATGTACTGGTCAAAGACCTGCGGCGTAGTTTTGCTTGGGTCGCCTTTTACAAGATAGAGATATTCCCAATAGTTGTTGAGGCGTTGGTATGCTTGCTGCGCTTTCGGCAGGCGATGGAGAATTTTGTCCAATCCCTCTTCAATTCCTTCGTCGTTTGAAATCGGCGCAATCATTTCGCGTTGAATTTCGTTCAGCGTCACACCTTCACGCGCTGCTGGATTCGCGACAAAACTTTCCATGCAAATCAATCGCTGTTCCAAATACACGTTGCCATGTTCATAACAAACGTACAACGCGCCGACGCGCTTCCGCGAACCATTCTGCGCGTGCTGCCCAAATCCACCGTTCGCGCCGAGCATGGCGATATTGCGCGCAAGTTGCAACGCGAAAATCGTTTTGCCCACATTCGGCGGACCGCCAATCAATATCAAACTTTCGGGCGTCAATCCCTGTCCGATATATTCATCGAGCGGCGAAAATCCTGTCGGCAGCGCGGTGTATGATTCAATTGCGCCTTCGCGCAAGTGCCGGTCGAATTTGGATGTGACTTGGAACAAGCTCGCCGGCGGGTCGGTTCCCGCGGGCAACGTCAATAAGATGTTCTTGGGCATGTTTATTGTTTGCGACGCGAATTACGTCGCGGAATTCTTTGGCGCAGACTCCTCAATTCAAAATCATTGTTTGTAGGTCGCGCATTTCTTTTCGTGCGGCGACAAATTTTCGTGCTTCCATTATCACAACTGACACGGCGCTTTCCGTTCTCGTGTCCGTTTGTGTGCAGAATTTTGTTCATCAATTTCCGCGCGCGCGGATTTCGTTTGAGTTGAACACGCAGCGCACTTTCGTAGGGTTTTATTTGTTCTTTGCTTTGTCCGATCGTCAAAACATTTTTCAAAAATGATTCTGCCCATGCATCAGGCGCATTCGTCGCGTGGGGCGATGTGGATTTATCGTGTTCACCTGCGATGAGTTTGCGAATAGCTTGCACTTGTACATCTGCATCTTGAATTTTCAATACGTCGCGTAACGCGCGTTCGGTCAAGCCATTCTCTTGCGCCAATCTTTGCGCCTCGTCACTCAAGTTCAGCAATGACAGATATTGCCGCACGCGCCGCGAAGTGATGCCGTTCTCTTCACCCACAAGTTCTTCGGCTTTGCTTCGGTTCAACTCTGAATTTTGTTCGATGACTTGTACGATTCTTTCCGCCAAGCCGCGCGCCATTTCAAGTGGCGAAAATTCCGCACGATGTACGTTTTCTGCCATGCGCCTTTGCAAGGTTTGTTGTGCAGTTGTTGCAGCCGAACGTTTCGGAGCGATGATAGAGTCT
The DNA here is from genome assembly GCA_964469005.1 of uncultured Anaerolineales bacterium. GTDB lineage: Bacteria > Chloroflexota > Anaerolineae > UBA4142 > SHND01 > SHND01. The sequence continues at coordinate 40,807 of CAYXXF010000025.1, forward strand.
ATGTTTGAAAACGCGGACTCGCCGCGCTCGAAATGCAGAATGAGATGCGCCAGCCAACGCCGTTCGCCCATTTCGATTAGGTACTGCTTGCTTCCATCGGCATAGACACGAATCGGCGCGAGCTGTCCAACTTGATGTATTGAAGTCGCAAGGTCGTCAAGCCCTTTGAGAAATGTCACCAACCCTGGCTGCGTTGCCGCGCGCTCTCGCAATTCTTGCAGCAACGTGCGCGCGTCCATTCCGTCGCGTATAGCAATCGCCAAATCTTTTGGCAGCCGATTGCGTGGTTGGTCGGGGTCGGGATAAATCTGTTCGATTGGAATTCGGATGATGTCTTGTTTCTTTTGCATTTGTTTTCTTTAGCGCAATTTCGAAATAGAGAGAATCCAGCGTCGCTGCGCGTGCGGTTGCCAATTCAAATCGAATTGGTATGCGCTCGCAGGCACTTGAAAGAACAATTCGCCGCGCAATGTCTGGTTCTTGTCCAAGCGTTTTACTGTTCCTGTGTTCAACCTGTCTATCATCTGCCACATGCCAATTTCCGTCGGCGCATACAATTCGGGCGCATACTCTTGACTCGTTTCAACATCGCGCACCCAAACTGAAAAAGGAAATCCGGTGATGTCTTCTGGCTGCCGAGAAAAATTTGTGATGTCGAGTGTCAGCACAAGATACTTGGAATCGCGTTCGTCTTGATAGGATGGCGAAATTATTTTTGTGTTGACTGCGGCAATGGCAAGGCGCAATCCATCGTCATCTTGATAATGACCATGCGCCGCGTTTTGAATTTGCGGTGTCGGCAATGTGATGGATTTGGGTTCTGGATTCGACGTTCCATTCTGCGCGACTGGCGTTGTGCCAAGATTTGAGAGTGGTGTGATTTCTGAATCTGTGCGCGTGCAACTCATCAAGAGAAACATGACAAGAATTGGAAATAGAAAACGTGCGTGCATGTTTGCTATCTAACGCGCAAAAATGAGCGCGATGAGAAACGCGCACACGGCGGCAGGGAAAAACAAAATTGGCTCTATCGCCATGTCAAAGATGCCGCGCGCTTCGGGAATGAGTCGCCGCGCCAAGTACAATCCGCCAAGCAGTGCGGCGTAAATTGGAATGAATAGCACGGCAGTCCAAATGATAAGTGAAATGGGATTAATTGGAGTTTGCGGTTCAACCATTCAGCGGGCCCTACTTTTTCTCGGCGCGCTTGCGTCCGCCTTTGCCCACAACTTTTTCGACTGCTTCACCTGTTACTTGTGTTTCCGATGTTGTGTTGGCAACAGGTTGTGGCGACGCGATTGTTTCTTGTGACGGTGCGGCGGTCGTCGTTGCTGTAACAGTTGCTCGTGTTTGTTGATTCGTCGCGGTGCGTTGTTGTGAATTTGTTGCCGCGCCCAACAGCGCGCCTTTGAGCATAATCATTTCGCGTCCGTACCATTGATTCCAAAATGCGGTTCGTTCACTCTCGACTTGATTGACAGGGCGCGTGTACTGCTGCACTCGCGCGCGAATTTTCGCCGCAACCTCATCGTTTTCTTGCGCGGGCTTTTCGGTTTCGATATGAATGATGGGCAAGCGCGTTTTGCCAATCGCGGTTTTCACGTAACAGCAATGGCGTTCGAGATTGATAATGTCGGTGGCTTCCACTTCGTCGTCGAGTTCGTGACGCAATACATCTGCATCATCGGCGGAGGTTTGAAAAACAAATAAAGTGCTGATGTTGGAAAGTATGGACGCGCGCAGCGTCATTCCCAATTCGTCCAATTGTTTCAATGCCTGTGTTGCCAGAACAAAACTCGCGCCCATCTTTTGCAATTCCGCAAGGAGCGCGGGATAGTCCACGCCGGGCAGCGATTGAAATTCGTCAATGATGACCAATACTCTTGTGCGCTTGGACGCGTCGGCAATTCGCATTTGGTCGCCGATGGCGAAATTGAGATTGTCCAAGAGTATCGAACCGAGCAGACTGCCCGCGTCGGGACCGATGATGCGATTCGCGGTATTGACCAAAAGAATTTGACGCTCGCGCAACACATCGCGCAGATTCAGCGTGGACGACGATTGCCCAACAATCCGTCGAATGACATCGTGTTCTTCAAAGCGATGAATTTTTGTTAGAACGGGATTCACAACTTCGACGCGCATGTATGGCGGCATCTGTTCAAAGTGCAAGCCCCACCACGTCAGCACATCATTTTTGCGAACATAGCGCGAGAGAATTTTTTTGCGGAAGGGTTCAAAGCCAATGAGATTCGAAATATCCAGCAGCGTAAATTGTTTTTCACCCAGCGCGTATAATTTTTCATTCGCCTCAATCAGCGTTCGCATCAGGTAGCGCAGCGCATCCTCCATGCGCGGACCCCAATAATCCTGCCAAATCAGTTTGCCGACATGCACGAGATTTTCAATCACCACATACGCAGGTCGTCCTTGACCCATGTCTAAAAGATTGATGCCGACGATGCGTTGGTCGTCACTGAAATCCACATACACCGTCTTGTCCACTTGTTTCGGCGGCACCGTTCCCAAAAGCGCGCGCACCAAATCACCGTGTGGGTCAATGACCACAACCGCCATGTCGCGTTCCATCGCCGCGCGCGCAAGGTGCGCCATCAACGTGCTTTTGCCTTGTTGTGTTTTGGCGACGATAAAAGAATGATGGTCAAGAACTTGATGCGATAAATGGACGGGAATGTTGCGCCCATGATGAACGGAATGTCCGACGAGAACACCGTGTGCAACGAGTTCGGGACGCGGCGGCAAAAGTTTTTTCGAGAGTTGACGCGCGACGAGCGGCGCGCCCTCACCTGTTGGTAAATGCCAGAGCGATGCAATCTCGGCGATGTTGAGCCGCGTGACGCGTCCAGTAAATTCTTGCCACCATGACCATTGCTCTACTTCCAGCGCGGGCGGGTCAAACATTTCGTAGGTACCTTCCAGCGCATTACCGCTCGCAAGATTGAATTGTCCATAGCTGCGTATCAAATTTTCCAAACGCGCTTTCGCCGTTCTTGGATTCGGCGCAGAGGCAGTGAGACGCAACGAAACATCGAACGCAGGCACGCTGATTTTGCGCTGAACGAGTTCGGGATTCATGTTGCGGTCACGCGCGAGTACGCTGTAAAAAAATAGCGCGCCGATGATGCCACCGATAAAACAAATGCCCGACGCGACGAGACCAAACCAGTTCTGCTGCACAAATGCGGTGAATGTCCACAGCGCCAAACCCAAAATGAAAACAAAACTGATGCCCGAAACAATCTGTTCAAATCCGTTGTGGGAGTTACTTCGTTCTCCTGAAATCGTTTCGTCAATTCTTCGCGTGGAACCTTGAAAACGGTCTGACCAGTTGCGCGGCGCGGGCGCGAGGACAGTTTGCGCCAAAACGATTTCGCCCGGCTCAATATGTCCGAACGCGCCCAAGAGTCCGCGCATCGGGTCGGATGCTTCAAAATCGCCATCGCGAAATGTACGCAGTGGCAATTGCACACTCCGCCGCAAATGCATTCGCGCTTGCGCGATGTTTGTCTCCACGCGATACGCGGGGTCACGCTCAAGTGGTAACGTGACGAATTGCGCCTGTTCGTACACCGATTGGATTTGCGATTGAATGTGTTTGATGTGTGTGTGCGGCGTGCGTATTAAAAAACGACAGCCCTGTGAATCGGCGGCAATCTCGAGCGAAAAAATTTCGTTGCCCAACAGACTCCCCAAGAGCGTTTCGGCTTGCAGAGCGTCCACACGATTGCTGCGCGGGGGAATTACTTCGATGACGGTCAGTTCTTCGGGTGCGACGCGACGCCAACTTGGGTGCCACAATCGGGTAAAAAAATGTTCGTTGTCGCGGACGGTTTCATCCTCAAAAGATTCTGTTATGGTGTTCGGCGCGTGAGATTCGTCTTGAACGCTCGGCGGATTTTGCAATTCAGTACGAACGAGTTTTTGACCGCAGCACCAAAAATTTATTCGGGTCGCATCGGCGGTACGGTAGGTAGTATTGCATTGAGCACAACTATATACAATGGAGTTACTCATCTAATTTCACGGTCGTCCTCATTTCAAATTCATTGAGGCCGGTAGACCCAGCCTTAAATGGCATTGCAAGTCGGATAAACGTCGTGTAGAATTTTCGCATGAAGATGTTGGAAATGTTTCAAGCAAAACTCAGCATTGTATTTTTGTTCCCTTTGTTTCTCGCTGCTGCTTGTTCGCAAATGACAACCGCATCACCAATTCCGACTGCCGTTGCAGCTATGACGAATATTACGCCTCTAACAGCGTCGCCAACCTCGAAATCTACAAATAAGCCAACCAGCAGTCCTTTACCTACTCTTCCCCAAGCACCCTCATCTACATTCACACCATCAAGAACTTGGACGCCAACCGTATCCGATTGGCAAGCAACAAATACTGTGATCTTCAAGACTCTAGCCGCTGCGACAACACGATTACCAACTGTGAAACCAATAGTGCGCCCAATCCCAGAGTTAAATGGCTACATTGAGGTGAATTTTAGTAATGGTCTCGGGGAGTTGTCCTTTCGCCCCGAAGACAATCGAGACAATGCATTCCTTCAGATTGTAGAAAATCCAAACGATGCACATGATTCATTTCTTAGGGCAAGGGCATTGAGTTCGTCTACCACCAGCGAAGGTAAGCACAGGGTATATCCAACGATTTATTATCCTTTCCGCGAGGGAAATTACGCAATCAACTTCGACGTCAGAGTGACAGATATTAACCCGAGAAACCATCTCGGTGATTGGCAGTCACCGTGGTTAAGCTTGGCGAGTATGTTTGATGAGAGCATAACGAACTGGCGTGTCAGATGGATGATCTTCATGGTCGGTAAAGACGGCAAATACAAAATTGTTACTAGGGTTTTTGATGATAATGGTGATGGTTACACTCTTGACCAGCTCCAAGACGCACCAACATTTCAGATTGGCAAATGGACAAACATTCGGGTGGACGTAGATGTAAAGTCCAAATTGATCTACACATATCAGGATGGGCATTTAGTATCGATCGGTACATATCTTGGGCTGCCTGGAAATGCTGGAGGACATTTTGGATTGTACGGACCGATTGACCGTGCAACCGTTGATAACGACAACATCGTCATTGGTACTTGGTAGATTGTTCTTGACATCTTGTTCATCTGCTCAGTACAGGTTTGACACGACATCTCGGCTTTTCCAATTCCCCAATACACCACGCCTGCGCCTCCCACCTTTCATCTTTTCCCCCGCCGATGCTATTGCCAATTAACCACGGGCAATAAGCAAACATATACGAATCGCGTTTTGTTCGCATGAAATCAAATTGCGTGTTAATGATTTGTGCAGTTTGTTCCGCCGTCGCGAGACCGCCTTCGGTGCTCAAGATGGGGAGAGTGCGCCCGAATGTGTCTTGTGCGATTTTTTGATATTCACGGTAGCGAAAGAATCCCGCGTCATTCATTCCTCCGTAGTTGTGAACCGAAATCCACATCGCGTGCAACAAATCGTAACGCCCCAAGCGTTTGAGTTCGTTCAGCGTTTCTTGAAAATATTCGAGGTCTGAGCCGTCAGTGACAAACGGCGGCAAGCCCGGCAGACCACCGTTCGCCAAAACCACTTGCGCCGCGCCAACCCAATAACGCGCAAGCCACTGCGGACTGCGCGATGGCACTCCCCATTCGTCCTTGTTGTTCGGTTCGTTGAAAATTTGAAAATAGCGCACGCCGAATGCGCGATGCTGCGCAACCGTCGCGCCAAGTGATTTTGGGTCGAGCGGTCCAATCGGCGCGTGTATTCGCACGATGGGCATGATGTTGGCTTGACGCAATTTCGTGAGCAAGTAATCGTTCGCGTTTGGCTCGTGCGGGTCTTGCAAAATCACAACCCATTTCATTTCCATTTGTTCGAGAATGGGAACGAATGTGTCAACAACGTTTGCGCTTTGCTTGGGTGTCGGAAACCAGTGAATACATTGCCCGTTGTTGTTTTGCGGCTGCGGATAATTTTCGAGCGGCAGCCAGTTGCCGTCGTCTTTCCCCGCGAACGATGTCACCTTCCAACGATTGCCATCCATCTCTGTCGTTCCGCCCGCAGTGCTGACCGTCACCGCGCAGAGATAGGTGCTGTAGCCCGCGTCGGTGAGTTGACGAAACGGATTCACGGGAAAACCGTTGTATTGAACCTCATAATGCACATGCGGTCCTGTTGAGTGACCGCTGTTTCCGCTCAAGCCGATGCGTTGTCCGATGGAAACCATCGCGCCCAATGTCACTTGCACTTTTGACAAATGTTGAAACGAAACTTGCCACGCGCCATTTTGAATTTGCACCATATAGCCCGAACCGTCGCCGAAATATCCCGCGCCAATCACTGTTCCGTTCATCGTTGAATTGACGACTGTGCCGATTGGAATGGCAATGTCAATGCCATTGTGAACGCGTTGAAATTTTTGAAAATAGTCCGCGTCTTGAAAACCTGCGGTGATTGGACCTTCGACGGGTGTGCCGCACGGTTGACGTGGGTCGTCGAACGTCGAAGCGATTTGGTACGAACACGCGCCCAATTGAAAATCAACATCGTAGGTGATGTGTCCGTAACGCGCTTTGATGTTTGTGCGAAAGTACACGCGCGGACTTGCGCGTCCATCGCCAATCGTGACATAGTAACTACCCGGCGAAAGAATGATGACGTAATAGCCGTTCGCATCCGTGTATTCGGTAATGCCGCCTTCGTCGCCGTCCCAACCTACATGCACGGGAACGCCCGCGAGTGGATTTCCATTTTCATCACGCACGTACCCTTGCACACGTCCGTGATTGTTGTGGTCTTGGTCGGGCGTTTCTTGATATGCTTTCGTCACACACCATTCGCCTTCGCCAATAACTACGGGTTGCTCGCTTCCTTTCGGTAATGGCTGCGTGCTGACTTGCTGCGGTTTGTTCAACATCCAATCCCACGCTTGCTCTTTGCCGAATGGCAAAAATAATTCGATAAAGAGCGCGAGCAGTACCACAATCGCGATGATGAGCGCGACGAAAAATCCAAACACCGCGCAGCCGCTGATGCCGAGTAATCCTTTGAGACCCATTCTACTTTTTCCGTTCTTGCGCGCGCACCGCGTTTTGCATTTCATTCAAGGTTTGCAGTTCGGCGGGACGCGTTGTCCAATACGAATACCACGCGGGCGGAATCGCGGTGTAAATCGGAAAGCGATTGCCGTCCACGAGCAAAATGCTTTCGCCTTGGTCGAGAGTTAAAAGCTCGCGACATTCGAGTTCATCCAAAATAAAGAGCGATTGCAAACCCGGCACGGCGGAAGAATTTTGCCGAAACAACATCGTAATCGCCGCCGTATCGCGAATGACGACTGCTTCTTCCGAACGACTCAAGTCAATCCCATGCTGCGTTGCCAAATGCAAGCCCGCGTAACGTTTGCGAAAACGGCGCGCCATTTCGGATAAATCATTTGCCGCTGATTCGTGCGTGAGCCAGCGCCATGCTTCATCCACAACAACCATTGTCGGCTGCATGTGCGAAAGAACATTGCTCCAGATGAATGTTTGAATTTGGCGCATCCGCAGCGCTTGCATGTCGGGATGCACATTTTTCAAACCGAACACGACGAGCGACGCATTGGAATTGATGTTGGTCGGACTGCTGAATGTTTTGGCGTATACACCAACTGCCATTGTTTCGAGGCGGTCGGCAATATCTTGCGCGTCGCGGCGTTGGTCACTTCGCAGCGCGAGATAGAGGTCGCTCAATCTCGGCGGCGGCTTGCGCCACGTTTTTTCATCTTCTTGAAAAATTCCTGCCGCTTCCATCACGCGTTGATACGCGGGAATGAGTACGACGTTGCGTTCGCGCGGTGTCAATTGATTTTTTCCTGCGCCGAGCGCAATCGCAAGCCATGCCATCGCGTCTTGCATTCCATTCGTCCATGCATCGGGGTCATTCGGATTGAGGTCGAGCATGTTCATGTGATGCGGCGAGGTCAGCGCCATATCGAGATATTCACCGCCGAGCGCGCGGCACATGCTTTCAAACTCGCCTTCGAGGTCGAGGATGTACACGCGCATTCCCAAGAGGATGGACCACATCGTTTTGTATTTCAAAAACATGCTCTTGCCCGAACCTTGTTCCCCGATGATGAGCAAGTTCGAGTTGGTCAATTCAAAATCGTTGATGATGACCCAACCGCCCGTCGAACGGTCAATCCCATACGGAATGCCGCGCGGGTCGGAACGCAGTCGCCGCGAAAACGGAAACATGCCCGCGAGCGCGGCTGTGTTGACGTTGCGTCCATGTCCAATAAAATTCACACCAAAGGGCTGCGTGGTGTGCAACGCTTCTTCTTGACGCAGTGACGCGCGATGCGCCTTGATGTCGGCGTCGAGCAAATAATCTTCCAGTTTGCGCGAGAGGTTATCGAGTTCGACGCGGTTCGACGCATAGAGAGCAATCGCCCACAACAATTCTTGCGGCGGCAGATGCGTGGATTCGAGTTCGTACAGCGTGCGCTCGGTTTCGCCCAATTCATCTTGGGCGTTGAAATCGGCGAGGCGTCCCTGTCGTTGTCGCGTGAGCATTTCCGCGTGCAGCGAGGTGCGGCGTTGGCGCAACTGTTCGCGCACCGCGCTTTTGTCGAGCGGCAGAATTTGCAAACTGTGACGAATCTCGGCGGGAAAGTTATAGAGCGATTCCAATTGCGCGCGTCCCATCACGGGCGGCATGTCTTCGATGAACCAAACGCGCACCCATGCTTCGCCAACAATCTCGATGCAATCCGCATAAATCTGCATCCCGCCCGGCGCAATGTGGTCAACGAGGTCACGGATACCGATTTCGAGCGCCGCTCCGATTTCGGTTGTTTCGCCGATGCGCGTTTCGATGTTGGTGGGGACAGCGCGGGGGCGTTGATGCGACTCGTGTGTTTTGGATTGATTTTTGTGCGCGGAGTTCGCGTGGCGCGAATCTTCTACTTTCGGGACGCGAGATTTTGGCGATGGACCGCCGAGGAGCCAATCTATGTATGCGATGACAAGTTGAAAAAAGTTTTTTGGTGAAGGCATTACGCTCATGTTTCCTCTTGCCTGATGTTTGCCAAGTCCGCGCGATGACATTTAAAATTTGCCGAATCAACCTGTTGAATGAAATTTTCGGCTTCGCTAATTCATGCTGCTTGAATTAGTGATAAAATCAAATTGCATAATCTAATTCCAGTTTGTCGTAACTAGTAATCAAAGGATGCAGGGGTGATGTTTTCGCACAATCGAGTATGGGTTGCGCTAATAAGCGGCGTGAGATCGCCTGCTGAATAAAAGATGGTGTAACCTTCTTTCTGTAAATTGGAGGCTGACACGCGAAAGCAAGCTGGGAATCGCATGCATAAGCGTGAAGTACAGGGAACCCAGGACAGGGTCGAATAAAAGATGATTACTCTAACTTTCGTTATTTGGGTTTTGATATTTATTGCCCTTATAGGATATCTGATTTGGGCTACAAATGAAGGTGAGAGCTTGGATGCACTCGCGAGCTGTGGTGGTTTAATTATCATCGTCGTACTCTTATTTGCATGTGTGCTTACATGGGAGGTTAACGGGTTCGCAGCAGTTTTTAGTCTACCTTTTCTTTTGTTATCTAGTAGCCTTATTCTGGGCGTCCTTATGCTACCTCCAATTGTTATGTTTGCATTCAGACTTTTTTCCCGCGATCTTTCTATCTCTTTCCCGAGTCTAAAATTCAAGAAAGGGGAAAACATCACTTTCAGCTCAGTTTCAATCTTTCAACTAATTGTTAGTATTATTGGCTTGATTGCGTCAATATTAGGGATAATTCAATACTTTTCGAGGTAGCGGGCTGGACAGATTGTTCACTGTTATGGGCGACGCTGGACAAAATGTCGAAAATAAATGACTTTGATAGAGAGTAGTTAGAATTGATGAGTTTGAGGCGCATACATCAGATTTTGAATTGATGGGTGTTCACCGGCTTCATCCATTCGATTGAATGAACGACTTGAGCCGCATAATTGGCGGCACGCGGTAATCAGGAATGTTTGGGTGATACACTCGATGCATTACCACCGCAATCTCTTCATCGTCAAGCCGACGACACGTTAGCCCCACGCGTGCCAATGCGCGTGTGATTTGGTCGCAGCGATGCGCTAATTCCTCTCTACCGCGTTCGTAGCGTTCACGCGTTAGAACAATGTTGCGGCGGGCGCGGTCATCGGGCGGAATCGGGTCATACGGAATCGTGATGAGATAGTATGGAATCTGCGGATTGACGTGCTGTGTCACATCGAGCATGAACGCGGCATTGTCGTACAAAAATCGCGCATAAAGTTTTTGCCCTGCGTCAATGTGCTTTTTCGCAATTTCCTCCAGATACGCGAGATATTCCTCCAACGGCTGCCGTTGCCGCCCCACCGTGAATTGATATGGAAAGCGCAGCGTGTTTAGAAAATTCTCAAACTGCGCGATGAGCCCCGCGCGGTCTGCATCCGTTCGCCGCGCAAAATCAATCCCCTCGACTTGAATCAACGCCGCCATATCGCCCGTTTTGAGAATGGCGATTTGCTCGCGCACATCGCGCAATAACACATGCTCTTGCGTGGATGGAATCGTAACTTTTTTCGCGTTAGCGTTGTCGTTGCCATTTGGCGCGGCGCGATTCTTTTTTCCGAATGAAAATGGAAAATTCATTTTCTTATCTGCTCGCCAAATTGATGTACCACGCTTTGAGTTCAATCCATCCACCGTCTTTCAGATAGAGCGTGAGCGCAAAAAGCGCCACTATCATCGCGAGGTCTGCAAAAACGATGACCGCTTCTCTTGGAATGTTCGCGATGAGAGGCGTTGCAGGATTGCGCGTGCGTTTTGATGTTGGCACAGCAGCAGGTTGAGGTGGTGGATTGGATTTCGGCGCGTCGTATTGCAAATCCGCGTTTGCATCAATGCGTCGTCCTTCGCCGCGTGTCCACACGCGACGTTGTGGACGAAAAAAGAACTTCACGCGCGCGACGAGCCAACGTTCGAGCGTCAATCCATTCAAGCGAAAAAATGCAAGTGCGACGCCGAGGCCGATGATAAGCAAGCCAATGACGATGCGCGCGATAAATTCGACACCGCGCGTGGGACCTGACAAAATCACCAAACCCGCGAGCATCGCCGCGAACAAGAGATAGCCAAGTTGTCGCAGCGTGAGTCCGTACCACGGACGAAAACCAAGTTGCAGCCGACGCGGAAAACGAATCATAAAAATCCTCAAAGATTATTTCCCGTTCACAACTTTGAATTGCATGTTCCAAAGCACGCGCGCGCGTGTTGGTGCGCTGGCTTGCATCCAGCGGTCCAATTCCATCACCGGGTCATCCACTTGAATCCGCGAGATGCGATTGACCTCTTGAATAAATTCTTGTGCTTTGCTCCAACCGCCGCCGGGGGTTGAGGGATCACGAATCACGTAAAACATTTTGGCAGCGTCTTGATACCCAATCGCTTGTCCCAGCTGCTGTTCAATGTACCGCCCCGCTTGGTACTCGTACGGTCCTGCTGAAGGCAAGTACGCGACTTGCTGCGAGGGTATTTGGAATTGGTCGCCGTGCCCCGCAATCTGCCACGCCAAATAATCGGGCGGATTGCGGGAACCCGTGAATGGTTCCATTTGCCTTGCCATGTCGTTAAGCGAAATGTGATTGTTTGCGGCTTCATGCGTGCTCCACAAGCCGCGTTCCATCGCCGTACCCATCTGTGACCAATCCATTCCATTCTGTTCGTGAACAGTTTGCATCGCCTGTTCGAGCGCCATTGCCGTTTGTGCTTGTGCTTCAGCGTTTGGGTAATGTCCAACGAGTTGTACTGCTTGCTCGCGCGCCTCATCACTATTTTCGGGTAACATGCTTAACGATCGCTCCGCTTCGGGTGCAAGCGAAAATGTTGGTGTTGCAGAAAATCCGCCATCACTGTTGTTCGATTCGGTCGAATTGTTGGCTGACGTGTTTACATCTTCCTCGCCTGCCGCGACACCGCGTTCATCACTCACTGCGTCCACGCGAGAATTCCCAACGGGTTCTTTTGCTTCATCACTTGCGTCCGTATTTTCAACTTGTTGCGCGCTCGGCGGTTGAGTTGATGAATCGCCACTTGTCGTCTCTCGCACAGAATCACTCATCGCGCTCTTGGTTGTTGTTGTAGCGCGACTGCTTCCCAACTCTCTGCTCACATTTGCGCCGGAATCAAAACCCATTGCGGCGCGGCTGTCTTGGATTGCTGCGATGTTTGTTCGTCGCGGTGGCGTGTTTGTTTGTGTGCGATTCGCGCCACTTGGACTCGAACCTGATTGGGGATTTGGAGGAATGGTTGGCGTTGCACTTGTGCCTGCACCGACTGAACCTCCGCCACGTTGTTCGCTCTTGTTGACTTCAGACGGACTTGCAATTTGCGTGGAAGATTTTTGTGCGCTGCTCGCTTGCACTGCCGTGCGTACATCTGATTCCCTGCCCGTCACATCTGCGCGAGTTGCAATGCCTTGCGGTGTTTTTCCGTCAACTCTGGGTTGCTCACTCACGCGCGCTTGTGTGTTGCCGGCGCTTTGTCCTGTGGATTGAGCGCTAGTGCCAACCGCATTGGGCATAGTTCCGCGTTCACTTTTCACATCACCACGTTCGTCAACATAATCGTTCTGCGACAATTCATTCGCTTGAGGTGCGTCCATTGCTGCCACGCCCACCATTCCCGCGCGTTCTTGTTGCATCTGGTCAATTCCCGCCGTGCGCAGCAACGCTCCAAATCCCGCTAACGCTCCGCGCGTGGATTGCAAATAATTTCCAGCGGCTGTCATGCCGCGCGCGCTCGGACGCCACGGCGAATTGTTGTTTCCATTTCCTGAACCATTTGCATTACCCGCACCGGCAAAAGTTGATGGCGTTGTCTTTGCACTACTACCGTTTGCACTCGCCCCACTCAACGCACCTCCCGAACCGCCGATTCCGCCACCACTGCCGCCGGATGCCGTGCCCCCCGCAGCCGTTCCACCGAGTGCTACTCCCGCGCCCGCGCCGCTCATTAAAAGCGCGCCCGCGACAACCATTTGTCCGACGGCTTGCACCGCGCGCATTGTTTGATTTGCAACGGCAATGACTGCGCCGAAAACGGTTTTGACCAATGTGAAATTGATGGTGATTAAAATGCTCAAGAGTCCGAATACACCAATGAACGCGGCAACGGCTTGAAGCGGCGGCGCGCTCGACGCGTACTGTGCGACATTGAACGCGAGTTTCAACAACAGCGCGTCAATCGGACCGAGCGCAAGCACAAGCAACAAACCCCGCGTCCACATCTGCGTTACAAATCGTAAAGGTGGAAGCACTCCTAAAATGATGGCAAGCGGACCGAGCGCAACGAGCAGATACATCAGCACCAATCGCGCGATGATGGCAAACGTCAATGCAATAAAAATCGTAATCGCCAGAATTAACAAGAAAATGATGAGAATGATTCCCGCGAGTGGAAAGGCGAGAAAGAGTCCGGGCAAAATCACCGTAAAGAAAACCATGAACGTGCCGGGAAAAAATTGCGGTCCTGCAAAGTTGTAAAGAACATAACTCGTGATTGCGTTGGAGAGATTGTTGGCAAGGTCCATCCACCACAAGCTCGTCGCCGAAAGCAACACCGCCGCGAACCATGTGCCGAGCGCGGTTTTCAAATCACCCAAGCCCCACGTTGCGGCAGCGACTGCATCCTTCGCGGCGATTGCCGCGACGACGGCGAGCGTGAGGGGCCAAAACGCAATCGCGATCGAATACATGAATTGCCACGCATCTTGCATCAAATCCCAACCGGGCAGCGCAGCATTTCCATCGCTCAAGATTCCAGGGTTCTGCAACCAAAGCGACAGAACACTTTCGAACATACTTTGAAGCGGACTCATCGCCGCGCGCAAAATTTCTTGCATCGCGGTCTGCAACGCTTCGACCAAACTCGCAAATGGAAAATTGATGAGCTGCGTGATATTCTGAAAAATATTTCCTCCGCCATCATCCGGTGGAGGTGGAGGCGTCGGGTCTTGAAGTGGCGGACGCGCCAAGACGGTCTGCATTGATTCTGTGGGTTCAACGCCATTGGCAAAGGCAGAACTGAAAATCGCCATTCCCAAAATAATCGCGAAAACGATTGCGAGAACCAACCCGCTCATTTGCTTTACACTTGTCATTGCACGCGTTCCTTTCTCTCTCAAAACTCGACGCTGCTATTTGGGCAGATTGATGTCGCCGCCCGTAAATCCCGTCATGCTGTCAATAATGCTGTTTGCGATAATGATGGTCAGCACCGCGCCGATAAAGCAGACGACAATTCCTCCCAGTCGCATCCACGTACCCGACAAACCACCCGGACGCCCCGCAACCGATTCAATCATTCCCGTCAGAAAACCTGTTGCAATTCCAACGGCAAGAATGAGTGCCGCGACAGCAATGAGGAATGTGATGAATCCTTTGGCGAGGGTTTTGAGCGCATCTACAACGCCGCCTTGATTACCCTGTGCTGCCGCAGTCATTGGCGAGAGTAATGTTGCGATGACAAGCAACCCCAATAGGAAAAGTGTCATCCAACGCGTCCATTTCTCCGATTGTGGAATAACGTGAGAAATTGATTTGCATTTCATAAGAACCTCCGTCGTCTGAGTGCTTTGTGGGTCACGCAAAAAAACTTGCAATCCAACTGCTAATAGGTCCAGCCATGACTGCGACAATCAGACATGCCATTGCGACACCAATCTTGTTCCAAACACCTGCCAAGCGCGCGGGACTGCCAAACGCATAACTCGCCTGCGTTTCCAAAAAGCCAATCGGAATCGAAAGTACAACGATGAATCCGCAAAACGCGGTTGCCAACGAAACGATGCTGCGAACGATGCGTGCAACCTCAATCATCCCCGTACCACCGGGAAGTGTGACCGGTTGGCTTGCGGGAAATTGACTGAAAATAAAATTGGCGAGCGCAATCGTAAAAACCGCGCCGATGAAACAGAGAATCACACCAGCGACACGCGCCCATGTATTCGACAAATTGCCCGGACGCCCCAAGATGCTGTCCACCATTCCACCGATGAACCCGGTTGCAATCCCTATCGCCATCAGCAGCGCAGAAATCGCAATGAGCAAATTCACCATGCCGAGCGCGAGATTCTCTAGCCCGACAATGATATTGTTCGGGTCCGAACTTTGCGCGAACGCAGGCAACGACGCAACGTGTGCAAAAAGCGCGGCGAATAACATCGCGGTGAGATTCAACAAAGCGCGTTGATTCGATTTTTTTCGTTGCGATCGGAAATGTTTCATGGTTCACGGAACGCGCGCGGGCTTGACGACGATTTCGATTTCGCGGTCAAAAAACCGATTGCCGCCGTAACCCGCGCTCAAGACATATTTTGTGTTTTCTGTTGGACACACTTTTTGCTCGCCTTGCAATGGCACATTTTTTTCATTCAGCGTGACAAAGTTCGCGCCAGCGACATCCCAGCGCAGCCACGCGCACTCTCCCAATTTCAAAACCCTTGGCTCGGCATCAAAACGCAAACGCGGAGGCGGTACGGGAGTCTTTAACGGTAGCGGTGGTGAGACAACAATTTTCAAACTCGACACCGGTTCATCCATTTGAATGAGCGGCGCATAGACCCATCCAACACGCTCTGGCGTAATCTGCAGCCACGTCGCCGTTTCATCGTGTCCGCGCACTTGCACGACTTCGTTTTCACTCAAGCGTCCAATGATGGCGTATTCAAAACCGGGACCGAGACGGATGTTTGCATTCACCAGTGCGATGCCCTCAATTTCACTTTGCAAAGCAAATGGCGAACGAGCAACAGGTATAGTTGGTAAAGAGGTTGGTGTCTGGATCGGGATTTGCGCTTGCGCCACTTGTTGCTTGCAATTTGTCGCGTCACCC
Source organism: uncultured Anaerolineales bacterium (assembly GCA_964469005.1). Classification (GTDB taxonomy): domain Bacteria; phylum Chloroflexota; class Anaerolineae; order UBA4142; family SHND01; genus SHND01. The sequence goes on from CAYXXF010000025.1 coordinate 56,756, forward strand.
CACACTTGCGCGGACTCGACACTGGGACTCCCCACAAGCCATTTCAACTCTGCGATTGCATAACTTGCGCGCGTTTCTACAATGAGCAAGCACTGTCCATCGCGCCGCGCGGTTTTTACATGCAGTTGCACATCTTCAATATTGCTCCACACATTTCGCTCGACTTGTTGTTGCACCATCGTTCGCGCCGCATCTTTTTCGTTTGGATTGAGCGCCAGATAACGCGCGGCGTGATACGTTGCACGGTCAAGGTGATAGTGCAACAACCCATAACGCGCGAGTTCGACGACACCAAACATCAATCCCGATAACAGCAATGTGAGCAGTGCCATCTCTATCGAAACTGCCCCGCGCTCATCGTGCGTTACCACGCGCCAAGTTTTGAAAGAATTTTTGCGTTTCATCACTAGTCTCGGTTTCACAAATGCCAATTCAATCCAGCAGGCGTCGCAAGAAAAAGATAGAGAACGCCTCCGAGCGAAAAGACGATTGCAAGTCGGTCACCGCGTCTGGACAATTCCACGTCGCTCGGACGTTGTGCAATCACTTGGCGCGCGAGTTCGTGTGTTGTTGTTTGTCCAGTCATGAGTTCAATCGAGCGAATGTGGATACGCGCCAATAGCTCTTTCACAAACGTTCGATTCGCTGCGCGTCGCAGGTGGCGATAAACAACAATTGGCAGATGCGTTGCGATGATGACAATTTCCATGACGACAAAAAAGTCGAAATGAGGAAACAGACCAAACATCCCCATCAATAATTTCACATCACCACCGCCAATCACATTGCACAAATAAATGATTGCGAGCGCGAACCAGTAGAGCAGAAACGATGGGTCACTCAAAACGACTGCGCGCACGATACCTGCCAACATCAAGGGATAAGTAATTTCCATCGGGACGATGCCCTTGGCGCGGTCAATGATTCCTGCCGCAAGTAAAATCGATGCCAACATCAAAGCGCGCATATCAAAAAAAGTGAGCGGCGGAAAATATGAATCAAAGAATGACCATGCGATCAAAAATACGGCAAGCGCTGCAAGCAAACGCACAGATAGAACGATTACCTTTTTGAAAGACGTTACATGTCTCGTCCGCGCGTTCAACGTATCGTGTAGTGTTTCCATCATTGCGCTCCCAAATGAATGATTGCGACTGCCACGAATGCAGCAACCACCGCCAGCCAAACCCAAATCATTTGTCCAGTCATTTGCGCGACTGCAATCTCGGCATCGAGACGAATGCGCGCGGAAATATCTTGAGCAGCGTGTAACGCAATTTCACGTTCATCGTTCACGTTGCTTGTGACATTGCAGCGACGAATGAACTGATGCAAGTCTTCCGAATCTATCTCGCGCGCAATGCGTTGCAAGTCCAATTTGTTGCTACGCTCTGCCTCGCCTTGCCCAACCAAAACTGTTAATCGCGCCTCGACATTTTGAAAAATGGTGTCCTGTTTTAATTTCTGTTCCAGCCACGGATACGCGTCGAGAATCGCATTGTCATGACGAGTGACCGCAAGGATTTGGATTTTGTCCAATGAATTCGCTACTTGCATTCGCGTTTTCCACCGCCGCGCTTCGATTCGCTTGTCTTGCAGGAACGCATACGGAATGGCCGCGAAAATTCCAAAGACAGAAAGCAAAATCCATTCTGTATCTTTGACCAAGAGGAACACTCCTACCAGTCCCATGACGGCAACGAGCGCATACATCACTCGACGGTTCGAGACATCTTTGTCTGGAACAAATTCCTCTCCTTCGTTTGCCGTGCGAGATGATTCGCCACACCACCGCATCACAACCGCTTGGAAAGTGAGGAATGCTGTAAGCGTCACAGCGCCGAATACGCCGCCCGTCCAGAGCCAAGAGAGATTCTGATTCATTCCAATATCCATTGGAGGGTTTGCATTTGTGTAGAACAAAGATGGCTCGTCCACATGAGAGTCAAGAGCGCGATACTGGCGATTACTTGAAACGAATCTATGTGAACACTCGCTGACGGTGAGATCGCTAGATACGCAGATAGCGCGGCACAAAGTAAAAAGAGAATTCCTACATTCCGCCTTGTCGAAACAAACGCATATCGTGCGCGTTGGGTGAGTAAAAATCGTTCCCGCAACAAATCTGTCACCTTTTCGCGCAGTTTCGTGTCGTCATTCGTTCGTTGTTGCATGACGAGTGTCCAAATCAAAAGTCCCCAAACGCTGTTGGTTTGCTCGGAAACCAAGTTTTTTAGCACTTGAATTTCTGCCTCGCCGTTGTAAAACTCTTGCATCGAGTTTTGAACGATGGAGCGTATCTTGGGATGGTCAAGCGCCATGCTCCCTTCATCAAGCGTCTGCAACACGGGCTTGTCTTTTGCGCTGCGTTCAATACAAATCAACGCGAAATCTATTACACGTGTTTCATCACGGATGGCGCGCGTTTTCATCCATACACGCATCGGTTCAATGTGCAACAGTCCCGCAAACACTAGACACGACGCGAGAATCCACGCGCCATCCCAAGTCAACTTGAACGCCAAGAGAAATCCAATTCCGAGTGCCGCATATGGAATCCAGTCGCTCACCCTGAACTGTGAGGTCACAATCACATTGTTGGTGTGTAATGCATGGATTGTCAGTGTCGCAATGAAACGCTTGACCAAGTTCTGGAGAAACATCCACGTTGCAAGTGCGAACCCAAAACCGATAGACGTAACAGAGAGCCACAACCACGCGGTAACATTCATGCGAAATTTTTTCATTGTACGGTGTACAAAATATTTTGTACACCGTACAATCAGCGTTTCGCTGTCACTTGCGTCTGCAGCGGCGCGAGCGTTACCCACAATGAATCACGCGCGTTCGCACCGGATTGAATAATTCCGCGCACCACATTTGGCGGGGCAGCAACAGTCAGGGTCAGATACCCGTCAGACGCGGCGCGAACATCCGAGACGACGAGTTCGGATCCGATTGCGTTCAACTGCGCGGCGGGATGATACACATTCACGCGCTGTCCAATTCGCAGCTGCGCGCCGACAGCTTGTTCGGGTTTGATAGGAAAAGAAACGACTTCGAGTGTTTCATCACGCGTCAAGTGAAATTGTTGCGGCGCGACAAGTTGATGGACATAGATGAGTTGTTCGGGAACAAGTGTTGTCGTCGCCAGATTTCCAACCACCTCATCCACCGAGCGAAAGATTTGTGCTTGTAACATGGCTTGCGGAAACGCGCGTTCTTGTAGCATGTCTGGTGTAATGATGGTGTACGGCGCGATTTCTCGCACAGGCACAACCAGATTCGTTGATTCCGTGTAGGGCGCGGCATGGCGATACAGTCCACACGCAGCCATAGCGCCAACGAGCAATGCGAATGTTGCAATCAAGAGTGTGATTCGACGATTCATTTCCCCTCCCTTTTACTTGGGCTGAATGCCCTGAACTTCGATTACCGGCACAGGCAGTACATCCATCTTGCGCCCATCAGGTGTCAGAATGGAATTGCTGCTTGTCCAGTAATGCGCGTTGCCAATATCGGGATGTCGCAAATCAAGTCCATGCGGTCCATCCTCATGCCCAATCCAAAACTCTATCATCTTGGATTGTCCTTTGCAGGTGTTGTTTGGATTCTCATCCGGGTCTGGTCGGCAATGCCGCACCTTCCAACGCATGTTCCATTCCACAATCCAGTAAGTCGTCACGCGGACTTGATACGATGGGCGATTGTCGGGACCATTGCGCGGTTTGCGTTCATAGCCATATCCTTTATCGTCGTCGGCGGAAGAGGTTTCATAGGTATGATTGACGATTGGCCCCATTGCCGACGACTTTTTGGGATTGCCCCATGAACGTTCGTCCCAATCCCAATCCGCCCACGCAGGCGCGGGGTCATATCCGCCATAACCCGAATTGCGTGATTCTTGGGGCGCAGGCGGTGCGACTTGACGCCAACGCAAGCAAAAATGGAAATCCGCGAAATCTTCATTCTCGCTCCACGTCAGCGGGTCCCACCCATCAATGGCGCGACTGCATTGCCAATCTTGCGTTGCGAGACCAGTTGCAATGAACGCCATCGGGTCACGATTGAGCCCGCGCGGATACGGACTGTAAAGCGTTTGCACCGGAGGAATTGTCGCGCGCGCCCGCGTAATCCAATTCAGATTACATTCCAGCGATGTGCCATTGAAACTGAACTCGGTGCAGGGCGTCTCTCCCGGCTCATTCACCTGCTTCTTGCAACCTTGCGCGCAAGAGACAATGAACACGGGCATCTTGACGTTGCACGCGCCCGTCCTCCAATCGCACACGTCCATGTACCAAATCCAAATGTTGTAATAGTCGTCCTTGCAGCGCCCCGTCGTAACCATCACATTCAGATTTCCAAAGCCCGTCGGTCCGCCCGGCATATACACGCACGATGCACCTACCGTAACATCAACCGTTTGATTGTTGTTTCCACCGCCACTACCCGGTGTTGGCGTTTGACCGGAACCTCCACCTCCGCCACCATCACCTTCGCAGTAACATTTGATTTTCCCACTCGGCAGCAACGTACATTCGCCGTGCGTGCCAACAGGGCAATTTCCCTGCGCGCACGTGTTGCTCGTCGAAGAAAGAAACAATACGACAAACACAACAAGCGCGAACGGCAATGTGACGACGAATTTGTGTGCGTTGAACCACAACGCGAAATGTTGAAAACGCGAGACTATTTGCATACTTTGTTCCTTTCCGTTTGCGTGTTCGCTCATTGGTCTTGCCACAAAATTTGCTTGGTGTTGAAATCCATTGAGAGCGCGATGCGCGAAATCTTCCAACGTTTCACCGAAGGGTCATAACTCAGCTCGGTCATCACGATGCGGTCAGGCAATTCCTGTTCGTCAATCTTTTCGCGCGTTTTCAAATCGTATTCGTACGTCTTGCCTGCCGCGATGTATTCAATCAAAAACGTCTGCGTCCCGTTCGGCGCATATTGCACACTGCGTTCGAGCGGCAAGAGCTTGTAATCGCGCAATGCAACAGTGCGTTGTTCCTGCTGCATCCAATTCAACATGCTTTGCATACGCGACAACTGCTTGCCGATAAAATATTCGGGCGCTCGTGTTTTCAAATAGTCAATGTCGAACTTGTGCGCATCCCAATCCTCCAACGCCTCGTCATAATTTTTCAGTACTTGCTCTGTCACTTCGCGCGGCGCTTCAATCATGTCCACGCCAAGAGGCGTCTTGATAACCTTGACCGACCAATTCGGCGCGTCATTTTTCGCGGATGGTGTTGGGATACTTGTTGACACTGCTGTTTCATCCACTTGCGCCATTGCGACCGACGGCATTGTTTCAATCACATTCACATTGCGCGTGATTTGACGATACCAGCCAAATGCGAGCGCGCCGACGAATAAAGCGATGATGAATCCAAGAATCCAACCGAGCGGCGTAATCTGCTTACGACCACTCAACGGATTGTGTTGAATTACAAGTTCGACCAAGTGCATGCTTACTCTCCTTCTTGATTGATGCCGAACGCGGGATAGCCCTGCCCGCTCACGGTGACGACGAGTTCCGAGACGCCAAAGATTCTGAAAAAGATGGTGGGAATTTTTGCCAGACCCCAGACGGTGATGCGCCTGCGTTCGGCGGTAATCTTTGTCTTGACCAGATATTCGCTCTTGTTCAAATTCACAAACTCTTGCGCGATGATTGTTGCCGCGCTGCGATCCAGAACGACTTGGTTCGTCACGCGAAAGTGATTCACGTCAATTTCGTGACTCCCCACTTGCGCGGCTGCTTCAACCGTTGTCTGTGCGGCGCGGTATTGCTGATACATGAATCCGCCATCAATCACGAGTCCAAGCATCACAATCGCAACCGGAAACAGCAAAACGAATTGCACGAGATATTCACCGCGTTGGTCATGCCACAATTTCTTCAGACATCGCAACATTGCATCTCTCCAAGATTGAATCGCGCTAACGTTCCCACCACGAACGCCAGGTTTGAATACGCGACCACTGTGTTGCGCGGAGTGGAACCGCGCCGCCCGGATGAAAGAGCTGCACCATCGGAATATCGTTCACCTTCAAGGTGTATTCGGTGCGGCAGCGCACCCACGCGCCCCGATCCCATTTGCCTTGCGGTGTAACCGTGAGTCGCGCCGACGCCGCGCTCATCGAAAAACCGTTCAACGTTTCACGTCCCGCTACGAGTCCCTGTGTTTGCCCATCGTCACGCCGCAAAGATTCCACTGCTGCGCGGCACGCGTCGTAACTCGCCATATCGAGCGCAATCGTCGCATAAATCAATCGTCCGAAATAAATTAACGCAGCGAGAATGAGGAACAGAAATGGAAGAATCAAAATGAATTCGACCATTGCTTGTCCGCGTTCATCATTGTTTCTCTTTTCAAAAGTACGTTGCACCATTTCACCACCACCAAAAATTCGCGCCGCGCTTGCCAACCGGTCCGCCGTAAAAACGCTCGAGCCGTTGAAAACTGTGCGCGCGAATTGTGTATGGCAGATTGCCGATGAATGGAATAACAAACGTCTTGTTCGTCTTGACATCGCCGCGCACGCTCTTTTGCGAATTGCTTATGAACTGAATCTGGTATTCGTTTGCGAATTTCCCCACGGCTGCTTCCAGCATGTCGTGAGAGCGTGCTGCGCCTTCCGCCGCACTGCCGCCACGAATTGCCGCGAGATACGTTCCATCATGAACTGCGCCGGCGGCGGCGGCTTGATTCCACCACACCCAAAAGTACATGGCGATTGCGCCGCACAACATCAAAAAGACCGCGAGACTCGCTGTCCACTCGATGAGGTCTTGCCCGCGATTGTCACGGACAAGTCGCTTGAACCTTCCGAGTAACAAGAAAATTCGTTTCATACACATTGTCATTCTGTGTTGTCGAGAGCTGCGGGAGGAGTCGCAGCCCTCGACAACGAGTGATGGGGTTAGTTCATCATTGCCCTGCGGCGGATTGCAGTGCGTTGTTTGCTTTGGTCAATACACTTTTGATTGTGGTGTAGAGCGCGGTCAACACCGCGACCACACCAACGGCGAATGCGACAATCAATGCGTACTCAACCAAATCTTGTCCGCGATTGTCGCGGAAAAATCGTTTGGTGTACGAAGACAGTGTGCTGATAGCAAGCAGCATGTTCGTCCACAGAACCGTGACGAATGGGGAATTTTTTAGAGTCAAGACCATTTCGGATTCTCCTTTTTCAGAATTGGCGCAAAACTGCGCGACTGACACTTGAATTGTTTTGCGGCGTTGCAAACCGCGCTTTGGAAAACTTGTGTGCTTTAGACTTGGATCACCTCCTTTAGCGAAACAAAAAATATTGCGCGGCGAGAAAAATGCCCGGTCCCATGACGGCGATGCCGATTGCGGGGAGAATCAGCCCACCGACGGGAATGACCATTTGCACACCCGACGCGATGCCGCGCTGTTCCATTTCTTGAAGCGCTTTGTCAATCATCATGTTGCCCAGATTGCGAAGCACTTCGGCGTTGGATGTGCCGGTGCGCCCGCTCGCGCGCAAGAGTTCAGTGAGAGTAATCACTTCGGGAATGTTCGGGCTGCGTTCTTTCATTTGCTCTAATGCTTCGTCGAGCGTCATACCTTTTTGCGTGTCTGCCGTCACTTGGCGCAGCTCATTGACAAAGACGCCGCCGCGATTGCTGTAGGCGAGATGCTGCGCGGCTTCACCCAACGAACCACCCGCCGCGCAAAACACTGCCATGCGATGCAAGCTGAACGCCATTTCAAAACGCATCTGCTCTTCGCGTTTGCGAATCAATTGCGCGAGTTGAAGGTCCGGCAGGAACGCGCCCAAGATACCCAAACCGAATGCGAGATACAAAAAATTCGCGCCGCCGATGAGCGATGCGGCAATGCCGACGAAAAAAAGAAACAACGCCATCGCCACTTTCCACGCGTACAAGTCGTACACGGTTGGATAGCGCGCGGGATAACCCGCCGCGCGCAGGCGTGCTTCGTCTTTGTCCACGCGGCGCAACAACAGCGCGACGCGATAACTCAATCGTCCAAGGAACGGACCAAACAAACGGTCGAGCAGCGGCGATGTGCGAACGATAGGAATCACACCGTGCAGCGGCTGCCCGCCCATTCCATCTTGCGCCAGACGCGGCTGCGTGATGGCGCGCCACATCAAAAAAATTCCGGTTGCGCCGATGAGCGCAATTGCAATGGTGGTGAAAAAATCCATTTCGTGTTCCTTCTATGCCAATGCGCCGAGCGGGTTCTGTTTTGCATCGAGTTGCACATTGGGTGCGTCCATGTATTCCATCGGGCGCAACGCGCGTGCGCCGAGCCGATTCATCAAGTAGTACGCGCTGAAACAAAGAATCCCAATCACAATCAACGCAATTTGGCCGACGATGCTGGCGTAAAACGGGCGCTGCAAGTCCGGCGCGGTCTGATTCAAAATCAAAATGAAAATGAATGGAGCAATACAAACGATGCGCGCTTCCCAACGAATGCGAACCTGCGCGGTGGCGATACGACGCCGCGCCGAAGTCAACCCGCGCACCATTTCATTCATCGGCACCAACACGTCATAGAGTTTGCTGTTTTGCGTAATCGTCGCGGTGAGCGCTTCAATCAAGCGGTCAAAAATCATGTCGCGGCGTTCGGCGGCGACGAGTTGCATCGCTTCAACGGTTGGCGTGCCGAGCGCGCGCAAGTCGCGCACCTTGATAAAATCCGCGCGCACCGCGCCCGGCGCGCGTTCGGCGACAAAATCAATTGCCATGTCCATGCTCATCGAAGCCGCCGTCGCTTGCAGTAGCATGTCAATCACGGCGGCGATTTCTTCTTGATACTTGCGGCGACGTTTGTCGCGGCGGTCTTCGAGATAGGACCAATAGCCCGCGAACCCAACGCCCAAGCCGACGAGGAAACCCGTCCACGCGCCGATGCTCAAAAACAGAATGAGACCGAGCGCGAGACCACTGAAGAGCGCGACGCGCAAAAATTCAGTGGCAGAAATATCGAGTTCCGCTTCGTTCAATTTGCGCTGCAAGCGTTTGAGCAAAGGCACGCGCGTCCGCGCGCCATGAAGCAATTGGTGATGCGGCTTGATTTGCAAAACGAGAACGAGAATAAAAATTCCCAACGCGCCCATAAAGGCGACGAGCATATTCGGCGCGTACCACATCATTCGTTTCTCCCCAGCGGCGTCGCATCAATTCGTTTCGTTTGGCGCGGCAAAAAACGTTTCGGGTCAATCCCGTAATACACAAAGCGTTGCATCAAGCGTTCGGGCAGCGGACGCATCGAGCGCACGAGTTTGTCTTGCTCGGTTGAAAAAATTAAATCGCGCGTGACGTTGATGCCTTCCGCGCGTCCTTCGAGCGCGGCGATTTCGCGCACAAAACGGCGCGGCGGATTGCGCGTCTGTCCCAGAAAAATCACGAGGTGAAACCCGCGCGCAATCCATTCCGCCAGATACGCGGGATTAAAGTTCTGCGCTTCTTCCGCGAGCGCGCAGAGTTGCAAAAGTCGCGTAATCGCATCCGTCGCGGAATTTGCGTGGACTGTCGTAATCGTTCCTTCGTGTCCTGTGTTGTTTGCCATCAACATATCGAATGCTTCGCCGCCGCGCACTTCGCCCAACAGAATGCGGTCGGGGCGCATCCGCAGCGCGTTCGCCACCAAGTGGCGCTGCGTGACTGGATGCGCGGACTCGGACGTGTCTTCGCGCACGGTGAGGTACTGCACGTCTTGAATTTTCAAATCGAGTTCGCGCGTGTCCTCAATGACGACGATACGTTCATCCGATTCAAAAAAGGTTGCCAAGACGTTGATGAAATTTGTTTTGCCGGTGCCAGTGCCGCCGCAAACGAGAATGCTCATGCGCGCATGAATTGCGGCTTGCACAAAATCGGCGGCTTCGGGCGTAATCGAATTCAAATTGAGCAAGTCCGCCATGCGCCGCGCCACCAAGCGATGACGGCGAATCGTGATGGAAGGACTCGGTTCCGCAATCGGACCGATGACAACATTGATGCGCGCGCCGTCGGGCAGTTTCGCATTCAAGATGGGATTCATCATGTTCACTTGACGTCCTGTCGGCGCGACGAGCCGATTGATTTGGTCGAGGATGCGGTCATGGTCGAGTTCGAGTTCCGTGAGGTTCACTTTTTCTTTGACGCCGCTCGCGCGCATCACCCACATCTGCTCGACGCCGTTCAAAATAATTTCTTCAACACTCGCGTCTTCGAGGTAATCGGTGAGAAAGCCCATGCCCGCAATGTCGTTGATGAGCTGCTTGACGAGCGCGGGCAAATCGCCTTCGAGCGTGTGCGCAGCTTGCAAACGCGCCTTGCGATTGAAATCGTCGAGCGCCCACATGACGACGCGGCGGACTTCGTCTTTTTTGAGTGACCACTTGACACCTTTCAAATGCGCGTATTCTTCGTCGAGTTTCAACCGCGCGAGTTTCAGCACCATGTCGTACGGACGCGCGCCCGGTTCCGCGTTTTGCAAATTCGCTTCGACGGCGCGGGCGAGCGCGCTCGCGTTGTAGGAACGTGTAGGTGGTGTAGGACGAACGGTTGTGGGTGTCATGGTTTGTTTCCTTCGCCCAACACGAGCCAGCGCAATCCTGCTTTGATATTTCCGAGTGCGCCGCGATTTTTCGCTTGCGGTTTCTTGCCGAGTTTGCCGCGATTCGTCCAAATGTCGCGCGTGGGTGGATAAATGGTTGAAGCGATGCTGATGATGCCGTCCGCCACTTGTCCGCGATGGTCCATCATCAAGGGCTTGCCGCTGTTGACGATGTTGCTGACAGCAGGACCGCCATCGGGAATCGTCGCGATTTCGGGCATGTCAAGTGCTTTGACAATTTCGGCGCGGCTGATGCCGGACGAATCGTGATAACGATTGATGACGAGGCGGAATTTCGAGCGCGCGAGTTTCACATGCTTGAAAAGGGTGTCCAATGCTTCACGCGTTGCGAGAATGCTTGAACGGTCGGGCGTGACGACGACATAAACGTAATCGGCAAATTCCAACGCGGCGAGATGCAGCGGCACATTCGCATCTTGCCCGATGTCCACGATGATGAAATCTTCAAATTGTCGCAGCGAGGCGACGAGTTCGCGAAAAAACGCGCGCCCGTTCTCATCGCTGAAACATTCATAGCCGCCCATGTGTTGACGCGGAATCCCAATCAGGAGCTTGAGCTGCGATTCGCCGTAACGAAAGAGATGCGCGTCCACTTCGTCGAAAGGAAGAATCGGACGCTGTCCCAACATTCCTGTTGCGGACGGTTGAATCGGACCGTAACGCGCGTGGAGTAACGCGCGGTCGGCGAGCGCGCTGATGTTTTTGCCGAGTTGCGTTTGCGGAATGCTTTGATAAAAATGATGGTGGTCGTTGCCGCCCGCCATATTCGCATCTACAAGCACCGTGCGCCGATTGCCAATCACGCCAAGCGCGACGGCGAGATTGCACGCGACTAATGTTTTGCCGACACCGCCTTTCGGACCCCAAACGACGATGACGCCTTGCTGCCAACCGCGCGATGCAATGACTTGGGCGGTCTTGCTGTCCATTTGCGGGATGTAGCCAACACTCGCGCGATAACGCAGCGCCTCTTGCACGCCGACGTGACACTTGGCGACGAGTTCGTGCGCCGAACGTTCGGTGAGTGGACGCGTGACCAAATCCACCGCGCCCAATTGTTTCAGTGTGTTCGCCAAACCACTTTGCGGCGGCACCGCCGCGATAGTCACAATCGGTTTCTGGGGATAAATCCAAAGTCGCTGTACGTCTTCATGTTGAAAACTGCGCGTCTCGGGGTCAACGATGACGACATCCGCGTCACCATCAATCGCGGCTTGGTACAAATTGATGCCGTTGTCGCACCAGCCGATAGTCTTGATACCGAGTTCGGGATGTTCGGTGTAAATGCGGTCGAGGATGCGGAACTCGTTGAATTCCTGTGTCGCAATGAGAACGCGCAAACCATGTTGGGGTACCGTGTGCGTTGTTGATTCACTCGGCATTTCGTCCGCGCGTTTTCCATTGCGCGATGCGATAGGCGGCGGAGGCGGTGCAGGGCGCGTTGAAACATTCGCGCGTCCTTGTTCATCAACCGCTGTGTTACGGTGTGACATGCGACATTCTCCTTTTGCGAATTACGCGCACGATGACGATGAACAAGATGAGGAAACCGAGACCGCACGCGAGCGGAATCGCGATTGCCATGAGGTCGAGACCCGTTGCAAGTTGATTCGGTTGACCCGCGCCGTTGTTGTTATTGATGATTCCAGAAAGCGCGGTGGGAATCGGCAATGCGGCGATTGTGGTTGCGGTTGGTTGTGGAGATAGAGTTGGTGTTACAAACCCATTCGCAGAATTTGTTGGTGCGCGCGTTGGAGGCACATTGATGGTCGGTGAGGGAATCGGATTATTTGCGACTGGTGAATTGAATGATGCGGCGAGTTCGAATCGTTCTCTCATCATGAACGCAAGCACATCGTTCCATGAAACTCCGAGCGTGGAATTATTTTGATGCGCGGCATATTCGGCTTGACCTTGTTGCACGGGCAAAAGAAGCACATGCACTTTGCCGTTGTCAATTCCAAAGTTGAGGAGTTCAGCGCTGTCGCGCGGAATGGAAACGGTGATGGAATTGATTTCGCCTTCGACGTAGGCGGGTTGCGGCGGCGCGTTGGAATCTTCGCCAAAGCCCGCGCTTGCGTAGGATGGATTCGGCGACTGCTCGAACGAAACAGCAAGCACCGGTACGGAACGAATGATTGCTTTGGTGACGGGCAGATTCATGATGTCGCCTGCAAGCGGCGCGCTGATGATTCCTGATGCGAGAAGGAACGAGGAAGGAAACGTGCTTTGGGTTGGCGTGATGACGGCAGAAGGACCCAAGTCAAAATTGACCTGATTGTTGTTTTGTCCCGTCAACAATTCGCCAAAATTATTCGAGTTGTTGCTCGTGAGATTCCCGGGCGCCATGCTGATTACGAGGTCAACATAGTCGCCGGTGACGATTTGCGATGGAGAAGTTTTTGCATCCACGGGAATCACCGCCGCGACGCGCTGCGGGTCGGTGAGCGCGAGCGCCAAACGTTTTGACGCGAGCGGGTTCCCGGCGGTGACTACAGAAGATTTGCGTAGCGGTTCGCCCGCAAAAATGGGTCCCGTGACAAAGCCGCCGATGTATTCGTCCAATTCATTTTTTTGCACGAGCGTCGCAAGCACTTGGTTGTTCAAGTGCTGCGAATCCACACCGAGCATGTTCCCGTCGAGTGGTGTGTAGGGTGGAATATCGCGCAGCGCGACGACGACAAGCGCGGGCGGCGGCGCGAGAAAATTCCCCAAGAGCAAATAGCCGATGAACGCGCCGAGCGCGAGCAGGATGCCGATGAAAAATGTTGCGGACTTGAGCACAAAAAAATCCTTTCGAGTAGAGATGATTTCTGATGACGTTTATTCGGGATGCCACAACGCGTTGACTTGAACGAGTAGCCGTTGTGTTTGTTCGCGCAATTCTTGAAGCAGCGCCGAAAGCATTTGCAATTCGCTTCCCGTCATTTCGCGCAACGATGTTTCGTCGAATTGATGGATGCCCTGTGAAATGGAAAAGAGCGCAAAGCCATACGGTCCTTGCATCGCGCGTTGTGCGAGCGCGCGCGCAATCGGTGTTGCAACATTCGGGTAATAACGCCGTACGAGACGCGTCCACGCGTCAATGGTTTCTTCCGCAACGGAATCGAAAGTCCACGTGGTTGAATTAGTCTCTTGAATAACATCGCTCGAGTTCATGGTGTTTTGAGAAAAACAAAAAGAGGGAGGACTCGTTAACTCGCAAACGCGAGATAACAGTCCTCCCTCTCTGCATGTCAAACGGTTCCGCGGCGTTTAGTTGTCGCCGTTAATTTTTATCCCAAGCGTGATTGCGAATGAATCGCGTTCAGGGGCTCGGGCAAGGGAACAAAACGGAAATCGTTTCAGATGAGGGGTGGAACACAAAACGTTCCAGCCGATTACGACGCTACTATAGCAGAATGAATTGTGAGGGTCAATGGTTTGGGAAATGAATTTTGTCGTGGCAAAGATTTATGCAAAGAAAAACGCACTATTTTGTGCGAAATTTTTGCAACGATAATTTTGATGAGAGGAAAAGTGGAAAAAGTGTAGATGTTCCTACATAAACGATTCACGGCGTCGGACTCGGCGTCGGCGCGGCAGTGGGTGCGGGACACGTCTCCCCTGTATACCGCGCAATCTCCTCGCACGGCGGCGGATAGGGAACGCGCGAGTGGGCAAGTGCGAGTAAGTCCTTGATATTCACCAAATACTGGCGTGCCGTGCCGTCCGCACCCGCGGTGACGATTTTGGTGCCATCGGGCGAGAACGCTGCACTCGTCACCGAATTGGTATGTCCTTGTAAGGTGGCGAGCTCTTTGCCTGTTGCGACATCCCACAGCTTGGCGGTGTCGTCAGCACTCGCCGTCACGACTTTGGTGCCGTCGGGCGAGAACGTTGCACTCGTCACCGAATCGGTATGTCCTTGCAAGGTGGCGAGTTCTTTGCCTGTTGCGGCATCCCACAGTTCGGCGGTGTCGTAACCCGCCGTCACGATTTTGGTGCCGTCGGGTGAGAACGCTGGACTCCTCACCCAAGCGGTATGCGCTTGCAAGGTGGCGAGTTCTTTGCCTGTTGCGACATCCCACAGTTTGGCGGTGTCGTAACCCGCCGTGACGACTTTGGTGCCATCGGGCGAGAACGCTGCGCTCGTCACATAATCGATGTGCCCGCGCAACGTCACCGGCGCTGCTAATAGCGACTTGCGTAGAATCACTTCTGATTCAAGGGTATGTGCGATCTCATTAGCACGAATGGCTATCACTAGCGCGCGTTCGGGGTCTGCTTCGAACTGGCTTACAGCAATTGCGGCGAGTTCCCGTGAGCGGATAATTTGCTCCGAAGATCTGGCGCGCTCTGCTTCTGCTTCCGCCGTCGCCCGGGCATCGTCAGCGAGAATTTTTTGGCGGCCTGCCTCCCGCGCCGCTGTCTCGGCGCTCTCTGCTGCTGTTTCCGCTTTCGCGCGTTCCGCTTCCGCGGCTTGCTGTTGCTCCGCTGCACGCTGTTCTGAAACAATTCCCGCTCGCCACAAAAAGAACGCAATCACCGCCAGCACAGCAAATACAGTCGCTACGGCACCAAACGCAGCAAGCAACCGGCGTGTTCGTCTTGCTTCTTTTCGCTTTGCGTCCTCGCGCGCCGCAATCGCCGTCTCGACAAATTCCCGCGCAAGCCCGGTCAAGACCAGCTCGTTTTGATGCAATTTTTCTTGCGCCGTCGCCAGACGCGCGCCGCGATACAAGTATCCTTCCTCGCGTCCCGCTTTGTCCCATTCCTCCGCATCCTGCGCGATTTCGTTTTGCAGCGCAATCGCCTCGCGGTTCTCGTCCACCAACCGCCGCAGCCAGTCCCACGCATCAATCATGCGTTCGTGCGCCAGCGTCACCGTTTCTTTGCCGTTCTGTTCGTCCGTCGTGATGAGCCGCGCATCCGCGAGTTCACGCACCAGTGTATGCACGCGCGTCGCGTCCGTGCCTGCAGGCACCAGTTCGCCAAACAGCGCCGTGCGTTTCGTATCCTCCCTCCCGCGTCCGATTTCGATGAGTCCGCTGAATACACTGCGCGCCAACTGCTTTTCCGCATCGTCCAGTTTTGCAAATTCCGCGTCGGCGTGGCGTTCCAATGCTTGATGCAAACCGCCGCGCGCGAGATAGCCGTCGAGGGTCAGTTCGCCTTGATTTTTTTCTGCTTCAAATAAATCTTGCAGCGCGAATTGCATGAGTGGCAGCGCGCCGGGTTCGCCGCGCACGTCGTTCACGATTTGCGAAATCAATGCAGGGTCAATCCGCAAGCCCACTTGATACGCAGGACGCGCAACCGCACTGACCAATTCGTCGGGCGTCATTGCGCCGACCTGAATGAATTGCTGATTGACCAAGGCGTTGAGATTCGGATACGACGCGCAGTTGGTGACAAAATCGGAACGCAGTGTGAAAATCACCAACACGCGTCCGTTCTCGACCGTCGCTGCGTGTGTGAGATGTTGCAAAAATGCAACGCGTTCGTCTTCGCGGTCGGGTGCGAGTTGGGTGAAAATTTCTTCGAATTGGTCAATGACGATGACGGCGCGGCGATTTGCGTCATCCTTGAGCGCAATATCCGCCCAGCGATGCAAGCGCGTCGCTTCGTCGAACGCGTGTGCGCGCAAATCGTCTCCCGCGTCAGGAGAGTTGGCGAATGAGGAAACGACACGCACGAGTTCATCCAGCGGCGCGCGTCCGGGTTTCATGGTTTCGTACAACCAATGCTCACTGCCCGCGATCTTGCCCTTTTTCAACGCAGGCACGAGTCCCGCGCGCACGAGCGACGATTTGCCGCTGCCCGATGGTCCTGCGACAAACACCGCACGCGCGTTGGATGCCGCGCTTGTCTGCACGCGCGTCACGAGTTCGGCGGTGAGCGTTTCGCGTCCAAAAAATTTGTCTGCATCGCGTTCTTGAAACGATGCAAGACCGATGTAAGGCGACCGTCCGTCGAACGGTTTGGATTGATATTCGGTGCTGATCTTGTCGAGGAGGAGCGTAACCTGCGCGGCAGAATAACCAACATATTCGTCGCCGTGAATGATTTTGTCACGCCCGATAATGTCGCGCGCGGTGACATTCGCTTGACCGGAGATTGTGATGCCGGAGAGGTCAGCGGATTCGGCAGACGAATTCTGTTCAGAAGAAGAATGTGGTGTGTCCATGTGACGCGAGATGCAAAATCAAAGCGTAGCAAGGATACACCAAAAGGGGACAGTTGGGTAGGGGTTTTTGAAAATCGTATCGCTTACAAACAGTTCGCTTGAAATTCAATTGTATCGCCTCTTTGCGTGCGTGATTGGTCAATCGTCCCAATCGCAGTTTCCAACACCATCCGCGCGTCCCACGTCCAAGCAATTCGATTTGGGGGCATGGTGCAAGAATGAATGACCTTGTTGTGCTTGTCGAGAAAGAGAACATCAATCGAAAATTTCATGCCGAAGGTGTGAATTGCCATAAAGGGTATCCAAGCGCGCGCGGGAATACCAAGGGCATGTCCCGGTTCAAGTCGGTCATGTTTCAATAATCCGATGCGACGCGCGTGAGCGGTGGTTGCGATTTCTACATGCGTAGTGATGATGGTTTGTTTGGTGTGGTTGAGAATCATTGGAGGAGAGCATACTGTCATTCCTTGACTGTTCTTGGACGGTCCATGCAGCAGGTTCAATGACTGTGTCTTTTACAAACTTGGGAACCCTGGTTCCAAACCCCAAGTTTGAATATTACCAAATGAGATGCATTGTTCGAGTCATTACTATAGCGGGTCAACGTAGACTGTTTTCCATTCCGTAAAAAATTCGCGTGCTGCTTTTCCTTGTTCATGTAATCCGCTGGATGACGCTTTCGTTCCTCCAAACGGGACATGGGGTTCCGCACCCGCCGTCATCGAATTGATGTGAACGATACCCGCTTCGATTTCGCGCATAAAGCGTAACGCCAAATTCAAATCGCGCGTGACGACGGATGCGCTCAAACCGAATCGCGTGTGATTCGCCAACGCAATTGCGTCGTCAATATCTTTTGCCTCAATCACGCCGACAACCGGTCCAAAAATTTCTTCTTGCGCGATTCGCATGTCGGGCATCACATTATCAAAAACCGTTGGCGCGACGAAAAAACCGTGTTCATATTCCTCGCCGCGCAATTTTTCGCCGCCCGTCACCAAACGCGCGCCTTCGTTTTTTCCAATCTCGATATATTCCAAAACTGTTTTTTCCGCGTCCGCGCTCACGAGCGGTCCCATGTACACATCGCTTTTCATTCCATCACCCACGCGCAATTGTTTTACGCGCGCCGCAAGCGCTTCGCCATATTCCTTTGCCACATCGCGCACCACAATCGCGCGGCTCGTCGCCGTACATTTTTGTCCTGTCGAAAGCATCGCGCCTTGTATGGTGAGTTCCACCGCGCGCGAAATATCGGCATCATTCAACACAACAATCGGATTTTTGCCGCCGAGTTCGAGTTGCGATTTTCCACCGCGCTGCGCGACGGTTGCTGCGAGCCGCGTGCCAACTTCGTTCGACCCCGTAAAGCTAATCGCTTTCACTTTTGGATTTTCTACAAATTCCTGTCCCGCCTGCGAGCCGCGACCGACGACCAAATTCAAAACGCCGGGCGGCAGTCCCGCTTGCTCGAACGCGCTGACGATATACCACGCGGTCAGTGGTGTAATTTCCGCAGGTTTGAAAACGACAGTGTTGCCATACGCAAGCGCGGGCGCCATCTTCCACGTCGGAATCGCGCACGGAAAATTCCACGGCGTAATTAACCCAACAACACCGAGCGGCACGCGTTCGGCAAATAAAAATGTGGACGCACTCGCGCTCGGATACA
Source organism: uncultured Anaerolineales bacterium (assembly GCA_964469005.1). Taxonomy (GTDB): domain Bacteria; phylum Chloroflexota; class Anaerolineae; order UBA4142; family SHND01; genus SHND01. Next base: position 75,237 of record CAYXXF010000025.1, read on the forward strand.
CGTCGCCCGTCGGCTGCAAACATTCGCCCGCGAAAAACCGCAAGATGCTCACACCGCGCGCGACTTCGCCTTTGCCTTCCGCGAACGTTTTACCTTCTTCGCGCGTCAATGCAGCGCCGATTTCGTCGAGCCGCGCTTCCATCCAATTCGCCGCTTTGTCCAAAATTTCGCCGCGTTTCGGCATCGGCGTCCGCGCCCAACTGGGAAACGCGCGTTGTGCTGCGTCAATCGCGCGGCGCGTATCTTCACGCGTTGCCGAAGGGAATGTTCCCAATTCCTCGCGCGTATTCGCGGGATTGACGTCATGCGTCTGCGCGTTGTTCGACGCATCCGTCCATTCTCCGTCAATATAGTTTTTGTATTGTTGTGGCATGTTTGAAATGTACCATTGCTCGAAAGCGGTGTCAATCACGGTGTCATGCGATTACGTGTTGCTCGAATATATTCCGATAACTTGACGAGAAGTTGGTGTCCGAATCAGGTTTGGAGACGACTGACATCGCCCCGAAACCGAATGGCTGTATTGACGGAAGCAATTGTAATTGCGCGCAATTCTCGCGATACAACGAACAATGTTAAAATCTCGCGCGTTGACTATGGGAGACGCGGTATCCATGTCAAGCTTCGTGTACCGTTGCGTAGGTGGATATAAAGAAAGCTCTTCAGGCACACGCGAACAAGGCAAAGCCGCGCGCGAATTTTTTACACAGTGGAAGACGGTGTACGTGGACCCGTTGTAGGCGTGAACACTCATGTCATTTCGAACGCAGTGAGAAATCTTGGTTTCCCATTGAGACGTCTCACAAAGACGGCGCGAAATGACAAATCTGTGTAATATGAGATATGAAAACAAAAAATGCGCGGACTATCCGCGCATTTTTTGTTTGTATTCGGTGTGCTGTTAACCAGCATTCGATTCTATTTTTGCCTCTACTGTTTCGTGAACTTGAACTTGGTTGATTTGGTGCAACCGAACTCATTGCACGCCTGCACGAACCACTGATACACTTTTGGCGTCAGCGCGGTTGTCTTGGTCTTGGAAACCGTCACGGTCTTTTTAAATACTTTTTTGCCCGTCACAAAATCTTTGACCGTCACTTTGTAACTCGTGGCGCATGTTGCATCGCTCCAATTGAGCGGCACTTGCGTCTTGGTCGTCACGGAATTATTTTTTGGTTTTGACAGCACGGGTTTAGCAGGTTTGACTGTACAACCGGTCGTCGGCGTAGCGGTGGGTGTGGGTGTGTTCGTGCGCGTGGGTGTATTCGTTTGGGTTGGCGTATTCGTGCGTGTGGGCGTGTTCGTGCGCGTAGGAGTATTTGTCCGCGTCGGTGTCGAGGTGCTAACTGGCGCTTTTTCATACGCGCCGATGTCGCAAATCGCAGAACCATTCCCATCCCCATCTAACGGACGCGTGAACCCGCGCTGGTCTTTATTATTAATCGGGTCTGCCGCACATGTCGTATTTTCGCCTGCATCAATCGCAGGCGAACCCGCCAACAGTGCCACCGTGAGTGTCACCCCCCCATTGTCTACCAGTCCATCCAGTTTCGGGTCAACCCCGATTTTGTTGCCGTTCGTCCCGTTCGACAGTCCGCACGCGTCAGCCCCTGTACTTTCGATAAGGTTGTTTTTGGAAGTGGCGCTCACGCCGTTGACCGCACAATCGGGACCGACTGAATTGCCCAGAATCGTATTCTGGAGCGTCACCGAGGCATCGTCCTGCACGGCTGCGCCATTGGGTGCGATATTGGTGCTAAAGGTGCTGTTGACATACGTCCCATTCACCGCCGACGCGCCGCCCCCGGAGATGCCTGCGGCGTTGTAGATAAAGGTGCTGTTGTGAACGACAAGCGCGCCTTCACTCACAACCGCGCCCCCATACCCATCCGCCGAGTTATTGGCAAAGGTGCTGTTGCGAATCGCCACGCCGCTCACGCTCGCGCTATAGATGGCGCCGCCCGATTCCCCATAGGTAAAAATGGACGGGGACGCCTTGCCATTGACAAAATAGAGATGGTCGAGATAGCCGCCCCCATCCGTGCCATAGGTGAGAATGCGATATTGGGATACACCGTCGAGCCAGACTTTGTGTGTTTCACCATCTATCGTCAGACTGTCGGTGATGGTCGGCAGCGTTGAGGTGAGCGTGATGACATAGTCGTTGGCAAAGTGGATGACATCAAAGCCGACGTTGGCATTGGCGGCGTTGATGGCTTCGCGCAGTGTGCAGTCCTTGTTGCCATTGCCCTGTCCCAAAACATCGCACAGCCCATCGTCGGTGTCAGCGTTCGTGTTGACGGTAAAGGTGGGTCCGTTTTGCGTTGGCAAGGTGTGGGCGACATTGTAAGCGGGGGCGATAGTCCGCTTAAAGTGGACCCACCCGATGTTTTCACCCCACGCGTAACCGTCGAATGAACCGGTCGTCGGGTTGATGGTCACGCTGCCGTCCGTCGGGTCAAAGTTGATCCAGCCCGCGCTTGTGCTCCAGCCATAGCCGGAAAGATTCCCCGACCCATCCTTGTTCACGCCATAATCTGCCGTTGTCGTATTGCTGTAGGTGTGAGGCGCGCAGTCGTTCGCCGTTCCCAGTCGAATCCAGCCAATGTTCTCGCCCCAAACATAGCCCGTCAGATGGTCGGCGCAAACAATCGCGCCGCCGTCGGTGGGGTTAAAATTGAGCCAGCCCGCGTTGGTGCTCCACGCCCATTTATTTACCGAATCAATATTGCCTGCCGCCTCGACCACCTGCCAAACTCCGAACACGAACACGGCAGCCAGAACGCCATAGACAATGCGGGTGAGAAATTTTTTTGTCATCGTAGTTTCTCCTATCCATCCCCTTCATCCTTCTTGCTCGCATCGAATGAGGTTAGAGAGATAACTCACCTATTGTCCGCCACGCACTGCCCACACATAGACGCCGCCTGCCTTTTCGGCGCCGACCGGTCCGCCGTTGGGCAAGTTCACGACCACGGCGCCCGTCGTGTGATAGTCAACGGTAGTACTCGTCCAGTAGTTGTCGTTCTGGACGCCGGTGAACGGATGTCCCGCGGGCAAGGCAGGATTACTCTGCGTCGCATCAACCAGACTGTGCAGCTCGTTTCCATTCGGCAGCCGCCACGCGCCCGCGACCGAACCATCGCTGAGACCGCAAGACCCGCTTGCCAGCGCGTTGGCGTCGGTCAATGCCGTCGCCCAAGTTCGAGTCCCAAAGCAATTCGCGTTCTTTAGCCAAATCAGTGCCGTCAGGTTGTCCGTCACCGTTCCATCGCCATTGTCCGTGAAGCGTACTCCCGTCCACGCCGGCGTGTTGTACGCAGTTCCAAAAATCGCATCAACCTTAGGTTCGATTCCCGCCTGATATTGCCCGTCCTGTCCCGTTCCCACACAGCCAATCACGCTGCCGGCTGCGTTCCAGCACGTCGTCTGTCCGGTTTTGGGCACGCGCTTTGCCAGCGCCCGCGGCTGCGCCACCGCCATAATCTGGTCCAGCGTGTGCATGGTGCCTGTCCCGGGCGCACTGCTTGGCTCTGTGAACGCGCTCTGCTTGGTAAAATAATTACCCGTCGTCAGCCGCTGATAGATTTGTTCCAGCGTGTACATCTGCGCCGCCGAAGCGTTGGGCGCGCCGGGTGAATCCGGACTTCCCGCCAGTAAGCGTCCCACGCCAATGCCCACCATGAGCAAGACGAGCGCAATCAAAACCGAACTGAACTTTTTCATGGAAATGCCTCCCCTTGAAATTTCCGTGTTGGCTCTACGAGTCGCACGGTTGCTAATGTAGCATTAACCAACTTGCGAGTAAAGTCCCGTTGCGAGACAATCTCTTTACAGTTCTGTGTGGCGACTCGCAAGTGGTTGCTTGATGCGGCACCAGTACTCGCACAAAATGAAATTGCCTAGTCCGCATTCTCCAAGGCAGCGTCAGAGTGCGTCAGGTCATCAAAAAAACAAAAATCCCTCCTATTTCATTGCAAGTCTCGCCTACCCCTTGTCACCGCGCCCTGCATTTGTTAAAATCCGCCCGCGTGCCTGTGCGACACCGCTTACAGCCGATGCGAACGCAAAGTATCTCAAGTAACACGTAGTAAATCCCGCGCGAACGGGAGCAAACCCCGCGCGACAAACAGTACATCATGCGCAGGCGGTAGCGAGAATGAATCGAGTCGTCGGAAATCTTGCGCGAATGGTAGCAAGAACGAGAAAATACATCGCAAGCGTCGCGTAAGCGGTAGCAAAGACAGAGTGACAGGTAGCAAGAACGAGAAAATACATCGCAAGCGTCGCGTAAGCGGTAGCAAAGACAGAGTGACAGGTAGCAAGAGTTTGTAGGGGCGAAGCATGTGCTTGCAGTTATCTTCAATTTCACCGACGCGTCGGCACATGCTTCGCCCCAACTACCCAAGAAACCACGCGCATAAAAAGGGGGTGATTGGCAAAAAACAGTTTATTTTGGCATATCTCGGTTTGTTCGGTTACGGCTAAATCCATTCTCGAAAGGAGTCCTCTCATGGCTAGCGCAAAGAAAAGCATCTCGGAACGCCTGAACATCGCCCAAGTGGCGATTCAAAACTCGTTAAATGACCCCGCCATCCTGAACGCTGTTTCCCCGTTTGGTTACGATACGGCAAAATTGACCGAAGGCAATACCTTGTTGGAAGCCGCCCGCGCTGCCGTTGGTTCCAAAACCGGCGGCAAAGGCGGTCAAAAAATCAGCACCGTGCATCTGAAACAAGCCGAAAAAACCGCGCAAACCGCGTATCAAGCCCTCGCGCAAGTGGCGCGCGCCGTTTTTGCCCAAGACAAGGCGAAATTGTCCGTCCTCGGCTTGAGCGGTGCAATGCCCCGTTCCACCGCCGGATTTCTCAATAAAGCATACACCCTGTTCGATAACGCCTCTGCCAACGCCGACATCAAAACCACGCTCGCCAAATACAGTTACACCCAAACCAAGTTGACCGCCGAACGCGCCAAAATCGCCGCGTATGATACGGCGAACCAAGCCCAAGAATCCGCCAAAGGGTCCGCGCAGCAATCGTCCCGCAGTCAAGATGCCGCGCTAAAAGCGTTGGACCAATGGGTCGCGCAGTATTTGAAAATTGCCAAAATCGCGCTCGCCCAAGACCGCGACGCATTGGAAAAAATCGGCGTCCTCGCCCGCAATTCCAAAACCGCCGCCCAACGCGCCGCGCCGATGCAAGCCACCGCCAGCCGCGCCGCGAAAACGACTTAAGATTACGGCATAAAAAACCAAGTACTTGCGGCACAAAATTGAGGATTCAAAATTCACGCGTTCACATCCTTCGAAGATGCCATCGAATGGTTGATTGCACAAGCAAAGCAGCCGACCAAGTTCGGTCGGCTGCAAAATACTCTAGACTCTGTATCAAGACGTGACAGGTTTCTCGATGTCGAGTGGAGTTCACTCGCATCATCGCAAAAACCTGTCACGTCTGAACGCAACATACTGGGACTTGTAGAGTTATTCCATAAGCAGTGTTGCGCGAGGAGCTTTATCGCCCTGTCCTTTGGCGAACCGTGAAGGAACGCCACTCGCTCCACTCGCTCAAGCGTTGTCCCGCGACCACGCGCACACGCCAATAGTAGATATGCGTGGCGCGGACTCGGGTGGTCAGTTTTGAAGCGGTGGCGGTGAATGTTTGCAAGGCAGTCCCGTTGAGAGAATCACGCCGTAACTGAATTTGATACGAGTCGGCGCATGGAACATTCGCCCAATTCAGCGTAACATTTTGCGGAACCGCTTGCCCGTCACGCGGCGCGGTCAAAGTTGGTTTGTCCGGTATTGCGGAACACCCCGCCGCAATGCTGACCGGTCCACTCCATTCCGAAGCGCCGCCGACGATGAGGGCTTCGAGCTTGTACCAAGACTTTTGACTATTGCTAAACCCCGCGTCCAGATATTTGTACGTGTTGGCTTTGACCTCACCCGGGCTTTGCGCGGGGATGACCGCGCTGTTGATTTTATTATAGCCGGTTGCGGCGGTTTGACTCTGCCAAAGGTTAAAGCCAATCAGCCCCGCTTCATTCCCCGTTTCCCATTTCAGCCGCGCTTGATTTTTGCGCGTGTAGGTACCGTTGAATTGCGTCACTGTGGACGCAGTGGGAGTGGAAACGTTTATTGTACCATTTGTCGCTGTCGAAAGAATTTCCCACCCATTGGGATTTCCCAGAGTGTGCATCGTAAAATTCACCGGACTCGAGCCATTCGCAAGTCCGGCAAAGCGAATTGTCAAAAGAACCCCGGAGCATGGTGTAGGAGACGGTGGGCAAACGGCAGGGGGCGTCGGATGGAGTTGAGAAATGATAAACCGGATTGTGCCGGTGCTATTGTCCGCCGTATTCTGGAGCATGAAATAGAATCCGGAGCCAAGCAGCGGTCCCGGTGTGACTTGGATGCCCGGTTGAAAGGAAATATCGTCTTGGACCGCGACAATGGTTGGGTCAAAGGTGATTTCAATGTCAGCGCCTTCCAGTCCATTTGGGTTAGCGCCCGCGGGGTTCGTGTCAGTGTAATCGTTGACCAGTACATCTATGCTGCCAATAGCGCCCACAGATATGTTGCGTACCGCAGGCGAAATCACCACACTGGCAGTGCCTTGGGCATTCACATGCGGAGCTTGGATTGTGAACAGCATGAACACAGCTGCCATGACCGAGACCCAACACGCCCGCGAAATTCCTTGCGCGATTTTTTGATTCAATCGTTTAGCCATGTTTCTACTTCTCCCATCTAGTGAACTTGGTTACCAGGGTCGCGGTGCGGTAAAGCCATAATTACTCCCCACCAAGACCAAATCAAATATATTCATCACACCATCTGCATTCAGGTCACTGTGCCCGGTGGCGGCACAAGCGGCGGGAGTCAAACCATATCGCGCGCCCACGCAGGTTAAATCAAGAACATTCACAATCCCATCATTCGTGCCATCGCCTGCGTGCAGGATAGTCGTTGCTTGCGGATAGTTTCCGCCAATGATGACCGCGACGCCGGTCAATTCATTCCGCAGATAGAGCGAATGCGCCGCCGTCAATTTGTAGATTGAGCCGCCCGCCGCGACGGGCACCGTTGCGGTGAAATTTCCTGTCGTCGCGCTGAAATTGACGACGGTCGCAGGAAACATGTTCGCGTTATCCACAAGGGTTATCGTGCCAACCGTTATCGGCGTGAGGCGTCCTTGCAGCTGCACCGTTCCACTGATTGTGGCAAACCCGTACACAACAATGGTTGCTGTCCCACTTGTATGCGTCAGCGGATTGCCGTCGCGGTCTGCCAAGATGTCTGCGCTAAAGGCGAGCGGCACGGTCCCGCCGCTCACACCCGTGAACGTGATTTGTGCAAGGGTGCCGGAACCGCTTACAGGCACGGCGCTGTTCAAATGCGTCGCCGCAAATTTGCACACGCCACTCGCGCAGGTCGCACCCCATCCCCCCGGAATGAACGTGTTGCTCGATGTATCAAAAAAGGAATTGACAAACGCACCGCTCGCACTCACTTTGGTCGCGTCATACGTCACTTGAAATTGATACCCATACAAATCAGCGGCAGCGGTGAGGTCTATCGAAACGACAATACTATTGCCGACAGCAACACTACTTGACACCGGATTAAAGCTCAGTTCGGTTCCGCCGGGCGTTATTGTGTACACCAGAATGCTCGCGCTTCCGTTCGTATGCGTCAGCGGATTGCCGTCGCGGTCTGCCAAGATGTCTGCGCTAAAGGCGAGCGGCACGGTCCCGCCGCTCACACCCGTGAACGTGATTTGTGCAAGGGTGCCGGAACCGCTTACAGGCACGGCGCTGTTCAAATGCGTCGCCGCAAATTTGCACACGCCACTCGCGCAGGTCGCACCCCATCCCCCCGGAATGAACGTGTTGCTCGATGTATCAAAAAAGGAATTGACAAACGCACCGCTCGCACTCACTTTGGTCGCGTCATACGTCACTTGAAATTGATACCCATACAAATCAGTGGCAGCGGTGAGGTCTATCGAAACGACAATACTATTGCCGACAGCAACACTGTTCGACACCGGATTAAATTGCAGCTGCGTCCCGCTTTGCGCCTGCGCCGATTGTGCGAAGGTTAGCATGAGGGCGAGCGCGAGAATTACGCCAAGTAGTACCACGTGCAAGGGTGATAACAGTTTTCCCATAGGTCGTGTCACCTTCGTGGAAACTGCGGAGGGACCGCCCGCGGTTTTCGCATCAACAAGAAAATACCCAGTCCCAAAATCAAGACAGCCAATAGGCAGCCGCCCAAGGCGACGGCTCCCAAAATCACATTTGTTACAAGTTCGCCGTTATTGCCGTTCGTCGGACGCGCCGGCACCGTTGTCGCGCGTGCGCGTGTCGCAACCGCGGCGGCGCGCGTGGCTTGAATCGTCGCGCTTGGCGTTGGTTCAACCGTTGTGACTAATGCACGCGTGGGTGTTGGGGGTCTGGGGGCAACACCCTCAATCGTTCCGGATTTCGGTTCGATGGGCAGTTTAACCCCTTTGCCGTTCGCGATTTCGACAAAATTTATTGTAAAAGGAGAGGACGCTCCCTGCGTTTTTGCACGAACCAAAACTTTCAGCACAACACCACTGCCGTTCGCCGGAGGAGTTGGATTCACCTGCGTGATAACGTATTGGAGTGTCCCCGCGACGTTGTCGGCTTGGTTTCGTACCAAAAAATCGGGTTTGATAAAATCGCCCGCGATCATTTGGATGCCTTCTTTGTCCGGGTCGGCATCTGCGATTTCAATGACCGCGGGGTCGAATTGCGCGCGCAAATCAATGCCATAAATATCGCGTCCATTCTCGATGACGATATTTACTTGCTCGACTTGTCCCGCGCCAATCTGGATTGTTTCCTGCTCCAGACGCACTGTCGCGGAATCGCCTTGTGCTTGGATGGGCGCGGTGCTCACGAGCCAGACGAACACCGCGCCCAAAAACCATAATCGTTTCAGTATCACAGGATAGGACCGGTCCACGTTTCCCATCTCACCGTGCGGACACGCGCAGACCGGTTTGGGTCATTCCTTACCACGGACGCCACGTCGAAAGCCCGTAATTGCCGCCGACGAGTACGAGGTCGAGAATGTTGACGGTAGAGTCTTTGTTAATATCGCTGCTGCCGGTTGCACCGCAGACGGTTGGCGGATTGCCAAACGCGCCGCCAACACACGTTAGGTCAGGAACCGTAATGGTGCCGTCGTTATTCGCATCACCACCGCGGAGGGTGGTCAGTGGCGCGGTGTACGGAGTTCCCGCATTGAGTGTCTGGGTCTGGCGATTGCCGAGATAGAGCGAATGCGCCGCGTCAAATTGATAGCTGGAACCGGCGGGCATTGCAGGCACGTTCGGGAACGAGTACGCGCCGGTTGAGGCGTCAAACGTTGTCGTCATCGGAGCGAAATTGCCGCCGAGCTCTGTCAAGGTCACAGTCCCGGTGTCAATCGGCGTCGCGCGCCCTTGCAGTTTGACCACGCCCGAAACCGTTGTGTAGCCATAGACAGTGATATCGGCTGTGTTGACAGTGTGTGCAATTGCGCCACCGTCAGAATCCGAGAGGATATCGCTGCTAAAGGACATGGTAAAGGTCCCGGGTGACACCCCCGTGAGGGCAATAAACGCGAGTGGTCCGGAACCGCTTACAGCAGTTTGGGTTGCAACGTGAGATACCGCGAATTTACAAACCCCCGCCGCGCAATTTCCATTCCATCCTCCGGGGATCCAGGCAGGAGCATTCGTCCTAAAGAACCGAAATTGTGGAACCGCGTTATCTGCCCACACGCCAACCGCGCTCACTTTTGCTGCATCGTAGCTGGCTTGGAACTGAAAGCCGAAAACATTCGCCACGTTGTTGAGGTTGATAGCGATATAGGTTGTGCCGCCGACGCCCACTTTGGCGTTATCCGGAACAAACACGAGTGCGGTGCTTCCATCTTCAAAGTCCCACGTCGTGTTGGTGCCATTAATGCCAATGACAAAATTGTCCATGTTACCATCAAAACCATCGGCAGGTCCGCCGGCTTTAAGATGGAGCCACCCCACGTTTGCCGTAATTCCGGCGTTGGGGAACTTGGTCAACACTTCAGCCCAGGTACAAGGCGAACCTTGAGGACATTCCCCCCCACTGCCATTCGGACTCGCATTGGTGCGCGAGGCATACCATTTGCCTTCGGTCAGGGGATGCCAAGTCTGCCAGAGGTTTGGCGGAATGCTTGCGGCATAAGCGGGGAGATAGGTCAAGCGACCCTGATAATTGGTTAGTCCGTCGCTTGCGTCATAGTCCACATCAAACTGGAGATAGATGGTCTCGTTGCCGGTGAGGAGCTGACTGCGATAGGTGCTGTATTGGAAATTTGTAATTTGGCTCAGACGCGTTCCGGCATAGCCGAGAGTGGTCAATGCCTGCCGGGCGTTGGAACCGGGTGGGAGATAATAATGAGCACTCCCTGTACCCGCCGGAGGTGTCGCGGGACCCGTTACAAAATTCCCCTGCCCCCCGGGAAAGTCATCATCATAAAAGAACCAACCATGTGTCGCCGATGGAGTCACAATGACGGTTGTATCGGCATAGGCAAACTGGGTCGGCGCCGCCACAAACAACAGCACCGCCAGAGCCAGACCAAGTGCTAAAATCAAAAGCAATCTACGTTTCATGATTCCCCTTTGAAGGGTGCGCCAAGCGCACCCTTCGCTATTTGCTTGTGCGTCTCTACCAGGATTGTGGCGACGAGCGTTCATAGTTACCACCACCCAACACCAGATCGAAAATGTTCACGATGCCGTTGTTGGTAATGTCACTATTCCCGGTTGCGCCACAGACCGCGCCGGAAAGCCCGAACCGCGCGCCGATACAGGTAATATCAGCCAAGTCAACCTTTCCATCGTTGTTGGCATCGCCACCTTTCAGGAGTGTTGTCCCGGCGTTGTACGTACCGCCGTTCGACAAGGTGATGTCGCCTGTGCGATTTGAGAGATAGAGCGAATGCGATGCCTCGACAACAAAGACGGTACTACCCGGATCAAGCAGCACTGTTGCCGAGAACGTGCCGTCGGTCCCACTGAACGATACTGTGGTCGGAGGCGCGTATCCATATTTGTCATACACTGTGACACTACCCCCGTCTGTGGGGAAGGTTCGCCCTTGCATTTGTACTGTGCCGGTCACCGTCGCTGAACCAAAGACGGTCAAAAAGCCCGTTGTTTTTCCATAAGTAATTGGCTCGGCGCCTAATTTGGTCAAAAAGTCGTCACTGAATGTGAGCTGTGAATCGCCCGCGGCAACGCCGGTGAACGTGATTTGAGCGATTGTCCCGGACCCGCTAATTGGAGTCGCAGGTAAAAGTTTGGTGACGGCGAATTTACACACACCCGCCGCACAAGTGGCATTCCATGTTCCCGGGGCAGCCGCATTGGTTGTCGAATCAACAAATGTATTTACAAACGCGCCCACCGCACTGACTTTGGTCGCGTCATAATTGACTTGAAATTGGTACGCATACAAGTCGGTAACGTTGTTGAGGTCAATCGTAACGACTTTGGTGGCGCCTACGGTTAATGAGCCAACGAGTTGATTGAACGTCAGCTGCGCTTGGTTGGTCAGCGTCGCCATACCGATGCGATACCCGCCAGTTCCGCTGGAATAGAAAACTTTCCACGTGGTGCCATCCAACAACGCACCCACATAATCCGCAGAATCGCCCCCTGCTTCCCAACCGGTTGCGTCCAGCGTGATAATGGCGTTGGCATCCTTTGTCCACGGACCATTTGCATTTGATGCTGTTGCATGTCCGGTCACCCAGCGTCCGCCCGCGTTGCCGGAATAGAACATTTCGTAATCTGAACCATTGGCAACCACGCTGGGCGCATACACTTCATTCGCGTCCCACGTACCTGCAGTGGGAGTCAAGACCGGATTCCCAGCGTCTTTGGTCCAGTTGATTCCATCCGGTGAGGTCGCATGACCGACGCGGAAATAGGGCCATTTCGCCGTGCCCGCATACCACATATGGTAGGTCCCGCCGACGTTGATGACTGACGGTTCGCGGACATATTGTGAATCCCAAGCCGAAGGTGCACCTTTTGTCAGTACGGGATTGCTTCCATCCTTATTCCAATTCACACCATCACTCGAGGTCGCATATCCGATGGCATAAATACCGGCGGCATTTACCCCCGCGTACCACATCTTGTAATCGCTTGCGCCATCCTTGACGACGGTTGCGCTCACGACACGGGTTTCGTCCCATGCTCCACCGCTGCCATTGGTCAAAACCGGATTGCCCGAGTTGCCGCATGTCCAATTCAAGCCGCCATCCGTCGTGGTGGCAAGATAAATGTCGGCGCCCGTTGAGCGGTCACTAAAATACATTTTGTAATTGTTTGCGCTCTCTACAACGAGGGCGGGGTCTAAATGCTCGCCTGAATAGCAGAGCGTGTTCGACACAACCGGATTGCTTGCCGCCTTGATCCACGAGAGGTTCGCAGGCAATGCTGCCTGCGCGGGCACGCTGAACACCATCAAGGCGAGCAGCACTGCCAGTCCTACAGAAAAGATTAATCGCGTTTTCATTTAGGTTTCTCCTTTGGGGTGCATGAAAAAAAAACTTGAGAGACCTGACAGGCTCTGCTGGTTCAGTTCACCACATGAGCCTGTCAGGTTTTGAGCGATTCTTGTTTCAATCGCTATCAGGGCCACGTCGGTGTGGCGCCAAAATTACCGCCCGTCATTGCTAAATCAAAGATATTGACCACTCCATCTCCGTTAATATCCACACCCGTATCCGCCGTAATCGTCGTGCCAAACGAGCCGCCGATTGCCGTCAAATCCAGAATCGTCACTGCGCCATCGTTATTGATATCTCCACCCTTGAGCCGTGGCGTCGTCATTGCGAGTGTGCCGCTTTGAGTTACGACGACGGATGCTTTGCTGGCGCTCAGATAGGCACGGCGTACAGCAGTCGCATTGTAAGTTCCCGCCACAATCCCGGTGCCCGCGCCCGCTTTCGTTAGCGCATACAAGCCATCTGTCCCTGTCACAAACACATAGGGACCAAAACCATCACAGCCACTCGCAGCGACACAGGTCAGGGTAATCACAGTCCCGTTCCAACCCGCGGGCAGAGCAGCGTTTTGCAAGCGCCCTTGCAGGTCAATCGTGCCTGAGACAGAACCGGTTCTTGCTGTACAAGTAACCGAATCGCCGAGCAGCGCGGCAGGAATCTCAAACCCGTTTATGTCGGCAAGTTTGGTGCCTAGACCACCTGTGGTGGTGTCATAACTGAGCCCGCTCGCGCCAACCCCGGTACATTGATAATTCCACGTTGCCAGATTCGCATCGGTGAGGTTAACCGCAGTGGAATGACCGTATTCGGAGCTCATGGAACCCGACAACCGTGTCCCGTTGGGCGAGGTCACTGCGATAAATGGTTCGACCAAGATGTCCCAAAAGAAACCGCCGACGTTGTGCTGTGCCCCACTTGTGAAATTCAAGACCGAACTGTCATGAGTGACACGCAGCTGCGCGCCATAAATACCATTCACCGTCACGTTGGTTTGAAGGGTAGAAGCTTCGCCCAACTCGTGCGTTGACGCGGTCGTGCTGGTTGTCAAAGCAGTGGCGTACGGTGTGGTTGTAATGGTTCCGCCGCCATCCGTTCCGTTGTTGCTACCGCCCGGACCTGCTGTACTGCCCCACCAATTCTTGGTGGCATCCACGACGGTGTTGGAATAAAGCCCAATTGTGTTATTTTGAATGACGTTGTTTTGAACCACAGCCGAGCTGAATGTACTTCCGGTGCAGCCCGAAGGACATTGATAGACTGTGACACCCGAGCCCCAACCTGTAACTTTATTTCCTGTAACTGACAGATTGAGCGTCTCAGTGCCAGCGTAACCCGCGTCCGACTCGATTCCGCTCGAGTCAACACTGCTGCCGGTTGCGGTCACTGTATTGTTGGCAATCTTCATTGTGAGAATGCTGCCAAACTCTGTTGCTCCCGACTTGGATGATTCCTTCGTGGCAACAGTTTCCGCGTCGAAAGGACTCGGAACCGCAAGCGGCGGGTCAATCGCCAGAATTCCCCAGAACGCACTTGTTCCCACATTGCTCTGGGAAGTGGTGACTATATTATTGGAAATGGTGGTGTCGCCTTGAACAAAATAGATTGCCACTTTGGCATCTGTGACTGTATTGTGGTGAATTGCGACGTCGCCATAGATCAAGAATCCGGTAGCAGCAGTATTGTTCGTGGTATAAGAGAGATTGGAAACGACATTGTTCGGACCAACCGTCCCTTTAGCCCCCGAAGAGACCTGAATGCCATTCTGTGCAATGAAATTGACCGCGCCCAGCCCTGTGACCGTGTTATTACTGACGTTGACAGTCAAGTTCGCTCCGGCGAGGGTCATGCCATTTTTTTGAAAGTCGTTTATGACATTGTTTGTGACAGTCACGGTGCGAGCTGCCGCGTCGCCGTTATTGACAAACAGTCCGACGCCTTGTTGATTACCGGTTGCAGGCGTTTCTCGAACACGCGTGATGGTCACATGGTCAATCGTGCCGCCCGCGTTGTTAAAGGCGATTCCATCAATCCGGTAGTTGGCATTGCCCTTACCATCTCCATCCACAGTCAGGTATTTGATTGTCACGGTAGAGTCGCGCGCATAGACAATAGGTTTATTCGGACCTGAAGTGGTGAATTTGGTGTCCAAAGTTGCGGGCGATTTGATAATTGACCCCCCGCTAACCGCGCCGGTCAAAGTCAGGTCTTCGGCGATTTCAACCTGTTCGGTATAAGTGCCGGGCGTAACGACAACCACATCGCCCGCGCTCGCCAACGTGACGGCGTTCTGCACTGTCTTGCAAAAATGCGTTGTGCTGCAGGTCGCGTCATCGAAAGCACTGTTCACATACCAATTTACAGGTCCGGCTGCATTTGCAGTGTGCAACCCGAAACCCAAAGCGAGTAACGCGGCAAGGAGAATTACCTTGCCTAAAATGGAAATTGCAGAGATTCGTGTTTTCATAGTGCATCAAGTTGAGAGGCGGCATTGCCTGAATTCAGAAAATGCAAGTCTCAGCTCAAGAACAAGTTCCGTGCATTCACTCTAGCCACACCGGTAGAGTAGGATTCTTTACGTACTGTTGACTCGATTACAGTCACCTTAATCAGAGACCCCTTTGTCATTGGAAAGGATTAGGTTCGTTTGCGTAGAAATACAATGCCCAACAGCACAACCACTGCAATCGCCACAGCCAAGATGCCTACGCCTGCCGCGCCGACGAGCCAGAGCGTGGGCGTGCCGGGTAACGCTGAGGTATTCGATTTGTTTTCACTGTTCGGCTGGGTGGAACTCGAGTTGGTCTTGTTTTGGACAACAGGCGCTTGTGCCGAAGCCGATACACCAATCGCGCCGTCTTGAACTTGGGACTTGATTTCAGTGGCGTCCCGCGTTGCAAGAATCGCTTTGGAAATTTTCAGTGGGCTGTTGCCGTCCGCTTTGGCGCGAAATGCAATCGTCGCAACGGTTCCATCGCCATCCAGCGGGGGTGCAGGGTTGAGCAGTGTCGCGGCAAAAGCAATCGTGCCTTTGGAATTGTCCACCTTGTTTGCTGCCACAAACCCGTCTTGCAGCCAATCACCCACCGCGACCTGTATGCCGTCAGTGGACGAATCGGCATCTTGGACTTGTACAACTTTTGGATCGAATTTGATTTGAAATTCGATGCCGTACATGTTTTTCACATTTTCGACGCGGATTGAAATCGCTTGCTCTTCACCGCGCTTCATTCCCACCGTGAGGGGGTCAGGATGCACAAGCGCGTTCGCGGCGACGGCGCGTGCGGGGACTGAAAAAATTCCCGCGCCGCCCAACGCCAGCAAAACAAACACCAACATGCCGCGTGCAATGAAATAGATTTTTTGTTTCATCTTCACTTCCTTTTTTTTATTTCGTTACCAATCCTGTATGCCGTGCTTGCCAAAATTTGTATTAACCAATACCAAATCCAAGACATTCACAAAACCATCGCCATTCAAATCCGCGGTGCCTGTCTCGGCGCGGTCAAAGCTCGCAGCCACGCACGTCGCGTCGGCAATGTCCACCGCACCGTCCCCATTCACATCCCCTGCAAAGAGTGTGAGCTCGGGCAGCTGCACCGTTTCATTGCTTGTCACCTGAATACTTGTGTACTGTGCGGTGAGATAACCTTGCCTTGACACCGTGAGCGTATAGAGACCGGGCGCCAAACTCAGCCGCATCACACCTTTTTTGCCAAGGATCACACTCGCGCCTGTATTGGTCTCGACAACAATTCCTTGTCCTGACGGATTGCCTTGCAAACGCACTTGCGCCTGCACCAGCCCGGGTTCGGGCATTGAGGTGGGCGTTAGTGTCGCAAACGTTGTTGGCTGCGGCGTTTCCGTTTCTGTTGCTTGCGGAAGTGTGGTCGTGGTAACCGTTGGGGCAAGTGTTAGAGTTGCGGTTGGTTCGAACGTGGGTTCAGTTGTTGCCGTTGGCGTAAAAGAAGGTTCGGGAGTTACCGAAGGCGCGTCTGTTGGTGCTTCGGTAGGCGGAAGGTCAGTTGATGTCGGGGTAATTACGGTGGCGGTTGGTTCGAGTGTTTCGGTTGCGATGGGTGGTTCGACGGGTTCATCCGTCGCGGTAGGTGTGAACGAAGGTTCGGGAGTTTCTGATGCCGTTTCGGTCGGAGTTTCCGTCGGCACTGCTTCAGTTGCAGTTGGTTCAACCCTATCCGTTGGAGAGGCGGCGGGGCTATCCGTCGGTGTGTACGTGGCTTGCTCTGCGGTGGGTGTTTCGGACGCAGAGACATCGGTCGCTATCGTAGTGTCGGTGGCTGACGCTGTTTCTGTAGCACCGACCAAAGCCGGAGTGGCTTGTGGTGTTGCAGCACCTTGTGCTGTCGCGATGTGGTTGAAGGAAAACGCGGCTAGCCAGCTCAAGCAAACAACAAACAAACTAATAAAGAGTGCTCGGTGGGACGAGTACATCTTTCCCCCCTTGTGAGAAACCAATTTGTGCCTTGTAAAGTGGTTTTTGCCAGATAGCTCTCGGCAAAGTTAGTGCATGGATTCGACCCAGCAAAAGCAGTCGAAGGTTCTCGAACAAAAAATCGTTCTTTTGATTTCGTATGACACTTGCTTTCAATCGCGCCTTGTAGCCAGAGACAACATACCTGTCAGACTTGGGTGTATGACGTACAGTTTTTCTTGAATAGGCTGACCTTAACAAGCAAAAGTTACCAACGAGTCAAAATCACGTACTATTCTGTTTAGGGTTCAATGTCTTGGAATGGCGTGTCAACCAATGATTACTTGCGGCATGAGATATTTCTACGAGTGTCCCCGCATGAAAAAACACACACACAAGTTCTACCGGAACGATGTTAGAATCGCAAGCGAAACCTCCGGTCTCAACCAGAACGCGGGATTGCGTTGTCGAATACAAAACTCGTAAATTGGCGTGTCGATTTTGCCCGCGCGTGTTCGACGCCTTAATAGGAGAGGATGAATCGCCTCTCAAGAAAAACACGAGGAGATGAAGAAATGAAAGTTGTCGTTTTTGTGAAAGCAACGCCGGAATCGGAAGCGGGCGTCATGCCCAGCACCGAACTTTTAGCGGCAATGGGGAATTACAATGAAGAATTGGTCAAAGCAGGCGTCATGCTCGCGGGCGAAGGATTGCATCCGAGTTCCAAAGGCGCGCGCGTGAATTTTTCCGGCAAGAATCGCACCGTCATTGATGGACCGTTCACCGAAGCCAAAGAACTCGTCGCGGGTTTTTGGATTTGGCAAGTCAGGTCAATGGACGAGGCGATTGAATGGGCGAAACGCTGCCCGAATCCGATGGAAGGGGAAAGCGTACTCGAAATTCGCCCCGTTTTTGAAGCGGAAGATTTTGGCGGAGCGTACACACCCGAACTGCAAGCGCAAGAAGAACGACTGCGCGAACAAATGACAAACAAGAACTGATACAACACAAACGGGAGAAAACGATGCGAGAGATAATCGTACACGAGTTCATTACTTTGGATGGCGTGATTCAAGCGCCCGGTTCTCCAACCGAAGATACGGATGGCGGATTTAAACATGGCGGCTGGACGCTGCCCTTTTGGCACGATGACATCGGCAAACATTTTGGCGAAGCATTCTTGAATGCAGATGCCTTTCTGCTCGGACGCAAGACTTGGCAAACTCACGGCGCGGCGTTTGACCCGATGCCGGCGGGCGACCCTTTTGGCGACCCGATGAAAGCAATTCGCAAGTACGTAGTGTCAACAACACTGCGAGATACATCGCTCTGGCGCAACTCGATGCTCATCCGCGAAAACATCGTCGAGGAAATTCGCAAACTCAAACAGCAGCCGGGCAAGAACATTCTGATTGACGGTAGCAGCGTCCTCATTCACACGCTCGCGCAAAACGATTTAATTGACGAGTATACCTTGCACGTTTATCCCATCACGTTGGGCGAAGGCAAGCGCTTGTTTCCGAAAGGCAAACGGCTTGACTTGAAACTTGTGGAAACATCCGCAATTCCTTCCGGCGTTGTGTTCATGCGCTATCGCCGCGAAGCATAACACGCGCGCAAAACTGACTCGTGACTGACGTTCATCGCACGATTGAAACCGTCTGGCGGATGGAATCCGCCAGACTCATCGCGGGTCTCGCGCGCATCGTGCGCGATGTCGGAATTGCTGAAGACCTCGCGCAAAGCGCGCTCGTCGCCGCACTAGAACAATGGGCGCGCGACGGCATTCCCGACAATCCGGGCGCGTGGCTGATGGCAACCGCGAAACATCACGCCATTGATTTGATTCGCCGCAATGTGCGCCTCGAACGCAAACATCAAGAACTCGGACGCGCGCTCGAAATTCAGCAAGAGTTATCGGAAGCCGATTTTGAAAATATCCGCGATGATGATGTGGACGATGATTTGTTGCGCCTCATTTTTGTCGCATGTCATCCCGTCCTTTCCAAAGACGCGCGCGTCGCGCTCACGCTGCGCTTGCTCGGCGGACTAACGACGGACGAAATCGCGCGCGCGTTTCTCGTACCCGAACCAACGATTGCACAACGCATCGTGCGCGCGAAACGAACGCTCGCGGAAGCACGCGTCCCATTTGAGGTGCCGCACGGCGCAGACCGCAGCGCGCGTTTGTCGTCCGTACTGGAAGTCATCTATTTGATTTTCAATGAAGGATACACGGCAACGGCAGGAGAAGATTGGATGCGTCCCGCGCTGTGTGAGGACGCGCTGCGGCTCGGCAGAATTTTGGCGGAACTCACGCCGAACGAACCGGAAGTGCATGGACTCGTCGCGCTCATGGAAATTCAAGCCTCACGCATTCGCGCGCGTGTAAATTCACGCGGCGAACCGATTCCACTGCTCGAACAAAATCGCGCGCGCTGGGACCAACTCTTGATTCAACGCGGGTTCACGGCGCTCTTGCGCGCGGAAAAACTCGGCGGCGCGCGCGGACCGTACACTTTGCAAGCGGCGATTGCGGCATGTCACGCGCAGGCGCGCACCGCAGGCGAAACAAATTGGGAACAAATCGTCGCGTTGTACGACGCACTCGCGCAGCTCACACCTTCGCCAATTGTGGAATTGAATCGCGCGGTTGCTGTCGGAATGGCTTTCGGACCCCAAGCGGGACTCGAAATCATTGGTGCTTTGCAAGACGAACCTTCACTGAAAAATTATCATCTCTTGCCGAGCGTGCGCGGCGATTTGCTCACGAAACTGAATCGTTTTGAGGAAGCATTCGTGGAATTTGCGCGCGCGGCATCGCTCACGCGGAACGAACGCGAGCGCGCACTGTTGCTCGAACGCGCCGCCGCGTGCAGCGCAAAAGCGAAATAGACACTGCGTTTTGCGAACGAGTAACATAAAGATGTCACATTTTCCTGTGACATCTTTTTTGTTTTTTGCGCCTTTTGT
This sequence comes from uncultured Anaerolineales bacterium, assembly GCA_964469005.1. GTDB lineage: Bacteria > Chloroflexota > Anaerolineae > UBA4142 > SHND01 > SHND01. Next base: position 95,222 of record CAYXXF010000025.1, read on the forward strand.
TCCTTTGACCAATTTCTCACGCGACGGTTACCTTTATTTGACAAACTATATCCATGCTGGATATGGAAACAAATTGATGGAAACGACAGAACGCTCGCCGCTTGTAATCATCCGCGCCAAAGAGGAGGAACTTGCGGAACGCTTGAGCGCGGCACGCGCGTCCGCGGCAGAGGCGCTTGTCACGGCGCGACAAGCGGCGGCTGCCTTGCATGACCAAGCCGAACGTGAGGGACAAGAAGCCGCCACACTGTTTTATCGTACGGAATTGCAAGCCGCCGAATTGCAAGCACAACACATCATTCAAGCAGGCGAACGCGAAGCGACCCAAGTCGCCGCGCGCGGGCTGCACACGTTGCCGCGCGCCGTCGAACGAATTTTGGAAATTGTCCTGCCTGCACGCGCCTAACTTGGAGTGAGCAATGCTGTTAAAAATGACGCGCGTGCAAATCATCGGCAGCCGCACCCAACTCGACGCGACCATTACCGTGCTGCAGCGACTTGGCGTACTGCATCTCGAAGATGCCGCGCGTGCGACATGGCTCAAGAGTCTCACGCTGGATGAGCCGAATCTGCGCGCCCAAGAAGAATTGGGACTGCTCGCCGCGCGCCTCGATGGACTGCTTCAACTTTTCCCAAACGTAGAACAAACAACACGCGTGATTTCCAACACGCCATCGGACACGCGCGCCTTTGTAGATTTCGTGCGCCAACAACTCGAAACGCTCGCGCCGCCATTGCAAGCGTTCGCGCAGCGCCGCGACGAAGTGCACGCCGAAGCGCTCTCGCTCCCGCGCTATGAGACTACACTCGGCAAACTCGCGCCGCTGTCTATCGAACTGCGCGAGCTGCAAGGATTCGATACCGTCGCGCTGTTGATTGACAAATCCTTTTCGGATGTACTGGAATTGCTCCGCGCCGAAGTGGAACATATTACGCACGCGCAATACGAACTCATCGCGCGCGATGTAGATGAACACACAACGGCGGCGCTGCTGGTTTATCCGCGCGCGTTCGCGCAACAGGTGCAAACGGTGTTGGGCAAAGAAAACATTACCCAAGTGCGCTTGCCTCAAGAATTGGCAGGAAAAAATTTCCGTGAAGCATTGACCGCGCTGCAACAACGCCAACACGCTGTACAGCAAGAACTCGCGCAGGTGAATTTGGAATTGGAAGCGTACGCGCGCGCACAACGCGCGCAATTCGAAACATGGCGACGCCAAATCAAAAATCGAATGCAGGCGCTAGCCACACGCGCGCAATTTGGCGGAACAACCTACACGTTTCTGATTCAAGGATGGGTACCGACACGCGACCTCGAGAATTTGCGCGCAACGATTGCGCGGGAACTTGGCGCACAAGTCATCGTCAATGAGCTTAAGAGCCGCGAGAGCGCGCGCGAACACGCGCCCGTCGCGTTCTCGAATCCCGCGCCGTTGCAGCCCTTTGAAATGTTGGTGCGAATGATGGCAGTGCCGCATTACGGCGCGTTCGACCCGACGCCGTTGATGGCGTTTTTCATGCCACTCTTTTTTGGCTTGATGTTGGGCGACATTGGTTACGGCGTTCTCTTGTTGTTTGGCGCGCTGTACGTCAAGCGCCGTTGGAGCGCGAATGAGACCATTCGCAACCTCGCGCAGATTCTCGTGTACGGCGCGCTGTGGGCAATCGTGTTTGGATTTTTGTTTGGTGAATTGTTTGGCACGGTGGGCGAAACGTTCGGACTCGAACCAATATGGATGCCGCGCGGCGGGGAACAAATTTTGTCCCTCTTTGTCTTTGCGCTCGGTTTGGGCACCGTGCAGATTGTGTTGGGTTTGCTGCTCGGCGCGTGGGAAGCGTGGCGCGAAAAGCAGCGCAATGAACTCTTGTCCAAAGTCGGCATGTTGATTGTGCTTGCCGCGTTGTTTGGAATGGTCGGCGTGGCGACAAATTTTTTGCCCGCGCAAGTTTTCACGCCCACCGTCATTGTGCTGTTGCTTGGCATGGTGCTGTTGATTGTGCCGTCGGGTTTGATGGGACTTGTGCTGGGACCTTTGGAAATGGTCGAGACTGTCGGCAACATTTTGTCGTACTTAAGATTGATTGCGATTGGGCTTTCATCGGTGTATCTCGCGTTGGTCGCCAATGAAATGGGCGGACTGCTTGGCAATGTCGTTATCGGCGTCATTCTCGCGTTATTGCTGCACACGCTCAATTTCGCGCTCGGCATCATGAGTCCGACGATTCAAGCGCTGCGTTTGCACTATGTCGAATTTTTTCGCCATTTTTATACGAGCGGTGGACAGGAATATCGTCCGTTCAAGATGGAGTGAGCGCAAGCAAAGTGCGTTTTGCAAATGAGGTGGCGATAGAAAAAGTAGGGCAAATTCGAAATTTGTCCAAACTATAACAGGAGAAAGAACAATGGAGATTGGTCTGATTGCAATTGGTGCAGGATTGGCAGTGGGGCTTGCCGCGCTCGGCACCGGATACGCGCAAGGACACATCGGTTCGGCAGGCATGGGCGCGCTCGCGGAAAAACGCGAAATGTTCGGCACCGTTCTGATTCTCGTCGCGATTCCCGAAACAATGGTCATTCTCGGTTTCGCCGTCGCGGCGATGATTATTTTTTTGCTGCGCGGCGGATAAAAGCAAATGCCCCTCGCAAACATTCTCGACGCGATGGAACAAGCGGTCGCGGGCGAAATTGACCGGCTCAACGAACAAACTGCCGCGTCCGTCGCGGAAATTCGCGCGGCGGCAGAAAACGACGCGCGCGCGATTCGGGAACGACATCAACGCGAAATGGAACCGACAGTGCAGCACGAACGCGCGCGGCGCTTGAATCGCGCGCGCCTCGACGCGCTGCGTCAAGTCAGTCGCGCACGCGAAAAATTGTTGGGCGACGCGCTCGACACCGCGCGTGAACGATTGACACACTTGCATTCGGATTCGAGTTACGCGGATATTTTGCGCGCGTTGACACAAGAAACGCTCGCGCAATTCGACGCGCCTGTTGTGATTCACGCCGACCCGCGCGATGAAAAAATTTTGCGCGCGTTGCTGCCACAAGCGCAAATTGAATTTGATATCGAAACGTGGGGCGGCATCCACGCGCGCACAACAGACGAAAAAATTTGCGTCGTGAACACATTGGAAGCGCGATTGGCGCAAGCACAAGACACGTTGCGCCAACACGTGATGCCGTTGTTTGACGGGAATCGTTGAATCATTGTGGGCGATTACGATTATGCCAACGCGCGTTTGCGCGCGTACAAGAGCCAATTGTTTGATGCGCGCGTATACGCGGAATTTTCGGCGTTGACGAATGTGAATGATTTGATTGCGCGCCTCGCCGACTCAACGTATGGTGATGAAATCAAAGCGGCGCTCGCGCGTTATGATGGTGTGCGCGTCGTGATGGAAGCATGTCGCTTGCATCTCGCCGCCACGTTTCACGACATGCAAAATTTTTTTAATGCGGATGGCGCGCGTTTGGTACGCATCGTGTTGGCACGTTGGGATTTATTGAATCTCAAAACAATTCTGCGCGGACAAACGCATCATGTTTCGGCACAAGAAATTTTGCCCGCGCTCGTCCCCGCCGGCGCGTTGGATGAAAGCGCGCTGCGCGCGCTCGTGGGTGAACCCGAACCACTCGCCACGATTGATTTGCTGCGAACGTGGAATGTGGATTATGCGCGCGCGGCGCGTCAAGCATACGCGGAATTTTCCACATCGCGCGATTGGATGGCATTTGAAACCGCGTTCGACAAAATTTTTTACGCGCAGCTGTTAGCAGCATTGCAAACCAACAATCGTAACGACGCGCTCGTACGCGAATGGCTCGCGCGCGAAATTGATGCGCTCAATGTAATGACCGCGCTGCGCTGGCGTTCTGCACTTGCGACAGACATTGGCGAAAAACAAAGCGCGCGCGTGTCCGAACATTTGATACGCGGTGGAACATTGCCTCAAGAATGGTTGTTGCGTTTGACGCGCGCAACGCGCGAACAAGAGGCGCTCGCACAATTGCGCACTTCACCTTTTCAAGCCGCGCTGTCGAATGTGGAAACATTCAATCTCGTTGAAATCCAGCGCGAGCTCGAACACGCACTTGCAGAATTTGGTACAAGTTTTTTCGCGCGCGACCCCTTGACGATTGCGACGGCGATTGGTTTCATCACAGCGAAAAATGTGGAAGCAAAAAACATTCGTTTGCTCGCGCAAGGATTAGCGTTGGGCTGGACGCGCGCCGAGATAGAAAAGGAATTGATTGTCTAAATGTCGCGCTTGGTTGTGCTTGCCGATTCCGAAACCGCGCTCGGTTTTCAACTCGCGGGCGCGCAGGTGATTCGCGCCGATGACCCCGAACGCGCGCAAACGGAATTGAACGCGCTCATGGCGGACGCTTCCGTTGGTTTGGTCGCGGTGAGTGCTGCCTTGATGGAACGTTTGGACGATGCCACGCGCCGCCGCGTCGAAACGAGTTATGCGCCCATCGTCGTCGCGCTCCCGACAGGCGGACCTGTGACAGGCGTTGCGACGCGCCGCGAGGTTCTCGCCGCGATGATTCGGCGCGCGATTGGATTTCACATTACGTTTCCGGGAGAAGGCGAAACGTAATTGCAACGCGCCAACCAAATTGGTTGAAAGGAGTACATCTCCATGAGTATTGGAATTTTTGTAGAAAAAGCACATCAACCTTCCGTGAATGAACTGCGCAACGCGCTTGGCTCACGTTATCCGTTATGGCAAATGCTCGTCACGTTTCTTCAAGAAAATTATGCACTGACCGGTGAATGGAATTTCGGCGGAATCAAATACGGATGGAACTTATTTTATCGAAAGGGCGGCAAGACACTTGTAACTCTATATCCACAAGCAAAAAGTTTCATCACCCAAATTGTTTTGGGCAGAGAACAAACGGAACACGCGCTCGCTTTGCGTTTGGGAAAAAACGTGGGAACGGTTTTGTGCGAGACACCACAGTTGCATGATGGACGCTGGCTGTTTATCAAAACGAAAACAGCAAAAGATATAAAGGACATTCAACAACTGCTTCAGGTGAAACGGCGTCCGCGTCCGCAAAAAACAATCGGCGGAAAGGAAAGCGTCCAGTGATTGCACAAAACGGGCACGGCGTTCTGACGCGCATCGCGGGTCCCGTCGTCGTCGCGCAAGGACTCGCACGCACGGCAATGTACGATGTTGTCCGCGTCGGACACGCGCGCCTGGTGGGCGAAGTGATTCGCATTCAAGACGCGCACGCGACGATTCAAGTGTACGAGGACACGAGCGGATTATGTGTGGGCGAACCCGTCGAACCCACCCACGCGCCGCTCCAAGTCGAATTGGGTCCGGGATTGCTCGGCAGTGTCTTTGATGGCATTCAACGTCCGCTCGCGGAATTGGCGCGACTGCAAGGCGCGTTCATGCAGCGCGGCGCAGCCGTGTTGAGTTTGGACCGCACGCGGCGTTGGAAATTTTTTCCACTTGTCGCGGTTGGCGATAACGTGGGCGCGGGCGATGTGCTTGGCACGGTTCAAGAAACCGCGAGCATGATTCACAAAATTCTTGTGCCTGTCGGCGTGCGCGGTACAGTCGAAACAATTCGCGCAGGCGAGTTCAATGTCGAAGATGTCGTCGCAGAAATTCGTGATGCGGATACAGAAAAAATTTCCATTCCGTTGATGCAGCGTTGGTCGGTGCGCGAACGGCGTCCGATTCAACGAAAACTCGACCCGGACACGCCGTTGATTACGGGACAGCGCGTCATGGATTCTTTTTTTCCGATTGCGCGCGGCGGCACCGCGATTATTCCCGGCGGCTTTGGTACCGGCAAAACGGTGATTGAACAAACGCTCGCGAAATGGGCGGAAGCGGATGTGGTGATTTACGTCGGCTGCGGCGAACGCGGGAATGAAATGACCGATGTGTTGGAAGAATTTCCAAAACTCATTGACCCGCACACCGACGCGCCGTTGATGGAGCGCACCGTTTTGATTGCGAATACATCGAACATGCCCGTCGCCGCGCGTGAAGCTTCGATTTATACCGGCATCACTCTCGCGGAATATTATCGCGACATGGGCTACAACGTCGCGCTGATGGCGGATTCCACCTCGCGTTGGGGCGAAGCATTGCGCGAAGTGTCGGGACGTTTGGAAGAAATGCCGGGCGAAGAAGGATACCCCGCGTATCTGGCAACGCGGCTCGCAGATTTTTACGAACGCGCGGGACGTGTCCAAGTGTTGGGGAGTGATACGCGCGAAGGTTCGGTGACAGCGATTGGCGCGGTATCGCCGCCCGGCGCAGATTTTTCGGAACCGATGACGCAAAATTCATTGCGCGTCGCGGGTGTGTTTTGGGCGCTCGATTATGATTTATCGCGGCGACGACATTTTCCCGCAATCAATTGGATTCGTTCGTATTCGTTGTTTGATGTGCGCGCGTGGTTCGGCGAGCATATTGCGCCCGACTGGAGCGAACAAACGCGGCGCGCGCTGGCGTTGTTGCAGCGCGAAGCGGAATTGCAAGAAATCGCGCAGCTCGTCGGCGTCGAAGCATTGCCCGAAACGGAAAAAGGATTGCTCCATGTCGCGCGCATTTTGCGCGAGGATTTTTTGCAGCAACATGCGTACGATGCGGTGGACGCGTTTTGTTCACCCGAAAAACAATATCTGATGCTGCGCGCGATTTTGTCATTCGACAAACTTTTGAATCAAGCGCTCCAACGCGGGATTCCACTCGACAAGGCAATGGCGCTGCCGGAAATTCAACAATTGGCGCGGATGAAAGAATGGAAAATGCCGGAAGCGGAAGAAAAAATTCGCGTGCTGAACGCGCAAATGGAAAGGACCTTTGTGAATTTGTGAAAACGCTGGATTTGTTTCGCAAAGAATATCGCACTCTCACTTCGGTCCACGGACCTTTAGTGACCGTCGAGGGCGTGCGCGGCGCGGGCTATAACGAATTGGCGGAATTGCGCGCGGCGAATGAGCGCGCGCGCATGGGACAAATTCTCGAAGTGGACCGCGACCGCGCGGTGATTCAAATTTTTGCAGGCACACGCGGCATCGGACTCGACGACGCGCGCGTGCAATTCACCGGACAACTCGCGTATCTCGATGTGTCGCTCGAAATGTTGGGGCGCACGTTCAATGGTTCGGGTGAGCCGATGGACGGCGGTCCCGCAATTGTCCCAACCGCGCGTCTCGACCTCGCGGGCAGTCCCATCAATCCGTTGGCGCGCACGCATCCGTCCGAATTTATCCAAACGGGTTTTTCCGCGATTGACGGCTTGAATACGTTGGTGCGCGGACAAAAACTGCCCATCTTTTCGGGCTATGGTTTGCCTGCGAATGAAATCGCCGCGCAGATTGCGACGCAAGCAAAAGTTGCAGACACGGGCGAAAAATTTGTTGTCGTCTTTGGCGCCATCGGCATTACGTTTCGCGAGGCATCTTTTTTTATTCGTCAGTTTGAAGCGAGCGGCGCGTTGGAACACACTGTTTTGTTTTTGAATCTCGCGGACGACCCGACGATTGAACGTTTGCTCACGCCGCGCGTCGCGCTCACGTGTGCGGAATTTTTGGCATTCGAAAATGACATGCATGTTTTGGTGATTCTGACGGACATGACAAATTATGCCGAAGCGTTGCGCGAAGTGGCGAATGCGCGCGAAGAAGTGCCGGGGCGACGCGGTTATCCCGGTTATCTGTACACCGACCTCGCTTCGTTGTATGAACGCGCGGGACGCATTCACGGCAAAGCGGGTTCGATTACACAGCTGATGATTTTGAACATGCCCGACGATGACATTACGCATCCGATTCCTGATTTGACGGGTTACATCACCGAAGGACAAATTGTCTTGTCGCGCGATTTGCATCGGCAAGGGATTTATCCGCCGATTGATGTTTTGTCGAGTCTCTCGCGTTTGATGGACGCGGGCATTGGCGAAAACAAAACGCGCGCCGACCATCGCAATGTCGCCGACCAATTGTATTCGCTGTACGCGCAAGGACGCGATTTACGGCGGCTCGTGGCAATCATCGGCGAAGCGGCGTTGAGCGCAGAGGACAGACAGCGACTCGAATTCACCAACGCGTTTGAAAAACGTTTTGTAAATCAAGGCGACACGAATCGAACGATTCAAGAAACGTTGACCATCGCGTGGGAATTGTTGTCACAACTGCCCGTGAGCGAATTGAAACGAATCCGGCACGAGCATATCGAGAAATACGGAAAGCGTTGACAATGGAGCAAATCAATCCGACGCGCATGGAACTGCTCGCCAAACGCGCGCAAATCGCGTTGGCAGAGCAAGGACGCGAGCTGTTGAAAGAAAAACGCAACGCGCTGTGGCAAGAACTGATGCAAACCGCGAATGTCGTGATGCGCGAAAGTGGTGAAGTGGAAGCGATGGCGAGCCACGCGCGTCATGCGCTCGCACAAGCAGAAGCGTTCGACGGACGCGAAGTGGTGCAATCGGCAGCGTTCGCGGCGCGGCAGCCCATGTCATTGCAACTTACGAACGTGAATGTGATGGGCGTACATGTGCCGCGCATCGAGCGCACAGCCCTCACACGTTCAAATGTGCAGCGCGGTTACAGTTTGGCGAGTACGTCGAGTCGCGTGGACGCGGCGGCAGAAAAATATGAAGCGGAATTGGAAACGGTGATAGAACTCGCGGCGAGTGAAATGCGGTTGCGTCGTTTGGCAGAAGAAATTCGCAAAACGACCACGCGCGTCAATGCGCTTGAACGCGTGGTGTTACCGCGCCTGGAAGCACAGCGCGCTTTTATCGAACGCGCGTTAGAGGAACGCGAACGCCAAGATTTGTTCCGCCTCAAACGCGTCCAAGCCGCGCTCGCGCGCAAACGCCGCGCGCCGTAAAATTTTTTTTGCAGACGTGACAGGTTTGGGCGTTGATTACAACACAAAAAACTTGCACAGTACATTACAATTTCACTTTTCGGACGCGGATTTTCGCGGATGAACGCGGATTTCTAAATTGGTTTTTGCTTTTTCCGCGTTTAGCCGCGTTCAGCCGCGTCCAAATCTGTGAGGTACCGTGTCACGGCTGCAATGGCGCGCTGTGCTATAATTTTGCCTCATTCAGTACGGTGAGGAATTTTTTTTTATGCAGCGAAAAATTGTCGCGTTTCGGCAAGACCAACGGCGCGAATGGATTGCGGTGTTGGAATGTGGACACACGCAGCATGTCCGTCACAATCCGCCCTATCAAGAACGCGCGTGGGTGTTGACGGCGGAAGGACGCCAGAGTTTTATCGGCGTTCCGCTCGAATGTACGAAATGTGTGCTTGAGCTGCGTCACGCCGAACCGCGCGATTTTTATTTTGTCACGAAGGTTATCAATGATTGGTGGGGCGGGCGTAACATGCGCGACATGCTGCCGAAATTGTTTTTCACGCATTTCCGCGACACCAGTTTCATTGTCAAACAAGATAACGAAATCGTTGGATTTCTCAACGGTTTTTTTTCGCAGACATTTCCCGATGAAGCGTACATTCATTTCGTCGGCGTGCATCCCGATTTTCGCAAGCACGGTGTCGCGCGCATGTTGTATGAAAAATTTTTCGATGTGGCGCGCGCGCATGAAAAAAAATGGGTGCGCTGTGTGACATCGCCGGTGAACAAAACTTCGATTGCGTTTCATCAACGGATGGGTTTTGAAATTGAACCGGGCGATGAAATACAAGACGGAATTTCCGTACATACAAACTATGACGGCAACGGCGAGACTCGCGTGTTGTTTAAGAAAGAGTTGTAGTGCTCGTTAGTATCCGGCATTAGAAGGCGTATCTCCTTTTTCACAATATTGGGCGAAAAAAGTCGGGAGGACAATATGGAGTTGATTGCACTGACGAGGCGGATAATGAGAATGCTTCAAACGGAAGGCGCATATCGAACAGAAGCACAGATAATGCCTTTTGCTCGAGCGATCTCGGATGCAGAAAATTGGAGAGAACATTGGGAGAAGATTCTCAAAGCCCCCGAAAAACTTGAGAGAATGGATATTCTTAGATTCATTGATGATGCCCAAAAGTCAGGTAATCAAAATGAAGCAATTTGGCGTGCATTCCTTGCGGGTCACTTTGGACGTCCATCATGTAGTCCTGCAAGTTCAAACGAAGTAAAAAGTGCTGGTCAATTCTTATGTGGTTTTAGTACGAGTCCAATGTGGACGTGGGAGCGCGTATCATCTAAACCGTTGGATCTGCGCAACTGGCTATCGAGTCATCGTACACAATTACAAGCGCTCACATTTGGAAATCATCGCAAATATCAATCAAAGAAACCCGATGCATTATTTGCCGTTATTTCAAGTTTTTTGAGATGGGTTAAAAATCGTGGAGGCACTCCGACGCAGGCATTTCAAATAAACAAATCAGAAAGTCCTGAAAATAATTTCAATACATTGCATGAGGCTATGCAATACATTTACCAGTTCGGCCGCACAGGTAGTTTTGACACACTCTGTTTGATGGGCGAGATGGGACTTATCTCGATTAGACCTGGCTCATGTTATTTGAAAGGCGCTACGGGGCCACTCAAAGGAGCCAAGAAACTTTGGGGAAATTTCGACGAAGAGAAGTTGACTGCGTTAGCGGATGAAATGGCGCAACAACTAGGAGTGCGGATTGAGGTTCTTGAGGGTGGTGTGTCAAGTGTTGTGTAAAAAGGTTTCGAGCCGGGTATCGGCAGCGCG
>CAYXXF010000026.1:0-72589 GCA_964469005.1 uncultured Anaerolineales bacterium
TTCGGGAGGCTCACCGCTTTTTCATCGCTTGTCCGAACTCATGTCCGTACATCAGGAGAAAACCACTTTTTTCGAACTTGGCGAAGAGCCCAACTCGGGGTTATGCGACATCCTTGTCGTATAATCTCTCACAGCAGGGTATTATGCGTCACGCTGCCACACAATTGCAGACATACGGCAAACACATCCGCGTTCGCCTCACTCTCACATTATCGCGAATACAACCCCTGCGGGTCCAATTCCTCGCGTATCAATCGCAATTCGCGTTCTGTTGGTTCGGGCGTTATTTCCAATTCATCAGCAAAGCGTACATCCCATCCGATATTCTCTTGCACCTTTTCGCGCGTCACATTTGGATGAAGCGATGTCACAATCATTTCGCGCGTATCCTCTGCGAAACGCAGAATACACAAATCAGTAATCACCGCTTCGGGTCCGCGCCCGCGCACGTTCAATTTCGCGCGCGCGTCGCCGCCGTCTAAATGTCCGGGCGAGGTGATGAAATCCACACGCGGCACGAACGCGCGTTTGTTCAAACGCGTAATCACCAAAATTTTTTCGCACAATACCGCGATTTCTGCCGCGCCGCCCGAACCCGGCAAACGTACTTTTGGTTTTTTGTAGTCGCCGATGACCGTCGTGTTGATGTTGCCGAATTTATCAATCTGTGCCGCGCCGAGAAAGCCAACATCAATCAACCCGCGCTGCAAATACAATTGAAACAAATCCGCCATGCCCATCGCGCTCACCGCGCCCGTCACAATCGTCGGGTCGCCAATCGAAAGCGGCAAGCGCGCGGGACGCGCGCCAAACACGCCCGCTTCGTAAACCAATTCCAAATGCGGCGAGTGCGAACGTTGCGCGAGATTGCAGACAATGTTCGGCAGACCAACACCGACAAATGCAACGCGCGCGCCTTGCAATTCACGCGCGGCGGCGGCAATCATGAGTTCGTTTTGGCTGTACTGCATAGTATCAGGTAGCAGGTAGCAAGTAGCAAAGCGATTGACAAACCTGATACGTGCTACTTGCTACCAACCTACATGTATTCTCCATAATTTATCGGCTCCGCGTACGCATCTCCAGGTTTCAATTTCTCTAACCGCTCGCGCAGTTTCTCTACATATTCCGCACGCGATTTCAATCCGTGCACCCATTCATCGAGCCACGCGTTGAGCGTTGATGCTTCACGCGAAATTGTGTCCCATTCAACATAGAACGCATTATCGCGGTCGTACTTGCCTTGCACGTAACTCGGATGCGCGCCGTATGGTTCGACAACAACCGCGTTCACAATCAATCCAGGAATGATGGTGCGATTCGGGTCGGCACGAATTACACTTTCGCTGACCAATTCTTCAACGACGACGATGACGCGTTGGGATGCGAACGCTGCTTCTTTTTGCACGCCCGTCAGTCCCCAAATCTGCGTGTTGCCATTTTCGTCCGCGCGTTGTGCGTGCAATATCGCCACATCAGGATTCAACGGCGGAACAACAAAAATTTTTTCGTCACCATACGGCGATTGCATTTCGCGGATTTGCGGATTCACTTTTGGTAAATCGCTGCCCGCGTAACTGTTGAGCGGATAGAATGGCAAACGCGCCGCGCCCGCGAGATAACGCGCCACCAATCCGAAATGCGAAAACTCGTCGAGTTCAATTGTGCGCGGTTCATTTTTTTCCACTGCGCGGCGAAACGCTTGCAAACTGCCGACGCCCGGATTCCCCGCGTAACTGAAAACCAGTTTTTTGCACACGCCCGCCGCAATCATTTGGTCATAAATCATGTCGGGCGTGAGGCGGCACAAGGTCAAATCGGTTTTGCGCTGGCGAATAATTTCGTGCGCCGCTGCAAAACAAATCAGATGCGTGAATCCCTCAATTGCCACCGTGTCGCCATCGTGGACAAGATCGCGAATGGCGTCGTGCATTGTTGTTACTTTGCTCATAAGAGACAAATGACGAATGACAAAATCAATTTCGTCATTCGTCGCTCGACCTTTGTCGTCATTGTCCAATAAATCTCAAACTCGCCGCGCTTTGTTCAAACACCGCGCGATATTTATCAATCAGGTCTGTGCGCGTTGCGTACGTCAAAACATACGCGCTGCGTCCATTCACTACAAGATATTGCGTAATGGACGCGGTGAGCGGCGCGTCACTGTCGCGGTTCAATGTAACCAAATAGCGCACGCGCTCGGCAGGTTGTCCCGCAATGGCTGTGCGTTCATTCACAATTTCACTGTTGCGCGTCGTGAGTGCGTTCAGCTGATTCAAATTGACGGAAACAAACGTTTCAAACGAAACGGGATTCGAAAACGTTTGACGCGTAACGGTCACGTTGGTTGCGAAACCCGCTTGCTGTGTTTCGGGATTCAAATCGAATGCCCAAAATTTCACACCGTTCTGCAATAACGTTGGCGCGTTTTCGCCCAGCGCTTGCGCCAGTTCGGGATTTGCTGCGCGTATCGTTCCCAACGCGGTTTCCAATTCTTGCGCGCGAATTGGCAAACGCTGCCATGTCGTCGGCACCGAAACGGCAAAACCATTTTCCGGCACCGCATATTCGCTCCACCCATTCGGCACGACGACGACAACCGAGGTCGGCGCGGGCGTTGCCAAGCCCAAATCGCCCATCGCAGGCACAAGTGTAAAAATTGGCGCGGGTCCGGGAACAGAGTCGGGCGCGACCAACAACGCGGCACGATACGCAAAGGCGCCAAGAGGACACAACGCGGCGATAACAAGAAAGATTATCAGTCGCTGTAGAAAACGAGTTTCGGTACTAGTCAAGGTAGGACAAGTAATCAGTAATCAGTATTCAGTCACCACGAAAAACTGATTACTGATTACTGAATACTGACCTCTGTTCACGGATAACTTGATTTACTTGCTTGATAAATTCAGGAAACACGCGCGGCGCGCCTGCAAAATACGAACCGCCTTTTAACGTGGCGGCTTTACCGTCCAAATGCGTGACGCGTCCACCTGCTTCGCGAATGAGCAAAATTCCGGCAGCGACATCCCACGCGGAAAGTGTGAGCTGCATGTACGTATCGAGTCGCCCCGCCGCGATATAACAGAGCGACAATGCCGCGCTGCCGCCTGCGCGCGCGGTAATGCCTTGTTGTGAAAAATGCGCGAAAAGTTTTGAACCCAACGCGCGCAGTTCGGGCGCACGCGCGAGTTCGTAACCAATCACCGCGCGGTCGAGTGTGGCGATTTTGCTCGCGTGAATTTTTGCGCCATTCAGAAATGCGCCGTGTCCGCGTTCCGCAAAAAAACATTCGCGGCGCAACGGGTCATACACCACACCAACGATGGGCTGTCCGCGCCGCGTGAGCGCGAGCGAAACGGAAAAGATTGGAAGGCGGCGCGCGTAATTTGTAGTGCCGTCGAGTGGGTCAAGAATCCACACGTATTCTGCGCGTGATGGCGGTGCGCTGTCTTCTTCGGACAAGACCGCGTATTCGGGAAACGCTTTTGTGAGAATTCCGCGCGCCGCGCGGTCTGCCGCAAAATCCGCGTCGGTCACAATGTCGCGGAACCCTTTGGAGCGCACCTCGCGCGTTTCGTAAAATATTTTCTGCAAAACGCGTCCGGCGGCAAGCGCGGCGCGCAGCGCGATTTCTCCCTCGCGCGTCGTCGGCGTGTGATTGAACAAAGCGCGTGCGTTCACGATTCCACCGCGAGAATTTGATTGATGCGTTTCACCATCGCGTCCAAAATCGCGCGCAAATCGGGTTTGGGCTGTACCGCTTGCAGCCACAAGTCGCTTACGGTTTGTTCCACCGTGTCCATGTGCGGATGCGCGGGCTGCGGCACGAGGCGCGGCGGTACATTTTTGAACGTGCGAAAAATTTGTTCAAAAAAAATATTGCGCGCGGCATCGGGCGCAATAAAATTCAACGTCGCGGCGCTCAAGGGTAACGCATTCGTCGCGCGCACCCACCGCGCGCTTTGCGTCGGCGTCGTAATCCAACGCACAAAGAACCACGCATTGCGCGCGCGTTCCGAGTTGGTTCTGGTGATGCCAAAAAAATCGCCGCGTGTGAGGAGCCACGGAGTTTCGGGGTCGAGTTGTGGGAGAACGCCGACGCCAATGTCAAACGTTTTTTTCGCGTCGCGTTGGGCTTGTTTCAGCCCGTCGTATTCGGACATCCAGCCCAAATAGTACGCCGCGTTACCTGCGCCAAATTCGCGCCGCGCTTTGTCATCACTCGCGGCTAGCACTGCCACGTTGCCTTCACTCAAATCCGCGACGAGTTTCAACGAATTCAAACCCGCGCGTTCATTGAACAATGCGCGCGTTTCCGCATCGGTCAACAACGCGCTGCCGCGACTCGCGAGCATCGCTTCAAACGTTGCCGCGTCCGCGCGCATCGCCCAGCCGTATTGCGGCGAGGGCGCGAGCGACGCATATTCGCCAAATTGTTCCCACGTCTGCGGCGCGCGATTCACATTCAAATCTTTCATAGAACTCGCGTTGTAAAACAGAACGAAGGCTTCTTGACGAAATGGAATGGCGAAGGTGCGATTGTCGAGTGTGGGAAATTTTCCGAGATTCAACGCGCCGCGCAAAAAATCTGCGCGTTCTTGTTTGGAAAATCCGAGTTCGGGGTCATCCAAAAATTTATCGAGCGGCTGCAATCCGCCTTGCGCGGCAAATTCCGCAATCTGCCGACGGTCGGCGAGAACGAGGTCGGGCGTTGTGCCGAGTGCAATCGCGGCGGCAAATTGTTTTGTCAAATCATCGCGGCTGCCGACGTAGACCGCATTGACGGTGAGGTCGGGATAAACGTTGTGAAATTCCTTTGTGAGTTCCGCGAGCGCGTCACGATGGGTTTCATTCAACGTGTGCCACAATGTGAGCGTCGAATTTTGTTCGGTTGTATCGAGTTGGGGTAAAGGTGGCGGAGTGGGCGAAGGCGCTGCGCTGCCGCAGCCAACACTAAAAAGAAGAATGCTGCATAGCGTCAGTACGAATAACCCAAGCGCGCGCAAAGAGAAATGGGATACGGGCATGACAAAAATTGCGAATCGGAAATTGCAGCGCGCGGAGGAGTGGGCGCGCGAAAACGCAAATGGATTATAGACGAGACGGGGTGAGTGTCAATCAACTGCGGCTTGCAATTGTCCGCGTCAAGGCTGGCGGTTCAATTCCCAAACAGATACCTGAAAATATGAACCAATTGCCAATGTTTGGCTGTTTGGCGAAAATTGTAATCTGCGCCCCGACGTGGGTATTGTGGCGAGGATGCAACCTTGTTTCACATCAACAATTTCTGTTTCTCCTGAAGCAGTTCCAACAGCCAACAATGTGCCGTCCCGTGAAAATGTTGCATGACTTGAATAATCTGTCCCTGTAACTGTGTAGAGTAATTCTCCACTCACCAAATCCCAAAGTTTAGTTGGTCCATCATTTGATACAGAAACAAGTTTCATACCATCAAAAGAAAACGCAATATGCTCAACTCGGCGGCTGTACCCATGTAACGTAAAAAGTAATTCGTTCGTATTCAAATCCCATATCCTAATTTCCCCGTCATCGCTTCCGGCCGCGATTCGAAGACGGGTGTCGTCAAAGGCAATCGCATGTTCATTGCTGGGAAAACCATCAAAAGAGAATATAACTTGGTCATCTGCGGAATCCCATACCTCTATCTTGCTTGAGTAACGATATGCAGAGTATCTTCCATTGGAAGAAAGATAAGTGAGTGAACTGCCAGAGGGACGTCGAATAGTCCTTTGTACACGCGCAGTTCTCAAGTCCCATTCGCGCAAAGTTTTGTCTGCTGCAATTGAAAACAATGTTGTTCCATCTGTCGAGAATGCTAAATCCCAAACACGTTCTGCGTGCCCTTCAAGGGCGGGCAATTGTTGCTGGGAGTTGATATCCCACAACAAAATTTTGCCGTTCATTGTCGCAGCTGCAACTAAACGTGCATCACTAGAAATGGCAATTTCCAAAACATCATTTTTTTGTGTGTCCCACTTGACGATTTGTCTTACGTTCAAGTGTCCACCATTTGAAAATGAACATGCCAATGGCGAAGGTGGAATGCGAGTAGAAGTAGGGTAGGGTGTTAGTGGTGTAGGAATTGGTAAGTCAGCCATCCCCGCCATCAGACTGTACAAGAGCCACAGTCCAATAAGCGCTGCAACAATAACAATCACCAAGACAGTGAGAAGAATTTTTCCAAGCGTACTCATAGTTACTTTACTCGCTCAAATTACTGTTCACCACCGTCCCATTCTCCAACCGCACACGATGCGTAAATTTATTTTCCTGCACCGGCACATGACTGATGAGAAAAATTTGGTCGAACGCGCGTCCGATTTCGCCATCGGTGAGCAAATACAATAACGCGTTCGCGCGTTCGTCGTCGAACGAACCGAGCGGCTCGTCGAGAAAAATAAATCCGGGCGACGTATTGCGTTCTTGCGGCAAGGTGGCGAGCGCAAACGCGAGGCGGAGCGCGAGCGAAAATTGGTCTTTGGTGCCGCCGCTAAAGATATTTTTTTCTTTCCACGCGCCGCTTTGTCCCGCGCGTTCGTCCCATACTTTGATTTTGTAACTTTCGGGGTCGAGCTCCGCGTCGTGATAGCGGTCACGCGTCAATTGCGGCAAGATGCGGCGCATGTACTCCATTGTCGCGGGCAGAATTTTTTGCACAATGCGCCGCCGTGCGCGGGCAACAATTTCCGCGCCGTACTTGCGCTGCATTTGTTCGCTCTGCTGTTCGGTCAAATCGCGTTCGGCTTGTTCCACCTCAACAATTTCGCCGAGCAATCCGAGTTCGCGTTCAAAACGTTCTTGCGTGCCGCGCAATTCGCCGACGCGTTGATTTAATCTCCGAACGCGCGTTTCCAGCGCGGGACGCTCGTCCAAATTCGTTTGCGCGAAGCGTTCCGCCAACTCTTGCAATTCTTCTAACGTCGGTTGTTCGGATACGCCATCGTCAATCCCCAATTCGCGTTCGATGTTGCGAATCGCACTCACGGCGTCGCGCGCGTTTTTTCCGCGAATCGAATGTTCGCGTTCGAGCGCGCCGAGTTGTTTTTCTACTTGCGACATTTGCGCGCGCACTTGGTCGCCGCCCGCTTGTTGAAACGCTTGCGTCAATTGTTGTTGGATGTTCACATACGTCGCGCGTTCGAGGTCGGGCGACCACACCGGAACTTTGCCATTCAACAGCACGGTCGCTTGTGTATATTGTTCGCGGATTTCGCCGTTCGTTTTTTCGATGCGCTGCTCAATGCGCGCGGCATCGGTCGAAAGTTTTTCGGCTTGTTGAATCCGCAGCTGCCATGCTTTGATGTCGCCCTGTGTCGCGCGGTACGCATCGCGTAACGTTTCCGTTTCGGGTGCGAGGTCGTACTGTGCGGCGCGGCGCGCAAGACGCGGACGCCATTGATTGAGAATTTTTTCGGCTTGATTGATTTTGCGTTCGAGTTGCGGCACGTTCGCGCCGTCATGCGCGGGGGACAATTCGTTGATGCGTTTCACCACTTCGCCGCGTTGGGCGCGAGCGTAATTTAATTTTTCGCGCGTTTCATCGCGTTCGGCGGTGAGTTCCACACGCGTTTTGTTCTCGAGCGTTGCCGCGATTTCCACGCGCTTTGCCTGTGCGGCGCTGACGGACGCGGGAAGTGGAATCGCGAGCATTTTCAATTTTTCCACGGCGGTGTCCACGCGCGACTGTGCGGCATTTGTCAACGTGCGGCGCACATTTCGTTCACCTTCGAGTTTGCCGATTTCTTCGGCGAGTTGGGATGATTGTTTATTGCTTTGGAGCAAATGTCCGACGAGCAAAATAATCCCAAGCGTCGCAAATGCCGCGAGGACAAGCGCAACAATTACGCCGAGAAATAAATCGCGTGTTGTGAGCAACAGCGCGGGCATCACGAGCGCGCTCACCAAACCGATGCCCACAACAATCGCGCCGAGATACATGTAATACTGGCGCTGTTGTTTGTTCAACGCGTCGCGCACTTGACGTTTGGCGTTTACCGTTTCACTTGCATCGTCTTGTACATTCGTCTCTTGGACCGCGTTCGCCCATTCCCCTAACGCGTCGCCGACATCATACGCGCGCAATTTTTCGTCGAGTTCATGTACACGCGTTTCGTGCTGCACGATTTGTTCATTCAAGCCGCTGCCGCGTTCGAGGTGTCCATCCAACTCCTGTTGCAAATTTTGCGCGCGCTGTAATTCACTCAAACAATTGCCGCGTGTTGCCTCTATGCGCGTGAGCCGCGCGGATTGAACGCCGAGCCGTCGAATATCGCGTTGACGGATTTCGAGCGCGGGCAATTGTTCATTCACCGCGCGTTGAATCGCGTCGCATTCCGTTGAAAATTCCACGAGTTTTTTGCGGTCTTCGGCGACGTTTTCATATTTGCCGAGCAGCACATCGAGCATTTGCCGCGCGCGGTCCAGCGCGTCCACGCGCGTTACCGTTTCTTGCAAGTTCGCGCGCGTTGCTCGAATTTCCTTTAGTTCGTTTTCAAGTCCATTGCGCGTTTGAATTTCCTCAATTGCTTTTTCTACATTTGCGCGCAAATCGAGCAGTCGCAATTGTCCTTCGGCGCGCGCGAGTTCGTCGGCGACGCCGGGGAGTTCTGCTTGCGCGTGCGCGAGTTCGACGCGATGCGCGAGCCGCGTCAACATTTTTTCGTCTTCGCCGCGCAGTTTCAATTTGTCTTCCATGTCGAGCAAGCGTTCGAGATTCAAAATTTTGGAGAGTGATTCTTCGCGCTTGCCTTTGCTCATGCCTTCGAGTTTTTCAAGTTTCTTTTGTTCGACGAAACAAGTGTTGAGTAACGCTTCCGCGTCGAAACCCAATTCCTGTACGAGACGGTCATTGACGCCTTTGAGTGTGCGAATTTCTTCGACGATTCCATCGGGACGAAGAATGTCGAGTTCCCATTTGTTGGTTTTCCCGCGAATCAGCGTGCGCGTGATTTTGAACACGCGGTCACGCACTTGTACATCGAGTTCGACGCGCGCTTTTTCTTGGTCATACGCGATGAGGTCGTCGAGTCCTTTGGAACCGCTTTCGGTGGTCAACGCTTGTCCGAACAAGGCAAAATAAACGGCTTCAAACAAAGTGGACTTGCCCGCTTCGTTTTTGCCTTGTACGAGAACGCGTCCCATTTGAGGAAAGTGAATTTCAATTTCCTTTAGCTGTTTGAAATCGTGGGCGTAAAGACGTTTGAGGCGAATCATGGAATTGGGGATTGGAGAATGGCAATTGGATGGCGCGCGCCATTTTACGCATAGAACGATTGTTCCGCAAATGAGAGGGGAAAATAAAAATTGAACTCTGTCGTGCAAGACAACAGAGTTCAATTTTTGTTTAGAGCAAGTACAGTGCGTAGAGACGCGTGCGAAAACGCGTCTCTACGCAGAAGGTTAATGATACGTCACGCGCACGGCAACCCAATCAAGCGAGAAATCGCGATTTTGATTGCTGGCAACATTGATGACGCGGACGCGGAAATTCGCGTTCGTGAAATTGCTCGTACTCCACGTGCGTCCCCAATTGTTTGCCGCGCCGCCAAGAGTGTACGTCGCTTCACTTGTAGTGAGCGTTCCCGTTTGTTGGGCGGTTGTCCAGGTCGTGCCGCCGTCCCAAGAAAGTTGTACACAAATTTTCGGCGCGCCGGTGGTCGAATCTGCGCGCGCATCGAGACGCACTTCAATTCCATCAATCACCGTTCCGGGAATGGACGCGTTGTAATTGTAGAAATTGTGTTTGTCTTTGCCGCTGTTGGTGCAGCTCGTGTTGGTGTTGCTGCCGCTGTTCGTGTCCACCGCAAACGTTGCATTGTCCGAATACGCGTTCGTTGGGTTGGTTTGATAACCGTTGTTGTCGCCGCCTGTGACTGCCGCGTTCGCACTCGGGCTAAGCCAACCTGTGTTGCTTGATGGCGGTGGTGTGTTGGTGGGCGTTGGTGTATTGGTTGGCGGCGGCGGTGTCGGTGTCGGACCAGCGCCACTTGAACCATCTACAATCAACGCGAACGGTTGCGGTCCACTTGGAACATTGAAACCGGAAACGGTGACCGTCCATGTTCCCGCCGTCGCGTTTTGAATGTACACATTTTCAACATTGTTCCGCGCGTCTGCGCTGCCGCCTGTCGTTGACCAACCGCCACTGAATACGTTGCCGTTATACGTTCCACCCGGACCCGTCACAGTGAGATTGAGATTGTTGACGAGGTTGACCGATGCGGCGGCGGTCGAAGCAAAGTCTGTCCATACGAGCGTGACTTTGAACGGTTGTCCGCCGGGGACGGTGTAATTTGTAACATTGCTGCCGCCGGTCGCGAGCCCTGTGCTATTGTCCACAAAAATCGCGGAACCATCCGTCGCATTGATGAGATTGACGCGTCCCCATCCTTCGTGAACATTTGGAATGGGATAATCGTTGTCATTCGCGCCGTCATTATTTTCATCGAGCAGGTCAACGGCGGAATTAATCAACGTGGCTTTGACGAGCGCGGAACTTGCATTGATGCTGTGCGCTTTGCTGTAATAATCCTTGACGACGGCGGCTGCGCCCGCGACGAGCGGATTGGACATGGAGGTGCCGCCCATCCATTTGTAGTCCACATTGTACGGCATGCCCCAACCATCGTACGCATACGCGCTGTTTTGTGGATTCAACGGGTCGCCGTAACCTTCTTGGTACAATGAACCACTGGTGGAAAGAATCCACGTGCCGGGCGCGACAACATCGGGTTTGATGCGCGTATCATCCGTCGGACCGCGACTGCTGAATGCAGCCATTTGTTCTTGGTTGCCTGCGGTCAAATCGCTGGCGATAGGATTCGCAGGATAGTCCGCGCCCCAACGTTGTCCGTACGTGCCGAGCAGATTCGCACCGCTCATGCCGCTGCATGTCGTGGAAGGTTGATACGCATCATGCGATTGATAGGTGAGCGAGGTATCGCACGGATAATTGTCGGTGCGTTGATTTTCGCTCGCGCCGACGGTGATAACATTTTTCGCAGTCGCGGGTGAACCAATCGAGTCGTTATCAATGATGCCGTCCGCGTTCGCGTCAATGCCTTCATTGCCCGCGCTGAACGTGATAACGAAATCTTTATTGTCCCAGATGAAATCGTCTGCGTTCACGCTGTCGGTGGTGTAATCGCCCGCGGCGGCAGAACCCCACGAGTTGGAATGAATACGCGCACCCGCGTCATACGCTTGTTGGAACAATGTGTGAAGGTCGCTGGGAATGCCGGTCAAATAATAACCGTTCTGATAACCATAAAGTGCTTTGCATAGACTGGAGGTGATGACCCAGTTCTCAGTCGCTTGAAAAACGAGATGCGCGGCAGGCGCTGTGCCTTTGCCAACGCCGCCCGCGCCGCCATCGCTCAAAACAGAGCCGGAGGTATGCGTACCGTGCGCGCTGTCCACATCCACTGCACCGTCATTCGTAATGGTTTGGAAACAGCTGTCGGTGGTGCCGGGCCAATTATAAATGGCGGTGACGCGCGATGCGGGAATGTCGTTGTGCGCGGTGGCGGCGGTGCCGCCGCCAATGCCTGTATCGGCAACTGCAACCGTTTGCGTTGAACCATCGTAACCATTCGCGTTCACAACGTTTGCGCCGAGAATGACGCCTGCGCCCGAATCGTTGTGTTTGACTTTGAGCGCATAGGCTTCGATAAACGCGACATCAGGAATCCGCGCGATGGCGTGGACTTGAGCGGCATTCGCGGCAACATACATCAGGCGGTCTGCAACAGAGAGGACTTGCGCTCCCGTGTTTTTCATTGCCTCTGCGTTTGCGGCAAAATCAACGCGCCGTTCAAATTGAACGCGATACAAACGCGCTTCTGCGCCGCGTTCCAGCGACGCGCTCAATTTATAACCGGGCTGCCACGCGCCCGTGTACACAACAAAACGCAAGCCCGCGATTTGTCCGAGTTGCGCGGGTGTAGCTTTGACTTTGTACGCAAAATCGGGAATGTAGCCGTGCAACGTTGCGCCCGTTTTGGTGAGCGCGTCTTTCCAATTGTCACGCACGGGTCCGCGAAATTGCACGAGGTAATAACCTGCGCCTGCCGCCTCTTCATTCGAAAGCGAAAGCTCGGGGGCGAGCGCAAGTTGTTCGCCGTTCGCGGGGCTGAACGTTCCCGCTTTCAAATAAATCGGCGCGGCATTTTTTTGCGCGGACACATCGCTGGCGGAAATGCCGAGTACGAGCAGTACCGCCAACGCAAACAAAGCGACGAGAACAATCCGTCTGTGGTGCATTGCTGCATCCTCCTTATAGTGGATTCGCAATAGATGGAGCTCTATCGCAAATGGAATTGGGTGGGTTTGGATAAAACGGCAAGCCGAACATTTTTGGTGGGGGTGCGCCAACGCGCTGTGAGTACGGCTTGGTAAATGGATGCGCGCACAAAGCTCCCTCGTTTCGTGCGCGCACCTATTTTACTCAATTTGGTTTTGTTGTCATATCGCGCCGCGCAGGTCAATCGCTTTTGTTGCGATACATGTTCACCACGCGCGCGCGCGCGTCTTGAATCATTACGCGTTCGTCATCATTTTCTGCCGCGTCAAAAATTTCATCCGCAATGCGCGCGAGTTCGCGTTCTACATCCACGCGTTCTTCGGGCACAGTGTTGCCGTGTTCATCCGCGTCGCGCGCTCGAATTTCGATTTGTGATTTGTCCAAATCGAAATAAAAATTCAATTCACTGCCGAGACGCCAGATGTCAAAAAATTTTAGTTTGTGATATTGCTCGCGTTCGAGAATCCCTTCCATACGCAATTGCAAGAGTTGTTGGGCGTTACTCACGGCGCGAATTTCTTCAAAGACATATTCGGTGGGGTTGTCGCTCGGCAAATTGCCGCAGCGGATTTCGTGACGGCGCATCGCTTGTGGTTCAATCAACTTGCGCGTCATTTTTACGGGACGGCGCGCGCCGTCGGAATCAAATTCCAAATAGTAAAAGCCCGGCTCGTTTTTGATTTCGCCAAAGGTCAAGCGTTCGGTGGAACCGGGAATCAACACGGTCGCGTGTTCGACATTCAATTTGTTGGTGAAATGAATGTCGCCGACGAGAAAATAATCAATCTGCTTGAGCGCGGCGATGGTGGATTTTTTGAAAACGCCTTCTTCAAAACCGGGCGGAACTGCATCTTCAACGCCGCCATGGAGCAACAAAATTTTCACGTCGGCTTCGGGCGCGTGGATTTCCACATCTTGTAACGGGTCGGTGTCCGCATCGGCGCGCGGGTCGGGCGCGAGTCCGCCAATCGCAATGCGCGTGCCATCAATCTCGAACGTTTCAAATTCCACTTGTGCGCGTTTGCTGAACACGCGCAGCGCGTCCAATTCTTGATATATGCGAATCGGCGTCGCGCTCTCGCCCATGTAACGCGGCATGTCGTGATTGCCGCTGATGGCGAGAATTTTGACGCCGTGATTTTGCAAGCGCCGAAATTCGCGCGCGACATACGCGAGTTCAACCGGACTCGGGTCGGGATTGTCAAACAAGTCGCCGCCGTGCAAATAAAATTGCGCGCCCTGCTTGATGGCAAAATCAACTGTTTCTTTGAACGCCTCGCGAATTTGTTTTCGTCGCGCGCGCAACTGCTCACGCGACATTTTGGCGTAATAACGGTTGAGGTGATTGTCAGCGGTAAAGACGATGCGGATCATAATAAAAAGCAGTCAGCGGATTGGGAAAGCGGATAAGCGGATACAACGCGCGCGCAATCCGCTTATCCGCTTTTATCCGTTGGCAGATGGTTGGGCGATTGAGATGATTGTCGGCGGTAAAGACGATGCGAATCATTTTTTGGGCTTTCTCTTTAAACTTGCACGTCCCACAAAAAGCGAAAACTCCATTGCGAGTTCGGGCAACGCATTTGCTAAATAGAGCATCTCTGTTGCAGTGATTGGGTAATGGTCACGAACAACCCCCTTTTTGCCTTTTGCTTTCGACTTGTAGGTCGTCGCAATCCGCATGCTAGATTCCTGCCACCATTGTGCGTGGACGATTCTATTTCGAGCTTCTTCAAATTCCCGTATCTTCCTGACATATTCGCCAAACCTTTTGATTGTTGTTTCGTCTTCAATCACTTCATGGAACAACGTGTCGAGAAATTCAATGTTTTGTTTTAGTCCAAATTGTGCATGCATAGTCACCCCTATCTCCATATCTCCAACAAAGTGACCAATTGCTATCCCTACCCAATCTTCGAGGTAGGCGAAGTTGACAATCACCTTACCAATCGCTCGCAACGTTTTGTCGTCAACGGGTGTCTTTAACGTTGGTTTGTGCTTCATTGATACCTCATCGCATCTTATTCACCAATTGCCATCGCCAACTGCAACGATTCTTTTTCTGTCCGCGAAAAATCTACCACCGCGTATCCCTCCCGAATCACCAACACCTCTTCCATCTCATTCCGCAAATCTTCTGTCGAGCCGACGTGATAGAAATGTTTAATGGTGCGTTGAATAGCATTGCGCCAATACGCGTCAACATAGTCATTCACGCGATACTTATTTTCTTTCCACATCGAAAGCGCGTAACCGGATGGCAGCGCTTGTGTGATGTTTGCCAAATCAATCGCGTCTTGTTCGTCCCACGAATCAAAATAATCGGTGTGCCGCCCGATGTATGGTGGGTCGAGATACACAAAATCATTGGGGCAAACTTCTTGCAAACATTCGCTCCAATCGCCGATGCGAAATTCCCAATCTTTGTTGTGCGTGACACGCGCAATCTGCGCGACTTGATTTACAATTTTTGTAACAAGTGCTTGGCGAAAGCGCTCAGGTTTGCGACAAAATGGTGTGTTGAATTCGCCCTTGCGATTGAAACGCATCACGCCATTGAAACACGAACGATTCAAAAACAAAAAATCAAGGGGGTCGCTTGCGCGATTAAAACGTTCTCGAATGAAATAGTAATGTTCTTCGCCTTTCGCAAGCAATTCTCCACCCTCGCGCGCAAGGTGTTCACTCACCATATGTGGCGTGATTTTGCCATCGTGAATCCGTTGATACAGAGTGATAATGTGCGGATTGCTGTCGTTCAGCAAAGCGCGTTCGGGTTGCGCGTTGAACGCGACGACTCCTGAGCCGAGAAATGGCTCAACCCATCGTCCACATCCATCCCACCGAATGTTTTGCATGATAAAGGGAACGAGCTTGCTCTTGATGCCTTGACATTTGATTGGTGGAATGACAACGCGCTCTATTGTTTTGGGCAATCCGTTGAATTCATTCACTCGGCTAACCCTTTGTATTTCAAATAACTTGCCAAATTGGTGTACGGACGTTTGGGCAATTCTGCGGCGCGCGCCATGTCTTGAGTCAAATAAAACATCCAATAATCATCAAAGACTTGTTCTCCGAGAGAAGCAAAGGGTCCTGTTCCATTTACCAATTTTTCTATTTCTATCACCGAGCCGATATTTTTTGTATTGCCGCTGCCGGGACGGTCTAACGCGATGCGATATTTTTCTTGTAAAAAGAATTGAAAATTATTCACGACGGACGTAATTTGCTCCAGTTCGTCAATGCGGTATCGTTTGCGCTCGTCAATCTGCGCGTCGGCTTTGGAATAAATCACGCCCAAGACAAAATGGGCAGCATACGAACTGTGAGGAAAGGTAATGTTCTTGGTGCTTGTGCGCGAACGAAAATAACCTGTGAATGCGCCCAACGTCATTCCGTTGACAAACCGTTCGCCAATGCGATACGTGCTTTTCAAATCAACCGCAAAGCGATGTCCTTCGCGGTCAACAAAACTGATGTCGGGATAAAAATTTTGTTGTTCGGCGAGAACCATTTTGAGACGATGCTTTTCCGCAAAGCGCGATAATTCAGGCAAGAGCAACAGCTCCATGATTTTGGAGATAACTTTGGTATCCACCGAAATCGTGTAAATGTTCTTGGCGATATCAATAAACCCTTTGACAATCCAATCGCCATTTGGTGTCGAGACAGCCGCATTAAAATTTTCAACTTCCGCTTGCAATGCTTTTTGAAAAGATTTTTTATTCACGCTTTCTTTCTCCGAAACGGCGCACGCGCCTTATTCTTTGCCGCCATCTTTTCCCCGTATTCCAATTTTACAAAATCGGCAATCAATTGTTTTCGCAATTTCAAATCTTCGTTCACGCGTTTGTTCGCGTATTTGATGTATTCATCTTTTAATTCATAGCCAACATAATTTCGTTTCGTCGCGCGCGCAACTTTTAAGGTTGTGCCGATGCCCGCGAACGGGTCAAGGACGAGGTCGCCCGTGTACGAAAAAAGGCGGATGAGGCGATACGCGAGTTCCTCGGGGAACGGGCAGGGATGCGGCAGTTGGTTGGGCGGTACGGGGGCGATGTGCCAGATATTGTTGGCAATGTCGCGCGTGAACACCGCGTCGAGTTCCATCGCATCGCGCGTTTTTTCTTTTTTCGTGCGTCCCGCATACATTTTTTTCTCGCCCGGTTTGCGAAACAGCAAAATGTATTCGAGCATCAAGTTCGGGTAATAGTAGCCGGGGTACGGGTTTTGAATCGTCGCGCCCGCGCGTTTTACGCCGCCCGTCACTTTCGCCCAAATAATGTCTTGGTGAAAGTCCCAACCGATGTCTTCCATTAACGTTGTCACGTGATACGGCACGGGAACATGCTTGCCTTTCAACAATACGGTGCCAATCACAATCGCGCAATGTCCGCTCGGTTTTGTCACGCGCAATGTTTCGGTGAACACGCGTTTCAAAAATTCCAAGTACTGCGCGTAATCTTCCGTTTGACGCGGGCGATAATTTTGCGTTTCATCGCGCGCGTGCGCGTCGTAATCAATCGCGTTCCAATACGGAGGTGAGGTGACGGTAAGGTCAACCGTATTGTCCGCGAGTTCGGGCATGGCTTCACAGGTGTGTGGAAATATCGAGTTCACAAGTAGCAGGTAGCAGGTAGCAGGTAGCAGGCGGAATATACAACGTGCTACTTACTACTTGCTACTTTTTTAATCCCAACGCCACAACCAAATTCTTGTTTGAACCATTCGGCGCGGTGAATTTGTAAATGCGCGTCACGCCATCGAGTCCGGCAAATTCGCCGCTGCCGTCAATTTGCGCGAGCATCGCTTTCGCAAGTGGAGTGTCCGCGATGGACTTGCCAATCATGTCGGACGAATTGGGCACGCGTGCAAGCACATTCGCTTTGCTGTCGAGCAAAATCAATTCCGCGTCGGCGGGGAGCGTCATGGCGGCGAAACGCGCGTTTAACCAATCGAGGTCAACGGGTGACAACACGATGCCTTGTGGAGTGTTTGACGCGTCGAGAATCGGATAACCGATGCCGAATGATTTTTTGCCGGTCGCGCGTCCGATTTGATAATCGCCGATGCTCAAGTCCTTGGCTTGCAGCGCGCGTTGAAAATACGCGCGGTCAATGATATTGACAGGCGTGGTTTGTGGCGTCGAAAGGCAAAACAATTCGCCGTCGAGATGGGCGGCGCCGAGCGCGGTGTATTGCGGATACGCTTTCGCTTTGTCGGTCATTAACGCGTTGCACGCCGCCGCATCATTGCCGCGCGCTTCGGGCAATTGTGCCAACGGCGTCAACAGGGCGCGCGTGTCTGTAATCAATTTTTCCAAATCGGCGGTAAATGGTTTCAGCGCGTTCGCTGCCGCATCGGGCGACGCTCCGCCGCACGCGGCAAGCAGCGTGAGAAATAAAACGCACAAGCACAACATCGAAAACTTTATCGTCCGCATAAAACCCCTCTGTGAAAAATTATTTTTGAATGCCGACGCCGACCAGCACACGTTCGTGCGAACTCGCCGGTGAACCGAATGAATAAAAACGTGTCACGCCGTCCGCACCTGCAAATTCCCCGCTGCCTTGAATTTTTGTGAGCATCGCATTGCCGATGGGCGTTTCCGAAATGTTTTTGCCGAACCAATCTGTCGCATCCGGGTCGCGCAGTAATAAATTTCCATACGTGTCCATCACAAGAATTTCGCCCGTCACGGGGATGCTGATTTCGCCAAAACGCTGCGCGAGCCAACTCAAACGCAGTGGAGCAATCACCACGCCGCGCAAATTTTGAATGTCATCCAAAAGCGGAAACGCGAGTCCCATCGAAGGCGCGAGCGTCACACGCCCAATCACATATTCGCCTACGACGAATTCGCGTTCACTGATGGCGCGACTGAAATACAATCGGTCGGCGACACTCACTTGACGCGAACGCGTTTCGGAATCGCAATACAAAACGCCGTTCGGAGTTGCCACGCCCAATTGTGTGTATTGCGGATTCGATTTCAGCATTTGGCGGACATACGTTTCGCAATCGCTTTTCGATTCTCCGCGCACCGCTTCCGCTTTTGCCATGAACGTCAAGAGCGAACGCGCTTGCGATAAATCATATTCCAATTCGGTGAGCGCATCCGTGAGCGCGCGCTGCGCGCGGTCTTCGGGCTGCGCGCGTGTGGGCAATGGTGTCACGCGCGGCGTTGGCGTTGCAGACGCGCACGCGACGATATTCAACAACAAGATCGCGATGCCAATTCGCATTCCGAAATTCGCAATGGCTTTACGCATGACGTTTTACGTTTGACGTTTGAGACGCACACCGGTCGCCATACTCTGTCACCCTTTCATCTTTACGCGTCCAACTCTTCCACCCATTCCGTCTTTTTCGATTTCGCGCGTTCTTGTTTCACATCGCGTTCGCGTTTATCAATCACCACTTGACTGCGCGCGTCCTCCAACGCTTTCACCACATCAATATCGTTCCCGCCTTGCGCGCTGATGCGATGCCCGATGCGAACCATGACGGGAACGCGCACGATGGGTCCAAGAATCACCGCTTCACCAACGTTCAGCCCGGGCAAATCGGCGAGCAAACCTTCGCTGATGCCCTCGGACGATTGTTTGATGGCGAGTTGGTCTTGGGGATTGGTGAGCCGCATGATGATTTGCGAATTGCATTGCGATAACGTATCGCCGTGAATTTTGTACGGGCGCTGTGTCACGAGAACGAGAAACAATCCAAACTTGCGTCCTTCCGACGCGATGCGTTTGATGATGCCCGCCGCTTGCGAACGCGCGCCCTGTCCGCCCGGCACAAAATTGTGCGCCTCTTCCAAAATGAAAAAGACCGGACGCGGCAAACCGTTCGTCGTCGCTTCGCCCCACGTATCGTTCAAAACTTTGTTGACGACAAATTCCGTCACCCAACTGTCCACGCCGGCGAGGTCAAGCACCGACAAATTCATCGGACGCAACAAATCTTTGATGGGCACTTCATCATGTCCCCAAATGTCCACGCGCGAAATGCGCTCGACATATTTCAATGCTTTTTGCGCGCCTGCTACCGCGTCGAGTGACGGTGCTTTATTTTTTCCATTGCTGCCATTTTCGGACGCGCTCATTTCAAACGGTTTCGCCGGTTCGTCATCATCCGCCGCGCTGCCCAAATCGTCCCAACCCAAATCAATGTTGGCTTTGTTGTACGCGGCTTTTTCAAAATCTTCCATGCCCGTGGGCGTTATCCCTTTTTTCTTTTCGGGTCCGCGCGGCATTGTATCATTCGACATCATCGCGTCCCCCGCCGCGCCGCCGTCGGCAATGCGTTCGAGTTCGCGCAAAAATTCGTGCGGCGCATAGTCGCGCCCGCGTAAATTATCGTACGCGGTTTGCAATGCTTTGCGAATGTTGGTGGACGTTTCAGGAATCCCCGTCATCGCGCAGATTTCTTCGACTTCGAGCGCGGAAAATTTCATGGTGAATTTTTTTGAGCCGCCGATTTCTTCATCGGTGATGCGTCCTGCCTGTCCCGTCGGCATGCGAAAGACGTTAACGCGGTCTGCGAACGGCGTGACGCGCATACTTTCGTCGCGGCGCATTTTTACGTAATCGCTGTTGGGGTCAAAGATGACGATGGTGCCGCCGAGCTGCAAAAGTTTTTCGAGAATGACGCCGACGGTGTACGACTTGCCCGCGCCTGTTTGCGCGATGACCGCCATGTGCCGCCGCAAACCGTTCGGGTTCAGCAGCACATTCACATTGTCGCGATTGATGAGCGAGCCAATGTCAATCCCGCTTTCCACATCTTGCGAAAAGAATTTTTTCAACAATTCATCGGGCGCTTGCGTGACGGGATTTCCCGGCATCGTCGCATGACGCGGAAAACGTACACTGCTGCCTTCCAAATATCCCAACACTTTTGCCGTGCCGACAATAATCGGCTGTGATGTCGAGATGCGCGTAAGAATTTGTGCCACTTCGTTGTATGAAAGCGTTGTGTCCAACAGGCGCGACGAGACGGAAAGCTTCGTCACTTGCGCGAGCACATCAACCGTAGTTTCCGTGCGCGGGTCTTGGACCTGTACGACAATATATTCCAGACGCGGCGGCGCGATTTCGCGATTGGTGACAAAGGTAAATTCATCTGTGCGGACTTCGCCGACGACATAACCGACGGTGTTCATAGTTAGAGTGTCCAAACGTGACAGTGTCTCGTGGCGAACCAAGTTCGCCTGACCTGTCACGTTTGAATGAAGTTGAGGAAATGAAACAAGCGTTCTAGTCAAAGATTATAGCACACAACGGTCACCGTTTTACTCAGTCCTCAATGCTCATCGCTCGTTACTCTTTGTGGCAGCCACGCCACCATCTCGATTTTTTTCGCAAACAACAAATGCGGCGCGTCATTCAACTTGATTCCAATCTGTTCGGTCATCGTATTCGTTTCGATTTCACATTCCGCGTGCTGCAATTCCCATGGCGGATGGTCAATCTCCGCGCGCAACACGTTTCCGTGTGCATCGGTGGTGTATAAACAATAACGCGCCGTCAAAAAATATTCCAGTGTATTTTTTTCAGGAATGAACGGCGTGCTCGTCGGACGATATCGCGCGCGAAAATATGCGGGCGCGCCGCGCGCATCGGTGCGCGTCGACGCGTATTCGATTCCGTCATTACGCGCAACACATTCCATTGTCGCGTTGATATACGGCAAATGAAATGACGCACGCGCAATTTCCACCGCGATCGGATTCGACGCGTCGAGTGAAAAAAAATAGACGCCCGGACGTTCGTCCAACGTCACGTATGTTCGCACATTCAATTCGGGAAAAAATGAAAGACGCGGGACGGCGGGCAAAAAACGCGGACGCACGTCACGCATTTCAAACGGCACTACCGCAATCCACGCGTCACTGTCAAATGTATCGAGGGGCAATGCTGTCGGCACCACATGACGCAGCGCG
This sequence comes from uncultured Anaerolineales bacterium, assembly GCA_964469005.1. Lineage (GTDB taxonomy): Bacteria > Chloroflexota > Anaerolineae > UBA4142 > SHND01 > SHND01. The sequence continues at coordinate 21,270 of CAYXXF010000026.1, forward strand.
TCATACGGCACGCGCCAGTGCATAAACAAAAGTTCGTGCCACGCCTGATGCATGACGAACGGCGTCGTCGGCGCGGGATAGGGGCGATAGTCCGAGTTGTTCATGGAGCGATTGCTTTCAAATAACGCGTGGCGGAGCGTTTGACCGCGTTCTTGGCATCGCTTGCGACAATGCTGTGCCACCAGCCGCCGTAAATTTTTTCGAACGCGTACGGTTCAATCGCGTTCACGATGCGCGTGATTTTTTCCGAGTTCAATGGAATCATGTTGGGATAACTGTACATGAAACTCACATAGCGGCGGTCACTTGCCACCTGAATCGTATCGCCCGTAATCAATACGCCGCGTCCCTCCGCGCCGTTCGCCCAGTGTAAAACGTCTGAACCTTCAAAATGTCCGCCGCAGCGAATCAACGCGAGTCCGTCATTGAGCGTTTGCGTTTCACTTTCCCAAAAAACAAAATTACCGTCATGGCGCATGACCCATTCGCGATTATCGGCGTGCCAATACATTGGCGCATCGTTGAATGCTTTGCTCCATTCTACACATGTTGTAACAAGATGCGGATGCGAAACCGCAATCCATTTGATGCCACCTAATGCGCGAACGGTTTCGATTGTTGTGTCGTCGAGCAGCAACGTCGGGTCCCATAAGCCATTCCCCGCGTTTGTGCACACCAACAGTGAGCGATGCCCAATGGCAAAACTCGGCTCGGAGCCAATGCCGACCAAATTTTTTTCAATCGTCTCGATGCGATTGTGATGCGAGCGTTTTAACTTCGCAAGCGTCGTCCACTGCTGTCCGTTGTGACCAATGTATTGCCGTTCGTCATCACAAATCGGACAGTTTGCGGGCGGTGTTTCACTCGCGTTGAATTGGACGCCGCAGGTGACGCAGATATAGTTTTCCATTTTTCCTCATGTGTCACATCGAGCAAGGCGAGATGTCTCACTCCGTTCGACATGACGTGATGATTTCAAACAAAAATCACCAAGAGATGAAACGCGCCGAGCGCGGCGAACGCGGCGAGAATGAGCCAATCACCCGCGCGTTTGCCCATTGCCAATTGCGACGCGGCGCGGATGAAATAAAACAGCGCGATCCAAATCGCAATCAGCGCGCCGAATGTCGAGGGCAGCCAAACGCTCCAAAACAAATCGAGCAGCCCGATAGTGAGAATCGCAAAACTCGCGGCATTGTTCATGACCCAAATCAGTCCGTAAATGTCACTGCGCGTCGTATTGTATTTTGTGATGAGAAGCGGAAACGGTTTGAGCGCGCCGCCTTGTGTTGGAATCGCGCCGCGAAAATCAAAGAGGAGCGGAAAGAAAAAATGCAGCGCGCCGAGAATCAACGCGAACGCGCCGCAAATGTATAAAAGGTCGGGCAGCCAAGCAAACATCGTGGGTTGATTATAGCAGCTTGGAAATAAAAACAGCGAACGCTTTGGTGCATCGCACCAAAGCGTTCGCTGTTTGTTTATTCTTGCGTGATGTCTGTTTCGTCGTGTTGGTCGCTTGATTCTTTATCGGGCATGAACCACGCGAGTCCCGCCATCATTCCTAAAAGCACCACCAGAATGGTCATTCCTCAAATTCCTATCGCGGAGTCACTAACGTTAGAACGCGGTCGCCCGCCAGTGCATACAATTGTCCATCGCGGAAAGCGAGTTTGGCAATCGCTTCGGCGCTCGAACCCGCCGTGAGTGTCTGCCATGTTTTGCCGCCGTCACGACTCGCCAAGAGACCGGTCGGGAAAAATTCCACACGTCCTGTGCCCATCCATACACCGCGCGCAACGTACAACACATTCGCGTCGTTCGGGTCAATTGCAATCGCGGAAATGGATTCGCGCGCGCCCGGTGTCATCGTGATGCCGGTGTTGAGCGCGTGCCATGTTTTGCCGCCGTCGTTGCTCGCGTACATGCCCATCGCTTCCACACCCGCATAAAGTTTTTGCACGTCGTTCGGATTCACGGCGAGCGCCGAAACTTGGCTGGGCAAAACATTTTCCAATTTTGTCCACTCCTTGCCATTGTCTCCGCTGATGAGCAAGTCGCGTTTCGCGGCAACATAGACGAGGTTCGCTTGTGACGGCGCGACGGCGTATGCGCCGACCAATTGTTCATTCACGCCGGACGTCTTTGCCAAGACGGTGCGAATGCGCGCGAGTGAATCTGCCGCGCTGCCGCGCACGATTTGACTGCGGTCGGTGATGGACGCTTGCTGTAATGCGTTGACCGCGCTCGTCGCTTGAATTTGTCCCAATGCCCAAGCAGCATTGCGGCGCACAGCAGGCACAGGGTCATTTTGCAATGTTAGGAGCAACGCGTTCGTCGCGGACGGTGAAGCGATATAACCGAGCATATCGGCGGCGTTACGGCGCATGGCGGCATTATCAGAACGGAGCGCCACGGTAAGTTGCGGCACAGCTGATTCGCCTGCGGCTTCCAAGTTGCGTTGGGCTTCTTGACGCGCTTGTGTCAATTTGTCACTGTTCAATTCATTGACCCAACCGACGATGCGCGTTTCGGCAACACTGCGCGGCGTTGCAGTTGTACTTGCTGCCGCGACCACTACCACGACGAGCAATGTCACGACAGCGAGCGCGGTAACAATTGCGCGCGGGCGACTCTTGAAAATTTTGGGTGGGAAAAGAAAGGTGTTTTGCATAGAATCCTCGTTGGCTGTGAATCCGTTACATAGATTGACAAAGAAAAGACGCAGGCGGAACGATTAAAGTTCCCACCTGCGTCCGGGTAAAACATTAGAAAATTTTAATGCGGCTAACGGAATTCGAGATTCATCAGAATTAGCACAATCACCACCGTGAGTGCGCCGCCGAGAATCAACATCAACAAGCCCCAAATCGCCCACCACGTAGCGCGTTCAAAGGACGCGGGTTGCGCGGGTGAATTGACACGCGTATTGTTTTCCAAACGCGCGAGACGTGCATCCAGTTCGCGCAGCACATACGTTTGTTGTGATTGGGCGCGCTGCATCGAAGCAAGGAACGAACCGAGGACGAGCATTTCGGATGAAGCAGGCGCGGCGGAGGTTTGTGAGACCAATGGATTCGGCGTGAGTGGCAGCAATTGCGCGTCGCCGCGTGTTGACAGCATTTGTGTGGAGGGCGCTGCTGTCCACGGCGCGCTGTCAGTATCGGTCCCGTAATCAAAATCTTGGTAATTCATAGTTCCCTCACTGAAAATACGATTATTAAAGCACAGTTGCGACGAGTAGGCGAGAGTTTCGGATTACGAGTTGGTGACGAATTATTCGCAGCCGAATATGCTACTTGGCAGGAATTTCGGCAATGCGTTGGTACAGCGTGGCGCGTCCTTCGCTGCTCGCTAAAAATTCAATAAACGACGCGATGGTCTCGTTCGGAGTTCGCGGCGCGATGAGAAAGACAGTTTGGGTAAGGGGATACGTTTTGCTTTGGATGTTTGCGCGCGTTGGCGCGACCGCATCTATGCTCAACGCGCGCGTGCGCGAATTTTCATTCCAGATATTCGCCGCGACGTACCCAATCGCGTTCGGATGTTCCGCGACGTAATCGAGCATATCGAGATTCGTCGGCTGCAACAGCGCGGTGAGCGTGATACGTTCGCCTTGCGAAATATTTTCTTCCATGACTGCACGCGTGCCTGCGCCTTCCTCGCGCATTAGCACTTGAATTTCGTCGCGCCCATTTGGCAGCGCGATGCCCAAGTCTGACCATAGACTATATTCGCCGGTGAAAATTTTTTGCAAGTCGGTGCGCGTCAGATTCGTCAACGGATTGGACGGATGCACAATTACAATCACGCCATCGCGTCCCAATTCAAACGCGGTTGCTTGCGCGCGTTCCAATTCATCCGCGCGCGGATTGCGCTCGACGAACGCAAAATCGAATTGTTGAAACGCGAGTTGGCGCAGTGCCATGGTGGAATTGCTCGTGAAAAAATCGAACGTGGTGGTCGGATGTGCGCGGCGATAGGCGTTCGCCGTCTCACGCGCAATGTATTGAGTGGAATCGGAAGTGCCGATTTTGAAATGGATGGAGGGTGCGGGCGTGGGGGTCGCGCGGCACGCGAGTAAAAGGATGGCAGACGACAGACAGCAGACGACAATGAATACGAGTTGAGCGAAGGTTCGTCGCCAGTTGTCCGTTGTCGGTTGTCGGTTTTTCTTCATCCTCGAATTAGCGCGACCAGAATGATGAACGCCGCAAGCGCCCAGCGATAGTACACAAAAATATCTGTCGAGTTGGTACGAAGATATTGCAGTAAAAATTTAATGGCAAGAAAACCTGTAACGGCGGAGGCAATAAACCCGGCGGCGTACAACAATACATCGTTGGAACTCACTGCGCCTGCTTGGGAATCTTGCACGAGGTCGTACACACTTTTCAATCCCGCGCCCAAAATAATCGGCGCACCGAGGAGAAACGAAAAACGCGCGGCATCATCGCGTTTCAATCCCAAAAACAATCCGGTCGTAATCGTCGCGCCCGAACGCGAGACGCCGGGAAAAATGGCAAGCGCTTGTGCCGCCCCAATCAATAGGGAATCTTTCAACGTAACTTGGCTGATGTCGCGCACATGTTTGGCGACGCGTTCGGCGATGAACAAAAACAGACCGAGCAGCGCAATCATCACAGCAATCGCAATTACTGCCCACTGCGCGAGGGGCGTGTTCGGCGCGTGAAAAATTTCTTCGACTTTGCTTTCCGCGAGCGCGCCAATCACCGCGCCCGGAATCGAGCCCAACACAATGAGCCACGCCAAACGGCGGTCAGGGTCATTGCCGATTTTGCGTTCGACGATGCTCGCAATCCCCGCGCGAATCAAACGCACCCAATCATTCGCGAAAAATGCCAACACCGAAAGTAATGTGCCAATGTGCAATGCAACATCAAAGGGCAAACTGTTGATGAGAGCATTGTTCCAGCCCAAGAGCCACGGAACAATCAACAAATGCGCGGAACTCGAAATAGGTAAAAATTCAGTGAGACCTTGAACGATGCCGAGTGCGACGGCTTGAAAGAGGAGAGAGAAATCCATTGGGAGATGGCGGATGGCAGATGGCGGATGGCAGGGAGCCAAATATCTATTGGCTATCAGCAATTCGCCATCGGCTTAACGATTTAGATATTCGTGCAACATTGCTAACGCGGCGTGTGCGGCGCTGGATTTATTTTCCAAACGATTGCCGGTCCACACAAAATGCCGACACCAGTTCACATCGGGCGCGGACAAGGCAATGTACGTCAGCCCCAGAGGTTTCGTCGGCGTCGCGCCGCCGGGTCCCATGATGCCGGTGATGCCAATGGCGACATCAGCGCCGAATTTCGCGCGCGCGTTCTTTGCCAATTCGCGCGCAATGGCTTCACTCACCGCACCGTGCTGCAGCAACAAATCATGCGGCACATCGAGCAATCCTTCTTTGGCTTCGTACGCATACGCGACGACGCTGCCGAGAAAATATTCCGAACTGCCGGCGACATCGGTAATATGCGAGGCAATCAGTCCGCCGGTACACGATTCGGCGAGCGCGAGTTTCAAATGTTTTGCGCGCAAGAGGTCGCCAATAACGACCGCGAGAGGTTCAGTCATGCTTGAGGGTGATACGAAAAATTTCTTTGCGGAACGCGAGAATGACAATTTGCAAACGAAACGATTATAGCGCGAGTTGGTGAAGGGACAAATGTTTTAGAAAAATCAAAACCCGTTTGCTTCCAAGCCGTAGTTTGGCGAAGCAAACGGGTTTTGATTTTTTTCCTTTATGGTGTGATGCGTTCGAGGGACAACGCGGTCTTTAGCAAATCATCCACGCTGACGATATAACTGCTCACCACGACAAACGTATCGTCAATCACCAGATACACGGCGGAATTGCTGCCTTCGTTTGTATTGGGATTGTAGTCGCCCTTGCGCGTCCATGTGCGATAGCGACTGATGCCGCTCGGTTCGGAACCTTGCGTCCACATTTCGATTTTTTCATCCGTCGCTTGCGTTTCCAAAATCGTAATGCCACTCAAGTCTGCGAACGTGTTGGTGGATGCATCCGCAAGCGGCACATATTCCAATTTCACCGTGTTGTCCAACGGGTCGTAACGCGGTGTGCGCGGCACAAGTCCGTTTGGAATTGCGCGCGGCGTGTACAATTTGACGTCGGATTGTTTTTCGAGTTGCTGCAATTGCTGCAAAAATTCTTGCGCGTTCGGCGCGGGTTTCGGACGCATGTCGTTCAATTTGCTCCCTTGCGGCGGCGTGAATTGGAACAGTGTGTCGTCGAGCGGAATGTTGTAGCGAATTTCTCGCACTACATACGTATCCAAATTTTGCGCGCCGTCTTGTGTTTTTATTTCATCGCGCAATACGAAAAATGTTTCCTTGTCCACCCACAACTTGCGCCGGGCATTGTGGAACGCAGCGAGCGCGGCGCTGCGACATTTATTGTTGCCCAAATCAATCATGTAGGCGGCGCGTCCCGCGATGCTTTCCTCACCGAGGACGCGCGGTGTCCAACATTGCGATACATCTTGGTTCAACAATTCGAGCGAACCGACATTGGGCAACGGCAAACCAACTTGGCTCGGCACATCCGCCAAAACAAGATTGTTAAACGCGTCATAGGTCCAATTCGTCGCACCATCTTGTACGTTGATGTTTGTCGTACGCGGTGTGTTCAGAGTTTCGTCGGTGGTTTCAACGCGCCAACGCAACGGGCTGCCGTAATAGATTTTGCTTGTGCTGAATGACATGCCCGTTATCGGCTGCTGCGGGTCCCCCAGAATCGCTTGTTCGGATTCGGTTGTCATTTCAAAGGTATTGACGCCGACAGCGGAAAAATTATTTGCCGCGTCGCGCGCTTTATTCAACACCATGCTCGCGTCCACCGGCGCGGGTTGTGTTACCCACAATCCGATTGCAACAATCGCTGCCAACAGCGCTGCGGAGATGCCGACGAATGACCAAGGCTGCAGCGCGAAAAATGTGCGCGCTGTTTTTTGCGCGGGCGCGCCTTGATTTGCTTGCCGCGCCAACGTGTCGCGCAGCGACGCGACGAATTCCGCGTTTGGTTCGGGCGCGGCGAAATACGCGTTCATTTTTTTTATCGTCTCTATCATTTGCGAATCCATTTCACGCGGCGGTTCCGCGTTCGGATTCGTTTCCAATTCCTCAAAATATCGTTCCATCCATTCCGCCATTGGTTCATCACGCGTATTCATTCTTGCACCTCATTCAAAAGACCTTGTGCTGCTACGCGCGCTTTGATAGTTTCCACGCCGCGCCAGCGTAACATTTTTACTGACGCGTGTGTTTTGCCGAGAACGAGCGCAATCTCTTCGCCTTTGAATCCGCTCATTGTCATTTCCAATACATTGCGTTGTTCGTCGGGCAAATCATTCATCGCGCGATAAAACGTGGCGCGTTCCGTCGCGCGCACTGCCGCATCTTCGGTGGAATCGTCCGCGTGCAATTGAAATTCCAACGCATCGTAATCTTCGGTCAACGGCACGCGGCGAATCGCGTCGGCGCAGACATTGTGCGCGATGCGATAGAGCCACGCGATAAAAAGTCCATCGCGGAATTGCGGTAATGCCTGTAATGCTTTCAAGAAAGTTTGGCTCGTCGCATCCTCGGCGGCGGGGGCGTTGTGCAAACGCACATACGCGTAACGATAAATTTGCGTCACGTATTTTTCATACAACGCGCCGAACGCGCGCGGGTCGCGGCGCGCGGCGGCGACGAGCGCTCGGTCATCGCCCGGATTTGGTGGCGGAATCTCCACTTGTATATTTTGTTCCGACATTTGTACAAATGATAAACCCATTTTTCCTTTTCCCTCGCGAGTGTCCAGAGTAAGGACGCCGCAAAGGTGAAAAAGGTAACGCAGTTCAAATGTCAGAACAAAAAGAGAGCATTTCATCTCTTCCTTCGACAGAGAGAATCAAATGGTTGGAAATGGCTCGCCGTTTCCCAAAACGTTTCGCTCGCGTTCCAGTTCGGCACACTCAGTTTTTAGAAATTCGGTCAGCGCATCAAGCGAACCAAACGCGCGGCGATTTCCCGACGCCACAGATTCCAAGAACACGAGCCAAGTTGAGTTGCCTTGGCGTTGAACACGTTCAAGCCGCAGCAAGTAAATGTGCGCAGAGCGAAGAGGCGTTTTCCTTTTCATGCGCCGAGAATAGCGCACTGCTATCATCAACGCGTCACCACACTATCGTAAGTCGCGCGTGTTGGAAATCACTAGAGGTCTCTGAATTCAGCTTTATAATTGCCGCACTGCCACTTCATGCCATACCTCAATCTCTCCCTCTTTGGCGGTTTCAAGGCGACACTCGACGGCATCCCCGTCACACGTTTTCGCTCCGACAAAGTGCGCGCGCTCCTCGCGTTTCTCGCCGTCGAACAAGACCAACCGCACCGACGCGAGGCGCTCACGGGGCTCCTCTGGTCCGAACAACCCGAAAAAGACGCGCGCCACAATCTCAGCGAGACCCTGTGGCGATTGCGCCAAGCCGTGAGCGACGACGATTCCATATTTTTCCACGCCACCACAAAAACAATTCAATTCAATCGCGTGAGCGAACATTCGCTCGACGTTGCCGAATTTTTGCGCGCGATCGAGAGTCGGCAAGCCGGCATCAAACATTTGCAGTCTGCCGTTGAACTCTATCGCGGCGATTTTCTCGCAGGGTTCACGTTGCCCGATGCCGCGCCGTTTGAAGAATGGCTGCTCGTCACGCGCGAACGACTGCGCGAACAAATGCTGCGCGCGCTCGAGACATTGCTCGAACATTTTGAACGTCAGCGCGACTATAACGGTATGAGTCAATTCGCACAGAGAACATTGCAATTGGAACCGTGGCGCGAGTCGGCGCATCGCGCGCTCATGCGTTCTCTTGCGTTGCGTGGCGAAGTGAACGCCGCACTCACCGCGTACGAACGCTGTCGCGAAATTTTGGCGTCGGAATTGAATCTCGAACCCGAGTTGGAAACGCGCACACTTGCCGAACAAATCCGTCAAGGCAATCTCGACACGTTCGCAGTCTCTGACGCGCCGCGTCATAATTTGCCCGCGCACCTCACGCCGTTCATTGGACGCGCGTCCGAAGTGTTACAAGTACGAGAACTTGTTGCCGAATCGAAATACCGTCTCGTCACATTGACGGGCGTCGGGGGAATGGGCAAGACGCGACTGGCGCAGCAAGTCGCCGCGAACCGCGTGGAACAATTCGCGGACGGAGTTTGGTTAGTCGAGCTCGCATCGCTCCAAGACTCTGCGCTCGTTCCGAAGGCAGTTGCAAATGCACTTGGCGCGCCCGAAACCGGTTCGCACGCGTCGCATGAAACATTGCGCGCGTTCGTGCGCGACAAAACTCTCTTGCTCATTTTGGACAATTGTGAACATCTGCTCGACGCGTGTGCGCGGCTTGCGGAACAACTCTTGCGCGCCGCGCCCAAACTTCAAGTGCTGGCGACTTCGCGCGAACCGTTGGGCTTGCTCGGCGAAGTGGTGTATCGCGTGCCCTCTTTTACGCTGCCCGCCGCCGACGAAAAAATTTCGCTCGATGCGCTGGACAAGTTCGAGAGTGTGCGTTTGTTTGTGGAACGCGCGCGCGCCGTCCAGCCGCAATTTCAATTGAACGAAAATAATGCAAGCGCGGTTGTACAGATTTGTCGGCGGCTCGATGGCATTCCACTCGCGCTTGAACTCGCAGCCGCGCGCTTGCATCTTTTGTCACCGCAAGAGATTGCCGCGCGTTTGGACCGCCGCTTTGAACTTTTGACCGGAGGAAATCGCGCCGCGCTGCCGCAGCATCAAACACTGCGCGCATTGATTGAATGGAGCATCGGGCTGCTTGGCGAGGATGAACGCGTTTTGTTTCGCCGCCTGTCTGTGTTTGTCGGCGGTTTTACGCTCGAAGCGGTCGAGCAAGTTTGTTTTGCCGATGTGTCAACGCACGCGTTTGAACCGTTGACGCTATTGACGAATCTCGTCAATAAATCGCTCGTTGTGATGGAGCCGCATGACGATGAAACACGTTATACGATGCTCGAAACGATTCGCGAATATGCGGGCGCGCAACTGCGGCAAATGGGCGAACACGCGCCGTTGCAGCAACAACATTTCGAATACTTTAATCATCGCGCGCGAGAGACCGCCGCGCGCTTGGACACGCGCGAACCGGAGCAATGGTTGGAGCAATTGGACCGAGACCTCGATAATCTGCGCGCCGCGTTGGCGTGGAGCGTACAAGCGCAGCCCGAAAACGCGTTACAGCTCGCGGGTGCGTTGATTCGCTTTTTAGAATGGCGCGGTCATTTGAACGAAGGATTGATGGTGGTGGAACAAGCGCTGGCGCGCACGGATGCGAAACTGTACGCGTCGCGTTTGGCGGGGCTAAAAACGGCTGTCACGCTTGCGCGTCGGCTCGGACATTTTGAACGCGCGATTGCGCTGGCGCAAAGTGGCTTGGAACTTGCCGCCACGATGGAGGATGAACGGGCGCGTTCCTTTTTTCTGAATGCGTTGGGCGTGATTTTTTTGGTGCAGTGGCGGCATGAAACCGCGCGCGCCTATTTTGAAACGAGTCTTGCTTTGAGACGCCAAAGCGCGCAACCCGGAGATTTATCGCAAGCTCTTACAAACATGGGACAGGTGTCTGCGCGGCAAGGTGATTTTCAAGACGCGATAGAGTATGACCAAGAATCGCTGTGGGTTGCTCAACAATCCGGCGACGCCATGCACATTGGATTCGCGTGCTATGCCTACGCGCATCTGGCGCGGCTGCAAGGCGAATACCGCGCGGCGCGGGAACGCATGGAAAAAGCGTTAACCCATTGGGCGCATATCGGTTACAAATGGGGGCTCGCGTTGGCATATTGCGAATGGGCGATTATTGCGATTCTAGACCATTGTGACCAAGAAGCGGACGAGTGCTTGCGCTATTGTTTGCAATTGAATCGTCACATTGGCGGGATGACGCTGTATCTCATCGAACCGTTCATCATTTCGCATTACGTGAACAAATATGAAAATCCTGTCCAAGCAGTACACCTCTTGTCTGCGGCGGAAACGATGCGCGCACAGTACAATTTGCAATATACGCCAGAAGGCACGTTCGCAATGCAGCGCGCGCATGAACTCGCGCGTTCCAAATTAGACACCGTGACATTCGCGCGCGAGTGGGCGATTGGGCAAGAGCTCATCGTGGAAGAGCTTTTGGAGAAAGCGTTGGGATGACGCGAACTTTTTTCATCCAATTCTCATTGACCCCGCGCGCAGATGTAATATAATTCCCTTATCGCAACGATTCGCAACTTGAGGAACATCTGCCATGATGCGCTTTGACCGATTCACCGAACGTTCCGCTCCAAATTATCCATATTGTTCCAACGCGTTTCAACGAGGAGGCGCGCAATGATGAGGTTCGACCGTTTCACGGAACGCGCCCAAGACGCCTTTGCGCGCGCACACGAAATTTTGCAACGCTATCGTCATTCCCAACTCGACGCGGAACATTTGCTGCTTGCGCTCGTCGAACAAACGGGCGGCGCGGTGCAAGCAATTCTCGAACGCTTGAGAATTGAACCCGACGCGATTCGCAATCGCACGGACGAATATCTCCAATCCACTCCGAAAACCTATTACCCCTACGGCGGCGGACAGGCGCAAGTGTATGTGACGCCGCGCGTAAAACGCATCGTGGACAACGCGAATGAAGAAGCGTCGCGATTAAAGGACGATTACGTCTCGACGGAACATCTTTTGCTCGCGCTCGCGAATGAACGCGACGGCATGGCAGGACGCATTCTCGCGGAATTTGGCGTGACCAAAGACCGCATTCAAAATATTCTCGGCGATGTGCGCGGCGGACAGCGCGTCACCGACCCGACGGCGGAAAATCGCTATCGCATGTTGGAACGCTATTCGCGTGATTTGACGCTGCTTGCGCGCGACAACAAACTCGACCCCGTGATTGGACGCGACAGCGAAATTTTGCGCCTCATTCAAGTTCTCTCACGACGCACAAAAAATAATCCCGTACTGATTGGTGAACCGGGCGTGGGCAAAACGGCGATTGTGGAAGGACTGGCAGAAAAAATTGTCGCGGGCGATGTGCCTGAACCTCTGTTGACGAAAAAAGTTGTGCAATTGGATTTGGGCGCAATGGTCGCGGGCTCGCGTTTTCGCGGTGAATTTGAAGAACGTCTCAAAGCCGCGCTCGAAGAAATTCAAAACAGCAAGGGCGAGATTATTTTGTTCATTGACGAGTTGCACACCGTCGTCGGCGCGGGCGCGGCGATGGGTGCAATTGACGCGTCGAACATGATGAAGCCCGCGTTGGCGCGCGGCGAATTGCAATGCGTTGGCGCGACAACGCTCGACGAATATCGCGCGCACATTGAAAAAGACCCCGCGCTCGAACGACGCTTCTCGCCTGTTTTTGTGGACGAGCCGAGTGTGGACGACACGCTCGAAATGTTAAAAGGTTTGCGCGCGCGGTACGAAGCGCATCATCAAGTCAAAATTGACGACACCGCGCTCGACGCTGCCGCGAAACTTTCGCATCGCTACGTCGCTGACCGTTTTCTCCCGGACAAGGCAATTGATTTGATGGACGAAGCATCCGCGAAATTGCGCGTCGCGATTTTTTCCATGCCGCCCGATTTGAAACAAATGCGCGCGGCGATTCGCCAATTGCAGACGGACGAAGAAAACGCGTGGAGCGCGCGCCATTACGAAAAGGCGGCAGAGGCGCGCGCCGAACGAGTGAAACTCGAAGAAGAATTTGCAGAGGCGCGCGACATTTGGCAAAAAGAACAAGGGCTGGATGAAATTGTCGAACGCGAAGACATCGCGCAAGTGATTAGCAATTGGACGGGCATTCCCGTGAGCAAGATGCTGCAAACGGAAGCGGACAAACTCTTGCAAATGGAAGATGCCTTGCACGAACGCATCGTCGGACAAGACGACGCGATTCGCGCGATTAGCGATGCGGTGCGTCGTTCGCGTTCGGGCATTGCCGACGCGAAACGTCCGATTGGTTCATTTCTATTCTTGGGACCCACGGGCGTTGGCAAAACATCGCTGGCGCGTGCGCTCGCGGAATTTTTGTTTGACGACGCGGACGCGTTGTATCGCGTGGACATGAGCGAATATCGCGAACGGCACACCGTTTCGCGTTTGATTGGCGCGCCGCCCGGTTATGTTGGTTATGAAGAAGGCGGGCAACTCACCGAAGTTGTGCGGCGGCGTCCGTATCAAGTGATTTTGTTTGACGAAGTGGAAAAGGCGCATCCTGAAGTTTGGAACACGCTGCTGCAAGTGTTGGAGGATGGACGCCTCACCGATGGGCAAGGACATGCGGTAGATTTTCGCAACACCGTGATTATCATGACCTCGAACATCGGCACCGATTACGCGGCTAAAGGCGGCGCGCTCGGTTTTGCGTCGAGCGGGCGTGAGCGAAGTACGCGCGTGGACAAAGATTGGGCGGATGTGGAAGAAGATTTGAAGCGCGCGTTTCGTCCCGAATTTTTGAATCGGATTGACGAAGTGATTTTGTTTTCGTCGCTCACGCGCGAACAGATTCAAGCGATTGTGAATTTGCAAATGCGCGAAATCGCGGAACGTTTGCGCGAACAAAACATCACGATTGAATTGACCGACGCCGCGCGCGAATATCTCGCGCAAATTGGTTTCGACCCACAATTCGGCGCGCGTCCATTGCGCCGCACCTTGCAGCGTCGCGTCGAATCTCCGCTTTCGCGAAAATTACTCGCGCAAGAATTTCACGCGGGCGATGTGGTGCTCGTGGATTTGAGTGATGAAAAGGAGATTGTGTTTCGGCGAAAACCAAGTTCAGAGGAACGAGGGAGCAATGTGGAAATCGAGATGCCGATTGTGATGGACGCGCCGAGTGAAGGCGCTGCGCTTGGGTGAGGAGAATGTATGAAATATAAATTGCCGATTGAGGTTGAATCTTTAGCGGAAGGGGGTTTTCTCGCAGTCTGTCCCATTTTGCAGGGATGTCATGCGGAAGGTGAGACTATCGCGGAAGCGTTGGAAAATGTTGAAGATGTTGCGCGCAACATTATCGAGTTGATGGAGCAAGACGGAATTACGAACTCATCGAATAAGTTTTATCGTGGAAACGTATAATGGGGGAAGAGATCAAGCTCTCACAATGGGTCAATGAATTGATCGTTGCCATTCTTGCAGAGGGCGAAGAATGGCTAAGCGATACTTTCAAGAAGTGTCTGAATGTCAAAGAGGCAAGAAAACAATTACCCGATTATGGATTTGAGTGGGCGATTCAGACCTTGTTCGCAGATGCACTTCTTCGACGCCGTTCAGAATTCGACATCTCCAATTTACGAATCAATCAGCCAATACAAGAATATGGCAACGCTAAACCCGATCTTGCTTTTGATAAAGGAATAGACTTGGTTATCTTGGAACTCAAAGCAGTTGCTAAAAGAAGTTTGAGCTGGACCGCTGGGGATGTTCCTAAGAAATATCCGGATGGGACAGCTGTTTTCTTTTTGACTGTCAGTTATCCTGCTGATGGATCATGGTCAAAGGAACTAACGGGTGCAACATTTGTCGCCGAGGGAGGACTGCCGAACGGCTTCAGTTATTCGCTTTTCAGAAAGTCAGATGTATCCTTAAAAAATGCCGACAAGATAAACTCTGCATTATCGGACAAGTGCGATCAGTAGCGTACGATAAGACAAATCTGCCCTTGCCGTTCAGTTCTTTCAATCGTGAGGAAACAATCTTAGGGAGGCATTACAATGCGTTATGTCATCGGATTGCTTGTTTCTCTCATCGTTTTCGGCTGTCTGGGTTGGAGCGGTTTTATCACGATTCTCTATTCCTCACAGAGTGCATCAGCTATTCAAATCACTCAAATCCACTCAGAGGCGCAGACGATTCTGATGGCAGGCATTCTGATCATTCTTGGCATCATTGCCATACTCCTGACAGATCGTTATTATTCCTAAGCTGCACACAGTCCCTCGTAGCGGCCATCACCTTGTAGGCCCTTTCGGCTGCCTAATGCCGTGAGTTGGCATTAGGCGATTTCCTTTATTTAATCCATCGCGCCGCATCGAATCGCCACTCTCGCGCAAATTATTGGCGCCCAAATTTCACGCGGGCGATGTGGTGCTCGTGGATTTGAGCGATGAAAAGGAAATTGCGTTCCGACGAAAAGGGGACGCTCCAATCGAGATGCCGATCGTGATGGATGCGCCGAGTGAAGCGGCAGGGGTTTGAGCGTCGGTGTTGTGCGCGTGCGTGTTGCAGTGATTGGAAATGAGAATGTGGTATTCGGCGTCTGCGATTCGACTGTGAGGTTGCGGGATAATTGGTAGTCAGCCAACCCAATGATTGAGAAATCCGATGCGCTTGCAGTGCCGGTTGTCATGACGATGCGGCGGGCGACGCTTGTTGGTATTCCGGCAATGTCGATTCCGGCTGCGCCGCTGGTCGTACGGCGTGCCCGGGTGGAGGACGCGGGAGCATTGGCGGCGCTCTTGGGCGGCGCGTTTGAGCAAGAGATTTGGGATGCGGCAGGGACTGAGCGTGAGCTCTTTGGCGACGAGACGGTGAGGGCGACGTTGGTGGTCGAGGCAGAGGGGCGACCAGTGGCAACGGCTTCGCTGCAGGTGCGCCCTGACGCTCCGGAATGTGGTTGGGTGCGCTGGGTTGCGACGGAGCCCGAGTGGCGCGGCAAGGGCTTGGGCAGGGCGGTGGTAATCGGTGTACTCACGTTGGCAGCGCAAGCAGGATGTCGAGAAGCGCGGCTGCGGACTTCGACCGACCGGTTGGCAGCGATACGGTTGTATTTGCAGTTGGGGTTTGAGCCATGTTAGGGTCGTCGCGCGCGACCTTCGCTACACTCTCCACCTCATCGTCGCTTGGCTCAACGTCTCTACTTCGTCCGCGGTCAGCGAGAACGTCAGCGCCTGCGCGTTGTCCACTGCCTGTTTGCCATTCTTTGCCCCGGGAATCGGAAGCACGAACGGATTCTCAATCAACCAACGCAGCGCCACCTGACTTGGCGTTTTGGAATATCGTTCCCCAATCTCACGCAATAATTGAATCACCGGCTGCATCTCCTCCAACGCCTTGCGATTGTATTGCGGCAAAATGCGCCGAAAGAATCCGCTCGGGCGATTTTGCGCTGAATACTTGCCCGTCAACTTGCCTCCTGCCAGCGGTGTTTGCGCAATGAGCGTGACTCCCAACTCGCGGCAGGCATTGAGAACACCGTTCACTTCAGGGGCGCGATTCAGAAGCGAATATTCCACCTGATTCGACGCCAAGGGAATTCCCCGTTTCGCAAGCGCGGCGTGCGCCTCGCGCATCTGTTCGGCGGAATAATTGCTCACGCCCACTGCCTTGACCTTGCCCGCCTCCACAACATTTGCCAGTTGCTCCATCAGTTTGGGAATGGAAATGTTCCGCATGGGAAAGTGATGCTGATACAACTCGATGGACGCGCGTCCCAAGCGCTTGAGACTCGCCTCAAGTTGTTTCGGCAGGTCCTCCTCTTTCATCGAAAACCCGCCTGGAAATTTCGTGGCGATGAGCACATCTTTTCCGCGCGCCAATTCTCCCAACCGCAGTTCCGCCGCGCCGTTGCTGTACATTGCGGCAGTGTCGAACAGATTCACACCCGCCGCGATGCTTAGTTCAAGCGCGCGTTTTTCTTCTTCGAACCCGTGCGCGCCGCCATACGCGGTTTTTGCGGGATGAAGGCGGGCAAGTCCTTTCGCGTCCCCCCACGTCATCGCGCCAACTCCCATGCGCGGCACACACAAAGTACTTTTCCCCAAGAATGTATGGTGTTCCATAATTCACCTTCCTTCAAAATGTGCGTTCTCGATTATTTGTGTCAAACGGCGCGCCCGGTCCAAGGACCAACGCCCTCGATGCGCTTGACGCGAATACGCGTAATGAACCCGCGTGGAGGATTATCCATTGGAGGGAACTTGACACCCTTTCCGATATAAACTTCCGCCAGTCTCTGCAATAGTTCGGGCGCTCCGCCTTGCTCAATCTGCGCTTCGCCATAAAGCACAGCATACTCGGTAAGTGCCATCGCGCTTTTTGTGTTGGCTTGAAGTGAGATTGCCACGCGCGGATCGCGACGAATGTTCTTGACCTTGCGGTTTTCGGGCAAATGCCCCGCAACGATTTCATCACCATCAAGACCAATCCAGACGAGAGTGACTTGCGGACTGCCATCTTGATTCAGTGTGACCAGATGCGCGGGGGTCCCAGCTTCGATGAGTTCACGGATTTCTTGCGGTATCTTCATACCATGTCTCCTTGAAAAATTTCGTGTACTGTGCTACGATACAGACCTGTATCGCTGTTGCGTATCATACGATACAAACCTGTATCGTGTCAAGAGGCGGATGAGATGAAAAAGAAAATTGCCCCGAAAGATCAAGTATTCCAGACCGCCGCGCGGATGTTTTACCGGAACGGTTACCGCGCCATCGGCGTGGATACGCTCGCCGCCGAATCGGGAATCGGCAAGATGACCCTCTATCGGCACTATCCCACAAAGGACGACCTTATAGTTGCGTATCTTCAAGACAGCAATGAATTGTTCTGGAGCAATTTCGAACAAATTACGCAAGACGCGCCCACTGCGCGTGAAAAAATACTGACATTCTTTGTGGCATTGCAAGAGTATGTCCAAACTTCATCCTGCTACGGCTGTCCCTTTCTGAATGTGGCGACAGAATTTCCTGAAACCGATTATCCGGGGCATCAAGTCGCGATTGACCACAAACAGTCTGTCCGCACGCGCTTGCGTCAACTGGCGAAAGAAGCAGGCGCAAGAAAACCTGCTGTCCTTGCCGACCAACTCGTTCTGCTCATGGACGGCGCGTACATGGCGTCACGCATGTTCGGCGCCAAGAACCCCGCCGCCCATCTTGCTCAAGCCGCACAGGTCCTTGTTGACGCGGCTCTCAAATGATTTGATATACTGTCACAGTACATCACAGTTTCACTTTTCGGACGCGGATTTTCGCGGATGAAGGCGGATTTCAAAATTGGTTTTTGCTTTTTCCGCGTTTAACCGCGTTCATCCGCGTCCAAATCTGTGATGTCCTGTGTCAGCAATTTCCCAGCCCGGCAACTACTGACGCAGACTGTCAGGCGGTTCATGAAAAATAAACCGCGTGCTGAAATAAAAAAAGGAATCGCAAAAACATGAAAGGCTTTGACCCCGCTTCAAGTTTTGGAGAAAATGTTGCAGCACACTATGATGACCATCTTCGCGGCGATGAAGAAGCGGCAGCATCCTTTCTGGGAGACCTTGCGCAAGGGCGTTCTGCGCTCGAGTTTGCAATTGGCACCGGTCGCATCGCCATCCCGCTAGCAGAAAAGGGCGTTCAAGTGGATGGCATCGAGTTATCCCCTCACATGGTTGAAAGACTCTATGCCAAGATTGGAAACAAGCCCATTCATGTCACTATCGGCGATATGAGCACAACGACTACGAACCAACGCTACGGGCTGGTCTATCTTGTCTACAACACAATTTTCAATCTACTTACGGCGGACGACCAAGTACGCTGCTTTCAAAATGCAGCGCATCACCTCACTCCGGATGGATACTTTGTAGTTGAAGCTGCATTACCGCACGCATGGATTTCTCCCGACCAATCGGACTATGTTCATGCTGAACAGGTCGAGCGTGATATGGTAGCCCTGGATGTTGCCCGCTATGACCCAACCACTCAGTTGCTTGAAGAGAATCACATTTCTCTCACTCCGCAAGGTATCACAATGTCCCCCATTGTCTGTCGTTTAATCACTCCCGGCGAGATGGACTTGATGGCTCGCATTGCCGGAATGCGTCTCATTCACAGATTCGCCAATTGGCAGAAAAGCGCCTTTGATATCCATAGCAAGGCACATGTATCCGTTTATGTGTTCTAAAAAAACCGCATTACCGAGCGTGCACCTGACGCCGGGGATTGTGTGCTGTTTGCAGGCATTTCCCATGCCCCGACATTTTTCCGGCAGAACGGTTCGAGTGTCACCCTCCCAATGTCACTCACGGAAACCGTTGGCTGACTGAAAAAAACTCAAGTTCAATGGATGTGTTTCATGGAAAGCTCGCTGTTGCGCGACGACAGTGACGTTCGAGGAATGATAATATTGAGGGAACGACTTGGCACAAAATCAACGATAGTTGATTTTGATGAACAGCTTTTGGTATCCTCCATCAGGGCAACGACGCGAATCTGGACACAAGAGAAGCAAGTTGTTGGATTCGCATTTGTGGATGAGTACAACAATCTCTGGTTTGAAACCGAGAATGAATTTGAGTTGTTGGACAAGTTGGAAACTGAAATTGTCGAGTGGGGTGTGATTTGTATAAAGCGACGTAATGCGGAAACGGGTACAGAAAATACTTGTGATTGCACTTGCAGCGCCGATGATAGCCACCGCATTGATGTTTTGAAAAAACATGGATTTGTACCTGAACAAATCCGTTCACTACAATATGCGCGCCTACTTAATGAACCCATCATCGAATATCCACTCCCATCCGGTTTTTCAATTCGCTGCGTAAGCGGCAAGGACGAAGTAGAGCAACTTGTAGCGCTGCATCAAGCCGCGTTTGGGACAAAGAATATGACGGTCGAATATCGCTTGGCGATGATGGATTCCCCACAGTATTCAAAAGAAATGGACTTGGTTGCTGTTTCCCAGAATAACGAATTATGCGCTTTTTGCGTTTGTGGTTTTGATGACCCCGATAAAAAAATTGGTTACACGGACCCGGTTGGCACGCATCCATCCTATCGAAAGATTGGATTGGGTAAGGCGTTACTCACAGCGGGCTTGACCGCCTTGAAAAACGCGGGGGCGAATACTGTTCGGCTTGGAACAAGTAGCGAAAACATCGCAATGCAAAAATTAGCAAGTGCCTTGGGGTTTGTTTGTGTTTCTGAAAAGTTGTGGTTCTCAATGGCTGTGTCATAGTCGCACATCGCGGATTTTTTGCGTGCGCTGTTTGCGAATTCTCCTGTGCGCGGGATAATTGAGATATATCTATGCAACTCCCGGATTATTGGCTGCCGTCGCCGGTGCGAGAACTTGATACCGCGACGCAAAAAGCGTTTGACGAAATTTTGGATGATGCCATCGCGCGAGATGGATGTCCAGTCCTCGATTATTCGCACGCGGCGCCCAAGTGGCAATTTCTCAATTATGCTGCCGCGCAACGCGACATTGCTTTGCACGGTTCGGGCAATCCTGCCATCACACAGTTTGAACCGCGTCAACCGATTGACCTCACCGAGTTTGGAAATCAAAACGCGGTTTATGCGGCGGCGGATGGAATCTGGGCAATGTTTTATGCGATTCTCGACCGCGATAACTTTTCACTGACGATGGCGAACGCGTGCATTCAAATCGTCACGGGCGAAACGAGCAATCAGTCGTTGTATCATTTTTCAATCAGTCGTAGCGCGCTGGCAAAAAAACCGTGGCGCAATGGCACCGTGTATTTTTTGCCGCGTGCAACCTTTGTGGAGCAGCCAGCCGTTCCATTTGATTCCGTTCTGGTGAAAATCCCACAATTGGCGAGTCTCGTCGCGGTTTCCCCACTGGCGCGGCTCCAAGTTACGCCTTCTGATTTCCCATTTCTGGAACAAATTCGCGGACACGATGACGCCCGCTTGCACGAGTACATGATTGCGATGCAGACCGGAGCGCCGTTGCCTGACGATTAAAAGTTTTCTAAACCTACAAAAAAATCTTGTCATCATGGCAAGATTTTTTTTGTTGCAGATTTTTATTTAAATTTTTGACATGATGTGAAGGTCATGCGCCGCGCGAAAATTTTAAGGTATCAAGTTCCACGCACCCCTTGACATATTCCCATATAGGAATATAATTTAGTCATGGCACGCGCACCCACGACGTTCGACCCGTTCAACGCCGTTGCCGAACCGAAACGCCGCGAATTGCTCGAGGTCCTGGGAACGAGCGAATTGGCGGTCAATGATTTGGTGGAACAACTTGGCTGGACGCAGCCGATGGTTTCCAAACATCTCGCCGTGTTAAAGCAAGTTGGTTTGGTGAGCGAACGACGGGCAGGGCGGCAGCGTTTGTATCGTGTGAACGCGGAAGCGTTGAAACCCATTTACGATTGGGTGACGCCGTTTGAACAATTGTGGCGCGAACGCTTTGAGCGTCTCGACCAAATTTTACAAAATCTGCAAGAGGAGAAAAAAAATGTCCGCAAAAAATAATCCAACCCAAATTATTGTCGAACCCGGCAAGCAGGAACTATTCATCACGCGCGAATTCGATGCGCCGCGCGAACTCGTGTTCAAAGCGCATACCGACCCTGAACTGTTTGCGCAATGGCTCGGACCGCGCGGGTACAACATGGCGCTCGAAACATTCGAACCTGTTAGTGGCGGCCAGTATCGCTATACTCACACTGACCCTGCTGGCAACACATTTGGCTTTCACGGCGTCTATCACGAAATGTCACCCGAACTGATGATTCAGACTTTTGAGTTTGAAGGATTCCCCGAAAAGGGACATGTCATTCTCGACACGATGCGTTTGGAAAAATTGCCCGGCAACCGCACGCGCATCACAATTCAATCCGTGTATCAATCGGTGGCAGACCGCGACGGCATGGTGCAATCGGGCATGGAGCGCGGCGTCAACGAGGGCTACGAACGACTCGACGAAATTTTGGCGGGGCTGAAAAAATAACGAGGAGCCATCATGCAAAGAATTACACCATTCTTGTGGTACGACAATCAAGCCGAACAAGCCGCGAATTTTTACGTATCCCTTTTTCCGAATTCAAAAGTGTACAGCGTTTCGCGCGGACCGGACGGCCATGCGTTCGTGGTCACGTTTGAACTCGACGGACAAAATTTCATGGCGCTCAACGGCGGACCGCACTATAAACTCAACGAAGCGTTTTCGATTTTCGTGAGCGTCGAAACGCAAGAGCAAGTGGATGCGTTGTGGGAAAAATTGACGGCGGACGGCGGCGAAGCAAGTATGTGTGGTTGGCTCAAGGACAAGTACGGGTTGTCATGGCAAATTATTCCCACCGCGTTGATGGAATTGATGAGCGACCCGAATCCAAACAAAGCAAACGCGGTTACGCAAGCGATGCTCAAGATGCAAAAGATTGATATTGCGACCTTGCGGCAAGCGCACGCGCAAGGATGAAAGGGGATGGCGTATGTCCGAAAAATCCGACAAGGACAAACAAAAATTTCAAGCGTACCTCACCAACATCCAAACCAAGACCGGCAAGACGCCGCAAGAATTTCTCGCGCTCGCAAAAACGAAAGGAATCACCAAGAGTCAAGAATTTGTCGCATGGCTCAAGCAAGATTTTGATTTGGGTTATGGACACGCGGGCGCGCTATGGTACTTGTACGCGCACGCCGACGATGCGCGAGCGAGTATGGATGCGCGCCTCGACAAATTGTTTGCGGGTAAAAAAGCAAATTGGCGCAAACCGTATGACGCGCTCGCAAAAACGATTGCCAAGTTCGGGAATGATGTAGAATTGGCGCCGAACATGACGTACGTCAACATTCTCCGCGACGAAAAAAAATTCGCCATAGTGCAGCCCTCTTCAAGCGAAAGATTGGACATTGGCATCAAACTCAAAAATGTCGCGCCGACGAAACGTTTTGAAGCGGCGGGCAATTGGAACGCGATGGTCACACATCGCGTTCGCATCACGGACGCGAAAGAGATTGATAAAGAAGTGGTGGCGTGGTTGAAGGAAGCATACAAAGCGGCACAATAAAAGAGAGAGCGCAAGCATCATGCCTGCGCTCTCTCTTTATCTACAGAAAACAGGTTGCCGGCGCCGTGAGGGTCAGGACGTTGTCTGTCAAACCTCCGTGGCTACAACGGCGTGACATCAACGGCTTGCAAGCCCTTGGGACCTTCTTCAATCGTGAATTCGACTTTTTGTCCCTCTTCGAGATTGCGATAGCCCGTACCTTGAAGCGCGGAAAAGTGGACGAACACGTCTTCATCACCATCGCGCGCGATAAAGCCATACCCCTTTGCCGGATTGAACCACTTGACTATACCGGTCAGACGTTGCTCGTCCATCTTTGAAATCTCCTTGCCTAAATTTTCTTGACATCGGCGGCTTGCCAGCCCTTGTCGCCCTTTTGCAGAGTGAACTCGACTTTTTGTCCCTCTTCGAGATTGCGATAGCCCTCGCCCTGGATTGCCGAAAAGTGGACGAATACATCCTCGCCGCCTTCGCGCGAGATGAACCCATATCCCTTTGCGGAATTGTACCACTTGACGGTGCCTACGACACGTTGGTCTGCCATAAGTTGCTCCTTGATGAGATTGTCTTTGCGATGAAAACTTTAGCAAAAGTTTCGTCGCACGTCAATCGCTTTTTTCCTCTGCCAAACGCAGCGTCGAATAAGTTTCGATACCTGAACAATGCGTACCGAACGCAACACGGGCGCTATTCTTTTTCCACCGCCAACGCCATCAACTTTTGTATGCGCGGCAGCATCTCGGCGGGATTCGGATGCAGCCCTTCTTGCACGAGCGCGCTGTCGTATAATTGCTCGATAGTGAGCGCGGCAAGTTCCGAATCGGGATGCTCATGCAGCGTGCGCGCGAGATTCGCGATGAGGGGATGATTGCGATTCACTTCCAAAATTTTTTTCGGCACCTTGTATTCCTTGTCGAAATAGCGGCTCAAACGCTGTCGCTCGCGTTCCATATCATCTTTCGGCGACACGAGACGAATCGGACTGTCTTTCAAGACTTTGGACGCGCGCACATCGAGGACGCGTTCGCCCAACACCGCCGTAAAGCGTCCGAGCAAAACATTGAAATCATATTCGGGCGTTGTTGTTTCTTCTTCTTTTTTCTCTTCCTCTTTTTCTTCAGGCAACTCCAATTCCGCGTCATCAATGTTGCGAAATTTTTTGCCTTGATACTCGTTCATCATCGGCGCAATCAACGCGTCGAGCGGGTCAATCCAATACAACACCTGCAAATCGCGCGCGCGGAACGGGTCGAGATGCGGACTGTGCGCGACGGATTTCAAATCATCGCCCAACACATAATAAATTTCTGTTTGCCCCTCTTGCATCCCTTTGATGTACTCGTCGAGCGAAATCAATTTGCCGTCCGATTTTGACGACGCGTAACGGAACAACGGAAGCACTTGTTCTTTCGCGTCCATATCCGTCGCAATCGCTTCGCGGAACGCGCGTCCGTACTCGTTCCAAAATTTTTCGTACTTGTCTGTATCGTTCTCGGACATGCTTTTCAATTCGCGCAAAACGCGTTTGCGAATGGTTTCCGCTAGTTGTCGCATCACGCGATTGTTTTGCACCGTTTCGCGCGAAACGTTCAACGGCAAATCTTCCGAGTCCACCACGCCGTCCACAAAGTTCAACCACTTGGGTAACAAGTCCGTCGCGTATTCTTGAATCAATACATTGTGCGAGTACAAAAGCAGCCCCGGCTCTTTGCGCGCGGCGAGGATATTTTTTTCGCGGTGTGTGGGAATAAACAAAAGCGCGCGCACGTTCACGGGCGCGTCGGAACTGAAGTGAATGGTCGCGAGCGGCTCTTCAAAGTCGAGCGTGAGTTGTTGATAAAAATGTTTGTAATCCTCCGCGGAAACTTCCGACGCGTTTTTGCGCCACAGCGACGTTTGTTGATTCGCGCGTTCCGTACCCACATAAATCGGAAAACGCACAAAGTCGGAATGTTTTTTGATAACCTGTTTCAATTTCCACGCTTGCGCGAATTCGTCCGCTTCTTTTTTCAGCGTAATATGAATTTCAGTGCCGCGATCCGTTTTGTCCGCAGGTTCAATCGTAAAGTTTTCGCCGCCTTCTGAAATCCACGCCCACGCTTCCCCCTCAATGTGATAACTGCGCGACACAACCCGCACGCTGTCGGCGACCATAAAGACGGAATAAAAACCGACTCCGAATTGTCCAATCATGTCGCTGGGGTCAAGCTGCCCCGAACCGATTTTCGCCAAAAATTCGCGCGCGCCCGATTGCGCGATGGTACCGAGATTGGTTTCCATTTCCGCGCGCGTCATCCCAATGCCCGAATCTTTGATGACGAGGATTTTTGGTTCGCCCTCTTTCGCTTCGGGCGTCTCGATGTGAATTGCCAATTCCGCGGTAGGGTCAAGCACCTCGCGATTGGTGAGCATTTCAAAGTGCATTCGCGTCAGCGCGTCCGACGCGTTGGAAATCAGTTCGCGCAAAAAAATGTCGCGCTCTTTGTAAAGCGAATGTGCGAGAATGTAGAGTAACTGTTTAACTTCGGCTTTGAATGTATGAGTGGTGGGAGTGGTCATGGCATCCTCCAAGAAAAAATGTAAGGTGCGGATATTATACCGAAATTCTTTTTTTCGAGGGAACTTTTTTTCGCTGAACGTTGTATAGTTGATGATGGAGCAAAAGACGCTCCATCATCTGATGGAACAGACGGAACGAGAACAGGACTGGATTCGCCGCGCCCAACGCGGGGATGTTTCGGCATACGACGCGCTCGTGCGCGCCTACGAAACCCTCGCGTTTCGCGCGGCGTACCTCATCACGCGCGATGAACATGAAGCGGCGGACGCGGCGCAGGACGCGTTTGTGCGCGCGTATCGCGCGCTAAATTCATTCCGTCTCGGTGAACCGTTCCGCCCTTGGTTAATGCGAATTGTGACGAATCAGGCGTTGAATCGGATTCAGGCGAGCAAGCGACGCGCGAATATGACGGAAAGATACATGCAAGACGAAAGTGAAAAACGCGAAACGAGCGACGCGCAAAGACATCTCGAAACGCGCGAGCAAAATGAAAAATTGATGCGCGCGGTCCGGCGTTTGAAATCGGACGAGCAAACGCTCATCGCGCTGCGATATTTTTTGGAGTTGCCCGAGGCGGAGGTTGCGCAAACGTTGAACGTTCCGCAAGGTACGGTGAAATCGCGCTTGCATCGCACCTTAACAAAGTTACGCGAAATTATCGCGCGCGAGTTTCCTGATTTGGTGGAAATGGTATGACGAACGACGAATGTCGAAAGACGAAATCTGTGGAAAACGAATTTGAGAAATTGGAAAACGCGTTAATGCGCGCGGGACACGCGATGGAATATCCCGCGACGCCTGCTATCGCGCTGCGTGTGCGCTCACAACTCGAACGCGCGAATGTTGTCGCGCGTCCCGCGCGCAATTGGTTGCGCGTGTTGGTTCCACTTGCTGCGGCGCTGCTGCTTGCGTTGGCACTGTTGTTTGTGCTGCCCGAAACGCGCGATGCGGTCGCGGAATTTTTTGGATTGCGAAATTTGCGCGTCATCTTTTTCACGCCAACGCCGACGGCTGCTCCAACGGCAACTCCGAATCCAAGTGAGACTCCGCGTCCAACCGCGCGTCCAACGGTTGCACCAACTGCTGCGCCCTTTACACATTGCTGCGAAACAACTTTGCAGGACGCGCAACGACGCGCCAAGTTCAACCTCATGCTGCCGCCGAACGAATTGCCGAGTCAAGTGTATTACCTCGACATCTTTAACAATGGCGAACAAGTAGTAATGAAATTTGGCGACGCGGACAAACCGCGCTTTGTGTTGTATCAAATGCAGCAATGGATTTATCAAAAAATTTTGAACGGCGGTTTCGGCAAGGGCTTTGGTCCCGGCACCGTGGTGGAGACAACGCGCGTACACGACGAACGCGCGCTGTGGTTTTCGGGTGACGCGCATGTTTTGGTTGTACTCGATGAGAACGGAAACCCGGTGCCCGGCACGGAACGAATGGTTGAAGGACATGTCTTGGCGTGGGAAACGGGCGACTCGCATGATGGGGTGCTGTATCGTTTGGAAACAAACGCGACATTGGAGGACGCGCTGCAATTTGCCGAGTCCTTGCGCGCAATCGAAAAATAGAAATACCGCACGCGGACGCGTGCGGTATTTTTTTTGGAACCCAAACGCGGCGGGCGTTGTAGTACTGACAGAATTCACGGAAAGGAAATCGAAAAATGAAGAAACGATTTTTCGCTCTCGGCATTTTGAGCGTCAGTATGATGCTCGTGTTGGTAAGCACCGCTTTCGCCTGGCCCGAGCAGCCGCCGACCAAAGCATTCATCAGCGGCGCGGGCATTCAAGGCGAATTGCCAATTACGGATGAGAACGTTTTGAGTGTACTGCGTCTCGGCGTTTTTGAAGATTTCCAACACGTTGTGCCTGCGCCGAAAATTTCCGCGCAAGGTTACAAAATTACGCGTTACTTTGAGAATGGCACATTTCGAATGGGCGACCTCACGTACTATCCGCGCGCAATGGATGGCAAAGGCGTCGCGCTTTTTGAAGATGGCGACATGAAGCATGGTGACCGTTCGCCGTATGACCGGAAATGGTATTCGGTGGTACCGCAAAGCGAACAAGTGTTGCAAAATTATTTGCGTCAAACCGCGAACATAAATTTGGCAGCGCCGCTGTGGTTCACCCAAAATCGCGCGGGCGCGCGTGAAACGATTGCGTTTGACGCGCAAACAAAACGCGCGCGTTTTATTTTGCCACACGGGTTACGTTCGGCAGACGGCAGCGCGTATTGGTCCGCGTTTCATACAGGGGGAATGACCGCGCTCCATTCGTTCGATGTCGCGGACGGTTCAATACGCGCATCGCTCGGACTGGAAGGAAATTGGGAATTGGGCGCAGTATCCGCGACAGCCAAATGGCTTGCCCTGAAACGCGTTCCACCAGAAAGTGAACGCGCTGCGTCGAAAACAACGATCGCGTTAATTGACGTGCAAACTCTGCAAACTACGCGCACACTTTCACTCGACGGAAATTTTGATGTGGACGCGCTTGATGCGCGCGGCAGCGCATTGTATTTGATTCAACATTTGCCGGTGAATAATCCCGACCATTATCAGGTGCGTTTGTATGACCTCGCATTGGGACAATTGCAGGACGGCGCGATTGTGGACAAACGCAACATTGACGAAGTAATGGCGGGGTATCCTTCAACTCAAGTTGCTTCGCCCGATGGGCAATGGTTGTTCACGCTGTATGTTGGAATGCAAGAGGGGCACGCGTTCATTCACGCGTTGAATTTACGGGAACGTTACGCGTGGTGCATTGATTTGCCGTCGGGCGATGGTGATTCGGAGACGTTGGAACATTACGCGCTCGCGCTTGCGCCGGATGGGCATACGATTTATGCGAGCAACGCGGTGCTGGGTGTATTGAGCAAAGTGGATGTAATGAATATCGGTGAACCGCGTGTGATTCAATATACGCCATTTGCAAACAAAGCGGATGCGCCAATGGCGGACGCACTGGTATCAAAAGACAGCGCGCACGTTTTCCAAAGCGATGGGCGCACTGTGTGGCAATACGATGCTGCAACGAATCGGGTTCAAGAATTGAAACGCGGCACAATGCCCATTCTCGGACTCGCGCTACATTCCGACGCAAACGAATTGTTGCTGGTGTATGCAGACCATTCTGTTTCTGCCGTGACGCTGCCAACTCGCAAGCAAGCAAGTATGACCAATGCGGAAAACAAAAACCCGTGTCCGGTCACGCAACCGCCCGCGCCATTGTTTGTGCCGCCTCCGCCGTATTCTGTGCAAGCGCCCTTTGGAGAATTTTGGTACGGGACGAATACATTGTGGACCGCGCTGCGTCCCGATGGGAGATGGTATGCGCTTCCCTACGGCGGCGGTGGATACTCGCAAAAAATAGTTTGGTGGCGCGAGGGCTATGTCGGAACATCCGAGTTGCAGCCCGCGCTAAAAATCACAGGCAAGCAATTGGACGGGACCAAGACATTTGCAGTGGCAGGCGCGACAAATGCGCAGAGTTCGGATTTCGGCGGAAATGGCTGGGCGATTATGAGCGGTGTCGAAATTCCTGCTCTCGGCTGTTGGGAAATCACAGGAGAGTACAACGGAGCGAAATTGAGTTTTGTGGTTGAGGTGACACCGTAGCGCGAAAAGTAGAAAAAAGTATTGGGGGAAAACGCGGGCACGCGAACCTGCGTGCGTTGAACATAAAAAGACAGCCGCGAACGTGACACGCGCATCGCGTGTGGTTCGCGGCATTGTTCATGTTGCAGTGATACGTTGAAAATAGATTGCTCAAACCAAGCGTTCACGAATTTTCGCGCTGGCAAAGTCCATCAGGGAGACGACAATGACAATCGCGAGAATCACCGCGCCGGCTTTGTGATATTGCAACTGCCCCACATAATTTTGAAACAACTGCCCGATACCGCCGCCGCCGGCAAGCCCGATAATTGTCGCGAGACGAATGTTGATGTCCCATTGATAAATCGCGTACGAAATAAACGGCGGAACAATCTGCGGCACAATCGCATAGGCAATGGACTGTAAGCGATTTGCGCCTGTTGCCGTCAATGCCTCGACGGGACCTTCTTCGATGTTTTCTACCGCTTCGCTGAATAATTTTCCGATGAGACCAAATGTGGTCACGGACAATGCCAACATCCCCGCAAACGCGCCGACACCGACCCAAAAGACAAAAATCGAAACATAGAGCACGGCTTCAATCGAGCGGAGAAAACTCAGAATAAAACGCGTGCTGTAATAAATCCATTGCGTCGCGCGCACGCGTCCCGTGATATTGCGCGCGGCGAGAAATGCAAACGGCAGCGCCACCAACGCGCCGAGTGTGGTCGCGAGCAGCGCCTGAAACACCGTTATCAGCAAATTGCGGATAACCAATTCCCAAACGGGGAGACTGGTATCTACCGAGACAAAGTCCAGCAAGACTTTGCCGAACGTCGGCGCGGGCTCGAGAAATTTGCCCAAGTCAACCTGCGCGAGATTCCAGCTGAGGATGAAAATAACAATGAAGAGAATAGAATAAAAAATGCCGCGCGGTGTTTTGTAAAATGGCTTGGGCGCCTCTTCGCTGACCTTGGTCGCATTCCGCAGAATCTGGTCGCGCCAATACGCGCTCAAATAATCAACAATCAAAACGACGATGGCGATGCTCCACAGTGCGGCAGCGTATTCGCGATAGCCGCCTTTGCGAATGGCTTCGACGATATAGAAACCTACGCCCGCCGCCGAAACCAAACCAATCACGGTCGCAGACCGCATGTTAATGTCCCAGCGCAAGAGCGAGTACGCCAGAAACGAGGGAACGATTTGCGGGATGACGGCAAAGCGAATGTTTTGCAAAAGATTGCCGCCCGTCGCCGTCGTTGCCTCGACGGGACCGGGGTCAATGTGTTCTACTTCTTCGGAATACAACTTGGCAATCGCGGCGATGGAGTGAATTGTGAGCGCGAGCAAACCCGTGAACGCGCCAAGCCCCGTCCACGTCACCAGAATAATTGCGAGAATGAGCGCGTCAATCGAGCGCACAAAATTGAAAATGCCGCGCGCGACATAGTAAATGACGTTGCCGCCGCGGACGCGTCCCATGATATTGTGCGCGCCGAAAAAGGAGAGCGGGGCGGCGATGATGATGGAAAGGAGTGTTGCCATGACGCCAATGCCGATGGTGACAAAAATTCCGCCCGGAATCGGTGTCGGCATCGTCGCGCCTTGCGGCAGAATTCCAAGCGCAATCAGCCAAGAGGGGGCGGGACGTTCTTCGATTCTGCCGACAATGACGCCAAAATTTTCGCTCGTTTTCAATGGACCCACTTCTTGCACAAAGCGGGCTTGAAACACATTGGCGATTGGCGCATTCGGGTCAATTCCATCCCGCGCCACCACCGACGGAACCGGAAAACTCACAACGAATTTTCCTTCGGCGTCCGTTGTCACGAGAACGGGCGCGCCCCCCGAAAAGACCTGTGCTTCGTTGGTGCCGCCATATTCGAGCCAATACAAGTTGCCGGTTACGTTGGGTTGAAAGCCCTGTCCTGCCATTACGAGCGAATCGCCAATGGTGGCGCAGACTTTGTCGAGCCCGACTGGGAGACCGAAATTTCCGCCCGGTGAAGCAGTTTGCGGTGGAGTCGAACAGGGAATCCACAGCGTTGCCGCGCCTTCGCGCACTTCGCGGTCGCGCGTAAACAAGTCGGGGTTCGCCAATGCGTTAAAGATGAACTTGACATCATCAAAGCGTGTAACGAGCCGTGGCAAATTCATATCTGTTACTTGCCACGCGATGGTGTAAATCAACAAGAGCGGGATGCCGAACGAAAAAAGACGCGAGGTTTTTTTGCCGTACGCGCGTTGATACGCATCCCACACGTTCCAAAGCCAGAATGCAATGACGCCGAGCCACAACCAACTGGTGGTGATGCCATTGAATTCGATTTTGCCGACGCGGAAATTTTCCAGGCAGAACCAGACCAAAAAAATCATGACCGCCATCATGGCAAAAATCGCGAGCGCGGCATTGCGCGCACCGAGATATAACTGTCCCGCGCCCGGCAGAATGAGCGAGAGGATGGCGGCAACGGACGGATTTTTGTTTGGAACGGGGAGAGGCGTGGGGGTCATGTGCGATTGTTGGTGGATGAACGGCATTTGCCGATGTGATTTTTTACGGTGCGCGAGGCGGAGTAAAGAGACGTCTCGAAATGAAAAATCCTACATGATAGAAACGCGCTGCGCATCCTGTCCATAAATGGCTTTGAACTGCGCGTCGTCAATTTCTTGCGGCAAACCTTGAAATACGAGTTGTCCATCCTTGAGCGCAATGGCGCTCGTGGCGTAACGATGCACGAGGTCGAGAAAATGTAGACTGCACAAGACCGTGAGCCCATCTTCTTTATTGAGTTGCTCGAGATATTTGAGAATGGTGTGTGAGAGGACGGGGTCGAGTGACGCGACCGGCTCATCGGCGAGAATTATTTTTGGCTCTTGCATCAACGCGCGCGCAATCGCGACGCGCTGTTGTTGTCCGCCGCTTAATGAGTCGGCGCGGACATATGCTTTTTCTGCCATGCCTAGGCGGTCCAGATTTTTCAACGCGCGTTGATTGTCCGCTTGAGAAAAAAGATTGGCGAGCGATTGCAAGGTGTTGACGTAGCCGAGGCGTCCGGTCAAGACATTGGTGATGACACTGGAGCGTTTGACGAGATTGAATTGTTGAAAGATAAAACCGATTTGGCGACGGACCTGGCGCATTTCGGTCTGCGATAGGGCGGTGAGGTCAACGTCGTTCCAAATAATTTTCCCGCTGGTCGGTTCGATGAGCCGATTGATGCAGCGCAGCAACGTGGACTTGCCCGAGCCGCTCAAGCCAATGATGGCAAGAAATTGACCGTCTTCCACTTGAAAGGACACGTCTTTGAGCGCGACCGTGCCGTTCGGAAACACTTTGGTTAGATGTTCAACGCGGAGCATGGGGGAAAGTTAGAAAGGAAATGAATCGTGTGCGCCGCCAATTCATCTCATCTAACGAAAAGCAGGCAGAGACACTCGTTGTCTCTGCCTGCCATTATTTTTTATTTTACGAGACTCGAAGGATCAACGCCTGCTTTTTTCAGCAGTCCTTCAAAATCGTCGTAAAAGGTCGGTTCGACTTTGACGAGACCGAGATAGCTGTACAGACGGCGCAAGAGCGCTTTGCCGCCCGCGTCACCGGAGATGAACAGCAAGCCATTCACGGTTGCATCGGTAATCTTTGGGTCCACGCCTTTGGCGACCTGAAGACCGTCGTTCGGGATATTGTCAGTGATGTAGAAGACGTCCACCTTTTCCACCATGTCGGGATAGTTTTGTTTGATGGGGTTGGAATCGGTGCGTACATCTACAAAGGTTGCGCCCGCGTCACAATCGCCCTTGTACACGGCAATGGCAACATTGTCATGTGAACCTGCGTTGGTTGAACCCTTCAAGTCTTTGTCGGGGTTGATGCCATTCGCCGCCAGAACGATGCGCGGAATGATATAGCCCGAGGTCGAGTTGGGGTCGACAAAGCAAAACGTTTTGTCTTTCAAATCCGCGATGGATTTGATGCCCGTTGCTTTGCCCGCGATGAATTGTCCTTGATAAAAGTTTTCGGGTTTGCCTTTATAGTTGCGGAGCGAAACAAGCAGCGGTGTCACGCCATATTTTTCTTTGGCGAGCACTGCCGAAAACGTATTGAGGAATCCGAACGGCGCTTTGCCCGCACCCATTGCTTCGATGGACGCGGCAAAGTTGGTGCCGACTTCGATGCTGTAGGTGAGACCGGTAAGTTTGCTCAAGCAGTCTGCGATTTCTGTACCGGCTTTGGTAATAGTCGGAACGTCACCGGATGGCACGAGGGCAATCACGATGGGTTTGTCAGGTGCGCCGAGTTGTCCCGCGCTGACGGTGGGCATGCCATCGAGTTTGTCACACTTTGGCGGCGGTGGTGTTGCCGTTGGCTGTGCGACTGCAGTGGCTGCACCGGACGCGGCAGTTGCAACGGTAGTGGCAACGCCCGAGACTTGGGTGGCGGCACCGGCGGCAGCGGTGGCAGCTTGGTTTGCAGCGCCGGCGGCGGCGGTGGCGGCTTGATTCGCACCCGCAGCAACTGTCGCGGCGGCAGCGTCAATCGTCGGCTGCGCCGGTACTGTTGGCGCGCAACCAAGAACCGTTAACGCGGCGACCAACAGCAGCGTAAGCAATAAAAATTTTTTCACATCTCCTCCAAGATGTTTCTGAAACGATGCGTCGCAACGGGCATCACTCTGCCATCCAAACTTGTGCGCGAATTTTACGCGACAAAGGGGGGGAACTTGGGCGCATCTGCCTTGATGCCTTTACTGTACATTGGATGGTGATTGGTGATACGGACGAACAGGATGTTGCGTCGTCATCATTTCGTTTGGGGTTGAATGCGCTGACTCTAGTAGGAATCAGCGCGACGTCTGAAATCAATGATACACCTCTTCGCAAGAATGAACAAGAAAATTCGTTCAATTCTGCTTTGACAAATGCCAAGTGACACACCTATAATTCCGGTCTCTATGAATCCTTCTTCCGCTTCCGATGCTGTTCAATTTGAAACGCGCGCAATTCATGTGGGGCAAGCGCCCGATGCTGCGACGGGCGCCGTGATTACGCCGATTTATCAAACGTCCACCTACGCCCAGCGCGCGGTGGGCGAACATTTGGGATACGATTATTCGCGCACCGATAATCCCACGCGCACGGCGTTGCAAGAATGTCTCGCCTCGCTCGAAGACGGACGTTTTGGTCTCGCGTTCGCGTCGGGTATGGCAGCGATTACAACGTTGCTGTTGTATTTCAAACAAGGCGACCATATTGTCGTTGCCGATGATGTGTATGGTGGAACGTATCGCTTGTTTCAACGCGTGTTCACACAGTTTGGTTTGGAATTTACGTTTGTGGACATGACGAATCATGCTGCGACGCGCGCGGCGATTCGCCCGAACACGCGTTTGTTGTGGATTGAAACACCGACGAATCCGTTGTTGAAAATTATTGACATTGCCGAAATCAGCGCGCTCGCGCACGAAAAACATATTCTCGTCGGTGTGGACAATACTTTCGCGACGCCGTACTTGCAGCGCCCGTTGGAACTCGGCGCGGATTTGGTGATGCATTCGACAACTAAATATCTGGGCGGACACAGCGATGTGGTTGGCGGCGCGATTGTGACAAGTGATGCGCCGTTGTACGAACGCTTGAAATTTTTGCAGAACGCGGCGGGCGCGGTGCCGAGTCCTTTTGATAGTTGGCTTGTGCTGCGCGGCTTGAAGACGCTCGCGTTACGCATGGAACGCCATTCCGAAAATGGGTTGCGCCTCGCACAATGGCTCGAACGACATCCCCAAGTGAAACGCGTAATTTACCCCGGCTTGGCATCGCATCCGCAACACGCGCTGGCGCAACAGCAAATGGTTTCGCCGCGCGGCGCGCCGTTATTTGGGGGAATGATTTCATTCATCGCGCAAGGCGGTAAAGCGGCGGCGGAAAAAATCGCGGCAGCAACAACATTGTTTTTGCTTGCGGAATCATTGGGCGGTGTCGAATCGTTGATCGAAGTGCCTGCGGCAATGACGCACATGTCTGTTGCCAATTCGCCGCTCGAAGTGGACGCGGGGCTGGTGCGACTTTCGGCGGGCGTCGAGCATGTGTACGACTTGATGGCGGATTTGGACCAAGCGCTAGAGAGCGTTTGAAGTTGTGATTTGAAATTGCGAAACGGATTACATCAAATTCACATTTCGCAATTTCCATTCCGAAATTCTTTAGTGGAACAGTACATCGAGCAATTCATCGAATATCTTGCCACGCAAAAACATTATGCGGGCAACACGCTGATGGCGTATCGCAACGACTTGTTGCAATTCCATCAGTTTGTGATGACCACGCGCCCATACACCAGCTCATGGGCG
This sequence comes from uncultured Anaerolineales bacterium, assembly GCA_964469005.1. Lineage (GTDB taxonomy): Bacteria > Chloroflexota > Anaerolineae > UBA4142 > SHND01 > SHND01. The sequence goes on from CAYXXF010000026.1 coordinate 56,634, forward strand.
CGCGTGGACTCGCTGCTATTGCAGGCATACCTGCTCGACTTGAAAGCGCGCAACTATTCCGCCGCGAGCATTGCGCGCAAAATCGCCGCGTTGAAATCTTTTTATTTTTATTTGACGGAATTGCGCGTGATGGTGTCGAATCCAACACTCGATTTGGACGCGCCGCGTGTAAATAAACAACCCCCGCGCGCATTGTCCGAAGAACAGGTCACAGCGCTGCTGCACGCACCCGTTGAACCAAACGCCAAAGGTTTGCGTGACCGCGCGATGTTGGAAGTGATGTATGCGACGGGAATTCGCGTGACGGAATTGGTGACGTTGGATGTGCGCGACGCGAATTTTGAGACTGCCACCTTGAAAATTGGAAATGGTCCGCGCGAACGCAGTGTACCGTTGACACCGAGCGCGCTGCTCGCCTTGCGCGAATATGTTTTGCGTGGACGCGCGACATATGGCATCGCGGGAGAACAAGGACCTTTGTTTGTCAATCCGCGCGGAGAACAATTGACGCGGCAAGGCGTGTGGTTGATTTTGAAACAATATGTCAAACAAGCAGGCATTACAATGCCCGTTACCCCACACTCGTTGCGGCATTCCTTTGCCGCGCATCGTTTGGCGGACGGTTCAACGCTGCAAGAAGTCCAACGTATGTTGGGACACGCGCATTTAACCACAACGCAAGTGTATCGCCCGCGTCCCGCCTTGACAGATGGTCTGTCGCATTCAAACGCAGAGAGAAAAGAACTCTAGCCCAAAATTGTCATTGCGGCGGACGAAGCAATCTTTTTACAAAGCATAGCGATTGCTTGCCTCCGTTTGTAATGACAACGTAAAGAATCATGAATTACGTCGAACAATTGCTCGGACAAAATGAAGAGGTTGTTTTGGTCGCGCGCCAAAGTTGGGTGGTACTACTGCGCGAGGCACTGCTCGATTTGGTTCTCGCGCTGATTGCAATTGGCATTACGCTGGTCGCGTTGGGGCTGCCGGTGTTGATGCCGTTCGGTTGGCTTGTCGCGCTCTTGCTCTTGTTTCCGCTCGGGCGTTTTGTGGTCAAGTTTATTGATTGGTCGAATCGCGAATATATTGTCACCAACCGGCGCGTGATTCAGGTGGAAGGGACAATCAACAAGAACGTGATTGATTCCTCGCTTGAAAAGGTAAATGATGTGCGGATGGTGCAATCGGTGGTGGGACGCATGTTAAATTACGGCGATGTCGAAATTCTCACCGCGAGCGAATTGGGAAAAAACCTTTTTCAACGCATCAGCGACCCCATCAAATTCAAAACCGCGATGTTGAATGAAAAAGAAAAATTGGGTTTCGACGAAATTCCGTCGAGCAACGCGCCCGCCGCGCCACAACCGGCGGATGTGCCGGCGCTCATTGCGTCACTCAGCGCGCTGCGTAAAGAGGGACTGATAACCGAAGAGGAATTTCAGAAAAAGAAAGCGGAACTGCTCGCGCGGATCTAGTCAAATCAAAACCTCGCAGGTCTCCGAGACCTGCGAGGTTTTTTATTTCGTACCGCGCGCCAGAAAGATATTGACATTGGCTTGGTCATTTCCATTCGCGGCGGTGGAGCTGCATTTTTCCTCCGCGTCGCGTACCTCTATTTCGCCCAGTCCTGCCTCCGCAAACCATTTTTGAATCTCTGCGCGCTTGAACCCGAGCCAGCGGTCGTGGTGTTCCGCGCGTAAAAATTCAAAATTGTGTTCATCCGCATCGGTAATGACGAGTGCGCCGCCGCGTTTCAGAATACGCGCCATCTCCAAAATCGCGTGGGATGGAATTTCGGTGTGATGCAAGTACATGTTGGCGAAAACGTAATCGCACGTTTCATCCGCGATAGGTAACGCGTCCGCGTCGCCGAGGCGATATTCAACGTTGCGCGCGTCGCCAACCTTGGCAGCCGCAAATTTTGCGGACGTGACATCGAGCATCTCTTGTGACTGGTCCACTGCAATCACGCGCACGCCGCGCGCAAGCAGTCCTTGCGTGATGAAGCCACTGCCCGCGCCAATGTCCGCCGCAAGTTTTCCCGGCTCGACGCGCGCGGCGTCCATTGCTTTTTCGCGCACATTGTCGGAGAAAAATTGCGTTCGCAATTCATCCCACTGTGTTGCGACTTTATCGAAATAGGCGAGACTGGACATCAGGAGATTGGAAGTTGGAAGTTGGAGGTCGGAATCTAATTTCCTACTACCAACTTCTAGCTTCTATTTTGTGGCTTGAAATTTCGCGCTGTAAATCAAATCGTCCGCTTGCGGTGCGCCAAGCACATTGATGTGTTGAAAACCCGCGTTCATCATTTTTTCTGAATACTCATCGCGCGGGATTGCGCCCGCGACACATTCGGACCACGCTTCGACATTTTTTTGCAAACCGCGCGGTAGTGCATTGCGCGCGACAATATCGCTAAAGACAACGCGTCCGTGCGGTTTCAGGACGCGATATGCTTCGCGAAATACCGTGTCCTTGTCCGCCGAAAGATTGATGACACAATTCGAAATGATCACATCCACGCTCGCATCGTCAACGGGCAGTGCTTCGAGATACCCGTGTCGAAATTCAACATTGTTCAAGCCGACTTTTTGTTTGTTTTCGTTCGCGAGTTTCAACATGTCAGGTGTCATGTCAACCCCAATGACATGTCCCGTTTCGCCGACGAGACGCGCAGCAAAAAAACAATCGAGTCCGCCGCCGCTGCCCAAATCCAAAACGGTTTCACCCTTTTTCAATTCCGCGAGTTCGAGCGGCGTACCGCAGCCGAGTGACATTTGGACAATGTCGTTCGGAATTTCTACATTGTCGCGCAGTGTCGTCAGAGCTTGCGCGGGAATGGTATCGGAGGGCGTGCAACAGCTGTTATCGGTGCCGCAGCAACTTGCCGCGTCGCCTTGCAAAAAGGTGCGCGCATGTTCGGCATAATGTTCGCGCACTTGGTCGCGAATTGGAATTTCTTGAACATCTATGAGTGGCATAAATTTTTCTCCTGTGAATTTGCTTTCACAGATAGAGACGGAGAAATTTGAAAAAGGACGCAAAAATTGAAACCCGTTTTTTTGGAGTGCTTGGAGAAAACAGATTTCGATTTTAGCATTCACAGCGTTTGCAGCAATTTACGCGCGGGTAGTAATCAACGATGCCGCCGAGTCTGTCAAACTCAAAGTGACAACAATCGAGCAGCATTTGTTTTAATTGCGCGCGGGCGCGTTGGACGCGTGATTTTGCGCCCGACACGGAAATGTCGAGTTGACGCGCGAGTTCCACTTGGGACATGCCCTGAATTTCAGTCAAGAGAAACGCGTCGCGATAAGTTGGCGCGAGCGCGTTGACGAAATTGCGAATGCTCGGGGCAAGTTGTTCTGCCAAATCATCTTGTGCGGTTTCAGGTTCGGGCGTGTTGTCATCCAACGGCGCAGTTTCGGATTGCGCGCGATAGTGGTCGGCAATGACATTGCGCGCAATTTGAAATATCCACGCGTTGACTTTGGTCTCGTCGCGTAACGTTTCGATACGCGTATGAATTCGCAAAAAGACTTGTTGCGTCAAATCATCGGCGAGGGCATCGTCGCGCACGCGGCGGCGAATAAAATTATAGATTTGCGCATGAAATTCGCGCCAAATGGATTCGGTGGTAAGAGAAGCAAGCATGATGTATCCAACTATTGTAGCAGGCGTATTATAAAGCTGTCCGCTTGATATACAGACGGACAATTTCAAAAAAAGACGCAAAAATCTTAACGTAAATCTTTATTGACAAAGCCATCTATCGGGCGTAGAATTTTCAAATAGTCGAGGACGACGGCGCATGGATAAGCGCAGCAATGCCCCGGTGGGAGTTCCCGCCGAGGGCTTTTTTTGTGAGGTAATGTTGGATGGAAAAATTTAGACCGACGCGTAAACAGGACGCCGCAGAGGAAGGTCAAGCCGCACTCCCCGGTGTTTCTGAAGATGGAGACGGCGCTCAGGTCGCAGACCCACCGATTAGTGACGCCGTCGCGCGCACACCGCTCAAATCGAAAGGCGCTGTGCGGGTCAATCCGGAATTGACCACGACAGATGTTATCAAAGGCGCGCGCCCCGGCGATGTTTTTGTGCGTCGCCGTGAACCGCACAGCCGCTTTTTCAAACGCGTTGGACCGGGGCATTTTGTGGCGACGCAAGAGGCGTCCCAAGCGCCAACGAGTTTTCAACGCGTCTATCGCAGATTAAAAGCGGTCATGATTGGTCGCCCCATCGAAAGCGCGCATGAGATTCATGAACGTCTGACCAAAGTAAAGGCGCTCGCGGTTTTTTCGTCTGACGCGATTTCATCCGTTGCGTATGCCACCGGTGAAATCATGATTGTTCTCGCCTTGGCGGGAAGTCAGGCGCTCAATTTATCTATCGAAATTTCGCTTGCCATTGCGGTGTTACTTGGCATTGTTGCCTTTTCGTATCGGCAAACGGTGCTGGCGTATCCAAACGGCGGCGGGTCGTATATTGTAAGTCGCGAAAATATCGGAACGTTCCCGGGTTTGGTGGCAGCGGCGGCATTATTAATTGATTACATTCTAACGGTTTCCGTTTCGATTTCGGCAGGAACAGATGCGATTACTTCGGCGTTTCCGCTGCTCTCTGACTATTCGGTTGAGATTGCAGTGGGCTTTGTGGTGGTCATGACGATTTTGAATTTGCGCGGCATTCGCGAGTCCGGTTCGATTTTTGCGATTCCCACGTATCTCTTTATTGTGACATTGGGTGGTTTGATTGTACTGGGTTTTGCGCGCGTTGTGTTTGGAACGGGAATTCCGACTGAAGTAGTAGCCATTCCGGCAAAACAGTCGTTGGATGCATGGTTGATTCTCACTGCGTTTTCTGCCGGCGCGGTAGCAATGAGCGGGGTGGAAGCAATTTCGAATGGTGTACCTGCCTTCAAACCACCGGAAAGCAAAAATGCCGCGACGACATTGACTGTGATGGCGGCAATCCTGGGCGTGTTTTTTGTATCGATTTCGATTCTCGCCGTTGTGTTTCAAACGAATCCGAAATTGGATGAAACGGTGATTTCCCAATTGGGACGTACCATATACGGCGAAAACTTGCTCTATTATGTTTTTCAATTCGCGACGATGGGCATTTTGGTCATTGCCGCGAATACCGCGTTCGCTGATTTTCCGCGTCTCGCGTCCATTCTCGCACGCGATAATTTTGTGCCGCATCACTTTTCATTTCGCGGCGACCGCCTTGCTTTTACCGTAGGCATCAGCGCATTGGGCGGCATCGCAGCACTTTTGATTATTGCCTTTCGCGGTGATACGCACTCGTTGATTCCACTGTACGCGGTGGGTGTATTTCTCGCTTTCACGCTTTCGCAAACCGGCATGGTGTTGCATTGGCGCAAACTCAAAACGCCGGGCTGGAAACGCAACGCGATCATCAATGGCATTGGCGCAAGTGCAACGGCTGTCATTTTGACAATCGCGGCAGTAACCAAGTTTGAGCATGGCGCGTGGGTTGTGATGATTTTGATTCCCGTGCTCGTGGGCATGTTTTCGGTTGTGCATCGCCACTATACGCGTGTCGCCGACCAATTGCGTATTCTGCCTGAGCAGTTGCCGCCGCCGACGATTAAACAATTTGTGTTGGTGCCGATTGATACGGTGAACTATGCTTCGCTGCGTGCGTTGGCATTTGCCCGTTCCATGTCGGCACAGATTATCGCCATCCATGTGAATACGGACAATGAACGCGCCCAGCGCACCAAAGAAAAGATGGCAAAATTCGCGCCCGATATGAATCTGGTCATTCTCGATTCGCCGTATCGCCAGTTTGTGCGTCCGATGATTACGTATGTAGAAGCGTTGCATGACCAAGACAAAGACGCATTCGTTACAATTATTTTGCCTGAATTTATTCCCGCGCATTTTTGGGAGCGTATTCTGCATGGACGTACGGCGCAGCGCTTGCGCGCGGAATTTGAGACGCATCCAAATGTAGCGGTGGTACTGGTACCGTATCTTTTGGAAGATTGACAAGGGTTTCTGCGCGAGATAGAATGGAGCAATGGATTGGCGCAGCCAATCCATTTCATCAACAGATGGCTTTTCGAGTCGCTGACAAAATGGAACGCACAGGTTCGTGGTTGACCGTCGGTCAACCAAACTTGGCACTGTCCTATTCCTGCCAAGTCATTTGTGCGGCGATTCGCCGGGAACGCCCCACCCGTCATAGCTTGCATCTTGCGTGTGGACAACGCGAGCGCTGATGCAACTGAATTGCTTGCGCGCAATTCAGACTTGATGACGCCCGGTGTGTGGCGTTCTTTTTTTTGAGAGTGGTGTGATGTTGCAACAAGAAAAATCGTCGGCTGCAGATAAACCGGGCAGTGCCGAAAAAAACGGCGCCGGAAAAATCGCGGCGGGGACGAATGGCAATGATGCCAAAGAATTAAATTTGGATTTGACGCGTCAAGAGAAACGCGTTGGTACGCGCGCCGGTGACACGTACGTGCGCGTCGTGCGTCCGCACGGGCATTTGTTTCGCAAGGTCGCGCCCGGTGTTTTGCGCGCGACGGAACAAGCCACTGAAGCGCGCACGCCCTTTCAGCGCGCCTATCGCAAAATAAAACGCGTGTTGATTGGCGAACTGCTCCCGAATCATGCGGAAAGTACGGAACGGCTCTCCAAGTTCAAAGGTCTTGCAATTTTCGCTTCGGATGCGATGTCGTCCGTCGCGTATGCAACCGAAGAAATTTTGATTGTGCTTGCCGCTGCGGCAGCCGTGGGCGGCTTGAACTATGCCGTCCCGATTTCGATGGTGATTGCCTTGTTGCTCGCGGTCGTCGCGTTTTCATATCGGCAAACCGTATTTGCGTTTCCAAGTGGCGGCGGCTCGTACATTGTTTCGCGCGAAAATTTGGGATTGGTGCCGGGCTTGGTCTCGGCTGCCGCGCTGACGCTGGATTATATTTTGACGGTGGCAGTTTCCGTCGCGGCTGGCACTGCCGCGCTGACGTCTGCGTTTGAAGTGTTGCATCCGTACAGCGTACCGATTGCGCTTGTGTTTATTACCGTCATGGTCGTTGGCAATTTGCGCGGCATTCGCGAATCGGGCAACATCTTTGCAATTCCAACGTATGTGTTTATCGCGAGTTTGGCAGGACTGATAGTAGTGGGGGTGTTTCGTTGGGTCGCCCAATTGCCGCCCGTTGAAGCGCCGCCGGCAGGTGGGTTTGGAGTAGAGGCAGTTTCCTTGTGGCTCTTGGCGCGCGCGTTTTCGTCGGGTAGTGTGGCGGCGAGCGGTATCGAAGCGATTTCGAATGGGGTCCCCGCGTTCAAACCACCGGAAAGCAAAAACGCGGGAACGACACTGGTGGCGATGGCGGCGATTCTATCCGTATTCTTTCTGGGCATTTCTGTGCTGACTACAGTGTATGGGATTGTGCCGTCACATGGAGAGACAGTCCTTTCCATTTTAGGGCGCGCGGTTTTTGGCACGGGCTTTGTCTATTACTTGATTCAATTTTCGACCATGACGATTTTGGTGTTGGCGGCAAACACCGCGTTCAATGGGTTTCCGCGTCTGGCGTGGATTCTCGCGCAAGATGAATTTCTGCCGCGCCAATTTCGTTATCGCGGAAGTCGGCTCGCCTTTACGTACGGGATAACTGTGTTGGGCGGGATCGCGGGCGCATTGATTATTGCGTTTAACGGCGACACACACGCGTTAATTCCACTGTACGCGGTGGGCGTGTTTCTCGCGTTCACACTTTCGCAGACCGGCATGGTGATGCATTGGCGCACGCACAAACCGGCGGGCTGGCGACGTAACATGTTCATCAACGGTTTTGGCGCGATTTTGACGGGCATCGTTTTGGTGATTGCGGCGACAACAAAATTTCTCGGCGGGGCATGGTTGACGATTGTCATGATTCCCTTGCTCGTCGGTATCTTTATGGTGATTCATCGGCATTACCAAAAAGTGAATGAGCAATTGCGTTTCTCGAAACGAGATGTGTCTGCGCCCGCGCTGCGCCAAATCGTCATTGTGCCGTTGGCGGGATTGAATCGCGCATCAGAGCGCGCGTTAGCGTTTGCGCGCGGTTTGGAACAGAACGTCTATGCGTTGCACGTCACCGAAGAAGCAGAGACCGCAAAAGAATTGGCGGAAGACTTGCGTTTGTATGACCCAAACGTAAAATTGATTGTTTTGGAATCACCGTATCGTGCGTTGGTCGAACCATTGTTGAATTATATTGATGCGCTGCATGAGCAAGACCCTGACGCGTTTGTTACGGTGGTGGTTCCCGAATTTTTGACCGCACATTGGTGGCAAGGACTTTTGCATAACGGCACTGCCGCGCAAATCAATCGCGCATTGAAACCACACCCCAACGTCGCTGTGGTGAATGTGCCGTATGTTTTGGAACATTGAAAAGGATAGATACGCTGCATAGCGCCGTTCATTGGAACTCACGGTAAAGCCGCGTGTGTGCGCTCGAATATTTTCGCCGCGCGAAAGGGGCTATGTGGCTTGATGCTGCTATGGAAAACAGGATAAAGCGAATTCTAGTTCCGGTCGAAGGCGTGTCCACCGACCACGAGACCATTGTCTTGGCGTGTGGATTAAGCAAAAAGGACAAATCGGAAATTTTGTTGTTGTATGTCATTGAAGTGCGGCGCAATCTCCCGATTGATGCAGAGTTGAATGACGAAATCGAACGCGGCGAAGCCGTGCTGGACAAAGTCCAACGTTTTGCCGACAAGATTGGTTGTCGAGTGCAAACCGACTTGCTGCAAGCGCGTGAAGCGGGTGCGGCGATTGTCAACGAAGCGGTGGAACGTGACGCGCAGTTGATTGTGATGGGCGTGCCGTACAAGGAAAAATTTGGCGAATACTGTGTTGAGGCACGCGCCCAATACGTTTTGGAACACGCGGGCTGTCGCGTGATTCTGGCGCGTGAACCGCTGCCGCAAGGACAACCGGTTGCGAACGGACGTTAAAATTTTTGAACGCGCGCGTTTTTTAAGGTCGCGCAATTTCATTTTCGTTGTCGTGCGATTTCAATGATGCTATAATCGCGCGCGCTAAAGACCCGACAGGTTTGTGCGACGATGCGAGTGAGGCGATGCATTGCATCACTCGCATCAACAACGCGAAAAACCTGTCAGGGTTCGCAGATGATATGAAAATCATTATTCTCGGATGTGGACGCGTGGGCATTTATCTCGCGCAAACGTTGGACCAAGCAGGACATGAAGTCACTGTCGTGGACCGCAGTCGCGATTCGTTTTCGAGATTGGGCGCGGACTATGGCGGACAAATGGTGCTTGGCACCGGCATTGATGAGGATGTTTTGAAAAAGGCGGGCATTGAAAAAGCCGACGCGTTCATCGCCGTAACCAACGGCGACAATACGAACGCGATGGCAGCGCAAATCGCGCAGCATGTTTTCAAAGTGCCGCACGTCGTCGCGCGTATGTACGACCCTATTCGCGAAGACACCTATCGCTTGTTGGGTCTGGACACGGTGTGTTCGACTGTGATGGGCGCAGACAGAATTCGCGAAATGGTGGGAGCATAGGAATTTGAAATTTCGGATTGTGAATTGCGAAAGAAAAATCTCACAATCCGAAATTCGCAATTCGCAATTCCAAAATGTATATTATCATCGTAGGCGGCGGCAAAGTCGGCTATTACTTGACCAAACATTTGTTGAGTGCCGGAAATGAAGTTGTCGTCATTGAAAAGAATCCGAAAAAAGTTGAAACGATTATCAACGATTTAGGCGGTGTGGCGATTCAAGGCGACGGTTCGGACGCGGGTCCCATGCAAGAGGCAGGCATGAATCGCGCGGACATTGTAGTGGCTGCGACAGGCGACGACGAAGACAATCTCATTGTCTGCCAAATGGCAAAAAAGAAATTTGGGGTCAAACGCACCATTGCGCGCATCAACAATCCCAAGAATGAACATATCTTTAGTGTGCTTGGGATTGATTCAACCGTTTCGTATGTGGATGCGCTGGTCGCACAAATCGAACGCGAAATTCCCGCGCACTCGTTGATTCATTTGCTTACCTTGCGTGATGTAGGCGCGTCGTTCATTGAAAAGCAAGTGCCGGAAGATTCGCCGATTGTGGGCATTCCGATGAATGAGTTGAACTTGCCCGAGCAATTTTTGATCGCGCTGGTGATTCGTGAAGGTCAGGCGCTCATTCCGAAAGGGACAACCAAATTACTTGCCGGGGATGAGGTCGTGGCGGTGACCTCAGTGGAACAAGAAGATATGCTAGACCGTTTGTTTGGTGGTGAATTAATACGGAGACGTTGACAATTGTAGGGGCGAATTCGCAATTCGCCCCTACAACCATTTTAGCGCGGCAACATGTGTCTGCGCGAGGAAAAGGTGAGAGCGCATGAAAAAGTTCAAAGTGGCATTGTTGTATTCGATGTTTGCCAATGCGCCGCAGGAAACGACCGACGATGATACGCCCTGGGACCGATGGAACGAACTCGATTCCGAAAAAAGTGTTGCGGGATACGAGCGTGCTTTGCGCGAAGCAGGGCATGATGTAATTCCGATGGAAGGTGACCACACGCTCATCGGCAATTTGCTCAAGCACAAACCCGATATTTGTTTCAATACCTGCGAAGGGCATTACGGAAAATCGCGCGAGGCACAAGTGCCTGCCATTCTCGATATGCTGCGAATTCCGTACACCGGTTCGGGCGTCATGTCTCTTTCCGTCGCGCTCGACAAAGCAATGACCAAGCGCGTGTTACAATTCTACAGCATTCCTACGCCCGCCTTTCAAGTGTTTGTTACCGGCGACGAACCAACCGACGCGCGCTTGAATTTTCCATTGTTTGCGAAACCATCCTTGGAAGGTTCGGGCATCGGCATCATGGCAAAATCGATTTGCCAAACGCCGCGCGAATTGCGCGAGCAAGTCCGCTATCTGCTGCGCGCGTACAAGCAGCCCGTGTTGGTCGAAGAATATATTGAAGGGCGTGAAGTCACTACGGGAATTTTGGGAAACTTGATGCCGCGCGGTTCCTGGATCAAAGTGAAGAAACGGATGGAAGCCGAACGCGCACTGCAAGTACAAACTCAAGCGTCGGCGGCGGTAGCGGAACCGACTTCCGGCAACGGCAATGGTGCGAATGAAAAAAAGACGCCCGTGCGCGAATATTTTTATTCGGGGGTGCGCGTGTTGCCGCCATTGGAAATTGACTTTTCACCGCTTCAAGCGTCCGCACCAATTTACGGTTCGGAAATTAAACACGACAATCCGTGGGGACCAAAATACTTGTGCCCCGCGCCGCTGCCCGCGAAACTTACCGCGCAAATTGGACGGCTGACGGTAGCCACCTTTCGCGCGTTGGAATGTTACGATTTTGCGCGCGTGGATTATCGCATTCGCGCGTCCGATAATTTGCCAATGGTGATTGAAATCAATCCGCTTGCGGGTTTGACGGAAGGGTTGAGCGATATTGTCATCGAAGCCAATGCCGCAGGGATTGGGTATGCGGAATTAATCAATACCATTCTCGAAACGGCGTTGCGGCGATATGGGATGTTGGATGAATAGAATAGCGTCGTTTCCGCGCAACATCCCAACGCGCGGCATTTGTCTCGAAATACAAAACGCTTTACAATGCGCGGCGTTACTCGCCGGCACATTCCTGCAAAAGGCAAGCGCGCCGGAAACCTCAAAATGCTAAATCTTGAAGCGATTCAACTCGAGCTGTGCCGCGAACGACACGAATTGGTGCTCCGAGCGGAAGTCCGTGTCGAAACTTCCAAAGGTGATGAAGCCGACATCGCCGCCATGTCGCAAAACAAAGCGCAGACGATGTGGTTGGCAGAAGATGCCAAGCAGAAAATGGCTGCGATTGACAAAGCATTGTTGCGTATCGAACAGGGAAACTATGGCGCGTGCGTTCAATGTGCCAAAGGAATTCCCGATGAACGTTTGATGGCGATGCCTTTGACGTTGTATTGTGTTGGCTGTCAAACTCAGCTGGAACGTACGCGCAAGAAATAATTCTGCCCAGTATAGGTACCCGATTTTTTATTCCTCATGACCGCGTTTCTCGAACTGTTAAATACGTATGCGATTTTCCTCTACATCGCGGGCGTCGTCGCCGTCTTGTTTGGAATCAAGATGCTGTTTGATGCGCGCCGCGCGGCGCGCACAACGCTCTTTACGCTCGAACAAGAGCAAGCGAATGACCGCGCGTTTCGCGCCGTCTTGGTGATGTTGGGCGCGACCTTGTTTATCGGCGCTGTCGCCGGAATCAATGCGTTCGTCGCACCGGCACTGCCAACGCCCACGCCCGACCAAGTTCAGCCAACCTCAATTCCGTTCACGCCGCCGGTCATTTTGCCCTCAGCGACGCCTCAACCCACGTTGACGCTTCCGCCGCCAACCGCCGCGCCGACGGCGCGTCCGACGCAAGGTGGACCGACCGCGACACCTGCCGCCGCGCAACCGACTGCTGCGCCGCAGCCGACAACTCCGGTGGAGCCGCCGACAGCACTGCCTTCGCCGACGCCCGGGCTCGTTTATCTGGCGCCGACGTTGAATGTCCCGCCGAATGGTGACAGCATCGGTTCGGACAAAGTTCGCTTTAGCTGGGGCGTGGACGAATTTGGAAATTTGGCCGTCCCGGCGGTACTGCCCCAGGACCAATTCTATCGCCTTATTATTACTTTTACCGACCGCACAAAAAATGCAACGGCGACATTGGTCTTGTGTACGCACGACAATAGTGTTGACCAGCGCACGGGTGTGAATGTCGCAGACTATCGCAACGAAGCGATTGACAATTTATTTCGCTGGAGTGTCATCATGGTACGCTCGGCGAGTCAACAGGCGTGCGAGGCAGGGGATTTTAGTCCGCTGAGTCCGCCGAGTGCGATCTCTTCCTTTATCTTGCCGTAACGCGATTCAAAAAAGGTGACAGTGGAACTGTCACCTTTTTTTATGTACCGTATCAATCCATTTGTATAATCCGAAACATCATGACAAATTTCCGCAATCGAATTTCGCGCGCGCCGCTTTTGCTTTGGCTTGCCGCGCTTGTGCTGCTCCTCGCGTTCGCGCTTCGATTTTTTGCGCTCGACCAATTTCCGCCCGGCGTCCAACATGATGAAGTGTTCGTAGCGAATTTCGCGCAAACAATTTTGCAAGGACAATATCCGATTTTTTTTGAATTGAATCGCGGCAACGAACCGCTGTTCATGTACCTCGTCGCCGCGATGTTCAAGCTCTTTGGCGAAAATGTGTGGGCGCTGCGCGCGACGGCGGCGCTGTGCGGATTCGGCGCGTTGGTGCTGACGTATTTGCTCGCCCAAAAACTTTTCGCAAAACAAAATACAGCGCGTGGTGATGAACACAGCGCGAATTTCATCGCACTGATAACTGCTTGTCTGATTACGGTTTCCTTTTGGCATTTGTACGAATCGCGCGAAGGATTGCACACCATCAGTACGTACACCCTCGCCGCAGCAACGTTTTATGTATTTTGGATGGGGTGGACGCGCGACAATAAAATTCTGTTGTTGCTTTCGGGAATTTTCGCGGGGCTTGCGACGTATACGTATCGCTCCGGCATTTTTGTTCCCGCGACGCTTTTTGTTTTTGTCATTTACACTTTGCTGTTTCACCGCGCAGTGTGGAAAAAAAATCTTTGGCTGATTCCAATCATTTTTCTTTTCGCCGCGCTCGTCTATTTTCCGCTTTTCAATTTCATCACCACGCATCCCGAAACCGCGCTCGCGCGTCTTGGCGATTTGAGCGGTGACATGGACGCGCTGCGTCAGGGCAATCCGTTACCGCTATTGAATAACGCGGTGCGCGTGTTTGGGATGTTTGGAGTAAGCGGTGACCCCGAGTGGCGTTACAACGTCGCACTGCGTCCGATTTTCGACCCCGTATGGGCGACATTTTTTTACATCGGAATCGGTGTTGCGTTGTGGCGCATGAAACGCGCACCATACGCATTCACGTTGATTTGGTTGTTTGTGATGTTGCTGCCGAGTATTTTGAGTGGAAGCGATTTATCGCAACACCGCGCGGTCGGCGCAATCGGCGCCGCGTTCATGCTCCCTGCGTTGGCGTTGGACGAACTCCGCGTGTTTGTGATGAATCGATTTGGCAATCCTGCCCGACTCGCATTCGCCGCGCTTTGTGTGGCGTTGGTCGCGTTCGCCGCCTATGGCGGCATCACTGCGTATTTCGTCACGTGGACGAATAACCCCGAAGTGCGTTTGATTCAACGCGCGGATTTGGCGACTGCGGCGCGGTGGCTGGATGAACATCAAACGAATCAACGCGCGCTGGTGTCCGCAGAATTTGCGAATGATTTGGACCGTGGCTCGTTCAATCTCGTCGCGCGCAAACCAAACCGCGCCCAATTTTTTCAAGGCGCAGATACATTTGTCTTGCCCGCATTCACAAGCGCCTTTGTTGTGAATCCGCGCAGTGGTGCGGTCAACGAAATTTTCAAAAAACAATTTCTTGCCGACGCGCCCGCGTTCTCATCCAAACTCGCGGACGGCACAACCGAAGTCGAAATTTATGAATTGACCGAAGAAGAATTTCAAATTTTGCGAACGGTGCGCGGGTTGAACAATGTAGCACAAACGCAAGACGGACAAATCTTGATTCGAGATGCGTACTTGCCGTCGGATGTTCGCACAGGCGAAACTTTGAACGCGGAATTGTGGTGGCAAATTCTCGCGCCACAAGTGAGTGACGCAGACGGTTTGTCTTGGGTTGCGTCCCTCCAAGACAAATTGCATTACACGTGGAACGAAATTGCTTCAATGGGTTACACGCCGTCGCAATGGCAGCGCGAAGATGTGGTTGTCACTTTGTTCCCGTTGCTCGTTCCGGTGGACGCGCCGCCGCAAGCTTATTCGTTGGACATTGCGTTGGCATCGAGTCGCGGCACGATTCCTTTGGTGAAAGATCGTGAATCGCCCGCGTCGCCGATTGAACTTGCGGAAACAAAAATCGAACGCGGAGATATTCCAAATACGAAACCGGATTTGGAAGTACGGTATCCGCATCCCGAACAATTTGGCGAGATTGAATTTTTTGGCTCGGACGCGGTTGGTGAAGCGGCGGCAGGCGGCAGCTGGCGCGTGATTTTATTTTGGAAAGCGAACGCGAAACTTTCACAAAATTATAAACTGCGCTTAATCGCAGTGACAGAAGATGGACAAGAGATTGCGCGCCATGAAGAAACCTTGCTAAAGGGAATTTATCCCACCAAGCAATGGCGCGCGGGCGATTACGTTCGCAGCATCCACGATTTGCAGATTCAGAACGATGCGCCGCGCGAAAAAGCCGTCGTGCGCGTTTCGCTTTTGGGGAATGACGACAAGCCATTGGGACGCGCGGACGGCGCGCCGATTGCAGGGATTGAAATTGTCGGACGCGCTCATTCGTTTGAAAAACCAAACGCGCAAATTGCGCGCGACGCGCGTTTTGGCGATGCGATAGAATTATTCGGTTACGATTTGCCGCAAACGAAATTGCGCGCGGGCGATTCCTTTAACCTAGCGCTGTATTGGCACGCGCGCAACGCGACGGACAAGCCGTATACTGTTTTCGTGCATCTGCTTGATGCAAATGGCAAGGTGATTGGGCAACGTGATTCGCAGCCGATGAACGGCGAAGCGCCGACGGACAAATGGCAGGCGAATGAATACATTACCGATGCGTATCAATTTGAAATCGCGCCTGATGCGCAACGCGGCGCGGCGTCTGTCGAAATTGGTTTCTACGATGGCGCAACGGGGCAGCGCTTGCCGGTCCGTGATGCGAGCGGCAATTCACTCGGCGACCACCTGTTGCTCGAGGGGTTGAACGTCGAGTGATTCACCTGCCGACGCGCCGATAGGTGGTGTGTCAAGTGTTGTGTAAAAAGGTTTCGAGCCGGGTATCGGCAGCG
>CAYXXF010000027.1:0-66176 GCA_964469005.1 uncultured Anaerolineales bacterium
CAGTTCGAACCGCGCGAGAAATGTGGGATGGCGCGACGCAGAAAACGTCATGTGGTTGGAGCATTTTTGAGATGTGTTGTAGAATCTTGTCCCCATGAATTTGTTTGTTGGATTGTTGCCCGCGCTGATTTTGGGTGTGGGCGCGCTGCTTGGGCTGCTGCCTCTGCCGTTCCCTCCGCGTTTTCGCCGCTGGATTTCCATTCTTGCCTGTGGCTTGGCGGCTGCGAGCTTGATAATCCTTGCGCGCGCACCGGAACCGCTTACACTGTTTCCTCCGAATGAAGCGTTGCCCGCGCTTGCATTGACCTTGCAATGGAATGGACCTGCGTTGATGTTTGGTCTGCTGATGCTTTCTGTGCTGTGCGGACGGCTTTTAATTGGGATGGATACGGACTCGAACGCGTTTGTGTTTGGCGCATTGGCGAGCGCGGGCGGTGCGTTGCTATTTTTTGCGGCGGATAATTTTACAACGATCGCGGCGGCGTGGATTTTTGTCGAGTTGGGCTTGTTGGTTGTTCCGTCCGAAGAGGGCGACCTGCGCGAGTCGGCAGGACGTGCGTTTGGATGGAACCTTGCCGCAATTGTTTTGTGGTTGACGGCAGGGATGATTGTTTCGAATCTTGGCAGTTCACTACGTTTGACCGAAGTCGCCTTGGAGGGGAATGCTGCGTTTCTCGTTCTGGGCGCGATTTGGATTCGTAGTGGAATTTATCCCTTTCAAGTTGCGGCGCCGGTCAACGCAACTTCAATTGGGGTTCGCTTGGGTTTGCCGTTGTTACTCGGCGGCTATTTGCTCACGCGTTTTATGATGCAGCGACATGAAGCAATTGCGTTTGGGGCAGAAATGCAAATTCTGGCGCTGCTCGCAGTGGGCGCGAGTGCGTTGATTGTCGTAGGACAATTACACGGCGGCGATGCGTTAACCTGGACGGCGCGCGCGTTTGGAGCGACGATGCTGTTGCTGCCATTTTTTATCAACACGCGGATGGTGATAGCATTGAGCGTGTGGTTCGCGCTGGCGGCTTTCATCATCACGCACTTTATTGAAATTGCAATGCAGTGGCGCGCTGAAATTCCGCGTTTGCGTTTGACATTGGGTATTTGGATTGTGGCATTGATTATGTTTGCTGCATTGCCACTGGCTCCGACGTTCTGGGTACGGGTTGGGTTGTTGTCGTCGTCGTATGCAACTGTTGGAATTTTTTTGTGGTTGTTATTGGTTGCGACAATGGCACTGCTGCTCATTCCCATCTGGCGCGAAATTTTTGCAAGCGGACAAGTCGCACCAAAAGCGCCAACACGTTACGATTATGCGGGGCTGGCGCTGGTGCTGCTGCCCGCGCTCGCGTTGGGAGTGTTGCCCTTTGTTTTCGTCGCGCCTTTTGGAAATGATGTCCAAGCGCAAGGCGCGGTGGTGTACGATGCGCTATTCAAACCCTCCACTCCCGTTACGCTGATTTTTTTGCTGGCAGGACTCGTGGTGCCGTTGCTGGCATCGTTTGAACTTGCGCGGCGCTGGACACCGCGCGCGAATCTACTACCAATGTCCGTTACGAGCGCGCTTGATTTGTCACGTCTGACGAATCTCTTGGCGCGCTTGTATCATCTGCTGCGTGCGTTGGTGCAGCAAGCGCTCACGTTGCTTGAACAACCGCCCATTGCGTGGCTCATGTTTTTGATTATTTGGGTCGCCATTTGGGTATTCGGATTGAGTGGATGAAACGTATTGACTGTACAAATCCATTCGCGTTCTTGAGGTAAAGTATGAAACGTTCCATGATTCTATTAAGTATGTTGATTGTTTTTTCCGCGTGCAGTCGCGTTGTGCCGACGCCGCTGCCCACGCCCGAACCGCTGCCGACCACCATTCAAGTTACAACGCCAATTGACCTGCCGACGAAAACGCCGGTATCGCTGAGTGAACCTTCGCTGCTCGAGCTCAAGAAATTGCTCAAGCAGGGGCTGGATGAACAAAGCGGCGATGTCTTGGCAAATACTATTTCGTTCAACAAGTGGGTAGCTTCGCTCTATCGCCAAGGTGGCACGCCGCCGATTGACCCGCGCCGCGGCTTGAATATGTCGTTGCAGTTCGCCAAAGAAAATAAATTGGTCATTGACCTTGAGCGTCCGACATACGAACCGCGCTGGAGTGTGCCGGTGGGTGACACTTCGATTTTGGTTTTGGCGATTCCGAAAGAGGGCGACCCGTATCACGCGCATTTATACGTTCAGCGCGAACCGAGCGCGTGGCGTTACACGGGAATCTTGACGCGCATTCCATATTATGATGCGCCAAGTGTGGCGCAAGTGTTGGCGAATCCGAGCAAATACGACGGCAAAGAATACATGTACGTCGGCGCGTATCAACCCAAATCAAGCCCACCCGCAAATGCAGGACCTGCGCCCGAAGGCGCGGCGTTTGTGTTGGAAGCTTTTTCCGGCGCGTTGTGGGTGAAAATGATTAACGCGCCGTATGTGGGAAATCCACCGCCCGATGCGGATACGCGCAAGGGCGAAAATGTGCGCGTCTTTGGTTTTATCAAATTGAACAATGGCGTGCCGTACTTCGAAAGTGACAGTGTCGAATTTATTCAACCGAATTCGTGGGCACACGTACAAGGCACTGTCGAAAAGGTGGATGCGGCGACGCGCCTCGTTACTATCAAACCCAACGGAAGCGGCGCAACGACGCTCAAGTTGACCGAAACTTCATTCGTCTCGCTGCCGGATGCGACACGTGGGAGTCTGGAGAACATTCAAGCGGGGCAGACGGTGGACGCGACCGGAGTGCCACAGGCGGATGGAACCCTACTGGTTGAAGAATTGTTTATCGCCAAATGAACGCGACCTCGAAGGTGAAACGCCTTCGAGGTTTTTATTTTCATGCCCGCAAGATTCGGAACCATCGGAATTTGAAAACATTGGAACAAAATTTCAAATTCAATCGTCCCTGTAGCGTAACAAAATTTTGCAGCAATTTTATGGAGGAGGAATCTTGTGTTGAATCGTACTATTCAAGCCGTGGGCGTTTTGGGCATCAGTGTGATTGTTCTGATGACCGTCATTGGACTTGCTACGCGCCCTGAATTGGCAAACGCGCAAGGACAAACGGAACAACCGACGCGCCGCACGATTACCGTTTCAGGCACGGGACGCGTGAGCGCGACCCCGGATGAAGCAACCATCAATATCGGCGTTCAAATCACTGCCCCGACGCTGGACGCGGCGACCAAACAGGCAAGCGAAACAATGACCAAGGTGCTTGCTGCTATCAAGGCACAAGGCATCAGCGACAAGGAGATACAGACCAGCAGCTACAATGTGAATCCACTAACGACGTACAAAGAAAATGAACCGCCCGTTGTGACCGGATATCAGGTCATGAACATCGTGACCGTTCAAGTAAAAAAGATGGACAATGTGGGCAAAGTGCTTGACGCCGGAATGGGCGCAGGCGCGAATTATCTCGGCGGCGTTTTCTTTGGTGTTGCCGACCCGACAAAATATCAAGATGAAGCGCGTACGGCTGCCGTCAAAAACGCGACGCAAATTGCGGACGCGCTTGCAAAAGCAGCCGGTGTCAAAGTTGGCAAAATCATCTCTATCAATGAAGGCGCGCTCGTTTCACCACTGCCGATTCCGGCAGGACGCGTGTTTGCCCAAGATTCGGCAAGCGCAGGTCCGGTCGAGGGCGGCTCGCTCGAAATCTCGACAAACGTGGTGATGACGTTTGAAATGACCGAATAAAAAATTTCCTTTGGAGGAGTTCGCAAGATGAATCGCATCAATAAAATCACAATTCCCGCGTTGTTTGCGGGTGGCACACTGGTACTCGTTGCGTTGTTTGCGGTGATGGCACAATCTGCCTCGCCGAAAATCGCAAACGCGCAAACGACACCCACTGCGCCGAAAACCGACATTGGTGTTTCAGGAACGGGACGCGTGTTTGTTACGCCCGATACTGCAATTGCCAGCATCGGCGTCGAAATTACCGCGCCAACGTTAGCGGCAGCGACCAAAGAGAGCAGCGACAAAATGACGGCGGTCTTGAACGCAATCAAAGCGCAAGGCGTGGATGCCAAAGATATTCAAACATCCAGCTATAATGTGTATCCGCTCACCAACAATCCAAAAGAAGGCGAATCGCCCCAAGTCACGGGCTATCGCGTGAGTAACATTGTCACCGTCAAAGTTCGCAAAGTTGCTGACGTGGGCAAAGTGTTGGACGCCGCATTGGAAGCGGGCGCCAATTCCATCAACAGTGTGTACTTTACCGTGAATGACCCGACCAAAGCGCAAGACGAAGCGCGCACGCTCGCGGTCAAAGACGCGATGGCAAAAGCGCAAACGCTCGCGACAGCCGCCGGTGTCAAGGTTGGAAAACTGTTTGCCATCAGTGAAATTTCGGGCGGTGTCGTGCCACTGTATCGCGGCGCGTTTGAATCTGCGCCCGCCGCCGGTGGTGGCGCGGGTCCGGTCGAGACAGGTTCTACCGAAATCAACGTCAGTGTTGAACTGCATTTTGAGATTGCCGAATAAAATCAAGACTCGTTCGCAAGAAATTGCGAGCGAGTCTTTTTTGAAGCGTGAATAGAACACATGTTTTATTTGGATAGAAATTTTGTTCGCACAATTCATTGACAATCATGCCAAGTGCGGATAAAATTAGCACAAAAGTTCGCTTTAATTTTTTAAGGTTGTACGCACGTTGGTATCACGACGCCCGGTAGGGCGGAGGCAATTATGCCCGAAACATTTATCGGACAATTGAATGACCGTCTCACGAAAAAACGCGACGAGTTGAAAACCAATTTGCATCAAAGCGGCAAGCGCATTGACCCCGAATTTCGCGCTGCCGTTTTAGAACATTGGCATTCGCCGCTGCCGCCCACATTGAATGGACAAAAACGCAAAGCATACGCCATTGACGGTTCGCGCCGCCGCGCGAATTTGGTGAATGGTTCAACGGTCTTTGTCGCGCAGGCGCTCATCATGGGCGAAAATCTCAACGAGCCGATTACCGACATCGAAATTTTGCCCGGCACCGTGCGCGCGGAAACAATGGACCGCTTTGCCGATTTAATGCTGCGGAGTTTGGAAATTGGTCTGGCGCGCGAGTACGCGGCGAAAATTCCCGAAGGCAGTATCTTGTATCTGGACGGCGCGATTTATGGAATGCTTCCGCAATTGTATCCACTGCGCGGCGATAATATCCCCGAAGACCGCGATTATGCCACGATACTGCTCGACGACTATCGAAAACTTTTCGCCCTGTGCCAAGCGCGGAACATTCTCCTCGTCTCGATTTCCAAAACCAACCGTCAAGCGCTCTTTTCCAAAATACTCCAAGAAAAACAACTTAAGCGGTTGGAGGTGATGGAAATTTCAGACAGCGCGCTGTTTGATGAATTGACCGACCGCAAAATCGGTTACTCGACTCCGCTGATGTTGGGACGCTATAGTTTTGAGCGCGGCAAATCAAACGTTGTGATTCAAGATTTGGGCGTTGAGGACGAACCTGCGATTATTTCTTTTTTCGTGCGGCTTGATGATATGGACGACGCGCTGCGGATTGATGTGCCTGCCTCATGTGTCGGACACGGTGAACACATTGGCGATATTGATGTGGACTTGATGGACGCGCAAGCCGTTGTGCCGATTGTTCAATTGTTGTCGAGCGATTACGGCGGCTTGCAAGTGTACAACGCGTTATTGTATGTGACCGATTTAGAAGTGCGTTTGTCTAAAGACAAAATGTACAACATTTACTTGCCGATGGTGGCAGAGGTGTTGGGCGAAGAATTGCGGATTGACCGCAGTGAACGCCGATTCGTCGAATAAGGAGAATAACATGAGCGATAGCACATATTCAGTGGACGACCATTTCAAGGACGAGGACAAATCGCTGCGCGCGGTGTACGACAAATTAATTGCCACTGCGCGCGAATTTGGACCTGTTCAACAGTCCGCGAAAAAGACTTCGATTCATCTCGACAATCATTCCGCGTTTGCCGGAGTCCAAGTCCGTAAAAACTATTTGCTGCTCAATTTGAAATCCGACCGCAAGCTCAAGAGTAAGCGGATTCACAAAAGCGAGCAGCTTTCTGCCAAGCGTTTTCATCACGAACTGAAAATCGCCTCGACCGACGACCTCGACGCCGAACTCAAGGGCTGGCTTAAAGAAGCATACGAATTGAGCAAATGAAATAAATGACCGAACCCGTCCGCAAGTAGGGCGGGTTTAGTTTTTTGCTTGTGGTAAAATGTCGCCCATGCCTGAAACAACGGAACCGCGCGAGCAAGCGACGACATTTTTACTTGCCGAGCACGCGCGTTTGTGCGAGTTGTATCTTTCCACGCGCGAAACCGCCGAACGGCGTGTGACGTTGTTTCTCACGTTGACCACGACGATTGTCGGCGTTTCGGTTGCGCTGACCCAACTGGGCGTGCAAACGCTGCAACTTTTGGAAATGGCATTTGCGTCCGCGCTCGGCATTTTTCTGCTGGGGATTATTACGTTTCATCGTTTGCTAGAACGGAGTATGCAGGGGACAGAGTATTTGCGCGCGATCAATCGTATTCATCATTTTTTTGTCGAACGCGCACCGGAAATCGAGCCCTATTTGTTTTGGGCGCCCTATGACAATATCCCGCACTATGATTCGCGCGGCGTCGGCGGTGCAGAAACGCGTGAAGTGATTTTGTTGATTGATTGCGTGTTCTTTGGGGTTGCCGTTGGACTGCTGATAATTATTTTCAATCAAAGTTGGGTCGTGTGGGGCATTATCGCGGGGGTAATTGGCTTTGCCGTTTCGTTCATCGCGCATCAAGAATACGAACGGCTCGCGCTCGTGCGCGAAGAGAAAAAGAAAGCCGCGTTCGCGCGCTTTCCCCTCGTGTCGGAACGCCGCGCAGTGATTGAAAAGCAATTGACGACGAACGAACAATGACAAGCTCAGCGCATCCGGTTGTGGTCGTCAAGCCCGACCGCGTAAAAAAATTACGCAATCAGTATCCGTGGCTCTATGCGGATGAAATCGCGGAGATTCGCGGCGAGCCGAACGCGGGCGATGTGGTGGAATTGCAAGAGACGCGCGGCGATTTTATTGCCCGCGCGTTTTTTAGTCCCACGTCACACATTGCCGCGCGGGTCGTGACGTACGACGCGACGGAAAAAATCAATCGCGCGTTTTTTGAAAAACGCTTCACTGGCGCGCTCGCGCGGCGTGCGGGCGCGGTTGGAAATACGAACGCGCTGCGGCTCGTGCATAGCGAAGCAGACCAATTGCCGGGACTGATTGTGGACCGATTTGCGGAAACACTCGTCGTGCAATTTCGCAACGCGGGCGTTGAACAACACCGCAAAGAAATTGTACAAGCGTTGAAAAAAGTGTTGCCTGCGCAAGGCGCGTACGAACGCAGTGACACGCAAGCGCGCACCGAAGAAGGTTTGGAAACGCGCGTGGGGCTGTTGTACGGTGATGTGCCAAATGAAATTGCGATTCACGAAGACGATGTAACCTTTTTGGTGAATCCGTACGCGGGACAAAAAACCGGATTTTATCTCGACCAACGCGACAATCGGCGTCTCTTGCGCGCGATGGTCAATTCTGCGAGTCGCGTATTGGACGTGTACAGTTATACGGGCGGATTTTCTTTGCACGCGGCGATGGCGGGCGCGCACACATTGGCGGTGGACAAAGACCAAGAGGCGTTGAAACAATTGGAACTCAACGCGCGCAAAAATAATTTGAGTAAACGCGTCGGCGCGCGATGGGGCGATGCCGAAAAAATTTTGGAACAACTTGTACGCGAACAGCGTTCGTTCACACATATCGTTCTTGACCCTCCCACGTTGGCGAAGCACAAAAACGATGTGCCATTCGCCAAACAACTTTTCACGCGCCTGACGACGAGCGCGCTGCAACTGCTCGAACCGAACGGCATCCTTTTGCTTTCGACATGTGCGTATCACATCAGCGTCAACGATTTGATTGAAGTATCGCGCATTGCAGCAAGTGATGTCGCGCGTCGCGCGAGCGTCATCACTGTCACGTATCAGCCCGCCGACCATCCGTGGATTCTGCAAATTCCCGAAACGTTGTATTTGAAATCGTTGGTGCTGCGCGTAGAGGTCTGATAGTCGGCTGGTCGGTTGGTCAGATGGTCATTGCGCCTAAAGCATTAAGCATTTTGCATTTTGCATTGTATAATTGCGCCCATTGCTTATGGATATTCCCGAACGCGACCTTCCATTATTTCCACTCAATACGGTGCTTTTTCCGCGCATGCCGCTGCCCCTGCATATTTTTGAACCGCGCTATCAAGAAATGATGACGCGCTGCATTCGTGAGCGCATCGGTTTTGGTGTGCTGTTGATAGCCGATGGTGGTGAAATTGGCGCGAATGCCGATACCGTGACCATTGGCACAATTGCGCGGATTGTCAATGTGGACGAACTCGACGACGGGCGAATGAACATGTTGACGATGGGCGTCGTGCGCTTTCGTTTATTGAAATCGTATGACCATCATCCCTACATGTCGGGCGATATTGAAGCGTGGGAAGATGAAATGGGCGATGCCAAGGCGCTGCCTAAATTGACCAAAGCGGCGCACAGCGCCTATATCAATTATGTGGCAGAGCTTGCCGAATTGATGGATGAACAGGACCGCCCCGGACAAATTGTTGCGCCGATGGACCCGCAAGTGCTTTCGTACACCATTGCGGCAAATCTCCAAGTGCCAAATGAAGACAAACAAAAATTGTTGGAAATCGAAACGGTTGAGGGACGTTTGGCGCGCGAATTGGAATTGTTGGAATCGGAACACGGTTTTTTGCAGCGCGTGAAACTGATGCGCGAAACATTTGCCCGCAAAGATTTTGACAAGTTCAGCAATAATTAGTGTGGTGGTGCGATAGTGCGGATGAACTCAATCCGAGCAATCGTGCAATAGGTGATATGCAAGTCAGTGGAATTGTTTTGGCGGGCGGCGCGTCGCGGCGAATGGGGCGTGATAAAGCATGGCTCGAGTTGGGCGGCAAATTTTTTATTGAACGCGTAATTGACGCGCTGCGTCATACATGTTCTGAAATTTTGATTGTGACGAACGTTGCGTTCATGAAGAACGCGCAGGGTTTTGAAAAACTGGACGCGCGAATTGTGCGTGATGAATTTCCCAACACAGGTTCGCTGGGCGGTTTGTATTCGGGGTTGCACGCGGCACAAAATGAATTGGCAGTCGCGGTCGCGTGTGACATGCCGTTTTTGAATCACTCACTGGTACAATTTCTCATCTCGCTTTCAACTGATTATGATATTGTAATTCCGAGCGGTTACGACACAAAGCGTCGCAGCGATGAACGCAAACCGCAACGCGTGGCGCAAGCGAATACCGCGAAAAAATTGAATCTGCATCCGCTTCACGCGGTATATCGGAAAACTTGCTTGGAGCCGATGCGCTCCGCGATTTTGCAAAATGATTTGCGAATGATATCGTTTCACGATGCGGTGCGCGTGAAAATTGTGGAACAAACTGAAATCGAAAAATTTGACCCGCAACATTTTTCGTTGTGGAATGTAAATACACCGGAGGAATTGGAACGCGCAAGCGTCTTTGTTGCAGAGGGTTTTGCAGCATAGCGCCGTGTGCGCGTGCAAGGAGATAAAATGCCAAATATCGGAATTCCTGAACTGTTGATTGTGTTGGTGATTGTTCTCGTCATTTTCGGCGCGAGCCGTCTCACGGACATTATGGGCGCGTTGGGCAAAGGTGTCGCTGAATTTCGCAAAGGCACCGCGTCTGTCGAAGAACCAAAAAAAGAGGAACCCAAGAGCGAAACGCCCAAGAGTGTGTGAATGACGTTTGACGCTTGACGCATCACGATTCACGTCAAGCGTCAAACGTGACGCAAATGATTTCTGTCGAAGAAGCGCGTGCGTATATTCTCAAACATTTCGCGCCCCTTGAAGCCGAGCGCGTGGATTTGCTCGACGCGCTGGACCGCGTATTGACAGAGGACATTGTTTCGCCAATCAACGTGCCGCCGCACAACAATTCCGCGATGGACGGTTACGCCGTGCGTGCGGAAGATGTGCGCGGAGCATCACCAACGAATCCGATTCGTTTGAATGTTGTTGCAGATTTGGGCGCAGGGTATGTGCCGAACGCGGAGGTTACACAAGGCACGGCGATTCGGATTATGACGGGCGCGGTGATGCCGCCCGGCGCGGATACGATTGTGCGCTTTGAAGAGACGTCCGAAGCGGTCAACCAAAAAGCATCGGGGAAGGGCAGTGGCACGGTCGAAATTTTGAGTTCGCCCGAACGCGGGACGAGTGTGCGTTTGGCGGGCGAAGATATTCGCGCAGGTGAAATTGTTTTGCCTCAAGGCACGGCGCTGCGTCCTTCCGAAATCGGTCTGCTCGCTTCGATAGGGCAGAGCTGGGTGAATGTGCATCGCCGTCCGCGTGTGGCGATTTTGGCAACGGGCGATGAACTCGTCGCGATTGACGAACCGTTGACCGAAGGAAAAATTCGCAACTCGAACGAATACTCGAACGCGGCGGCAGTGTTGAAAGCGGGCGGCGTTCCGATTCGGTTGGGGATTGCGCGCGACAATGTAGCGGATTTGACGCGCAAAATTCGCGAGGGGATTGACGCGGGCGCGGATTTATTTATCACGTCGGCGGGCGTTTCCGTTGGCGATTACGATATTGTCAAAGATGTTTTGAATACCGAAGGCGAAATGCACTTTTGGCAAGTGAACATGAAACCGGGCAAACCCCTCGCGTTCGGTGTTGTCGGCAAAACTCCACTTCTCGGATTACCGGGCAATCCGGTCAGCGCAATTGTTTCGTTTGAAACGTTTGCGCGTCCTGCAATTCTCACCATGCTCGGCAAAACAAAATTTGCGCGTCCGTATGTGCATGCAATTTTACAAGACCGCGCGGAAAATAACGCGGGACGCCGCAACTACATTCGCGTTCACGTTTCGCGGAATGCCAACGGCGAATACATTGCAAAGACGACAGGCGAGCAAGGTTCGGGAATCTTGTCGTCTGTCACGCGCGCGAACGGGCTGCTCGAAATGCCGCCGGAAGATTTGGAATACAAACCCGGCGAACGCGTCAAGATTACGATGCTCGATTATCCCGAAGAGAGCTGATACAAAAAACCTTCGAGGTTGGCGTTGGTTACAACGCATGAAACACTCGAAGGTTTTTTTATTTCAACAATGTCAACAATTTCCTCCCCCGGGATTTCACCGCAGGCGTTCCATGCTCCATCTGTCGTTCAATCCACGCGCGCGTTTCGCCGCGCAAGCTCGCATCTTGTTGTGACAAATCAAACATCGCTTGCAGCGCGAATGTTCTGACGATTCCGCTTTTGTCGTCCGCGAATGTTTTCAATTGTTCGAAGGCGCGGCGTTGTTCGCCGCGCGTCAATTTTACACGTGGTAGCATTTGGCAAAAGTGCCAGCGGACTTCTTGCTGATTCATCGGCGCGACAAATTTCAGCAAATCTTTTTTGCGCGCTTGTAACAAATCGGGACGCGTGCGCGTAACCGTTTCACAAACGTTTGACGCGCGCATGCGAACGCCCCCATCGTCGCTCTGCCACATTGCCTCGAAAACCTCATCGAACAATTCTGGATTTTTCAAAATTGCGCGACTCACATCCTCACTTTTGCCTATAGTGCGTCTGTCGCCGATGGCAAGTTGTTCAAGCAGCGATTTCATTTTTTTCCTCCGGCGGCTTGTGCGCGCGAAATTGTTGAAACAGCGCAAGGTCGTAAATAATTTTCAAACCGCCCGCGATAAAAAATGGCGCGCTGACCAGTGCAGGAATCGTCAGTAACATTCCACTCAATGCGGGCGCGAATGCCGCGCCGACGGAACGCGCAATTGTCGTGATGCCCGACGCGGCAGAACGTTCGTCGGGCGCGACCACTGCCATCGTGTAGGATTGACGCGTCGGCACATCCATTTGTGAAATGCTGAAACGAATCAGCAACAGCGCAACGGCGAGCCACACATTCGGCATCAATGGCACAAGCATCAAGAGAATGTTGGATGGTAAATGCGTAAAGACCATTGTATTGATGAGCCCAAATTTTTTTGCGAGGCGCGCGGCAGACAATGCCGAAATTCCCGCCAACACATTTGCGGCGAACAATAACGCGCCGAGTTGTCCCGCGTCCAAACCAAAGCGTGTGTTGAACCAATACGCGAGAATGCTTTGCACGATGAATCCGCCCGCAAACGCGTCGAGCGCAAACAATGCCGAGAGCTGCATCACAACGCGTTGGGAACGATGCAAGCCAAGGCGCGAAGGGGTGATAGAGGGATGGAGCGAAGGAACGATTTCGATTTTTGACGAAAGTGGAAGGAACAACAGCGCAAGGATGATTCCAAAAAAACCGTAACCGATGACTACGGCGCGATACGCGCTGATTGCGGCAAAGCCGTTGTTTAGCAGAAATTGCGCGAGCGCGCCGCCGCACAACGCGCCGAACGCAGTGGCGAACGAACCGACAAGATTGTACCACGCGAAAATTTTGGTGCGCTCTTTGTCGGGTAAAAGTTGTGACAGCGCCGCTTGTTCAACCGAAAGGAACGGACCGATTTCACCGCCGCTCGGACTGATGACCCCGACAATCGCGGCGAACGCCAACACATAAAAATTATCAGTGAGCGCAAAAACA
The DNA here is from genome assembly GCA_964469005.1 of uncultured Anaerolineales bacterium. Lineage (GTDB taxonomy): Bacteria > Chloroflexota > Anaerolineae > UBA4142 > SHND01 > SHND01. The sequence goes on from CAYXXF010000027.1 coordinate 12,709, forward strand.
ATTCCCGCGAATGTCATCAACCCCGCGCCGACGAGTAGTGTGCGTTTGCGTCCCGCACGGTCGGCGTGGGTCGTCAAGAATAGCGAAATGCCCGCGTCGCCAAGCAGAGTGAGCGTGAGCAATAAACCAATCGTCGCGTCACTAAAGCCGTGCGCGTTCAAGTACAAAAAAAGCGCGACGGATAAAAAGCCGTACGCAAACAAACGGACGAGCCGCGTTGCGAAAATGAGACGCGCGTCGGTGAGGTTCATTTGAACGCGCCGTCGAATTTATTCTGTCTCACCATTTCTTGGCAGTAAGCATACAACGCATCATAGACAATCCATTCGGCGGCATTGATGGCATGGTCGTTTTTGAGACCGAGGTGGCGAAATCCTTCCGCGATTGCCTCTAGCCCCGCGCTTTCGGGTTGATGCCACAATTCATTGTCGGTGTCCGCGCCATTCACGATTTTAGCCAAGAGGACAAGCGCGGGGTCATGCCTTAGATTGTATTTTTTGAGAATGGCATCGAACGAACATTCAAGCCCGTGATGACCGAGTTCCACATTCGGCACATCATACGGAATTGCGCCAACGCGCGCTGCTTCGGACATGACGGTGTCGGGGGCGACGAACAAAAATTCCGCGTCTGTATCCACAAATTTTTTGATGAGCCAAGGACATGCCACGCGATCTACTTTGACATGTTCACGCGTAATCCATTTCATGATTGCTCCTCCATTCACGCCGACACATCTGTCCGACGGTCTAGCACGCGAAACACAATAAAATAAAACGCGATTGAAATGACAACGAGTGCGATTAGTCCAAACGTCGCGTCGAGAACAGGATTGGTAAAAAATGCCGGTGTCGTGAGCGACGAGTCTTGATAATTCACCACAAGCCCCGCAAATAAATTATTCGCCGCGTGCGCGCCGAGCGCGAGCTCGAGCCGATTGTCGTGCAAGGTGAAAAACGCGAGTGCCGCGCCGGTTGCGAAATAATTCAAAAACAATAACGCGGCGTCGTTTGGATTGCCGGTCACTTCGGGATTGAGCATGTGTGGCAGCGCAAATAACATTCCATTCACCACACACAATATGATTACGTTTTGCGTGAGCCGTCCGACGCCTTGCAGCCAATAGCCGCGAAATAATAATTCTTCGGCGCTCGTTTGAATTGGGGTGAGGATGAGGACAAAGGGCAAAAAGAAAATCCATTTTTCTAAATTGAATGTGTATTGCGCGCGTGCGGGATACATTACAAATTCCGCGATTTGTACGAGTGCAATCAATCCGAACCACACGCCGAATCCTTGCGCGAGACGCGTCCATGAAATTTTCGGTGCGGGCGTAATGATTGTGCGAAATGCGCGTTGATGTAGAAAGCGTACGGCGAGCCACACGCCGAGCCAGATGAATGGAAAACTGGCGCTGACCGCGAGATAAATCCAAAACGGGTCGCCGCCCTCTAATTTGCCGGAAAGGAGATTTGCGCCGCTCAAAAACAAAAACGGCAATGTGAAAATACTTCCTACGACGAACCACAAAAATAAAATCAACAGCGTGCCGCCGAGCCAGCGTGCCGCGCCGTTTTTGCCGAGATTGGAGAGTGCGAGAAATTTGTTGGTCATTCGTTGTTAGTCATTCTTTGTTGGTTGTTCGTCATCATGCGAATTGTATTCATTGAGAATAATAGTGCAAGGGATGAAACCTTCGCATAGCGTAATGGACTATACGGGCAGTTCATAGTACCGTAAAATTTCGCAAGGGAAAATATGTTCAAACCACATTCACATCACATTTGCATCTGCACCAAATTTTTGCTCACAATATGCGCGGTGATCGTTACGTTGTTGCCCGTTACTTTGGGCGCACCAGAGTTGGCGCGCGCGGCGAGTGCAAAGCGCTTGCTTGCGTACTATGCGTACTGGAATGAATCATATCGCGCGGACCAAATCCCGTACTCGAAACTTTCGCACATCGCGCACGCGTTTGTCACCCCTGAAGCGGATGGGACATTGACGGCGCCCGAAGGTTATCTTGAATCTGCCTTGCTTACGAACGCACACAACGCGGGCGTCAAGGTGTTGGCATCCGTTGGTGGTGCGAGCGAGAGCGCGAATTTTCCAACGATTGCAGCGAGTGCAGAATTGCGTACCGCGTTTGCGAATAATATCGAAGCGTTTTTGCGCGCGAATGAATATGACGGTGTGGATATTGATTGGGAATTTCCCGAAAATGCGACTGACCGCGCGAATCTGAATTTGCTCATCCAAGCGTTGCGCGACAAATTCGACGCGTCGCCGCAACCCGCACCCACGTGGTTGATTACGATGGCGGTTTCACCCGGCGATTATTATGGGCAGTGGCTCGATTATGATACGTTGAACGATTCGGTAGATTTCTATAATTTGATGACGTATGATTTTCACGGCAGTTGGTTCCGCCATTCGGGACACAACGCGCCACTGTTGCGCGGCAATGACCCGAAACCTGATGGGAGTGTCGTCGAAGCACTCGATTACATGCTCGACGCGCGCGACGTTCCGCCATCTCAAATCAACGTTGGCATTGCATTCTACGGATACAATTTCTACAACTCGGAAAAATTGTATGACCGCTGTCAGCGTGATTGCAGCACAACGTATATGGGATACAACGAAATTGTTCCGTTGCGCGGAAATGGTTGGACGCAGTATTGGGATGGCGCATCCAAGGTGCCGTATTTACGAAAGGATAACGGCAGAGGAATGTTGACGTTTGATAACCCGCGTTCGGTTCGCAATAAAGTTTTTTATGCGTTAAGCACACGCGGCGTCGGCGGAGTTTTTATGTGGGAGCTAAGTCAAGACAAAATGCCAAATGGAAACCAGCCGTTACTGAATGTGATGTTCAACGCGTCGGGGAATCCATAAAACAAATTTCGCATAGCGCAAAAGACTATACGGACGAAAAAACGCGACGCACAAAGCGTCGCGTCTCTATTTTGATTCATGAATTGATGCGTTGTCGCAAACGCCGCGCCATCACGCGCATCACTTCGACTGCAAAGAACGGTGAATACTGTACCAAAAACTCAAAGCGTTGTTGATTTACGCGTGCGAGTTGGACATTGGTTTTCGCGATGGCGCTCGCACTGCGCGGTTGGTCATCCACCAATGCCATTTCGCCAAAGATACTGCCGGTCGCAACATCTTCAATCCATTTTCCATTGTGGACAATTTCTACAGTGCCATCCAAAACAACATACATTGCATCGCCCGGGTCGCCGTCATTGAAAATCGTTTGTCCCGCAGGAACTTGGATTACATCTTTTTCATTCCGTAAAAGTTGGATTGCACTCATAAGTCCCTCGTTTTAGATTGCGTCAAGTGTAGAAAAAATCAGCGCAAAGGTCAATGGGCAAATGTTAAGCGGCGATAAAGTTTTTGTAAAGAAATCAAAATACAAAAAAATGAAACCCGTTCTCTTCAAACATGCGTTTGTCAAGAAAACGGGTTTTGATTTTCAATTACGCCCCATTCGTCAGTTTCACAAATTTGCGTCGCCCTACACTTAGAATGGCTTCCGATGCCGGAATCACCGCGTCCATCCCGGAAACTTTTTCGTCGTTCAATTTCACGCCGCCTTGTTGAATCAATTGCCGCGCCTGACTTTTGCTCGATGCAAATTTTGCGGCGACGAGCAAATCAATAATTGGCATGGGCGCGTTCATCACGAACGTTTCCATTTCCGTCGGCAGTTCGCGTTTGGAAAAAACGCGGATGAATTCTTGTTCCGCCTCGCGCGCCGCATCCGCATTGTGGAATTGGCGCACAATGTGTGATGCGAGTTTCATTTTTATATCGCGCGGATTCACATGTCCTTGCGTGAGCTGATGCTTGTATTCATTCACCTCGTCCATCGGTAAATCGGATGCAACAGTGAGATAAATTGGCAGCGCGCTGTCGGCGATGGACATGACTTTGCCGTAAATATCGTTTGGCGTGTCGTACACATCAATCGTGTTGCCGAGCGACTTGCCCATTTTCGCCGCGCCGTCCGTGCCGGGCAAAAGTGGCACGAGCAAAACTTCTTGGGGACGTTTGCCGCGCCGTTCTTGCAATTGGCGTCCCGCGAGGATATTGAATTTTTGGTCCATGCCACCAAATTCAACATCGGCATCAATCGCAATCGAATCGTATGCTTGGAGGGCAGGGTAAAGCAATTCAATCATCGTCAACGGCTGCCCCGCCTCATGTCGTTTGCGAAATGTTTCATGCTCCAGCATATCCGCGAGCGTAAATGTTTTGGCGAGATGAAACACATCTTCCAAATTAAACTTGCCGAACCATTCGCTTTGCCAACGCACTTCGGTCTTGTCTTTGTCCGCAACCTTAAAGAATTGGTCCATGAACGTGCGCGCGTTTTCTTGCGTTTGCGCGTACGACAACATTTTGCGCGTTTCATCTTTGCCCGACGGGTCGCCGATTTGTGCGGTCCAATCGCCGACAATCAAAATGATGTGATGCCCCAATTCTTGGAACTGACGCAGTTTGCGAATGCCGACCATATTGCCAATCGTCAACAGCGGACGCGACGGGTCAAAGCCCATTTTCAAACGAAGCGGTTTTCCTTCGGCAATGCGCGCGCGCAGACCTGCTTCCGTAATCACTTCGGCAACGCCGCGCGAGAGAATTTCATCTAGAGTCATAGAGAAGAGAGACGAGGGATGAGGGCAGGATGTTTCATCCTTCATCCCTCATCCTTTATCCTTTAATTAACGTTGACCAGTTCTGCATGAATCACCCAGCGATACGTGTTGCCAGATAACGGATTCGCTTGTCCATTCCAACAGGTGAGGAGTGTAAGCCTTGGTTCCGATGAATCGCCCATAATTTGTTGCGCGTGTTGAATCCGCACCGAAAGTGGTTCGCCTGCTTCTTTGATGGGAAACGTTTCCGTGACGCGCCACAATTGCAACTTGCCATCTTCTGTGCCCACACGAATTTCATCACCCACTGCAAGATTCCACAATCCCGCAAAGACGCCGAGACCAAAAGTATTTGGTGCAGTCAAATTGTGATGTCCTGACAAAACAGCATTTCCAATTTCGCCCGGCTGCGCGGTGGTAACGAGATGTCCCGCCGCGTGATATGGCACATTCCAATCACTCACCAATTGTCCGTTCTGTTGAAATGTCACATAGTTTGCCGTCTCGATACTCAAATCCATATTGAGCTTGGGAATGACGAGTCGCGTCGCGACTGCACCCTTACCGCGCGGCATCCCGAGTGTTGTCGGCGCGCTTGCAACAAGAGTGGGCGCACCGGCAATCGGAGTGGGAACATTCACTCCGCCGAGAATCACGGTGGGCGTGGGCGAAACGCCCGGACGTACCAGAATGTTTGTCAGCTCGTCAGTCGGCTGCGGAGTGCGCGGGATGAGCGAAATCGCGGTGGCAGTCCGAACGAATTGCTGGACAGAAGTCGCGTCGGGCTGCACCGGCGTCGCGTGTGTGGGAAACGGTGTCACACTCGGCGAAACGCGCGTTGCATCCGGCGACGGCAGTTTGGTTTGTGCGCTATTGTTTTGTGCGGGCATCAACACTATGGGTGTGGTCGAGGGCGGGGCGTTTTGTCCGGGAATTTGTGCGGTCAGCGCGGCTTCCAATTGTCGTTGCGAAACATACGCATACAGCGCATACGCGAGAATCGCAATCCCTGCTACAGCCATGATGATACCAAGAAAACGTAGAACTTGTTTAGACATTGTTTCGGATTATATGTGAAAAGAGCATCAGCGAAAATTTTGCCAATGCGCGATAGTTAAGATAGAATCTCTGTTCGCACAATGCAAATTGCAGATAGCAAATCGCTGATGGCAGAAAAGAATTGTTTCTGCCATTCGCTATCGGCTATTCGCCATCGGCTACTTTATGTACAGAACATCCGACGACATTCGTAAATCGTTCAAGAATTTTTTCATCAAGCGCGGACATGCCGCCGTGCCGAGCTCTTCACTCATTCCGGCGGGCGACCCGACGTTGATGTTTGCCAATTCGGGCATGGTACAGTTCAAAGACCTTTTTCTTGGACTGGAAAAACGCGCGTATAGCCGCGCTGTCACCGCGCAAAAATCCATGCGCGTTTCGGGCAAGCACAACGATTTTGAAAATGTCGGTCCGTCGCCGCGTCACCACACCTTTTTTGAGATGCTCGGCAATTTTTCGTTTGGTGATTATTTCAAAAAAGACGCGATTCAATTCGCCTGGGATTTGCTCGTTCACGAGTGGGGCTTGGAGCCCGAACGCTTGTGGTTCAGTGTTTTCGCGGGTGATAAAGAATGGGGCATACCCGAAGATGCCGAAGCAATTGAGCTGTGGAAGCAGGTTGGCGCAGACCCAACGCATATTTTGAAATTCAGCCGCAAAGACAATTTCTGGCAAATGGGCGAAACGGGTCCGTGCGGTCCTAATTCCGAAATTCATTACTATCGCGGCGAACACCCCGAAGACCCGCAATTTAATCGCGCGGAATATGTGAACGGCGATGGCGAAGAAACGATTGAAATTTGGAATCTCGTTTTCATGCAATTCAATCGCATTCTCGTCGGCGAGGGCAAGTACGTTTTGGAACCGCTGCCCAAACCTTCGGTGGACACGGGCGCGGGACTCGAACGCATCGCCGCGATTATGCAGGGCAAGTTGTCGAATTACGAAACCGATTTGTTCACGCCGATTATTGAAACGACGCGCAAATTGCTGAACGCGCCGGATGATGATTACAACGTCGAAAAACGCGGCGTGTCGTATCGCGTCATTGCCGACCACGTACGCGCGGTAACCTTTCTCATCGCCGATGGTGTGAATCCGAGCAACGTCGGACGCGGCTATATCACGCGCTTAATTTTGCGCCGCGCCGCGCGGCATGGGCAATTGTTGGGATTCAATGGAGCGTTTCTTGACCGCGTGATTCCAACGGTCATTCAAGAACTCGGCGAAGAGTATCCCGAAATTATTCAGCAGCGCGAACGTATCATCAAGGTTGCGCGTGAAGAAGAAGAAAAATTTCTCACCACGTTGCGCGTCGGCTCGAACATGCTCGACGACATTGTGAGCGATTTGAAAAAACAAGGCGCGCGCGAAATTCCCGGCGACGCGGCGTTCAAATTGTTTGATACGTTCGGTTTTCCGCTTGACCTCACGCGTGAAGTCGCGCGCGAAAATGAAATGCTCGTGGACGAAGAAGAATTTCGCGTTGCGATGGAACAAGCCAAAGCAACATCGCGCAAACTTTCCGCCACGGGTAAAATGGACGCGGCAGCATTTCAAAATGCGCGCGAACTTTACGATGAATTGAAAACGCGCGGCGCATTGCCCGCGAACGGTGTCAAATACAATCCGTATCAGGGAACAAAACTCAATACGCGCGTCGTCGCTATTGTGCGTGATGGCGAACTTGTGGACGAACTCGCGACGGGTGAACGCGGACAATTGATTCTCGCCGACACATGTTTCTATGTCGAGAGCGGCGGACAAATCAGCGATACAGGTAATATCATTCACCTGCGCGACGCGTCCGTTACATTCCGTGACCCGATTGAATGGAATTTTCGCGTGGATGATACGCGTCAACCAGTCCCGGGCTTTATCGTACACACAGGCGAAATGTTCAAAGGCAGCGCGCACGTGAACGACGACGTTGTAGCAGAAGTGGACGCGACGCGGCGCATGGACATTATGCGGAATCACACCGCAACGCATTTGCTTCACGCGGAATTGCGCCGCGTGTTGGGAACGCACGTGCATCAAGCGGGTTCGCTCGTCGCGCCCGACCGCTTGCGTTTTGACTTTACGCACACGAAACCTGTCGCGTCGAATGAGTTGACCGAAATTGAATCGTCGGTGAACGCGGACATTTTCAAGAATGATTCCGTCGAGCCATTCATTCTGCAAAAAGAACAAGCGATTGCGCGCGGCGCGATGGCATTGTTTGGCGAAAAATATGGCGACACGGTTCGCATGATGGAAATTGACAGCATCTCGCGCGAGCTGTGCGGCGGCACGCATGTTGAACGCACCGGACAAATCGGTCTGTTTCACATTGTCTCGGAAGGTTCCGTCGCGTCGGGCGTTCGTCGCATCGAAGCGGTGACGGGTCCTGCGGCGTATGCGGAATTGCAAAGAGGCGTTGCAAAATTGGAACGCCTCGCCGACCAAATCAAAGCAACGCCGGACCAAGTGGAACAAAAAGTCGCGTCGTTGTTGGAACAACTTGACGCGCAAGACAAAGAAATCGCGCGCTTGCGTCGCGAGATGGCAAAGCGACAAGCGGAAAATGTGGATGCGCTGATTCAACAAGTGGACGGCGTAAAAATTCTCACGCATATTGTGGATGCGCCGAACCAAGATTTGCTGCGCGAGCAAAGTGATTTTTTCAAAAACAAAATCGGTTCGGGCATCATCGCGCTCGGCGCAATCATCAACGACAAACCGAGCATGATTGTTGCGGTCACACCCGATTTGCTCGAACGCGGCTTCGATGCCACAAAAATTGTCCGCGCCTCTGCACCGATAATGGGCGGCGGCGGTGGCGGCAAACCTTCGCTCGCCCAAGCAGGCGGCAAGGACGCGAGTAAATTGCAAGACGCGTTGAATCAAGTTGTTAAGGTTGTTGCAGAGAGCAAGTGACAGTAATCAGTTTTCAGTTTTCAGTAATCATTGGGCACGTGAGCAATGGCAGCGCAACTTCAAGAGTATTACACGCCTGAAGAATATCTGGGGATGGAGACAAAGTCAGATATTCGCCACGAGTATTTTGATGGCGAAATTGTGGCGATGGCTGGCGCGTCCCTCAATCACAATCGGATTGTGGGAAACGCATTTGTCGAGTTACATGCGGCGTTGCAAGGCAAACCGTGTGAAGTTTTCCAAACCGATTTGCGTTTGGCGGCGAAAAAGCGTCGCGCCTTTACATATCCTGATGTTTTTGTAATTTGTGGCAAAATCGAATTTGATGCCACTCGCGATGACACGGTAACAAATCCAATTCTCATTATTGAGGTTTGGTCAAAATCTACCCAGCAGCGCGATGCAAGTATAAAGTTTGAGGCATACCGTCAGATTCCTTCATTGCAAGAGTATGTCATGATTGACCAAGCGCGTGTACATGTCGAACGCTATCGTCGCTCCAACGAGATTTTCTGGGTCTTGGCAACGTTTGAAGAATTGGATGCTCAGGTAGAGCTTGCATCTGTGGGAATTACAATTCCAGTGCGCGTATTTTACCAAAGCGTAGAATTTCGTTCGTCGCGCTAATTCTTCTTATCTCTCGTTTCTCGATTCTCGTTTCTCGCTCCCCGTCACTCGCCACATTTCACTTTTTTATGAACGACCAAGTCATTACGCTCGACAAGAACGACACAATTCTCCAAGTACACTCTAAAATCGAATGGTCGGATGGTCGCCGCATTATTTTGATTGTCCCGCGCGGCTGCAAAGCATTGGACGCGGAACATGAATTAAAATTGCTGCGTCGCCGTGCCGATGAAGCCGATGTCCAAGTCGCGCTCGTTTCCACTGCATACAATGTGAACGAACTCGCGCGCATTGCGGGCTTGCCGGTTTTTTCATCTGTCGAAAAAGCACAGAGCGCGCGGTGGCAATGGCAGCGCGCTATAGCCGAACCGGTGATTCAGCGTTCGACCCCGCTCGACCCCGACGCGCCAAAACCCTACAAGCCGATTTTGGACCAACTCGGACTCGCGGGATGGAAATTATTCTTGACCGTCGCATTGTTTGGCGTTGCGATTGTGGTGCTGGTCGCGGTAGCTTCGATTCTGGTGCCGAGCGCGACAGTGACGATTGTGCCCGATTCAATTTTGATTAGCGACACTGCCGAGGTGATTCTCGACCCGACGGTGACAACGATTGACCACATCAATGCGATTGTTCCGGCGGGAAATTATCGCGAAGAAATTAGCGGGACGGTAACTGTCAACACAACGCGTAAAGCGACGGCGCCTGCCGACCACGCGCAAGGCATCGTGACCTTTAATAATTTGCAAGGCACCGAAGCGATGATTCCATTGGGAACGATTGTGGCGACAACCTCCGGGGTTACACAACGCTATTCCACTACAATTACCGCGACGCTGCCCGCGGGGTTTAACGGGCGCGTCAATGTGCCGGTGCGTGCGCTCAAACCCGGACCCGAAGCCAACGCGCTGCCCTTGCAAATCAATTTCATCGAAGGTCCGCTTTCGGCGCAAGCGCGCGTGATAAATCTAAATGGACTGGGTGGCGGTTCCATCAAAGAGGTGAACATTGTTTCCTTTGATGATCGCCGCACAGCGCGTGAACGTTTAAATGCGGAATTGAAACAACGCGCGTTGGGCGTTTTGCAAAAGGCGGCGGACGACAATGTATATGTGGTGCCCGCTTCCGTCGAAGTGATTGTGTTGGGTGAGTCGTGGGACCATTTGGTAGATGACCCATCCGACACCCTTTCTCTCAAGATTGACGCGGTGGCAAGCGGTATCTATGCCGATTTTCGCGATTTTCAAACGTTCGCGCAGCGCCGCTTGTTGAGCAAGATGCCGCAAGGATATCAAATGTTGCCCGGCACGTTGCGGGTCGAAGCGGACCCGAATGCCCGCGCAGAAGGCAATTCCGTGATTCTCAAAGTGCGCGCCGCGTTGCTCGCAACGCCTGTCATTGACCAAAACAAATTGCTCGACGATTTGCAAGACATGCCGATTGCGCAAGCGCGCGCAAAAATCGAGTCGCGCGTGAAATTGGCAGAGCCGCCGAAAATTCAAGTAATGCCTTCGTGGTGGGCGCGTATGCCGTTCTTTCGTTTTCGCACAAACTTGTTTGTCGAAACGAAACAATAAAAATGCGCTATCTGGCATTGGATGTGGGCAACAAACGCGTTGGCGTCGCCGTCGGCAGCAGTGAAGGACGCATTGCGACGCCGCGCGCGGTCATCCTCCGCGCGAGCATTGAACAAGACAGCGCGCGTATTTTGGAATTGGTGCGCGAGTATGAGGTAGAGCAAATCATCGTCGGCTTGCCGCGCCATGCGGACAATACCGCGAGTGCACAAGAAAAATTGACGCGCCGGTATATTGAACAATTGCGTCCGTTACTCAAGTTGCCGATAACGTTTCATGACGAACGTTATTCGACGGCGACAGCAATGCAGCAACAACGCGCGCGTGGGATGAATGAAAAACGCGGGCGCGCCACAATTGATGCCGGTGCGGCGGCAGTGATACTGCAAGACTTTTTGGACAATCCGGAAATTAGAGGTTAGAAGTTGGATGTTGGATTCCAAACTCTAACCCAAGTTCCAATTTTTATCGTGAACGATTTAGTACGTGCATTCATTAAACTCGTCATCGTGGTTGGCGCATTCGTGGTCGTGTTTGGCGCGATTTGGTATGGCTATCGTCTCGCGTTTCCGCCTACGACCAACAGTGCAACCTCGAGCGCTATCATCAACATTCCCCAAATTGATTTTTCGCAGTGCGGCGAACCCGGGCAGGGCAATAGTTTTGACCCGACCGACCTTGCCTACGCGTATCAATTGGAACAATACAAAGATTTGCTCGACAAGCCCGCGAGCGATGACAAAGGCGAAGTGAATTTCATTGTCGAAGAGGGCGAGCTCCCCGTAGATGTTGCCGCGCGTTTGGAACGCGAAGGATTGATTGAAAATGCCGACGCGTTCATTTTGTTGGTGAAATGTCGTCACGCCGCGCAGGGGATTCAAGCGGGCGACCACATTATGCGGCGCAACATGACGATGGATGAAGTGATTCTTTCCTTGCAACGCGGCACCACGCGCGGTGTCGCCATAATTATTCGCCCCGGTTGGCGCGCAGAACAAATCGCCGAATATCTCGCGACGGTGAACTTGCCGCAGTTCGACAAGGATGATTTTTTGGACATTGTGAAAAAGGGCAGTGCGGACTATTCCTTTTTGCAAGACCGCAAGAGCAACGCGTCGCCGAGTCTCGAAGGATTTTTGTTTCCCGATACGTATCAAGTGCTGCAAGCGATCACGGCGGAACAATTGGTGAATCGGCTGTTGTATGAATTTGACCAACGCGTAACGCCTGACATGCGCGCCAAAGCCCAAGACCAAGGGTTGACCTTGCAAGAGGCGATTACAATCGCTTCGATTGTGGAACGTGAAACGGTAAAACCGGAAGAGGCGCCGATTATCGCGAGTGTGTATTTGAACCGCGTAAAAGCGAAAACGTACTTGAACGCCGACCCGACGGTACAGTATGCGATTGGTTACGTTCCCGAAACAAAACAGTGGTGGAAAACTCCCGTCACACTCGCGGAATATCAAAAAGTAGATTCGCCGTACAACACGTACTTGTACCCCGGACTGCCGCCCGGACCGATTGCGGCGCCGAGTATGAATTCGATTCAAGCCGTGCTGGAACCCGCGCAGACGGATTATTTTTATTTTCTCGCGACGGGTGACGGCGGACATGTGTTCGCGCGCACGTTGGAAGAACAAAACGCGAATCTTGCAAAGTACGGTTACGAAGCGCCGCCGCAATAACGAAAAATGCAAAATGCCTAATGCATAATTGTCTTTTCATTTTGCATTAAGTATTTTGCATGGTGCATTGGTTATGCGAATACTTATGCTCTCTTGGGAATATCCGCCGCATCTCGTCGGCGGGTTGGGTTCACACGTCGCCGACTTGGTGCCTGCGCTTGCCGCGCATGGGGCGGAGGTGACGTTGTTGACGCCGCGTTGGAAGGGCGGCGCGCCGGTGGAACGCGTTCATGAAAACGCGATTGTGTATCGGGTGGACCCGCCTGTGCAGGAACCGAGCAACTATTATGCGGACGCGCTCCAAACAAATCTGACGCTCCAAGAATTTGCGCATGAATTGTGGGAGCGTGAAGGTGGTTTTGATGTCATTCACGCGCACGATTGGTTAGTGAGTTTCGTCGCGATTGCGCTAAAGAAAATGTTCAAGACGCCGCTGATTGCGACGATTCACGCGACGGAGCGCGGCAGGGGCGGCGGACATATTCACAGCGAAATGTCGGAAATGATTAACGGCAAGGACTGGTGGTTGACCTTTGAAGCGTGGCGCGTGATTACGACGAGTCACTATATGGCGCAAGAGCTGTGCACCTTTTTTGAATTGCCGAGCGATAAAATTACCATCATTCCGAATGGTGTGGACACGCGGCGCTTTGATGCGCTGCGGCATCAAGACCTGCGCGCGTTCCGCGCAAAATGGGCATTGCCCGACGAGCCAATTGTTTTCAGCATCGGGCGGATGCAGTACGAAAAAGGATTTCACTTGTTGGTGGAAGCGGCGCATCAAATTTTGCGGCGCGGCGAACGCGCGAAATTTATTCTTGCGGGTAGAGGCGCGATGTTGAATCCACTGCGCCAGCGCGTCGCCGAACTCGGTTTGGAAAACAAGATTTTGTTGCCGGGTTATGTATCGGATGACGAACGCGACCAATTGTATTGTGTGGCGGACGCGGCGGTGTTTCCTTCTACGTACGAACCATTCGGCATTGTCGCGCTTGAAGCGATGGCGGCGCAGTGCCCCGTCATTGTCAGCGATGTTGGCGGACTGGGCGAAGTGGTCGAGAATGAAAACACCGGAATCAAAATTCCAACGTACAATGCGGATGTGTTGGCGGATGCCATTCGTTATGTGTTGAATGATGCTGTCGCATCGCGCGCACGCGCGACTCGTGCGTCTCATGTTGTTCTCCGCGACTTTACGTGGGAATTGATTGCCCGCGAAACGATGAGCGTGTACGAGTATGTTATCGAAGCGCGCAAGCAAGTCCATTGGGAGTAAAAATTTTTTGGAGCAGATATTATTTCGCATAGTGCAAACACTATCCAAACAAAAAAAATCAAATAAAAAATTTCTTGAAACGCAAACAGACGCTATACGAAATATCGTCACGCTCGTCTTGTTTGCGTTTGCTTTTGCGTTCGCACTTGCTGCGTGCGGGGCAGGGCAGACACCAACTGCGACACGCATTCCAGTTACACCGCCACTTGCACTTGTGACGCCAACCGACGACCCGAATGCCCCGACACCCGCGCCGCAAGTTTTTGACGGCAAGCACGCGTACGACGAATATCTGATGGCGCAAATGAATTTCGGTATTCGTCCTGCCGGTTCCAAAGCAATTCGCGCGACGGGCGACTACATTATTGCGGAATTGAAAACACGCGGCTGGCAAGTCGAGACCCAAGAATTTGAATATCGCAACGTGCCGATTCGCAACATCATCGGAAAATTTGGAACGGGACCGCTGCTCATTCTCGGTGCGCATTACGATACGCGCCCGCGCGCCGACCAAGACAAAGAAAATCCGAGCGCGCCCATTCTCGGCGCAAACGATGGGGCAAGCGGTGTAGCTGTTTTGCTCGAACTCGCGCGTTCGCTCGACAAGGCAAAATTGAAAAATGAAGTGTGGCTCGCGTTTTTCGATGCCGAAGATGTGGGCGGTTTGAGCGCGTGCGATTTGCGCGTCACGGAAATGTCCAAACCCACTTCTTTGTGCGACACCAACAAATGGAATTGGAGCGTCGGCGCGGAACACGTCGCGGAACATTTGACGACAACGCCTACAGCCGTCATTGTCGTTGACATGATTGGCGACGCGAATCAAAACATTCATTACGAACACAATTCAGACAAAGAGTTGCAAGAAATTTTGTGGAAGATTGCAGAACAACTCGGCTATCGTCAGTGGTTCATTCCCGAATATCGCTGGACGATGACCGACGACCACACGCCCTTTGTGCAACGCGGCATCCGCGCGATTGACATGATTGATTTTGATTATCCACCATGGCATACTGTTGGCGACACGGCAGACAAAGTGAGCGCGGACAGTTTGGAGCGCGTGGGGCGAGTGTTGGAGACGTGGCTTGAAGATGAAGGGGTGAAGAGGTGATGGGGTGATTTTTCTTTTTTGTTTTTGCTTTTCTCAGCCGTCGAATTTTATTCGATGAATTAACGCAGCATTCAAACGCTTATGAGCGATTCCAATGAAATTAACCTTCAAGGAAAAGGTTGGGCATCCTCTGTTGGCGCAACAGCGCGCGCATTTGGAAGAATTGAAAAAGAAATTGTCGCCTGTTGATTGATGGTGATTGCACAATGAAACGCACACTGCCTTTATTGCTCTTGCTCATTCTTCTCGCTGTGCTTTGTGTTCCACACCGCGCCCACGCGTCCGACCCGCGCTGCGACAACACGCTCATTGCGTCGCCACTCGCGCGTTCAACACAAAGCGGCGTTATGCTCATCACGGGACGCGCGCAGTTGGAAGGCGCGTTTGTGCGGTATCAAGTGGATTTTTCCACGAGTGGATTGAATTTGTGGGTGCTGATTAATTCCGCGCCGCAAGCGGTGTTCGATGGGACGCTTGCGCGTTTGGACACGTCGCTCGTTCCCGAAGGCGCGTATGATTTGCGCGTGCGCACGATTGATACGTCGGGGAATTATTGTGAGAGTATAGTGAATGGAATAGTCGTCAGTCGAGAGTCAACACTCAACAGTAATCAGAAACCAATCTCTAATCTCCTGCAATCGCCAGCGATTGCCACTCTAATCTCTATTCCTTCGCTCAATGGAACATTCACCGTTGATGTCCCGCAAGCGCCCAACATTCCGTATTGCACATCAGCGTACACACTCGGCAGCATCGTGACGCGTTCGGTGAAATTGTGCGCGGGACAAATGTATCGTCCTTTCACAGTGGTTGGAAACAATATCGCGATTGTGGGTGATACGAATCGTACAGCAAAAATCGCGTCGAGCGGACGCGCGTATGGCATCACGGTGCGCGGGAGCAACGTATTGCTCAGCGGTGTGAATCTCGTCGGCGCGACGGCGGCGAGCGATTTGGGCAGTTGGCTTTGTTTGTACGAACAATGCTTGTACAAAAATCCACCGATTGCCGGAGGCGCAAATTACGGCGGCGGCATCTTGCTCGAAGGCAGTAACAACACAGTTCTCAATTCCACCATCACCGGCGGCGTCATCGGCATTGCAACGTTGAACGGACGCGGGAACAAACTCATCAACAACAAAATCACCAATCTCTCGGGCTGGGGAATTTTCGCCGTCGCGCCAAACAATTCCGCGTTCGTCGGCAACACCATTCAAGACATCAATCGTTCCTGCACTGACCCGGGCGAAAATTTTTTCGCGGCGGGCTGTGAAAGCGCGGGTATGTTATTGATGGGCGCGGACACCAACATTATCGCCAACAATTTCTGCGCGCGCAGCGGCAATTGTTTTTATCTCAACGGCGAAGGCGGGCGGCTCAACAATTTCAACAAATTGTATGGTAATGTGTGCAGCGCGCCGTCCTTCAATTGTTTTGAAATCACCGACGCGCAGGGCATCGAGTTCGATAACAACAGCGCGACGCTCTCGCCCGAAAATACCAGCGGCTGTGAAATCTGGCTTGTCCGCGCGAAAATTATTGCAGGAAAAAATAATCAAGTGCCGCAGTGCAATCATCGCGGCAGTAAATTGGAATCGTATTACGAACCGAAATAAGAGAAACGAGAAACGAGAAAGTAGATTCTCGTTTCTCGTTTCTCGCAAGACGTTATGCCCAGACCCGAAACATTTCCAACCACACCACCCATCGAACGCGCGTATCTCGTCGGCGTGGAATTGAAAAAAAAGCCCGGCGCGTTCTTGATTGAAGATTCCATGCGCGAATTGGAACGCCTCGCCGATACCGATGGTCTGTCCATCGTCGGACAAGCGATTCAAAAAGTGGACCGCATGAATCCAGCGACGATGATTGGCAAAGGCAAGTTGAACGAAATCGTCGAACAACGCGAGGAATTAAATTACGACGTTCTCGTGTTCAACGATGAACTCGCGCCGAATCAACAGCGCGAAATCGAAAACGCGTTCGGCGGCACAGACATCAAAGTCCTTGACCGCACGGCGCTGATTCTCGATATTTTCGCGCAGCACGCGCGCACACGCGAAGGCGCGCTGCAAGTGGAGCTCGCACAGTACGAATATCGTCTGCCGCGCTTGACGCGCATGTGGACGCATTTGGGCAGACAAACGGGCGGCGCGGCGGGACGCGGTGGGGCAGGGGGCGTCGGTTTGCGCGGACCCGGCGAACGTCAGTTGGAATTGGACCGTCGCGAAATTCGCGCGCGCATCGCGCATTTGAAAACAGAAATCGAACGCGTGCGGAAACAACGCGGCGAACAACGACGCAAACGCAAGCGGGAAGGGCTGCCGGTGATTTCGATTGTGGGATACACGAACGCGGGGAAATCCACACTGCTCAACGCGTTGACCAACTCGGACGTGTACGTCGCTGACCAATTGTTTGCCACACTCGACCCAACGACGCGGCGCGTGAAATTGCCAAGCGGGCAGGAAGTTTTGTTTAGCGATACGGTGGGCTTTATCGAAAAATTGCCGACGCAACTCATTGCCGCATTCCGGGCAACGCTGGAAGAAATCATTGAATCAAATGTTCTATTGCATGTCGTTGACATTACGCACGCGAACGCGGCGGAACAAGTGAGCGCGGTGGAAGAGACGTTGGAAGAAATTGGCATCACAGAAAAACCGATTGTCATGGCCTTCAACAAGATTGATGAACTTGCGCCCAATTCCGAGTTACACAAGAATAATTTTGGCGGCGATGGGGGAGAAGAGCGAGTAACGCTAGGGGAGTCGCGTAACGACGCGCTCAACGTACATCGAGCAGAGAGCGCGTCGTTACGCGAGTGGCTGGAAGAATATCCCGACGCGGTTGCCATTTCCGCGCGTCAGCGCGTCGGACTCGATGCGCTGCTTGAACGTGTCGAACAAGTTTTCGGCTCGGGACTCGTTGACATTCGCGTGCGGATTCCGTACAACGCGACGGAATTGGTCAACACATTTCATCGCAAAGGTATCGTCGAGAGCGAAGACTATTCGCCGCGCGGCACATTGATTGAGGGAAAAATTCCACAAGCGTTGGTGCGCGAGTTTGAAGAGTATCGCGTTGAATGACTAGGAATAATCTTTAATTCCTTTATCATCTTGCATTTATGCGAAAAATCTACGATGCGAGATGTTTTCTTGTACCTGAAAAACAAAATCGTCACGCGACCTCGCTCGTTTTGCGTATAGTATTGACATTTCAACAATCTGCCTTAAAATAAGGGAGATTGTCTAATTCAGATAATGCGGATTATCTGAATTAGACAGATATTTCACCCAGTCAGTCTATTGCGATGACTATGCCAAAACAATTCAACGCTGCTCCCCTATTGTCTGAACAAATTCAAGAGTACTTGGGGCATTTGTTTGAGAGCCCGCGCACCCAACACACGTACACAACGGGGCTTGTCATCTTTCAGAGATTTTTAGAGGAACGCATTGCATCAAACGGCAACAAGCGCACTCCACCAGCGAATCCACTTACACTGGATTTGATTGACACAAATGTTCTACAGAACTTTCAAGCGTGGTTGGGGCAAAACGAATATTCGCGCTTTTCGCACAAAACGTACATTGCAAGCGTTGTTGCATTCTTGAATTACGCGCTGAGCAAGGATTGGTTGCCCGAAACGTTTTCACTCGAACGCGCGCGCGCAAAACTCAAGCAAGTGACGCGCCGCAGTGCCTATCCGATTCCGCGACCCGACCCTGCCCTGCCGCGACTGATTCGATACTTTGATGATTTGCCCACGCCTGATGGTGAGGACGAAAAAACGCGGCGGGCGCGTTTGCAAATTTTGAGAAGCCGCGCATTCGTGCGCCTGCTTTATTCCTCGGCAGGACGGCTCGCCGAAGTTGCGGCGTTGAACCGTAAAGATGTTGCAGACGGACGGCGCAAGGAAGCGATTGTAACAGGCAAAGGTGACAAGGAGCGATTTGTTTTTATTACAGCCGATGCACGCGCGGCAATTGCAATGTATATCGGCGAACGCAAAGATTCGTACGAACCATTATTCATTTCACACGCGCGGAACTATGGCAAACGATTGAGTCACGAAATGTTGTGGCGCACCATTAGTCACGCGGCAAAAAAATTGGGCATGGACGTGTCGCCCCACGACTTTCGCCATTACCGCGCGCGGCAGATGTTGGAACAAGGCGCACCGCTCGAAGCGATTCAAGAAATTCTCGGACACAGCGACATTGGCACGACGCGCCGCGTATACGCACACTATTCCAAACCATCCATTCGCACTATCTTTGAACGCACAACCCTTTCACCGGAACAAGCTGCAAGCAAAGCGGACGCCGGCGAAAGCGACGAATAGAATCTGAAACAGAGCGCGCGGCGTATTCTTGAGTGCATCAAATAATGGCGCACTCGTATGCAAAAGCATCGCGCGTTGCGTGATACAATTGCGAAAATTTTAGCAGAACGGAAAACACTCATGGCAGGATTTCTCAAAGCAGTCATTTTGATTTTTCTCTCATTGTTTGTCGCTGTGCTCGCGTTCGCCGCGGGCTTTGGCACAAACTATTTTTATTCGCGTAACGCACCCCTTCCGATTGTAAGTGCCGCGTCCACAACACCGCCTGAAAAATTCGGCTTGATGTGGGAAGCGTGGAGCATTTTGAAAGAACAATTCTATTACGACATTCCGAGTCAAAACGCGATGGTGCATGGCATGATTCGAGGTTCGCTGCAATCGCTCGGTGACCCGTATTCGATTCTGGTCGAGCCAGCGCCCGCGCAGCAAGAGGCAACCAGCTTGCAAGGCAATTACGGCGGCATCGGCGCCAAAGTGGAATTACGCAAAGGGCTGCTTGTCCTGCTCCCCTTCCCTGACAGTCCTGCCGCCAAAGCCGGAATTTTGCCGGGCGACCAAATCTTGAAAATCAATGATGCGGAGCTGAAACCCGAAGACACACCCGATAGTGTAGAGAATCAACTGCGCGGTGAAGTCGGTTCAAAAGTTACCCTCACGCTGAATCGCATTGGCGCGGCAGAAGATATTGTTGTCGAATTGACGCGCCAAGAAATCAACATCCCCACCGTTCAATATCGCATGTTGGAAAATACGCCATTCGGATATATTCAAGTCACGCTCGAAAGCGCGGACACTTCCAAAGAGTTTGAACGCGCGTTGAATGAAGTGAAAAAGAATAGTCCCAAAGGCATCGTGCTTGATTTGCGCAACAACCCCGGCGGACTTTTTCCCGACCCTGCGCTAGATATTGTTGGACAATTTTTGCCGAATGTTCCCGTCGTCACGGAAAAGTATCGCGACGGCACACAAAAGACTTACAACGCGCGCACTGCCAGCGGCGCGCGCGATATTCCATTCGTCGTCCTCGTGAATAGTGGCACGGCGAGCGCGGCGGAAATTATCGCGGGCGCGTTTCTCGACAGCGGCAAGACCATGTTGATTGGCGAAAAAACTTTTGGCAAAGGTTCTGTGCAAGGACTGTATCCGTTATCAGATAAATCGGTTTTGCACATCACCACCGCCAAGTGGTTGACCCCGAACGGTACGGAAATTGACGGCGTTGGATTGAAACCAAACATTCAAATTCCGCTCACACCCGAAGATGCCGGCAAAGGACTTGACCCCCAATTGGAACGCGCGATTGAATTTTTGAACACAGGCAAGTAAAATGGGACGACGGTTTTGACACAAGCGAGGAAAATGTATGAAAGCAATTGCGAAAATTTTTATCATGTTGGTGGTCGCCGTTTTGTTGGTCAGCGGCGCGTTCGTTTTGGGTTTCGTCGCGAGCCGCGTCCTTCTCTCCGGTAATGCACCGACCGCAGCTGCCCCGTCCACCGCGTCCACGTCGGCATTGACCAGCGGCACGCCGCCGGAATTTCAACAAGACATTTCGGTCTTTTGGGAGGCGTGGCGCATCATCAACGACAATTTTTACAAACAGCCGCTTGACCAAGAGAAATTAACGTATGGCGCCGTGGGCGGCATGGTGGACGCGTTGGACGACGAACACACCGCGTTCGTTGACCCGAAACGCGCGGAATATCTGCGCTCGCAATTGTCAGGTTCGTTCGAGGGTATTGGCGCGACGGTGGAAATGGTGAATGGTCGTCTGACGATTATTGCGCCCATCAAAGGCACGCCTGCCGAAAAAGCCGGACTGCAAGCGGGCGATGTTATTTTGCAAGTGGATGACACCGTGATTCAAAACATGGACGTGATGCAAGCCATTTCCATTATTCGCGGACCCAAGGGCACGGACGTTCACTTGAAAGTACAGCGCGGCACACAGCCTGCGTTTGAATTGACGATTACGCGCAACACCATTAACGTCCCCGAAGTGGAATCCAAAATGCTCGAAGATGACAGCATCGCGTATATTCAACTGACGGAATTTGGCGACAAAGCACCGAGCGAACTGCGTAAAGCATTGACCGAAGCGTTGGCAAAAAATCCCAAAGCGTTAATTTTCGATTTGCGCGGCAATCCCGGCGGCTACCTGCACATTGCCATCGAAGTCGCAAGTGAATTTATTGACCAAGGCAAAGTGGTCCTGATTGAAAAATTCAAAACGGGACAGCAAAAAAATTACGAGTCGCAGGGCGGCGGACTCGCGACAAAAATTCCGATGGTGCTTTTGGTGAATGAGGGTTCTGCGAGCGCGTCCGAAATTCTTGCCGCGTCGCTGCGCGATTACAAGCGCGCGGTCATCATCGGACAAAAATCATTCGGCAAAGGTTCCGTCCAAACAACGCATCAACTTTCAGACGAATCACAATTGCGTGTGACGATTGCGAATTTCTACAGCCCGAACGACATCACCATCAATCACGTGGGCATCACGCCGGATATTGAAATTCCCGATCCCACCGAATTTGAACGTTCGCGCGGTATTGACCCGCAGTTGCAGCGCGCGATTGACCTCATCAAGAGCGGCGATTTGCAAAAACAATTGCCGCCCGGCGGCAGCAGCATGGCACAACCCGCGCCCGCAGCAGAGACCGGTTTGCTCCACGACCTCTTGAATTGGTTCGCGTTCAATTTGTTCGCGCCGCGGCTGCCCGCGTAACAGTTTCGGCTTGCATCTAAGCTCTGCTAAAATGTTGCGCCGTCTCTTACGCGGGACGGCGCAACTCTTTTTTTTGAATCCAAAACCTATGGCTGATGAATTTAAAGTTCTCGCGACGAATCGCAAAGCGCACCACGATTTTTTTATCGAGGAAGCGTACGAAGCGGGCATTGCACTCACCGGCACGGAAATCAAATCGGTGCGCGCGGGCGCGGTGAATCTGCGCGACTCGTACGCGACCGTGCATGAAGGCGAACTGTTGCTGCACAATGTTCACATCTCGCCGTATGAACAGGGCAATCGTTTCAACGTGGACCCGTATCGCACGCGCAAATTATTGATGCACCGCAAAGAAATCAATCGCTTGATGGGACGCGTCAAGGAAAAAGGATTGACGATTGTGCCATTGAAAATGTACTTGAAAAAAAATCGCGCCAAAGTAGAAATCGCACTCGTGAAGGGCAAGCATCAATACGACAAGCGCGACAGCATCTCAAAACGGGACGCCAACCGCGAAATGGAACGCGCGCTAAAGGAACGCGCCTGATGTTCACCCCATCCGTCAACCCCCAACAAATCGTTTCCCCCAGCCGTGAAATTTTCGCGGCGATGGGTCAAGACAATATCACGCGCATGATTGAGGATTTTTATTCCGAGTTGGAAATCTCCGCGATTCGTGAAATGTTTCCGCGCGATATGCGCGCGTCATCAAAAAAATCCGCCGCCTTTTTTGTCGGACTGCTCGGCGGACCGCCGCTGTATCATCAACGCTACGGCAATCCGATGATGCGCGCGCGGCATCTCCCCTTCCCCATCAATCAAGTTGCGCGTGATGAATGGCTCGCATGTTTTGAGCGCGTGCTGGAACATGCAACGGAGCGTTACAATTTTCCTGCGGAATATCTCGAGGGCTTTCGGAAATTCCTGAATGGATTTTCGTTGTGGATGATGAATTGTGAATAAAGCAGTGCGGCTCTCATTACACTTGCTGTTGCGCGTAAATAAAAAGAGGCGGCGTCTGAAAATGGACGCCGCCTCTTTTTATTTCAAAGTGACTTGAATCAGTGTGAGAGAATGA
Source organism: uncultured Anaerolineales bacterium (assembly GCA_964469005.1). Lineage (GTDB taxonomy): Bacteria > Chloroflexota > Anaerolineae > UBA4142 > SHND01 > SHND01. The sequence goes on from CAYXXF010000027.1 coordinate 35,802, forward strand.
GGTGCGAGGGCAATGTTGTCGAGTCCCCAACCTTTGATTTGCGAACTCGGCAGCGGAGCCGTTTGTGGCGCAATCAGACTTGGATTAGCAAGATTGTTTTGGTCCGACAGCGACGTAGCCGTATCGCCCACCCGCGTCACTTTGGCGCTTTTTGCCGTCAGGTTCTTAAGCTTGATATCAATCGTGTGTGTGGTCGTTTCTTCGTGATTGAAAAAGGCAAGGACGACAGTTTTGTTTTTGCGCGCCGCATAGCCGATGACGGAAGGACGCCCGGTGGCGTTTGTCGGAATTGCAGAAGGTTTCGCATTCAGCCACGATTTTCCGGCAAAGACTTTGAGCGTCGAGAGGATATGCCAGCTCGGCGTAAAGATGACACTCTGTGTTTCCGCTTGAAAGGGTTGATGTGCCGCGATAAAGGTCGCGTCCGCGAACAGGTGATGTAACGCCGCGCGCGACGCGCCGGCTTTGACGCGTTTGCCCGCGCGCACCGGCGAAAGAATATCCAAATACAATTCACCGTTCGACAATCCTGTATAGAGTGCGCTTCGAATATTGGCGGCTTCCACGCCGCGCAAGGTGTCAGGGTACGAGCTGTTAAATTCCGGATACCACATTGGCAGATTTTTTTTGTTTTCGGGCGCCCACTTTTCGATTTCCTTTCGCATTTGCGACGGCATTCCGGTCTTGCCGACTTTGGTTACATTCTGGTCGCGTTGATTTGCATAATACGAATAAGTCTGCGCGAGCGTAGGCAATGGGACAGTCAGGTCACTCAAGCGAAAGTATTGGTGGACCAAAACGAAATCAATATTGCTGCCCGCATCTTGCAAAACAACTTGCGACCAACTGCGATTGCACCCGGTCTGACAATAATAGGTATTGGTTTGGAGATGCGCGCCGATTTCGATGCCGGCATCAAATTTGTGAATCGCTTTTGCCCACGTATTGATGCGCTTGGCGTATTCTTCTGCCGGAAGCCCAATGCGATGCTGTCCTTGGGGATTGCCCACTGTGCAATTCACGCCGCGCGGACTCGACCAATACGCGCACCCCGCATACGGTTCCAACGCCATAATGACGCGCTTGAAGGTGACTTTGTTTTTTGCCGCTTCCTTTTTCAAGAACTTGACGAGTGCCACCGAGTCTTTTGGCTTGGCATGTTTGCATGTCATATTCTCGGAGGTATAAGGCATCCCTTCAATATGTTCACACTGGACAGTGACATTCAACATCGGAACGATTTCTGCGCCAACCGCTTTCGCAATCGTGACCGCTTCCGCCGGATAAATTCCGTCAGGATAGGGTTGGGGCCAACCTGAAATATCATCATACAACGCGCGCCAATTGTTGCGGTCGGCAACATAAAAGATAGTTTTCAAGCCTAACTGTTTCAATTTCGCAAGACCTTCGGGCGTGCGATAAAAATATTGCGAGTCCGCCGTCACATGGCGCGTCGGCTCCAATAACAATCCAAACGCATTGGGGTCGGATTGCAAGTCGCTCGAAAGTGCGCTAATGGTGAAAAGCGGACCTGCCGCTTCGGACTCTTGCGCGTATGCGCGCGAATAAAGTGTGGTGCTGCCCGTGGCAACCAACGCCACGAGGGCGAGGCACACCAAAAGCATCAAGCGAAAAAACGGTATCTGACGGTACATCATTCTTGCTCCCTTCCTCCCAAAAAAGGATTGCACAGTTTCATCAAGGTGTTACGGCAAGACTTGCGCGGGGGTCAAGCTCCATTTTTAATGGAATGTTTCCTGCGCCGTCTTTGATTTCAATGTGTGCTTGTGCGGCGTTGATGGAAACCACAGCATAGCCATTACACGAAACGTTATTGTTGGCGCGCGTAGCGTCACCATAAATCCCGTTCGACCACTTGCCCAATTTCGCCTCGGGTACCGAAAAACATGTCGGCAAATTCGCGCTTGGTACCACCACCGAGGGCACGCCGGCATTTTCCCCATTGTCCAACGCGCCGCCGTGCAAATCTCCCGCAATCATCATCACACCACCAATTTTATGTTCGCGAATAAAATTCAAAATAGTTTTGCGTTCATATGAAAAATTTGCCCACGAATCACTTTTTAGCATCGTTTCATTCCACCCCGAAGGCGACATGACCAATTTCCACGTCGCGTTTGAATTTTTCAAGCCGTCCAACAGCCACTGGACTTGTCCGTCCGCATGATGTTCGCCATTCAACATGGATTTGTTTTCATCGTCGGGCGCTTGGTTGGGATCGCGTTGGGAACGTCCATCGAGAATAAATACCTCAACGTCCTTGCCGTAACGGAACGATTGATAAATCCCGTACTTGCCCAACGGATACGCGGGAAAATATTCGCGGAAAACTTGAAGCGCTGTTTCGCGCCACGCGGCAGTGCGGTCCGAATTGTCTCCGCCATAATCATGGTCATCCCATTGATGCCCTAACGCGTAACGATGCAAAATGAATTTTGCAAAATCTGCACCGAGGGATGTCGGGTCATCTGAATACCAGTCTCGGAACATTTGTCGTTTTTCAGGCAAGAGTTTTGGGTCGCGGTGGTCAAAATCGCCGCCAATAAAAACAAAATCGGGATTCTCGGCATCGGCAAGTTGAAATGTCCGGTTAGCCGCAGGCGTAACGGAATAACTAAAATCAGTCAGCACAACCATTTTGAACGGGGCAGAAACGTTCGGGTCGGGAAAAGTTTTGAATCTGCCGCCTTGCATTTGCACTTGCCCGTCCACATAGACGCGTACTGTATAAATTGTTTGCGTCGTCAGATTTTCCAATTCCAGCTGCGCGGTGAAATCCGAATCGCTTGCGGTTTCCGTCTCGCGAGAAAATTGATTCGCATTCGATTTTGCTTGCGGCGCATATTCGATTTTTACACGCGCCGCTTCATTGGTTCTCAACCAAATCGTGGCGCGCTGCGCGGTGACAGCTCCGACCAGCGGACCGTGCGTCATTTTTGCGGTCGAGGAAATGGGTGTGGCAGGTGAATTTGTCTGGCACGCAGTACATGCCAGAATCAAAGAAATGACTATAGCTTGCAGCAAACGAAAATGGCTCATACCACATGAAAAACGCAGAGGCGGGCGGAACGGAAATCCTGCCGCGCATTGTAACATTGCGCGCACACATGAGCAAACGTATAATCTGACACGCGGTCACATTGCGTGTACCATACACGCGCAATGTGACCGCGCGTGACGCTTATGCAACCAAGAGATTTTTCAAAACGCAAAACCTTTCCCGGCAATTCCGGCAACGAATTTGATTTGGCATTCAAACCGATTGATGCAATGCAATCGCTATATGCCCCGTTATTCGCCCTCTTGCTTTTCGCGCTTGCGCTTCTCGCCGCGCGTCTTGACTGGCTCTCTGCCGCGATTTTGTTCGCGTTCTTTGTCGGCGATTGGATTGCCATCGCGTTGCTGCCGCGATATGGCAAATCATTCGGTCCATCCAAGCCGCCTACATTTTTGCTCGCACTCTTGCGCGCGCCATTTGTGTTTTTTGTTCCGTTTCCATGGTGGATTCTCATCGAGCTCATAGGCACCGCACTGGTGCTTTATAGTTTTTGGGTCGAACCGCATCGCATTTCGATTACCCATCAGAAATTGCAATCACCAAAACTCGGTTTCAAAAAACCGCTGCGTGTGTTGCATCTCGCGGACATTCACGTGGAACGCATCACCACACGCGAACGCGCATTGCTTGATACAGTACAAGCACTCGCGCCCGATTTGATTTTGTTTTCCGGTGATTTTCTCAATTTGTCGTACACGAAGGACGCACTCGCGCAAGAACACGCGCGTTCGGTTTTGGTGGAACTCGACGCGCCGCTGGGCGTTTATGCGGTGAGTGGCAGTCCCGCCGTTGACCCGCCTGACGTGGTGGAAAAATTATTGGAGGGGATGAATATCCGCTGGCTGCGCGGCGAACGCGCAGTGATTGAACACGAAGACAAAAAAATCGAAATCATCGGCATCGAGTGTACGCACAAACCTTTTATTGACGGACCGCGTTTACTCCAATCGTTGAACGGAACTGGACGCGAAACATTTCGCATCTTTTTGTACCACACGCCCGACCTCGCACCTGAAGCATCGCAAGCGGGCATGGACTTGCAATTGTCTGGACACACGCACGGCGGACAATTGAGACTGCCCTATTTCGGCGCGTTGTACGCAGGTTCGCTCTACGGAAAAAAATTTGAGTCGGGACGAATCCAAATCGGCGAAATGACTTTGTACGTTTCGCGGGGAATTGGACTTGAGGGCGGCGGCGCGCCACGAATGAGATTCAATTGCGCGCCGGAGATTATTTTGTGGGAGTTGTCGTAAGAATTCATGTTATAATATATCTCACGTTTGGGGCTGCACGGCTTCGACGGGAAGGGAAGATTACAAGTGGCAAGCGGTGGCGTCTGACCACCATAAAACGGACACAATTGTACGTGCGAACACACGCACCAACCTCGCGGCGCTCCCGCTCGCTGCCTAATCGGTAGCTAGGGATTTCCTAGAGGTCCGCAGTTAAATCTGCGGCGTCCACATACGGGTTCCCCCAAAACGCGTATGCAGGGCGTCACCAAGTTGGGGTATCTCGGATGCAATGCCGATAGCATCTGACGAAAACCATCGGCTCGGCGCAAGCAACTCTGACAGTCGAGTCCGTTTGTGCAAGCAAGATGCGCCGCTAACATCAGTTAGTAGCTCATCCCCAAAGACTGGATAAGCTTGTAGTCACTTGTGGTTCAACTTTTCGGACGCGAGTTCAATTCTCGCCAGCTCCACCTCAAGAAACAACGCGAAAGTTTTCGCGTTGTTTCTTTTTGCCCTGCCCTATCTTTCACTTTTTCGCCATGAGATATGTTCTTGGGTAACTAAAATTTCTGCTTGTCGCGCGCTTGTGTCGCGTTTATAATGAGCCGCAATTCTTTTTCACGGAGCAAACATGAGAAACGATATTCGTTTTGGTGTCATTGGTGGCAGCGGTGTTTATAGTATTGAAGCATTGCAGGATGTTCAAGAAATCGAAATCAATACCCCATTTGGCAAGCCAAGTGATGCGTACATCACCGGTACATTGGATGGCGTGCGCGTCGCGTTTCTACCGCGTCATGGGCGCGGGCATCGCGTTACGCCAACGGAATTGAACGCGCGCGCAAACATTTATGGATTCAAAAAACTCGGCGTTCAATATCTCATTTCTGTCACTGCTGTCGGTTCCTTGCGGCAAGATTACGCGCCGCTCGATATTGTCATCCCTGACCAATTGTTTGACCGGACGCGCAATCGGGAACAAGCATACACATTTTTCGGAAATGGACTGGTCGCACATGTTGGATTCGCTGACCCGTTTTGTTTAGAGCTCAACGCGATTTTGTACGATGCCGCAAAACAATCGGGCGCACATGCGCACAATGGTGGCACACTCGTTGTCATCGAAGGACCAATGTTTTCGACCAAAGCCGAATCGCGTATCAACCGTCAACTCGGTTGCGACCTCGTCGGCATGACGGCAATTCCCGAAGCGAAACTCGCGCGTGAAGCCGAGATTGGATACTCCGCAATTGCGATGGTGACGGATTACGATGTGTGGCACGAATCGCATGATTCTGTTACTGCCGAAATGGTTGTCCAAAATCTTATCAATAATGCCGAAGTGGGAAAACAGATTCTCCGCACTGCCCTGCCCATTGCCAACGCGCGTCTCAATGATTGTACCTGTTTACACGCACTCGAAAACGCAATCGTCACCAACCCCGCTCTCATTCCAAACGATACTCGTGAGCGACTCGATTTATTCGTCGGCAAGTATTTGAAACCATAGGACAAATCGCGAACACTGTTCGCAACAAATTTGTCTTATGAACTCATTCGCATAGCATTTCCTTTTTTCGGAAATGCTTCGATTCTCCCATCCATGGATAGTGCTTTCACTACGCGAAATTCCCCTGCCCCGCGCGGCACCGTTCTCGTCATTGACGACACGCCTTTGAACCAAGAAATCCTCACCGAAATTCTTGGCAACGAAGGGTATGAGTTGAGATTTGCCGCCGATGGAGAATCGGGACTCGTTCACGCACGTCAACTCAAGCCCGACCTCGTGCTTCTCGATTTGGTGCTTCCGGGAATCATGGGGACAGATGTGTTGGCGATTCTCAAACGCGAATTGCCCGAGACCATGGTAATTCTCACGACCGCGTACGGTTCCGAAGAAACCGCGATTAAAGCGTTGCGCGCGGGCGTGAACGATTACATCATCAACAAGCGTCCGTTCGATGCCGACGAAGTGCGCGAAGTCGTGAAACGCGCGGTGACGGAAGCAATTCTGCGACGCGAGAATCAACGCCTGCAGCGCGAAGTCGAATTTAAAAATGAACAGCTCGCGCAAAACTATGCCGAACTGCAAGCCGCGTACGAACGTTTGAAAGAATTGGACAAAGCGAAAGCATCTTTTTTTTCAATGGTCTCGCACGACTTGCGTCACCCGATTGCCGTCGCGAAAGGTTATCTTGAATTGATTCGCACGGGGAAAGAAAATTTGAGCGATGACACCGTTGGCTATGTCCAAGTCGCGGAACAAGAGATGCGCTACATCGCCGAAATGGTTGACGATGTTCTCGACCTCTCGCGTATGGACGCGGGTTATTACCACATTGACCAACAGCCGTTACAAATTGCAATGTTGTTGAATCAAGTGCGCCTCGCGTTTCGCGCACAAGCCGCGCAACGTCACATCACCCTCGAAATCGAACCATCCGAAGATTTGCCGCTCGTGTCTGCCGACGCGCTGCGTCTGCATCAAGTCCTTTCCAATCTCATCGAGAACGCGCTCAAGTTCACACCTGAACGCGGACGCATCACGTTGAGCGCACAGCCATCAAATGGCGATGTCGAAGTGATTGTGCGCGACACGGGGGTCGGCATTGACCCCGGCGAACACGAAAAAATTTTTGACCGCTTTTATCGCATCAAGCGCGGCGAACAAGTGGAGGACAAAGGTTCGGGGCTAGGGCTCGCCATCTGCCGCGAAATCATTCGCTTGCATGGCGGAAAAATTTGGGCAGAAAGTAATCTCGGCAAAGGCGCTGCGTTTCATCTCACGCTCAAGGTTGCAGAAGATTGAAAACAAAAAAGAGAGCCGTGTACGAGCTCTCTTTTTTCATCCTTATACACGTGATAGGTCTCCGCAAACCTGTCGCGTCTGAACACTTCATTTCTTGCGAAACACTTGGGACGCTTGCGTTACATTGTCCAAATTCTTCATTACCACTTGTACGCCAATCCCCTCACCTATCGGCACGCGCATCATCCCGTCTTTATCAACTTCAAATTCCGGTTCGACAATATCTTCTCGATAATAGCGACGACTCGCAGACAAATCGCCGGGCAATTTGAAATTGGGCAGTGACGCGATTGCCACATTCGCCGCGCGCCCGATGCCGCTTTCCAACATGCCGCCGCACCACACGGGCGCGTTGTGTTGCGCGGCAAGGTCATGAATCTTTATGGCTTCGTTGAAACCGCCGACGCGTCCGGGCTTGATGTTGATGATACGACATGCGCCGAGTTCGAGAGCGGCTTCCGCATCGTCCACCGAATGAATGCTCTCATCCAAACAAATCGCGGTTTTCAATTCGCGCTGCAATTTGATATGTTGAAAAATATCGTCGTTGGACAACGGCTGTTCAATCAGCAACAAATTCGCATCGTCCATCGCGCGAAAAATGTCTTTATCCGCTAACGTGTAAGCGGAATTTGCGTCCACTTGCAGACGAATGTTTGGAAATTCCGCGCGTAACGCGCGCACCAATTCGACATCCTTCCCCGGTTTGATTTTTATTTTTATCCTTGTGTAACCTTCATCGAGAAACCCCCTCACCCTCGCAACCAAATCCTGCGGCGTCGCTTGCAAACCAACGCTCACACCAACGGTAATTTTTCCGGGAATTACAGAATCGCTTACCATCTGCTGCGCGGCGTGAAACATTTGCGCGAGTGATTTGCCCTCCCCTTTCGAGCACCAGTCCCACAGCGCGGCTTCGAGTCCCGCTTTCGCCATGTTGTGTCCGCGCACACGCGCCGCGAGTTTTGGAAAATCTTGTGGTGCTCGAATTTCATTTTCAATTACGAGCGGAATCAAAAAATCGCGCAGCACATGCCACGCCGTTTGATTCGTCTCGTAGCTGTACCACGGACCTTCCGACGCGACACATTCACCCCACCCCGTGATGCCGTCACCGTCCACGCGCACGATAATATGTTCTTCCACTGTCTCGACGCCGAACGAAGTTTCAAACGGCGCAAGCAGCGGCATCTCAATCAAGCGCAATTCGATTCGGTCAATTCCCATAACTCAATGTTTCTCCTTGACGCAATGTGTGAATCGCTTACAATACTCGCACCTGTCCCCGTAGCTCAAAGGATAGAGCGACGGACTTCTAATCCGCAGGTTGCGAGTTCGAGTCTCGCCGGGGGCGTCCTACAATCACGCGCCGCATTATAGAATCAATCTATGTGCGGCGCAATTGATTTTTTGAGACGTGACACGTTTTCGAAAACGTGTCACGTCTCCCACTTATCATGGACAATCAAGTGACGCTTGGCGAACCACTCACCATTCAGGATGTTGTACACGTCGCGCGCGAAAACTTTAAGGTGACGCTTGCGGAATCTGCACGCGCAAAAATCGCGGCGAGTCGCGCGTGGGTGGAAAACATTGTCGAACGCGGGCAGCCCGTCACCTACGGCATCAATACGGGCTTTGGCATTTTTGCGAACGTGCATGTCTCTGCTGAACAAGCGCGCGATTTGATGCGAAAATTGATTACGAGTCACGCGGTTGGTGTTGGTGAACCACTACCCGAAGAAGTTGTGCGCGCAGCGATGCTGATTCGCGCCAACACACTCGCGCAAGGATTCTCCGGCGTCCGCGTCGAGATTGTCGAAACACTCATCGAAATGTTGAATCGCGGCGTGCATCCCATCATTCCCGCGAAAGGTTCCGTCGGCGCGAGCGGCGACCTCGCGCCGTTGTCACATCTCGCGCTTGTTCTTTCTACCGACGAAATTGATTTGGAAAGCGAAAGCGGCGAAGCAAGATTTCAAGGCGAACGCGTAAGCGGAAAAATAGCGATGCAGCGCGCAAACATTCCGCGTTTGATTTTGGAAGCAAAGGAAGGACTTGCGCTCAACAACGGCACAGCCGTTTCCACCGCCATCATCGCGCTCGCGGCGCACGATGCCGCAAATCTCGTCGAACATTCTGCGCTCGCGGTTGCGCTCACCCTCGAAGGAATGCGCGGCGCATCCCACGCGTTCGACGCGCGCATTCATGACGTATCGCGCCATCATGGGCAAAAGGAAATCGCCGCGCGCGTACGCGAATTGACGCGCGGCAGTCGTTTGGTGGACAAGGCGCAGCGCGTTCAAGATGCGTATTCGATTCGCTGTGCGCCGCAAGTCATTGGCGCGGCGCGTGACGCGTTGGAATTTGCAAGTGCCCGTTTGGATGAAGAAATTAACGCCGCGACGGACAATCCATTGATTTTTGTGGAAAACGAAAACGGTGTCGCGTTATCGGGTGGGAATTTTCACGGTGAAGCCGTGGCAATGACGAGCGCATTGTTGGCGATTGCGGTTGCAGAAATCGGCAGCATCAGCGAACGACGCACGTTTCGGATGCTCGACGGCAAATTGAATGATGGACTGCCGATGATGTTGATTGAACGCGGCGGCATCAACAGCGGCTTGATGATGGCACAAGTGACAGCCGCCGCGCTTGCTTCCGAAAACAAAACGCTTGCGCATCCTGACGTACTCGATTCCATTCCCACCAGCGCGAACCAAGAAGACCATGTGCCGATGGCGGCAAACGCCGCGCGCCATTTGCGCGAAATTGTTTGGAACACCACACACATTCTTGCGATTGAACTTGTCACTGCCGCGCAAGCGATTGATTTGCGTTTGCGAAATGAAGGCAGAGGCGATGAAATGTTGGGCGAAGGCACACGTAAAATTTTTCAGCGTCTGCGCCAAGACGTACCTTATTTGGATACAGACCGCGTGCTGCATCGCGATTTGGAAATGGCGGCGGAACTGATTGAAACGCGCAACTTACTTGATGGAACGAAATGATTTTTTGCGCGGTCTTGGGAATGTGGTAGAATCTGAATCAATTATGGCGCAACCATTCTTTCACCATCACCATCATGCACATCATTTCCCGATGTTGATTTTCCGCGCCAACTGATTTTGAAATTTTGTGTGATGTAAAAATTTGGCGTGGATTTTTTCCACGCCTTTTTTGTTTCTCGATTTTTGAATTCACTCGTGTATAGTGTTTTCGCTACGCGAAAGGATATATGAACATGGCAACGTTTGTCGAACCCCGCGTGCCGCGCGGAATGCGCGATATGCTTCCGCAAAAAATGTTGCAGCGCCGTTACGTTATCGGCGTCGTCGAACGCGTCTTTGAGCGCTTTGGCTTTGAGCCATTGCAAACGCCGGTTCTCGAATTGCAGCAAACCGTGATGGGAAAATACGGACCTGACGCGGAAAAATTGATTTACGATGCGAAACACCGCGAAGGCAAAGAAGAACTTGCGCTCCGTTATGATTTGTCTGTGCCCCTTTCGCGCGTAGTCGCCATGAATCCCGAATTGGTGAAACCATTCAAGCGCTATCAAATCGCGCCCGTGTGGCGCGCGGAACGTCCGCAAAAGGGACGCTATCGCGAATTTTATCAATGCGACGCGGACATTGTCGGCACGTCGTCCATGCTCGCCGATGCAGAAATCGTCGCAATGATTTTTACCGTCTTGAGCGAATTGGGTTTCAAACAATTCGTGACCAAATTGAATAATCGGCAAGTGTTGACCGCGCTCGGCGAATATTCCGGCGTCGCCCCTGCCCTCTTGTCCAATCTCTATCGCGCGATTGATAAATTGGAAAAGATTGGACAGGATGGCGTGCGCGATGAAATGGTGCGGGCGGAAATTTCATCCGAGACCATCACGAAAATTTTTGAACTCATCGCGCTGCCTGTGGATGACTTGAACGCATGGCGCGAAAAATTTCGTGACTATCCGCGCGGTATTCAAGGCATCAACGAATTGGAGCAATTGACGAATTTCGCGCGCGACATGGGCGTCAATCCCGAACGCTTACAAATTGATTTGACGATGGTGCGTGGGTTGGAATATTACACGGGTCCAATTTTTGAAACGGTGGTAACAGAACCCAAAATCGGTTCACTCACCGGCGGTGGGCGTTACGATGGACTCATCGGACTGTTTAGCAAAAATTCGTTGCCTGTCACCGGCACATCACTCGGCATCGAACGCATCATTGACGTCATGGACGAACTGAATATGTATCCCCCGGATTTGGGAAAGACCGTCGTTGATGCTTTCGTCACCGTCTTTGATGCGGAACGCCGCGCCGCGTCACTTGCCGTCGCGATGGAATTGCGCGCGGCGAATTTCAACACCGAAGTTTGGTACGACCTCGACGGTTTGGGCAAACAATTAAAGTACGCGTCCGCCCGCGGCATTCCGTTCGTCGTCATCATCGGACCCGACGAAGCCGCCGCGAATGTGGTGACACTGCGCGATTTACAAACCGGCGCGCAGGAACAAATCGCGCGCAATGTTTTGGCAACGTCGTTGAAGGAAAAATTACATCGCGCGTGAAAAAAATTTTGGCGCTCGATTTATGTGTGCTATAATTATTTTCGTTACGGTGGCTTTAGCTCAATGGTAGAGCACCGCACTGTGGATGCGGTGGTTGTGGGTTCAAGACCCATAAGCCACCCCTATGATTGGCGAGGTACAATTTGTATCTCGCCAATTTTACAGACAGCACAAGAACAAATGGTCTATTCCCTTGAGGAGATTTTGCATTGGGCAATCTAATCAATCCCGATAATGCAGGCAAGCGGCGCGACCGCTATACCAAAGCCACTGTCTTGGCAATGCGCGAATTGGTGGGCAAGAAAAAAGTGGACGATGAAGTACGCGACCTTACGGCGTTTATCGTACTCACACTCCGCCAGATTGATGAAACAATTGACGAAACATGTACTGCGTGGGAAAAACGCGATTACTGGATTAAAGCCGACCGCTTTCGCAATGAGTGGTTTTGGACAAAATCAGCGGAAAGTAAATTAGCGCAAGCGGTGCTCGAAAACAAGTGGAGTCTCGTTCCCACGGTCGTCAAAGATATGGCGAAGCATTTACAAAATGTGAATGTGCCGAAACGCGATTGGGGCACGCCATGGGAAGGCGCATACGCGCTGTTGTTGGAGAAACGCGAAAAGGAAGCCGCGCGACGGTGAATTGACCAAGGCGTGAATTTATTTTATCATCCCGCTGTCTTGGGAATTGCCCACGTAGCTCAATGGATAGAGCAACAGACTTCGAATCTGTCGGTTGGGAGTTCGACCCTCTCCGTGGGCGCTCATGTATAATAGACCTCGTTCGCGGGGTCTATTTTTTTATGGAACGCATCGAATATATGGAGGGCGAAGCTGAAACTCCACAGCGCCCGTTTGTGATTTCTTCATTCGCACAACAAGCCGCCATCGTCATTTTCATTCTCGCGTTCGTTTTGCTCGTGTGGGAAATTCTCGCGCAAATTCAAAATGTTCCAACCTTTTTTCTTCCCAAACCCTCGGACATTGTGCGACGATTTCTGCTCGCGTGGAATGATGGCACGCTGGCGCGCCATGTGACAGTAACGTGGAGCGAAGCGCTGGTCGCGTTCGCGCTCGCATTTATTTTTTCTTCCACACTTGGTTATATATTGGCAAAATCCCCGCTGCTCGAAAAAATTGTTTCGCCCTTCATCATCGCCTCGCAGTCCCTGCCCATCTTTGCAATCGCGCCGTTCGTTCTCATCATTCTCGGCAACGGCTTTTGGTCGAACGCGTTGATGGGCGCGCTTGTGGCGTTTTTTCCCATGCTCGTCAACATGATTTCCGCGCTGCGAAATATCAGTGAGGAGCAGCGCGCAGTGATGCGCGCGTTTGCCGCAAGCCCGCGCCAAATTTTTTCCAAACTCGAAGTACCTGCTTCCCTGCCCTATCTCTTTGGCAGTGTGCGCGTTGGTATTACCTTGTCCGTCATTGGCGTCCTCGTCGTGGAATTATTTTGGGCAGACCGAGGCATCGGCTTTTTGCTGAATTTCGCGCGCGGGCAGTTTGATACCCCCCTGCTCTTTGCCGGAATCCTCGCGTTGATTTTGATGAATCTGACAATGTACGTCACCGTTGCCTTGCTCCAACGCGCGTTGATGCCTTGGCACAATTCGACTCGCTGAAAAATTTGACGCGCCGCGTCATTTTCGTAAAATTGGCTTGGTCAAGTTTGTATGACCAACAACCGAATACACCTCGGGGCAGGGTGATGAGCGATGCGCCAAACTGCGGCGTATCGCACAAATTCCCGATCGGTGGTACAGCCCACGAGTGGTGATAGACGTGACAGGTTTTCAAAAACGTGTCACGTCTATCATCACATGATGCTGGTGAGATTCCAGAGCCGACGGTATAGTCCGGATGAAAGAGGTAAAAATGTACGCGCGACATTTTGTGTCTGGCGCGTGCGCACCTGTCTGCATCCAAAAGCCCCGAACAAAAAATTTTGTTCGGGATTTCTTTTGGTGCAGGGCATGTTGCGTTATTTCGCGTTACCCATGCCCCGAAAAAAGATTCGGGGCATTTTATTTTTTGCGTGACTGAAATTACGCATAGAGGAGCAACATGAAAAAAGTTACACGCAGTTCAATTTTGTTCGTCGTTATTTTGTTTGCAATTCTCGCCGCGTGTGCGCCCGCAACGCCCGTTACGCCCACCAACGCGCCGCTCAGCGAAGTGACGGTGGTGATGGGATATATTCCCGATGTCCAATACGCACCGTTTTTTCTCGCGGAGGAAAAAGGATATTTCGCGCAAGAGGGCATCAAAATCAAATACAATTGGGGTTTTGAATTTGATGGCGTGAAACTCGTCGGCGCGAATCAAGCGGACTTTGCGATTGTCACAGGCGACCAAATTTTGCAAGCGCGTTCACAAAATATTCCGCTCGTCTATATCGGAAACTGGTATAATGCTTTTCCCATCGCCGTCGTTTCCTTTGCCGACAAAAATATCAAAACGCCGCAAGACCTCATCGGCAAAAAAGTTGGACTGCCCGGACTTTTTGGCGCATCGTACACCGCGTGGCGCGCGCTGCTCTTTACGCAAAAAATTTCCGAAGACCAAGTGCGCGCGGAAAATATCGGTTTCACGCAAGTGCAAGCATTGAACCAAGGCACGGTGGAGGCGGCAGTCGTGTACGCGAACAATGAGCCGGTGCAATTGCAGCTCGCAGGCAAAGCGGTGAACGCAATCAAAACTTGGGAATATGCCAAACTCGTCGGCAATGGTGTGGCGACGAATGAAGCCACGTTAAAAAATCGCCCGAACCTTGCAAAAGGTTTCGTGCGCGCGCTCATTCGCGGCATTCAAGACAGCATCAGCAATCCAGAAGAGGCGCTGCAAATTACCATCAAGCGATTGCCCGAAGCAGGCGGCGAGAATTTAACGACGAGTCGCGCGGTGCTCCTGGCATCGGTTGCCCTGTGGAAAAATTCGCGCGTCGGCGAAACACGGCTCGCCGATTGGCAAGCGATGGAACAATTTATGCGCGAAGCGAAATTTATTTCGACGGCGGTCGAGGTGGACAAAGCATTCACCAATGAATTTGTCCCGTGAACAAATTCGAAACGATTTAGAAAGGAAGAGACAATGGATGAGGTAATTCAAATTCTTGTCGCCCGTTACAGCGGCGCAGAGGGCGCGGAACTCGCGCTCAAAAAATTGCGCGAAGCAAATGCAAATCAAGGTATCGCGTTGACCGACGCGGCGGTTGTGCGGCGCACGGACGAGGGCAAATTGGAAATCCACGAAACCGAAGATATCTCGGGCAAACGCGGGGCAGCGGTTGGTGGAATTCTCGGCGGTGTCTTGGGAATTATCGCGGGTCCGGCGGGAGTTGTCGCGGGCGCAGCAGTTGGTGCGGCAGTGGGCGGCGCGGCAGCGAGTGTCTTTGATACGGGGATTCCGCACAAGCAATTGGAAACCATCGGCGCGTCTCTTGAACCACATCATGCCGCTTTGGTGATTCTGACAGAAGCGGGCTATGTTCCGTTCATCGAATCGCTGCTTGGCGGACCAGAGTTGGAAATCCTTTCTGAAAAAATGAGCAGCGAGGCAGCCCAAAGGTTGGGGCAAGAACATGACCGTGCCGTCAAAGCGATACGGATGGGCGAAGCGCTGGCGGACGGTGGAATGGCGTCACCATCCGATTCCGAATGAATACAAAAACAGAGTCGTGGAAATCGCGACTCTGTTTTCATTTTTTAATGCGCGAAACGTTTTTCCGGGAAATTTCGTCGTATAATACACACGCTAAACTTATAGTCGCGCGCGCTTCATGTCCAACATCTTGGCGAACGAATCTCTTTCCACAAAATCCTCGCGGCTCGGTTATTTGCCCGCGCTGGACGGATTGCGCGCGCTTGCAGTTCTCGCGGTTTTGTTTTACCACGCGGATGTGTTGTGGCTCCCCGGCGGTTTTCTCGGCGTCGAAATTTTTTTCGTCGTCAGCGGTTACCTCATCACATCCCTTTTGCTGACGGAATATCGCGCGGATGGGTCCATCAATTTCAAACAATTTTGGTTGCGCCGCGCGCGGCGTTTGTTGCCCGCGCTGTACGCGCTAATTGTGGCGGTGTTGGTTTATGCGGTAATTTTATTGCCCGATGAAGTTGCGTCATTGCGCGCAGATGTTGTCGCCGCGTTCACGTACATCACCAATTGGTATTTGATAACCGCGCAGCAAAGTTATTTTGAAACGATGGGGCGTCCATCGCTCTTGCGTCACTTGTGGTCACTCGCGGTCGAAGAACAATTTTATTTGGTGATGCCCCTCGTCTTTGCGTTTGTGCTCGCGCGTTTGAAATCGCGCGCAGCAATGATGCTCCTCCTACTCGGCGCAGCTGCATCCGCATTATGGATGGGCGCGCTGTTTCATCCTGACCAAGACCCCTCGCGCATTTATTACGGCACGGACACGCGCGCAACAGGTTTGTTGCTCGGCGCGGCATTGGCATTTGTCCGCACGCCGAGCGAAATCAAATCACGCGCGCGCAAATGGTTGCGCGAGCTCGCGGGAATTTTCGGATTGGGTGCGTTAGTCGTCGCGTGTTTGTTTCTTTCCGAATTTGACCCGTTCCTCTATCAAGGCGGCATGTTGCTCGTTGCCATTGCCACCGCGTTCGTCATCGCCGCCGTAATTTCGCCGCGCTCGCCGTTGCTCGCGCCATTTTTGGGAATTGGAATTTTGCGTTGGATTGGACTGCGTTCATACAGTTTGTATTTGTGGCATTGGGCTTTGTTCATGGTGACGCGTCCGCAGTTGGATACAACGCTCGAAGGTACGCCGCTGCTCGTGTTGCGCTTTGCGCTCACGTTCGCGCTCGCGGAAATTTCGTATCGCGTCGTCGAGTCACCGATTCGTCACGGCGCGCTCGGCAAATTGTGGAATACATGGAAACAATCACACGGCGTGCGGCGATGGGCAAGCAGCGCGTTGGCAATTGTTTTGTTCATGTTTCTCATTGGCGGTGCGTACGCGCTTGGCAATCTTGTAATTCACGCGCAACCACCGCAAGAACCGGAATATGTTTTGACCGCCGAAGAAGAGAGTGTTTCGTACGAGGAAACATTCGCGCAAGAGGAAGCAGTATCACAAGAATTTGCGGCAGATGAATTGCCGGACGCGAGTTCTTCTGACATGTCATCTGTTTCGTTTGTGATTTCCGAACAAGAGGTCGAAACACCGCCCGCGCGACAAATCATTTTGCCGTACGCCCAAGACAGCTGGCTGCGCGCGTACATTGCTCGGCGCGCGCCGTTGACCAATTCCACGCAAGCGGACGCGGAATCGTGGCGGCTGCGACGCATTCCGACGCGCACGCTTGCAAATAATTCGCGCGTAGGTTGCGATGCAAAATGCGAAACGCGTTTGGAATTTGCCGAGATGAAAGAGGGCATCGTGCGGCTCGCCACGCCAACGCGCACCACCGCGCGCAAACCAACACCCGCTCCCATTACAAAAAATTCCGTCGCGCAAATCCCGCTCCCCGCGCGTGTCGGACCCGCGCCGATTCTTGCGATTGGCGATTCGGTCATGTTGGGCGCGACACATTACTTTCGCAAAGTGGGTTTGGACGTGGATGTGGACGCGAAAATCGGACGCCAAGTTTCAACCGCCATCAAACTTTTGCGCGAACGCCAAGATGCAAAATTGCTCGCGCCGATTGTGATTGTTCATCTCGGCAACAATGGAACGTTCACGGCAAAACAATTTGATGAAATGATGACGGTGCTGCACGATGTGCCGCGCGTAATTTTTCTCAATACCAAAGTGCCGCGCAAATGGCAAGAGCCAAATAACAACGCGCTCGTCGAAGGCGTAAAAAAATATCCGAACGCTATGTTGGTAGATTGGAACGCGACGAGTTACGCACACAGCGAATGGTTTTGGAAAGACGGGATTCATTTACGTCCCGAAGGCGCCAAAGTGTATGCGAATTTGCTTGCCGAAATTGTCAACCAATCGAGTCCATAAAAAAATTCCGTCCGATAAGGGCGGAATTTTTATTGACCTTCGATTCCCAACTCGCGCCGAATTTCATCCAACATCATCAGCGCGGTCAAATCTTCGAGCGCGTCGCCCGCCTGCATCGCCGCGCGCGAACTAAAGTCGCGCGTCCCCCCCCCCTTCATGTGCAAGCCGTCCGGTTCAAGTCCACGTCCCGGCACGGTGCCTGCAATCAAATCATAATCCCACAACGGCACATTGGACGCCGACGCGGTTTTGCGAATAATGTTGTTGACAAGATTCGATTCGCCTTCGTAACGGTCGGGTTTCGTGCCAAGTACGGGAATGATGCCGCGCGCCAAACAAAATTTTACAATCGCGCCGAGGTTACGTTCAAACTCGCGCGGAAATTCCGTATCGTTCGCGCCGAGCCGAATGAGCGCGATGCTCGGATTGTGCAAACGCAATTCACATTCGAGCGGTCCTTCATTCGCGCCGCACAGTTCGGGAATCGCCCACGTCGGATTGAATTGTGACCACGTGTGCATTCCTTTTTTCACCGCCACGCTCTCGCGTCCGAAAGAACCCGCGTGAAATTGAATTGTCGTTTCGAGATACGCGAATTTTCCCAAGCGATAATTTTTGCGGTCAAACGTTGCGAGAAATACGGGATAAATCATGGTACTGTCGCCCACTTTGGAAAGAGCGCGCGGGTTGCGTCCCAACGATTGTCCCAACGCGAAAATATCACGCACGTGTGCGCGCGTTGAATCATTCAGCAAAATGAGTTGTTTGATAGGAATGCCGTTCAACGCGGCGACAGTTGGCAAAGGCGTTCGGGGAATGTCTGTGGCAAAAATTGTGCGGGGGGGTGAATTTTCAGGCGTCGGCGTTGTGGTAGAGGGAACGCGAGTTTTGCGCGTAATCTGTGCAACGAGTGTTGGCGCAACAGATTCTTCAAGATTGGTTCGTACGCCCGCCAAGTTATACAACAGCGGAATCAAAACACACAGCGCGAAAAGCGCGACTCCAATGGCGACGAGCGTGCGATAAAAATTGTAGCGTGCAGAGGATTTCATGGAACGGCGTTGAACGTCAAACGAAAACGTCAAACGTCAAAACAGTATTACAGCACACGCAATTCGCGCGAGGAAACCATCAGACTTGCATTTCCATCGTCGGTAATAACCACATCGTCTTCAATTCGCACACCGCCGTTGCCCGCAAGATAAATGCCCGGTTCGACGGTGAATGTCATGCCGGGGGTCAATACGCGCGTATCCCCTTCCAACATGTTCGGCGCTTCGTGAACTTCTAACCCAAGTCCATGCCCCGTGCGATGCAAAAAGTATTCGCCGTAACCCGCGTCACGAATCACCGCACGCGCGGCGCGGTCAACCTCTTGGCACAACGCGTTCGGCTGCGCGGCTGCTCTGCCCGCTTCATTCGCGCGCTTGACTGTTTCGTACACACGTTTCAATTCTTCTGAAACATCACCAATCGCGAACGTCCGCGTAATGTCGCCATAGTAACCATCCACCGTACACCAACCGTCGAGAATCAACATGTCGCCATTTTGCAATTCGCGCGTGGTTGATGTCGTATGCGGTTGCGCGGAATTGGGACCGCTCGCCACAATCGGCGCGTCGGGAATTCCATCCGCGCCGTGTTCAAACATCAGCCACTGCCAACGCGCTGCGAGTTCGTTTTCTTTTTTGCCGACGCGAATTTCGGGAATCATTGCTTCAATCGAATTTTCCAACACGCGCGCGGCGCGGCGCATTGCATCCACTTCTGCCGCGTCTTTGGCCATGCGTAACGCGCCAAACAATTCACTCGCGTCGCTCAATTTCAGCGTCGGCGCAAAACTTTGCAATTGCGTCAATTCAAAAACGCGCACGATGTAATAATCCACCGCGACATTTTTTCCGTCGAGTGACAACGCGCGTTGCAAGGAATTCCATCCAGCTTGCACCCAATCCGCATCACTCCACGAATGAAGCGTCAACGGAATTTTTGTGCGCGACTCGACGCGCGGCACTTCGAGCGCGGGCACAATCAAGTGTGCTTCGTCACGCGTAATAATTGCCAGCGTCACGCGTTCGGACAAGTGCATGTGCAAGCCCGTCAAATAAAATAAATTCGCGGACGGCACAATCGCCACTGCATCAATTCCGCGTTGTGTCATTACATTGCGCAAGCGTTCGAGTCGTTGTTGGTTCATAAATCTGAAATCCGAAATCAGAAATTCCTACACCCACAATCCGCCATGCACATTGATAACGGAACCGGTAATGTAATTCGCGGGTTCGGAAAGCAAGTACGCAACGATATTGGAAATGTCTTCGACCTTGCCCAACGCGCCAAGTGGAATGATGCTCGGCAATTCGCGTTTGTCCGCATCTGTCGTCGCATACGTTTCGATAAAGCCCGGGTTCACGATATTGCAGCGAATCCCATGCCGCGCTTCACTGCGCGCAACCGATTTGGTCAAGACCACCAGCCCCGTTTTGGCGACGTTGTATGCCACCGTTGTCGGCGCGCCGCGCGCATTTTCCGCGTTGAGCGAACCGAGATTGATAATGTGTCCGCTTTTTTGCGCGCGCAAAATCGGCAGCGCCGCTTTGATGCAATAGAATGCGGACGAAAGATTGCCATCAATGATTTCTTGCCATTCTTCCACCGTCGTATCAAACACCGGTTTGACGAGAAACGGACCCGCGTTGTTCACCAAAACATCGAGCCGCCCAAATTGCATGTGCGCTTGGTCTATCAATTCACGCGCGCCATTCGGCGTCGCCACGTCCGCTTGAATCACAACCGATTCGGGCGATGTCGCTTGTACGGCGGTCAATGCTTCGTGCGCGGATGCTGCGTCGCGTCGATAATTGATAACCACACGATACCCATCGCGCGCCAAACGTTCCGCAATCGCGCGTCCAATGCCTTTGCCGCTGCCTGTGACTATTGCCACTCGTTCATCGCTCATAGTTGAATCTCCCTTGATAGTAAAGCGGCGTCATTCTAACAAAAGAGGAGAATTTTTCAAGGGGGTTTTGTGTGGGTCATTTTAGACTATTGACAGCGATAATCTGCTCGCGTTACTCTAACATGCGGCAAGGAGAAATTCACCATGCCTCTATGCCGCAAAGGAGTTGTCATGTCACGATTGTTTTTTCATTTGAAATCACGCACACGAAATTTTTCACTCGTCTTTATTCTGCTTTTTGCGTGCGCGGCACTCGTATTCCTTTTGGGTACACCAACTCGACAACTCTACGCGGCAGGCAATTACATTATGTATGACGACGCGCTGCAAAACGGTTTTCAGGATTGGAGTTGGACCCAACGCGACCTAAACAATAACTCACCAGTACACGGCGGCGCAAAATCCGTTCGCGTCACATTCGATTCGGGCTGGGTTGGATTGTGGTTTGTCAATCCCGGCGCGGGCGTAGATACATCGGGTTATACGGCGCTGCGCTTTGCCATTCACGGCGGCACAAGCGGCGGACAAACGATGGCAATTGCCGCCGGCAGCGGCTCGGACTTTCCATCCAACAGTGTCGCGTTAAACACCTATCTCGCCAACGGACCCGTCGCCAATGCGTGGCGCGTCGTTACGATTCCGCTCGACGCGTTAGGCATTCAAAATTCCACACTCAACAATGTTGCATTCCAAAGCGACCAGAATAACGCGCAAGCGACTTTCTATTTGGATGACATTGAACTCGTCGCGGGGACAGCGCCAACGCCGACGACGGTCATGGGACTGACGTTGAATGTCAACACTTCCGCGACGGGTTTTCCGATTAGCGATGATATTTACGGCATGAATTTCGCCGACGAAACTTTTGCGCAAGACATTGCTTTGCCTGTGCGCCGCATGGGCGGCAACGCGACGACGCGTTACAATTGGCAAAACGATACGTCCAATCACGCGTCGGATTGGTATTTTGAAAACATTCCCGAAGACAATGCCAATCCCGCTACCCTGCCCGATGGTTCCATGTCCGACAAATTTGTGGACCAAGACCGCCGCACCAACACCAAAACAATTCTCACCATGCCGTTGATTGGTTGGACACCCAAAGCACGTGCGTACGCGTGCGGGTTTAGTGTGACCAAGTACGGCGCGCAGCAAAGCACCGACCCATGGCGTCCCGATTGCGGCAATGGCATCGCATCGAACGGCAGTGACATTACCAGCAATCAAGCCACCGATACAAGCATTGCAATCACTCCACAATTTGTGCAAGACTGGATCGTGCATCTCAAAACAAAATATGGCAGCGCAGCGAATGGCGGTGTGAAATTTTACAATCTCGACAATGAGCCAATGCTGTGGATGGACACACACCGCGATGTGCATCCGACGCCGACTTCGTACGATGAAATGCGTGACCGCACATATCAATATGGCGCCGCAATTAAACAAGCCGACCCGACTGCACAAACTCTCGGTCCGGTGGAATGGGGCTGGACGGGATATTTTTATTCTGCCCTTGATTGGGCAGCGGGCGGCGCGTGGTGGAACAATCCGCAAGACCGCAACGCACACGGCGGGCAGCCATTCATTGAATGGTATCTGGACCAAATGCGCGCGTACGAACAACAACACGGCGTTCGGATTCTCGATTACATGGACTTGCATTATTACCCGCAAGCATCCGGCGTATCGCTTTCCGGCGCAGGCAATGCCGCAACCCAAGCATTACGTTTGCGTTCGACGCGTTCGTTGTGGGATACAAGTTACACGGATGAAAGTTGGATCGCGGAACCGGTGTACTTGCTCCCGCGTATGCGCGCGTGGCGCGACGCGCACTATCCCGGCACAAAACTCGCCATTACCGAATACAACTGGGGCGCGCTCGACCACATCAACGGCGCGCTCGCGCAAGCGGACGTACTGGGAATTTTCGGACGCGAGCGACTCGACCTCGCGACGCTGTGGTCGCCGCCCAACGCAAGCGAGCCGGGCGCGTACGCGTTTCGCATGTATCGTAATTACGATGGCGCGGGACACAAATTCGGCAATGTGAGTTTGCCCGCGACGAGCAGCAATTCCTCGCAGCTCGCGATTTACGCAGCGCGCCGCACGAGTGACAATGCGCTCACGCTTATTGTCATTAACAAAAATACATCGAACACAAATGCGAGCGTGACATTGAACGGTTTGACCAATGCAACGGCACAAGTATTTCGCTACAGCAGCGCAAACTTGAGCGCGATTGTCGCACAGTCCAATCAAGCGATTGCATCTGGCGCATTCAACACAACTTTCCCCGCGTCGTCCATCACACTGTATGTGGTCAATGGCACAGGTGGCGCAACGGCAACATCAACACGCACGCAAACGCCAACCGCGACGAAAACAGCCACCGCGACTTTAACACGCACCGCAACCGCGACGGCAACGCGAACAACAACTGCAACACGCACACAAACCGCGACAGCAACGCGAACCAGAACAGCGACAGCTACCCGCACCCGAACTTTTACCGCAACGGTGACACGCACACCAACTCCCACCGCAACCAAGACAGCCATTGGCACTGCAACGCCTTGCACGCAAATTCCCAACGCGCCCGTACTCTTGACTCCAACGAACAACGCAAGTGTCACCACCTTGAGTGTTTTACTCGATTGGCGCAACACGAAATGCGCGACCTATTACAAAGTCGTCGTGCGTCAAAATTCTTCAAGCGGGGTTATTGTTGACCAAAACAAAAATCTCGCGGCGTCGCAGTTCAAGACGAAAACGCTGGCAGGCAAGACAAAATTCGTTTGGCGCGCCCACGCGTGTAACTCAATCGGCTGTACACCGTCGGCATGGTGGAGTTTTACCACACCGTAAAGTGTGACGGAATAAAAAAAGAATCCGCCCATTTCAGGGCGGATTTGTTTTCAAAACTCTATCACATCAAAATCTTTTGCCACGCGCACTTTGCCGCGAAAATTTTCTTTTGCCGCCGCGCGCCATTTTTGCGGCTGCACGTTGGGCGGCACGTGGATGAGGACCAATTCGCCTGCGTTCGCTTTCGCCGCTTCTTCGCCCGCTTCCCGCGCGCTCGAATGTCCTTCTTTCGATTCGGTCAACATGGTCGCTTCGTGCAACAAAAACTTTACATCGCGCGCGACCTGTACCACATTCTTGTCCGGTGACGTGTCGGACGAATACGCGAATGCTTTGCCCGTGGCGCGGTCGGTAAAACGCAGCGCCAGCGTCGGAACGAAATGCGTGGTGGGCGCAGCCGCAATATCAAATTCGCCCATCGGGGGCAGTTTGGTCACACTGTTTGGAACAATTGAATGATATTCAAGCGCCGTAAAATTTGGAAGCAAATCAAAATCCATCGCCTTGAGAATGTTTTTCGCAGAACGGATTGTATCTTTCAACCCATAGATACGGATTGGAATTTTGCGCCCCGCCATCCACGCGTTGAGCAAGAGCAAGGGGAAACCATAAATGTGGTCGGGGTGATTATGGGTAAGAATGATGTGGTCAATCTCATTGGGTTTCACGCCGATATGCGCGAGCCGCTGTGTGGGACTGCCACCGCAATCAATCAACACATTCGTCGTTTTGCCGCGAACGAGCATGAATGTGTTCTCGCGGTCAGGTCCGCTCCACGCGGCGCCGGTGCCGAGCAAGATGACTTGAGCCATGAATTTCCTTCCCCCCCTAGCGCGCAAAAAATAAAGTAACGATGCGCGGCGTGATGTTTGATTCCACAAACGCGCCAAGTAACAAGAGTGGCAAAACCACCACGACAAAAACTTTTGCCCAGTCGGCAATTGCCACAATAAAGCCGCCGCGTTCGCCGCGCCGTGTGCCGGAAATCACGGATGCGCCAACGCGCAATGCCAGCGCGGTTGCCAGAATCGCGGCGGGAATTTCAAAGATGCCGTGTGGCAAAATAAAAGCCACGAGAAACAATAACGGGTTGGTTCCCGTAAAAGCAAGTTCCGCCGCGAGAAAACCGACCAGACCTACCGGAACCATCAGCAGCATCAACGCGGCAGTCCCAAAGGTAACAATCCCCAACACGGTCGAAATAATCAACGTGCGCGCGTTGTGCAAAAAAATCGCGGGCGTGTTGATTTGCGGCATGAATGTCATGTTGGACGCCGCCGCATTCGTCGCGAAATCTTGCTGCACACGCAACGGTTCCATCAATTCGGGAGGCAACGGATATTGCGCCGCGTACGCCCAGCCGACAATGAATGTAATCAACATCGTCGCCGTCGTCAAGACAAGTGGCAGACGATTGTTTCTTAGAATGTTTGGCACATCTTGCGTGACAAGCCAGCGCACTGAAAATTTTCCATCCACACGGAATTGTGCATAGAGATTTTGGATGGTACGGCGGACGCTAATTTCATCTACTTCACGCGCGAGAATTTCTTCGCGATTAAAAGTTTGGATGCCCATCCGAATAAAAATCAAATCCACCACAATCAATGCCGCAATGATGAACCACAAGACATTGTAATTGCCCCAAAACAGCAAAACACTTTCGGCTTGAAGCAAAAACGCCATTGGAATAATAATGAACGATGCCAACAAATTCGCGGCGCGCACGCTCGTCGTATGTGTCGAGACCACCACCGCGCCCGTCACCATCACCAACGCTTCCATCGTCGTCAACAACAAAATTTGCAACAAGATGATGGGGTCGGAAACGTATTGAATTGTGATAAAGAGCCACGTCAGATACGCGGTGATACCAATGTAACTTGCAAAGACCGGCAGGGCGGTTGCCGCGAACAATTTTCCCAAATACAGTGAGGCATCCGACAAGGGTGTGCCGAGCAACGGTTCCAAACTGTTGCGTTCTTTTTCGCCGACGAACGTTTCCAACGCAATCACCAACGAAAACGTAATCGGAAAAAAACCGACAATCATCAAACCAAATGGAATTAAGCGAATCGGAATAATCGTCGCGCTGTATTCTTGGACGAAATCAATTGCGACTTGGGTTGTGAAATTCATGATCCACGGAAAAATCAACGTGAGAATCAGAATCGGCGCGACGATGCGCCAATCGCGCAGTGAGTCACGAATTTCGCGACGCGTAATAATCAACGCGTCGCGCAGCGTTTCGCCAACCGTATAGTTTTGTGTCGTCGGTTTTGCAGAGACAGCGGGGGCTGTGAGAATAAATTCGCTCATACAGAATTGCGCCGTGCAAAACGAAAGTCAGTTCCGTTTCTAGCCATCACGCGTTTTCTACCAATTTCAAATACACTTCTTCCAAACTCTGTTCGGATTCAGAGACGGTCACAATTTCCGCGCCGGCTTTGTTCAATGCTTTGAGCAAACGCGGATTCGTTTTGCTCGGTTCGTTCGTGCGGTAACGCAAATATGTTTCAGTAAATTCTTCAACTTGGATATTTTCCGCGTTTCCATTTTGGAGAAACGCTGACCACGCCTGCCCCAACGGTTTTGCTAAACGAATTTCAATGCGCGGCGCGCCGAGAAACTGCATTTTCAATTGTTGTGCGGTGCCGAGCGCGATGAGTTGCCCTTTGCGAATCATGGCAAGACGGTCTGCGAGCGTCTCGGCTTCGTACAAATTGTGCGTACAAAGAAAAACCGTATGCCCTTGCCCGCGCACTTGCGCCACCGCATCACGCACCTGTTTCGCGCTGTGCGGGTCCATCGCGGAGGTTGGTTCATCCAAAAAGAGAACGCGCGGCGAATGCAGCATCGAACGAATCAGCGCGACCTTTTGGCGCATCCCTTTGGAAAATTCCGACAGACGCCGATTCGCTGAATCGGCAATCCCAAATTGCGTTAGCAATTCTTCGGCGCGTTGACCGCGGAGCGCGCGCGGCATTCCATACAGCTCGCCATAAAAATCCAAATAGTCGCGCGCTTTCATTCGCAGATACAAACCGGGAAATTCAGTCAAATGTCCAACGATGCCGCGCACATGGCGCGCGTCAGTGACAACATCATGCCCCGCGACTGTAGCGCGTCCTGCCGTCGGTCTGAGAATTGAAGTGAGCATTCGCACCGTGGTGGTCTTGCCTGCTCCATTCGGACCGAGCAAACCCAACACTTCGCCTTCATAGACCTGCAGATTTAGCTGTGCTACGGCAGTATGCGAGCGAATCCCGTTCGTATCAAATTGTTTGGTGAGATTTTCCGCGCGAATGAGTGTTTCCATTAGAGCCAAGACGCGAGCATAGACAGCGGTTTGAATCCCGCATGACCCAATGATTATAGTCGTTTCCGTTGGCTGGAGCAATGGGAATGAAAGATAGTGCGATGTTGTCAGGAAACTGTAAAGTTGACATGCTCTTTGAATCACCCTATACTCGCCGCTTGGCACTTGATACGAATTTTGTGCGCCGTTGTTTTGAGGATTGATGCTCCTCGAATTGACATGACAGCGCGTTATTTTCGATGCTGCACCGCACGATTCGTCTGCAGCGCAGATTTTCCGCGAACGGTATCAAAATTTGCGCTGCCTTTTCTAACACGGAGGAACTCATGTATCGCATCCTTGCACTGCTGCTCCTAGTGAGCGTTGTACTGCTCGGCTGCGCGGCGGAACCTACAGCCACACCCGAACCGCCGCCACCGCCGACTGAAATTCCCACAGATGTACCAACCAATACGCCCGAACCCACCGCAACCAACATTCCCACTGTTGCCCCGACCGATACACCACCACCGACGGAAACACCTACCCCCGTCACCGGTGTAGTCAAATCCACTCTCAATGTGCGTGAACAACCGACTACACGCGCAACGCTCTTGGGCGTACTGAAAAAAGACGACACAGTAACATTGGTCGGTCGTACCGAAGACAAGACTTGGCTCCAAATCAATTATCCACTTGGCGAAAAAACGACAGCGTGGGTGATAGCCGAACGGATTGATACGGCAGCAAACGTTGATGCCCTGCCTTCGATTGCAGCTGCCTCACCAACGGTAGTGGCAACCCAAGTGGCAGTTCAACCGACGGCTTCCGTCCCCATCACTGTCACTACAACGGCAGAAACACCGAACGCTGCAACACCACAAGCCACCGTTGTCGCAACGAGCGAAGCCACAAGCACCGTGCAAGCAACAGGCGAAGCAACCGTTGCACCAACCGTCCCCGCCGGAGAAACACCCCAAGCACCTGCGACCGGTGGCACACCTCCGGGCAGCATTTTGTTTGACACGTATGAAAACGGCGGATTCAATATCTACAAGGTTCGCGCGGACGGAACCGGTCTGCAAATGGTCATTGCCAATGGCAGTGAACCCGCGTTGTCCCCCGACGGCAGCCGCATCGCCTATCGAATGCGCCGCGACACCGGCGGACTTGGTATTGGCGTCGCTTCTTCAACCGGCGCGTTCTTGAACACCATAACAGAAGAATCGGCGGCGGGCTATCCCACATGGTCTGCCGATGGTAACAACATCGCCTACAATGTTGTCCCAAGCAATCGCTTGACGAGCCAAATTTTGCGAATTGGTGTTGGACCTGACAACGCGCCAATCGTTATTGCGGATGGCTGGCGTCCCGCGTGGCAGCCCAATGCAGCGATTTCAGTTTTGTATGATGGTTGCAAAGCCGGAAGCGATTGCGGTTCGCTCTTGACCATGAATGCGTTTGATGGCGACCCCGCGAATCCGAATCTCATCACCACCGGCTCGGCGGGTGCGTGGTCTCCCAATTCGAGTCAAATCGCGTTTCAGGCAACCGATGACAAGGGCTTTACGCAAATCTGGATCGCGAACGCGGATGGCTCGAATCGCCGACAAGTGACAACGGATGTTGGTACACACGGCATGCCAATTTGGTCGAGCGATGGTGCGTGGTTATTCTATCGCAGCGACCAGGGTGGTTTGGGCTGGGCAATTTTTGCAATTCGCACGAATGGTACAGACGCGCGCAAAATCGTTGACTCGAACGTTCATCCCGACCTGTGGGTGTACGCCAAACTCGCGATTGCGCCGTAACAGTTTGTCTTTCGTTTTCGCGCGAGCTGTTCACAATGGAGTGAACAGCTCGCGTTAATTTTTTTTGAATCATGCCTGCGTCAAAAAAAACGAAACCCGTTATCTCGGAGATAACGGGTTTCGTTTTTTTTGTACTCGTCCTCCTCGCACTCGTCGTTGCGTGTTCGCCCGCTCCAACGCCAACACCAAACGCAACCCCGACGCGCACACCGCGCGCCACACGCACCGCGTTTCCAACGTTAACGCCCCGCGCGTCGCGCACACCAACCGTTTCCCCCATCACCGCCATCGTTACCGATACACTGCGCGTGCGCGAACAACCAAATACCTCTGCGCGCATTTTAGGACGTTTGCAAAAAGATGCGCGTGTGCAATTGCTCTCGCGCACGGACGACGCGCAATGGTTCGCCCTTGAATTTCCACAAACGTCGGGTCAAGTCGGTTGGGTTTTTGGCGAGGTGTTGAGAGCAGACGGTGATGTTTCAAAATTGCCAATCGGTTTTGTCGCGCCCAAACCACCGGAAGGCGCATTGTTTGCAACAGTAAAAGGTGACGGCGGCGCGCTGCGAATGCGCGCGGGTCCCGGCACCAATTACGAAATTCTCGCGCGTATTCCTGATAAAGCACGCCTCTTGCTCATTGCAAAATTATCGGATGGTTCGTGGTATCAGACAAAATATCCACCCGACTCTGGAACTGTCGGTTGGGTGAACAGTGAATTTGTTACACTTGAGGGTTCCAACGCGCAAATGCAAATCGCGCAAGCCCCGCCAACACCAACACCGGGACCGACTGCAGTCCCGCGTCCAAGTCGCGCGCCAAATGTTGCAACCGGCGGCAGCATCTTAATCTCATCTACGCGCGACGGCAGTTCGAACATTTATGCGATTGGGGAAAACGGCGTCGTGCGTCGCGCACTCACGCAGGATGGAAACGCGCACGACGCGCGCTATTCACCGGGCGGGGAACGCATCGCGTTTTATCGTTCGGTTTCATCATCACCCAACATCGTCAATCATATTTTTGTAATGGACTTTGATGGTGGAAACGCGCTGGACCTTTCTGCGCGCGCGGGCGGTTCATTCAGTGACACCCATCCCGATTGGTCACCGGATGGCACGCGCATTGTTTTCGTTCGCACACCGCGCGCAGGCGCGCCGGAATTGTGGACGATGAACACGAATGGCAGTAACGCAAAATTGTTGTTGAAACTTTCTGCTGCAACCGGCGTCGTCGGAGATTATTCACCATCGCCGAGTTGGTCGCCCGATGGTGGACGCATCGCGTTTGCCGCAGTGCCGCGCGTGCGCATTCCCGGCGCGGTGTTGTACCCGAGCATCTTTGTCGTGAATGTGAATGGCGCCGACGAACATCAACTCACCGACAACGATTTCATCAACACGAATCCGATATGGTCGCCCGACGGTTCACAAATCGCGTGGTCTGCCAAAGATGTGCTGCAGCGTCAAAATTGGCGCGGCTGGATAATGAACGCGAGCGGCGCAGACCAACGCGTTCTGCTCACACCACCAGGCGGCGATTCCAATAACGGCATTCAACCCATCGCGTGGCGCGGCAATCGTTTGCTCGCGGCGGGCTGGACGGGCAATTGGAATGTTTTTCTCGCCGATGTCGGTGGAAATAATTTGCAGCAGGTCACGCGCGATTTAAACGATGATGTGCCGACGGATTGGCTGCCCTAACCCCACCTGTCAAGCCATATATAAAAGCTACCCAAGTTGGTATCGTCGCGCCATCTGA
>CAYXXF010000028.1:0-62914 GCA_964469005.1 uncultured Anaerolineales bacterium
GACCAATTCACCCTGATGGTCCAACATCCTGTCCCAACTTATGTCTGAACTTCAGCTATTAGGTCAATAGGTCAATGGCCATGGCTTCTGGCAACCCATGGCAAATTCGACCAGTGTCGAACGAACGCGTTTCAGTCAACGAAGGTTGACTAGGCATTGTGTTGCTGCGATTTCTAATCGCTTGTCAAGAACCTTTGCAGTCGCCATAGGTGAATGGTCAATCCCATCTTCTTGGGACAAGCGATTAGTTTAAAAGTCTCATCCAATCTGCCCCCTGGCATTATCGTTTGGATACTGATTTTGTCCGTCCGCACCAGAGTCGACAAACACAACGCCAAAAAAAAGACTCAAACTCCACTGCTGAAAAGTGCTAGGCGAGTCTGTATCGCTTGACTTGCCTAGCACTCTTATTTTTATCGCTATCCAAGCAATTGAGATTGATGAAGCCGTAGCGAAATGTGATTCAGAAATCGCGATATGCATTGCCAAGAGGAGTGCAGAGCAGCGCGTAGAAGCAAGTACGAAACAGGAGGTGAACATGCTCAAAGAAACTTATTTGACGCAAGTCACATACATCATCGTTGACGGACCCTACAGCGGCGGCATCAGCGCGGACATTGGCGATGAAATTCCCGAATGGGTTGTCGCGCTGTGTGATGACGATGGCAGCGATATTGAGATTCATTCATGCGCGACGTACGAGAGCGCGATGGAATTGGGAAAACTGCTCGCACGCGAGATGACGGTTGAACTCGTGATTGAGGCGATGCGCGCATAGAGAGGAGAGCATTGATGAATTGCAAAAAGAAATCCAGACATTCACAGAGGACGAATTGGTGAAGATGTCTGGTGAAATAATGAGCGTTCCGGGGCACGAGCCGCAACATTGCGGCTCGGTTTCGTTTCAGGGGATTCAAGCCGCGTGTCTGGGCTATGCGGTGGACAACATGGACGATGTTGTGTTTCTCCACACCGCAGGTCCGCAGCAAGCCGTTCGCTCGTTGTGGGCGTCGCTCGCGGGGAATGGCGCGTTGGAAATCAATCAAACGCTGATTCGCTTCAAACGCGAAACATCCTATTTGCGATTCGAGCAGCCATTGGCAATGACGCGCTTACATTCGCTCGCGCTCTTGCATCCGCAAGCATCGTTGATTCAGATGCAACCGGGGCAAGATTGTTTTTACCTTTTGAGCCAATCGCAAGAGCAAATCCCACTACGCTTGTTTTACACGATGCTGAACAAAGCGATGCCGCTTCCACTCGCGTCCGAATGGACGGAATACTTGTGGAAAGTCGGAACGCGCGTGCGCTTCAAACGCCGCGATGAAATGGATGAAGACGATGAAGAAGTAATCGTTCGCAAAGAACGCGCGATTGTGCCGCTCAAGACGCAGGGCTGCGGTGGATGGCGCGTGCTGACCGCGCTCGATTATTGGATGAATGTTATCGAACACGGTTTGCTCGACGGTCAAATTCATTGAGAAGGAGACAGCATGGCTCGATTGGCTTCGATTGCAAAAGCAGGTTATTACCCAACGCCTGAACGCGTTACGGAATGCGTCACGCGCTATGTGCTTCCGTGCAATGTCACGGGCGGAAAATTATTGGACGCGTGCTGCGGTGAAGGCATTGCGGCGGCGACGATGGCTGACGCGTGCGGACTTGATTCGTATGGTGTTGAACTCGATTTGGAACGCGCGAACGCAGCATCGCTGCGTCTCGACCATATTGTTGCCGACGATATTGATATGGTCAAAATCGCGCGCGATGCGTTCGAACTCTTGTGGCTCAATCCGCCGTACGATGTTGTGCAAGGCAAACGTCTCGAACACAAATTTCTCACGCACTGCACGCAATTTCTCGCGCCGCATGGTTTGTTGATTTACATCGTTCCGCAATATGCCATCAATGCGAAAATCGCGAGTTATCTCGCGCGTTGGTATCACACATTGCGCGGGTATCGCTTTCCTGAACCCGAATTTGCAGACTACAAACAAATCGTCGTTTTCGGAATCAAGCGCGAGGCAGCGTGCGACGACGCGCAGGAACAAGAACAAACACTATTGAACTCATGTCAACGCGGTTTGCCATTGCTTGCCGAAACGCCGAGCGATGATGAAATCTATCCATTGCCACCCCCGCGCGCGATTTCCGATTTTTACTTTTACGCAAAAAATCTCTCGCCCCAAGAATTGCTTGTGGCGGTCAAACAAAACGGCGTATGCAACACCGCCGCGTGGCCCGAGAACTTTGACCCCGCGACGGAACTCGATTCGTTTCGCCCGTTGATGCCGTTGAAAGAGGGGCATCTCATTTCGCTCATTGCCGCAGGGCACGTTCAAAACATTCGCCTCGAACGCAACGGCGAACGCATTCTCGTCAAAGGGCGCACCTACAAAGACCAAGTGGAGAACGAAGATGAAGAATCCGAACGCGTGACCGACCGTTTCGTGACCGAGTTGATGATTCTCGACCTCGCACAGGGCGAATTCACGCGCATTGACGACACGCGCAAACTCGCGGCGTTCGGCGAAAAATGGAATGTGATTCTCTTGCAGCGCGTGCTCGATTCGTTCCCGCCGATTTACAACATGGATTACGAAACTTCACTCACGTCCGCGCAAGTGCAGTTGTTGAATTCATTGAGTCCGCATCGCCGTTTGCCGCGCCGCAATGTGTGTGGATTGTTCGAGGCACAAAAGCACGTTGCCGCCGCGTTGTATTTCTATTTGCAGCGCGAAAAATGTGCCGCGTTGGTTGGCGAAATGTCTGTGGGTAAAACAAGCATCGGGACTGCGCTCGCGGCTTTGATGGGTGAGCAAGCGAATCCCGTGTTCGTGATGTGTCCCGCGCACTTGGTGGACAAGTGGCAGCGCGAGATTCAAGAAATCTTGCCGGGCGCGCACGTAGAAATTGTCGAACGCATCAGCGATGTGGCGCGTTTTGCGCGCACCGTTCGCAGAGTGTCGCGTGAACGTATGGCATTCGCCATCTGCTCCAAAGAAATGGCAAAGCTCGGCTCGGGGCATGAACCCGCGTACACGCAAAAATATCAACTTGAATTCGTGCCGACGAAATATCACGATGCGAACGCGCCGCGCGTGTGGGATTGGCTCGAGGGCGAATCCGCGCAATGGTTTGAATCCGATTGCAATGCGGATGTTGTCAAATCAGAAAGTGACGAATCCAAAGAAGAAGATTGGAACGCGTTTGACAGAGTTCTGGATGAAGCAACACTGCAATCTGCGTACTTGGGCGAACGCGACGACTATCCAGATGACCCAAGCCGCGCGCTCGATTCACTTCAAGTCACGCCATCGCTACAAGATGGTTACTATCTGTTGCGCGAACATATTCATTGTCCGCGCTGCGGCATCGAAATTCGAGATTCGGAAGAGCGTCCCGTAGATGCGAATTATTTTGAAAACAAAAAACGCTTTTGCCAAGCGTGTCGCACTCCGCTGTTTCAAATGATTCATCTCAATCAACGCGGCAAGCGCGAGGTGAACCTGTTGCAACTCAAAACGATTCGCTATCCCATCGCCGAATACATTCGTCGCAAGTTGCCGAACTTTTTCGGACTGTTTATCAGCGATGAAGTCCATGAAGCAAAAGGGCACGCAACCGATGTGGGTTACGCGATGGGCGCGCTCACGCAATCGTGCCGTCATACATTGGGAATGACCGGGACGCTTTACGGCGGCTATGCGTCCACACTTTTTTCATTGCTCTATCGTCTCGACCCGAAAATTCGTCGCGAATATCGTTGGAACGAAATGCAGCGATTCATTGCGCGTTATGGGATTCTCGAAGAGGTGACGTTCAAGGGCAGCGGAAATGTGGACGATGAAGATGACATTGGCGTTTTCACGGCAAAGCGTCGTAGCAAAACCTATGTGCGCGAACGCGCGGGTATCTCACCGGAATTGATTGTGCGCTTGTTGAACTATACCGCGTTCGTGCAACTCGCCGACCTCGGTTATGACCTCGTGCCGCTGCGCGAACATTTGGTAGAGATTGACCTCGCAGAGGACCATCGCAAAGAATATGACGCATTGCGAAAGGAGCTCGAAAAGGCATTGAAAGAATTGCGCGACAACCATTCGCGTCCGCGACGCTTGCTCGCCGCGTATTTGCAATCGCTGCTCGGCTATTGCAATTCAGGGCATCGTCAAGAAATTGTGCGCGACCCGGATGGACAAGTGATAGCAGTTGCCTCAGCGCTCGGTGAGGAACGACTTTATCCCAAAGAAAAAGAATTGCTCGAACTCACACAAGCGGCGGTGATGCAGGGACGCGGCGTGATTGTGTATCTGCGCCAAACCGGCACGCGCGACATCAGCGAACGCTTGCGAAAATTGATGACGAATGTTGGATTGCCTGTGGCGGTACTCAAATCAAAGATTTCATCGCGCAAACGCGAAGCGTGGATTGAACAACAAGTGCGGAATGGCGTGAAGGTTTTGATTACGAATATGGAGCTCGTGAAAACGGGGCTCGACCTCATCCACTTTCCAACAGAAATCTTTTTCGAACCAAATTATTCCGTGTTCACGATGCAACAAGCACTACGTCGTCCGTTGCGACTGACGCAAAAATATGATGTGGACGCGTATTACTTTGTTCATCGTGACACAATGGAAAGTGCCGCCGTCGCGCTCATCATGGAAAAAATGGCAGCAGCAGAAAAAGTGAACGGCAACAGTCTCGAAGCATCGCTGATGGCAAGCCAAGCGAATGCGGATGATGTGTTGAGCCAATTGGGGAAGGTGCTGCATGGGACAGCACAGGTGAAGGATTTGCGCGCTTTGTTTCATGAGAAGGAGCGCGAGGCGAATGGAAGGCGCGTTCACGAACAAGAGCGAAATGACGATACAGGAATGAATCATCTGGCAGAAATCGCGAGTGAAAGCACTCCAAATATCCAATTCGTACCTCTCATAGTCAATCCTCTTGATTCGTTTGAACGAGCATCAACATATCAGACCACCCTTTTTTGAAAAATCCAGATTGCGTTCGCAGTCTGGATTTTTTGAAAGTGGTAATTCCAAAGACGCAAACGGAATCAGAGATCTTCTGCGAAGAAAGGAGGTGCAATCCATGATATGGGACAGGGCAAAATAACTTCATCCGGACAAACGACATTTCTCGAGTTGCTATTGTCCGAAAAGGAAAGCGATGGAGTGTCAGGCACGCTCATCGAAACATTAGTATCAGCTCCACTTGAGGAATCGAAACCGCCAAACATCATTCCCACTGCCGATGAGATTGCAGACCTCTTTGGTTTCCTCTCCGCAATCGAAAAAATTAAATCAGACAAAATCACATTACGAAATCCACACGCGGAGCAATCAAATTCTACAGAGGCGAATGGTACGAATCAAGGCAAAGGCGAAAAACGGGCGGAAGGAAAAAACAGCTCCCCAACCTTTGACACCAAACAAGACGAATTCCAATCCTCTTCGTCAATCACCCATCAATGGCTCCTGGACAATCATCGCGCTGCACTCGTTCGCATCGCAGCAATCTACAATTCCATGCGCGAATTTGAGGGACTGGCGTTGCAAGAGAACGCTGAAGAATTTCTTGCGGCACAACTGGCACAGCGGTTGCATGTCTCAAACCCAGAAACAGATGTCGAAATACAGTTGTCAGAGTGCCATCGCATTTTAGAACTGCTGACGCGTCGCCTGTATGGTAGTGCAAGCAATGAATCAAGTGATGAAGTTAATCGTTACACAGAAACAATGATGGAAAATGCGCTGCATCAACCCTACGAAGATGAAGCGCAATGGATTCGTCAAGCGATTGAGGTGGCGGTACGAAAATGTGTTGCGGACCCATCGAAACAGATTTACACAACGCTCGTTGGCTCGACGCTGCTGCGTCCATTCCGCCTGGTTGTGCGCCAATTGCTTCAAGCGAATGAGCTTCCATTCCCCAAACGTGTCTTGGCGCAAGCGCGTGAAAGCGATTACGCCAAGATGATGCGTGAGAGTTTGCAAACGTTGGCGCGCTTGGGGCTCACCGCGCAGACAACGACGCTGGCATGGGAAACCGCGTGGAGTGATCAATCCGAAAATACATTGACGCCATGGCTCGCGCGGCGCGTTGACGGAGCCATTGCTGCAATCTGGAAAGGACAAGCGATTGTCGAACACCGCGTCGTTCGCACATCGGGCTATGCGTTATTGGCAACGTTTGATGCGGACAAACACATCACACACCAAACGACAATTGCGGAGGACGACATCGAACGCGCAAAGCAATCTCTTTTGGCGCAGGGCTATCGCTGCGGAGAGAGCGCGTATCCACAGGACAATCGCGTTGTGAAACTCTGGTGCGAGTTTTGTCGCGGGCGCGATAGCGGTTGGTGGTTTGGCGACGAGATGGGGCGCGTGATGGTTGTCATTCCCTACTTGATGCGTCGTCGTCTCTCGTATCACAAACCGCTTTGCCGCGCGGTTTCGCAAATGCAGGCGTGGGGTTATCGCTTTTATTACGATGACCACACGCTTTATTTTTTGCCAAACGGAGTTGAATTACCTGCGAATGCTTTTCGTAATGGAGATGTTGCAGAACACAAAGGAGGAGGATAGGCGAAATCAATTCGATTGATGTAATTCAGAAAAATGTTTGCGGCGCGTTGTACACGGTACAACGCGCCGCTTGTGTTTTGAAGGGGGACGTTGAAAAAAAAGTGAACCGCAAAAAATTCACCAAGCGTCTGCCGATTCGGATTGAACTGCACGATGACAAAAACGATGCCGCGGCGATTTCTGCCAATCTCTTTTTGCGTCGCGACGCGCTCTTGATTGAATTTCCCGCCGCGGATGGTCAACGTCTGGGAACGGTCAAAATCGAACATCACAACGGCGACGTGAATCTCGTGTATTGGGACACTGACGCGATTCAAGCGAATGACGCGGGAACCGTCGTTCCGCTTTTTCAAGTCACTGCATCCACACGTAACGAGCAATAACGCAGAAAGGAATCACGATGCAAACAGATACAAGTTTAAGTGAAGCTGCAATTACAGAGCCGCCAACTGTGCCAGCCCCAACATCAATCACGACACCATCAACACCAACGCTCAATGCGTTGTGCGCGCCTGCGCCATTGTCGTTCGCGCTGAGGTATGTGAAACCAACCGTCGCTTTACGCACAACGCTGCCTGCGCTGAAATGTGTTCTGCTTCACGCGCAAATGACGAACGATACATCTATCGGACAACTCGTGGTGACGACGAGCAATCTGAACGCGACGACGAGCTCATGGCTCGCCGCGCATGTTACGACGCCCGGCAGCATCGCCGTGCCATACGCGACATTCTCGGAATTGGTGAATCGTTTGCCGCAAAACGCGACGCTCCATCTTGAAATGGATTCCGCCACTCAAACGCTGCGTGTGCAATGTGACGACATCGTGACGAATATCAAAGGCGTTCCCTCACATGAATTTCCGCAGCCGCCTGCATGGGACACGGGCGCGCAGATTGAATTAGGCGGCAAAGAATTCAAGAGCATCGTTCGTCAGGTTGCGTATGCGGCGGCATCGGATGATTCGCGTCCCGTACTGACCGGCGTGTTGTTCGAAATGGGCGCGAATGGATTGGCATTCGCGGCGGCGGATGGGTTTCGTCTTTCACTGCGCGCGCAGGCGACGGCGACAGGAATCCAAGAGACATTGCGCGTCATTGTTCCCGCGCAAGTTTTGGGCGACGTTGAAAAAATTATCGCCGACGATATGACGTTGACTGTGGCAATCAATTCCAACAAATCGCACATTCAATTCACCATGCCAAACTATCGTCTCCTCGCGTCGCTGCTTGACGGAAATTTTCCGAATGTGCAGAGCATCGTTCCCACCACACATGTCACGCGCGTTGTGGTGGACGCGGGCGCGCTCGGTTCGAGCGTTGACCTAGCGATGATTTTTGCGCACCAAGCCAAGAACTTGGTCGTCCTCGAAGCAGAACCGGGCGCGAATGAGAGCGCGGGGACATTGCGCCTTGTCGCCGCGTCCGCCGAAAGTGGAGACACGCGCCGCGCGTTGCCGAGCAGTATTACAGGTGACGCGCAAAAGCTCGCGCTGAATGGCAAGTTCATCAAGGAATTTGTCGAATCGGTGAATGCGCCGCAAATCGCAATCCAATTCAACAACGCCGCGTCGCCCGTCGTTTTCAGCGAAGTTGGGAATCCGAACTACACCCACGTCTTGATGCCCATGCACTTGAGCAGCAAGTAGGAGGTTGTGATGCCTAACGAGACCTCAGAACTGAAAGAGCAAGTGCAAAAAGATTCTGTCACAGAGGATGAAGAAATTGAGAATGTGGAAGGAGAAACAAACACAGGCAATGAGGAAACTGTTGTCGAACACAAAACCGAGACGCGTGACACAAACCCAACGCGTACTCGCGAAAGAAAATTCGCGCGCGATGATGAACCCTACGATTTTGAAAAATGTAGCGTCTTGGTGATGTTGCAATTGATGCCGTTGCGCGATGGGCAACCGCCGAACACGCGCAAAGTGTTTATCACTGCGCGCACTCATTCCTACGCGCCGTATGCGATACAAATGCGTTGGGATGAACTCGCCCCGCGTCTGCCAAATGAAATCAACACGCTCATTGCACGATTGCAAACCGAACTCGCACAGCGCGAAGCAGAGCAACGTGCGCGCGAGCAAGCCGAACAACAACGCCAAGCCGAATTAAAAGCCGAAAGTGAAAAGCGACGCGCGGCAAAGAAACAAAAATCTATTTCCGAATCGGACGCGGGCAAAAAACATCCGCGAGCAAAGCACGGCAAAAAGATTGACCTCAATGCTGCGCCTGCGCTTGCAGAGAATCCGAAAACACTCGCACAAGAGAATGAAAATACAATTGCGACGAAGGATGTCGTAACTCAAGAACTAACGTCATCCTCACAAATGACAATGTTTTGATTTCGCAACACGAGGAGGTCCAAATGGAAAATGAAACCATCACGATTACAGATTCACAAAACGAACAAGCCAAACAAGTTCAAGGTGCAACTGAAAATTCCCCCACACAACAGCCCCCGACCAAAGCAAAAGTGATGTTCGAGCAAGCGATTCTTTTTGAACTTGAACCCGACGAAGCGCGCGATACGGAATATCTTCGCAAATTGCTCGAGCCGCATTACAGCGCGGCAACGGACGCAAAATTTGAATATCGTCAAGAAGGCGATGAGCTGATTGTGACCATGCTCAAACAGAATCCGCCCAAGGGTTAAATGGCGAAACGGAAGTCCACACAATGTTCGCGCCGCGCGCCAAAATCGTCGGCGCGAACATTTCTCGCGTTTGCGCGTCGCGAATTTGACGCTGCACCGCCGCATTTGAATCCTGCGATTGCGATGTATGTTGAACTCGCACCGAAAATTCAAACACTTTCGCTTTTTGATTTGCAACTCTTTGCGGCGGACATGGAAGATGCAGCGCGCGCGGGCGAGCAAGAATCCAATGAGGTCAATGAAATTGTACGCGCGTTGGAACAACTCACGCCCGAGCCAATGACCAACGCGTCGTTTGGTTTCTGAAACGCGTATGCTCAATTCTTCTTTCGTTCCTGCAAGACATTCCGCGCGGCGCGCACTACTCCCGCGCGATGCAAGCGCGTACAACGCGCAAGAGTGTAAAAAGCAATTGCTGGCATGGGCTGCGCGCGCCACAAGTGTAAAAAATGCCGTCTCGCATCTCGACAGTTGGCGCGAGTCGCTCCGATTCGTCACACTGTTCAAAAAATATTTTCCCGCGAAGTACGCGGAGCTAGCGCAAAATCCAAACGCGTGGGTTCTCGACTCGCGTACACGCATCGCACCGATAGAAAGCCAATTCTTTGAACTCGTTGACCACCATCTCTTTCCCATCAGTGTGGATTGGATGGAGATGATACTTCAAGAGATTCACAACGGAGATGACATCATTCCGCACATTCCACTATATTCACTCTTGCCGCGTTCGGATGAATGGGACAGCGATGCGCCCGAGTACGATGCGATTCAGGTATTGCTGTGTTTTACGTGGAACAATTGGCTCGCACCGGATGAAGGTGATTGGCAAGCCCTTTCGACGCGTTTCATTGAACGCGGCGCGACACTGCCGAGACCTCATTGGTATCCATGGCGTGGTCAACCCTTTGCGTTGGGCATCGAAACGCGCTTGCGCGACGCGTTGATGCAATGTCATCAGTGCGTTTTTTTTGAGATGACGCGCGCGGCAGATTACACATGGTTGCAGACCGCGATGCAAGTGCTATTCCGCGAGAGTGGAAACACGCTCGTTGATTTTGACGACGAAATGATGATGGAAACGCTCGATTGGACGGAGGAAAACATCGAGTGGCTCGCCGACGAATGGAAACAAGGCGGCAAGATGATGAGGACGTTCTGGGATGGCATTCAATTCATGCTTGAGCAACCCATAATTTGCGCGCGACTTGTCGAATTGTGGAATCAAGCATGGGCTTGCGCGACACGTGCAATCGCTCAGGTGCGCGCGTGAAAAGCGAAAGGAGGATTGAGAATGCCGCGAAAAACAGTCGGCGCATCACCGCCACTTTTTCCAAATAATGCCCACGCGGGACTGGTGTTCACGGACGATGGGCAAATCATTTATTGCAGTCAAGACAAATTGGGAATTCAACGGAAGGGGCTCGCGCCTGAAACTGTCGCGAGCGTTTTTGCAAAGGCGCCGGTGTGGAGCGGTTACTTGCCGCGTGATGTGTGGTGTTGGGGCAAAGCGAACGGCGCGGAATGGATTGCGATTGCGATTGCCCCAAGCGTGCAAGAATTGATTCTTGTGGAGGGGAACAACACGACGCGCTTGAGGATTCCTTTGCCGCCACTTGTCTTTGCAGGCACGCGCCTCGATTACTACGTTTGGGCGGTGGGCGATGAAGAATGGGTACGTGACCCTCGCAATGCCGCGTACCACGCGCCGTTCCCGAATGTGAACGACAAAGGGCTCGTATGCTTTGGCACAAACATCTTGCCGCCATGTTCGCCGCAAACGATTCACGAGGCATGGCAGCTCTTTTTGCACAGTCCTTTTAACGAACACAGCATCGGCGGCAAATCGCAAGAGTTTCCAGACGACATCCGCGAATTGTGGCAAGAACTGTCGCGGGAAAGAATTGAACGCTCTCCCTATGACGACTTGCTCGCGATGGGAAACAGCATCGGCAGAGTGGTAGAACAAACGCTGATGGGAAATCATTGAACACGCGACGCAATCCGATTCGGGTTGCGTCGCGTGTCTTTTGATTAAGGAACATGATGGCAAACAAAATCAAAACGCGCGCGAAAAAATCCAAGTCGCGCGATACGCAGAATGGAAAACTGTTGCGCGTGGATTCTGATTACGCGCGCGCTTCGCCCATCAAATTGCGGCAAGGCGAAATCAACTTGTGGATTGTTGGTTGTGGTGGAACGGGTAGCTATATTGCAGATGCTGTCGCGCAATTGTGGATTGCGACGAATGGAATGAAGCGCACGCCGACGCCACTCAAGCAAATATATCTCGTTGACGCCGATATTGTCGAACTCAAAAATGTAGGGCGTCAACGCTTTTGTCCTGCCGATGTTGGCAAGCACAAAGCTCTCGCGCTCGCCGAACGCTACGCGCTTACTTTTGGACTGCGCGCGATAGCAATCCCGGAAAAGTTTTGCGCGGAGATGCTCGAGTACGGCAGCCAGCACATTTTAATTGGCTGTGTGGACAATGCCAACGCGCGAAAAACTTTGAATGACGCGCTGAATCGCTTTGCGTATCAGCCGTCGGTGTGGTGGCTCAACTGCGGCAACTGGGCGCGTTCAGGAGAAATTTTGCTCGGCTCGACAAATTCACTCGAACGCGTGCAAAAATCATTTCCCGCGCGCAGTGGTGGAATTTGCATTGACTTGCCATCGTCCGCGTGGATAGAACCGGCAATTCTGCAACCGTTACCTGAAGAAACGGGAATAGGAAATTTATCGTGCGCGGAAATTGCATTGCGAAATGTGCAGTCGGCAACCATCAATCGCTGCGTCGCCGCACACGCCGCCGATATGCTGCTTCAATTGCTCTTGGGGAAACTCAAGCGATTCTCATTGTATTTTTCGCTTGACCCCGGCACATCCAATGCGCGGTATATCACGCGCGAAAGTGTTGCGGCGGCGATTCGGATGGGGGCGGACGAGTTGTTTGGCAGTCAGAGACAGGAGGGAGCGAATGAGTGACGAAAAATTGCAAGTGACTTTGGACGATATTCGTCGCGCTGTCGGTAGAACATACACTGTCACAACGCATGAAAATTTCTATCACACGAACGCGAGTGAATGGAATCAATGGACATGGGAAAAATTGATCGAGAGCGGCAAATCGTATCTGGTGGGCAAAGATGTGCCGACGAAAAAATTCATTCGCGAACACACGAGTCGCCTGACCACGTGGCAATCGCTCGCCGCGTTGTGGGCAATCGAAAATCCATCGCAGCAACTCATCGTCGAAACGTTCGATTGGGTGCGGGCGCCGCGTCGCTGTTACGTGATTTGCGCCCGGGCATTTGCTGACCCGAACGGCGCAGTTGTCGAAATCGGATTGCCGCATCACGATGCGGGCGGTGAACGCCATTGGATTTCGCGTGATTGCAAAACGCGCGTCCTGGTGAATGTGGATTGAATCAAATGACGAGCCAATATCCGAGTGATTGGGTTCAAGCAAGTCTCACCTTTTCAAGTGTGGGCGAACAGACTGACTTGACCGCCCAACTCAAATCACGGACCGAAACCGAACGCCCCGCAGACCAAGAGTTGCGGGGCGTTTTTGTCAGCCGTCCCTATGAAATGCGCGAGCATGATTACATTCGCATGCGCTTTGAGTCGCAAAAGCGCAATTTGGAAAAGGAGCGTGTCGCAAAGCAAGCAGAACTGGAAACACTTGGCGGACGCGCGACGAAACGCCGGCTCGCACTCTTGCTGCGTTTGCGCGCGATAACTCATACACTCGAAAAAATCGAGCGTGATGGTCTGACGCCCGAAAATGAAAATTGGTATCGCCGCGAATATATGCTGTTGGTCAAGGACGCGATTCGACGCGGCGAACCTGTTCCAAGTGAAATCATTGCTCAGCGCGTCGAATTCCAACGCGCGTTCACGGGACGACAGCGCTATGAAAAAGGGCGACACACTTCATTCGCAAATGCAAGTCTCGCAGTGGACACGCGACTCTTGGCGACGCGCGGTTTCAAAGCCAAGTTGCAAAATGGCAAACCGATGCGCGGCGAGACAATGGATGAACTCGCGCAGGGACTGGATGAGATCGAAGCCGTGATTG
This sequence comes from uncultured Anaerolineales bacterium, assembly GCA_964469005.1. Classification (GTDB taxonomy): domain Bacteria; phylum Chloroflexota; class Anaerolineae; order UBA4142; family SHND01; genus SHND01. The sequence goes on from CAYXXF010000028.1 coordinate 13,339, forward strand.
GGTCGCTTGGCAATTTATTGCGCGCGACGAACCTGACGATTGCGCACACGTTGGGCAAACATCCGTTTATGCGGGGGGATGCAGGCGGATTGTATGTGCCGAGTGAAAGGACTGTGACCGTCGGCACGATGACCCATTCCGGGCGATTGATTCGTTCCCTCGCGCATGAATTGCTTGGTCATTGGCTCGACTATGAAGCAGGCAAAGCATTCGGCATCACGACGCGCGTGCGAAAAGGAAAACGTTTCGTGGATGCGAGCGCGTTGTCTGAGTACAGCGTCAGGTACGGATTGCGCGAAGCTGACGCGTTGCTGCGCCAAGACGGTTCTTTGAATGCACAAGCCGCGTCGTTAATTCGAGACCGCGCGCTGGCACAAAAAGTCACGCGGAAAAAGGTGCCGAATGATGTCGAACTTGGCGAAGAGGACATTGAAATCTACAAATTTGTTCTCGGGCATGGTGATTACTGGCTCGCGCCGCGCGAAATACTGGCGCGGCTGTGCGAACAATTTTGCGCCAAACGTTTTGCTGCGCCGCAGATTGCGTTCGAGCCGTTCGCGTGGTACACACAGCGCGCCGCGTATTGGTCTGCTGAAGACTTTGCAACGCTCGAACCAGTCATTGAACAGGCGTTGCGCTGGCGTGTGGAAATTCTTGCAGCACATGTGGACGCGAAAAACGACGTGACTTGATTCGTCCAAAAAATCAATCTGCGTAGTTGTTGAAATTTCACGCGCGGCGTGGTATAGTGCGCGCAATGGCACACGATACCACGGAGGCGCGAATGAAACGCCGAGTTTCGCAAACCGAACCAAGTCAACAACTCGATTTCCAAATCAGAGCCGCAGTGCGCGTGGCACATTTGATGATGAATGAGCAAGAAGCAAGCGATGAGAATTTGCTCATGCTCGTTAAAGCGTCGCGTCAGGTAGAAGACAGTCAAGATATGCACCAAGCGATGGCGCTTGCCGTTTGCGCGGCGCAAAAGAGCAGACAACGTGTCTGACCTTTTGTAGCGTGTAACGCGTGACGAAATAGATTTGAATCAATTCAAAGAGATCTCAAGCGAAAACTTGAGGTCTCTGTTTTTTGTATCGAGGAATGCGAATTGTACGCTGTACAATCCGCATTTTTTGTTGGAGGTGAAACGTGATGAGTTTGGACGGTTCGCGTGCGGCATGGCAGTTCACGCCAACAAAATGGAATACCGTCGCGGACAAGGAAAAATTTGCACGGCACTATATCAGATTTGTGCAAGCGCGCTGCCCGTTCGAGATGTTTCACAAATGGTTTTACGAGCGCATGACGCATTTGTTCATGCACATCGCTCACTACAACCAATTCGGTTTTTATGAAACGTGGTGTGACACCGCCGAAAAGCGTTTTGCGTTCGTGCGCCACCATGCAACATTCGAGAGCATGGGCGATGCAATGTGGACGTGGTGTGATGTCGAACGAACATTGAAAGGATGGATTATCGAAAGTGGCATCCTGCGCGAATATGAGTTCGAAGCAGTGTCCGCGCGTCGTCAAACCACCATCGCCATTGCAAAGGCGGCATTGAGCGAGTTGGCGGATGATGACGTGACGCGCCTTGTACAAGAAAGAAGCACATCAGCGAACATGCCCAACATACAGAACAGAGTTCACGCATTTACGCAAACATCATTGCGAGCCGAACAACAAAAATTGTTTTCGATGGGATGAGAAAGAGAGGAATCACTATGCAACCGAAATTCGATTTAGGAAACGTTGTCATTACGCGGCGCGCCGCGCAAGCGATGGCGAGTTTTGAAAACAGCGCGAAAAAATTCGCCGAGCTGCTCGTGCGACACGCGACCGGTGATTGGGGTGAACTTGATGAGAGCGACAAACGCATGAATGACCGCGCATTGACCGACGGCAACATGATTCTTTCGCAATATCGTATCGGCGACGAAACGATGCTTTGGATTATTTCTGACCCACCTGATGACGCAGGGCAACGAGTCACTACTGTGCTATTACCCGAAGAACGGTGATTACATTGCAAAGACCTGTCATAGGAGATGAGATGATACAAACCACAACTCTTGCCATCACCTCTGAAACTGAAAAGCCGTGGCGCGTACGTCCGCGCGTTTCGCCGCGCGTTGCGATGGAAGCCCCGCGCATGTTCAGTTCCTTCTCGCGCGTCCTGCGTGAACTTTTTCAAAACGCGTATCGTGCCAGGGCAATGCGCGTGGATGTGAAATGGGATTCATCTTCGGCGATTTTGGAAATTCAAGATGACGGCGCGGGAATGGATGACCCACAAATTTTGTTGGATGCAGGCGCGAGCGGTTGGGACCAAACGCAAATCATCGAACCGGCGGGTTTGGGGTTCTTTGCGCTTTTCAATCCTGCGTATGTGAAATGGATTGACGTGACATCACGCGGCGCGGGAAATTGGCGGATGCGCTTAACGCCGGACGCTATTCGCCGCGCAGTTCAGGATGAGAACACGTGGATTCACGTTGAACTGATTTCAGAAACGAACGACGCGCATGGTCTTTTGATTCGCTTGTGTGTGGCGGAGCGAGAAAGGCGACAGATGAATCGAGACTTGCTTGTTGAAGCACGCGCGCAGTATCCATACGCGGTTCAATATACCGAAGATGGAAAGACGATGGAACTTGAACCGCGCACATTCGGTTCGGATGTGAATGTGATTGAAACATCGGTTGGGCGAATCGAGTGGGAAATTCCGTATGGCACGGGGTATCATCGCGGGCGCGCGTGTTGGGAATATGTGCCGTTTATTTCAAATCACCTGACCGCCGCGTTGAACGAGGCAGGACAAAATCATGCACTCACAGCATTGGCAGAAATCGCTGCGAACAGTCTGACGATTTGGCATATCGAACCTGCGTGTGGCGTGCGCCCGCAATTGCCCGAACGAAGCGAATTGATTCAAGACGATGCGTTGCGCGCAGCGGCGAATGTGATTGTGACAAGTATCGTGGACGATATACTTGCGCGGGCGCGCGAGGATTTCCGTGATGCGCCTGCGCGATTCGAGAGCGCACATTGCGTTCGTGAACCATACGGCAAATGGCTGGAACGCGGCAAGTTCACTCAAGTACTGCTCAAGTGCTTGGGCTATGCGCTGGTGGAAAAATTCAGCGGTGAGGTGTGGATTGAAACGGTTGATGAGGACAGTTGGCATCCGCATTTGGAATCAACCCTCATCTACAGCCGCACCGCGCAAATTGTCGGCGATGAACATTTGGCGGCGACGCTAAATTTTTTGGGGCAGGAGGTTGCGTTCGAACACGGCGCGCCGATTCCACAAATTCGCATCACAGGTCAACGAGTGGATTTTGAAACATGTCCGTACGTCGCGCTGGCGGAGCGAATCGAGATTGAGGGCATTGGCGATGTGCCATTCTTGATTCGGGAGCGGAATGATAAAAACGGTTCGTGGACGTACATCACGTACGTCGGAAACGCCGAAGATTGTATTCATTGGTTTTACCATACGGCGTGGGCTATCGGCTATCTCTTTGTCGCAAACGACAACTATGAATGGGCGAGCCGCGATGGTGATGATGTGACGTTTGAACGCGAACAAGCGCTCGAAGAGGTTACGAGTTCGATTGCGCGCATTTGGTCTGTCGAACTCGCCGAGACATTGCAGGAATTCTACGACTTGCAGCGAGCAATCACACGTTTGGAAGACACAGAAAACAATCTTGAATCCGCCGCGCGCTGGCTGCAAAAACATCGCGGTTCAACATTCAAACCATTTCAACAATCGGTCAAAGGGTTGCGTGCTCGTACTCAATACACGCGTGCGCAAATGCAACAAACTCTCGCGCAGATTACACCAAACGCAATGCGCGATGAATCGGCAAAGTAAAAAGAGAATGTATCGAGAGGTGTTTGCTGAAATAAATCAAGCAAACACCTCTTGTCTTTTGAGCGGCGTAAGGCAATCTCAAATCAGGAGGCGATATGCGAACAATGAGCAGGGAAACATATTTCAATGTGATGAGCGCGTTGCGTGCCGCGTGTGACGCGCGAGCGGAGCGAGAAATAATTGGCGCACAATTTATCAAGGAATCAGAATTGTTTGAATGTGGATCAGTGAGTGGAGGCAAAGTATATTTACTGCGCGCGTACGGAACGCGCAGCGAGTCTACGAACAATCAGATTGTGATTGCTGCCTATGGTGCAACGCGTCATGCAGCGCAACAAAAGGGAATCAATACACATCCTTATCGTTCGAATGACATCGAACAGGAGATGGCATCACTCCAATCACAAAAGCAGGGCGAGGGGTACGAGATTGTGCGAGTGATTGACACGCATTCGAATCATACCTACGCCCTGCAAGAAATCTCCGAGCGCGATTTTTTGGCGATTACAACAGCGAAACAAGACGGAGGAGTTCAACCAGTGAATGACAATCAAGAACCGATGAAAACACTTACAAGCATCATCACAGGCGGCGGTTGGGAACACGATGCGTTTCGCAATCCGTGCGCGAGAGTACACATCACACTCAACGCCCATCACTTGGCACTCGTTGACGACACGGAAAGCGGTTGGACGCTTTATGGTTTTGACGGCGTGCCCAATCCAGAAGAAGAGTTCAAGAAAGTTTTTGGCGCTGAGTTCGGCGAGGATGCGGAATTCGATTACGCGGTTCTGCGCGATTTTGTGAGTACGCTGGAACGCGTGGGAGGCGAACGAATTGCGGAAGTGTATGGGGGAAAGCCGATTTCACTTTTGATTCATAACGCAATGCACTAAGCCCGGAGTGCGCGTGTTAGAAAACAAACTGGCAACGGCAACATTCTTGTAAAGTGTTGCCGTTGCCAGTTTGTTATCATCAATTCGAATGGAAAGTCTTGTGGGCATCCCGATATTAATGTATATGCAAATTTTTTTTATGTACGGCAACAAATCATCTTTTTCTCTTTCACTGGGAAAATGATTCCCTATGGCTGTACCCAATCAAACACTCCATGTCCTCCATTCCGACTAAACTGTGAGACAACCTTATTCGCCAAATCAACCAAGTACGTTCCGCTCGTATCAAAGAATACTATCTGTTTCCCATCTCCTGACCACGCGGGCCACGGACTGTCTGAACCCACTTTTGTCACCTGCGAAAATTTACTTCCATCCGCCGTCACCGTCCATAAATCCCAGGGCAAACCATTCGCAAGCGCGGGCTGCGCGAGCAAACACAACAATTGCGGTTCGCAAGTTGGCGCGCGGAACGATAAACCAGGCAACGGACGGGTATTTGGTCCTGACGCGACAAAAAGAATTGTTTGTCCATCCGGCGAAAAATGAGGCGCAGCGATGGTCACGAACACCTGATCGTTCAATAACTCGCGTGCGTTTTCTCCATTCGTATCTGCGATCCACAATCCGGCGGTAAATGTTTCATAGTTAAACCGCATAAAGACAATTTTTGTGCCATCCGGTGAGACATCCGCGACGCGCGCATCTTCAATGATTTTTTGTGGTTCGCCGCCTGTCGCCGGGACGCGTTGAATTTCAGCCACTTGCTGTTTTTGTGGGTCAGGGCGCATCGCAGTGAAATAAATCCATTTGCCATCGCGCGAATACACGGGCCAATTGTACGCGACGCGCGCATTCTGCGGCGATGCGATGGCTTGGTCATCGCTGCCATCTATCGCAACGGTATGAATTTCGTTCCGCGCCTTGCCATCCGCTTGGAGTGAACTGCGAACATACACGACGCGTGTTCCGTCAGGAGAAAAATGCGGCGCATCCGCAAAAACTTCGGGCGAAGGTTTTACAATCGGCTTTGGTTTGCCGCTAAGCGGGTCTTGCACCCAAATACTCCCATCGCCGGGCGCAAAGGTGAACTTGCCCGTCAGCGCAACAGATGGAGTTGGCGAGTTGCTTAAATCGCTTGGCTCTACACTTCTCGGCAGTTGAAACGATGGAGTCGGTGTCGGCTGTGGCGCGCACGCGGCGAACAAAAGGGTTGCGGTCAGAAGGGCAAGAGTATGTATTTGCATTATTCCTCTATTGAATGATAAATTGCGCGCGAGTATATCACAAGAAAAATTTTGACAGTCGCGTCGCCCCACGTATTATGGCACAGCTCCAAGAGAGCGGAGGATTGTATGCGTTCATTTACGAAAATGTTTCTCGGTTTGGTCCTTACAATGCTTGCGGTTCTCAGTTGCAGCACGAACCAAGCGCCACCTACGATAGCGACAGCAACACTCTCGCCTACCGAAACCGCATCTCCACCAAATCAAACTCAAGGGCTCCAAGTTCTGCTCGCCAATTCGCGCAATCTCGTCGGCGAAAATCGTTTCCCTGTCGGCGTAATACGCGATGGCAAGTCAGTGCAAAACGCTCAAGTGCAACTGAAATTTTTTGACATAAACGGAAATGACCCCGTTTTGAAAAATGAGAGCGACGCGCCATTTTATGGTGACAACTTGGGCGCGGCGGGCGTCTATGTTGGACGCGCAACGTTTGAGACTTCAGGTCAGTGGGGCGTCGAAGTGACGGTGAACCAAGAAGGATTTCCAACGGAAGCGAAACGCATCGCGCTTACGGTTTTGGACCAAGACCCCTCACCCGCTGTTGGCGCGCAAGCGCCGCGCACAAAAATTCAAACGCTGAACGACGTGAATGGGGACCGCACTAAAATTTGTTCCGCGCTTGAAGATGACCGCGAGCTGCATCGTCTCAGCATTGACCAAGCGGTGACGAATGGTAACCCAACCGTCATTCTTTTTGCGACACCGCGCTTTTGTCACACGCGCACCTGTGGTCCGAATCTCCAAGTCGTGCAATCCATCGCGCAAAATTACAGTGAGCGTGTAAATTTTATCCATGTCGAGGTGTATAAAAATTTCGAGACGTTCGAGGTGGTGGACGCCATGCGCGAATGGAATTTTGAAACGGAACCGTGGCTCGTGTTCGTGGATGCCAGCGGAAAAATCGTTAGCAAATACGAAGGTGGTATCACGAGCAAAGAAATTGTTCCTGATTTTCTAAAATTCATAGGCGGCTAGAACGAAACGTGTGAACGCGCAGTTCGAGTATGGATTGAACCAAATGTCTTTACCGTGTCCTCCTTGCAAGTATAGCGGCGTTGTATACAAATTGTTTTCCACTCCTCGATTTTGGTTGACGCTATTGATGCTAGTTGCATGGTCAATACGGTTATATCAACTTGGTTCGATGAGTTTGTGGTGGGATGAAACGCTAAGTTGGACCCGCGCCCAACAAGATGTCCTTACTATCATCTCAAACCAACTCGAGATTCAGGGTTTGGTCACGCGGGACTTGCATCCTCCTTTCTATTTTCTGCTGCTCCATTTCGCTGTCAATCTATTTGGCGCAACTGAATTCGCACTGCGCGCAGTTTCTGCGTTTGCCAATTTCCTCACAATTCCTCTGCTCTATACCATTGCCAAATGGCTTGCTACCAAAGGTGGAATTCCGTATCCATCGAGAATCGGATACTTGACAGCCGTATTCGCTGCGTTTTCACCTTTTTATGTTTGGTATTCGCAAGAAGCTCGACCCTATACGACTCTGTTGCTATTGAGTTTGTTGACAGTCTATACTCTGCTGAAATCAATGGATGTGAGAACACGCAGACGCGGGTTGTTCTTTTTGGCTTTCTGTCTCACATTGCTCCTGACGATGGCAACCAATTATCTTGCATTTGTGTTATTGCCTTTTTTTGCGGTCATTCCACACATTTTCCCGAAAGGAACTAGATTCTGGTTGGGTTTTAGTGCGTTGCTACTCGGCGCGTTTGGTGTTGCATTGCTGATTCTGCCGAGTGCAGCGGCTGCCCTTGCAGGTTCCGAGTCTTCTGGACCACAGTATCAACCTCTGGCAATTATTCTGCGCGATGTGATGAACTCTTTTGTCGTGGGAGTCACTGCAAATATCGAAGAGGTGGCATGGCTCGACTTGCTGATTGTGACGCTGTGGGTGCTTGGTGTTTCAGCAACCATTCGCATTCCAAGACGCGATGCGCGCATCGCAATTTTTCTTGTTAGTTTTCTGATTTTACCTATCCTTTGCTTGCAATTGGGTTCCCTCTTGCGACCACTTTATTTGAATTCGCGCTATCTCATCACAATCAGCCCGGCGTTTTACATTGGTCTGGCATTTGGTGTGAACGGGCTGGCAATTCGGGCATCGCGCGGTGAACAACTCAAAACAGTACGATATTTGGCAGCAACGAGCGTTGCTGTTGGTATTTTTATTTCCGGTGTCGTGTACTCGCTCGAAAATTACTTTTTGAATCCCTCATATGCCAAAGACGACCACAAAGGATGGTCTGAACATTTGAGAGAGCGCGCGCTTCCAAACGATATTCTCATCTTGAATGCGCCACATGCGGAAACAATTTATAAATATTACGCACCTAAGAATTTAGAGTGGATTTCGTTGCCGACACTTGGCATGACCCAGAAACTACAAGAGAAGTCCGATTTGAATGCTGTGTTGTCGGCTTACCGTAACAATTCTCGAGTCTGGTATTTGGAATTGCATCGCCCCGTCGCCGACCCGAACTCTCATATCCAAGACCTGCTCAATCGCTTTGGGACTCCCATTGATGTGACTTACTTTTCAGGTACCAGTACCGAAATTAGTTTGCGCCAGTTCGTGCGCGGCTCCATTCTTGTGAACCGTCTGCCTGAAAATGCGCGTCGGGTTGCAGTTGCATTTGAGCAGAACCTTGAGCTGATCGGATACGAAATGGCAATAGAGGCGGAGGCAGGTTCTCCCAGCCCAGTGACCTTGTATTGGCGCCTGGCACAGAAAAGCGTGGAGGAGGTAAGGATTTTATTGCGTGTCGTAGATGAAAACGGCGCGGCTTGGGGCGAATCGGATTCTCCGCCGATTGGCAATTTAGTTCCATTGCGGCGGTGGCAACCCAGGATGACTCTCCGCGATTTGCAGGCACTCACAGTGGATGCAAACGCGCCCCCGGGTAAATATGCTCTCGAATTAAGTGTCTATCACGCCGGAAGTGGTGAGCCATTGACAGCATCTACGCGCAAAGGAATTAAAGTCCCAGCGGCTCTACAACTTGGCACGTTTCAAGTAACTACTGCCAAACCAACGTCAGAAACCGCTTTGGGTTTTACAGCTGTAGAAGAGACTGTGGGCTCAAAGGTGTTACAGGTCTTATCCTCAATTTGGCAAGCACTGATTCAATGGTAGTTTCAGCAACGTGGAGAAAGGAATGAACATGGACTCACTTGGTATAGTGAAATCACTGGTACTTTTCTTGCTCGCAGGTCTCGCCGAAATCGGCGGCGGCTACTTGGTGTGGCAGTGGCTGCGCGTGGGAAAATCGGTTTGGATTGGATTGCTCGGCGGCGCAATTTTGATTTTGTACGGCGTCATCCCAACGTTGCAAACGGAAAGCGCGTTCGGGCGCGTCTATGCCGCGTATGGCGGCATCTTTATCGTCCTTTCCATCGCGTGGGGTATGGTCTTTGACGGCTGGCGTCCTGACCGCTTTGATTTGATTGGGGCGGGGATTGCACTGATTGGTGTAAGCGTCATCATGTGGGGGCGTCAAGTGTTCTGAATCGTTCTGCTTTGACCGTTCGTTTTTTTTGTGTAAAATATCATCACCTACTGATATAATGATACAAACAGAGGACACTATGTTACTCACTCCCAGCACACAACGCATCGAACTGGAAGCAAAACTCTTTCGTGGGTTCTCCGATTCGTCACGTCTTGCCATCTTGCGCGCGCTGCGGGACGGTCCGCGCACTGTCGGCGAAATCGTCGAACGCACGGGGCTGTCGCAGCCGAATACTTCCAATCATCTCGCGTGTTTGCGCGACTGTGGTTTGGTGACGACGGAACAAGTGGGGCGCTTTGTGTCGTATGCGTTGAGCGACAAGCGCATCGCGCACCTGCTCCGCCTCGCGGATGAAATTCTCGCGGAGGTTGCCAAGGGCGTATACGAGTGTGTGCATTACGAAAAATCAATACCGCGCCGCCCTAAAGCCCGCGCGGTAAAGAGTGGAGCGCCTGCGCGCCGCACGCGCTAACATCACTCTTTCACAATCCATTTTCGATTATGAGGAAACAATGTTGAATGTAACACAAATGATTCGCGACGGTCTGGTCTTGTCGCTCTTGGCAACGCTCATTATTGGCGTCAGCATGTGGCTCAACCCGCGCCTTTGGCTTCAGGATTATCCGAAAGATATTCAGGCGCTCGTGCCGCCGAAAACAGAAGAAGAAAAGCGTCAGACGAATCTGATTGGGATTCCTTTTCTGCTCGTGTTATTTGGAATCCCATTTCTCTCGACGTTGCTGTTAGAGCAGGCGAACGCGGGCAATATCTCCTTTCTACTTCTCTTTGTAAATGCGTTCGGCGTTTTTTGGATCGGGAATCTGTGGGATTTGCTGGTGGTGGATTGGCTCATTGGCTGTACCTTTACGCCCAAGTTTGTAATTCTCCTCGGGACCGAAGGCGCGGCAGGATACAAAAATTACGCGTTTCATTTTCGCGGTTTTCTAATCGGGTCTGTGATTTCAGTTGTCGTAGGCATTATCGTTGCCGCCGTTGTCTCATTCTTGTAAGGCAGCGAAAATAATGAGAGGCGTTCCCTCATGTGGGACATCAATCGCTACACCGTGTTGGCATTCGGCATTCTCGTCGTTGACCAAATGTTAGACCTGTTGATAGAACTCGCGCTGCCCATTGGCGCGTCCGCGATGTTGATAGTGGATTGGCTCGGCGTAACGCGTTTCGACGGACCGAGCGGCGGCGCTCTGGACACGAACGGCTTTTTCACACTGCTGGCAATTGTGCTCATTCCCTTTTTCCTGCGCTGGAAAATGCACGACACTTCCGATGCGCTTTATGGTGTGGGAATCAGTTTGCTGATTGGGGGGCTGCTCGGGAATTTGGCGGATGGCTTTCGCGTGGGCTATCCCGTAGATTATCTGGTCATTGGAACCGCGTTCAATCTGGCAGACCTTGCGTTGCTCACGGGCGCAAGCGTGATGATTTATCGGGTATGGAGGAAAGATGAGCGAGTTGAAAACAGTTGAAGTTCCCGTAAAAGGAATGGACTGCGCGGAATGCACGCAACACGTGCAGCACGCGATTGCGGGCTTGCAGGGCGTGGAATCAGTTAACGTTTTTCTCGCGTCCGAAAAAGCAGTAATTCGCCTTGACCCTGCGCGCGTTGAATTGCCCGCCATCCGCAAAGCGGTCGCGGATGCAGGATATTCGGTTCCAGAGAGTGACAGCGCGAAAGCGGAATCTGAACAACGAACGACAGACGATTTCACCAAACGCATCTTAACGTTGTTCGCCGTCGTCTTTGGATTCGTATTATTCATCGTCGTCGTAGGCGAATGGCTCGGCTTGTTCGAAATAGCCACTGCATACGTTCCATTCTGGCTCGGCGCGGTTTTGGTGATTCTCGCGGGCTTGCCAATTTTCCGCAATGTCATTCGCAATGCGCTGCATCGCCAAATCACTTCACATATGCTCATGTCGCTCGGCGTGCTAGCCGCGCTCGCCGTGGGACAATGGGCAACGGCAATGGTCGTTGTCTGTTTCATGTACGTTGGCGAATATGTCGAAGCATTCACAACCGAACGGGCGCGCCGCGCCGTAAAAAATCTCACCGCGCTCGCGCCGCAAACTGCGCGCGTCGAACGCGACGGACAAGAAATCGAAATGCCTATCGCGGACGTGCAAGTAGGCGATACTGTCATTGTTCGTCCTGGCGAAAAAATTCCTGTGGACGGTCAAGTGCTGGAGGGTCAAGCCACCGTAAATCAATCTGCCATCACTGGCGAATCCATGCCCGTCGAAGTGAGCGTTGGCGCGAATGTATTTGCCGCAACCGTCGCGCAACTTGGAAGTCTGCGCGTGCGTGCGACACACATTGGCGCGGATACTACGTTTGGACATATCATCAAACTGGTCGAAGAAGCGGAAGCGAACCGCGCGGACGTGCAGCGTTTCGCGGACAAATTCACCGCCTACTACTTGCCGATTGTCGCGGGCATCGCCGCGTTGACTTTTCTGATTAGCCGCAACCCATTAGTAACCGCCGCCGTGCTAGTCGTCGCGTGTTCGTGTTCCATCGCATTAGCAACTCCGATTGCAATGCTCGCCTCCGTTGGCGCGGCAGCACAGCGCGGACTTTTAATCAAAGGCGGAAAATATCTTGAAGCATTGGCGCGCGCGGATGTGGTGCTGCTCGACAAGACAGGAACGCTTACACTTGGTAAGCCGCAAATCACCGACGTCGTTTCGTTGAATGGCATCGGCGAAATGGAATTGTTGACCCTCGCTGCCTCCGCCGAACGTGATTCCGAACATCCGCTCGCGCGAGCCGTGCGCGATTTGGCTAAAGAAAAAAATCTCGCGCTCGTCGCGCCGCGCGAATTTCAATCTATCCCTGGCATGGGTATCCGCGCGCAAGTGAATGACAAGCAAATCGCCGTAGGCAACGCGCGTTTGATTCCAGACGCGAACGCCGCCCAAAACGCGCGCGAACTTGAAGCGCAAGGCAAGACGCTCCTCTATGTTGCGGTGCAAGAGGAACTCGTCGGCGTGCTTGCCGCATCCGATACACTCCGCCTCGAAGTGCCTGCCGCGTTGAAACAATTGCGCGCGCTCAGCATCCAGAAAATCGAATTGCTCACGGGCGATAACGAACGAACTGCCTCCGCGCTCGCACAACAACTCGGCGTGGCATATCGCGCAAATCTTTTGCCGCAAGATAAAATTGCAATCGTGCGCGAATATCAAGCGCAGCATCACACCGTCGTCATGGTTGGCGATGGCGTGAATGACGCGCCTGCGTTGGCGCAAGCGAACGTGGGAATCGCCATGGGCGCGGCGGGAGCGGATATTGCGCTCGAAGCCGCGCACGTGGCACTAATGCGCGATGATTGGAATCTCGTTCCCGATGTGTTTCGCATCGCGCAGCGCACCATGCGCGTCGTAAAGACGAATTTGGCGTTCACGGCAATTTACAATACAGTCGGTCTCACGCTCGCCGCGTTCGGATTTTTACCACCGATTCTCGCCGCCGCCGCGCAGTCGCTGCCCGATTTGGGCATTCTCGCCAATTCGTCGCGCCTGCTGCGGCAAAAATAATTTTCACAGAATGGAGTACGCGTGGAACGAAAAACATTTTTACTTTTAGCAATGGGATTTATTGTTGCGATTACAGCCGACATATTGAGCAAGGCATGGGCGGAAAGCGCATTACTGATGGGGCAGCCCGTTTCCATCGTCGGAGATTTTTTTCAACTTATGCTAGGTTATAACACAGGCGTCGCGTTTGGAATGTTGGCAAATGTAGGAATTGTGTCAACGATTCTCCCGGGCATTGTCATTATGGGATTGGGCGTGTGGTTTTTCAAAGCATTGCGCGCGCGCGAATTGCCCCAAATGTTGGCGCTCGCGCTGGGTTTCATTTTCGGCGGCGCGCTCGGAAATTTTCTCGACCGCCTCCCCGATGGACGCGTCACGGATTTTCTCGACGTTGGTATCGGCGCGCTGCGTTGGCCCACGTTCAATGTAGCGGATAGCTTTGTGTTCGTCGGAATGCTGGCGTTTCTGTTTGTCTCGTTCTTTGCAACATCTTCAAAACAAGGCGCTGCACAAGAGAATACAACGCCCGTTGTCCAGTGATTTGACGATGCTTGGAAAACGACTAGAATCCAACCCATCGTGGAATGAGAGCAATCCTCTTATTTCATTCACCTAACGTTCAAATGTTGCGTGTTTTGTTTGTTGCCCTAATTGTCATTGTCGTCATCACTTCGGTGATTGGCGTTAATGCCTCTTGCTCGTTGGTTCTCGGTGGACATGACGATGCCTGCCGCACAGGACAAACAGAAACTTTGGCGCAGCATCTCGCCCACGCGACGAATACCTTCCCCGAACTTTTCATCACAGGCATCATGGCATCCATTGCGTGTGCCGCACTCGTCACCACTCTTTTCTCGCGTACCGCTTTCCTCCCCCTGCGCGACGTTCAACTCTCTCCCGAAATGCCTCCGCGTTTCGCGTAATCCAATTCTGACGCGTCTTTGTACAAATACGCGTTTTTGATGTTGACGATTGACGGTTCTCGTTTCTCGTCTCTCGTCAGTTTGGATTCACGCCTTGCGGAGGTTTTCTTTTGTCTGTTTCTCTTGTCACAAAACGCATCACCATTCTATTCGGCGTCAGCTTTCTTTTGTTGACACTGCATATTCTCGACGACGCATTCGTCGTGAACGAAGCCGCGTGGTACGGCATCACAACGGCGGAATTTTTGTTGGGCTGCGTACTCTTGTACGCCATCGTTCCGCCGTTCGGTTTGTGGCTCACTCGACGCGAACGCGTAATGGGCTATTTCATTCTGCTCTTGTACGCGCTCCAAGCATTTTACGGCGCGGGGTTGAATCATGTGCGTCATCTGCTCGGCGATTTTCGCGGTTCGCAGCTGCTGCCGAATCTGTTGCGCGGCTTGGGCATTCCACTCGCAGAAACAAATGGGCAAGGGATGATTTCGCTCTTTGCCGGCATGTTGGGATTGAACAACGGCGTGCCGCCACATACACACAATATGTTTTCTAACGTTGTTGTTTTTTTGAGTGTGGGCGTCAACCTTGCGTTAATTGGATTCATCGTCTTCGCGTTGTGGCAAAAATTTTTCGCGCGGTAAAGGAGATTGGCAGATGGAACGAACGCTTGAGCTGGATCTTCCGATTCTCTTGCCGAACGTGCAAGATTTACAAGACCAATGTATTGCGCGTTTGCAAAACGCACTCGCAAGCAAACGCGGCATTGCAAACGCGCACGTTCACACCGATCGCGCGCCCGCGCAGTTGTGTGTGCATTATGATGCCGACCTCGTATCGCTGAACGATGTGGAACAATTGGCAAAACGCGCGGGCGCAGAAATTGTGCAGCGCTATCATCACGAACTCATCCCGATTGAAGGGATGGATTGTTCGGATTGCGCGCGCGTCATCGAACACAGCGTCGGGCGCATGGATGGTGTGTTGAATGTGACGGTGAATTATCCCGCGCAGAAAATGCGCGTCGAATACGATTCACAAAAAATCAATCACGGCGCGATTGACAAACGGCTGCGCGGATTGGGGTACACCGTTCCCGCCGAAGGACTGAAAAGTTTTTACCAAGAAAATCGCGAAATCATTTTCAGTTTGACGGCGGGCGCGCTCGTGCTGCTTGGCTGGCTTGGCGAAACCTTTTTCGGATTGCCACAGCCCGCCGCCATTGCATTGTTTCTCGGCGCGTATTTTTTCGGCGGCTGGGACATTTCGCGTCACGCCCTTCACGCCTTGCGCGAACGCCACTTTGACACCGATTTGTTAATGGTGACAGCAGCAATTGGCGCGGCGTTGATTGGCAATTTTTTTGAAGGCGCGCTGCTGCTCTTTTTGTTTTCGCTCGGTCACGCGCTCGAAGAACGCGCGTTGGACCGCGCCCGCGACGCGGTACGCGCACTGGCTGACCTTGCGCCAAAAACCGCGCTGGTCAAACGCGATGGCAAAGAAATCGAACTGCCCGTTGAAGAATTGCAGATTGACGATGCGGTGATTGTGCGTCCTGGCGTGCGAATTCCTGTGGACGGCGTTGTAACGGATGGCGCGTCGGCGGTGAATCAAGCGCCCGTGACAGGCGAATCGGTGCCGGTTGACAAAAGCGCAGGCGCGCAAGTTTTTGCAGGTTCCGTAAATGGCGAAGGAGCGCTGGATGTCCGAGTGACGCGTCTCGCAAAAGACAGCACGCTCGCGCGTGTGATGAAATTGGTAGAAGAAGCGCAAACGCAAAAATCGCCGACGCAGCAGACAGTCGAAAAATTCGAGCGCGTCTTTGTCCCTGTCGTGTTAGGCATTACTGCCTTAGTTATCGTTGTGCCACCGCTGCTCGGCGTGCCATTTCAAGAATCTTTTATCCGCGCGATGACGTTACTCGTCGCCGCGTCGCCATGCGCGCTCGCGTTAGGCACGCCCGCGTCCATTCTCGCAGGAATCGCGCAAGCCGCGCGCAACGGCATCCTCATCAAAGGCGGCGTGCATCTCGAAAATTTGGGGCGCTTGAAGGCGATTGCGTTTGATAAAACAGGAACGCTTACACACGGACGCCCCGAAGTAACTGACGTGGTGCCGTTGAACGAAAAAATTTCCGCCGACGAATTATTGCGTCTCACCGCTGCCGCCGAAAGCCGGTCCGCGCATCCACTCGCGCAAGCGGTTCTGCGCGCGGCGCAAGCAAAAAAGTTCGCGCTGCCTGCGGTGGAGGATTTGGAATCTATTACGGGCAAAGGATTGCGCGCAAAGGTGGAAGGACGCGCGCTGCTGCTCGGCAATGCCGCGCTACTCGAGGAAAACAAAATCGCGATTTCGGAACCCGCGCAAGCGCGCATTAAAGAGTTGCAAGCATCAGGCAAGACAATCATTCTCGCCGCGGCGGACGGCAAATTGCTTGGCGCGCTCGCGCTCGCCGATACGTTGCGCGCGGATGCCGCTGCGACGATGCGCGCGTTGAACGCGGCAGGCGTGCAGCAAACCATCATGTTGACGGGCGACCACGAACAAGTGGCGCAGGCGATTGCGACACAAGTTGGCTTGACGCAAGTTCGCGCGGATTTGCTGCCCGAAGATAAATTGACGGTCATTCGCGAACTCGACCAACAATATGGTACCGTTGCGATGGTGGGCGATGGCGTGAATGACGCGCCCGCGTTGGCGAACGCGACGGTGGGGATTGCAATGGGCGGCGCGGGGACCGATGTCGCATTAGAGACCGCCGATGTCGCGTTAATGGGCGATGATTTGTCGAAACTGCCGTTCGCCGTTGGACTCGGACGCGCAACGCGCAGAATCATTTTGCAGAATCTCGCCATCTCGCTCGGCGTAATTGCATTTCTCATCGTCAGTTCCCTAACAGGTTTCGTCGGCTTGGGCATCGCGATTGTTTTTCACGAAGGCAGCACGCTCGTCGTCGTCGGCAACGCGCTGCGCTTACTTGGATACCAGAGCAAAGGTTGACACTGATGGATGCACGCCCTGATGTTGATTGTCGTTACATTGGCACTCGGCTGTGTTGAAACAAATGAATTGAGGCGCGGTGTCGTCGGGAACGCGCTCTGCCGATCTCGGTACAGAAAGGAAGTGAAATGTCAAAGACAAATATAACCTCTCATTGCACAAATTGTGGCGCCAAACTGCACGTTCAAGATCACTTCTGCACCAAATGTGGGACCGCGGTCAAGCAGGACGCTCGGCGCGCGCCCGCGGGTCTTCCGCTTTGGATGTGGGGCGTCGGGGTCCTGGTTCTCGCCGCAGCTGCATTTTTACTTTTGAACGCAGTCCGTCCACCCTCCCCCCCCGCCACCAAAGTATCTGACGTTCATGACGCGGAAGGCATACCTTATCCCGATGTGCCGCGCGTTTCTGTGGATGAGGCAAAAGCGCGTTGGGACGCCAAGAGCGCCGTTTTCGTGGATGTGCGCGGGCAGACGGATTACGCGACAGGACACATCGCGAATGCCGTTTCTTTGCCTTTGGCGCAGATTGAAGCGGGAGAGACAACGCTACCGCGAGAGGCAGAGATTATCACCTATTGCACCTGACCGGCGGAGGAATCAAGCGCCCGTGCGGCGCGAGTACTTTTGGACCGAGGTTATACGAACGTGAAAGCGATACGCGGCGGATTTCGTGCCTGGCGTGAGGCAAGCTATCCCGTGCAGGAAGGCAGCCAATAGAAAACGGTTTTTGGGTAGAAAAGGAATAACCATGACGAAACGAGTGACAGCGTTCGTCTTGCTCTTTCTCGCGCTGGTGCCGTGGCTCGGTGGGTGCGGAGGAGGCACAGCAACGAACGAGTTAAAACTTGCGCCAGTGTCTGCTTTGCCAGTCGCAATGCAAAACGCACCGGTGAACGTGCGCGAAGCGTATCAGTTTGCGCTCGCTAATCAAGAGACGCTCCAAAAAATTCCGTGTTATTGCGGCTGTGGTGCCGGTCATAGCGGTGAGGCGCCACACAAAAGTGTCAAGGATTGTTTTGTCCGACAGGTGAACCCTGATGGAACGGTGGAATGGGACGAGATGGGATTGGGCTGAAGCATCTGTGTAGATATCGTGCGTGACACGATGCGAATGTTGAAAGAAGGCAAGTCGCTGGCAGAGATCCGCGCTTTCATTGACGGCTACTACGGCCGTTTCGGTGAGCCAACGAATACAGAAACCGTGACCCCATAGGAGTGATAGAAAGATGAAATGCCAAGAGATAGGCAACCCGAGCAAGATTAGATGGACTTGACGCTCATTATTCAAGCAACGATTCTTGGCATCGTGCAAGGATTGACCGAATTTCTTCCGATTTCGAGTTCGGCGCATTTGATTCTCATTCCTTGGCTCTTGGGATGGGACAACGCTGTTTTGGAGAGTTTGCCGTTCGATGTGGCATTGCATCTCGGCACTCTGCTTGCGGTTTTGTGGTTTTTCAGAACGGAATGGGTTGCTTTATTTCGCGCAGGAATTTCTAGTATCGCCGAGCGGAAAATTGGTAACGACACAAATCGTCGCCTCGCTTGGCTCATTGTTTTGGGAAGCGTTCCTGCATTCATTATTGGCGCGTTGTTTGAAAGCCGCGTGGAAGAATTATTTCACGCGCCGAATGAGCCATTGTCGTCTGCCATCGTTCTGTTGATGGCGGGCATCATCGCGTTCTTTGGCGCGCTGATGTTTGCTGCCGACCGTCTCGCCAAACACATTCGCGCCATGGAGCAATTACGTTGGCTGGACGCGCTGCTCATCGGACTCGCGCAAGCCAGCGCCATTTTCCCCGGCGTCTCGCGTTCGGGCGCAACCTTGACGGCGGGATTGTTTCTCGGAATGAAACGGGCAGACGCAGCGCGCTTTTCATTTTTATTGAGCGCGCCGCTGATTGCGGGCGCAAGTCTCAAAAGCGGTTGGGATGTGATTCAGGAATATCAAGCGGGCGCGTTGACCACAAATGGACTGATGTTATTTCTGATTGGATTCGCGGCAGCGGCAATTACAGGATGGTTCGCGATTCGCTTTCTGCTGAACTACTTGCAGCGCAACACGACAGACATTTTTGTCTACTATCGTTGGGCTGTCGCGCTCGCGCTAATCGTAATTGTAATTTTTCAGAGTTCGATCATTTCATAAAGAGGTGGGTAGGCATGACCAAAGCAAACAAACGCCGCGCGCAAGCCGCGCGTCAATCACGTCAAATTCCGTGGCTCTGGATTGGCTTGGGGGCGGCAGCAATTGCCATCGTAGCGATTCTCATTTATTCCGCGACGGTGAGCGCGCCGAAAGCGATAGAGGGCATCGAAATTTTTCCGAATATCACCGCAGGACACACCGATGCGGCTGTCACGTATCCACAAACACCGCCTGTTGGCGGTCAGCACAATCCTGTCTGGCAAAATTGTGGAATCTATGACCAACCACTTCGTAATGAGAACGCGGTCCATTCGATGGAGCATGGCGCGCTGTGGATCACGTATCAACCGAATCTGTCTGCGGACCAAGTGAGTCAATTGCAAAATCTCGCGCGTGGTCAACGCTATGTGTTGTTGTCGCCGTTCGAGGGCTTGCCGTCACCAATTGTTGCCAGTGGATGGGGCGCGCAGATAAAAATGGAGAATGCGAACGACCCTCGTCTACCCAATTTTATTTCAACCTATCAGAACGGACCCTTTACGCCCGAACGCGGCGCTACATGCGCGGGCGCGTTGGGAACACCGTTAGGATGAAAAAGCGCATGGAAGACCATTCCGACCAATCTCCGTTGGAAGACCAACAAGTGAGAACGAACCGTCTCTGGTGGGCGCTTGGAATTGTTGGGGCCCTTGCCGCGTTCGGTTTGGGTTTTTTGCTCGCGCGTCTTTTCCAGCCCACCATCGCGAGCGCCGATATTGCCTTCGCGCAAAACATGACCGTGCATCATTCGCAAGCGGTGGAAATGGCAACCTATCTGTACGAGCGCACCAACGACGCGGCTTTGAAAACGATAGCGTATGACATCATGCTTTCGCAGCAAGGACAAATTGGCATGATGCAGGGCTGGCTCGAATTGTGGGGACAACCATCGGCGCCCGTTGGCGGCGCGATGCAAATGCCAGGCATGGCAACACAGGAACAGGTGAACGCGTTGAAAACATTACCGTCGCCCGAACTCGAAAAACAATTTCTCGAATTGATGATTCGCCATCATCAAGGCGGCGTCGCGATGGGGCAGGAAGAAATGCAAAAGGGTTCGCAGCCCAATGTGAAACGCCTCGCGGACAATATCGTCAAGGGGCAGCAAGCCGAAATTGATTACATGCAAGGTCTCTTGCAAAAAATGGGCGCGTCGCCGTTACCTGAAGCGACGCCGATGCCGATGAATCATTCGATGCCGACGCCGACACCCTAAAAAATTTGATGAGCGAAACAAAATTCACCACCACGGAATCCGCCACCGCGCAGCACCGCCGCGCGTTAAAACTTACGTTCGCGCTCACCTTTGGCTATTTTCTCGTCGAAGTCGCGGGCGGCATTCTCACCAACAGTCTCGCGCTGCTCGCCGACGCGGGACATATGCTTACGGATGTGTTCGGTCTCGCGCTCGCGCTGTTCGCGTCGTGGATCGCGCAGCGTCCCGCGACGCCTGCCAAGACCTACGGCTATTACCGCGTCGAAATCCTCGCCGCGCTCACGAATGCCGTCGTCCTCTTCGGCATCTCGTTTTATATTTTGTACGAGGCGTATCGCCGTTTTCAAGAGCCGCCCGAAGTCAACAGTTTGCCGATGCTCGCCGTCGCGGTGGTGGGTCTCGGCGTGAATTTGTACGGCATCTACAATTTGCGAAAAGGTTCTGGCGAAAGCTTGAACGTGCGCGGCGCGTTCCTCGAAGTGGTGAGCGATACGCTCGGCTCGCTCGGCGTCATCGTCGCGGCGTTGATCATGTATTTTACGGGCTGGTATTACGCCGACCCGATTTTCAGTGTGTTGATTGGACTCTTTATTTTACCGCGCACGTGGAGCTTGTTGATGGAAGCGATCAACATTTTGCTCGAAGGCACTCCCGCGCACATTAATCTCAAAGCGGTGGAAGAAACGATGCGCGGCATCACGGACGTTGCCTCCGTTCACGATTTGCATGTATGGACAATCACCTCGGGCATGGTGTCCTTGAGCGCACACATTGTCCTCGTGGACAGTGCAGCACCGCTGAACGAGCAGGCTATTTTGGAAAGCTTGAACGCGCGTTTGCGCGAACAATTCAAGATCGAACATACGACGATTCAAATTGAACAGAAAGGACTCACAGAGCAAGAGATACGCTTATGAACCGCAAAGAACGAACCATTCTGATTACCCTCTTTATTGACGCGCTGCTCGTCGCCGTGAAATTCTGGCTGGCGAATGCGTCGGGCAGTTTGTCGCTGCAAGCAGGCGCCATCCATTCCGTCGGCGATCTGTTTCTCGGCGTCTTTATTCTCGTCGGGCTGCTGCTCGCGCGCACCGCAAGCGTCCAACGGCGCAACGCCACCGCGCTCATTGAAAATATCCTCGCCGTTGTCGTCGGCGTCTTTATGCTTTATGCCGCGTTCGACATTTTCCGCGATGTGATGCAAGGCGGCGATGTCGAATTGAAAAATCTGCTCCCCGTCACGCTCGCCGCGCTGCTCACCGTCGTCGTCGCGTGGTTCACCTCGCGTTACAAATTGTACGTGGGCAAACAAACCGAGTCGCCCGCGCTGATTGCCAGCGGCTACCACGCGCGGATTGATTTGTACGCCAGCATCGTCGTCGTTGCAGGGCTTGCAGGTTCCGCGCTCGGTTTGCCGAATTTGGACCGCGCCGCCGCCGTCATCGTCGTTTTGTTCATCGTGTACACCGCGTACGAAATTTTGCGCGATGCCATTGCGGCGTTGCGCGCACATCGCGCCATCGAGATTGATGAACACGCGGAGCACGCGCCGGGCAATTGGCGCAGACTCGCGTTCGGCGCGCTCGCGATTTTTGTCGCGCTGTACTTGTTGAGCGGATTCTATGTCGTGCAAGCGGAACAAGTTGCCGTCGTGCGCCGTTTCGGTCAAGTCGTTTTCGTCGCGGGACCGGGCTTGCAGTATCGTTTTCCGTGGCCCATTGACCGCGCGGATTTTATTAATCCCTCCGCCGTGCGCCGCATCGAAACGAAAGCGGCATTGATGATGACGGGCGACCAAAGTTTGGTGAATGTGCGCGTCGGCGCGCATTACGTCGTGGATGATGCCGCCGCGTATTTATTTCAAATGGTCAAGCCCGATGACGTGGTGCGTCAAGCAGCGGAAGCGGCGATGCGCCAAGTCGTCGCCGAGAAAAATGTGGACGCGCTCTTGACGACGGACAAAGCCGCGATTCAACAGCGCGCGCTTCAAGTCATGCAAGCAACGCTGCAAGGATACAAAGCGGGTTTGCGCGCGGTGGACGTGCAATTGCTCGAAAGCAGTCCGCCCGAACCAGTCGCCGCCGCGTTCCGCGACGTCGCCAGCGCGCGCGAAGACAAAAATACATTTGTGAATGAAGCGCTCGCGTATCAAAACGAAATCGTTCCCGTCGCGCGCGGCAACGCGGAAAAAATGATTCAAGGCGCGAACGCGTATCAATCGGACAAAGTGGGCCGCGCGACGGGCGAAGCGAATCGTTTTCTCGCGCGCGAAGGCGCGTATGCCAGCGCGCCTGCCGTGACGCGTTTGCGTTTGTATCTGGAAGCGGTGGAACGCGCGCTGGCGAATCCGCGCAAATTTATTCTCGACCCGCGCGTGAAACTCGAATCTACCGATTTGTGGCTCACAGGCAGCGGCGCAACACAAACTTTCCCGCCCGCGCCAAATCCATAAACTCGTAGTAACGAATTGATTCGTTGCAGCATGGGAACGAATCAATTCGTTACTGCGCAATCCATTCTTCAAATATCGTAAGGAGTACGTTCCATGAAATTGTTTCGCTGGATTCCCTGGATTCTCATCGCCGCCGCGATTGTTGGCGTGACGCTCGTGTTGTTTCAAGTGGACACGACAGAATATGCCGTCGTCACGCAGTTCGGACAACCAGTGCGCGCAATCACGGACGCGGGCTTGTACGCCAAATTGCCCGACCCGATTCAAAGCGTGTTGCGCATCAATCGCCAACTCCAAGTATTCAATTTGGCGAAAACGGAATTGTTGACGTCGGATAAAAAGAATATCCAACTCGAAGCGTACGCGACGTGGCAAGTCCAAGACCCGCTGCTTTTTTATAAAAGCACGCGCGACGCGGCAGGCGCCGAGCGACGACTCACGGATATTCTCGCCGCCGAATTTGGCGTCGCCGTCGGTCAAGTCGAGCTCGCGCAGCTCGCCACAACGGACGCGGCGCAAATCAAACTCGCAAACGTGATGCAAAGCGTGCGCGACGGCGCGGCGAATCGCACCGCGCCCTACGGCTTCACCATCAGTGATGTGCGCGTCAAACAACTGACCTTTCCCGACGCGAACTTGAACAGCGTGTATCAACGCATGAAGGCAGAACGCGAAGCGATTGCGCGGCAGCTGCGTTCCGAAGGCACCGAAGACGCGGCAAAAATTCGCGCGAAAGCGGACGCCGACCGCGCGCAAATTCTCGCCGACGCGCAGCAAAAGTCCGAAGAAATTCGCGGCAACGCGGACGCGCAGTCCATTCGCATTTACGCCGACGCGTTCCAAAAAGACCCCGAGTTTTACAAATTCCTGCGGACACTGCAATCGTATCAAACGATTATTGACGCCAACACCACACTGATTCTCCCGTCCGATTCCGAACTCTTGCAATATCTCAATCCGAGTTCCGTCGGCGCGTCCACTTCGACGACGCGCACTGGGACCATTCCCACGCCGACACCCGCGCCGTAAAGAGGAACCATGAGCGAACAAGAACCAAAAAGTACAGACGTTCCGGCGGAACGTCTCTCTCCCCCCGAAACGCGCGACGAAACCGAAACGCGCGACGCAGAAAAAACGCGCCGCGCGCCAATTGCCGTTATCGGCGTGCTGGGCGAAATCGCGCGCGGCGCGCTGGCTAACATTGGCGTGGTGATTGCCGACGCATTCGGCGACATGCGCGCGGCGATTGGCAATTTGCCCAAACGACGCATCGCATTCGGAATCGTCGCGCTGTTGATTCTCGCGTATCTCGCGTCAGGTGTGTACGTTGTCGCCCCGGGCGAAGCAGCTGTCATTCGGCGTTTCGGTGCGGTGCTGACGCCGCCGCAAGGCGAAGGATTGCATTATCGCTTGCCGTGGCCGATTGACCGCGTGGACCTTGTGAATGTCGGCGAAGTGCGGCGCGAGAGCGTCGGTTTGACGCAAGCCGAACCCGAACATCCCGACCATCCCGAAAAGCCCGAAAAGTTGCAAGCGATTACGGGCGATACGAATGTGATTGACGTTGAACTCATCGTGCAGTACCAAGTGCGCGACCCGATTGCGTATCTGTTCAATTCGCGCTATGCGCCGTATCGTCTCGTGCGTGACGCAGTGCGTTATGCCGTGACACAGCTCACGGTCACGCGCGGCGTGGACGCGATTTTGACGAGTGACCGTCAAGCGTATCAAGACGGCATTCGCGCCGAAGCGCAAAAACAATTGGACGCGTACAACAGCGGACTGCAAATCGTTGGTTTGAGTTTGCAAAAAGCGTATCCGCCCGACGAAGTGGCAAACGCGTTCCGCGATGTCTCGTCCGCGCGCGAAGACAAAACGCGCGCGGTGAACGAAGCGCAAGGGTACGCCAACAGCATCATTCCCGAAGCGCGCGGGCAGGCGCAAAATGTCTTGAGCCAAGCGCAAGCGTACCAGAGCGACGCGATCAGTCGCGCGCAAGGCGGCGCGCAAGCGTTCAACGCGGTGCTGCAAGAATATCAACGCAGCACGCAGATTTACGGCGCCGAACTCACGCGCTATCGCCTCTATCTCGAAACGCTCGACCAAATTTTGCCGCGCGTGCAAACGTATATCGTAGATGTGAGAAATGGCAGCACGTTGAATCTGCGTTTGTTCGGGAACGCGAACGGCGGGAATGGCGCGACGAATGGAAACGGCGCGCCGTCTGAACAAACTTTGCCGCAGCCGTAATCTTTTCGCTCCGCTATTGCATGAGTTTCAGGTACGATTATGAACGAAGGTTGGAAACAAATCTGGTCTGACATCGTCAATTCGATTCGCGGCGAATCCGCGCCGCGTGACGCCTCCGAAACAAACGCGCCGCCGCTCGAATCGCTTGTGGACGCGTCCGAAGCAAAACCGCAAGATGGCGAAATAGCAATTGACGCGCGTGTGAGCGAAACGCGCGCGACGCCGCTTGCGGAAACGGGCGTACGTGCAGAGACAACTTCGGACGTGGAGCCGACGCGCGATGACGACGGCGCGTCAATGGACGCACGCGCCTTGTCCGAGCCAATTGCCGCAAGCGAAACGCGCGCGGACGCAGAACCGCTTGCCGAAATCCCCCCCCCCTCCGACGCGGACACGTTGGAAATACTCGAACCTGTCGCGGAAGAAACCGCGCCGCCGACGGCGTGGACGCGTGTGCGTGGATATTTGAGCATGGCGGGTGTTGCCGTCATCGCGTTGGGCATGATTGCGTTTTTGTTGTGGCCCCAAATTGGTCCGCAAGTGGAGGAACTGCTCGCGCCGAAACCACCCGCGCCCGATATTGTCGCGTCGTTCAAGGATGGACAAATCACGCGCGACCAGCTGCTCGCGCATCTTGCTGTGCTTGTGCCAGAGGAAGCGCGGGAGCGCGTGCGGACGTTCGAGAATTTACGCGCGCTGGCGCAAGAAATGGTTTTGGACGAATTGATTCGACGCTGGGCGGCGGAACGCAAAGTGGATTCGCAAGAAACGTTCAGTCACACGATGCAGCACATTAGCGAAGAACTCAATCTCGATTCGCTCCATTCGCAAATGCACACGAGCGAAATTCCGGTGCAAGAGAGCGAGATTCAAGCGTACTATCAGCAGAATCAAGCACAGTTTCAAGGGCAAACCCTCGACGCGGCGCGGGAAGAGATTCGGCAGCGGCTCGCCAGCGAACGCGAAAATTCGTACATGCAAGAGTACATTGACCGCTTGCGCGCGAACGCCTCGATTACCAAAGATTTGGCGCTGCTCGATGTGCCAGAACCGACAGAAGATGATTTGAAAAAATATTACGATGCCAACCGCGAGCAATTCAAATTGCCGACGCAAGTCATAGTGGATGAACTTGAAATTCCGATTGAGGATGACGAAGCGGACGCACAACGGCGCGCGGACGCGGCTTTGCTGCGGATTCGTTCGGGCGCAAGTTTCGTGCAAGCATCACAAGAAATTACGGGGACGAATGTTTTGACCGCGACAACGGTGGTGAGCGGCACGCGCAGCGCGGAATGGGAGATGTCGGTGTGGGGGCTGCAACCAAACGAAATCAGCGAGGTCATTAACGACGACGGCGATGTATTTTCCATCGTGCGCTTGCGCGAACTGCAGCCCGAACGCGTTGCATCGTTCAGTGAGGTGCGTCCCGAAATTCTCGAACTTGTGCGCCAACAAAAAACCGATGAATGGTTCAAATCGAACGGCGCGAAAACATTGTTCACACTCAAAGGGCAGCGCTATTCCCTCGAACAATTTTACAAAGAATATCAGGAACTGCCGCCCGAAACGGGCGCGCAGTACTCGGGCGCAGACGGACGCAAACGC
Source organism: uncultured Anaerolineales bacterium (assembly GCA_964469005.1). GTDB lineage: Bacteria > Chloroflexota > Anaerolineae > UBA4142 > SHND01 > SHND01. The sequence continues at coordinate 40,113 of CAYXXF010000028.1, forward strand.
CTCGCGGACGACTTAATTACGCGTTTGCTCGTCGTTGAAGACACCTACGACCGATTGTTGGACGTGAAAAATAAAGACGAGTTGGAAGAGACGCGCCTCGATGTGTTGAAACAAATGTATCACCAAGAAAACGTAGATGACCAAATAAAAATCAGCGATGAGGAATTGCAAAAATTTTATGATGAGAACAAGGCGCGTCTTGTGAGACCGCCCGAAGCGCGCATTCGCTACATCCGCATCGGATTGGGACAAACGCAAGACGAAGAAACGCGCGCCCAAGAAAAGATGAACGAAGCGTACAAAAAACTTGTGCCTGGACCTTTTCAACAAGGCGCGGATTTTGCGGCGATTGCGGGCGAGTATTCGGAAGACCAAGAATCCGCGGCAAAAGGCGGTGAACTCGACGGTTGGGTGGGCGAAGGATTCGACTCGCTTGTCGAATTAACCGCCCATCCATTTCATGAGCAAGTGCTTTCGCTTGGTGTCAACGAAATCAGCCCACCTTTTTTCTATGGCGACAGTTTGTACATTGTACAAGTGATCGAACGCAATGACCCGCAGCCCATTCCATTCGAGCAGGCAAAAGAGTTGATTCGCGAAAAATTGACGCATGACCGCCATGACGAATTGCTCGCAAACTTGTCCGAGCGTGTTACGCAAGAGTTCGACATGGTGATTTACGATTCGGTCTTGCGCGCGCTGGTGGTGGAACTCGCGCCCGCGCAAACGCCGACACCATGAGGCGAGTTCTCTTGCCAACCAATGCTTTGGACGCAATCCAATCTACAAATGGAGGAATAGTATGAACCCAAAATCAAAACGTATTGACCGGCGCAAATTTCTGGCACTGACGGGCGCTTCGGGACTGGGCTTGGGCGTGGCGGCATGCAGCACTCCGCCGGTACCCACTGTCCCCGTGACACCTACGCCAATGGACCATTCGACCACAGCGTCTTCTCCGGCAAGCGCGCAGCTGGATGATGCGGGCGTCAAGACTGCCGTCGAGCGCATTGGCATCGCGCCGCTTCAGCCCGCCGCGCAGGTGACTCAACCGAACGTCGCGCTCGACCCCGCAAAGGTGGCGCCCCCACTCAACCGCACAGAGCCGGGGAACGTCGAAATTAACTTGACAATCAAAGAGGTCATCGCTGAGATTGCCGATGGCGCAACGTACACGTTCTGGACGTTTGACGGCACGGTGCCCGGCCCGATGCTCCGCGTGATGGAAGGCGATACGGTCAAAGTGACCTTGACGAACCCGGCGACGAACAGCGTGGGACATAACATTGACCTCCATGCTGTCAACGGCCCCGGCGGCGGCGCGGCAGTGACGAACGTTTCACCCGGGGAGACGAAAAGTTTTACCTTCAAGGCGCTGAATGCGGGCGCGTATATTTACCACTGTGCGTATCCGCCGCCGTATTATCACATCGCTCAAGGCATGTACGGCGGCATCTTGGTTGAGCCGCGCGGTGGGCTGCCCAAAGTGGACCGCGAGTTTTATGTGGTGCAAGGCGATTGGTACACGACGGGCAAGTTCGGCGACAAGGGGCATCAGGAATTTAGCACCCCCAAGGCGCTCGCCGAGCAGCCCGAGTACTTTACCATGAATGGGCATGTGGATGCGCTGACTAAGCTCTTTCCGCTCAAAGCGCGCGTGGGCGAGACGATTCGCGTAATTTTCGGTGTGGGCGGTCCGAACGTCGGCTCCAATTTCCATATCATTGGCGAGATCTTTGAAAAAGTCTACAGCGGCTCGCCGGAAACGTTCGTCCGCAATGAAGAGACCTGGTACGTGCCGCCAGGCTCCGTGTCCGTGTTTGAGCTCAAGCTCGAAGAACCGGGCAACTATACTTTGGTCGACCACGCCCTGTGGCGGGTGGCGAAAGGGGCTGTGGGGCTGTTGACAGTCGAGGGCGAGTGGAACGATAGCGTTTACTCACCCCAGCCGACACCGTAAGGTTGACCCTTGGGGTTTGCGCTGCGCGCGGGACGCACAGCGCAAATGTCTTGGAGGTCTCAAACATCAAAGTCCTTTAGCCGATGGAAACTGCGTTACGAATCTTTCTGCCCCTCTTTTTTCTGGTCTTTATCGCCGCGACGTTCGTGTGGCGTCCGTTCATGGTGTGGCGCGCGACGGGCGTGAATCCCTTTGTCGCCACGCGCGGTGATAGCGCCCACGATTTTGTGGTGCGCGTGTTTCGCGCGGTTATTGTGCTTGCGCTTTTTGCCGTACTCGTTTACGCGTTAGCGCCACAGCTTTACGCGTATCTCGCGCCGCTCACGTGGCTTGAAAATTCGCTGCTCGTCGCTGTTGGATTGATTTTTCTTATCGCTGCGTTGGTGTGGACGGTGAGCGCGCAAATTCAAATGGGCAATTCATTGCGCATCGGGATTGATGAGCAAAATAAAACCGCGCTGGTGCAAACAGGCATCTTTGGCATTTCACGCAATCCGATTTTTCTTGGATTGCTCGTCGCGCTCGTGGGCTTGTTTCTCGTGACGCCGAACGCGTTGACGCTGCTCGTGCTGGGGTTAAGCGCGGCGTTGATTGGCGTGCAAGTGCGGTTGGAAGAAGAATTTTTGACGCGTGTTCACGGCGACGCATATCGTGACTATACGCGTCGTGTGCGACGTTGGATTTGATGGATAAACTTTCTGTAGATGTTTTTAGTTGACTATGGATCCGAACGCAATGGAGGTAACGAAAATGGCAGATCAATCTACCCCACACACGCATTCCCCCAAGAACGCGCACGCACATGCGCATGAGGAACCGCATATTCATCCGCACGATGAGCAACATATTCATCCGCACGAGGAACATGTCCACGAACATGGGTCTCGCCCAGGGTTCTTGGGTTGGGCAGTGGACGGCGTGGAACATCTTTTTGGCTTGCATCAACACGGCGCGCGCGAATTTGACAGCGTTCTCGAATCAAGCGCGCGGGGCATCTGGGCGCTCAAAATCTCGCTGCTCGCGCTTATGGTGACTGCCCTCTTCCAAGTGGTCATTGTGGCTATGAGTGGCAGCGTCGCACTGCTTGCCGACACGGTGCATAATTTTTCGGACGCGCTGACGGCGATTCCGTTGTGGATTGCGTTCGCGCTCAATCGCCGCCGCGCAAATCGCCGCTACACGTATGGGTATGGACGCGCTGAGGATTTGGCAGGCACGGTGATTGTGCTAATGATTTTGGGCAGCGCGCTGTTTGTGTTTTACGAATCCATTCAAAAGCTGTTGAATCCGCAGCCGCTGACCAATCTTGAATGGGTCGCGATCGCGGCGATTGTCGGATTTCTCGGAAACGAAGCCGTCGCGGTGTTTCGGTTACGCATCGGACGCGAGATCAACTCCGCCGCATTGGTTGCGGATGGTCTGCACGCGCGCGTGGATGGTTTCACATCGCTTGCCGTGTTGGCGGGAGTGATTGGCGTGTGGCTCGGTTTCTGGTGGGCGGACCCGCTCATGGGTTTTATCATTGGCTTTGCTATTTTAGTCATCGTCCGCGATGCCGCGCGCGAAATGTGGCGCCGCTTGATGGACGCGATGGATCCGCAACTGATTGACCAGATGGAACAGACGGCGGCGCAGATTGAAGGCGTGCAAGGAGTTCATGACGTGCGGGCGCGTTGGGTTGGGCATCGTATTCATGCCGAAGTGCACATTGTGGTGGATTGTGATTTGCCGCTCGCACAGAGTCACGATATTGCGGAACAAGTGCGCCACGCCCTTTTTCACAAACTGCCGATGTTGAGCGACGCGATTGTGCATCTCGATCCGTGTGGACATGACCAAATAGACCATCACGCGCTGACGGCACATCATGGTTTGCAAAAAGCAAATGCATGACTCTCACCGCCCCGACTGGAATGGCGATTTCGCGCGTGTATTTTGCGCGCTGCTGCTCGCCGTCCAATTCGGTGTTCCACTCTTGCCGACGTGGGGTGTGTTCTTGCCACATGAACATTTTGCGCGCGGACGCGTGAGCGCGCGCGATTGGCAGGCGCATGGGGAAAATCACCGCAACCCGCCCGCGCCCTCCAGCCAACGCGCGGACGCAAAAATTCTTGCGGTTGGCGCCAATGATGGCGTGACGTCGGTTTTCGCTTCGATAGACGTTGTCACGTTCCCCGCGCCGTTTGCGCGATTCCCCGCCAGTGATTTTTCCAAACACCGCGCGCAGGACTCCTTTTTCGCGCGCGCGCTGGCTTTCCCCGTTCTCGTTCCTCCGCCGAACGCGTGATTTTTCAATACACACGGAAATATCCAAAACTCGAAAGAAAAATTTTGTGGAGGAATTTTCATGCAACGCATTTCAATCTTTCTCGGCGCGACACTGTTGATGGTCGCGCTTGCAGCTCTCGCATACGCGCCCGTCGCGCTGGCACATTCCGAACCCAAAGAATGTACGCCGCCGATGGATGGGACAGTAGACGCCCCGCCCGCGCGCGTTGTCTGCCAAATGACGCAATCCCTCGACGCGCAGAAAACTAGAATGAGCGTTGTGAACGCCAGCGGCGCGGTTGTGGACAAGGGCGATTCGGCAGTGGATTTGAACGACCCCGACCGCAGGACGCTTTCGGTTTCGCTCGACCCGACAAAAATTGTGGATGGGGTGTACACGGTGAAATGGGAAACACTCTCGACCGAAGATAACGAAGAGGCGAACGGCGAATTCAAGTTCACGGTGAAATTGGCAGGGGCGGCGCAGCCAACCGCGGCGACAACAACGGCAGCGGAACCAACCACTGCGCCGACAGCGGCGGTGGAACCAACCGTTGCGCCAACCGCCGCGCCAACTCCAGAACCTACGCCCAGTACGCCCGCCACTACGCTGCCTGCCACAGGCGCGGAAATGTCGAACAGCGGATTCTTGCTGCTCGCGTTGCTTGGACTGTTGTTCATCGGATTCGGCATGATGACGCGCGTGCGGCGGTAGTTGAATAAAACCTTCGTAAAGACGTGACAGGTTTTGGCGATGTAACCATCGCATAAACCATGTCACGTCTTAATAAGGTCTCTCGTAAATCGTGTTATCCACAACTCCACCGCATTTGCCCGCTTCCATCCTCGTCGCGCATGGCGGCGCGTTCACGGGACATTGGGAATTTGATTTGGCAATTATGTTGGTGTTTTTTGCCATCATCAGTTATTCGTTTTTACTCCCTGCGGATGCGCCGCGCGGATTCGGGCGCGCGGTGATTTATGGAATTACGCTCGTATGTTTTGTTGCCGCGCTGGCGCTGGCGGTACTCGGTTTTCGCAGTGTGGCATTGGGACAATAGTGAGGTCAGAAATGAGTGCAGTGGTTTCAAGCATGTGGATTGGTGTCGTGACGTGGGGCGAAGGATTTCTCGCACATCGCGTGTGGGGTCTTTCACTCGCGGCTTGGGGGTTTGTCGCGACGGGCTGGCTCGCGTTTACAGGTTTGTTGTGGGATGGCGCATGGCACGCGTCGTGGGGACGCGATACGTTTTTCATTCCGCCTCACGATTTGATGTACGGCGGCATCGCATTGGCAACCGCGATTTCGATTGGCATCATCGTCACCGCGTCGCAGCGTCCGCGTGACCCCAGCATGATTCATTTTGGAAAATTGCAAGCGCCGTTGGGCATTTGGATTGCGCTGGTCGGCGTGACCATCATGTACAGCGGCGCGGCGTATGATGATTGGTGGCATCGTACTATCGGACATGTCGAAGGCGATATTGTGTTGTGGAGTCCGCCGCATTTTATCGGTATGTTCGGCGCGCTGTTGGCATTGGCAGGCGGCGTGTTGTTTATTTTGCCGCAAGTGCATACGCCGAAAACGCGCGACGACAAACCCGTACTCTTTTGGCAAAGACTCGATATGCCCAATCTGGGGCTGTTGATGTTGTTCTGCTGGTTCGCGTCACAAATCGCAGGCATGTCGCTAGACCGTTGGTTGATTTACGACAAGCTGCGCTTTGAAGGTTCAACCTATCCGATTCTGGCGATGCTGTTCGGACCCGCGCTGCTCGTCGTCGCGCAGCGTTTGAGCAATCGCGCAGGCGCGGCAACGTTCGTTGTTGTCGTTCCGTTTTTGTGGTCGGCGATTGTCGGAATGACCTTGCGCGCGTTTGGCGTTCCGCGCATGGCAAGCTTGCCCATCATGGCAATTCCGAGCGCGCTGCTGTTGGACATTGCGTTCGCGCGTTTCGGGATGGGCAAACGCTGGCTTTTGTTTTTCGGTCCCGTTTTCGTGCTGACATTTTACGCGAGTGAATTTTTGTGGGCGTGGTATCTCACGCGGTATCCGTGGTGGCCCCTCGACAAGACGTTTTTGATGATGCCCATTGGCATTGCCGTCGGGACAGCGAGTTTGCTCTTGGGCGCGTGGATTGCGGATGGAGTGGAAAAAATCTTGATGCGGCAAGAGGCACAGCGCGTGCGCGCGCGTATGAAATCCAACATGGCGCAAGAGGCAGAATGAAACGCGTTCTTGCAAGTATCGCGCTGCTTGCGACGACGTTGTGGTTTGTGAGCAATGTCGCCGCACAAACGCCCGCTTCCATTCAAATCGTCAAACCGCTGGACCGCCGCAATGTGCCTGACAAGAACGCGCAAGTGACGGTGGAAATCACGGGCGTTGGGGCGAACGATAAACACTACTGGGAGTTGTGGGTGGACGAAGAACCGATTGTCGGCGTGCGCGATGGGTCGAATACGGTGGTTGTTGAGCGATTCAAACCGACAGGTCCGCATCGTTTGAAAGCGGTGTTGTTTGACGTAACGGGCAAGCAACTCGCGTTTTCTAACGTTGTTCTCGTGATGGCTGCTCCCGTAGATGAGCGCAAGCCCGTATTCAATCGTGAAATGATGGCGCCGATTATCGCGGTATTCACGGCGCTTGTGGCGCTGCTGATTGTTGTAAGTGTTTGGTTCAGTCGTCATTCACGCGCGCGCAAACGTATTGAGACAGAGATGAATGTGACATGAAACGATTTGCATTGCTGCTTACACTGCTGCTCCTTCTCGGAACAACACATCGCGCGTTTGTGAATGTCGTGAGCGCACACGCGATTCCAGTCGGCTGCGTTCCGCGCGCAGGCATCACACTGAACGCGCCGCCGCCAACCGTGTTGTGTATTTTTTCGACGCCATTGGTGATTGAAAAAAGCAATTTGGAAGTGGTGGACGCGCAAGGCAAGCGCGTGGACAAGGGCGATGTCAAAACGTATCAAGGCGATGTCGTAAGCATTGTCGTTTCGCTCGATACGGCAAAAATGAGCGCAGGGATTTATACGATTCGTTGGACGGCAAATGACCCGCTGGATGACTCTACTACAAATGGAACGCTCGAATTTGGCGTTAACACAATTGTGCCGCCAACGCCGACACCGAAACTGCCGGGCTTTGTGATGACGCCGCAGCCGCTTCAAACCGCGTCCACTTCCAATGGCGTTACCCCGACTGAATTGGTCAGTCGCTTTTTGATTGCGGCGGGCGTGATTCTGTTGGGCGTGATGGGATTTCTTTTTTGGCGTGTTCGACGCGCGCCAAAGTTGGATGATGAAGCGGAAACCAAAGCCGCTCCGCAAGATTGAGAGTGAATGAAACACGTACAACAGAGCTGTCATTTCGAGCCGGTGTTGTGAGAAATCTCGCGCGGCAAAACCGAGATTTCTCGCTCCGCTCGAATTGACATGGATAATGTGAGTGAATGAAATGAAAGTGGGAATACGAATTTTTTTCGCGCTGCTCCTCACACTTTTTGTGGTGAGTTCTGTATCCGCGCATGGGAAATTGGTCAAAGCGAATCCCGCGCCCGGTTCGAGCGTTGGCGCGGCGCCGTCGCAAGTGCAGTTGTGGTTTGACGAACCGCCCGAATTGAATTTTAGCGAAGTGCAGGTCTTGAACGCGCAAAAGCAGCGCGTGGATACGGGAGCATTGCAGCTTGCGCCGAATGACAACCTTTCCCTGATTATGCCGTTGAAGGGTGTCACGGATGGAACGTACACGGTCGTCTGGAAAATTTTGTCGCAAGCGGACGGACACATTACGCGCGGTGTGTTTGCGTTCAATGTCGGTAATGTGGCAGGTCCCGCCACCGCGCCGATTGATTCGGGCGGAACGGCGACGTACGAAGCAAATCCCGTTTCGGCAACTGCGCGCTGGCTAAGTCTTTTGTCGCTGCTCGCGCTCGTCGGCGCGTTTTTCTTTCGTCCGTTTTTGTTGAATCGTTCGCTCGATGAAGTGGAAGCAACCAACACGACACGCCGAATCGCAGAGACACGTTGGCTGCAACTCGTCGCGGTCGCGTTCGTTTTATTTTTCATTGGCAATTTCGCAGAACTCGCGCTGCAAGCGCAGCTCGTCGCCGAGCAAATTTCATTCACCGCGATTGTCAATGTTCTCACCAGTACGCGCTTTGGCATGTTATGGCTCATTCGCATCGCATTGATGCTTGTCGCGTTGGTGATGCTTTTGCTAATGAATCGCCGCGTCAACATTCCGACGGGCGAGACCGCGTTGATTGTGTTGGGCAACGTCGCGTTGTTCACGCGCTCGCTGCTCGGACACAGCGTCGGCATCGGGGATTGGTGGCTGCCTGTGATTGCCGATTGGCTGCATCTGCTCGGCATCGCCGTTTGGGTCGGGGGGCTTTTTCTCTTGGCGTGGGTGATGCCTTTTATTTGGCGTTCGATGGACCCCATCAAACGCAGCAAGTGGATTGCGTGGCTCGTGCCTGAATTCTCGACGATCGCGATTGCGTCCACTATCGTCATCGCCGGCACGGGCATTTACAATTCGCGAGTGCAAATCCCTGCGCTCGACAAAGTCGTCACAGGCGATTTCAGCGCGTTTCAAAATGTTTTCGCTAATCCGTACACAGCGGCACTCGCAGCAAAAGTCGCGTTGTTTCTCGTGATGCTTGCGTTCGGCGCGTTGAATCTCTTGCTCATCAGTCCGCGTTTTCGCGCGTACATCACCGCGCCCGAATCCAGCGCGGGACTTTTTTCGCGCTTTCGACTTATGGTTGCGGGTGAAGCTTTGCTCGGCATCGGCATTATTTTCCTCGCGGGTTTATTGACCCTCACGCCGCCGCCGCGTTCGACGCCGACAGAGATTGCTCCTGCGATTGTGGAGGAAATTCAAGACCGTCCCATCGTGTTGTTTGGAAATCCGACACCTGATACGCGCATCCAATTGCAAATTGGACCTTCCGCGAAACAACCCGAGCAATTGGAAATTCGCGTCACCGACGCACAGAACAATCCGCTGACTGACATTCAACGCGTCATTCTGCAATTCATGTATTTGGATGAGGACCAGGGTTTGCAAAATGTGAATGCGGAAGCAAGCGGCAACGGCAGCTTTGTACTTGAGGGAAATTATTTCCCGCTTGATGGCATGTGGCGCGTGCGCGTCGCCGTGCGTCGGCAGGGCAAGGAAGATGCAGTCACGGAATTTCCGTACTATCGCGCGTCTCCAAATGTGGTGTACAACGATGTTGGCGTGGCGCGTCTGCAATTGCAAGAGGCAGAAACGCGCATGAACAATCTCACGTCGTTGCGCTCCCACCAAGAGTTGAACGACGGCACGAACGCGGTAGTTGTTTCGGAATACGAATATCGCGCGCCGGACAAAACGCGATTTGTGATTCAGGGGCAGGGCGAAGCGATTGCCATTGGCAATACCCAATATCTGCAAACCAAAGAGGGGCAATGGACGGAACGCCCGCGCATTGATACATTTGTCTTTCCAAAATTTGATTTCGCGCGGCAGGCGCAGAATGTTCGTTTTGGGCGGGAAGAGACGGTGAATGGAACTCTCGCGCAAATTATCCGCTTTGAAATTCCAACAACGAGCGGCGATGAGCAAATACAGTACGCCTATTGGGTTGCAAAAGAGGATGCGCGCGTGCTGCAATTTGGAATGGCAGCAACGACACACTACATGATCGAACGCTATCGCGATTTTGACGCTACGGACATTGCCATCGCTGCACCTGCGAATGTCGCGCCCGCGCCGACGAGCGCACCCGCCGCGTCCACACAGGGCAATGACGCCATTACGCAAATGGTTGTTGCAACGCCGCGCCCGCGTGGATTGATTACGGGTGACTTGGAGGGCGATGGCGCGTTAGTGCTTGTCGTTTCAGGAGTCGTACTGTTATTACTTGGCGGGGGAGGACAACGCGCGCGGAACACGCGCTTGACGATTTTGGGTGTAGGCGCGGCGTGTGTGATTCTCGGTGTTGGCTTGTTCGTTGACGCGGTGAACGGCACAATCAACGCCAACGCCAGCGCGCCGACAAATCTCGCGCGCTCTACGCCGGGGCAATTGATTTATCAACAAAATTGCCAAGCCTGTCACGGTGAAAAAGGACGCGGCGACGGACCCGGAGCAGCGTCACTCCCCGTCAAACCGTTTGACCTCACCACCCATTTTTTCCAACACGACGAAGCGTATCATTTTCAAACCATCTTGAACGGACGCGGCTATATGCCGTCGTTCGGTCCGCGTCTGACGCAAGATCAAATCATTGATGTCGTTGCCTACGTGCGTTTGCTCGCGCAGCAAGCGCGGCAAGGAAATCCGCAAAAGGGTTTTACGCCGCAGCCGTGAACCATGAAGGAGTTTCTTGGAGAATGGAAACAGCGCGTCCGCGAACTCAAGACGCAAGTGTATGCGCTTTATCTCGCAGATCAGGAACAGCGCGTGCCGCGGTATGCCAAAGTTTTTACGGCGCTCGTGGTGGGCTATGCATTTAGAGTAAATTCCGATTTGGTCTGGGGTTTGGATTGGAGCATTTATGCGGTTCCTGCCAATAGCCCGCTAAAACGTAAAATCCAAACCTAAAATCAATTAGAATTTGCTCTCTATATGCCATCCGTCACAGGTTTCGCTTTTACGTTCTAGCCCGGCTGCCAATCCGAAGCGATATACAATTTTTTCAGCGGCTGTGTCGGATCGTTGGTGTTGACCGGAATCTCGAACAAATGCGCGCCGCCCATGCCTTCGTGCATCATGAAATCGGTGGAAATCGTTGTGCTTTCGCCAGGACCCAAAGTCGTCTGACCGACGACAACAGTGGGCGGTCAGCACCCCTCCAGCAACGTTGCGGAACGCGGCACATCGAGCGTCAGTGTGCCTGTGCCAACATTCTTGACGGTAAAACTCGCGCGCACTGTTTTGTTAAAAATCTGCTTGCCCAAGTCCAATCGCTCGGTATTTACTTGCAATTGGGGCGTGCCGTTCGCGTTCTGATTTGGCGCCAGTGCGAACCAAACAAACGCCACAATGGCAGCCGAAATGAGAACAATACCTCCGAGCAGGAGGAGTGTCGTCGCCCCAAGTCCGCGCTGTCTTGTGCGAGATGTGATCGGCTTGTTTTTATTTCTCTTGGACATGGCTACTCCTTACGGTGATTTATTTGTGCCTTCAAAAGTGAACGTCCGCAAAAACGCGACGACATCCCACATGTCTTGCGCGGAATAAAGCGAACCCCATTCCGGCATCCCCGTGCCCATGCCGCCGCGCAAAATTTTTCCTTGCAAGAGCGCGTCGCTCGCACCCAACATTTCGGAAGAATCCGTGAAATCTGTCGGACCGCTTTTCATGTCCGAATGCATAAACGTCAGCCCCGGCAAATCCTTACCCGCAGGACCTGTACCGTCGCCGCGTTCGCCGTGACACGCCGCGCAATCGCGCGCATACAAACGCGCGCCATTTTTCAAATCGTCCGCGTCTTGAAAATACGCGAACGCGAGCGCATCCCACAACTGCGCGTCATCGTACGCGTTGTATTTTGATTTTCCGCGCAATGTGGCAAAGACGCTGTCCGGTGAAGTGACGCGAAAGTCCTCGTCCATTTGCAAATTCAATGTCGCGCCGCGTGATGCAGACGGTTTTTGCGACGGCATATTTCGCGCGGGATGCATTTCATCTAAATTGATTTTCAATTGTTGATACAGCGGTGGCGCGAACGGAGGCGGGGGCAATTCGGGTTGCGCGGGGTCGCTGACCAAAATCGCGCCGCGCATCCGCCAATGGTCAACGCTGCACCAGCGCGTGCACGCAAATGGATAACGTCCCGCGCGCGATGCCACAAACTCAACCTCTTGCACATGCCCCGGCAAAATTTCATCCACGCGCACGCCCAACGCGGGAATCTCGATGCCATGCACCACATCCGGCGCGGAAATGCGCAAGCGCACACGTTCGCCTACGTTTACTTGTATCGTCGCGGGCTGCCATCCCCCCGCATCCGGCGCGTTTGCAATCACATCAATTACGCGCGCATCGCTCGGATTCGTTCGCCATGCTTGATACCCAAACAATGAGGCGGGAAACAAAATAACAAGCAGCACAATGACTACAAGCGCAAAGATTTCGCGTTTCATTTTTTGCATCTCTCACACATACAACCACAACAGCAGCGTGGTGAATGCCGCGCAAAACGCGACGATGGGCAGTGCCGCGCGCGGCGGAACGCCTTGTGAGCGCGCAGTGCGAAACGCAATGCCAATGGCGGCGACGAGTCCGGCAATCAAAATCGGAATTTGTAACAATGATTGCATGCCCGCAAGATACGGCGTCCACGTCCAGTCTGCCGTGCCAAACAAGTTCCAACCCCAACCGAACGGGTCGGACAAGACTTGCCACGCGTACGAAAAATTGACAAGCACGAAGGACAGACTGAACGCCGCCCACGCGGCAAGACCGAGCGGCACAAGCACGTACGCGTATTCGACAAACGTGCGCCGCAGCGAAAATTTTTGCAGCGAAATTTTGCGCGTCGTCCACGCGCACAATAAAAATATGCCGGGCACGATTACTAAATTCGACGCGACGAAAACGAACGCATACGCGAACCACGCGGGCGTTGCGACGGCGTACGCGGTCTCTTTCAACACCGACCACGGACCAATCAGCACAATCGAATACGCGAGCGCGCAGGTGAGCATGATAAATGCTTTGTACGCTTCGTCGAGGCGTCGTCCCTGCGTCGTTTCCAAATCTTTGCCGGGGGTCCGCACAAAGATGCCAATGTTATCGTGCGGACAGGTTTTCAAACATTCGGCGCACATGCCGCAGTACGTATTTTTGTTCAGCGCGGCGGGAAACACCAGCCAGGGACAGCCATATCCTTCAGCATTGCCGCGATAACATGTTTTTTCCGTATGCGTCACGCAAATGGAATAATCTTTGACGCGCACTTCAACCGGGGCAAGTTGCGAATACAAACCGATGAATCCACCGACTGGGCAGATGTAGCGACAGAACACGCGGCGTTCAAACAATACACTCGCGCCAATTGCAATCGCGACAAACGCGGTCAGCACCAACGCGCTCGCGAACGGTGTTGTCAAAATAACGACCGAGAACAGCGCAACAGCAAGGAATGAAACGTTTTGAATCCAGATATTTTTCAAACGCGGGTGCCATTTCCAACCGAGCGTAAACAATTTTCCACCCGCGCGCGGGGTAATGAATGCGCGCCGCTGCAACCATTCGCCCGGCGCAGGAATCGGACAGATCGCGCACCACAAGCGCCCCGCGAATGGAACCATTATCAAAATGACCAGCGCCCACCACACAATCCAAACAAAGATGATGCCAAAATTGCGACTGCCCGCGGGCGTACCGAAAAATCCCGCGAGAATCGCCAGCAAAAAAATCGGCAGGGTCAATGTCATCAGCGTCCACTGAAACCAGCGACTCTTGACGATGCGCTTGAACAGGGGAATGCGGGTGAGTTCAAAACGGGCGGCGGTCATTTCCAAAAAAATGCGATAGCTGCGATCACACCGACAAGGGTGATGAGCAGCGCGCGCGCGAACGGCAGATTCGGCGTCACATTCAATTCGCCAATCATGAACGGATGCAGCGCGCCGCACGCCACCGCACAGCGAAATTTGAATTTGCCATCTTGAACCGCGACAAAGGTTGCCGTTGCACTCTTGCCCGGCTCGGCAATCAGGTTCACGTCGTAACCGTCAATGTACAAACCATGCACCGCATCCATCGCTTCGAGTCGAATAGTCACCGTGTCACCGCGTTGGACATCGACCGTGGCGGGTTCAAATGCAAACGTGCGTGCATTGATATGAATGGTGTGCGATTGTTCAGCACGCACAGGTGCAGGAAGAGGCAACACAATCGCCGCAAGCATTGCAAACACGGCGCTCGCGGCGATTCCGAACCGATAGGTACGACGGTACGACATTATCAAATTTTTCATGGTTGGTTCGATGGTCCAAACTGACTGTAGGTGTTGAGAATGGCTTGGCGAATTTGCGGCGGCGCACGTCCTTCGCCCATCATACGCATCACATCTTGCGTAATGTCAACGCAAATGCTGCAACCGAGCGCGTGTTCGTCAAAAATAATTTTGCCGTTGTTCGGTGCGTCTTGCACGTAACAATCATAGTTGCTTGTGTGTCCCATCGCGCCGCAGCCGCAAAAGCATGGTACGTTCTTGGTCGCTTCGGGATTGGCGACCGCAAAGCGATAGGCATCGCTTACCGTTTTCGGCGCGCTTTGAATTTCCTTTGACATTTCGGACATGGCGGCAAAACGTAGTTCGTGTCCCGGTGAAGTGGCGCCATTAGACGAGGAACATGCGCTAATGGACATGAGCAGCGATGCCAAGAGACCGGCTAACAGGAAGAAAGAAAAGAATCGTTTCATAGAAAACTGGTTCTTATTTATGGGTTTGCTTGCGTCAAAATTTACTAACTTGTTGGTCGTAATTTGGTCGTAATTCTGCGTGCTTGAAAGGCAAGAGAATTCGGAATTTCAGATTTCATTATCCAGCTCTTTTTTCGCAAGTCATGGGCAAAATGTCATATTCTTGGCAAGACAACGCGGCGACCAGTCGAGCTCAAATATTTGGCATGCTCCTATCGTTATGAATTTACAAGTTATCCGCCAAACGGCGCGGGCGAAACGCGCGATTTGGCGATGTCGCGAGCCAGCCAAAAGCGTTATGCTGGAAAGTGGCAAGACTTGCCAGACTCAAGCGGTCAGAAATCTAACAAATATGCTACAGCATTCCCGAACTAAACTTGGAGTGATTATCTTGCTTGCGCTGCTGCCAGGAATTTTTGGTCTGGGTATTGTCGCGGAGGTGCTACTCGCCGAGGGATTTGGTGTTGATGGTTTATCGTCACGCCTTGCCACTGCAACGCCCAATGCAGCGCTCGAAAACGCGCGGGCAGTTGTGGCGCAGCTTCGTCAAGAAGTCGTTCCGCGCGAAGGATTTGTCACCGCGTACAGGGTGTCGTTTAGTGATGATGGTTTCAACACGCTCATCGAGTGGAATCGAGACCGCGCGGTTGCAGCGCGCGACGCGCTGGCATTTGAATCGCTCGACTTGCGCCTGCCTTGCTGCAATTATTCGCAACCCAGCCGCGATGAAACCAAGAATTGCCGCTGCGGACACCATTTCGCGCTGGAAGGATTGGGCAAGGAATTATTAAGCCGCGACTGGACGCGTGACCAAGTGCAATTCGAGGTCATGCGCTGGAGTCATTATTTTTATCCCGCCAATGCTTTGCGCGCGGAACTGGAAAAATGTGGGCAGCTTGACCCGTTTATCCAAGCCGCGCTGGATGAGTTAACGGCGCGGGGAGAATGTTGAGAGGAGAAGAGATATGATAAAGGGATGGTTCCCACTGGGAGTGGGCTTGGCAATCGTTTCTCTGGCGTTGAGCGCGTGCGGAGGCACTCCTGACGAAACAGCGGTGCGCGGCACAGTTTCAACTTTTGAGCAAACGCTGGAGAACGCAATCGCGGGCAAAGCCAAGGTTGCCGCGCTGGACGATTACTTTGCCACGCCCGCCGAAGGCGCGAATGAACAAGGACTTACAAACACGCGCGATGCATATGCTTCGATGTTGAACAATCACGTGAGCGGCGCAAGTCTCGTGCAGTTATCGAATTTTAGAATGACGAACGTTGAGGTACATCAGAGCGGCGGTCTCGCCAAAGTGACCTATCAAATGGATATTCGAATTGTACACGGTACAAATCAAGGAACAGCGACATTGACACAAGACCTTGCCCTGTTGAGAACACCGCGCGGTTGGCGTATCAGCGGCGGCGATCCGTGGCGCTACAGCAATGTCGTTGGTACCCTGCCATAATCAACCGAAAAGGAGCGCGTATGCGGCAAGATACAAACTATATCCCTGCACTTCGTTTCCGATTTTTGACGCCCTTGTATGACCCATTGCTGCGTTGGGGGATGCGCGAAGAAACATTCAAAAATCGCCTCATTAAAGAAGCGCGTATCGCCCCCGACTCTCGCGTCCTCGATCTTGGTTGCGGCACGGGAACGCTAACCATTCTTATAAAGCAGAAGCAACCCGCCGCCGAGGTGATTGGTTTCGACGGCGATCCGCAGGTGCTTGAAATCGCGCGCGCCAAGGCAGCGCAGGAAAACGTCAACCTCAAATTCGATCAAGGCATGGCGTATCAACTGCCGTATCCCGACAATTCCTTTGACCGCGTTTTCTCCAGCCTCGTCTTGCATCACTTGACGACCCAACACCGAAAGCGCGCGTTAGAGCAAGTCTATCGCGTGTTGAAACCCGGCGGCGAATTTTGGATCATTGATTTTGGCAAGCCGCACAATGCGTTGGCGTTTGTGATTTCGCTTGTGATGCGAAACTTGGAACGGACGAGCGATTTAATCGAGGGCTTGCTTCCCGAACAATTGAGCCGCGCAGGATTCGAACAAGTTGAACAGCGCGAACGCTTTATGACGTTCTTTGGAACCATTGTGTTATATCGTGCGCGCAAGGCGGAATCGTAATTCGGAGGATTGGGAATGTCACTGGCGTTGCGGAACCTGCTTCAAGATAAAACGCGCTTTGCATTGAGTGTCGGCGGCGTCGCGCTCGCAGTTATGCTGACGTTGCTGTTGAACGGATTTCTCACGGGCATGTACGCGCAAATCACCGCGTACCTTGAGAACGCGCCGGGTTCCATCGTGATTGCCCAAGACGGTGTAAATAATTTGCTCGGCGCGACATCGTTATTGCCAGCAGGCGCGGCGGTCGCCGTCAAATCGGAGGGCGCGGAAAACGTCGTGCCGATTCTTTCGCAATTCATCATCCTCGAACTGCACGAGAAAAAACAACCCGCGTATCTCATTGGCTACGATCCAAAAATCGGCGGTGGACCGTGGCGCATGGCGGCGGGACGCGAACCGCGCAACGAACGCGAAGTGGTCTTTGACCGCATTCTCGCGCAGCGGCACGGAATCGCGCTCGGTGAAACGCTTGAAATTTTGGACCGCGATTTCACCGTCGTAGGGTTGTCCGATGGAACGAGTTCGTGGATGACGAGTTTCATTTTCGTTCGCAAGGTCGCCGCCGAAAATCTCTTGCGCGCACGCGATGCTTCCAGTTTTCTGCTCGTCACTCCACCCGCGCGTTTCAATGACGCTGTGATGCTCGCGCGTTTGCGGAATGTAGCGCGTGTTCAAGTGCTGCCGAAACAACAAGTGATGGAAAATGACGTGAAACTCTTTGGGAAATTCTTCAGCGCGCCGATTCAACTCATGGTGGCGATTGCGTTTCTCGTTGGGACGCTCATCGTCGGCTTGGTCATTTATACCGCGACAGTGGAACGCCAACGTGAGTACGGCGTGCTGAAAGCGATTGGCGCAAAAAATGGAATGTTGTATCGCGTCGTCGCCGCGCAAGCACTGGTCGCGGCGGGCGCGGGTTCAATCATTGGCATTAGCGCCACCTATGGCGCAGCACAGTTCATCATGTCCATCTATCCGCAGTTTCTGATTCTGCTGGAACCTCGCGCAGTGATTCAATCATTCGTCGTCGGATTGGGTATGGCATTGCTCGCCGCACTTTTTCCCGCGCGTGTGATTGCGCGGCTTGCGCCTGCGGAGGTCTTTCGGAAATAGCCCCCTCACCCTGACCCTCTCCCAGAGGGAGAAGGAAGAAGAAGGATATGCTCTTAATCGCCTTTCGCAATTTGTTCCAAAACAAAACGCGCCTCATCATTTCGATTGGCGGAGTTGCGCTGTCGCTTTTATTGATTTTGGTACTGGATGCAGTCGTCACAGGGGTCCAAACTCAAGTCACGTCGTATATTGACAACTCGAATGCGGACATTATCGTTTCCCAAGAAAACGTTCGCAATCTGCACATGGCGTATTCGGCGATTCCTGCTTCGTACGAAACCCGCGTGCGGAATGTTGCAGGCGTCGCGTCGGTCACGCCGATTCATTATCTCACCAACCTCGTCGAGGTTGGCAACGTCAGCAATCTCGCTTACGTGATTGGCTTGCCGCGCGAGGTGAACGCAGGTGCACCTTGGCGCATCGTCGCGGGCGAAGCGTTGCCTTCGGAAGGCGAAGCGATAATAGATCGCGGCGTGGCAGTGAATTCGGGCGTGGGCATTGGCGACACGGTGAAAATACTTGGTGAGGAATTCAAGATTACGGGCTTGAGCGAAGGCACGGCAACCGTCAGCGGTGGCTCGGTCGCATTCATTGCGGAAAAAGATTTCGTGAGAACGCGGAAGGATACGGATAGTGTAAGTTTTTTGTTCGTGCGCGTGAAACCAAATTCATCGTCCGCTGTCGTCGCCGCGCAAATTGAAACGCGCGTGGACAAAGCCACCGCGCAGACGCGCGAGCAATTCGCAGAACGCGAACGCCAAGTTGTGAACGACATGAGTACCGACATTGTGATGATTATGAATGGGGTCGGCTTTCTCATCGGCGTCGCGGTCATGGCACTGACAGTGTACACCGCAACTTTGGCGCGGCGCGCGGAATATGGTGTGCTAAAGGCATTGGGCGCGCGGAACTTGCATCTGTACGGTGTCGTGCTGGCGCAAGCGTTGATTAGTGTCGTGCTTGGGTTCAGCGTGGGCTTGAGCATCACGCTTCTGATGGTCGCACTCGTGCCGCGTTTGGAACTGCCCATCGCGTTGCAAGTGAGTCTTGCGTCTCTGTTTAAAGTCGCAGTTGTCTCTCTGATTATCGCAACCATCTCCGCGCTGCTGCCAATCAAACAAATCGCGGGACTTGACCCAGCGCGCGTATTTCGGAAGTAGAGATTGGAGAATTTGTCCTGAGCGGGTCGAAGGATTGGAGACTGGAGATTTTTGATTGGCGATACGCGAGAGGCGAGAGGCGATTCGCGATTGGAGATTCAAGATGTCTGATACCGTATTACGCGTCAGCAACGTGACCAAACGCTTTGGCGCGGGCGCAACGGAAGTGATGGCAGTGCGCGATGTTTCGCTTTCTGTGGCACCGGGCGAAATTGTGTTGATTATGGGTCCTTCGGGTTCGGGCAAGACCACATTACTTTCGATGCTGGGCGCGTTATTGAAACCAACGGAAGGCGCAATTGCATTGGATGGAACGACGATTAGTGCGCTCGCGGAGAATCGTCTGCCCGACATTCGTCTCAAACAATTCGGTTTCATCTTTCAAGATTTCAATTTGCTCTCGGCGCTCACGGCGCTCGAAAATGTCGCGCTCGTCGCCGAACTCGCGGGCGCGAAACATGGCGACGCGCGCAAAAAAGCGGCGGCGCTTCTCACCGAACTCGGTCTCGGCGCGCGCTTGAATTTTTTGCCCGAGAAATTATCGGGCGGCGAAAAGCAGCGCGTGGCGATTGCGCGTGCGTTGGTGAATGACCCCGCGCTGATTCTTGCCGATGAACCCACCGCGAATCTCGATTCCAAAATTGGACATGAAATTATGCGCTTGCTGCAAAGTATTGCGCGCGAACAAAATCGCAGCGTCATCATTGTTTCCCATGATCAACGCATCAAAGACATTGCCGACCGTGTGTTGTGGCTCGAAGATGGACAGTTCAAAGAAATGCAAACGAGGGCAACAGACCCCGTGTGCGGTATGAGCATTGAGCGCGAAAGCGCCGCCGCGACGTTGTTGTTGAAGGGCACGACCTTTTATTTTTGTGCGGACGGCTGTCGCAGCGAATTCGCACAACAGCCCGAAAAATTTCTCGGCTAATGCACAACTGTTACGCTTCGATTTCACTACTTTATATTCTGGAGACGCATTGCCATGAAAAATCGAACGTATTGGAAAAAGCACTATGTCGTCGAAACAGATGCCGACGAGATTGAACGACACGTGCGCTTAACGGATTTTGTTTCCAATGCAGAGTCCTTCGAAATGCCATATTTTGAAATGGCAAAGACCGCGCCCAATATCTTGATTTCTATGGGGTCAGGAGGGCATTCCTATATCTTCGCGGAATTGAGCTATCATATGCACTTGCGAGGATACAACGTCTTTATCATGCCAAAGCACGGCGGGTACACCGTGGATGCGCTGGTAACTCGACATCGCGATGCACTCAAATTTATCTCGACCAACTTTAGTGACCGCATCGGAATCTTTGGCGAAGGTCTCGGTGGATATGTGGTCTTTTATCTTGCATTAGCCCACGCTCCAGTGAAAAGCATTGTTTGTCAAAATTCGCCAGCGATCATGACGGAGAGAGCATATCATGACGCGCTTGTGAATGACGCGGGACTGTGGCGCGATGCGGCTCGCCGACGGAAAATCATTCTGCCGGCGGCGAAACTTTTGGTTCGAATCGTCCCGAACCTTCCAATGCCGATCTCATCATACATCGATTGGAAGGCAATCATTGACCCCAACCCAGAAAATTGGGATCTTGAAAATCATCTGGTAGCAGAGGGGTATTTGAAGGATCCAGATTTTGACAAGTGGTATCCTCTTTCTGCCATCATGTCCTTGATTTCGACGCCTCCGCCGAATCCCGTTGAATCTCTAACAATTCCAATGATGTTCCTCCTAGATCAGAAAGGACCTACCCCAGCGTACATCATCGAATTGTATGACCGAATTCCTCCGATCAAGAAGCGTATCGTTGAGATTGATGGAAGTGTATATTGGATGCTTTCTCACCCACGCGCGGAAGCGAGAATCGTTTGTGACTGGTTCGAGGAAACATTGTAACTGATAATTTGACCGTAATGATGGCTGCCTACGACGCGTGACATATCAAAGAACGGGGAACAAATCTAAAGGGTGTAGTGCTTAATGGGTGCTCGCCTCCGTATCGTTCTTTTGGTCGCGATTCTGTTGACCTATGCGCTCTGCTATGCCGCGATCAAAGCAGGACTAACATGGGCGCCGCCCCTTGGATTTGCCGCGTGGCGCGCGTTCATTGCGGGGATTGTTCTTTTGGGCATTTTGCTGGTTCGACGTGAACGAATTATTCCCGCGCCCATGGATTGGCCGGCAATTCTTTTACTTGGCTTTTTCGCGACGACACTAACCTTCGGCGCGATGTTTTTGAGCCCGGGGCGCACGAGCGCGGGTATTGCTTCCGTGTTGGGCAATATGCAAGCGCTCATCACACTCGCGCTCGCGGCAATTTTTCTCGGAGAAGCCGTTACGCGCGGCAAAATGATTGCGCTGGGTTTGGGTCTGCTCGGTGTGACGCTCATCACATATCCAGCATTAACAGCGACGGACGCGTATGGGATCTCTGGCGCGGTATTGGCTCTGGGCGCATC
Source organism: uncultured Anaerolineales bacterium (assembly GCA_964469005.1). Classification (GTDB taxonomy): domain Bacteria; phylum Chloroflexota; class Anaerolineae; order UBA4142; family SHND01; genus SHND01. Next base: position 61,651 of record CAYXXF010000028.1, read on the forward strand.
GTTCGCAGCAGCGACTGCAAATGTGCTGGGCAAGACAATGCGACTGGGGCAGCATGTGCTGGCGGTTACTGGCTGGCAGTTGCTGTTTGGGAGCATGCCGCTGTTTGCGCTTTCTGCATTCGTAGAACGTGACGTGACAATCCAATGGACACCAACATTTATCGGATTATTGCTCTTTTTGGCTCTGCCCGGAACTGCGTTTGCGGTCGCGGCGTGGTATTGGTTGCTTCAGTCTGACGATGTGAGCCGCTTGAGCTTGTATTTCTTTCTCGTGCCTGCTATGGGGGTGGGGCTTGCACTGCTGCTTGGCGAATCGCTGTCGTTGTTGGAAATCGGTGGTGCGGCGCTCATCGTTGCGAGTGCTGGCGCAGTGTATACAAGTGACTCTGACCCGCGCGCTCCCGCCCTGTGAGATTTTACTGTTTCACCCAAATCACCGCACTGTCATCACGATAAGTTTCTTGCCACTCGACCGAACGGGTTAATTCCTTTGCCAACGCGCGCTCTGGCGGCACAATCACCCAGCGCACGTCATAGCCCGCGAGTTTTTCTTCCCATCCATTGCATGCATTGATGATGTCCAGATACTCGCGCACCAACTCTGCGCCCAAAAAATCATTGTTGCCATCAATGAATATGCGCACGGAAGGAAAAAGGCGATATTCCAAATAGCCGCCCCAAGTGTACTCATTGAACACCTTGCCTTGCGGCGGATTGCGTTCCAGAGAATTGACCGCGTTGACCGGAAACGTTGGTTCGGTGAAAACATGAAATTAGAGTAACCGTTCGCCTTTTGTCAATACGCCAAATGGCGCGTTAGCAAACACGCCACTCTGCGATGCCCATTTGATGTACGGGGTGATATTCTACGGACGGAAAGTTAACGCGGAGCAACGCCACAGAAATTGGAGGATGTGGCACAAGTCATTACAAATCGGACAGCCAAACAAAGGTGCAACAGGTCATCCGAAGGACAGGTGTGAAACGTTCCTCTTGATAGATGCGATTTTTAACGGAGAGAACATGCGCGCGTGCGCCAAAAACAAGTGACACTGAAACCGGTGACAGCCAAGTTGCACCAAACATCAAATTCTCGCCCCGCCGATTCCAATCGCGCGGGGCGAGAATTTATTTGATTCGAGCAGACGGTTTGAGCATCAGGTCCATCAAGAAATGTACACACTTGTTTTGGTAATCAAATGGTATCATTAGGTTGTGTTGACATTTCTAACGCAACCAAATCAATGTCGACACAAAATGCAAG
>CAYXXF010000029.1:0-58706 GCA_964469005.1 uncultured Anaerolineales bacterium
CTTGCATTTTGTGTCGACATTGATTTGGTTGCGTTAGAAATGTCAACACAACCTAGTTTCTTTGTCGGTGGCTTTCTTTATCTCGCGCGGCAAGCCCCCGGTTGCTCGATAGATGCAATGTGGCTGCCCGTCTTACTCGTAGTAAGAGATTAGAAGGGGGAGTTGACAATGGCAGTTCAACCCACAATGCAAAAACCCCAACGCTCGTTATTCAGTTGGATGTACATCGCGCTCGGTGTCGTCCTCGCGCTCGGCATTTTGTATGTTCTGCTTTTCGGACAAATCTCTCTAGACCCCTCCGCGCCGAATCGCACCCCCTTGAGTGAGGCGGGCATTAACTTTATTCAACATACATTGCAATCCTCCGCTACGAATCCCCTACTTGCAATCATCGCATTGGGCGCAGCGTTTCTTATCGGCGCGCTGCACGCGTTAACGCCTGGACACAACAAGACACTGACAGGTAGTTATTTGGTCGGTTCGCGGGCGCGGCTTCGTGACGCCGTTCTCTTGGGCGCGACGACGGCGCTTTCGCACACTGCCAGCGCGATAGTGATTGGAATTCTTGCCATTTCGACCATTGGGCAACTTGTGAGTACGCAATATCTTCAGTGGGTGGGGATACCTTCGGGGTTGTTGACGATGGCATTAGGGGTTTATCTTTTGTGGAAAAACACACGCGGACGACACACGCATGACGATCACGATCATGCTCATACACACGACCATCCGCATCCGCACACGCACGACCACGCTCATCCGCACGAGCATGAGCATCCCGCGCCCGATACGGTAACTCTGAGTGGTTTGTTTGTGATGGGACTGATGCACGGCATTGTGCCGACGATTGATGCGTTGGCGATTATTCTGGTCGCGTTGAGCGTGCGTCAAATTGCATTGGGCGTGGGCTTGGTGGTCGCATACAGTGTGGGAATTGCGAGCGTGTTGATTGGTGTGGGCGCGTTGTTTTTGCGCGCGCAGCGCGTCATTGTGGACAATCCGCGTTTTGAACGACTCGCCGACCGCGCGACGTTGATTGCAGCGATTGTTGTTCTCTTATTCGGGTTGTCGCTATTTGTGCGGACACTGCTTGCGGTGGGATTGCACGATTGAACCAAAGGAATGATTTGCTTTCAACGACAAGAATAGTTGCGCTCAACAACGATTATTGTTGAGCGCGATTTTTTCTTTCGGACATTCTACATCGCCATTTGAATGCCCGCCATCTTGCGGCACGATTCCGCGCAGCGTCGGCAAATTTCCGCGCACTCTTGCATTTGCGCATCATCGCGCCCGATGCGTTCACAACTTTCCGCGCACTGCGAGCAAACCTCCGAGCACACGCCGCACACGCGCAAGTGAAACTCGGAACTACGGAGCATAAAATCTGCGCTCGTAATACAAATTTGCGCGCAATCGCGCAGTAAGCGCAGATGCACCGGTTCGGCTTGTTCGCCGCCCATTTGCGTTCTGCCAAGTTGACGATACTCGGAGTTTGAAAATGTGCCTGACTGTCCGTGCGGACATGGTATCGGCAGCACGCTCATGGGCAGAGCTTTCTTCCCATGATGGCGAAAAAGGTTTGACAAGTTGCCATTCAATTCCTATAATGCGTAAGAGTTTTAGGGAGCAAAAAGATGCCGCACAAATTCACAATCCCCCAGTTCAAATTGAATCGCAAGGGCATGGCGCGTTTTCTAGGCACGTTGGAAGCGCGCATCATGGAAATAGTTTGGAAAAAAGAAACGGTCAGCGTCCAAGACGTCTGCGACAAGATGGGCAAAGGCGCCAATTACAAAACGGTCATGACCGTGATGAATCGTCTTGTCGAAAAAGAATTCTTGGAACGTAAAAAAGTGTCGCGCGCGTTTGTGTACACCGCACGTGTGAATCGCGCGGAATTTTTGGAACAGGCGTCGCATCAAATCGTCGCGGGATTGGTGAGTGATTTCGGCGAAATGGCAATGGCGCAATTTGTAGATGTGTTGGGCGAACAGGACCCCGACGCGCTGGCGACGCTGCAAAAAATGGCAAAAGAACGCAGTAAATTCAAGTAGCACATGGCTTCTGGACTCTCACCCACATATTCGAATTCAGTTCCGCCCGCGCACCACACCGCGACTTGGATTTTGGCTGCCTTGTGCGGAATTGGCGCGGGTATGGTGGTATTGCTTGGCGTCGTCGTGGCAATGTTCGCGGAGACTCTCGCGCCGCATATCGTCGAGTTTTGTCTGTTGGCGTGGCAAGCGCTATCGGTTCACCTTGCCTATCGTTTGATGTTTTTGGCATTGGTTGTGCTTATCCTTTCGGTACTTGCTTTTCTGGTGCGTCTGTGGTGGCATGCGCGCTTGACCAGACAGCATCTGCAAAAGTTATTGATGCACAAGCGTGATCTTTCGGGAAACCTATTACGTGTGGTGAATCAACTTGCGCTCACCTCCTATGTGGACCTCGTCGCGGCACCGCAGCCCTTTGCGCTGTGCTATGGGTGGCTCAAGCCGCGCGTGTTGGTGACAACAGGGTTGACGGAAGCAATGGACGAGCAAGAATTGTCAAGCGTCCTCGCGCATGAAAAATATCATCTGACACAAAATGATCCTTTCAAAATTCTTATCGTCCGCACACTGCGCGATGCAGTTATCTTTTTTCCTGTCTTGCACGATTTAGTTGAAAACTATCTGCTCCTCCAGGAAATCGCCGCAGACCAACATGCGCTCGCGCACGGCGCCACGCGCGAGACATTAGCAAGCGCGCTGCTAAAAGTCTTTCGTTCGCCAACATGGGACGCACTCGGCGTTGGCGCGTATTCGTCATTCGGTGAACGCGTACAGCACTTGGCACAGCCGCAGCGGAAATTCAACTGGCGCATCTCTTGGTTACGCGTGCTCATTAGCGTTGTAGCAGTGATTTTGCTCGTGCTTGCGGTTTTGCATCCCATGGCACCCATGGCACTTGGCGAAGCATTACACGCCGATTGTCATCATATTGCGAGCTTGGACATTCACCCGATTTCCGTCTCTCGAGCTTAATTTTTTTTAATTGTAAATCTTATCATCCGTAAGAAATCACAAGAAAATGAACAATTACAAGTTCCGCTCGCAATTGAAACGCGCTGCCATCAATCTCGCGCCGAGCGCGGTCATTCTTGCCGTGATCGCTTTGGGCGCGGCGCTGCATGTGTCGTGGTTCGAATTGTCGTGGAGTAACGATGTGCTATTTGTTCTCCTTGCATTTGCCGCGCTCTTGCCACTGACCAAACTCCCGCTGTTGTTTCTCACGGTCGAAGACCCGCCATTCTGGCAGTTCGGTACATGGGCAGGTGAAAGCGCGCAGGATCGTGCTGTCCAAATCGAACTGCTTGAACAACGCTTGAGGGATTCATCCCTAGCAGTCAGAGACTCACGATGAAACCGATGACACGCAACAAAAAACGCGTGCGCCTGCCGTCCGAGTCGAATCGAAATCTTTGGATTGTCATTGCGCTCGCATTACTTGGCGCAATTGCGGCATTGGCGTGGTGGTTTAGCTCCAATGCGCCCGCAACAAATTCTGCCGCTCTTGCCACATTGAACACGCGCGATTTTCACGCGTTGGCATTTCATCCACAGAATCCCGATATGCTTTTCTTTGGGCATCACGGCGGCATGATGCAGAGCAGCGACGGCGGCAAGAGTTGGAGTCCGCTGGCTTCGCTTCAGCAAGACGCCATGTCCATCGCCATTCCGCGCAGCGACGCGAATCTTGTCACTATCGCGGGACACAATGTTTTGAGTCAAAGTAGCGACGGTGGAAAAACGTGGCGCGCGCTCACGACGAATTTGCCCGGTACAGACATTCATGCGTTTGCGGTGAACCCAACAAATGCACGCGAGTTCTACGCGTACGTCGCGGGTTTTGGCTTGTTCAAAAGCATGGATGGCGGGGCAACCTGGGCGAGTTTGAACCGCGCCGTGCCGCCTAGCACATCGAGCATCGCGCTGTCTGGGAACACGCCGCAGATGATGTTTTTGGGAAGTGGACAACAAGGTTTGTTCAAGAGTAGCGATAGCGGCGCAAGCTGGACGCGCGTTTCAACGCCCTCTTTTCAAGCGGCAATTGCGTTGGCGCTGAATGACCAGAATGAGTTATTCGTAGCAACTGAACAAGGTGTGTTCAAGAGCAGCGACGATGGCGCGACATGACGCGTTTGAATGTCGAATCAGGTGTGACCCTCGCGCTCGCTGTTAGTCCTTCAAATTCTCAACGCATTGCGGTAGTGAATGAAAAGGGTCAAGTCTTTCGCAGTGATGATGGGGGTGTCACATGGGGCAAATAAGTGACGCGCTCTTGTTAGGAGAGAAAAAACCGCGCCGTGCGCCAATCTGGATCTTTGGCGGAATGTTTGCAGCAGTCGCAATTGTGCTTGCGCTGCTCGCTTGGGCAGTCCAAACAAAAAGCGCGCCTCCGCTCGCGTCGGGTATCGCGCCTGACTTTTCGCTTACCACTTTTGATGGTCAGAATATCTCCTTGCCGGAACTGCGTGGCAAACCCGTCGTTATCAACTTTTGGGCTTCTTGGTGTATTCCGTGTCGTACCGAAGCACCAATTCTTGAACGCGCATGGAAGGATTATCGCGAACGCGGGGTTGTGATTCTTGGCGTAGATTATGTGGATACGGAAGATGCAGCGAAAAAATTTATTCAAGAGTACGGCATGACGTACCCGAACGGACCCGACCTCGGCACGCGCATTTCGCAAATGTATCGCATTACAGGCGTCCCTGAAACTTATTTCGTTACGCGTGAAGGCAAAATGTTGAGCGGGATTGACTCGAACGGACGCGCGTATGCGAATTGGATTGGACCTATTGACGATGATTCTTTGCGCGAACGAATTGAAAAGTTATTGAGCGAGTGAGCGATAGACAGTTTGGATTTTCGATTTTCGATTTGCAATTGGCGATTCGCCATCTGCCAAAGGAGTCCAATGAACACACTTGGTTCGATTTCCCTCACCGTTGCTTTTGTCGTCGCAATTTATTCTGCCATTGCGGGATTTGTCGGCGGGCGGCGTAACATTCCTGAATTGGTGGAGAGCGCGCGCAATGGCGTCATCGTCTATGCCGGGCTGACGACAATTGCTTTTCTCACAATCATCTATGCGTTCGTCACGCGCGATTTTTCGCTCCAGCTTGTCGCCAATCATTCCTCGCGTGATTTATCACTCTTGTTGACATTGACCGCCGTATGGTCAGGACAGGCAGGTTCACTTTTGTTTTGGACGTGGATTCTCTCGCTTTACGGACTCGCGGCGATTTTGCGAAATTGGTCACAGCACCGCGACCTCATGCCTTACGCCATTGGCGTCTTGATGGCGCTGCAAATCTTTTTCGCGTTCATGTTGAATTTTGTGACCAGTCCGTTCAGGGCGATGGAGGTCATTCCACTCGACGGCGCGGGGTTGAATCCCTTGTTGACGCATCCATTGATGTCGGCGCATCCGCCGATGTTATATTTGGGTTATATCGGTTTCACGATTCCGTACCTCTTTGCGATGGCGGCGCTGCTCAGTGGACGCGTTAGTGATTCATGGATTCGCGCGACGCGGCGCTGGACTCTGATTGCATGGATGTTTTTGGGTCTGGGCTTGCTCATCGGCGGACGGTGGGCGTATGACGTACTTGGCTGGGGCGGCTATTGGGGTTGGGACCCTGTGGAAAATTCCGCGCTGATGCCGTGGCTTGTGGGCACCGCGTTTTTACATTCGGTGATGGTGCAAGAACGCAAAGGGACCCTCAAAGTGTGGAATCTCGGTCTTGTGATTCTCGCCTTTGTGCTTACGGTATTTGGCACGTTCCTCACGCGCGCAGGCATCATTCAATCGGTGCACGCATTTGCGACATCGGAAGTGGGCGCGTGGTTTCTCGGATTCATCGCGCTCGTCGCGCTGGCTTCGATGGCGCTCCTCTTTTATCGGCTGCCGATGCTTCGCACCGATAGTGAATTCGATTCGCCCCTCTCGCGCGAAGTTTTGTTTCTGCTCAACAACGTTCTCTTTCTCGCCGCGGCGATGGCGATTTTGATTGGCGTGATTTGGCCCCTCATCAGCGAACTCATCACGGGGCAAACGCTCACCGTGGGTCCGCCGTACTTTAATCTCGTCGTCGGCATCATCCTTGTCGGAATCTTTTTATTGATGGGCGTGATTCCCCTCATCGGTTGGGGCGGCGCGACAATTTCGAAATTGAGACGCAAAGTCATCGCGCCGTTACTTCTCACCGCGCTTTTTGTCGCGTTCACTTTCATTTTGGGCAATCGCGAGCTCATCCCGTTATTCGGTATGGCGCTCGTCGGCTTTGTGATTTTTACGACACTTGCCGATATGATTTGGGCAACGCGGGCGCGCCAGAAAAATACGCGCGAGAATTTTGTCGCGGCGTTCGGGCAACTGCTTAATCGGAATCATCGGCGCTATGGCGGCTACTTGATTCATCTCGCGGTAGCGATTATGGCGATTGGCGTCATCGGCTCGCGGAATTACGAAACGGACGAAGTGCGCGCGATGCAAATTGGCGAGAGTTGGCAAACGCGCGGCTATACGATTGTCTTTGAAAATTTCGCGCCAAACATCCCAAATGGTGAAGGCATCACCGCGCAAGCGACACTCGGCGTGTATCAAGATGGGAAACGCATCACGACGATGCAACCTTCCACCACATACTTTCCGCGTCAACAGCAAAACATGACGGACCCGGCGATTTATGGCGACGCGCCATTTTATCGCCGCGATGTGTACGCCATCATTCAAGGGTGGGAAGACAATTTTCAATACGTGAGTTTTCGTGTGTATGTGAATCCGATGGTGGCGTGGGTGTGGATAGGCGGCATCTTGTACCTGCTCGCTGTGAGCGTCACGCTGTTCCCTGACCCGCAAGAGAAAAAATCGCGCACACAAAGTTGGGTAGAACAGGGCACGTATGCGTTTTCCAAACCGAGTGAGTGATGCGCCTTAGTTTCGCTCTCTATTCGACTGTCGTAATCGTAGTATTGACAGCGTGCGCGCCCGAACAACCCTTAGTAAATCAGTACAACACCGTTGTTCCACCGCTGCCCACATTGGATTCCTCTCAAATCGCGCGCGGCAAACAAATTTATCAACAACACTGTGCCTCCTGCCATGGCGCAAATGCCGAAGGCGCGGCAAATTGGAAAACGCCTGACGAAAATTTGAATTATCCGCCACCGCCTCACAATGACGATGGGCATACATGGCATCATCCTGACCGCGTACTTTACGAGGCGATTCGCGACGGCATCCGCGATACACTACGTCCCAATCAACCAATGCGTATGCAACCTTTTGGCGACAAATTGAGCGACGCCGACATTCGCGCGTTGATCGCGTATTTCAAAAGTTTGTGGACAAAGGCACACCGCGAGTTTCAATATCTGCGGACGACGGAAGATGCGATTGAACATCCGACACCCGCGCCATAAGAAATGACCTACGAGACCGAAATTCTACGACCCGAATTCTGGACATCCGCAACTCCGCTGCCGTCTTGCAGAAGGAGACCCGAATGAAATACAGACAACACTTTTTGCATCATCTTTTTATCCGCGTTCAAGTCCCCGATTTTGGGGCGTGGTATCGTGAGCATAAACGCCAGTCTCGCGCGCGAGCCGAGTACGGACTATCGGATGGTCCGGTGTATCGCGAGCTCGATGACCCCAACGCGGCGATGGTGCAATTGAATACCAACGATTTACCGAAAGCAATACAGTGGTTCAAGACAACCGAGTTTCGTGAGGCGATGCTGCGCGCAGGTGTTCAGGAGCGCGAATTTTACGATACCGCATCTCGAGAAATCCTAAGCGGAAATCATCGCCGCGCGATTCGCGCCATTAAATAATTACAAATCGCAATGGACTCACGCCGAATCAGCGAATTGACGCTGGAAGAATTGGAAGCTATTCTTGATGCGCGCAGGCGCATCGAGGGGGCACGCGCGCAAACATGGACAGCAAAGCCGCGCAAACCCCGTGCGCCAAGTCGCACATTGTTGATGTTCATCGAGCTGCTTTTTGTTTTGGGATTCATCGGCACGACGGCGCTGATCCTCTTGAACCTCCAAACGCTCAATCAATTCGGTGTAAAGGCGCGAAAGGAAGCGATTCAAGCCCAAGAGCAAGCTGGACAGAATACAAATACACAATTCGCAACTCCCATAGTGCGCGAACTGCCTGGGTCGTCGTTTCCTCCAGCCGATTTGTATGTGAATGAACTGCCCGGTTCATCGTTCGCGCCCGAAGAGCCCTTTCCTCCTGCCCTCGGGGTTTTGGGTGTGCGAGCGCAGGTGGCGGCGTCTCCGCTTGCGCCCACACCCAGCCCCGACTCGCCCTCGCGCATCGTCATTCCCGCCATCGCGATAGATTCGCCCGTCGTGCCCGGTGATGATTGGGAAACATTAAAGAAAGGCGTAGGACATCGCATCGGCACGCCGAACCCGGGAGTGCGCGGCAATATGGTCATGTCGGGACACAATGATGTGTACGGCGAAGTCTTTCGCGATTTGGACCAGTTAGACGTGGGGGAAGAGATTTTTGTGTACGCTGGCAGCCGGAAATTTCTTTATGTGATTCAGGCGCGGCGCATCGTCGTGCCAACTGATTTGAGTCCATTGAATCCCTCACGCGAATCTATCGTCACTCTCATTACATGCTGGCCCTATCGCGTGGACAATTTCCGTCTGATTATCATCGCGCAGCTCGAGTCTTGATACGGCACGACTTTATCTCCGCTTCCAGAAAGACCAAGTATGTTCCGTTCAAAAACATTTTTGTTCACGCTGTTTTCCTCACTCTTCATTTTGAATGCCTGTAGCGCATCACCAAACAGCACGCCCACCATTACATTGGCGATGACTGCGCCAACGCGCCTTTCCGCCACAGCCATTGTGCCGACGCGAATCGTCTTGCCAACACAAACCGTCAAAACGCAAGTCGCAGCGCCCACGAGCGAACCGAACTCCAAGCGCACTGCCACCGCAACCGCGACGCGGCGTCCCGAACCGACAGCGACGCCGCTCAATCCGTTGACGATTCCCGCGCTCCGCACGCGCGATTTTCCCGGCAGCGAACTTGTAATCGAGCAAACGCTGACGCCGGGCGTGAACTATCAACGATATATCGCTTCGCATCTTTCGGATGGTTTGAAAATCTACGGACTGCTCACTGTGCCGAACGGTGAAAAACCCGCAACGGGCTGGCCCGTCATTTTGTTCAATCACGGTTACATTTCGCCGTCAGAATATCGCACCACCGAGCGCTATGTTGCCTATCAGGAAGCGATTGCGCGCGCAGGGTACATCACCTTCAAATCGGATTATCGCGGTCACGGCAATTCAGAGGGCACGCCAAGCGGACATTTTGCCCCAGGCTACACGATTGATGTGCTTAACGCGATGGGGTCATTGAAAAAATTCGCGGGAGCGGACCCGAATCGAATCGGCATGTGGGGACATTCGTTGGGCGGAGAAATTGTACTGCGCGCGATGGTCATTCGTTCAGACATCAAAGCGGGCGTGAGTTGGGCTGGCACGGTTGCACCTCCGTCGGAGCAATTGGGGATGTGGGGCGGCGGCGTGCGCGGCTATCACGCGGGGCCGCGCGCACCCGACGAACTCACGCGGCAGTACGGGACGCCCGAAGAGAATCCAGAATTTTGGGCATCGCTCTCGCCCACATCCTATCTCGCCGATTTATCGGGCCCGTTGCAGCTGCACCACGCGACGACGGACGAAGAAGTGCCGCTTAGTTTTTCACAGACGCTGTTTGACGAGATTCAAAAAGTGAACGAGCCCGTCGAATTTTTTACGTACTCCGGCGACAATCACAATCTCTCCGCCAATTTCAATCTCGCCATGCAGCGCACGATTGGGTTTTTCGACAAGTATGTAAAGGGGCAGCCATAAATGCGACGCACGCTTTACGTTCAATCGCCGCGTGCGCGGCAGAGACGCGCGCGGGAACGGCGCACTTTTATTTTTCTCGCGTTGCTGCTCGGCGCATTCCTCGCGTTTGGTTTGGCTTTGCCGCTAGCGCAATCTCAAAGCGTGTGGCTGCAACAAAAATATTTCGCTGCGCGCGCCCGCGTCCAAGAATTTTTTCCGCGCGCCGAACAACCACAATACGTTTCGCCGCCGTTGACCCTTGCCGTTTTGGAAAATGACCCGCTGCCGATTTCCAAGCCGACGCGTGTGGCGCAAGGCAAAGATGTTCAAGCGAAAAGCGCGAACGCGACAAAACAGGCGCAAGCCGCGCAACTGGCGCTCGAATCCGGACACGCGCAAGAAACAAAGCGAACGCTTGCCCTTCCGTCAGAGATTTACTTGCGAGGCGTCAAGTGGGAAGCGCAGTGGTGGAACAATTGCGGTCCCGCAACACTGGGCATGTATTTGAGCCATTACGGACGCGCGGATGGGCAGCGACTCATTGCGCCATTCACCAAACCCGACCCTGAAGACAAGAATGTGAGTCCGCATGAACTCGCCGCGTATGTTTCCAGCATTGGCATGAATGTCATCGTCCGCGAAAACGGCACACTCGACCAACTCAAGCAGATTATGGCGAATGGGATGCCCGTCATTATTGAAACCGCGTTCGACCCGCCGCGCGCCAAGCAAGGTTGGATGGGACACTACAAACTGCTCGTCGGCTACGACGAGACGCAGTTTACTTTTATGGATTCGTACAACGGACCCGACCAAAAAATTTCCTTCGCGGAAGTGGACAACGATTGGCGCGCGTTCAATCGTCTCTATCTGATTGTCTATCCACAAGACAAGGCACAAGTCGTGCGTGGCATCATCGGCGCAGACTGGGATGACCGTGTGATGTACGAGAATGCGATGGCGCGCGCCCGCGCGGAAATAGAAGCGAATCCAAAAGATGCGTTTGCCTACTTTAATCTCGGCACGAGTTTGAATGGTCTCGCGCAGTACAAGCAAGCCGCGGCGGCGTTTGACCAAGCGCGTGTGTTGAAACTGCCTTGGCGAATGATGTGGTATCAGTTCGGCGCGTATCGCGCCTATTACGAGACAAAACGCTACGATGAAATTCTCGCGCTGGCGGACGCAACGTTACGCGGCGCCGAAAATTTAGAAGAGTCGCATTACTATCGCGGACTAGCGTTGCAATCTTTGGGCCGCGATGCGGAAGCGCGGGCTGCCTTTGAAAGCGCTCTGCGCTTTAACAAAAACTTTCGTCCCGCGCAAGAGGCGCTGGACGCGTGGGGAAGTTAAGATTCATGCAGCGCATCCGCAAACCTGTCGGAATCATTTTCCTGCTGCTCGGTGTGGCGCTGTTTGGCTATACGGCATTCATTTTTACCCAACAGCAAATATCCGTTCTTGGCGCAAACATTGTTGACACACCGCCGACTTTGGATGTGGGGGAAGAGTCTGTTGTAGCGCAATCATCCCCGCTGTTGGACACAACAACACCATTGCCGACGGTCACACGCACAGTTACACCAAGCGCGTCGCCAACTCAACTGGAGACGCGCGCAACTCAAACGACGCGCCCGTTAGGTACGAGAACGCCAACGCGCAGGGCTGCAACGGCGACATATGCTTTAACACCGTCGCCTTCACCAGTCCCTGCGTGGTACGGCGCACCCATAGGTTCCCTGTCTCGCGCGGCGCGCATCTTCATTCCCACACTCAACGTGGATGCGCCAATCTTGGAGATGGGCTGGAAAGACACATTATTGGATGGAAAACTTGTCACAGACTGGGATGTGCCGCTGAATGAAGTGGGTTGGTCATTGAACAGCGCGAACCCCGGAGAACGCGGCAACGTGGTGATGGCAGGACACAATAACTTGGGAACGGCAGTCTTCAAAAAACTATACACGATAAAAGAGGGTGATGAAATAATCGTCACTAACGCGGCAGGCACAAGTTTTTTGTACCGCGTCGCATTATCCTACATCGTCGCCGAACGCGATGTGCCGATGGCGAAACGTCTCGAGAACGCAAAGTCCATGCAGCCAACCAACGACGCGCGTTTGACGCTCATTAGTTGTTGGCCCGAGTGGTCTAACTCACACCGCGCCATCGTCATTGCGCGTCTCGTGGGCGAGAAGCCGCCCGCGCGCAATGCGCCATCGAGACTTGCGACGCAGGAGATAGCTCGATAAGGAATATGGCTGAAAAGACCAAGAAACAGGAAAAACGCGCGCAGCGTGAACAGGAACGCGCGGTGAAACGCAGCAAACGCCTCAGGTTTATTTTTGTTGCGATTGCCATCCTTGTGATTTTGATTGCCGCCGCCGTACTTTGGCAGATGTATGGACCGCGCGAAACACCGATTGAAACGCTAGCTCTTGCACCCGGCGAATGTTCACCGCCACAATCCGTAACAAATTACGGACGCGGCGATTTGCAAGAGGGCACACAGATTCCGGCGTACACCGATTATCCGCCGCTGTCGGGTTCGCATCTCAATGCTCCGCTTGCCAGTGGAATTTTGCGCGAACCGCTGAACAACAGCGATTTGTCGCGCGGTGTGCATAGTCTCGAACATGGGCGCGTGATTGTCTATCATAATAATTTGACCGACGGGGAACGCAGTCAGTTGGAAAATCTCGTAGGTGGCGAGCGTAAAGTGATTGTTGCGCCATGGACGGGTCTAAAAGATAAAGTGGTTCTCGCGGCGTGGGCACGATGGCAGCGCTGTAATGGGATAAACGATCAAGCAGTCCTAACTTTTATCAACAACAATCGAGACAAGGGACCTGAATTTGTCCCATAGTTCGATTGGCAAAAATCAAAACAAAAATGAGGTACAAGGATGTTCAAATGGTTTGTGCTTTTCGGATTTACACTGGTGATTCTCGCGGGTTGCGCGAATGGTGCAGCGCCCGAAACACATTCAACAACCGAAACGCCGCGTGTACGAACACCAACCGCTGTGCCTGCAACAGCCGAAGAAGCGATTCGACAATTGATTAACGCGGAATGTGAAGCTGTCGTGCAGCAAGATGTTGACCGTTTGCAAGCGATGTGGGCGAAAGATGGCAAAGTGATAGACGCCAATCATACTCCCGATAACAACGGTGATAACATTACGTGGGCGGGCTGGGACGCGCTGCGTGACCGCTACGTCAACATCATCTTTCCCTCCAATCCAACTTTTTGCGAACATGTCAATCTCCAAGTTACGATAGCTGGCGATTCTGCCGAGGCGACAGGCGGCGTCAAAATTGGACAAACCAATTCGCCCGCTTCTGACCGTTGGACATTTCGCAATAACGGCGAGGGATGGCAAATCAGCAGCTTGACATACAACTTGCAGCCGTGAAAGAAAAAGAAAATGAAATCTCACACAACGCTCCTTAGCGTACTCGCTGCGTTCGCCATTCTGCTTGCCGCGTGCGACAGTGGTATAGACAATAACGCGCCGCGCTCGGGTTCGCTGGGCGTGCGCGTCGAAATAAAAGGCGGTGCCTACACCAACATTTCGCCAGTAGAGTTGAACGCGCTTCTCGCGAACAAAAATTTCCCACTCATCAACGTTCACATTCCGTACGAAGGTGAAATCGCGCAAACCGACGCGTTCATCGCCTACGACGAGATTGAAAAAAATCTCGACAAACTTCCCAAAGACAAGAACGCGCAGATTTTTTTGTATTGCCGCAGTGGACGCATGAGTCAAATCGCAGCCGAAAAACTGGTCAAGTTAGGTTATTCCAATGTGTGGAATTTGGACCGCGGGATGCTTGGCTGGGAACAGGCGGGATTTCCGATTTTGGAAAAGCAGCAGCAACCATGAGACGCAGCGCATTCCTTTGGATTCTGTTGGTCAGCGGCGTGGGGTTACTTAGCTTGGGTGCGATTGCGATTTACGCGCTTATCGTGACGCAGCCCCTTGCCCCGCTCGCGCAAGCGCGCCGCGAACGTTCCACCTTTGATGAGAGTACCTTTCCTACCACCGTCGCGCAAATTGACCCCAACGCGATTGGCTGGAGTGTTGGCGGCAAGCGCCCGAAATCGAACTCAAAGATTTAAAAGACGAAACGGTGCGTTTGAGCGATTTGCATGGCAAGCCCGTGCTCGTAAATTTTTGGGCGACGTGGTGCGCGCCCTGCCGCATCGAAATGCCAATCATGGAGAAAAAATATCGCGCGTACAAAGAGAGTGAGAATTTTGTGATTCTCGCAGTGGACGTCAAGGACGATTCAGGCGTGGACGCGGTGCGGAGTTTTCTCGGCGAATTGCGTTTGACATTTCCAGTACTCTTGGACAGCGACGGACGCGCGGAAACTGCATATAACGTTCTCGGTTTGCCAACCAGTTTTTTCATTGACCGCCGCGGGGTCATTCGCGCGTCGCGTGTCGGCGCAATGAGCGAGCAGTATATTGACGAGCAGTTGCAAAAAATTTTTGCGGAGAAAAAATAATGCGAACTAAAATTTTATTCTGCATGACCATCGCGCTGCTGTTCTTGTTCCTCCCCAATCTCGCCCAAGCAAATCCGCCAGATTATTACGTCACCGTCAAAATGGGCGACACACTTTATTCGATTGCGGCGCGCTATGGCGTTTCCCCAGATGCGCTCGTCGCCGCGAACAAATTGCCAAATGTAAATTTTGTCTACGTTGGACAGCGCTTGGTCATTCCCGGAAAAAATCTGCCAAATGCGAATACGGTTGCGACGAATGGTGTATACCTCGTACGCGCGGGCGATACTCTCTTTTCGATTGCGGTCAAGCATAGCACAACCGTCGCGGAAATGATGCGGCTCAATGGTCTCGCGTCGTCTTTTGTGTATACAGGACAAACCTTGCGCGTCCCGAACGCGGCGAATGTAACGACCGCGCCCCCTTTACTAAACGCGCCATCCCCAAATAACGCGCCTGCGGGTCCGAAAAAATTTCTATACAATGACCCGAACGGCGCGCCCGCCCCGCTCGGCGGTATCGTCACCAATCCACCGACCACGGACAAATGGATTGAGATAAATGTGACCACACAGACTGTCACCGCCTACGAAGGTTCGACCCCTGTAAAAAGCGTTGTCGTTTCTACAGGGGTTGCGCGCACGCCAACCGTTCTTGGCACGTTCAAAATTTATCGCAAGATTCCGTCACAAACAATGTCGGGCGGCAGTCAAACGGCGGGTGATTACTATTATCTGCCGAACGTAACGGACGTAATGTATTTTTACCGCGACTATGCCATTCACGGCACGTACTGGCACAATAATTTTGGGCGTCCAATGAGTCACGGCTGCGTCAACATGACCCTCGCCGATGCAAAATGGTTTTATCAATGGGCGAGCGTCGGAACGCTTGTCGTGGCACATAAATGAAAGCGCAAACGTCGAACTCGAATCGCCTCACGGCAAACTGGACTGGGGTGCGACTCTATGTCGCCATCGCGCTCGTTATCGCACTCGGCGCGGCTTGGACATGGTTCAATCGGTTGCCTGAAATTGCTGCAACCCCGACACGGGCGCAGCCGCACACAGGCTTCGCCGCGCCAAATTTCGCTCTCACTTCAACACAAGGCGAATCGTTCACTATCGCGGATTTAAAAGGCAAAGTAGTACTCGTTAATTTCTGGGCGACGTGGTGCCCGCCGTGCCGCGCAGAGATGCCTGCAATTGATGCCGCGTATCGTGCGAACAAGGACGCGGGTTTTGTGGTGCTGGCGGTGGACCAAATGGAAAGTGCAGATGTAGTAAACGCGTTTGGCGCGAAATACAATCTCTCATTCCCGTTGCTGCTCGATAGCGATAGGGCGATTAATCGCCAATATCTCGTCAGCGCGCTCCCCACCTCTTTCTTTGTGGATCGCAGAGGTGTGATTCGTGACATGATGATCGGCGGTTCGATGTCGCGCGAATTTATTGAGGGAAAGATCAAAACCCTGTTGGAGGAAAAAGAGTAGATGCTGCCTGTCTTGCGTCTCGGTCCATTCACCGTTCCCGTCGCGCCGCTGGCTTGGCTTGCGGCGTTTTTTGTTTTGCAAGAAATCGGCGAACGCGCGGCAAAGCGTTTGAAACTTACCGACGATGTTTTTTCAGGCGCGCTGACATTGACGATTGGCGTGGGAATCATCGCGGCGCGGCTCGGGTATGTGGCGCGCTATATCGACGCGTTTCTTGCGGAGCCATTGCAACTCGTCGCGCTGAATTTTGGCACGTTGGATTTGACGACTGGCGCGCTTTTTGGATTCATTGCAGCCGTTGCGTACTTGCAGCGCAAAAAAGTTTCAGTCCGATTGTTTACCGACGCGCTCGCGCCTGCGTTGGCGCTCGGAATGGCGGTCTTGAGTTTTGGAAATTTGTTGACAGGTGACGCGTTTGGGGTTCCCGCGTCGAATCTGCCATGGGCGATTTTTCTGTGGGGCGAACCGCGACACCCAACCCAAGTGTACGAACTCATCGCCTATCTGGTGATTTTTTGGTTTGTCTGGACACGAGCGCCCCGTCCTTATAATGGCGCGCATTTCCTCATCACCATCGCTTTGATTGCAAGCGTTCGCGTATTGCTCGAGCCGCTACGCGGGGAGAGTGTGGCGTGGGTGATGGGATTACGCGGCGCGCAAGTGGTTGCGCTCGTTGTAATGAGCATGGCGCTTTTGCTATTTGCGATATCAATCCAACGCCCCGCACGCACTAACAAGCATGGAACCGAATCGCCGAAATCTTCCAACAGTATTTTTAGTTGACAATTCTCTTATTTCGCGTAAGATTCATGTGTTATCCCACCCCCTATGGGAGGGGGTGGGTCTGAGCGGCGTACAAGCACTCACTTGTGGAGAATACGAGCATGGCAACCACGGACAAAACTCAATTATTAAACCGCGCGCGTTCCATTCAGGGACACATGGGCGCGATTGTGCGGATGCTGGAAGACGACGCCTACTGCGTGGACATTATCAAGCAGACGCAGGCAATCCAGAAAGCGATTGACAAAATGAATGCGCTCCTCCTCGAAAAGCACATGAACGAATGTGTGACGACCGCAATCCGCTCCAACAAACCGCAAGAGCGCGAAAGAGTGATTGGAGAATTATTGGAAGTGTTTGAAACGGCGAACAAGTTATAACGGATGGCGTATGGCAGATGGCAAATCGTTACCAGTGATTTTCCATTTGCTATCTGAGATTTGCTACTATGGCTACTCAACAAATTGTTTTACCCATCAAAGGCATGACGTGCGCGAGCTGTGTCGCGCATGTGGAACATGGCTTGAAAGAAACGGTTGGTGTGGAAAAAGCGGTGGTGAATCTCGCCACCGAGCGCGCGACCGTACAGTATGACCCCGCCAAAGCAACCCTTCCCGATATGCTATGGCATGTGCAGGATGTGGGATATGACGTTCTGACGGACAAAGTAGAACTGCCGTTACAAAGCGTAACAGATTCCGAACAAATCGCAAACGCTCTGAAAATCGTTGATGGAGTTTTGAATGCGGCTGTGACACCTGACCGCGCCACCATCGAAATCATCCCCGGCGCGGTGACGATCCGCGAATTGCGGGCGGCGATTGAAGCGGCGGGCGCGCAGGTTGCCGACGATGAAAGTGGCGCAGCGATTGCCGAACCTGTGGATCGCGAAGCAGAAGCGCGCAAACGCGAACTGCAACGTGAACGCACGAATCTCATCGTCGGCATCGCGTTCACTGTGCCGCTGTTTCTTTTGGCAATGGCGCATGACCTGTTGCACAGTGTTTGGATGACGAATTCCGCGCTCACCGCTTTTTTTACCTCGCCATATTTTTATTGGCTCTTACTCCTCCTCGCCACGCCCGTCCAGTTTTATGTCGGGCGCGCATATCACGTGGGCGCGTGGAAGGCGATTCGACGGTTCACCGCCAACATGGACGTTTTGATTTCGATTGGAACGAACGCTGCCTACTTTTACAGTGTGCTCGTGCTGATCGGATTCGCGCTGGGAATCAATTTCGGCGACCACGTTTATTTTGAAACGGCGGCGGTCATCATCACGCTCATCAAAGTTGGAAAATATCTCGAAGCGCGCGCCAAAGGCGAAACGAGCGCGGCGATCAAGAATTTGATGAACCTCACGCCGAAAACCGCGCGCGTGCTTCGTCGCGACGGTTCGTCGCAAAATGTCGAAAGTGAAATTGCTGTAGATGCCGTGCGCGTGGGCGATGTGATGTTGGTACGTCCCGGGGAGCGCGTGCCTGTGGACGGCGTGCTGCTCACGGGCGCATCGAGCGTGGATGAATCCATGCTCACGGGCGAGAGCGTTCCCGTTGAAAAAAATATCGGCGACAGAGTGATGGGCGGCACGGTGAACAAGACGGGGGCGTTCACATTCGAAGCGCGCAAGGTGGGTAAAGAAACCGCGCTCGCACAAATTGTGAAACTTGTTGAAGAGGCACAAACCAGCAAAGCACCGATTCAAAAATTAGCAGACCAAATTTCTGCGGTGTTTGTTCCCATCGTTCTGGTCATCGCCGCGCTGACATTTATCGTGTGGTTGATTTTTGGTCCTTCGCCCGCGTTCACGTTCGCGTTGACGAATGCGATTGCGGTGTTGATTATCGCGTGTCCGTGCGCGTTGGGGCTTGCGACGCCGACGGCAATTATGGTCAGCACGGGCAAAGGCGCGGAGCTGGGCGTTCTCATTCGCAGCGGCGAAGCATTGGAAACCGCGCACAAACTCAACACCATCGTCCTCGACAAAACGGGAACGCTCACGCAAGGCAAACCGACCGTCACTGATGTTATCGTCGCGCCGACGATGCGCGTTCCGCAATTCGAAATGGCGGGGCTTGGCGCACCGTCAAACGATGGGCGGATATCGCAGAATGAACTCGTCAGACTGGTTGCCTCCGCTGAAAAATTTTCGGAGCATCCATTGGGACAGGCGATCGTGGAATATGCGAACGCCAAAGGATTGTCGCTCGCGCCCGTCGTGGATTTTGGAGCGTTAGCGGGACACGGGATTCACGCGCGCGTGGATTCGCGCGAACTCATCATCGGCAACGACAAATTGATGGTGGATCAAAAAATCAACACGCTTGGTCTCGATAAACTCGCGCAGAAACTTGCCGACGAAGGCAAGACGCCAATGTTTGTCGCGGTGGATGGACAAGCGGCGGGAATGATTGCCGTGGCGGATACATTGAAACCCGAAGCGCGTGAAGCGGTAGAAGCATTACAAAAAATGGGCATTGACGTTTATATGCTTACGGGGGATAACCAGCGTACGGCGAAAGCAATCGCAAAGCAAGTTGGAATCGAGAACGTCCTCGCCCAAGTGCTGCCCGAACAAAAAGAACAAAAGGTGCGCGAACTTCAAGCGCAGCTGCAAGGAAAAAACAAACGCGTGGTCGCCATGGTCGGTGATGGTATCAACGACGCCCCTGCGCTCGCGGCGGCGGACGTTGGCATTGCGCTCGGGACAGGCACTGACGTGGCGATGGAGGCGGCGGACATTACACTGATGCGCGGCGATTTGCGCGGTGTGGTGACGGCGATTCAACTTTCGCGCGCGACGATGCGCACGATTTATGCAAATTATTTTTGGGCATTCGCGTATAACGTCGCAGGGATTCCGATTGCGGCGGGTTTGTTGTATCCCTTCTTTGGTCTTTTGCTGAACCCCATCATCGCGGCGGCGGCGATGGCTTTTTCGAGCATCTTTGTCGTCACAAACAGTTTGCGCTTGCGAAATTTCAGACTCACGGTCTGAAATTTCGTAACGGAATCTTCAAGCCCGCGAATTGAAACGCAGCAACCTGCCGTCTAATCCACCACAGAAGCGGATTAGACGGCGCGATGTCGTATAATCCAAAGTTGGGCCGCTCGTTTGACCACACTCAGTGTGATATGACATCGAGCGGATGAGACAGAAGAGAGGAGTCTGCCTATACGTTCAAAGCCTTGATTGATTCACAAACGTTGATCATTTACTATTCGTGCGACTCTGGTCAGGAGCGCACATCATTCACTAAAGGAGAATACCCCATGGTCTACCTCACTACACGCCACACCGTCGCCGATTATGAAAAATGGCGACAGGTTTTTGACGAAGGCGAAACCAGACGCCGAGACGCCGGTGCAACGGGCGTCAAGCAAGTTTACCGCGATGTGGATGACCCCAACATCGTCACGGTAGTTGTAGAATGGGACAACGCGGAAAATGCTCGCAAGTTCATGGAGGATCCGGCGGTGCGCGAGGTGCTGCAGAAGGCGGGTGTGATCGGAACGCCAGCCGTGCGTGCCATTTTGTCGCGCACGTAGCCTAGGAGTAGTCCTAGACGCTCGCCTGCTCATGCCGCCTGCCGTGTTGCTCGGCAGGCGGCATGAGAGGTTGCCTGATTGAATATGGGTGCAGTGTAGGCCGCAACACAAACAATAGGAAAGCTCACACACATACTATAAGCCGCAACACATTGCTTTTTGGGTGAGCTGACACAGTTCTCAAGACCACAGGCGGCCCAACACGGCATGCAGGCGACGGGGCTACGCCCTGCTAATTTTTCATCACGAACAGTTTGCGGCTGCGGAATTTCAAACCGCAAGTTTGAAATTCCGCAATGAAATCGTTTGGAGTGGTCGATGCAATCGAAATCGCATTGGGAAGCCATTTACGAAACCAAACCCCCAACCCAAGTCAGTTGGTATCAAGCACATCCACAGCTCTCGCTTGATTTGATTCGCCGCACTGGCGTGGCGCTTGATGCGCCTCTCATTGACGTTGGCGGCGGCGCATCCACGCTGGTTGACCATCTTCTCGAACAAGGGCATACAAATCTCACCGTGCTGGATATTTCCCACGCCGCGTTGGAACGCGCACGTGAGCGCATGGGAGAGCTTGCGTCAAAGGTGACTTGGTTGGAACAAGATGTGACGCGCGCGCAATTGCCTGAAAACCAGTATGCCGTATGGCACGATCGCGCGGTCTTTCATTTTCTTACTGACGCGTCGGCGCGAGCGCGATATGTTCAAACGGTGCGGTCTGCGGTGAAACCCGGCGGACATGTCATCGTCGCGACTTTTGGGCTGGACGGTCCTTTGCGTTGCAGTGGTTTAGATGTAGTGCGCTACAGCGCTGAAAGTTTGCACGATGAATTTGGGCAAGAATTTCAATTGCTCGAGAGCGCGCGGGAAACGCATCAAACACCCTTTGGCACGGAACAGAAATTCATGTACTGCTATTGCCGCAAAGTGGAATGAATCAAGGGCATCCGTCTATGACCGAACTCAATCTCCCCGTTTTCGGACAACTCGCGTGGCTCGACGCGATTCTGCTCGTGTGGTTCACGCTCACATTTTTTTCGGTCGCGTATGTGGCGTACGACGCGTTCACCAAAAATCCCGAGATGACGGTGATGAAATGGGGTTGGGTGTTGGTGACGCTATATCTCGGACCCATCGGACTGTTTTTGTACGTCATGTCTTGCAAAGAACCCGCACCGGGCAGCCATGAGGAATTTGTGAAACCCCTGTGGAAGCAAGGACTCGGTTCGGCAATTCACTGTGTCGCGGGTGACGCGACGGGCATCATTGTTGCCGCAGTCATCACGGCGTTTCTCGGATTGCCGATGTGGATTGATTTGATTGTCGAGTACATCGCGGGCTTTGCGTTCGGGCTTTTGATTTTTCAATCGCTCTTTTTGAAGGACATGATGGGGGGCTCGTACATCAAGGCGGTAAAACATTCGCTCTATCCCGAATGGGTCTCGATGAATTTTATGATGGCGGGCATGTTTCCTGTAATGGTGGTGTTGATGATGGGACGCGACATGCGCGCGATGGAACCGACGGAACTCGCCTTTTGGGGCGCAATGTCAGTCGCCGTCGCGTTTGGTTTATTGACTTGCTATCCCGTGAATGTATGGCTCGTCGCCAAAGGACTCAAGCATGGCATGGGAACCGTGCGCGCATTGGGCAAAGGTGGTCATTCGCTCGAAGCAGAATTGAAGCAGTGGCTGCCCTGGCTTGAACCACAAACGGCTCCGGCAGCGAGCGCACCGACGGAAATGAAAGGGATGTGACGCCATGGCTGAACCTAATCATAGCAAGATGAGCAAGGGCGACGCAGACGACAAGAAAAAATCCGACGCGGACAAAATGCCCGCGATGGATCACAGCAAAATGGTCGACCATGCCACAGACAAAAAGAAAACGTCCGACGCGAAAAAAATGTCTGCGATGGGTCACAGCAAAATGCAGGACGCGGGCGATGGCAACATGGGAGGCATGGGTCACGGCGCGATGGATTTGAGCGCGGCGACGCGTGCGACGGGTCCGCAAAAATTCGCGTGGGCATTTCTCTCGCTGGTTTTGCTTTCGGCGGGTTTGATTTTATCGGCGACGGTGGTGAATTTGAATTTGAGCGCACGCGATGTTGGCGGCGCGATCATGCCGCCGGGGATGATTATGCTGCGCGATACCCCGGGGGACGCGATGCGCGATATGGCAGCCGTGGATCCGCGTCATGTGAGTTACACCGCGCCTGCAAATGCAAAAGGCGACAACGAATTACAGCCGCGCATCGAAAACGGCGTGAAAGTGTTCGACCTTACTACGTCCGTCATCAAATGGAACATCCTGCCCTATGAGCAAGTGATGGGCTATGCGTTCAATCAGCAAATCCCCGGTCCGCGCATTCGCATCACCGAAGGCGACAGGATTCGCATTCGCGTCACCAACAACCTGCCCGAATCCACGACAGTGCATTGGCACGGGTTGATTTTGCCGAATGCGATGGATGGTCCTGCTGAAATTACGCAAGAGCCGATTCAGCCCGGTGAATCGTTCACGTATGAATTTGTCGCACAGCAGGCAGGCACATTCTTTTATCACACGCACGACCACATTGACCGCCAACAGACACTGGGTTTGTACGGCGCGCTGATTATTGACCCGCGAACGCCGCAAGCAATTCCCGCGTACGATCTCGAGTACACCATTCAACTGCAAGAATGGCTCGAACGCGAAGGAAACACCTTCCCCGCGATGTTGATGGAAGGAGGGCTGCCTAACTTTTTTACAATCAATGGCAAGGCATATCCATCCACCGACACAATCACCATGAAGGTGGGGCAGAAAATTCGGATTCGTTTCATCGGCTCGAACAGCAATTTCATTCATCCGATGCACATCCACGGCGGACCGTTCACGATTGTCGAAACGGACGGCAACATTGTTCCCGAAAGTGCGCGCATTCAGAAAGATACCGTGAACGTTGGACCCGGCGAACGCTACGATGTGATTTGGGAAGCGCGCGAACCGGGCAAATGGTTATTGCATTGCCACATTCCGCATCACACCACAAACAATAATGTCGAAGAACAAGGCGCAGGCGGTTTGACGATGATTCTCAACGTCGCGCCCTAACCAAAATAATTTCAGGAGGCAAAGAGAATGGAACACGAACATCACGAACACTCCATGCACGAAAACGCGGGTGGACACATTGACCCCGTGTGCGGCATGACGGTGGAAGAAGGACCGAATGCGCTCACGATGGATTACAACGGAACGAAATACTATTTTTGCAGTCCCGGCTGCCGCCGCGCGTTTGAAAAAGACCCCGAAAAATACCTGAAAGAGGGTCCCTCGATGCATATGTAAGGTATCGGCAATCCGCAGAGGCGCGCAGGCATCGCGCGGCGCGCCTCTCTTTTCCTTTCCAATCCTGACAGGGTGTAAGAAATGGCGAAACGTCTCATTGAACCGAATACCACGTTGTATCCTGTTCCGGTCGTTCTCATCACGGCAGGAATCGCAACCCCGAATGTTATGACGTGCAATCGAATTGCTTCCTGTTCCGCGGAACCCCCGCGACTCGCAATCTCGGTGCGTCCAATCCGCCATACTCATTTGCTGATTACAATGGCGCGCGAATTTGTCGTGAACATTCCATCGCCCGCGCAAGATATTCTTACCGATTACATCGGTGTTGTCACAGGCAAAAAAGAGGACAAGATTGCAGCCGCAGGATTGAAATTGGCACAGGCTTCCTTTGTGCACACGCCGCTTTTAGCGGATTGCCCCATCAATATCGAATGTGTCGTCGAACAGGAAATCGCGCTCGATTCGCATACCATGTTCATCGGTTTGGTGAAAGCAGTACATGCCGAAGAACGATTGCTCAATGAGAATGGCGAGGTAGATTTCTCGCGCGCACAAGGTATTGCTTACGATTGGGCGGTCGTTCGCGAACGTCCCACCTATAACTTTGACGTGGATGAGTTGCGGCGAGCGGTAGAGGTAGTAAAGTGAGGATAGAGCTACTGTATTTCGACGATTGCCCTTCGTACCAAGATGCACGCGCAACACTGGAGCAGATCCTTGCCGAAGAGAGCATTACCGCGCAAATTGAAATGGTGCGCGTTGTGGATGATGATGACGCACAAGCAAAACAATTCGTCGGTTCCCCCACGCTGCGCATGAACGGCGCGGACTTGTTTCCCGAACAATTGTCAGGCGTCTTTGCAATGCAGTGCCGCGTCTATCGCACCCCGCAAGGATTTAAGGGAACGCCGAGCAAAGAGATGCTGCGTGACGCTTTGCGCCAAAATATATCTCCAGTATCGCCCAATCGCGGTACAGAGTAAGGAAACGAAAATTTGCAATTTCCTGAATCTATGCCCAAGAGCTTGTGTCAATTGAGTTCATCTCCGCCAAGACCGCTCGAAAGGACAATTGGGCGGTCATACTTTTGCGAACCCTTTGTCCATCATTTTGTCCCAAGTCCTACTTGATGTAAGATAAAAGTTGTATTTCTACACGCCCTTCTGTAGAAAGCAAAGCAAAAATTACTCGGAGGTTGTTATGCGTTCCATCGTTTTACTACTCAGTTTGATTGCGAGTGTGTTCTTGTTTGCTGCGTGTGGTCCAGGTGCCTCATCTTCCGCGTCCGCGCAGCCGACGGTGCCAAAACCGACAGAGGTTCAAGTCACGATGACTGAATTCAAAATCGAGCCGTCAATGACGAATTTCAAGGCTGGTGTACCTTATCGCTTTGTCGTCACCAACAAAGGCACCGTCAATCATGACTTTTCGATTTCACCGCCTGTAATGGCGGGAATGGCTGGTATGTCCACCGAAGGCGCGCACGAAGGCGCGCTCGCCGTGATTGATGCTAAAGACATGCCGCCGGGTGCGACGAAAACGATTGACCTGACGTTTAGCAAACCGATGTCGTCCAGTGAAATAGAATTTGCATGCCACACACCCGGTCACTACGAGTCGGGAATGCACGTGCCAATGACCGTTACACAATGAGGATTCATGCCGTGGCTTGTGCTGCCGCGCATTTTTGAACATACGCGGCAGGAAATTTGCAAATCGTGGAAGGAACAGATTATGCCCAATTCCCTTCTCAAAATTCCGATTAATCTCACGGACGCGGGCGACGACCTTGTTCTCCATGCGGCGATGTCCGGCGCAGAACCCGAAAACATCGTCGTCACCTTCACAGCAAAAAGCATTATCCTGCGTTCGACCTTGCGTGGCATATTGGCGAGCGACAAGAAGCCATTGAAACAGGAATGGCACATCGGCGAATACCATCGTGAGCTGCGCTTGCCGTTTCCCGTCATGTCGCAACATGTCAATGTTACCTATGACAATGGCGTTCTTACTGTGAGCATGCCAAGAGGCGAACGAACTACACCGCGCGAAATTCGCGTCAAAAAGATTCGCGGCGCGCGCGGACAAACACGCGGTCACAAAGGGAATAGGGGAAGTCACATCGGGCTTGAGCAGGACTCGTAAGGAGAAATCAATGCGCTATCGGTCTCTTCTGACCTTCCTCTTTGTCGGGGCGGTTGCAGTGAGCGCGTGTAGTGGTAGCGAGGCGACTCCGACTATTTCTCTGGCATCTATCAAGCTGACAACGAATCCGAATCCACCTACTTCAGGGAATATCGAACTGGTCGCAACGATTGCAGATGCAAATGGACAACCACTTGATGAAGCAGAAGTTTTCGTGTTTAGCAGTCACACTGAAATGACGAGTATGGCGATGAATGGGAAAGCCAGCGCGAAAGGGTCTGGACAGTACAGGCTCCAGACGAATTTTTCGATGAATGGCAGATGGAAAATCACGGTGCAAGTTAAAAAGCCGCCGCTGAATATTACGGAATCATTCATCGTAGATTTCAAGTGACATAGATTTGGTCGCGGACGGATAGATTGTCCTCTGCGACCAAATTTTTTTGGTACGCCAAATGGCGCGCTTGGGATTCGCCGAACGGCGGTAGCGCACCGTGATTCCCTTTGTTATGCTAATGACACTGAATTCCGAAAGGGATAGATATGAATGCAAATTGTCATGTGGAACCGATTCAGAAAGACGTTAGCGTTGAAGATCAAAATGCGGCACAGATTGTAATTCTGACTGTATGGGGTTTGGGGTGCGAGAATTGCGCCAACCGCGTGCGAAATTCGCTGCTGCGTTTGGATGGGGTTGTATCGGCTGATGTTGGATTGGCACACGGGCTCGCGATGGTAGATTATGTCCCGACCAAAACGAACTTGAATGACATTTTGCTTGCCGTCGCTGCGGCGGGTAACGATGGACACCATCACTATCGTGCTGCAATTGTTCCATAAATCAGGAGGATGCGGATGTCACATTCAGATAAAGAGCGTCTTAAACGTCAACATCAAGCCGAGCGCACCAAGCAGCGCAAACAAATTCTTCGGGTGAGCGCATTTGGTATGCTCTTGTTGCTTGTCATTGTTGCCGTGGGCTATTTCCTTGCGCCGGTGTTTGCGCCAAAAGCAAGTGGTGTAACGCACGTGGGCAGTGGAAAAATCATCAACATCCAAGCCGCGATGGATGGCTTTGACGTTCCAGAAATTCGCGTCAAAGCGGGTGAGCAAATTACCGTAAATCTGACGAGTCTCGACAATTCGATGCACACCGACGGCGGCGGCAAGCACCAATTTGCAATCGAGGAACTCGGCGTGAATCTCGTCGCGCAGCCAATGTCCAGCAACAGCACAACATTTACGGCGATCCAGCCCGGTGTGTACACCTTTTACTGCGACATTTGCTGCGGTGGCAAAGCGAATCCCACGATGAACGGCAAGTTGGTGATTGAGGCGTGACATGTCCTTGAAACAAACAAGCGTTTCCACGTCCGCCTGGCGCCTACGAAACATCGTCATCGTTTTTGCGCTCACGCTCGCGGCGATGGGGTTGGCGGTCTATTATGGATTCCTCCATCCCCACGCGCCGATGGCAGGTATGACCGATGCCTTGCCGAGCGTGACCTTGGGCGCGGTCGTTGTCGGCGGTTTGATTGACGGCATCAATCCCTGTGCGTTCACCGTCCTGCTTTTGTTCGTGACCGCCATGTTAGCAACTCTCCAAGTCACAAACGCAGAAAGCATTAGTGCGGCGCGCGCGCGAATTGTCGGCATGGGTTCGATTTACATCGCATCAGTGTTTCTCACGTATCTTGCGTTGGGCGTGGGACTCTTGGCAACAAGTGCATTGTTCTCGCGCTTTCATGCACCCGCGCGCATCGGCGCCGTGCTCGCGATTGGCATGGGCTTGTGGATGTTGAAGGATGTGTTCTTGCCCGACTTCGGTCCTCGACTTGCCGCGCCGAAAATTGTTGGGCAATGGACGATTGACAGCGCGCGCAAGGCGACCATTCCCGCGTTGATTGTCGGTGGATTCTTGATTGGTCTATGCACCGTCCCGTGCAGTGGCGCAGTGTATCTCGCGGTGCTGTCACTCTTGTCGCTTCAATCCTCTGCCTTCGTTGGCTTTGCATATCTGATTCTCTACAACTTGATGTTCATTCTGCCGTTGGTTGTGTTACTCATTGCGGCGTCTGCGCGTCCGACGCTGAATCAGCTGGCACATTGGAATCTGCATCATAAAGAATGGGTGCGGCTTGCACTCGGCGCAAGCGTGGTAGGGATGGGACTCTTGGTCTTGGCGACTGTATAGGTGTTTACAGCGCACGCGCAAGGACGCGCCGCGTCGCATCGAATGGCGACGCGGCGTTGTTATGCTTGACAAAAGCAAGTGAAATGTCTTATTCTGCGTAAGAATAATGGCGACAAGAATGAGTCAGGAGGAATAAAAAATGGCAAAGCAAGTACGGGTTGCCGTAAATGGCTACGGCGTAATTGGAAAACGAATTGCGGACGCGGTGCGCGCGCAGGACGACATGGAGCTCGTTGGCGTGGCAGATGTGGTAAGCGATTATCGCGTCAAGACTGCTGTCGCATTGGATATTCCTGTGTACGCCTCTTTGGCGGACAAGCGAAACGAAATGCGGGATGCAGGGATTCCTGTTGCGGGAACGCTCGACGATTTGTTGAAACAGATTAATGTCATCGTGGATGCGACGCCCGCGGGCATCGGTGCGAAGAATCTCGCGGTGTATCGCGCCGCAGGCGTCAAAGCCATTTATCAGGGCGGCGAAAAACATGCGCTCACAGGTCATTCGTTTGTCGCACAGGCGAATTACGAAACGGCATTGGGACGCGATGCCACGCGCGTGGTCTCGTGCAATACGACCGCAACGGCGCGAACGTTAGGCGCATTGAAAAACGCGGGCTTGTTGAAAAAAGCGCGGGGCGTTTTGATCCGCCGCGCATCGGACCCGTGGGAAGCGCACAAAGAAGGAATCATGAACACGCTCGTGCCAGAGAAAAACATTCCGAGTCATCAAGGTCCCGACGCGCAAACGGTGCTGCCCGATTTGGATGTCGTGACGCTCGCTGCCAAAGCGGCGCACAATTCCAGTCACGGACACCTTTGGATTGTGGAGCTGACGCGTAATGCTTCGAAAGACGAGGTGATTGCCGCGTTCCGTGCCGCGCCGCGCATCGCATTTATTCGCATGAGCGACGGCATTGCTGCGCTCAATTCGACGATTGAGTTGATGAGCGATTTGGGGCGTCCGCGTGGCGATATGTGGGAAGTGGCGATTTGGGAAGATGTGCTGACCGTGGAGGGAAACGAATTGTATATGACATACCAAGTCTATAACCAAGCCATTGTCTCGCCAGAAAATGTGGATGCCGTGCGCGCCTTGAGCGGAATCGAGCGCGACGGTGCGCGTTCGATTGAAAAAACAGATCGCGCTTTGGGTATTGTTCAAGAATTTTTGCCGCGCGCAGAAAAAGTGTTGGCGTAAATTGAAAAGGGTGGAAGGCAGTATGAAAGAAACGACATTCGATATTACCAATTGGAAATCCGTCCTCGACGCGCAGTGCATTGAACATTGCTTGAGCCAAATGCATGGGGTACATCACGCCAGCGCAAATTTTATGAGCGGGCAAGTGACAGTCCATTACGACGAGAATCTCGTATCTGTCGCGTCAATGAAAAAAATGCTGGAGGAAGGCGGATTCGAGTGCATGCAGTCCATGCCCAAAAATCTTGTACAAGAAGCAGATCCGCCAATGACAATGGTGATGGAACACGGCGGGCATGCGGGTCACGCAATGCCAATGCCAACGGCACCCACGCAAAAAGATGAACACGCGGGTCATGCGATGCAGTTGCCAACCACTGCCGCGAAAAAAGACGAACACGCGGGGCACGACATCTCGGGCGAAATGGTGGGGATGGCGCACGAGATGGGACACGGCACAGGAATGAGCATGGACGACATGGTGCGCGACATGCGAAATCGTTTTCTTGTCGCGCTGATTTTTGCCGTGCCTGTGTTTCTTTATTCGCCGCTGTTCACCGATTTTTTCAACATCAATTTGCCTGTTCCGTTTGGCTTGGGCATCAACGTCTTTGCCTTTTTGCTGGCGACGCCGCCCATTCTATACAGCGGTTGGATTTTTTACGCGGGCGCGTGGCGCGCGTTAAAAAATCGCACGTTGAATATGGCGGTGTTGGTCGCGCTCTCGGTGTTGGCAGGATATTTGTTCAGCATCGGCGCAACGTTCTTTTTCGACAGCGAGGTTTTTTACGAAGCGTCGGTGCTGCTGCTCGTATTCGTCCTACTCGGACACTGGCTTGAAATGCGCGCCCGCGCGGGCGCCTCACAGGCGATTCAAACATTATTGAATCTCGCGCCGCCCAAAGCGACGGTGATTCGTGAGGGCAAAGAATTCGAAGTGTCCACTTCCGAAGTGCTTGTGGATGACGTTGTGTTGATACGTCCGGGCAACAAAATTCCTGTGGATGGTGTTGTTATCGAAGGCAGTTCGGATGTGGATGAATCCATGATTACGGGCGAATCGTTGCCCGTCTCGAAAAAGGTGGGCGTTGCAGTCACAGGCGCGACGATCAACAAAACGGGCACCTTCAAATTCAAAGCAACCAAAGTGGGCGCCGACACCGCGCTCGCGCAAATTGTGAAATTGGTGCAAGCCGCGCAAAATTCCAAAGCGCCCGCGCAGCGTCTCGCCGATCGCGCCGCACAGTGGCTCGTCGCGCTCGCGATTGGCATTGGGACTTTGACGCTACTCGGTTGGGTGACGATTGGACGCGCATACATTCCTTCCGATGTCTCAATGTTCGTGTGGGCGTTGACGATGGCAATTACGGTTGTGGTTATCGCGTGTCCCGACGCGCTCGGACTGGCAACGCCGACGGCGGTGATGATGGGAACGGGACTCGGGGCACAGAATGGCATCTTGTTCAAGAACGCAACGGCTTTGGAAGAAGCATCCAAGATTGACGCGATTATTTTTGACAAGACAGGAACGCTTACGCGAGGACAACCGGAAGTGACCGATGTGCTAGCAGATAGCCAAGTGTTGATAGCCGATAGCGACGTGCCTTCGACTGATTTCTACAAACCTTCCGCCATTCGCGAGCTCCTCACTCTTGTTGCGTCGGTCGAACAGTCATCGGAACACCCATTAGCGCAAGCGATTGTGAATAAAGCGAAAGCAGAGAATCTCACGCTCATTGAACCGCAAGAATTTCGCGCGATTCCCGGTCATGGTTTGCAGGCAATGGTGGAGGGCAAAACGCTACTTGTCGGCAATCGCAAATTGATGAATGACAACTATATTGGCATTGACGGCTTGGCACAAGCCGCGCATGGACTTGAAGGCTCGGGGCGCACAGTTGTTTATGGAGCTGTGGATGGCAAACTCGCAGGGTTGGTCGCGATTGCAGACGCGCCGCGCGAATCATCAAAAGAGACAGTCGCCAAGTTGCACGAACGCGGCATCCAAGTGGCGATGCTGACCGGAGACAATCGCGCGACGGCAGAACGAATTGCCCAAGAATTAGGCATTGATACTGTATTCGCAGAAGTGTTGCCCGGACAGAAAGCCGATAAGGTTAAGGAGCTCCAGGCGTCGGGTAAAAAGGTGGCAATGGTTGGAGATGGGATAAACGATGCTCCCGCGCTGGCGCAAGCAGATGTAGGCATCGCGATTGGCGCAGGAACCGACGTGGCGATGGAGACCGCCGATGTCGTATTGATGAGGAGTGACCCGTTCGACGTCGTGAAAGCAATTGAACTCTCGAAAGCAACGGTCGCGAAAATGCGACAGAACTTGTGGTGGGCGGCGGGCTATAACACGATTGCCTTTCCAATCGCGGCAGGCGTGTTTTATCCCGCGCTTGGTCTGGTGCTGCGTCCCGAAATCGCGGCAATTGCCATGAGCGGCAGCTCACTGATTGTTGCGGTGAACGCGCTGCTGTTGAAATATACAAAGTTAGGTGGACGATGAAGTCCCCAAGTTGGCTCACAACTCTGCTGGGCGCATTGGTGGTCATTACGCTGCCGATCTTTCTGGTGTTGTCGAATGTGAATTTGATTATGACACCATGGTACGTGCAGTACGAGTACGGCAAGCCCGACTTTCCGCCGTCCGAACGATTCGACGCGGCAGCGCGTACAAAATTTGCGATTGAAACAGTGCGGTACACGCGCGGCGAATTGACACACGCGGATTTGCAGAATCTTGGCGTGTATAACGAACGCGAATTGTCGCACATGCGCGATGTGCAACAAGTAGCAACCAGCGCGCTTGCGGCGGATTATGCGCTCGGCATTTTTATCGTCGTCGCGTTGTTCGTGTTATGGCGGGCGTCATTGCTGGCAGTGGCATGGACCGCGCTCTTTAACGGCGCGGTGTTGACGCTCGTCATCTTCGGAGCGATTGGTCTGTTCGCTCTCGTCGCGTTCGACGCGTTCTTTGTGTTGTTCCACCGAATCTTTTTTGTCGGCGATTCGTGGCTCTTTTTCACAACGGACAGTTTGATTCAGTTTTACCCCGAACCATTTTGGGTGGATGCGAGTTTGGGCATTGCCATCTTTACACTTTTGGAGGCGTTCGTCCTGCTTGCCTTTGCTTGGTGGGGACGATGGCGTATGATAAAGAGACCCACATAAAAAACGAACTGCATATTCATCATATCTTCACACCTTTGGCTTATGCTGTGGTCAGAAAAGTCAAGGGAAAGTCAAATGAGGTGATTAGGATGATGTACGGTTTCGACTCGGGGGTGGGTGCAATCTGGATGATTATCATCTGGGCATTGCCAGTGATTGCGGTGGTGGCTCTGCTCGCGGCGCTCGCCAAGAACAAAGTTCAGTCAAGTAATGAGTGAGGGGGCGATTCCTTGCTCCGTCTTTCGATAAGAATGAATGGGGAGGTTAGATATGAAAAACACAGGTTTGGTCATCGGCATTGGTCTCGTGCTTGTGCTGCTCGTATTGTTATTTGGCGGCATGGGGATGATGGGGTTCGGCGGGTTCGGAATGGGACCTGGCATGATGGGCAGTAATGGGATGCACGACTTTAGCGGTACGTTCGGTTTCAGTCCGTTCGGTTGGATTTTGCCGCTCACGTTTTGGGGTCTGCTCCTCGGTGGAATCGTGCTGGTCGTCGTTTCGCTGGCGCGCAATTCGCGCACGCCGAGCCCTACGGCATTGCCGCCAACCGCGCAGCCGTTTGGGAATTCAAACAATGAATCGCCCCTCGACATTTTGAAAGCGCGCTATGCGCGCGGCGAAATTACGAAAGAGCAGTACGCGGAAATCAAAAAAGATTTGGAAGCATGAAACGGAGGAACGAATCATGATGGGTTTTGGAATGGGCATGTTGGGTTTGGGCGCGTTGGTCATGATCGCGTTTTGGGTGTTGGTCATCGGCGGCGCAGTTTGGCTGGTGATGACATTGGTGCGTGGAAATCAAAGTAGCATCCCAGCGAATCAGGCGCAAGTGTTGGCGACGGCGTCCACAACTCTATCAAATTCGACACCACTCGAAATCCTGAAAACACGGTACGCCAAAGGCGAAATCACTAAAGAACAATTTGAAGAAATGCGCCGCGATCTGGGTCTATAAGAGTACGGCAACCGAATCTACAGCGAGCGCGTTGTGGCGCATTCAACTGAATGCGCCACCGGCGTTGGCGCGTGCGCGAAAGACGAGACAAAGTATGAGCGAAATTGGATCGCGCATTGAACTAAAAACGGATTACGAGACCGCGATTGCCAGAGCGACGACGGCGTTAAAAGCAGAGGGCTTTGGCGTGCTGACGACAATTGATGGTTCGCCAAACTGCGGCTTGGCAGCAAACGCTCAAGCAAAAATTGAACGCCGAGTTTCGACGCTATGTCATTCTCGGCGATGCGATGGAGTTCATCGCCGCAATCCGCCGCTCGCGCATCGCGCATTGAACACTGATTTGGATGTGGGCTTGCTGCTGCCGTGCAACGTAATCGTCTACGAGGAAAATGGCGGCGCGGTGGTGTCGATAGTGGATCCGCTGTCCATGTTGGGTGTGATTGCCAACCCCGCGCTTGAATCGGTGGCGAATGAGGCGCGCGCGAAATTGCAGCGTGTCGCCGCGCAGTTACGCGCGAGTCGATGAAAACAGATGTCACTCACGGCAATCATCACAGCTCTATCGCGGGCGCGTCTCCCGATTCTGACTTTTGCCGTCACCTATTTCATCTCGGTTCTCGTCGGCGTGCTGATGGTGCATACGGGAAACGAATTTGCCTTGACCTACCGTGATGACTTGGTTGAACGCGCACAGGAAAACGAGCCCGCGCTAGTCGCGCTGGGTCAGAACGAGCGATTGCGCGCCGCACTTTTTGATTTCGGCGGCAATCTCTTGGCGGGGGTCTCACAAACCGTAGCAGGACTCGGTGTCATTTTTCCGTATCCCATTGCCGCATATCGCGGCTGGATTGGCGGGATCGTTTCCGTGAATAGCGCCCACGTTAGCCGTTTGGCCAGTCCGTCCGAAGCATTGTATTACATCTCTGTGGTGATTCTGCAACTCATCCCCTACTCGTTGGCAGGAGGAGCAGGCGTGACCTTGGGCATTGCCTGCTTTCGCCCGCCACTGTATTACCAAGGAGCCAAGTTGCTCTGGCTGCCGAAGGAGGCATTGCGCGACGTGCTGCGAATCTATCTCTTGGTGGTACCGCTCTTTTTCATCGCGTCGCTCTTGGAGTTTCTAGCCCGATGAACGAATGGATTCGCGCGCGCCCGAACAAAATCGCAAATGGATAAATCAAAAAAGATTCGCGTTCTCCTTGCAGACGATCACGCCGTCGTTCGCAAAGGGATTCGCGATTTTTTGCAAGAGGATGAGACGCTGCGTATCATCGGCGAGGCGAATGACGGCGAAGAAGCGCTCGCGCTCGTCGCGCGCGATGCGCCCGATGTTGCCGTGTTTGATATTCAGATGCCGCGTCTCAATGGGTTGGACGCCACGCGCCGCGTGAAAAAAGAATTCCCGAACGTCCAAGTCCTCATTCTCACCGCCTACGACGATGACCCCTACCTCTTTGCCGCGCTGCAAGCCGGTGCAAGTGGCTATCTGCTGAAAACGTCTTCCGCCGAAGAATTACTGCATGCTGTTCATGCCGTCACCGAAGGGGAAACGGCACTCTCGCCCGCCGTCGCCAAAAAATTGGTTCGGCGCGCAGCAGGTCATTCCGAACAAGAGGACATCATCGAACCGCTCACCGAGCGTGAACTCGATGTGCTGCGTCTCGCCGCGCAAGGTCTCGGAAACAAACAAATCGGCGCAACATTGAACATCAGTGACCGCACCGTACAGGGACATTTGGCGAACATTTACGCGAAACTGCATGTCGCCACGCGTACCGAGGCGGTGATGTTTGCAATACGACAAAAGTGGATAGGGTTGGAGTAGATAGGTAAAGAAGGAAACAGGGAAATAGGTAGACAGGTATCCTTGTGTACTTGTCTACCTTTTTACTTGCTTACCACGTCCTCATGTTCCGCGGTCTCCGCACGCAAATTCTTCTCTGGACGATTCTCCCGCTTGCCATTCTCTTAATCGGCATTGCGTATCTTGGCGTAAGCAGCCATCAAGGTGCGATGCGCGAATTGGTCGCTGAGCGTGACGGGGCTTTGGCGCGCGTGGCAGCCGCGCGTATCTCGGAACTATTGACTGACCGTGCGCGCGATTTGGAAAATCTGAATGCCGCGCGTCCCGAAACATGGGACACACGAATTTTTGATGCAGGCGTTGCGCAATTGGACGCGAACGGACGGATCAGCAACGCGCTGCCGACGCGCGAAACGTGGGAAACGCGACGCGACAAAATTCCGCGTGACACAGAATTTTCAAAACCGTTTTTAGAAAATGGCGCGTGGCTCGTTCTGCTCGCGCGCTCAAATCAAGATGGAACGCTCCTCGCCGCAGTAGAACTCCCTCCCTTTCAAAGCTTTGCCCCGCGCGGGGACACCTATCTCGTAAATGAAAACGGAAAAATCATCGCGCATCCCGACACCGCGCGCGTGGGAATGGATTTCAGCGCGCACGCGGGGATTGCTCAAGTGATGCGCGGCGAAACAGGCGCGACCTTTCATTATGACGCGAACGGAACCGAGTTGGTCGTCGGTTATGCACCGATTGTGCTGACAGGCTTCGCCGTGAGCGCTCAGCCGAACGGATGGGGACTGCTGATTGACGAGCCATGGGAAAATGTCGTCGCGCCGATGTTTCAATACGCGGTGCTGCTGCCTGTGCTGTTGGCGCTTGTAGCGGTGGTCGCGCTCGGCGCGATCTATTTTGGAATTCGCTACGTCATTCGTCCTTTAGAGAATCTCGCGCAAGCCGCGCAGCGCATTGCCTTTGGCGATTATCATGCTGCCGCGCAACGCGTCGGTGGCGTGCGCGAGATTGAAGAACTGCGTGAGACCCTCGACAGCATGGCAAACCAAGTCTCTGCCGCGCAAGCGGCAATGCAAAATTACATCGTCGCCATCACACACAGCCAAGAAGACGAACGCAAACATCTTGCGCGCGAATTGCACGACGATACGATTCAAACGCTGATTGCGGTACAGCAGCGCATCGAGATGGCGCAGCGAACCTTGAACCGAGACCCCGCGCGCGCCGCATCCAAATTGGACGAACTCAAAGCATTGACGACCGAAGCGGTGGAACACGTGCGCGGCTTTGTGCGCGATTTGCGCCCGACATATCTTGACGAGTTAGGTTTGATTCCTGCGCTCGAAACGATTGCGCGCGAAGCGAATGCGAGTTTTACTGTGCAAGGCGAGGAAAAGCGTTTGGACGCGGAACGTGAATTGGTTTTGTTCCGTATCACGCAAGAGGCATTGCGTAACGTGAGCAAACACGCGCGCGCAAGCCAAGTGGATGTCACTCTCACTTTTGCGGCGGACGAAGTGACGGTGACGATTCAAGACAACGGCAGGGGATTCGATGCGCCCGAATCACCCAACAATTACGCGCGGGCGGGGCATTTTGGGTTGATGGGAATGCAAGAGCGCGCGCAGTTGTTCGGCGGGAATGTGTATGTGAAATCGGAGCGTGACAAAGGGACCAAAGTTGTCGCCTATCTGTCAATTCAAAACGGAGCAACGTAAGAAAGTGATGAATCTAAAAAGGGCGAATGCCTTGTTGGGGCATTCGCCCTTTTTTGTTGTGACTCATTCAGTTACTTTATTTCTTTCGCGCCAAGATATTCACCGTGCCATACGTGATACCACACTGCACCCGTATTACTATTCACACTTAACATCCCATACGGCTTGCTGTCGCGTAGCACGTCATAGTTGTAATAGCCATAAAACGTGTCTGGCGTCGTCGCGAGGGTTGTGTTGGAGAGAAATGCTTTCAAGAACGTTTGTGCCTTTTCAGTGGCTTGTTCTGCGCTCAAGGTCGTTTTGTCGCCGGCGGTTGTCACGCCCATTGTTCCCATCATCGTCGTCATCGGCGAGTATTTGGTATTCCACATCAGGTTCGGTCCCATTTCTGGCACGACGGCGCCGTTGTATTTGTCCACAATGAGTTGGAATGCTCCTTTGCCGGTGCTGGTCTCTTTGACCACGCCGTAGAAATTCCAGGTGTACTCTTCGAGGTCGGCAAGTTTCAAGTCTGCATTGTTCAGTGTGTTGAGATACTCTTGGATATGTGTCGCCGCATCGTCGAGCGTCAAGGGTTTCGTGCTGGGCGAGCGGTTCAACGCGTCAGGTCCCATCATCCCCCCGCCGAACATTCCATTACCCCCCATCATGCTTTGACTGCCCGCCATGTCGCCCATCGCGTTCATCATCTGCATCATCTGCATCATATTCCCGCTCATCATTCCTCCGCTCATTGTCCCCTGACCATTATTCATTCCCATTCCACTTGTCCCGCCTTGGGCGGTCGGTGTGGTGGTTGCGCCCGGTACGGTCGTTGGATGATGTGGGTCGGGCGTTGCTGTCGGTCCCGGTCCTTGCGCGAACGCCGCCGTTGCGAAAACCGCAAGGGCGACGAACGTTAAAGTGAGTGTGGCTAAAATCGTGCGTTTCATATTTAAATCCTCTCTTGAAAATGAAGCTCCTCACCTGCGATTAAGCGGTGACTGGCTTCAAAGAGACGTGGTAGCCCAACTTTTCGAGACGTTTAACCGCCCGGCGTTTCACGTGTTCGCGATCCCGTTCATCGAAATAGTTGTCGCCCAAGTCCTGATAGGTTTTGTTGCGTGTAATCAAATAAAATCCCGTGACTAACAAACTATGTCCGACCGCGATGACGGCGCGTTGCTTGCCTCGCCGCATGGCGATCCGATGATACAAACTCTTGTAGTAACTTTTTTTCTTGCGGGCGGCACCATGGGCGGCTTCGACGAGCGCTCGCCGCAACCATTTGCTGCCTTTGCGGGTTTTGCCACTTTTGCGTTTGCCCGCACTTTCGTTGTTGCCTGGACACATCCCGGCCCACGAGGCGAACTGCTGGGCATTCGCAAAGGGCTTGAGGTCCGGTCCCACTTCGGCAATCACAATCTCGGCAATCCGCCGATTGATGCCCGGCAGCGAATCCCACGCCGCCACCGCTTGCTCAAAAGGGCGCATCAAGGCGGCAATCTGGTCGTCTAATTTCGTAATGGCTTCATCCAGAAATTCGATATGGCTCAAGTGTTGCGCCAGCATAAAGCGATGATGCGGCTTGAGATTGCCGACCAAGGCTTTTTCCAACTGGGCTTGTTTCTCGCGCAAGCGTCCTTTGGCCAGGTCTGCCAAGAGTGCGGCATCGGTGTGGCCTTGCACCAGTTCTGCCAGAATCGCTTGGGCACTCACGCCCATGACATCCGTCACGACACTCGTAAGTTTGAGATTCGCATCTTCCAAGACCTTGTGCAAGCGATTGATTTCGCTTTTGCGGTCATCGCCCAACTTGGTGCGATAGCGCGTCAGGTCGCGTAACTCGCGCAACTCTGCCGACGGAATGAAACTGCCCTTGAGCAAACCGTGCCGCAACAAGTCGGCGAGCCATTCGGCATCTTGGACATCGGTCTTGCGTCCTTTGAGGGTCTTGACGTGTTCGGCATTGACGACCAAGATTTCAAACGCACCATCGAGCACGTTGTAAATCGGTTTCCAGTAGACGCCCGTGCTTTCCATCGCCACATGGGTGACCTGTTGGCTGTGCAGCCAAGTGGCGAGTTCCACCAAATGCTCGGTCAGCGTCGCAAAGGTGCGGGTTTCCTTCTCCACTTGCCCATGCCCATCTGGCACGATGACACAGGCCACCACCGTTTCTTTGTGAACATCCAGTCCACAACAACGTTCATACACGACTTGCATCGCTCACCTCCGGGAGAATGGACATGGGACACACCGGGGAGTGCTTGATGGTCAAAGATTCTCTCTTACGTGCTCTCCTTTGCAGGCGCAACAGACAGGGGTTCCTGCAAGCACTCAGTCAAACTCCTAACGGGTTTGTTACACCAGATCAATATTCGACCTTGTTCCAGTGCGTCGTTTCATCCTACTTCATTTTCATTCGACAGGGGTGAGCCGTTGGCTCATCGAAAACTCCTAAAGATTCTTACACGCTGTCAGTTTTCGAGATAAAAGAACACTGACAAGCGTTACTTGAGTTTTACAGTCTAATGGCAGCATAAGATGCAGCCGTGAAAACCGCGTGAAGATTTCTTGGGATTCGTGTACGAATGATGCGCCCGCAGACAAATGAAACCCCGCGCCATTTGGCGCATCCAACCACAAGCCAAATAGCGCGGTGAGGAATGTGCGAATAGGCGGTTACGCAAGCAACCAAGAGGTCTTATAGTGTGTGAGAGTTAGCGCGGCGCAACAAATGTTACTCAGTGATTCGAAAAGTATTCCCTATTCGTCGCGCCGTGAACGTGGAACGTTTTGGTCAAGAAGACACAACGGGAGGTTTTGATGCACGCTTCTACCAGTGAATACGCGTATGGCGCGTGGTGGCTCGTCGCTTTGAACATCGTTCTTTTTCTCTTTTTTGTCTTTGGGTACTTGCTGCCCAAGAAAAAAGTAGAATGGCGCTCGATGGGCGTGTTTGCTGCGTGGCTCGCCGCGCTCTTTACCGAGATGTATGGATTCCCGCTGACTATCTATCTCTTGTCAACGTGGCTGGGCAGCGCGTATCCCGTCGCAGAACCCTTCACTCACGTCAATGGACATTTGCTCGCCGTGATTACGGGCGGTTCGCCCATCGTCGCACTTGGGGTTGATGTCATCACAAGTCTTGGTATTCTCGCCGCGCTGCTCTTGATGGGTTCGGGTTTTCAGCGCATCCATCACGCGCAGGGTGAATTGGTAACAGACGGTCTCTATCGCTATGTGCGCCATCCACAGTACAGCGCGCTGTTCTTGCTGATTGTTTCACTGCTCATCCAATGGCCCACGTTGCTTTCGTGGCTGATGGCGCCAATTTTGCTTGTGACATATGTACGTCTCGCGAGGCGCGAGGAACGCGAGATGATTGAGAAATTTGGCGAACGATATTTGGAATATCGCGCGCAAACTCCAGCATTCTTGCCTTCGTGGCGCGCGTTGCGCCCTGAGCGGAGCGAAGGGTCACATCCGACGGTCTCTGCGCCAAACGTCCGAACATGAACACGCGACAGATTTCGTTTTCGATTCAAGGGATGTTCTGCGCGCGCTGCGCGGTGGACTTGGAGCGCGCGCTGGCGGCGCCCGACGGAGTCATCGGCGCGTGTGTGAATTATGCCAGCGAACGCGCGACGGTCATGTACGAACCCGCGCGGGTGAATCCGAAGCAGTTTGTTGCCATCGTCAAGCGCGCGGGCTTTGCGACACCACTTGAAGAGGAGTCAAAGATGCAAGCAACGAGAGTGAATTCCAATGAGGCGCGCAAGCGCTGGCTCGTACCATGGCTCGTCGGTTTGGGCGGCGGCGCGGCGCTCATTCTTTTATACCTCATGATTTTGTCCATCGCGCAATCGCCGAGCCACGCGCTCGAACAATTATCGCAAGACCGTATGTGGGTTGGACTCGTTGCGCTCGGCTTTGGCATTCAAATCGGTTTGTATGCTTATCTGCGCTTAATCATCAGCGCGATGCAGCTCGCGGGCGCAACCGCGATGACCGGCGCAGGGACGACGACTTCGACGGTTGGCATGATCGCGTGCTGTGCGCATCATCTTGCCGATGTTGCGCCGTTGGTCGCATTGACGGGCGCGACAGGATTATCGGGCGCGGTTGCGTTTCTCGCCGCGTACAAAATCCCTTTCATTCTCTTTGGTCTCGCCGTGAATGCGATTGCCATTGTGATGAGCGTACGAACGATTCGTCGTGAGCGCGCGCATTTGAAAATGATGGAACGGAGTGCTGACGCGTCACAGCGGAATGTTTCGACAACCCCCGCACCAGCGTGTCATTGAGCATAAGTGAAAAGGTAGACAAGTAATCAGGTAGACAA
Organism: uncultured Anaerolineales bacterium; assembly: GCA_964469005.1. Lineage (GTDB taxonomy): Bacteria > Chloroflexota > Anaerolineae > UBA4142 > SHND01 > SHND01. The sequence continues at coordinate 41,142 of CAYXXF010000029.1, forward strand.
GTAGACAAATATGTTTCCCTATTTCCCTGTCTACCTGTCCACTTGAAATCAATATGGCTACGAAACAAATCACCATCCCCATCGTGGGCATGACCTGCGCGAGCTGTGTCGCCCACATCGAGGGTGGACTCAATAACTTGACAGGGATTGAAAAGGCGACCGTAAATCTCGGCAGCGACAAGGCGAGCGTCGAGTACGACCCCGCGCGCATTGCGCCACAAAAAATGTTCGATGCGATAGTAGATGTCGGTTATCAAGTTGGCACCGCGCAAACGACGTTGCATGTGACAGGTATGACCCTTCGCGATGCTCAGGGCAAGCCTGATGCGAGCTGCGTTGCCCACATTGAGGGCGCGTTAAACGAACTCGACGGCGTGACGAAAGCTACGGTCAGTTTGGCGACGAACATGGCAAAAGTCGAGTACGTGCCGACGCTCGTCACCGTCGCGCAAATGAAACACGCAATTCGTGATACAGGTTATGACGTGACCGATCAGGTAAAAGACAGCGCGTCCGCGCTGGACCGCGAACGCGAAGCACGCCAAGCGGAATTGCGGCGGCAAGGACGCTTTCTACTGTTTGCGACTCCCATCGCGCTGGTCGTGATGATTGGCACTTTCCGCGACATGCTGCCGCCGGGTATTCAGCAATTCATCCCTGAACTCATCGCGCAGAAATGGTTTCTTGGACTCTTGACAACACCGCTCGTATTCGGACCCGGACGCCAATTTTTTGTCAATAGTTTTCGCGGCTTGAAACATGGCGTCACCGACATGAATTTGCTGTACGCGACGGGCATCGGCGCAGCGTACGGCATCGCCGTCATCAATGTCGTGTTTCCGCGCGCGGGCTTTGGTGGCGAAGGTGCGACATTTTTTGAATCCGCCGCGCTGCTCACTTGGTTCATTGTGCTGGGACGTTTTCTCGAAGCCCTCACACGCGGGCGCACGAGCGAAGCGATTCGCAAATTGATGAGTCTGCAACCAAAAATCGCGCGCGTGATTCGTGGCAACGGTTCGTCGCAACAGGAAATGGAAATTCCTGCCGAAGAAGTGGAAATCGAAGATGTAGTCGTCGTGCGCCCGGGCGAACGCATCGCGGTGGACGGCATTGTACACGAGGGCTACAGCGCGGTGGACGAATCCATGCTCACCGGCGAATCGCTGCCTGTCGAAAAGAAAACAGGTGATAACGTCATTGGCGGAACGATGAACAAAACGGGCGCGTTCAAATTCGTCGCCACGCGCGTCGGCAAAGACACCGCGCTCGCGCAAATCATTGCGCTGGTCGAAGACGCGCAGGCATCCAAAGCGCCGATTCAAAAACTCGCCGATTGGGTCGCAGGACATTTCATTCTCGGCGTGCATCTCTTGGCGATTGTCGTCTTTGTCGCGTGGTTCTTTGTCGGCTATCAGTTGTTCTTTGACCCGAACACGCGCTTTATGCTTTCCTCGTACACGTTGGGCGAAATGGGCGTCTTTGGGTTTGCGCTGCTCTTGAGCGTCACGGTGCTTGTGATTTCTTGCCCCTGCGCGGTCGGTCTCGCCACGCCAAGCGCGATGATGGCAGGCACGGGCAAAGCAGCAGAACACAACGTCCTCTTCAAGAATGCCGAGGCGATTGAGAACACGTCGAAATTGCAAACAATTGTGTTTGATAAAACGGGGACGCTGACAAAAGGCGAACCGTCGGTGACGGATGTGGTAGCCGATAGCGGAGGGCAGATAGCAGATAGCATCACATCATCAGCCATCAGCCATCAGCCATTGGCTATCAGCGAGGTTTTGCGTCTCGCCGCGATTGCGGAAAAGAACAGCGAGCATCCATTGGGCGAAGCAATTGTGCGCGGCGCGGAAGCACGTGGACTGAGTGTCGTGGAACCGCAATCCTTCAATTCGATACCGGGTCACGGCATCGAGGCGCAAATTGACGGGCAAGAGATTTTGCTTGGCAATCGCAAGTTGATGAAACAGCGTGAGGTGGATCTTCGCGCGCTCTTGTCGCAAACGGAACAATTGGAACAAGAGGGCAAGACGGTGATGTTTGTCGCCGTGAACGGGCGAGCCGCAGGCATCATTGCGGTTGCCGATACGCTCAAACCGCACTCTGTCGAAGCGATTCGCCAATTGCACAAACTCGGCATCGAGACGGTGATGATTACGGGCGACAATGCGCGGACTGCCGCCGCAATTGCGAAACAAGTCGGCATTGACCGTGTACTCGCCGAAGTCTTGCCGCAAGACAAAGCGAACGAAGTAAAAAAATTACAAGCGCAAGGTAAAAAAGTTGCGATGGTTGGCGACGGCGTGAACGACGCGCCCGCGTTGGCGCAAGCGGATGTCGGCATGGCGATTGGTTCGGGAACGGATGTGGCAAAAGAAACGGGTCACGTCATTCTCATCAAAGATGATTTGCGCGATGTGGTCATTGCCATCGAGATTGGCAAAGCGACGATGCGGAAGGTGAAACAAAATCTATTCTGGGCGTTCATTTACAACACGCTCGGCATTCCCATCGCGGCAGGATTGTTTTATCCGTTCTTTCAAATTGTCATCAGTCCCGAAATTGCCGCCGCGCTCATGGCAGTCAGCTCTTTGACGGTGACGCTCAACACACTGCGCTTGCGCGGTTTTGTGCCATCGCTCAAACGCGGGCGCGGCACGAGAAATCCATCCGAACGGAATCCGCAACCTGCACTTATCCCTGCGTCTGCGGCTGGAGGCGGCGCAGAATAAAGAGTTGTGGCGCATTGTGAGAGAAGCGAGACGCGCGGGTGCGCTGACAAACAACGAGGGAATGAACGACGCAACACCTCTCACGCGTTCATCCTCTCGTCCAAAAATTTTTTTTGAGGTGAACATCAAATGTCCAAGTATTTGCGAATCGGAATTGGAATCGCAGTCGTCGTAGTTGTCGCGCTCAGTTTGATTTGGCTGAACGCGTCGGCAGCCACGCGTCCATTGGCATCCAATGCAGTGAGTATGAACCAGCCCAACGCGCAGGCGACGATGACGCCTGACAGCATGGGCGGGATGGACATGGGCAACATGAGTATGGGGACTGCGACACCCATGTCACAAAGTGGGGATGAAATGGGGAGGATGAACGAGCCGCCCGTCCCGGATGAAGGTGTACCGCTCGCAACCGAAAAACAAGGCGCGCAGCCACTTGAATACAAACTCGATGACGGGGTAAAGGTCTTTAATTTGACTGCCAAGCCGGTGAAATGGCCCATCACGGGCGACACAACAGTTACAGCGTGGACGTACAACGGCACGGTTCCGGGTCCGCTAATTCGTGTGAACGAAGGCGACAAGATTCGTGTTGTTCTCAAGAATGAACTGCCCGAAGCGACGAGCATTCATTGGCACGGGCTTCCAGTGCCAAACAATCAGGATGGTGTGGCGGAACCCGCTATAACACAAAAACCGATTATGCCGGGCGAAACGTACACGTATGAATTTGTCGCAAAACCCGTAGGCACGTTCATGTATCACTCGCACGTGCAAACGGACCGGCAAATTCCCATTGGCTTGTCGGCGCCGCTCATTATTGACCCATCAGGTAAGAAAACCTACGACAAAGATTTCGTTGTGATGTTGAACGAATGGCAAATCAAGAACGGCAAAACGTACGCGGCGATGCCGGGCATGAATGAACCGAATTACTTTACGGTAAATGGCAAGGCATTCCCGGACATTCCAACCATCAATGTGAAAAAAGGCGAACGTGTGCGCGTGCGTTTGATTGGCGCGGGACAATTTGAACATCCAATGCACTTGCATGGCATGTCGTTCAAAATTGTGGCGACGGATGGCAACCCAGTTCCTGAAGTCGCGCAGTTAACCAAAGATACAATTCCGGTGCATCCGGGCGAACGTTATGACATTGAATTTATCGCGGACAATCCGGGGCAATGGGCGTTCCACTGTCACATTCTGCATCATGTGACGAATGACAATGTGGAACCGGGTGGACTCTTGTTCCTTGTGAATGTGGAGGGCTGAGCGAATGAACGCGAATCTAGAAAATCTTGAACGCAAAGTCGCGCTGACAAGCGCGCTCATTTACGGGACGATTTCAATCACTGCGGCGCTGCTCTTTTTCCTTACCGCGACACTCGTTGGAACATATACAGACGTTGCGCGTTTCGGCGGCGCGGCATGGGTCATGTTGCTGTCCTTTATTGTGACGATGCCGCTCGTGATTTCATCGGTCAAAAAACGGATGAAGGGATGAATAGATGGCATATGATAGGCGACGTGCCTCTTGGCTTGTCACCTGTCACTTGTCCCATGACACTTTCGCCAGAGGTGAGATATGAAAGCGCGTATGCAAAATCTGTGGAACGGAATTCATGATACTACACTGCTGCTCACATTGTTTCTATGGCTGTGCACACTCCCGTTCATTCTGCTGTTCACCATACCGTACTTTGGCTGGCAGGTTGGAGTCCTCGCCGCCGCTATCGCACTCTTTGCTGCTCTCATCGTCTGTTACGCGCTCTGCTACTTTCCAAAAATCGCTCCGAATCAAGAGGAGAAACCAAATGTTAAAGGATCCAGTTTGCGGTAAACGCATTTCGCGCAATCACGCGCATATCGCGTTCGATTATCAAGACGTGACGTATTATCTCTGCTGCCCGCGCTGTCAAGCGGATTTTGAACAGGCGCCCGAAAAATTTGCCAAGCCCGAATTCGGTGAGAAAACATCCAAGCATCCTCACGCAAAACATAACACGGGAGAACACAAAACACCTGCGGGTCTCACGATTGTACAGGGACCGCGCGGTTGACCGCTTCACATTATTGAAGGAAAGGAAAAAAATGAATCACAATCACACTTCAAACGATGGACACGACACCAGACATATGCTGCTGATGCTGTTGTGCTGTCTCATTCCCATCGCGCTGATTGCCGCCGTTGCGATTTTCGGATTCTCGCTCGGCGCTCTGACGCCGTATTTACCCTTCGCCATCGTGTTGCTCTGCCCGCTGATGATGTTCTTTATGATGCGCGGGATGGGGCATGAACATGACGCGGTGGAAACAAGGAACGTCCAAACGACAGTGAAAGGAACGCCAAATATCTCGCGCATCGCGCCCAATAGCGCGATGCAGGAACACGAGTCACACCACTAGAATCTATGTCTCGCCAGAAGCATAATTGAAGTTCAATTTTCACAGGAGGAGTTAACATGAAACCTTACAGAATAGTACTGGGCATTCCTTTGCTCGCGATCATTGTTGTGGGCGCGTTGCTCGTCGTGGGAGGCGGATGGCTTTTCCGCTCTCCCAGTCATGACGGCATGGTGAACGGCACGGTTTGGGTTGCCAATGAAGGCGGTAACAGCATCACCGCGATTGATGCGAACACGAACCAAGTACTCACGACCTTGAACGGCATCGAAGGACCGCACAATCTTCAAGTCGCGCCCGACGGGAAAAGTGTTTGGGCAGTCAGCGGACACGAATCGCTCGCCGTGATGATTGACGCGGCTGCCTATCAAGTCCATGGCACCGTGCCAACGGGCAAAGAACCCGCGCACATTGTTCTCACGCCCAATGGCAAAACCGCGTACGCGACGAATGGCAGCGACAATACGGTCACGGCGATTGATGTGGCGACGATGAAAACAATTAGCACCATTCCCGTCGGCAAGTATCCGCATGGATTGCGCCTGAGTCCCGATGGCAAATGGGTCTATGTTGCCAACGCCAAAGATACAACCTTGAGCGTGATTGACACGGCGACGAATACAAAAGTGGCGGACATTGAGGTCGGTCAAAAACCAGTTCAAGTTGCATTTTCTCCCGATGCCAAGTTCTTGTATTTCTCGCTCAACGCGGAAAACGCGATTGGCAAAGTGGATGTCGCGTCACGCGCTCTCGTCAGCAAAGTTAAAGTGGGAGGTGGACCGATTCAAGTTTTCGTCACACCCGATAACAAAAATATCCTTGCCGCGAATCAAGGCACGCAAGATAATCCCAGTACGACCGTCTCCATCATTGATGCCGCGACGTTCACGGTCGTCAAGACAATCGAGACGGGTAAAGGCGCGCACGGTGTCGTCATTGATTCATCGGGAAAACATGCCTATATCACCAACATCTATGGGAATAACCTCGCGGTGATTGACCTCGCGACGCGCCAAGTTGTAAAGACAATTCCGACAGGTACGATGCCGAATGGTGTCAGTTTTACGACATACACCGCGCCCGCGCCTGCTACGGAAATCCAATTGGCAATGCCCGCTCACGATGATGACGAGTCCATGCCAGGCATGAACATGCCCTAGTCACCACGCAGTATCGCCGAATCCCAATCTCGGCTTTTGCCAAGCCCTCGCCCAAGCCGAAATCAATTCTCGGTTTGGGCGAGTCTCTTGCGGCAAGTGCGCTAAATGGCGCACCGAGAATGAGCGGTCTGGCGCGTGTGCGGCGGAAAGGATTCGACTAGCATGATGGCAAGTATTTCCAAACAGGGGTTGCGGCAATCGGGATTGCTTTTGGAGGCAAGAAAATATGTCTCAAGCGCAAATCGCTCTGCCCTCGTCACAGGGCAATCAATTTGGGAATAAAGTGTGGCGCACGCTCGACGAACGGCTTTCGTTGCACTCACTCGCGTATCCCGTACCCGAATACGCCAACACGATTCCCTACATTCTAGGCGGCACCACGCTCTTTGGTTTCATCATTCTCTTTGCGACGGGCATCGTGATGACGCAATACTATCATCCGCATCCGTCCGAGGCGCACGACAGCGTGACGTACATCATCACGCAAGTGCCGTTCGGCGATTTCATTCGCAGTATCCATTTCTGGACGGCGAATCTGGTCGTCGTAACTGCGTTGTTACATCTACTGCGAATCTATTGGACGGGTTCATATAAAAAACCGCGCGAGGCGAATTGGCTCGTGGGCGTTGCATTGTTGGCATTGACAATTGGGTTTGTCTTTACAGGGACAATTATCAAGTGGGATCAAGAGGCGAGCGAGGCGCTCTCGCATTTCAAAGAAATCGGCGAACTCCTCGGCGGCTTTGGCGTCTTGTTCTCGGCAGAATTTTCGCGCAGCATCCCGCTCTTGACGCGGCTCTATACGACGCACATTACGATCCTGCCATTCCTGTTTCTCGGACTCGTTGCTGTCCACCTCTTTTTGGTCAAGACGCTCAAGATTTCGCCAAAGCCGACCGAGAACGCGCGCGCAGGCGAAGGATATTCGCCCGATCAAAAAATGGGCACTTTTGCGGGACACATTCGCAGCATGATTGGATTCGGATTGATTCTCTTGGCGGCGGCAGCAGTGCTCTCGTATTTCTTTCCCGCGCCGCTGGGTTTGAAAGCCGTGCCGGGCGAAGAAGTCACCAAGCCGCCATGGATGCTGCTGTGGCTCTATCCGATTGAAAATGTTTTGGGCGTGGCGGGGATTTTGTACGGCGGCATCGTGTTCTTTATCTTGCTCGCGCTGGTGCCGTTCATTGACCGCAGTCCGTGGCTTGTGCTAAGCAAACGACGCGGCATGGTCTTCGGTTTGATTGTGACCGTCGCCATTCTCATCGCCCTGCTCGTGTCGGCAATCGTTTCAGTGCCGGTGACGCACACTACAGGGGGATAAGCGCATGAATCGCGTAACTATTTACTTTCTCGGTTTTCTCGCACTCGCCACGTTGAGCGCAGGGATGGTATATCAAAATGGATTGAATCTACTGCGTGGACAAATAGATGTTGTTACTGGGTTGTTGTTTATTGGTGGTGCACTGCTATTTGGATTCATGCTGCTGGTGTTGGGACGCATCGTCTATTTAACAACACCCAAGCCCAAATGAGGCATCTCATGTTCAAACCGAAAATATTTTTTACAATCCTTTTCGCGGCGGCACTTTTGAGCGCACTCCTGCTCGGCGCGGGGGCGCCTGTGGCGCAAGCGCACGGTGAATCGGTCCTTACAGTAACACCTGACACGGTTGCCCCCGGTGGAAAAATTACGGTCAAAGGCGTGGATATGGGTGTGGGCGAAGAATTCAAAATTACGCTGGAAGGGTTGAACTACCAAACCGAATTGGGCGACGCGCAAGCGGACGACCAAGAAGAATTTACACTCGCGTTTACGATTCCCGCCGACGCGCCCGAAGGCGTTTATCAAATCAAAGCGACAGGTGAAGATGGCGATGTTGTGACAACAGAATTGACGATTACGCCGACCAAAGCCGCGGCGGAAGCGGAACCCACACCCGCCGTTGAAGTGATGCCCTCCGCTGCGGAACATGAACTCGCGCGCAGCCGCACCCCCATCGAAGTAATCGGACTTGGCGCGTTGGTCGTGTTGAGTGCAGCAGTCGGTTTGTTTCTAGTGCGCGGAAAGTGAGCGGTGAGCGATGTACGACAAGACGCGGGAAGAATTTTTGAATGACCTGTGTCCGCGCGTGCGCCCGCTCATCGCCCAAATCATGCATTGTCAGTGCGGATGCGAACTCTTGGATGTGTTTCAAACGCGCCCCCATACCATGTTGGAATTGGCAGATGTGATCTATCATGTCAAACTGTCTCAAGCCGATGTCGTCCCCACGCTGGAACTGTTGCAAGCACTCGCGGTCATTGAACACCGTGAGGTTCTCGATACGACTTTCTATCGTTTGACCCAAGACGCGGAAATCATTGCCGCGCTCGAACAATATTGGACGTGGCGCCAAGTTTGGCACGCAAACATGCAAGAGGTTCGCAGTGCGCTAAAAATTTGAGGAGGTGACAAAAATGGTAAAGGATATTGTGTGCGGGATGATGGTGGACCCCGAGACCGCAGAAAAATCGGAATACAAAGGACAGACGTACTATTTCTGCTCCAAGGGCTGCAAGGCGCAATTCGACAAGAACCCCGAAAAATACATCTCCGCGCAGGGCGGAGAACACGCGGGACACCAGCACTAGCGACGGAGACCAAATGATCCTGATGGACCTTCTGCCCGTTCTTGTCCTGCTCTTTGCGTTGGGGATCGTTCTGCTTTGGGTTAGAGTTCTCCTTGTACGCAGCTCGACGAACGACGACGAGGCGACACGCGATGAATCAGATTGACGCAACTGCTCTGGCGCGGGCACGCTACAATCGCGCTGCGCGATTCTACAATATCGTTGACGCGCTCTCGGACGGTATGTTTGAAACAGGACGGCAAAAGCTCTGGCATCATGTCCAGGGGGAAATTCTCGAGGTGGGCGTAGGCACTGGCAAAAATTTTCCCTACTACCCGCAAGACGGACGCGTGGTCGGCATTGATTTCGCCGAGCGCATGTTGGCACGCGCCCGCGAGCGCGCTCGTGAATTGGGGACGCGTGTGATTCTACGGGAAGGCGATGTGCAGCATCTCGATTTTGCCGACAACACGTTTGATACGGCGGTGGCATCGTGTGTGTTTTGTTCCGTCCCCGATCCAGTGCAAGGTCTGCGCGAGTTGAATCGTGTCGTGAAACCCGATGGCAAAATTCTGCTCTTGGAGCACATGCGGATCAATCAACCGCTCGTCGGTCGGATCATGGATTGGCTCAACCCGTTCGTTGTTCGGCTATGGGGCGCGAACATCAATCGCCGCACGATCGAGAATGTGAAGAAGGCGGGCTTAGAGATTGAAACTCTCGAGAACATGGATCCGATGCGCATGGTGAAATTCATCATCGCTCGTCCCAACATGACTGCTCTTGCTTAATCGTTATTCAAGTGTACTTTTATCTCCCCGGCGAACAAGAGGTGAAATGAAAATGCAGAACAAATTATTTTTAATCGCAGGATTAGTGTTACTAACCTCGGTCCTCCTAGCGGCTTGTGGAGGAACAACCGCTGCCCCCACTCTGAACAATGCAGGGCAAGCCACATCCGCATCGAGTACGCCAAATTCCAAGACAGAGAGTGCGTTTGTCGCGCAAACGGTTGAAGGGGGGAGTGTTGCAGTGCAAGTCACTCCACTCAAAATGCAACCCACCGCGCCGCTCGAATTCGATATCGTCATAGACACACATTCGGTGGAGCTCAATGACGACATGATGAAAGCCGTCGTCTTGCGCGACGACAGTGGAATGGAATTTACGCCGAGTGCGTGGGAAGGTCCAGGCGCTGGAGGACATCACCGTGAGGGAAAAATAAAATTCGCGCCCTTGACGATGAGCACGAAAGCGTTGACACTCGTCGTCAAAAATGTGGCAGGCGTGCCTGAGCGGGTGTTCAAGTGGGAGTTGGCGCAATGATTCGTTTTGACCTCAACCCCATCATTGTTCAGTTCGGACATTTGCAAATCGGTTGGTACGGCGTCTTTATTGCGCTCGGCATCGCGGTCGCCGTGTGGTTAACCGCGCGCGAGGCAAAGCGGCGCGGCATTTTGCCAGACGCGGTTTATGACGGCGCGCTGTGGGTCGTCATTGCGGGCATCATCGGCGCGCGCTTGTTTCACGTCATTGATAATTGGACATTTTACGCGGCGAATCCTGCTGCGATTTTTGGAACGGCGGGCTTGGCAATTTACGGCGCGCTCATTGGCGGTTTCATCGCGCTCTTGATTTATACGATGTTGCGCAAGCTCCCCTTCTGGCGCATGCTCGACGCGGCGGCGCCCGCGATTCCGCTCGCACAAGCCATTGCGCGTATCGGCTGTTTCATCAACGGCGACAATTACGGTGTGCCGACAAATCCACCGCTGCCTTGGAATGTGACATGGACGAGTCCCAACGCGATGGTGCCTGACCGTACGGTGGCGTACCAACCGGCACAATTGTACGAAGGAGTGTGGGACTTGGTCGTCTTTGCCATCGTGTGGCGTTTGCGAACGCGTGTGAAAAGCGACGGCGTGTTGTTTTTGATTTACGCGACGCTGTATTCGTTCGGACGCTTTTTCATTTCATTCGTGCGCGAGGACAATATCTATTTTTGGAATTTGCGGCAGGCGCAAATTATTGCGTTGGCGGTGATGATGGTGGCGATTCCATTGGCGTTCTGGTTGACTCGGCGCAATTCGAGAATGGTGATGAGTCATGCCTGATGATAACGCACCGTCATGCCATCAACGCCCGACGACTTGGACGCGCGGCGATATCGTTCTCGGCGCGGTGGTATGGACAGCTATTGTATTCGCAGTGTTCGCGTGGTCGCATCGCGAATCGATTGTCGCGTGGTTTGTCGCGTTACATTGAGCATAAGATGATTCTGGACGATCTAAACGCCAAGCCGCATGACCGTGCGCTTGGCGGTTCGTTTTTTGAATCGCATTTTTTGCTCGCGAGCCAAGTTCGTCGCGAACACACTTCGCACTCATCCTTCACAAATCCTTCACATCTTTGGGCTATTGTGTGAGCAGACAAACGGAAGAATCCAAATTCAAAAAACATATCCCCAGTGAAATCGAGGGATTGAAAGGAAACGAAAATGAAAACGCAAACCAAATTTCTTGTAGGAATCGGCACGATAGCAATCCTTGTGCTGACATTGGCAATCGGCGGCTGGTTCTTGAACTCTGCCTTCGCGCAAGGACCTTGGCAAGGCGGCAATTGGAGCGCCATACACAACAATCAAGCCGTGCTTCATTTGCTCAAGACCAATGAAAGGGATTTGCTCAAGGAACGCCAAGCGGGCAAGAGTTGGCTCGACATTGCAACCGCAAAAGACGTGAGCGAACAAGCTTTGACCGATGCGCTCGTGCAGCCGATGACACAGATGCAAAGTTGGATGACACAGAATTATCCGAAGTCCAACCCCACACAAATGACCGAATGGATGCGTCAACAAATCGCACAAGATATTCGCGTAACACAATACGGCACGATGACGGATATGCATGTGTTCAGCAGTTCGATGATGAACGGTGCGCCAGACAACGGCGCGATGATGGGCGGCAATGGAATGATGGGGAGTTGGAACGGTTATGGCGGCATCTGGAATGGCGGGATGATGGGCAATGGAAACGGTAACAATGGCTTTGGAGGAATGATGGGCGGTGGAATGATGAACGGTGGCATGATGGGTGGAATGATGAATGGTGGCATGATGGGTGGAATGATGAATGGTGGAATGATGAATGGTTGGAACAACACGCCGAACGTCAATGCGACGCCCGTGCCATCCACGCAAAAGATTGACCGCGAAGTAAATCTCACCGTCTCCAATTTCACATTCGCGCCCGCGACGGTTACGGTGAAACAAGGCGAGACAGTCAAATTCACGATTGTCAATCAAGATAAATTTGCGCACAATGTTATCAGCCAAGATGGAAAACTTGGTTACACGGTGTTGGCTGCGAATCAAACCACGTCTGTCGTTTGGAGCGCGCCAAATCAAGCAGGAACTTTTACGGTAATCTGCACGTGGCATCCGGGAATGCAATTCACGATTGAGGTAGAGTAAAAGTTACATGAAACAAAAACGGCGCGCGGAGAAATTCTCCGCGCGCCGTTTTTGTCTGTACGCCTGTTTCAAATTGGAAGTGTGAACCAAAACGTCGTCCCTTTTCCTACATTGCTCTCGACGCCGATTTGCCCACCATGTGCTTCAACTAACTGCTTCGCAATTGCCAAGCCCAACCCCGTGCTGCCTTGTGAACGCGAGCGGGATTTGTCGCCACGCCAAAAACGTTCAAACACATACGGCAACGCGTCTGGCGCAATTCCTGTGCCGGTATCGCGAACCTCGACTCGCGCAAAATTTTTTTCATGCGTCAACGTTACGGTGATGGTTCCATTTGACGCCGTATGACGCAGCGCGTTCGACAACAGATTCCGCAGCACTTGTTCGATTCGCTGTGCGTCAATGTTGAGAGGTGGAATATTTTCTGGAACGCTTGCGGTCAGCGTGATTTCGCGTTCGTTCGCTTGCGCTTGAAACGCGTTCACAACGCGTTCGATGAGCGCGCACAAATCCGTCGGTGCGCGCTGCAACGCGAGTTGTCCCGCGTCCGCGAGCGCGAGTTCGCGCAAATCGCCAACGAGGCGCGACAGCAAGAGCGTTTCTTCGTGCAGCGAGTCAACTTGACTCTGGTCGAGCGGAAACACGCCGTCTTGCATGGCTTCGAGGTGACTCTGAATCACGCCAATCGGATTACGTAATTCGTGCGCGATGTCGGCGAGCATATTCCGCCGCGCCGTCTCGGAACGCGCGAGGTTGTCCGCCATCGCGTTAAAGGAACGCCCCACGCGCGCAATTTCGTCATCGCCGCGTACAGGCGAACGCGCGCTCAGGTCACCTGCCGCGATTTTTTCAGAGGCAGACGCAAGAGAATTGAGCGGCGCGGTAATTTGTCGAAAGAGCAGAAACCCTAACACGAGCGCAATGAGCGCCGCCGCCGACGCTGCGAGCAAGATCGAACGATTGACCCGCGCCAGAAATTCTTGCGCGGCATTGTCTGTAATGCCGTGCATCATTTGCGGATCCGCGATGAGCAAGCCAACCGTCTGTCCATTCACCTGAATTGGCGTGGCATCAGCGCGTTCGGCAGGAGTAATTGTTTCTCCCACACGCGAATTGTCAGACGAGCCAATGATACTGCCGCGCGTGTCAGCAAGCCACAGACCGCCCGAAGACACACCCATTCCACCCATCATCCCGCTCATTATGGCGCCGTTGTTCGGCGCACCACCCATCATGGAAGTGGATACATCACGCAGCACATTATTCACGCCCTCCCAACTGCCACGCGCGCGATAATAGTTGGCAAGTTCTCCCGCAAGATCTCCGAGCCGCACCATCTGACCACGAAACATGTACTGTTGAAATTCATTCGTCGTCGTCTGATTCGCGATGAACGTCACCACAACAACGCCTGCGAGAATTACCAGCGCGAACGCGCCCATCAAGCGAAAGAATAAACTATTGCGAATCATGCGTTCTCCGCGAACTTGTAGCCAACGCCAAACACGGTTAAAAGATAGCGCGGCTGCTTTGGGTCGTCGCCGAGTTTTTGGCGCAAGTTTTTAACGTGCGCGTCAATCGTGCGTTCATAGCCCTCGAACGCTTCGCCTTGCACTAAATCCAAGAGCTGCATTCGCGTAAACGCGCGCCCCGGATTTTTCATCAGTGCGGCAAGCAAATCAAATTCGGTCGGCGTCAATTCTATTGCTTTGCCGCGCGCAGTGACAACATGTTTCGCCAAATCCATTTCCACATCACCTGCGCGCAAAATTTCGACAGGCGCGGTTTCCCCTTCGACACGGCGCAGAACTGCGCGCACACGCGCCACGACTTCACGCGGGCTGAACGGTTTGGTGATGTAATCATCGGCGCCGAGTTCGAGACCGATGAGGCGGTCTGTTTCTTCAACGCGCGCAGTCAGCATGATGATCGGCGCATTCGATTCTTTGCGAATGGTACGCGCTACATCTAGCCCATCCATTTCAGGTAGATTGAGGTCGAGCAAAATGAGATTGGGTTTCTCGTGGCGAAACGCCGCGAGCGCCTGTTTGCCGTCGGACGCGGTGACGACGGCAAAGCCCGCTTGTTCGAGATAAGCGCGCAGGACATTCACAAATTTCTTTTCGTCGTCCACGACAAGAATTTTCTTGCTCATGTCGTTGTATTTTACCAAATGTAAGAGTTTGTGGCACAATCTCGCTGTGATAGCAAAACAAGCCATAATAAAAAACGGTCATCCATACGGAGGACCGTTTTGTCTGAACGCGTGGTGTCCAAAAAGGTCAATGCAATTTCGCTAAGTGCTTACCGCAGGTTCAGGGATTCGTTCGCCGCTCTTGCTTGTCAGAATCAGACCCGGACGCCATGGCGTTCCTACAGCGGGAAGCAGAAAGCGATCCACTCCATAGTATCCTGCAACCTTCCACGCCAGTATTAACAGAATTGTGAGTGTAAAAAGCAGGGGGTTACTGCTCGCGGTGCCCGCCATCATAAAATTCCAATTCATGAACGCGCCAAAGAACGCCGCGATACCAGTGAACGCGCCTAGGACGAGCGCGATGCCGATAAGCACCTCGCCCACGGCAATGATTTTGGCAAACCAGACCCATGCCTGATTGTCTACCAGAAACTGGATAAACTGGCGATACCAATCAAAGTAAATCACCGGGCGCGGGTCAATTTTGAGCGCGTTGAGCCAAAAACCTTTGAGCGCTTCGCCCGTTTGCATCCACGCGGGATTGTTAAGTTTGCCCCAGCCCGAAGTGAGCCAGACATAGGCGACATAAAAGCGCACTGGAATCCAAATCCAAGCGAGACGCGTGTCAGAAAAGAGCCAGCGCGCGATGGGGGGGTCAGTGATCTGCCATTCAGAGTGTATAGAACCTTTTGTCATGATGAACTCCTTTTCGAGAAATCTATTTCTAGTTTATCTGGAGTGAATTGTTTGAACAGCCGCCGTCTCGCCTATTTTCAAGTACGCCATTTGGCGTACTCAACGTCCAATCGCGCCTTGTCGCTTGAAAAACTTGGATTCGACGTTGGAGCGCGGTCCAATCTTCTACTTCTTGTCGGCATTGTAGTTGACGACGCTAATCAGGCTTGCCTTCACCTCGTACTGACCAAATGTAAGACCATGTACCATGATGCATTGTTGTCAATGAATAACGGTCACCAGTGAGGTGACCGTTTCAATTGCGGCGAAAAGTCGGTGCCATTTCGGGCACGCGCTTAGCCAGAGCTCCATTCGCCGCGGGAGTATTCTTTTAGTGATTCGGGACCGCTCATGTCACGACGACAGAATTTTCGCTCCCGAACGGATTCGGTACGTACTTGTCCGCATTTGGCTCGTTCAGCCATTGTTCGCCATTTATCAGATAACGGAATTGATACTCCCTGCCGCGTTCGAGTTCAAGCGTATGTTTCCAATCGCCGTTCTTTGGTTGCATGGTGTGATTCGGCTGCCATGCGTCTCAATCACCGCATACGCAAATGTTCTCGGCATTGGGGTCGCGCGGTAAAACAAAAGTCACCCTTACTTTGTTTTGAGCGTGTGACGCGTGTTTGGTAATCATATTTGCCTGCCTTTCCCTTCACCTTCAAAAACATTCGTCTTTACAATTCTCATACACTTCGATTCAATCTATTGCGCGACAAATCCGCCATCCGCAACGAGCGCGTGTCCGGTCACGAACGATGCCGCATCCGAGCACAGCCAGATGACCGCTTCCGCGATCTCTTCGGGCGTTCCAAACCGCCCAATAGGTTCTTGGGCGAGGAGGGAAGCTTCCACCTCGTGGTCACTATGGAGGAAGCGTTCGACCATCGGCGTACGGACTACGCCGGGCAAAATCGCATTGATACGGATGCCTAATTTCGCGTACTCGAGCGCCGCGCTCTTGGTCAGCCCCACCACACCGTGTTTACTCGCAACGTATGCAGGAATAGATTGAAAACCGACCACGCCAGCCACCGACGATGTGTTCACAATGGCTCCGCTGCCTTGCTTGAGCATCTCGGGAATCTCGTATTTCATACAAAGCCATACGCCCTTGAGATTCGTGTTGATTACACGATCCCAATTGCTTTCTGTCAATTCAACGGTGGTTCCCGTGATGCCTTCAATTCCGGCGTTATTGAACGCATAGTCCAGACGACCGAAGGTCTCAATTACTTTGTGGATCAGTGTCTGAACTTCAGCTGCTTTTGAAACATCTGTCAAGACGAACCGTGCGACATCAGTGTCCCATCCGTACGTTCGAGTTTTGTCCCCATTCCCTTTCCCTGCAAAAGTAGTGACGGTGGACTTGACTCCAACTTCGGCAAGCACGGGGGTTGCCGTGCGTATCTTTGTCGGCGCAAAACTGCTTTCCTCGCGAATCAGTCGAACAGTTTCTTCGCCGCCTATTACGTCCACATCGGCGACCACTGCCTTAGCCCCTTCTCTGGCAAAAGCAAGCGCAGTGGCTCGACCAATACCCGAACTGCCTCCCGTCACCAGGGCAACTTTACCTTCGAATTGCCTGCTCATTTGAGCCTCCATCTGTGAAGCGCCAACATAGTCTAGAACAAATGAGGATAGAGGAGCATTGCTATTTGGCGTGTTCGCAGCTCCGCAATTTGGCGTACGCCTAGCACGCCAATTGGCGCATTCGATTTTTCTAGGTACGTTTCGTTGCGAGAAAGACATGAATGCGACTGCGCGGATTTTCAATGGCTTCAACGCGCCAGTCCCACATCTGCATTAACATTCCATTTTCCACGTTACGCAGTGCTTGCCATACCGACTCGACACCCGGTTTCGCACAAACACCAGTGACGCTATACGCAGCATTCATCCGCGGGACAATGGACTTGTGGGCGAATTTGCGGCGTGTAATCTCGAGCATGTAAGGCGATAGGTCCAAGCCAATTGGAACATATCCCGCATCATATAAATCGAGATGGCGATTGCCTGACCCCGACGCAATTTCCAAGATGCGCGTCCCGCGAAGGAATGGAATCCCTGCACGCGTCCATGTCCACCATTCGCCGCGGGAGACGATGTCGCTGAATTTGTCATATGTGAACGTAAATTGATTCTAGAGTTGATGAAAGGCGAAACGGAAGATTCTGCCTAATGGATTTAGCAAGGCACTAGGTTCTGTTGACATTTGAGGTAAGAAAGGCCGGAACACGCGACACTATC
>CAYXXF010000030.1:0-48066 GCA_964469005.1 uncultured Anaerolineales bacterium
TTTCAGATGGCGCGACGATACCAACTTGGGTAGCTTTTATATATGGCTTGACAGGGAGTTGTTTTGCCGAAAAAATAATTCCAGCGCGCGCAAACATTTCGGTTTTGTGACAAGGCGTTTTGCGCGAAAGGTATACTGGTATGTACCGCGCGCTTTGTTGCACATGCCTTGTTACAACACCTGACTTAATTTGCTCGCGTGCTTTCCTGCCGCGCGAAAAATTTGACGTAAATATAGTCACTTTCGCGCGTTCCGATTTTGCTTTAGGCGCTTTCAGCTCGTTCAATCAGCGTGTACATTTCTTGTGCAATTCGCGCGCGCGGCATCGTATAGTCATGTCGCACTTAAATTCTATTGAAATGTGCGCGCGGCAATGTTATACTCAATTCACCTGCAAAACAAAGCAGAATTTCTGACCAGCGAGTTGTAACTGTTCCACGTTTCCCACGCGCGCTCAAGCACTACGCGATTTTGTGAAACGGTGACAACTGCGAAGGAGGCGCCTATGAAGATTCTTACCTCGCGCTATGCGCAAATCGGTCTCGCCCTTATCGTTGCGGTTTTGTTGATCGCAAGTCTCAGCGGTTCCGCCGCGGCGGCGGGTCCGATGTACCACACCGTACAACCCGGACAAACTTTGTACAGTATCGCAATGCACTATGGTACATCCGTGTGGGCGATTTCGTGTGCAAACGGGATCTACAATCCGAATTATGTGTATGCGGGTCAAGTCCTTTTGATTCCGGGCGGTTGGCAAGATGGCTGCAAACCGGCGCATCAACCGATGCCCCAACCAGCCAAATGGCATCCGCATCCGCAACCAAAACCGCTCGGCTGCTATTACACAGTTCGGTGGGGCGACCATCTCTATCGGATCGCCTTGCGTTACGGTGTCTCGTGGACTGTCATTGCACAAGCGAACGGACTCTATAACGGCAATTACATCTATGCCGGTCAAGTCCTGCGCGTGCCGTGCGTCTGGTAAATCTGCGTGAGTCCAGTCGGAATCGCTCTGCCTGAATGGTGGGCAACATCACCGACAGACAACGACTGCGTCGCCGGGCGCTGAACTTTCATGGCTGTGATGTTCTCACAGCAACTCTTTGGAGAAAACAAGTGAACGTTCAACTCGCAAACGAATCGCAGCCGCACCAAGCCACGAGTTTCGTTCCCTTTGAGGAACAAAGAAGACGTTAAAGGGGGGGGTGAAATCACCCCCCCCTTTTTTTATTTTTTGGGACTCACCTGTTTCTTTAGCTGTTGCGCGTGCATTTTGTCATGCAGCATCAAAATCTTGACCATGCCGCGCACCGTCTGTTCGCCCCACGCCGCGTGCTGCCCCGCGCGGTCCAATTGCTCCGGCGTCAATGTATCCAGCCACGCCAGAGTTTCCTCACGCGTTTGCATCAAAGTCTGCATCACTTGCTCGAAAGATTGCGCGCGCAATTTCTTGAGCATATACGCGTTAAAGCGGTCCAGTTCAAACGGTCTCTCATAGTCGGGAAAATCTGCTGCGACGGATTCAATTTGATTGGGATGTGCTTGCTCCAACATCAAACGCGCAAATTTCACATTCAGCATTTCCGCATTGGCAACATGCGCCAAAATATCTTGGACAGACCATTCCTCCGCCCCGCGTTCGACCAACTCTGCGTGTGTTACGCCCGCGCACGCGTCGAGGATTTTGTTGCGTTCCAACAACAATTTCTGTTTCAATGTTTCGATTTCAGCAAATTGAGACATGCGCGCATTATAGCAATGAATTAGCGCGTTCGTGCGTTGAGGCAAATAACAAATTCAATTTGCAAAAACGCGTGTTGCTCGCGCGTAGGCGTTGGAGTAAAATGACTGTCACGTTTTTTGGCGGAGGATTCCACAGCATCGACACCAACAACAAAGTGGAGGGAAAAATACAATGCCGTCTCGATTAGCGGACCGTCTTGCGTCCGCGCGCCGCACGCGCTTTGTCGGACGCAGTGGCGAAATTGAATTGTTCCAATCTGCGCTGCAAGCCCCGGAACCGCCTTTCCAAATTTTATACATTTATGGTCCCGGCGGCATTGGCAAGACGACCTTGTTGCGCGAATTTTCCGCGCGCGCGGAACAGCAGGGCATTGCGGCATACTATATGGATGGGCGAAATTTGGAACCGACGCCGGATTCCTTTCAACGCGCACTGCTCGCCGCACTGGGCGCTCCGCCGGAAGCAGAGATTGATGTGTTGATTGCCAACATGACGCAGAGGCATGTTTTACTGCTCGACACGTACGAAGTATGGAGCTCGCTCGACAGTTGGCTGCGCGATGAATTTCTGCCGCAGCTGCCCGAAAATGCGCTCATCGTCATGGCGGGACGCGAACCGCTTTCGGCGGGTTGGCAGTCCGACCCCGGTTGGCAAATGCTCGTGCGCCAAATTGCTCTCCGCAATCTTTCACCGGATGAAGGGCGCGAATTTTTGGAACGCCGCGATATTCCTTCCGAACAACATCGCAACGTTTTAGATTTTACACATGGGTATCCCCTCGCGCTGTCACTCGTCGCCGACCTTTTCGACCAACGGCATGAACTGAATTTCCAACCCGAATCTGCGCCTGATGTCATCAAGATTTTGCTGGAGCGTTTCGTCCAAAAAGTTCCGGGTCCCGCGCACCGCGCCGCGTTTGAAGCCAGCGCGATGGTGCGCGTGTTGAATGAATCGCTGCTCGCGGCAATGTTGAAGCTGCCCGACCCCACTGCCGAGCTCAAACCCGAAGACCAAGTTGGCGCGCAAACGACGCACGAATTGTTTGAATGGCTGCGCGAGTTGTCTTTTATTGATGCAGGTCGCGAAGGACTTTATCCGCATGACCTCGCGCGCGATACAGTGATTGCCGATGTGCGTTGGCGCAATCCCGATTGGTACAAAGAACTGCATTCGCGCGCGCGGAAATATTACGTGGCGCGTCTGCCGCACGCGTCTTTCCCCGAACAGCAGCGTATTTTGTATGACTTTATTTTCTTGCATCGTGATAATCCAATCATGCGCGCGATGTTTGATATGCATTCGGATGTCGTGGTCACACCGACCGTGCTGCACAACGGTGATGAACCCGAGTTGCTGAAAATCATCGAGCAGCACGAAGGGGCAGAATCGGCGCGCTGGGCAAAGAAATGGCTGGCACGTCAACCCGACAAAGTGATTGTCTATCGCAATGACCACAATGAAATCACCGGACTGTTTGCAATCGTCGAAATGCAGAACGCCAGCGAAGCGGAATTGAATGCAGACCCCGCGACACGCGCAACTTGGAATTTTTTAAAAAAGAACGCGCCGCTGCGTGCCGGCGAAGTCGCGGCGCATTATCGTTTTTGGATGGCGCGTGACACATATCAAGATGTCTCTCCCGTACAAACACAAATTCTTTTGACCACCGTGCGCTATCAATTGCTGACCCCCGGTTTGGCATATCATTTTCTTCCTTGCGCGAATCCGGACTTTTGGGCGCCCGCATTGCTTTATGGCGATTTGACGCGCCTTCCCGAAGCGGATTACACAATTGGAAATAATCGCTATGGCGTGTTTGGACATGATTGGCGCCTGCGTCCGCCTTTGGCGTGGTTGGATTTGCTTGCACAACGTGAAGTCGCGCCCAACGCCGAAGTTGTTGCGCCGCCAGCAGAAACGCCGCTCATTGTTTTGAGCCAACCCGAATTTACGAGTGCTGTCCATGACGCACTGCGTGATTTGTCGCGCCCACATCGTTTGCGCGACAACGCGCTGACGTGTGCGCGAATGGTAGTGGAGCGCGTTGGTCCCGCCGCTTCACCGGATGAACGGATGGACGCCTTGCAAAATCTGTTAAAGGAAGTGATTGAAACGCCGCAGGTTTCGCCGCGTGAAGCAAAATTGTATCGCGCGGTGGAATACACGTATCTCAAACCGTCAATGACACAAGAACAAGCGGCGGAAGCGTTGGACGTTCCCTTTTCGACGTATCGCCGTCACTTGAAAGCGGGGATGCTCCGCGTTACCGATTTGTTGTGGCAAAAAGAGATTGGGGCAGGTGCGCGGTAAAATGGTTTGATTCTATTGTGTTTGTCTCAAGACAGGCATATTTTTTTGAGCGGGGGCGGAGGTTCTGATGAAACGGTTGTGGCAAGTTCACATGTTGGTCGCGTTTTTTTTGCTCGCACTGCTCGCATCCAGCGAGCTGCGCGTGGTGCGCGCGGATGACCCGAACGCAATGACCATTCCGGTCGTATTTATTCCCGGCATCGGCGGCTCGCGTTTGGCGGATGGGGAGAACGTCGAGTATTGGACGGCGGCGGGATATACGGGTCATGATTTGTTGACGCTGTATCCGAGTCAATTGCATCCCACGTTGTATCCGACGAACGCGATTACTGAAGCAACGTTTTTGGGATTTCATATCCCGAGCGAAGATTGGCAAACGTATGGACCGTTGTTTGCTTATTTCCAGTCGCAAGGTTTCGTCCAGTACGATACACATCAAGACCCATCGTATCAAACGAGCGCGGGCTGTGATTTAACCCAAGCGTCGAACAATCCGAATTTGTTTGTGTTTGCGTACGATTGGCGCATCAGCAACGCCGACAACGCGACAAAACTCGCGGACTATATCGCGTGTGTGCAACAATTTTATCCGAATACGAATGTGAATCTCGTCGCGCACAGTATGGGCGGACTCGTGGGGCGACGTTACATTTTGGACAATCCCGGCACACATCACGTCAACGCGTATGTTTCGGTGGCGACTCCGTTTCTCGGTTCGGGCAAAGTGGTTTGGGTGGAAGAGACCGGGCAGTATGTTTTTTTTGTGTGGGCATCCACACTGCTCAATGTCGTTGGTTCGTTTAACGGCGCGAGCGAATTGCTCAATTCGCAAGCGTGGTACGATTTGGGCGGCGCGCCTGCGCTCGTCGAGAACGGACAAGATTTGAATAACAATGGCAAGACGAATGAGCAATTTTCGTATCCGATGTTGGTCAACTACATGGATACTGCCAAAGGCAAAGAAGGTTTTTTGCCCGGCACCCAAAATCAAAATTTTCATTCGTACACGAACGGCGGCAATTCCCAAGACGATTGGCGCAATGACACAACGGGCGTGAAATATTTTCACATCGTTGGTGAAGGACTCGTACCCGATACCATCAATCAAGTGGTCGCCGCGTCGTTTTGGAAGTGCGTGCAAAATTATTCCATCTGTGACCTTTCGACGTGGATGTATCCAAAATTTACGCAAGGCGACCAAACAGTGCCTTTGCTTGCTGCCTCACGTCTGGGCGCAACCTTGAATTACAACGCGCCCAACGCAACGGTGTACGAATGTCAAGCGTTCGGCGCAAACAATCAGAACGTTGACCATACGGGCATGTTGAGCAATCCCGTCGTGCAAAATTTGTTGATGGAATATCTGACGCAAGCAAACGGTGGCGCGACAGCAAGTCCGCCGCCATCGTTGCAATGCGGACAGGGACAAAACGCGCTCGCACCCGATGCGGCACAAGGAAAATATCATCACATCGAAATTAGCGGCGCTCAAGAAATTCAAGTAACGGATGAAACGTCTGACACGCTTCCCGATACGGCGATGAAATATGCGACGGGCAAAAATAGCGCGGTGCTTGTATTGGGCAATGGCAAGCTCTATACCATTTCCTTTCGCACAACGAATGAGCCGCTTTATTTTGAATGGGAATATCGCGATGCCAAAGGTGCGCGGCGCGCGGTCCGTTATCTCGACTTGAAACTAACACAAGGCGTGCGTGGGCAATTCACGTTGACCGATGGTGTGATAACAGACCTGCACTACGATACCGATGGCGATGACACGGTGGATGCAACGGTCGGTCCGCTTGTCAGTTTGGTCGGCGCCGCCGCGCGTGATGCACGTCCCCCGCGCCTGAAATTTTCGAGTCAAACACAGGGTGCGCGCAAACGCGTCGAACTGCGCGCGGTTGACAAAGTGAGCGGCGTTGCGACTGTTGTTTATTCGCTCGACGCCAAGCATTTTCAAGTCTATACCGGTCCTTTTTATGTGGACGCGACGGTCAAGAAAATTTACGCGTTCGCGCAGGATTTCGCGGGCAATCGCTCACCCGCCAAGACCTTTCGCGTAAAATGACTTGAACGCGCAGTACAAAAGTGAATAGCAAATAATCTGTAAGTGACTGCTGTTTCAGGGAATATTGGGACTGTCCAATCCGGACAGTCCTTTTTTTTTCGGATTCAGGAGGTCAACCAAATGATTTCACTGCAACATTCGTACACCAAATGTTCCCAAAACACTCGCCGCGCTGGTTGCGGCATTCGCGATTCTTATTGGCATCGTCACCACATCACGCGCCGACGCGAATTATCACTGGCTCGACACCTTTGCACTTTACCAAAACTGTGCGGGCTATAACGTGACTGTGTTCGATATTGCGCCGAGCGGCAATTTATCTGTCGGTGGTGAATTTTTGGGCGCGGGGAATGACGGCAACGGTAGTGCGCAATATGTGAACTATGTTGCCAAGTGGGACGGAGCGATTCCAATTGCGCGACGCGCTACCCGAGGCGGACGTTTTTTTTGAGCAAAAAGTGAGCAGTCTTTGGTCTGTTGCGCTTGAAAGCGTTCTGTTACAGTGGCATCGTCAGCGATACGAGTCCACTCAACTTGGGAGGCATCATCTATGGCAATATCACGGGAGGACATGATGAAACTCATCGAACAACTCATCGCCATCTGGAATTCGCACGATTATTCTGCACTGTCCGAAATTTATGCGGACGAATATCGCGGCGTAGATTTTACCGACCACACCGTCTTGCACGGACCGGAGGCGGTGCGGAAACAATTGGAACGCTTGGTCAAGGCGTTTCCCGACTTGAATTTTGAAAGTGCGGAAACTATTTTTGAAGCCGACCGCGTGGCGTGGTATTGGTGCGCGCACGGGACACATCAAGGCACGCTCATGAACATTCCGCCAACGGGACGCCAAGTTCACGTCAACGGTGTCACGATGCTGCGCGTCGAGAATGGCAAATTTGTGCGCGGCGTACATTTATTCGATATGGCATCGCTCTTGCGGACCATCGGGTTGCTGCCCGAATTGGACGAACGCAACACGCTTGACGCGATTTCATTTCGTGAGGCGCTGGCGAGCTAAAAGGCGCAACAACAATCGCGCGACCGAAATTTCCCGATGATTTCCCGACAGGTTGGTATGCTTGATTCCGTAAAAGGAATTTCTAAAATGAAAAAATCACCCATCCGTTTTAGTTTGTTCATCCTTTTCGCAGTTGCATTGTTGGTGAGTATTTCTCCTCTCACCCACGCCGCGCCGCTCACCGATGGAGTTACGATTGTCGTCAATTCCAACGGCGATGCGTCCGATTTCAACGCGACGGACGACACGTGCGAAACGGCGAACGGCAATAGCGTTTGCACACTCCGCGCGGCGATTCAAACTGCGAACCGGGACAACGACACCGATGTTATCAATTTTGATATTCCGGGCAGCGGCGTGCCGAAAATTCAAGTCGCGAGCGCGCTGCCGGATATTACGAAACCCGTCATTTTGGATGGAACGACACAGGCGAGTGGCTGGATTGAACTGACCGCGACGGATTACACATTCAGCGCGAACGGTTTCAAAATCACCGGCGGCGGTAGCACCGTGCGCGGTTTTGTCATCAATGGTTTTTTGGGAGCGGGCGTTCGGCTCGAAACCGGCGGCGGCAATGTAATCGTGGGCAATCGCATTGGCACGAATGTGGACGGCACCGCAAGCGTTTTCAATTACAGCGGCGGCGTGAACATGACCAATTCCGCCGACAATCAAATCGGCGGCTCGAACGAGGCGAATCGCAATTTGATTTCGGGCAACGGCGGCGATGGCGTAATTATTTTTGATACAGCTTCGACGGGCAATCACGTCAAGGGCAATTTCATCGGCACCGATGTCACAGGCACGACGGAAATTCCAAACGCCGGCGGCATTGGCGTCACAGGCGCGTCGAACAATATCATCGGCGGCGATTCCGAAAACGCGCGCAATCTCATTTCGGGAAACGCGAATTATGGGATTGACATTGCGGGACCTGCGGGCAATAACGTCATTCAAAATAATTACATCGGCACAAATGCCGCTGGCACAAGCGCGTTGGAAAATGGAATCGGCGTACTGATTGCCGATGCAGGCGAGAACAATCAAATTTTGAACAATGTGATTTCGGGCAATGCCGCCAGCGGCGTTGAATTACGCGGACTCTTTGCCGCGCAAGTGCAAGGCAATTTCATTGGCACGACACCCGATGGCGCGAGCGCGTTGGGGAATGGCGAATACGGAATTTATTTTCCAAACCTTGGTTTTCACAATCCGCTGGTCATTGGCGGCGACGGCGCGGGACAAGGCAACACGATTCGTTTCAACACCAAAGACGGAATCCTTGACGAGTCCACGGGTCTCTTGCGTATTCTGAAAAATCGCATCAGTGACAATGGCGAACTCGGAATTGATATGGGCGTGGATGGCGTAAACGCAAATGACAACGATGAATTTGACGGTACCGTTTTTGAACGCAATTATCCTGTGTTGACGAGCGCGCAAGTTGCGAACGGTGAAACGACGATTCAAGGCACACTGCACAGCGAACCCAATTCCACACATCGGCTCGATTTTTATCGCAATGCCGCGTGCGACGCGTCGGGCAACGGCGAAGGCGATATTTTTCTTGGCACGTACAACACCGCCCCAACAGACGAGAATGGCGATTTAACATTTACGGCAACCATCAATGTGGCAGCAGCCGGCGGTGAATTTATTACCGCGTTGAATGTGAGTGATGGTGAACGCAACTCCGAATTTTCCGCGTGCGCGCAGGTAACGGGCGGCACGAGCAATTTGGGCAGCTATCTTGCCTACGATTTGGCGGATAACCCGTACGAAGGCGGCAGTCCTCACGGCATCAACAATCTGGGGCAAATTTCTCTGCAAAAGTCTTCAAGCGGTTTCTTGTGGTTCAATCACATCGCGATTGAATTGGGACAACTGCCCGATGGAGAACCCCAAGTGTATCCGCGCGGCATCAACGACTCGGCGCAAATTGTCGGACAAGCCAAAGCGAGCGATGAACTCACTCGCGCGTTTGTTTGGCAAGAAGGACAAATGACCGCGCTGCCGTCTATTGACGGCGCGAATGCGTTCAATCAGAGTATCGCCAATGCTATCAACGCGACAGGAATGATTGTCGGGCGCGAATCGCACGGCGGCGCCGCGAACGAAGATTTGGGCGGCGCAATCAAATGGGAAAGCAACGGCGGGACATACTCTGCCACGTTCCTGCCCTCTGCGCCGAATTGTCTGCGCTTTTGCGGCGGGGATGAAGCGCACGACGTCAACAACGCCGGGGTCATTGTCGGTTCCGCCGCAGTGGATGATTACGGTCCGCCCTATGGCTACTGCTGCGACCATGCGGCGCGTTGGGATAACGGCGTCCTCACCATGTTGGATACCGATATGGACACCGATTCGGTTGCTCAAGCCGTGAACGAGAACGGACAAGCGGTGGGCTTTAAAAGATTTTTCCAGCAGGGGTATCTCACAGTCCCCATGTTATGGACGGGCGCGGGCAGTGGCACGAATCTTTTGAGCAATGGCTTTGACAGCGGCAGTGCGAATGACATCAATAACAATGGCGTCGTCGTCGGCACAGCCGATGATTTCGATTCGTTCGGCTATGGGCATGGATTTATTTGGACGCAAGCAACGGGCATGGTGGATTTGAACACATTGCTCGAGCCGGGTTCCGGTTGGGTTATCGAAGGCGCAGTGGGGATTAACGACCGCGGCGAAATAATTGGTGTCGGCAGATTCAACTACAACACGACGGGCGTTCTGCTCCGTCCGTCCGATTTGAACAATCTCGGCGGCGCGCCCTTTGTCGTCAATACGACAGCGGACGCGAACGACAACAACATCGGCGATGGCAATTGTCTCACGAACGCGGGCGAATGTACACTGCGCGCGGCGATTCAAGAAGCGAACGCCGACCCTGACGCATCGAAAATTTATTTCAACATTCCCGGCGACGGCATTCCAACCATTGCGCCCAACAGCGAACTTCCCGAAATCACCAAACCCGTCAACATTGACGGCGGCACGCAGCACGACTGTAACACGTTGCCGTGTATCGAACTCGCGGGACAAAATACGAATCAGAGCGACGATGGTCTCGTCATTTCGGCGGGCGACAGTACGGTGCGCGGTCTAATTATCAATCGCTTTAACATTGGCATCACACTTCAAGCCAAAGGCGGCAACAAAATTGAAGGCAATTACATCGGCACCGACGCGAGCGGAATGATGCGGCGTCCCAATCACACGATGGGGATTTACATTCAAAACACAAGCAACAATGTGATTGGCGGCACGCTCGCCGATTCGCGCAATGTGATTTCGGGCAACGGCTCGGCGGACAGCTGCGCGGGGCTTGTGGATTTGCTTACCGATGCGTATGGTCAATCCGGCATTTCGATTGTGGGCAACAATGCCGACCAAAACATCATTCAAGGCAACTATATCGGCACGGACAAAAACGGGACCGGCGCATTGTACAACAATTGTCTCGGCATTGGCATCAGCACCAACGCGACCTTGAACGTCATCGGCGGCACAACACCGCAAGCGCGCAATCTCATTTCCGGCAACTTGCACATGGAAGGCAATTCGCCGCAAGGTTGGGGCATTTATCTGGTGAGCATCAACGGCAGTCCGCTCGCGGCGACGATTCAAGGCAATTACATCGGCACGGATGTCAACGGCACGAGCGCGCTAGAGAATGGAAAAGGTCTCGTCGTTATCGCGCCGCAAAACACGATTGGCGGCACAACAGCAGGCGCGGGCAATCTCATTTCGGGCAATCGCGAACAAGGCATTTATCTCGAAAGTTTTCCGGCAGGCACACCGGCGAATGTCGGCGGCAATCGCGTGCAAGGCAACCTGATTGGGGTGGATGCGGCGCAAACGCAAGTGCTGCCAAACAATATGGGCATTGAATTTCACAATCAGACCAATTTGCTTGTGGGCGGCGCGAGTGCGGAAGCGGGCAACGTCATTTCGGGCAACACCACCTACGGCATTTTCGCTCTCGTCACGAACGCGACCGGTATTCGCGTGCAAGGCAATTCCGTCGGCACGGACGCGCAAGGCAGCGCGAATTTGGGCAATGGCATTGACGGCATCTATATCGCCAGTTCGCCCGACACAAGCATCAGCATTGGCGGCAAACAGCAAGGCGCAGGCAACCGCATTGCCTACAACGGACGGCACGGTGTTTCGTCCACCAATTCCTTTACGGGCTTTCCCGGTACAACCATTCGCGGCAATACCATTTTTGACAACACCGGTGAAGGCATCAAAGCGTTTCCCGATACCGCCATTCCGACGGTGCGTTCATCACAGTACAGTTCCAACAAACTCAAAGTCAAAGGTTCATTGAACGGCGAAGCCAACAAAACGTACAATCTCGATTTTTACGCGAACGCGAGTTGTGACACCGGCGAATTTGGTGAAGGCAAAACGTATCTCGGTTCCAAAGATGTGACGACGGATGCGAGCGGCAATGCCAATTACGAATTTCTCGCGAACAATGTTCCCGACGGCACCGTTGTGACCGCCACTGCCACGCGCGGCGGAACTTTTACCGGCTCATTCTCGCGCTGTCGCACCATGACCGCCGCCGCACAACAAGCGTACGCGGCGACGAGCGGCGACTGCGATGGCAACACGCCTTGCTACAACAGCATCAACGACGCGATTGACGCGGCAGACCCTGACGGTACGGTGAACATTGCGCCCGGCACCTACAACGAAGATATTGTGTTGAATGGCAACGTGCAGTTAAGCATGGGCGATTCAAACGGCGGTGGCGGTGGCGGTGACAATCGCGCAGATAAAAAAGTTGCGCGCAAAGCAAAACGAACCAATGCCGAAACCACAACCGACGCGAATGATTACATCATCAATGGTTCGCTCGCCATCTTGGACGGAAATTTTCAGGCGCCCAGTGCCAACTTGTACATTTCGGGGAATCTCACGTTGCAATCACCGGGCAATTTCAACAACAACGGCGGCACCGTGATTTTGAATGGCGGTGGCACACAGCGCGTGGACGGCGATTTCAATTTTAACAATTGGACGATTAACAACGGCGTGTTTGCGGATGTGCGTGACAGTCAACCGTATGTGGATGGCACATTCACCAACAACGGCGTCGCGCAAAATTGGCAAACGCAAACCGTCAACGACCCTGATTTCTTTAAACGTTTTTACGATGTCACCGGACGCACCACTGCGAAATTATTAAACACAGGCAGTCCCGATTTGGGCGCGATGCAAGTGACCATCAATCAAAACCAAACACCTTCGAATCAAACCGCGTGCAACAACAACAACCTGCCGACGAACATGGTCAGCCGTTGGTACGATTTGCAGCGCGCGGCGGGGAATGAAACGGGTATCAAGGCAACAATCCGTTTGTATTATCAAGCAAGTGAATTGAACAACGCCATCGCCAGCGAACTTGCAATCTATCACTGCAACACGACGACGCATCAATGGGAAGCGCTGACTTCGACGCGTGGCAGTGACAGCGCGGGACAATATGTGCAAGCGCAAAACGTCGAAACGTTTTCGCCATTCGGCATTGGCAGCCCGAACGCGCCAACGAGTGTGGTGGTGAGCAGCTTTCGCGCCAAAGCAAATAAAAAGCCCGCCGTGCGTCTCCTCTGGCGCACCGAAAATGAATTGCAAGTCTTGGGATTCAATATATGGAAAGCCGAAAATGATGGCGCATTTGTCCAAATCAATGACGCTCTCGTACCCGCGCAAAATCCCGGCGCAATCGGCAGCACGAAATACAAATATGCGGACGCAAATGTGCGCGCGGGACAAAGCTACAGCTATCGGCTCGAAACCGTTTTGGCGAACGGCACATTACAAAACACCGAACCAAAAACCGTCCGCATTCCGAATGCGAATTGCGCACAACCCGACGCTGTAACCTTGCTCACTCCGACGAACGGCGAAAAAACAAAACGCAAGCTCACGCTCGATTGGAATGATGGGAATTGCGCGACGCGTTATGAATTGCGCGTTGAACATGGCGGCAAACAATCTCAAGTCATCGTCAACGACACGACTCTCACCACCTCGCAATACGCGTTCGACAAATTGGACAAGGGCAAATACAAATGGCGCGTGCGCGCGTGCAATGATGATACATGCAGCGAATGGAGTGAATGGGGCAAATTCACTGTCCAAGGCAGAAAAAAAGAGTAATAAAAAAATCCGTCATACGAATTTTGTATGACGGATTTTTTTGACTAGTCGGGATGAATCTCAATTGTCGTCTTGACGCCGCGCCGTTCCTTTAACACGTCCACCGAAAAATCCTTTAGCGCGACGCGCTGGGTCAACATTCGTTCCAAAATTCCCGGAAAGCGCTCCTGAAAATCTTTGAACGCGCTCACGCCCATTTCAAAATATCTGCGATTCGCGTTCACCACGCCCACCGCGAGAATGTTGCCCATGACCATTCGCATGTTGATAGCATCGGAATTGAATGTAACGTGATGTTCGGCAGACGTGACCGAATTCAGCAGCACAATGCCGTTCGCCGTCACGAGTTCTAATGTTTTCAACGCAGTGGGTCCGTGTCCCGTCGCTTCGAAAATCACATCCACACGCTTGCCCATCAATTTCGGAATTTCATCGAGCGCCGTGTCTTGGAGTGAAATGTACGTCGAGCCCATTTCTTGTGCGAGCAAGGAATTGAGTGTTCCCATTTTGGAACGCGCGCAAATTACCACTTCGAGCCCGCGCGCGCGCAACGCCAATGCCGCGAGCAAACCAATCGTCCCCGCGCCCGTGACCAATGCCGTTTGCGGTTTCCACACCATCCGTTCTTGAATTTTCCACGCTTGCCACATGGCTTTTGCTACAATGCTGTACGGTTCGAGCAAAATGCCGACCTCGCGCAAATGCGACGGAATCACGATTAAAAAATCTTCCGTGTCCGCGTAATATTCCGCGAGAAAACCGTGTTGACGACGAATGCCACGTTCGGTGAACGCATCCTTGATGCACATATCCGATTCGCCCGCCGCGCAATTCAAACAATCACACGGACGCCGTACCGTCGCGACAACGTAATCGCCTTTTTTGAAATGCGACACGCGCGAACCGACGCGTTCGATTTGTCCAAAATTTTCGTGCCCCAGAATCAAATACTCGAAACCGGGCGGCGCGTCGCCAAACGCGCCTGAATTCATTTCCATATCCGTTCCACAAATTCCCGCGCGCACCATGCGCACCAAAACTTGGTCGTTATTCATCTCCGGTTCCGGTACATCCATCAACCGCGCCGAATCGGCAACCCGCGGCGTTAGCGCAATCGCTTTCATCATCTACTCCGTTGTATCAAATGTACAAATCAGTCTAAAACAATCATGCATGCAACGCAAGCGCATCTTTTTTTGCGCCCCGCATCATTTTAGCGGTGCGCATGATATAATCCCAAAAAGCTTGAGGAATCACAATGGACATCATCACACTCGGCGAACTCTTGATTGACATGTTTCCCGCCGAAAAAGGGAAACGCCTGATACAAGTTTCATCGTTCATTCCGAAACCGGGCGGCGCGCCTGCGAACGTTGCCGTTGCCGCCGCGCGTCTCGGCGCGTCCACCGCGTTCATCGGCAAAGTGGGACAAGATTTTTTTGGCGAATTCTTGCGCGATGTATTGCAGCATGAAAAAGTGGACACGCGCGGTTTGCGTTTCGATGCCGATGCGCGCACGACGCTCGCGCTCATCGCCCAACCAAACGAAAACAACGAATATATTTTTTATCGCAATCCCGGTGCAGACCAACGTCTGCGTTCCGATGAATTAGACCGCGAATGGTTAGCGAATACGCGCGCGCTGCATGTTGGTTCGGTTTCGCTCACCGATGAACCCGCGCGCAGCGCGACATTTGAAGCCGTCCGTTTGGCAAAGCAAAACAACGCGCTCATTTCCTTTGATGTAAATTATCGCCCCGCGTTGTGGCATTCTCAAGCGGATGCGCTCAATATAATTGCTGCAATGCTTCCGCACGCCGATTTGCTCAAAGTGAACGAAAGCGAATTGGAATTGCTGACACAAACGTCCGATGTGGAACAAGGCAGCGCGCAGCTGTTTGCACGCGGACCAAAATTGATTGTCGCCACACTCGGCGCGCAAGGCAGTTATTTTCACAGCGCGCAGACCAAAGGATTCGTCAAAGCATTCAAGGTGGATGCGATTGATTCGACGGGCGCAGGGGATTCCTTTGTCGGCGCGTTGCTCACACAACTCATCAAACACGACAAACAAGAACTCGACGCGCATTTACCAAGCGCGCTCGAATTTGCCAACGCGGCAGGCGCAATCACTTCGACGCGACGCGGCGCGATTCCCGCATTGCCAACGGCAAAAGAGGTACGCGATTTTTTGAACATTGTGCTGCCGAAAATTGGCGTATTGAGCGTCGAGGAATCCGAGTCATAAAAAAAGCGAGCGCCGCATGCGCTCGCTTTTTTTTAAAAATTCTCTTTTTGCATCTCTTCTAATTTTCCATCACGCCGCAACGCATCAAGCAACGCGTTAATTTCTTTTAATAACGTCGGCGAATCTCTCCGCACCGCGATAATATAATTTTCATCTGCCAACGGTTTTCCCACTACACGCCACGTTCGCGCGCCCGTGTCTGCTTCGGCGCGTTGGAAATCAATGAACGTTATCGGGTCCACAATCGCCGCATTCACCTCACCGCGCTGCAATGCGCGCAACGCGTCGTATGCGGTATTAAATTGCTTCAAATTCAACGCGTATCGTTTTTGCCACTTGCGCGCGGCGGCATCGCCATTCGAGCCGAGTTCCACCGCGATTGTTTTTCCGCGTAACTTTTCCAACGCGTTCGTCGTTGTATCCTCCCCGCGCACAATCAAGACCGGTCCGCCGTTGAAATACGCGCGCGAGAAAAAAACATCTTGCGTTTTGTTTGGATTGTACGGCAGCGCGGACAAAATCATATCAAATTGTTTTGCATTCAACGCGTCGTACAAACCATCATAACCCGTGTACACGTATTGAATGTTCACGTCCCACGTTTTCGCCAATTCATTCGCCAGCGCGACATCAAAGCCCGATAATTTTCCTGTCCCATCATCCACAATAAACGGCGGCGAACTCGGGTCAATGCCGATGCGAAGCACGCGTTCATTCTGAATGCGCGTCCATGTATCGTCGGGTTTTGGCGGCGCTTGCGGCAAGAAAAAATAATAGACGAGGAACGCGAACAGAACGAGAAAAACGACGACGAGCGGCAGAGAGCCGGGTCTGCGCTTCATACTACTTGCTGCAGCGCGGCGCGCACGCGTAATGCATCGGGTGTCGCGCTCAAGCTTTCAAATTCGCTCGCGGCGCGCGCGAAATACTCGCGTGCTTGGTCAAGACGGTGTCGGGCGCGTTCCACCTCACCCAGCTCGACGAGCGTACGTCCACTTTGCCAACGTGTTTCCAACGCTTGAAAAATTTCCAACGCGCGCAACAGATATTTTTCTGCCTCGTCAAAATTTCCCGCGAGGCGTTCGGCAACACCCCGCGCGCGCAGCGCGACAGCGCGATACAACTTGTGTTGGTCGCGCTCCGCCAATTCTTCTAACCAAGGAACATACAGCGCGATTCCTGCCGCATCGTACTGTTGCGTCGCTGAATCGGTCAACACCATGTACACATCGTGGTCATGCGCCATTGTGCCGCGCTTGACGGGCTGCCCCGCCAACATCAGCGCGTTCTCGAGTCGTTCGCGAACGAGAGCGAACTCGCCCTCTGCCTTGAGCGGCATGGTGCTTCAGTAAAATTGATTGCGCTGCCATTCTTCGGGCTGCCCCGAGACGGACAACATGTAATCATACGACTCGGTGCGATACGCTTGCGCTTGGTCGCGTTCGCCGCGCAGGGCGTGCGCGCTCGCGCACAACGCGACAAAGTAACACATCTCGCCGACGCGTTCGCGCGGATACTCCCGCTCGAGTTCGCGCCACTTTATTTCCGTCTCGAGCAATTCGTCCCATTGGTCGAGGCGAAACAAACATTGGCTGGACAGTCCCAACGCGTTCGCTTGTTGGTCCACCGCCATAATCTGCGCCGCAATTTTTTCTGCCGCGTCCAGATGCGGCAGTGCCTCTGCATATTCGCCCACGTACATCAACGCCGCGCCGAGACCGCGCCGCGCGTCCAGCTGTTCGCGCACATCCGCGAAATTTTCCGCGCGCGTGATTTCATAACGACGCAGCGCGACGGCTAAATGTTCGCGCAGCAGACTCGTTCCATCCAACACACTCGCCAGCGCGCCGAGCGCTTGTGAAAGCACCGCCGCGTCGTCGAGCTGCTCTGCCATATCCACTGCCGCCTGTGCAAAGCGTTTTGCCACTTCCCATTCCGGGGGATTTTGATTGCGCCACGCGTCCGTTGACATTGCCACAAGCAAATACACCGTTTCGGGATGGCGCTCGCCTTCCACCGTTCGCAAACTTGACTCGAGACTCACACGCGACGCCTCGCGGATTTTGTTCACCTGTTGATACGTCGCCACATTCACTGACCACTTGGCATCGGTGACCAATTGAACAATTTTGCGGTGCAGACGAATCACCGAAATCGAATCTCCACCTTCCAATTCTTGAGTTAGTACGAGCGCTTGTTGATACAACACAATCGCTTCGCCAAAATCGCGCACGAGCCGATGCGCGTCGGCAAGTTCCTCCACGAGTTCCGCGCGCATCGAGTTGGCGCCGGATTGCGCGGGCAGCAGCGCAATCGCCGCGCGCAGCTGTCGAATTGCATCTTCGTGCGCGTACAACGCTGACGCGCGACGCGCGGCGCGGCGCAAGTATTCAATGGCTTTGCCGTACAAATCACTTGCGGCGAAATGATGCGCGAGCAAGCCCGCATAATCGTCGAGTCGGTCCGCAAACAATTCCTCTATTGTCTCGGCGACGCGCCGATGAAAATCGCGGCGCTGTTTAATCAGAATCGTTCCGTACGCGACTTCTTGCGTCAATGGATTGCGAAAACGGTATTCCACTTCCGGCAGGCGCGCCGCTTCGCCAATCAAATCGAGCCGCTGCAAAATGCCGAGATGATAGTCGAGGTCTTGCCCCACTTCGGTGATGGCGGCAAGAACGCGCTGATAAAACGAACGCCCAATGACCGCCGAAAGCTGAAGCGTGCGGCGCGTCATTTCTTCCAGTTGGTCAATGCGCGCCGCCAATAACGCTTGCAGTGAATCGGGAATATCAAAATTTTCACTTCGTCGCGTGACCGTCCAACGCCCCGACTCGTCGCGCACGAACGAACCGTTGTCTATCAATGTGCGGACGACCTCTTCGACAAAAAAAGGATTGCCCGTCGCGCGTTCCAAAATTTTGTCCATCAAGTCATTCGGCAGTTCGATGCCGCCGAGCAGCGTCCGCACCAACAACGCGGTTTCATCATTCGACAGCGGACGCAGTTTCAGTTCGGTGTAGCGATGCGAAAATTGTTCGTTGGCTTGTTGGGAAACGCGCCAGCTGGGCGCGTCGCGCATGGGACGCATAGCATACAGCAAAACGAATGGCAGCTCGTTCGTCAATGGCAAGAGCGAAAGCACCAGTTCCACCGACGCCGCATCGCTCCAATGCAAATCGTCAATGACCAAGACGCTGGGTTTTGCGCCGAACGTTTGGCGCGCGAGTGTTTCCATCACAGCAAAAAGTTCGCGTTGGAACGCTTCGCCTTCGAGGGGCGCAAGTCCCGATGTATCGGGCAAACCCAGCAAGCGCTCGACAACCTGCGTCGCGCGGGCGCGCTTGGCAGATTCCCAACGCGCGAACATGGGTTCCAGTTTCGCGCGCATTTCGGCGTGAGTGTCATTCACAGCAATCCCGTTCAAGCGCCGCACCAAATTTTGAAACATTCCGTAGGCATGACCCGATTCGTACGAGAGACTGCCGAGGGTGTACCATGCGAGCGCGGGATTGTTGCGGCGAAGTTCGCCGCCCCACTTGTTTTGAATTTCTTCAATGAGCCGTGTCTTGCCCAAGCCCGCTTCGCTCTGAAGGCAGACGATGTGTCCGACGCCGTGCTGCGCGCTTTCAAGAATTTCCTGCAGGACTGCCATTTCCTTGTCACGTCCAACCAGTTGACTGGTTAGTCCTGCAACGCCGCGCATTCGTCCCGGCACCGCCTTGCGCCCCAGCACCCGATACGCCAACACAGGTTCTTCTTTGCCTTTGACTGCGATACCGCCGAGTTCTTGGACCTGAAATAACGGCGCGACCAATTTGTATGTGTCGTGCGCGATTTGGACGGTGCCGGGCGTCGCGGTCTGTTCCATACGCGCGGCGAGATTGATGGCATCACCCATCGCCGTGTACTCCATGCGTAAATCCGAACCAACAGTGCCAACCACAACCATCCCCGTGTTAATGCCCACCCGCACATCCACTTCAATGCCGAAACGCTGTTTGATTTTTTCGCAATAGGGAGAGACGCCGCTAACGATTTCTAATCCCGCAAGCACTGCGCGCTCGGGGTCATCTTCGTGCGCGATGGGCGCGCCAAAGAACGCGAGAATCGCGTCGCCCATCAAACGCGCGACGGTGCCTTCAAAATTATAAATTGGCTTGATCATGTGCTCGAACGCGCCGTTGATAACGTCCGTCCAATCTTCGGGGTCGAGCTGTTCG
The DNA here is from genome assembly GCA_964469005.1 of uncultured Anaerolineales bacterium. GTDB lineage: Bacteria > Chloroflexota > Anaerolineae > UBA4142 > SHND01 > SHND01. Next base: position 19,801 of record CAYXXF010000030.1, read on the forward strand.
GCGGCAGCGGTCGAACCTTTCACATCACAAAACAACATCGTCACGACGCGCCGTTCGCCGGACAAGCCGCCGCCGGCAACTGCCGCGTTCAATTTTTTCAAAAGCTCTTTGGGAATGTACTGTTGGAGTTTAGATTGTTCGGCGGACGCGGCGCTCAAGTGCGCGGTGTGCGCGTCCGTCGGCGCGGCAGACGGTGGCGATGAGCGCGGAGGTGTTGGTGAAATCGCTTGCGCGGATTGTTGAGGAGATTGAACTCGCGTTGTAAGAGCAGGCGGTTGTGCTGTGGCGCGCGCCTGTCCCGTCAACGCAAACCCGCAGGCGTCGCAGAAATTTGCATTGTCGGGCAGTTCGCGGCGGCACTGCGGGCAGAGCTGCGCGAGGAACGTGCCGCAGTTTTTACAAAAACGTGCACCCTCACGATTTGTCGTTTGGCAAGTGGGACACTGCATGAATTTTTATGTCTCGGAAAATTCTTGAAACATTATACTCGACAATTTTTAGCGTGCACGAGGCGCGCTGTTACTCTCCGCGCGCGTATTTCTGCACTTCATAATAAATCGGTTTCGCGTCAAAGTCCGGCGTGACGAATGTGAAATAATCGTTGAAGGTGTACGTCGGCGCGGGCGTACGGAATACCCACAACGCGCACGCGACAATCCATTCCGTTTTTTCGCACCAGTCATACGCGGCAATCGTGTTCTGAATGCGTTCGGCTGGCGTAACGGCTTTGGTCCAACGCGGATGGTCGTTCCATCCGCCTTCGGTGAGCATGACGGATTTCGCGCCGTCGCCATATTTCAACATGATGTCGCGCAACAATTCCGTGCGGCGAAAATTTACGCGGTCTGGTGATGGCGCTTCATTCGCGGGCGATTTCCAGCCGTATGAATGCACGGACAAAATATCAAAATAATTTTGCGCGCCGGCATGATACATCTTGTCAAGATATTCCAAATCGTTCATTGCATCGGTTGCGCCGGGCGGCGAGAGATTTGGAGCCAATGCTCCACCGAGAATTTTTACGTCAGGATTTTTTTCGTGGGCGCGTGCGTACACCGCTTTGAGCAATGCCGTATATTCGACAGGATTCACCGGACGCTGTCCCCATTCAAAACTAACGTTCGGCTCATTCCAAATGATGAGGTAATTTACGCGTCCGCGAAAATGTTCTGCGAACGCCGCGACGAAATCGGCAAAATGCGCGTAATTGTTTTCATCCAAATAATTGACTGATGTATTTTGGGGGCGCGCCCATGGTGGGACGAAACCCAAACGCGCAATGACCGTCAAACCTTGCGCGCGCGCGTGGTCAACCATTTCATCCGCGTGCTGCCAATCAAACTCACCCTTGGCATTTTCAATATACGCCCATGGAAAAAATTCTACGACATACGATGCGCCCATCTCGCGCACCATTTCAAAATTTTTTTTAATTTTCCATGTCTCGACTTCATCCGTCATCCGCGTATGCACGCCCATTTTTGGATGATTCGTTTGGACCGTTTGCGGCGCGCCAAGTGTGACGAGAATCGGCGGCGGCGCGGCAAACTCCCGGACCAAACTCAAAATCACTAGGACAAAAAGCCCCCGTACAATCCACCTGACAAATTGAAAACGCTTGGACAAAGTCATTGACATCCTAGAATGATATTGGTAAAATCATTACCAAATCTAAACCTGTTCGTAACCTTTTGCAAACTTGTTGTTTGCAACAAACCTGACGTATCGGGTCCATCATTTTATTTTTCTAGGAGACGGCGCTGTCCCACCTTTGTTGTGAGACACTGCTGTATAAAACAATAGTATGTCTGAAAGTGGCGAAGTCGCCTTGTTCATAGATTTTGAGAACGTCCGCTACGGCTTGAAAAATACATATGGGCTGGAACCGGAACCTCAAAAATTAATGGAAAAAGCCCGCAAATATGGTCCGGTCGCTCTGGCGAACGCCTATGCGGACTTTACGGAACACCCCGAATTTTATCGTAGAAAACTCGAAGTTGCTGGTATTTCCCCGCGTGACATTCCTCGCCGCAGTCCCGATGTCGCTCACAAGAGCTCTTCGGATATGGCTATGCTCTTGGACATTATTGATTGTTTGCTCGACCGCCCCACTGTAACTACATTGATTCTAATGACCGGCGATAGCGACTTTATTCGCGCCGTTGCCCGCGCGCGCTACCGTTTTAACAAAAAAGTTGTTGTTTCGGGTGTGCCGGGATGTGTTTCCAATGATTTGATTGCGGCTGCTGATATTAACGATCCGGTCTTTGAAGAAGGTTGGACGCCGATTGTTCGAGAACCCGTCACGAATGGCAAACTCTATCCTTCGCTTGACACATCCGAATTTCCAAATTTACAGCAAGCCGAAATTAAACTGCTCAAGCTCATCGAATACCTCGACCGCACTCGCCCGTATCTCACGTTCCTGTTTGTGAAAACGCACGCGCTCGCCCCGAGCAATCAAGTCGAATTAACCCCGATGCAAGTGGACATGATTCTCACCGGATTCAAAGAACGCCGCATCCTCGAAGAAGAAATCCGCGATATGGACGGACGTACGCTGCGGCTGTTGCATTTCCGCCGTGAACATCCCGAAGTCCAAATGGCGCTGGCGACACCGACACCGACGCCGGCTCCGATGGGCGAAATGACCGCGCTGGTAGAAACGACTACCGTGATGCAAACCACTGCGATGATGGTCGTCAACGAGCCAACACCGGAACCCGGCAGCCAAGAACTCTAAATAAAAAACTCGTCGTCCACAAGGCGACGAGTTTTATTTTATTCCGCCGGAACCGCTACCCTTTCCCTCCGCACAAAATGTTTTTGTTCACCTTTCAACGGCGTCTCTAAATTTCGTAAATAGTCATCCATCGCGCGCGCAGCGTGGCGTCCGCCCGCAACCGCAGTGACAACCAAATCCGCGCCGCGCACATCATCCCCTGCCGCGTACAAACCCGCAAGGTTTGTCGCGCCCGTAAATTCCGTTGCCACTTTGAACAAACCTTTCCATCCTTTTTCCAATTCGGGCATTGTATTTCCAATCGTCGGGTCGGGACTGTAACCGAGCGCTAGCACAACAATATCGGCAGGCACGCGAAAATTGGAACCTTCCACCGGTTGTGGCGAACGGCGTCCCGACGCGTCCGGCGCGCCCAATGCCATGCGCTGCAATTCCAATTCGCGCACGTGTCCGTTTTCGTCACCGTGAAACGCGACGGGCGCAACCAGAAATTCAAAATGCACTCCTTCTTGTTTCGCGTGCATGCGTTCTTCCGCGCGTCCCGGCATTTCGTTTTCGGTGCGGCGATAATAATCGGTAATCACCGCATCCGTCATCCCTGCCTGCTTTTGCAAACGAATCGAACTTCGCACACAATCCATGGATGTATCGCCACCGCCGATCACTGCCATGTGTTTGCCGATTTCGGGACGCGCGCGCATTCGTTCGGGCAAATCTTCCAACGGCAAATTTGCGCGCACCAAAAATTCTGTCGCTTGATACACGCCTTGCAAATTTTCGCCGGGCAATTTTGCCTGATTGCCAATCGGCGCGCCGATGCCCAAAAACACCGCGTCGTATTCTTCCATCAGCGTTTGCAATTGAATGTCTTTGCCCACGCGCGTATTGCAAATAAATTGTACGCCGTAGCGTTCGAGCCATTCCACTTTTTCCGCGATGATTTGTTTAAACAACTTAAATCCGGGAATGCCGTACACATTCAACCCACCGGGTTTGGGCCATTCTTCATACACCACAATTGCGTGTCCATCGCGCATCAATTCTTCGGCGACGGACATGCCCGCCGGACCACTCCCCACAATTGCCACGCGGCGTCCTGTGCGCGGCGCAATTTCGTACTGCGGAAATCCCTTGTGATGTCTTTGCCAGTCCGCGCAGTACGCTTCCAATTTTCCAATGTTCACTGCGCGGTCATAGCCCGCTACCGTGCAGGAACCTTCACACAAAATTTCTTGCGGACAAATGCGTCCGCACACTTCGGGCATGTTCGACGTCGCGCGAAAAACATCTGCCGCTTCGACAAAACGTTTTTGTTCAATCAGCAGCATCGCCGTCGGAATATCGTTGTGCAACGGACACCCGAGAATGCACGGTTCAGGCGACGGACAATGAATACAGCGCGCAGCTTCAACAATCGCCTGTTCCTCATCGTAACCCAGAAACACTTCGTCAAAATTCAACACGCGCAATTTGGGGTCTTGTTTCGGCGGCGGACCTGCCGGAATATGCGCGCGTTCGTAACGGTCCAAATCGTGCAAATTTAAAAGGGCGGGGTCATGCGCGCCGCGTTTCGGGAACATTTCGCTCATATCGAGAAAAAAGAAAAGCAATCGCCCCACGACTCGCATTCGCGGCGATTGCTTTTGCAGCTCATTTCAATTTACAGATTGCGACACATCATTGTATCAACACACAGTGCGGCTTACGAAATTATTTCTTGTGCGACGTTTTCTTGCTTTCACTTGAAGCGGGCAAAACCATCGAGTCACTTGGTAAAGGCAGTGACTCTTGTTTCGCTTGCTGCGCGTTCATCATCTCTTGCATCTGACGAAACATTGTCAAGCCCACCGTGCCCAATGTGACCAAATCGCCGAGCGTAAAACCGAGAATGCGCGGCTGCGACGGCGCGGGCAAATAGACAATGTTCATCGGATTGCCATTCGCATCATACGCGGCAGGCAATGTTTTTTTAGGCGCGCGCATCCGACTGGCAATAAACATCAATGCGACGCCAACACCCGCGCCTGCCAGTCCGCCAACAATCGCGGGAAATGCTTTGCTCGTTCGCAAATCATCCCACGCCATTTGCGCGTCACTTTGTTCAAATAACGGTTCTTGCGCCATGATTTATTTTCCCATTGCGCGCGCGATGGATTCTTTCAACACGCGCGCCGTTGTGGTCACTTGCGTTGTCGTCGCATGAATCTGAATCGGCACATTCGCCACCGCGTCCGTCACCTTCATCGTCGCGTTCTGCACGCGCAACGCATACACTTGTCCCATCAATAACGGCAGCACCAACGCCTTGCGCCCTTTACGCAAATACCACCAACCAAACCCCAACGCAACGCCCATGACCAATGTCAATAGAATCACATTGCCCACCAAAAAAATCGCGGCAATGTCTGCCCAAAACGAAACGGCTTCAGGATTCATGTGCGAAAATTATATCACACACCTTCATCGCCCGAAAACGTATAGTTGCGCAGATGCGCCGTCTTTGCCAATTGCGCGAGATGTGCAATGGAATCAAACTCGACCAATTTCGCGTGGTCGTTTTTCATTTCCATGCGCGTGATGGAACAATTGCCCACCGTCTCGCGCCACCAACGTCGGCGTTCGCGCGGAAAGTACCACGATAGCACACTCGAAATCACACCGCCATGCACTACAATCCCGATGCGTCCCTGCGTGTGACGCGTTAAAATTTCCAATATCCCGTTCGCTACGCGTCCAATCATCGGATAGCGAATCGCTTTGCCGATGCGCTGTTCAAAATAACGATTCATCAACCCTGTGCGCGCCACCAATTCCCCCATCAGCATCGCGGGAATTTCGCGGTACTCCATTTCTTGAATGTAACGTTGCACTTGCGGTGTTTGTCCGATGCCTTTGCCAATCAAGGTCGCTGTTTCCACCGCGCGTTTCAATTCACTGCAATAATAGCCGTCGAATTGAATGCCTTGTTGCTTCAAAAACGCGCCGGTCAATTCCGCTTGCGCGCGTCCCAATTCGGTCAACGGCGCAGTGACGTACGTTTCCCCGCGCAATTTTTTCGCGTTCCCGTGTCGAATCAGATAAAGTTCCAGTTCACGTTTGACGTTTGACTCATTGGCGGTTTCATCCCTCATCCCTCATCCCTCATCCCTAATGCCCTTGCGTATTCTTCCGGCGTATCCAAATCCACTGCCGCGCGCGTGTCTGCAATTTCCACTTGCGCCAACACCTCGCGATATTTTTGCAACACATCACGTCCGCCTTGTTCGCCTTGCAGCGCGTTCAATTCCGCAAACATTTCGCGCGCAAACAAAACGGGACTGCCCGCTTTGCCATCATACATCGGCACTACAATCGGCGCGCGCGTTTCAAAAAATTTTTCAATCACCGCATCAATCACGCGCGCAGTCAAAAACGGTTGGTCGGCATTGATAAAAATCGCCGCATTGGAATTCGCACTTGTGTTTTGAATTCCAATGCGAACACTCGACGCGCGTCCCGTCGCCCAATCGGGATTGTGTACCACGCGCGCGTTTGACGTTTCACGTTTTACGTTTTCCGCATAATTCCCCGTCACCACCACAATTTCATTCACACGCGACGCTTGTGCCACACGCACCGCGTTTCCAACAAACGTCGTGTCGCCCCACGCCAACAATTGTTTCACCTCGCCGCGCATTCGCGTCGAACCGCCCGCCGCGAGAATGATGGCGGAGATGCGAGATTGGAGATTGGAAATTGGAAATTGGAAATTTTTCACTGCGCCGATGGCGACGGAATCAATCGCATCATTTTTCAAAAGTTGTGTGGCGATGGCACGCGCGTTTTGCAGTTGTTCCGCGCTTTCAACTTTGTTGATGAGAGGAATCACGCGCGCAGTACGCGGTTTATTTCTTAATCCACCGCGCGCATCGGCAAGTACGCGCGCAACATGTTCCTTTTCTAAAATTGTCCCCTCTGGCACATTCAAAATTTTTGAAACAAGTTCCGCGCGATGCGCGCTCTCAGCGTTCAATTTTTTTCCAACCACATCCATTCCAACCACAGGCACAAGCAGCGTGGTCGAATTGGGAATGACCGGCTCGTGTTCCGCAGGCGCTTTGAACGGACGCATCCGCGAACCATCTGCCTCAATTAGCACAACATCAATTTCATCCAACCCAATCAATTCATCAACAATTTCCGGCGCAATGCCCAATGCCTTGCCATCCTCATTCGTCGCTCCAATAATCAAGAGATGTGGAGAGTCTTGTAACAATTTGCGAATTTGGTCAATCTGCAATTTCCAATTTCCATTTTCCAATTTCCAATGTCTTGGCGCGAGCTGAATTTGCGCCGCAAAAATCCGCGTCGTCGTTGTCGTCACCACGCGTTTCCCTTGCGCGACCAGTTCGTCCGCGAGGCGAAACATCGCCGTCGTTTTGCCGCCGCCGCCAACAAAGGCGACGACATCTTTATTCCGAATCGAAAACGCGGTTGAAATTTTCATTTGTGCGCGTGAATTTTCATCCACTCCATCACCGCTTCCAGCGCGCCGCCGCCGATTGCCAATGCTTTGTCGCTGATGGTGAAACAATGTTCGCGCTCTGCGCGCGGGTCAACATCGCCGATTTTCAAACCTTGTCGTACAAACAAACCATCATGCACAATTCCGCGCAGTACGCCGTCAAACGACGCGCAAACATTTGCGCCGTTCACGTCTGCAATCAGTTCTCCCTGCATTACCTCATCGCCAATTTTTTTTCGACTCGTAACGTGCCCGTCACGCGGTGCGCGCAAAACGCGTTCTGCGCTCTTGCCGCCAATTTCGCCCGGCACGCCGGTGTTCGCTTCCGCCGCGCGATTCCACCACACGCGTCCGAGATTGTGACCGCGCTGTGTTTCGATGACACAGTGACAATCCACATTCGGCGTGAATCCCGGACCCAATGCAATCACAAACGGCGCGTCATTCTTTTTCGTTCCCGTATTTTTTTTCGCCATTACCGCGTCAATCAAAATCGTCGGTTGAAATTCCGCGCGCACATTACATTCGGGGTCAATCAAAACCGGAATCATTTCATCGTCAATTAAATTTTTTGCTTCCTGCTGCCAGTTAGCAGATGAATCTGCGCGCCACGCGGTTACGCCTTCCACCGCGATTTCGCCGTCATACGCCGCGCTCGCAAAAGCGACCGTGCGACGCACCACCAACGGCTGCGCGAGTTCCGTAATCACAATCGGGAATCCCGCTTTGTGCAAACGCCACGCAACACCCGTTCCCAAATCGCCGCCGCCTTTTACCAAAATCAATGTTTGCGGAAATAAATACATACGCGCCTCATGTATAATGCGTCGCGCACGAGTATAGCATCAAAAAATTTTTCCACGAGGGGACACATGGCAAACATCGCATTTCTTGGTCTGGGCATCATGGGCAACGGCATGGCGCGCAACTTGATAAAGGGCGGACACAACGTCACCGTGTACAATCGCACGCGTTCGCGCGCAGAGGAATTGGAAAAAGAAGGTGCGCGTGTTGCCGATTCGCCGCGTGAGGCAGCACAAAACGCGGACGTTGTGATTAGTATTGTCGCGGATGACAAAGCATCACGTGCAGTGTGGCTCGGCAAAGATGGCGCGCTCGCGTCCGTGAAACCAAACACGTTGCTGATTGATTCGTCCACGCTCACGCCCGCGTGGGTGCGCGAATTGGGAGAGCTTGCGGGCATAGAGCATTGTCAATTTCTCGACGCGCCCGTGACCGGCAGCAAACCACAAGCGGCAAATGGTGAACTCGGATTTTTTGTGGGCGGCGACGCGGAAACATTGGAACGCGCGCGTCCGTATTTGATGCTCATGGGCAAAATAATTCATCATCTCGGACCGAACGGCAGCGGCGCGATGATGAAGCTCATCAACAATCTTATCGGCGGCGTCGAGCAAACCGTTTTGGTGGAAGCAATTTCTCTTGCCGAGGCAAGTGGCTTGGATGTGAATCAGGTTGCCCAAGTATTGACCGCAAGTCCCGTCTCGCCAATTTTATTTCAACGCAAACTGCCACAACTCCTCGCGCGCAATTACGACGCGGCATTTTCGCTTCGGCTTATGCACAAAGATTTGACGTACGTACTCGCGGAAGGAGCGGACAAAAATATCCCGCTGCCCACCGTTGCTGCCGCGCGCGAACTCATGCGCGTCGCGCTCGCACAAGGCATGGGCGAACAAGATGTGATGGTGTTGAGAGAGTTGTTGCAGCCCGCCGCGAAATCATTTTGATTGTGCTATAATTTCCTCCGCTGACCGCTGTGAGGTCAGACATTAGATTGGGACCCTGTGAGTCCCGAAAGGAAAAACAAATATGGCAAGCCGCCTGGATGCTTTTGGCGCACGTGAAAAATTTGGCGATTACTTTATCTATCGCCTCGACAAGCTCGCGCAGCTTGGACTCGCGCCGAACCTCGAACGTCTCCCCTTTTCCATCAAAATTCTCCTCGAAGCCGTTCTCCGCAACGTGGACAATTACATTGTCAGCGAGCAAGATGTAAAAAATCTTGCGACGTGGGACGCGCTGCAGCCCGCACAAGTAGAATTGCCCTTCATGCCCGCGCGCGTCGTGATGCAAGATTTCACCGGCGTGCCATGCGTCGTTGACCTCGCCGCGATGCGCGATGCGATGAAACGTCTCGGCGGCGACCCTAAAAAAATCAATCCGCTCGTGCCGGTGGATTTGGTGATTGACCATTCGGTGCAGGTAGATTTTTTTGGCGAACCCACCGCGCTCATTCGCAACGCGGAATTAGAATTTCAACGCAATCGCGAGCGCTATGAATTTTTGAAATGGGGTTCGCAGGCATTTGAAAATCTGCGTGTCGTGCCGCCCGCGACAGGCATTGTGCATCAAGTCAATCTCGAATATCTCGCGCAAGGCGTACTCGTTCGCAACGATGAAATTTTCCCCGATACCCTCGTCGGCACCGATTCGCATACGACGATGATTAATGGTCTCGGCGTTCTCGGTTGGGGCGTCGGCGGCATCGAAGCGGAAGCGGTGATGTTGGGACAGCCATTGTATATGGTGACGCCGCAAGTGATTGGGATGAAACTTTCGGGCGCGCTGCGCGATGGTGTGACCGCGACGGATTTGGTTTTGGTCGTGACGCAGATGCTCCGCAAAAAAGGCGTGGTGGATAAATTTGTCGAATTTTATGGCGCAGGGCTTTCTTCGATGTCACTGCCTGACCGCGCAACAATTGGCAACATGGCACCCGAGTACGGCGCAACGTGCGGCTTTTTCCCGACGGATGTCGAAACCCTAAGATATTTGCGCGCCACAGGTCGCGGACATTCTGCGGATTTACTCGAACGTTATGCGAAAGAGCAAGGCATTTTCCGCACCGACGATACGCCCGACCCAATTTTTACCGACATGCTCGAGCTCGATTTGTCAACCGTCGAACCATCGCTCGCAGGACCGAAACGCCCGCAAGACCGCGTATTGATGAAAGATTTGAAAAAAGTTTTTCGCGCCGCGCTCACCGCGCCCATCAAAGAACGCGGTTACGCGCTCGACGAAAATGCGTTGAACAAAAAAGCGGATGTCCACGACAACGGACATTCCGCGACGATTGGACACGGCGCGGTGGTCATTGCCGCGATTACTTCATGCACCAACACGAGTAATCCTTCGGTGATGGTCGGCGCGGGGCTTGTGGCGAAAAAAGCAATCGAAAAAGGTTTGACGGTCAAGCCCTATGTGAAAACAAGTATGGCGCCCGGTTCCAAAGTGGTGCATCACTATCTGACAAAATCGGGACTGCTCCCATATCTCGAACAACTCGGTTTTGATATTGTTGGGTACGGCTGTACGACTTGTATCGGCAATTCGGGTCCATTGCCCGAACCTGTGACGCAAGCGATTAACGCGGGCAGCATCATCGCGTCCGCCGTCATTTCGGGCAATCGCAATTTTGAAGGGCGCGTGCATCCGCACGTCAAAGCAAATTTTCTCGCGTCACCGCCGCTCGTTGTTGCGTACGCGCTTGCAGGTACAACGGACATTGATTTGGAAAATGAACCGCTCGGTGTTGGTCAAGATGGCGCGCCCGTTTTCTTGCGCGACATTTGGCCCTCGCAACAAGAAATCGCGCAAACGGTTTCCAACGCGGTGGACATGCAAATGTTTGAATCATCATACGGTGATGTATTCAACGGCAATCCGATGTGGAATGAAATTCCCACATCGGGTGGCGATTCGTACGAATGGAGCGAGCGTTCGACGTACATTGCGAATCCGCCGTTCTTTGAAAATTTGCACATGTCGCTCACGCCATTGCAAGAGATTTACAACGCGCGCGTGTTGGGCTTTTTCGGCGACAGCGTCACGACGGACCATATTTCGCCCGCAGGCAACATTGCGAAAAATAGTCCTGCCGGCAAATGGCTCGAAGCACATGATGTTGCGCCACACGAATTCAATCAATATGGCACGCGGCGCGGCAATCACGAAGTGATGATGCGCGGCACTTTCGCCAACATTCGCATCAAAAATAATTTGCTCGCCGGTGAAGAAGGTCCGAACACCGTTTGTTTCATTGGCTCGAGCAAAGGTTCGTTCTTTGATTCGGCAATGAAATACAAAGATGCAGGCACCCCGCTCATCATTCTCGCGGGCAAAGAATATGGCACGGGTTCGTCGCGCGATTGGGCGGCAAAAGGCACGCTGCTGCTCGGCGTCAAAGCGGTGATTGCAGAATCGTACGAACGCATTCATCGCTCCAATCTCGTCGGCATGGGCGTACTGCCCTGTGTGTACAAACCGGGCGAAAATGCGGAATCGCTCGGACTGACGGGACGCGAGACGTACGACATTCTCGGCATCAGCGACGAAATCAAACCGCGTCAAATTCTTAAGGTTATCGCCACCGACGACAAAGGCGCGAAAAAAGAATTTGAAGTTATCGCGCGCCTCGATACACAGATTGATGTGGACTATTACAAGAACGGCGGAATTTTGCAGACGGTGTTGAGGAATTTGGCAAAGGGATAGAAACCGCAGAGTACGCGAAAAAAGTGGATAAAAAAAGATGCGCCGCCTTAATTCAAGGCGGCGTTTTTTGTTACTTGTTTTGCTCGCAAAGTTTTTCTTTCAAACAAACCCACTTTCAGATTGATTACTCTCTCACAAACGCGGCAGCGTCGTTTCAATGCGCGCACCTTTCTAACAACTCACCACACCTCCAATTTTCCCCGCGCAGACGTGTCTGTCAATGGTATAATTCCGCGCGATGGACTATATAGATTTTCAGTTGAAAATCGGTCCGCGTGTTGGCGAGAATCAATACGCGGTGTCCTCGCGCTCGTCCTCCATCGGCGAGACCAGCGGCGTCTTTACCCAGCCCCTCACCGATGAACAGCTCGAATTGTTTGTCCTCAAGGTCGGACTCGCGCGGCGTGGCGTACGCCGCATTCATTCGCCCGAATGGCGCGCGGCGCAGGACTTTGGGCAGAAATTGTTTCGCTCACTTTTCACAGATGAAATTCGCGCCGCGTATCTCGCCAGCCATAACGATGCCGTACGTCAAGGCAAAGGGCTGCGCGTCAAACTCACCCTCGACGCGCCCGAACTCGCGAATTATCCGTGGGAATTTCTCTACGACCCGTCCACGGGTCAATTTCTCGCGCTGTTTGAAGACACGCCGATTCTGCGCTATATCGAATTGACGCGTCCGATTATGCCGCTGAGCATTGCGCCGCCATTGCGCATTCTGGCAGTCGCGTCGAGTCCCAAAGACTTTGAACAACTCGACCTCGCGCGCGAACGTCGCAATCTTTCCCAAGCGCTCGACGCGCTTTTGCAAGCGGGCTTGATTGAGCTCGATTGGCTCGCGTCCGCCACGCTCGACGCGCTGCGCGAACAATTGCTCAAACGTCCGTATCACATTTTTCATTTCATCGGACACGGCGGCTTTGATGAACGCGAACAAGACGGCGTATTAATTTTCGAAAACGCGCAGCACTATTCAAATCGCGTCAGCGGCGAACGGCTCGCGGTGATTTTGGGAAATCATCGTACCCTACGGCTTGCCATCTTGAACGCGTGCGAAGGCGCGCGCACTTCGGAACAAGACCCGTTTGCCGGTACAGCAATGACCTTGGTGCGAACGGGTAACCTGCCCGCTGTGATTGCGATGCAGTTTGAAATCAGCGACACGGCAGCCATTGATTTTGCTTCAGGGTTTTACGGCGCGATTGCCGTGGGCAGACCGGTGGATGCCGCCGTAAGTCAAGGGCGGCAATCTATTTTCGCTCAGGGCAACGATGTCGAATGGAGTACGCCTGTCTTGTACTTGCGCTCACCTGATGGAATAATTTTTCAAGTGGACACGAGCCGCGCCCAAGACGCGCGCAATCTCGCCACGGAACGCGCAGAACAAGAACGCGTCGCGCGTGAAAAATTGGAAACGGAACGCGCAGAACAAGAACGTATCGCAGGCGAAAAATTAAAAGCGGAACGCGCAGAACAAGAACGTATCGCGCGCGAAAAATTGGAAACCGAACGCGCAGAGCAAGAACGCGTCGCGCGCGAAAAATTGGAAACGGAACGCGCAGAACAAGAACGCGTCGCGCGTGAAAAATTAGAAGCGGAGCGCGCAGAGCAAGAACGTATCGCGCGCGAAAAATTGGAAACGGAACGCGCGGAGCAAGAACGCGTCGCGCGTGAAAAACGCGAAGCGGAACATGCCGCCGCCGCGCTCATCGCAAAGGAAAATTTCGAAAGGGAAAATCGCGCACAGACGAGTGAACCGACGCGGCGCGCGAATGTACCACCGACAGATGCGATGCCTGAACGTGCAACAGTTGCACAGTCCACATCACCGGCAGAATTGCCTTCACCACGACGCCAAGCCGTAGAATTCGGCAAACTGCGTACACCATTCCTGCTCGCAGAATTGATTTGGGTGCTTGCGATGGGGTTCTTTGCCAACGCGCGCGACATAACGACAAATGTATCATGGGGAATCATTTTTACCCTTTTGATTGTGGGGATTGTTTACTGGTGGGGACGCAACGCACTTTCCCCGCGCACAAATCAAATTTTGCTCGTGGGTTTGGGTGTGGGCTTTGCCGTTCAAATGTTTGCGATTTTTATTTTTGTGAAACCACTTGGAGATGCAGTGTATGAAACTATGAGTCCTGCGGTCGGCAGTTTTCCGACGGCGAGCGCCGATTTCATCCTCGCCACGCTGCGAGCAGGACTCTTTGCAATCATTGGCGGAGCCGTCGGTTTGGCAGTCATGGCTCGGCAAATCCAAAATGCAAAAGAGTCAGAATCTGCGAGTCCCGAGGAAACATCTACGCCCGAAATTGTTGAACGCGTACAAACACTGCCGACGCGGACGCTTTACATCATTGCAGGAATTTTCATGGCATTTGCATTTAGTACCACGCGCTCCAGTTCGCTCGCGTTCTATTATGGCGACGTGGAAGACCTGCTGCGCCTTCAAACGCTGGGCATCTTTGCCGCACTCGGCGCGTTACTTTTCACCGCATTGGGCGCGTATGCGCTCGGCATCGCAATCTCGAATCAGCTCAACTTTAATCGCACCTCGTTTATTATTTTCATCCTTGGCTCACTTGCAGCAACCTTGATCGGAATTTTTGCGACGATGCTGCAGTTCGACGTTCTTGGTCAGTTTCTCTTGGTTGGCTTGCTCGTCGGTGGCAGCTTGGCGTTCGCATTATGGCAGAGCAATTCCAAACTGTCCCTTCAGATCCTCGGAATCATCGCGGCGGGCTGGGTCGTTGGCTCACTCATTCAAGGCGCAATCGTCGCAATCTCATATCCTTCACTTTTGGAATCCGAATGGGCATGGCTGCTGCCGCTTGAAGGTACTTTTGGATACAAAACGCATCTTGTGCTGCAGGTTGGGCTTGTCGGTATTTTCATCGGCGTAATTGCGCCCGTGGTTGGCATCAGTTTCCTTGATTGGCAGTTACGCCAAACAAAACAGAAATAGTTCCTGTCTCTTTCCACACAATTCATTCTGAAATGAACCCCCGCATTCTCATTCTTTACGCCTCGATTGGTGGCGGACACAAAAGCGCGGCGCTGGCGTTGGAAAAAACGTTCGCGCTGCGCGGCGTGAATGATGTCGTCGTCAAAGACATTTTTGAATTTGGCGGCAAAGTGTTGGAACGCGCGGTCGTCGGTGGTTACAAGGTGACGAGCGAAAAAACGCCGCTCTTATGGAAAATGCTTTACGAAAGCGGCGATGTGAGCGACCCGCGCTGGGCGAAATTCAAAAATCAATTGCGCGGGCAGGCGCAGCGTCCGATGTTTGTGTTGACGCTCGACAGATTTGTACAAGAATACGCGCCCGACATTATTATCGGCACCCATTTCATGCCTCTCGAAATTTTGCTGCCGCTCAAACACAAAGGCGAACTCACTGCGCCGTTTTATGAAGTCATCACCGATTACATGGTGAGCAGCGATTGGATTCAACACGGCGTGGACGCGTATTTTGTCGCGAGCGAATTTACGCGAGCGGCGATGATTGCGCGTCAGGTGAATCCCGCACTCGTTCATGTCACCGGCATTCCCGTCAAACCCGAACTTGCCGTTGAAAAAAATCGCGCGGACACGCGCGCCCGTTTGGGCTTGACAAGTGAACAGGTCATTACCCTGCTGGGCGGCGGAATCCAGAGCAGCCGCGTGCGGCATGTGGCGCAAGAATTATTGCAAACCGATTTGCGCGGCACCTTGGTCGTGGTCGCGGGACGCAATGAGGAATTGCAAAACGAAATCGCGAATTTGAAAAATGGCGCGACGCTGCGTTTGCTGAAACTTGGCTTTATTGACTACGTGGATGATTTGATTGTCGCGAGCGATGTGGTAATTACCAAAGCGGGCGGACTCACAGTGAGCGAAATTCTGGCACGCGGTACGCCGATGCTCGTGATTGACCCGATTCCCGGACAAGAAGAATGGAACGCCGATTTTGTCGCGGGCAGCGGCGCGGGAATTCAATTACGCATCATCGAGACCGCGCCGGCTGCCACCGTCGCCGTGTTGAATGATGCCTCGCGCTTGCGCGACATGAGAAAACGCGCAAAACGCGTTGGCAAACCGCGCGCCGCGTTTGAGATTGTAGATACCGTGTTGGAAAATTTTTCATAACAAAAACTCCATTCCAATTTTCGGAACGGAGTTTTTTGTTATGGTGTGACCGATTCCAGTTTCAAGTGCGTTTCTAAAAATTTCAGAATCGTATCTATCACCCCATCACCATCGCTTGATTTGAAAACGTCCGTGCCGTGCGCTTTGCCTTTGAACAATTCCAATTGTTTCGGCGCGCGCGCCATGTCGAACATTTTTTTCACGTCGCTTGTAAAACCCAATTCATCATTTTCGGCGACGAGAAATAATTTTGGCGAAGCAATCGCGCGCACCTCGTCGCCCGTCACGAGAAACGGCAAATTTTTTCGGTCAATCGGCGATGCCATAATGACCACCGCAGCGGGATTCGTGTCCGCCGCAACTTTAACCGACGCCATACTCCCCAGACTCGCGCCAACCAAAACAATACGCTGTGCGCCTTGCTCCCGCGCGAATTTCATCGCCGCGCGTAAATCGTCGGGGACGAACACGCGCGCGGAATCGTCAATCGTTCCGTTTGCGCGCCAGTAGCGATTGTCGTACGTCAATGCCATGTAGCCGCGCTGTGCGACGCGTTCTGCTACCTTTATCCAATCACTCTGTCTATTCGCACCCATATTGGAAAAAATCACTGCCGTTGTGCCGTCACCATACACCGTTCCGTTTAGCGTCGCGCTGAAACTCGCGGTGAAGCTGACCACACGCGTTGTCACAACACTTGTTACAACATTTGTTGTGGGCGAAATTTCATTCGACACGCGCGGTTTGTATTTCATAATTGCGTCCAACACTGGGTCACGTTTTGCAAAATAATCTTGCGACGTGAGTTCAATCGGAATTTGCGGCTCGATGGAAAAACGCGGGTCGTCCTTACTACTTTTTATCCACGTGCGCCGCGAAATATGTACATTAATTTTGGAATTGGGCAACGTGTATTGCGAGGTGTCGCCGTACAAATTTGGACTGCCGCCCATCGGCTCGCCTGCAATCAACGCGTTTGTTTTTTGTTCGACATCGGTGGAAAAATTCGCGGCGGCGCTAAAAGTTTGGCGTCCTGTAATCAAAAATAATTTGCCGCGTTGATTCACCTTTTCGCTTTTCACAAAATCAAGCATCGGAAAGTAGGTGGTGTTGTCGCCGCCGCCATTGTGCCGTACATCCACAATCACGCGTGCGACATCGGTCTCGTCAACAAAGCGCTGCAAGCGCGCGGCAAAATCGTACAACGGCTGACTGCCCGACGCGCTGCGAATTTCATTGTATTGAATGTAAAGCGTTTTCGTCGGCGTGAGATACGTTGACCAAAAAATTTCATCTCGGCGCGCTTGCATCAACGGCGCGTCGCGTTTCGGCAAACCCGCCGAAAATGTGCCCGGCAATTGCGCGAGATATTCGGTCCGTGTAACCATCTTGGGATTTACGGTCACGCGTTCCCCGTTCGCTTTTTCAAAAACAAATTGCGGTGCAGTGGTGTCGGTCACGATGCCTTGCGCGTGCAAGACTTCGGGTAGAATCAAAAACACCGGCGTTAACAATTTCACCGTACTCGCATTGTCGCGATTCGCAAACGGTGAAACGCGCGCGTACGCGTCCTCGATGTTCGTATCGCCAATTTTTACCAAACGCGCGCCAATCACATCCGAATACGGCGCGGTGGCGTCAATCGCAAAAATGCCATCGCTGAATTCGTACAAACGCAACGCGTAATAGTGAAAATTTATGGGCGCTTCAAAAAAACGAATTTGCGTGTGCCCATCAATCATTGCGGCAATGCGAATAAAGCCCGCGACAATATCCTCGCGCGCCAAATTCGGGATCGCCGCGTCGAGCTCATTTACCGCGCGGTCAAATTCCGCTTCAGGCGTTTTGTAAAATGGATTCGGATGACGCGTGCGTAATTGCTCGGCGAGATATTTCAAATCCTCGCGCCATTGCTGCGTGGTGAGTTCGGTTTGGATGAGCGGCGAGGCAAATGTGTTGAAATGTGGAGCAAAAAGCAGGAATAACAAAAGGAACGCGAAAGTAATTTTGCGCGGGGACATGCAACCTCCAGTCAATTCGCACTACGACAAGAAAAGGGAATTGGATCCCTGTTGGAAATCGATTGTCAAAGTTGCGGGGACGCGATAGAATATACACAAGGAGTCAAAAAATGCTTGAATTACATCCCAAGTATCAAGTGGATGAGCGCGGCAAACGCGTTGTGGTTCTTGACGAAGAAGAATATGAAAATTTGTTGGCGTGGGCGGAAGTGAATTCGCCTGACCCCGACGCAGATTTGCAATTGCGTCCCGAGTTTGAAGCGGAAATGCGCGAACAGGCGGAACTCGTCAAACGTGGAGTTGAGGAAACAATTCCATGGGAACAAGTAAAGCGTGAGTTTGGTTTAGATTGAGATGTACAGTCTTGATTTTCAAACGCAAGCGCGCCAAGATTTCGCGCGCTTGGCGTCAGCGGTTCGGCAACGAATCGCCAAGCGGCTTGATTGGTTTATCGTGCATTTTGACGAGATGCAACCCGAGCCGTTGACAGGAAAATGGGCTGGATATTTCAAGTTTCGTGTCGGAGATTATCGCGTGATTTACCAAGTTGACCATACCGCGCGAAAAATTACTGTTCATCGCATCCGCCATCGCCGCGAGGTGTACAAATAGTAAATTCCAAGTGTCGAAAATCTCACAGCGCGCAACTCCAATTTTTCTGCTATAATCTTTTTCACCTTTCGGTCTCGTCTCTGCGGAGGTGAATGACCATGCTGCAAAATTCACAGAAACAAGTTTATTTTTACCCCCCCCCCCCACCCGAACAATTGTTCTAAGCCATAATTTCGTTCGCGTTTTGAAAAATAAAACACCTGTCCTTATTCGCGCGTGCGCGCGGTGAGGGCGGGTGTTTTTTTTTTGGTCAACATCAAAACATTTTCACAAGGAGGACATCATGTTCAATCTTACAAAATGGTTTGTCTTGGGAATCGTGGTTGTGAGCGCGATAAGTTGCGCGCCCGCAGCAACACCGATACCCCCAACTGCAACATCTGTGCCCACGGCAACACCATCTTTGCCACCCCATTCGCTCGTGGTCATAAAATCAGCGATTAGCGGTAGCCTGCTTGGCATTACGATCAGTGACACAGATTCGGACGGCGAAAAACTAGACACACTTATTGAGTTTTGAGAAATTAATGTCTGAAGTATAGGTTCCTGTGCCATAATAGGCGCATGAGACCATACGGAACAAGTGAACAACGTGCCGTCCTGCGGCGGCGTGCCATGGGCTTGCTCGCCCAAGGACTCAGCTTCGCAGAGGTGGCACAGCGGGTTGGGGTGACCGAGCGCAGTGTACGCCGCTGGCAACAGGAAGCCCGGCAACCCAAACGGAAAAAGGCAAAGCGTCCGCCTGGACGTCCAGCGTTTCTATCTGCCAAACAGTTAGGGCAGTTAGAAAAAGCCCTCGACCGCGGCGCCTATGCCCATGGCTATGCCGAAGACTATTGGACGCTGGATCGGATCGCGCATGTGATTTGGCAACTCTTCGGCGTGCGCTACGAGTCGAGTAGCGTGTGGCGCTTGTTGCAACGTTTGGGCTGGAGTTCCCAAAAACCACAGCGGCAACCGTTGCAGCGCGATGATCAAGCGATTCAGCACTGGCAACGCTACGTCTGGCCACGGATAAAAAAAGTGGCGTGAACGCCGCGCAACGCTCATTTTTCTCGATGAAAGCGGCTTTTCGTTGGTCTCGCCGCTCAAACGCACGTGGGCACGCCGTGGGCAGACCCCGGTTTTCCGAACCAGTATTGAACATAACCAACGCTTGAATCTGATCGGCGTCTGGTGTCTCACCCCCGCGGCACGGCGCGTGAACTTGCATGTGCAAACCTATTGGTGCGCCATCTCGGGCACACAGGTCATTCGCTTTCTGCAACATCTGTTGCGTCAACGTCAGGGCCAACTAATTTTGGTTTAGGACAAGCATCCGATTCATAAACGCAAAATTGTGACACAGTTTCTGACGCGTCATCCGCGCTTGGATAGTTATTTCTTTCCGACCTGTGCACCGAACTCAATCCGATGGAATTTGTGTGGACCCAGGTGAGCGAAGCCACCGCCAACACGGCACCCCACAATAGCGTCGAACTTGAAACCAATATCCGTCGCGGCATCGCCCGCACCCGCGGTTCTCAAAAGCGGCTACGGGCTTGCCTCACCGCTTCAAAATTACCTTGGACACAGATAGACCAAAACCGAGGACATTAATTAGTCAAGATTCAATAGTTTGGGTATCACGTGTCTTGGTGGTGGGATCTACATCGTGGATGAGACAGGTTCAAAGCTGAAATGCGCTCATGTTACGGATGGAACAGACAGTCCAAACCAAATTGCAATGATATTCACAGGCGCTTCTTCGCAACATAAATACCGACTCGTCTTTGGAAGCAACCCGCCAATTGACCTCAAGCCAGAACAAGTTGGTCAGTAGCCTGAGCGCT
This sequence comes from uncultured Anaerolineales bacterium, assembly GCA_964469005.1. Classification (GTDB taxonomy): domain Bacteria; phylum Chloroflexota; class Anaerolineae; order UBA4142; family SHND01; genus SHND01. The sequence continues at coordinate 40,168 of CAYXXF010000030.1, forward strand.
CAAGTCTGACTTCCCCGTCGCCAAAGGAATCCCAACCACGCAAGAAAATTGACGAGTCATTGGCGACTCGTCAATTTTCATTTTCACCTTTTCACCCGTTCACCTCTTCATTCTTACTCCGCCGCCACTGCCAACCCCGTCAACCGCCCTAACCCGTACTCGCTTTCCAATTCTTTCTGATTTCCTTTGCCAATCATCTTGCTGTCGAGTAAAATGGATTTGTCTATGCTTGCACTAATACCTGTCTCTGAACGCATCAACCCCACGAACCCACCCGAATATCTTTGTGCCGCCGTCGAAAGATTGCGCGCCGTGTTCGGCGAAAAACTGGTCGGCATCGCGTTGTATGGTTCACGCGCGCGCGGTGACGCGCGTCCTGACAGCGATGTGGACTTGTTGATGCTTGCGCGCGATTTGCCAGAGTCGCGCCAAGAGCGCGCGCACCTGTTATATGAGACATTGCGCGACATTTCGCTCGATTTTGATTTTTCGGTGTATGACCGTACGCCGCAAGAATTTGAAACACAATTTCCATCAGTCTATCTGGATATGGGATTGGATAGCATCGTGGTATACGATCCCGAAGGATACTTGACGCAGAAGCTCGCGCGGATCCGTGAAATTATTTCTGATGTTGCGCTTGTGCGCGAACGGATTACCGATGGAGAATTTTTTTGGGATTGGAAACGTTCCGTTTCTTATCCGTGGGCATTGGATTGGGAGGGCTTGCATGAAAATGCCCACTGATGCGGAATTTCGCCTCAAGTTAGCGAACGGATATTTGGAACGCGCGGAAGAACATTTGCAGCGCCGAGAATGGGATCGCGTCGTGGGCAGCGCGCAAGAAGCGGTTGAGAACGCAGGCAAATCTATCTTGTACCATTTTCGTCCTATTCCCAACACACATGATGTTGATAAAGCATTGCGGCAATTAATTGAACGTAAAATTATTGCCGAGCCGTTGCGTTCCCGTTTGAATCAAGACTTTGATGCGTTTCTGGATATGGGCAAAGAAAAACACATCTAAGCCAGCTATGGTGATGAAGGCGCGTACATTGCGCCATGGGATTTGTTTCATGAGCCAGAAGCACAGACCGCCATTGACAAAGCGCGACGCGCAGTTACCCTTGCCAAAATAATTTTCGAGGAGATGACAAAACCGCTTCCGAACAAAGAATGACGAGCCAATTGGCTCGTCATCTTTGTTTACTCCGCCGCCATCGCCAACCCCGTTAACCGCCCCAAGCCGTACTCGCTCTCCAGCTCTTTGCGGAATTGGCGCGTGTAGAGTTCGTAATAGTGTCCATGCTTGCGTAGCAGTTCCGCGTGCGTTCCCATTTCGGATATGCCGCCGTTCTCAATCACCAGAATTCTACTCGCGCGTTTGATGGTCGAGAGACGATGCGCGATAACGAAACTCGTGCGTCCCTGCATCAAGCGTTCCATCCCGCGCTGAATCAGCGCTTCCGTTAATGTATCCACCGAACTGGTCGCCTCGTCCATGATGAGAATGTCGGGATTCGCCAACACGGCGCGTGCCAGTGAGATGAGTTGTTTTTGTCCTGTTGATAATAAGTTGCCGCCTTCGCCAACTTGCGCGTCGTATTGTTTGTCGAGCGTGACGATGAAATCGTGCGCACCCGCGACATGCGCGGCTTGTTCCACTTCGGCATCACTCGCTTCGAGTTTGCCATAGCGAATGTTTTCGCGAATCGTTCCCGAAAACAAATGCGGTGTTTGCAAGACAACGCCGATGCGCGATTGAATCCCGTGCAGCGTCAAATCCATATAATCGCGTCCGCCAATTTTCAAAGTGCCGTTTTTCGGTTCATAGAAACGGCAGACGAGATTCACGAGCGTTGATTTGCCGCCGCCCGTTGGACCGACGAGCGCAATCGTTTCACCCGCTTTCACGTGCAAATTGAAATCGCGGAGTACGGGCTTTTCTGGAACGTACCAAAAATCCACATTGTCGAATTCAATATCGCCGCGCAATGTGCCGGGGTCTATCGCATTCGGACGGTCAACAATGTCCGCCGGTGTGTCGAGCAGCGAGAACGTTCGTTCCGCCGACGCGACGGCATGCTGCATGGACGCATACACACGCGCCAAATCCTGTACGGGCCAAAGCATGAACGTGATGTAACCGATGAACGCTTGCAATGTTCCAACCGTCATTTCGCCCCACGCGATTTGCGCGCCGCCATACCACGCGATAATGCTCAACGCAATCGCGCTGATGAATTGCACCACGGGCAAAAACATCGCGGACAAGCGCGCCGCGCGGAATGAAGACCTGAACATTTGTCCCGTCAATTCACTGAACTCGTCCAGATTTTTTTCTTCGCGGTTCAATGCTTTGATGACGCGCACGCCTTGAATGTTTTCGTTGTACGCGCCCGTGATGCGCGAGTTGGTTTTTCGGACCATGCGATATTCGGTGATGATGCGTTTTTGAAACCACGATGCCACAATCACCAAAATTGGAATGATGGTGAGAACGACCAGCCCGAGTTTCCAATTCAACAGCAGCATGAAAAAGCCCGCCGTGATGATACTCATCACCGCCCACGTCACATCCACCGCGCCCCACGTAATCAAGTCGGCGATGTGTCCCGTGTCACTCGTCACGCGCGACATGATCCAGCCGACAGCTGTCCGGTCAAAGTACGAGAACGAAAGAGTCTGCAAGTGATTGAACAGTTTCTTGCGTAAATCGTACTGGACGCGTTCGCCGAGAATGCCCGCGAGATAAATGAACCCGAACACGCCCGCCGCTTGCGTGAACGCGATGATGGCGTACACAATCATCACATTCGTCAACGCGGCAGGGTCATTCGGTGTGATGCCCGTGTCAATAATCAGTTTTTTCAGATAATTGAACACGCCATCTTGCGCGGCGACAATCGCAATCAAGACGACGAACCCGATCAGCCACCACTTGTGCGGCAGCGTGAGCAGGAACATGCGCTTGATGGTCTTGCCGGAAAGTTGCGCTTGAAAATCTTCTTCTTCAAATTCGTAATTCATTTGTGTTGAGAAGCATTGTCATTTCTCGCGCCTGCGGCTCGAAATGACAATTGCCATGTTTAATTCAAGACCACTGCCCGTTCGCGCAATTGATGTTCGTGCGCGCTTGCCTCGACCTCGCGTTCCACTTCACTTTCGATTTTCGCTTGCAGTTCGTAAATCTTGCGATACAACCCGTCTTGTTTCACCAATTCGCGATGCGTGCCGCGCTGTGTGATGCGTCCGTTTTCCAACACGAGAATCTGGTCGGCGTTCATCACGCTTTGAATGCGATGCGCGATGATGAATGTCGTTCTGTCGTGCATCAATTCTTCGAGCGCGCCGCGAATTTCTTCTTCCGTTTCCGTATCCACCGACGACGTTGAATCATCGAGAATCAAGATTCGCGGATTTTTCAAAATTGTGCGCGCAATCGTCACGCGCTGTTTTTGTCCACCGGAAAGCGTGATGCCTTTTTCGCCGACGAGCGTGTTGTAACCATCGGGAAAACTTGTAATGACATCATGCACCGCTGCCGCCTTTGCCGCCGCAAAGACTTCCTCGTCGGAAACCTCGCGTCCGACGCCATACGTGATGTTTTCACGAATCGTGCGCGAAAACAAAAACGGTTCTTGTTCCACAATGCCGATATTGCGGCGCAAGTAATCGCGCGGATATTCTTTCAATTCCACACCGTCAAGCCGAATACTTCCCTCTTCATATTCGTAAAAACGCGGAATCAAATTCACAAGCGATGTTTTGCCCGAACCCGTTGGTCCCATTAATGCAATCACTTGACCGGGTTCCGCATGAAACGAAATGTCGTGCAGCACGCGGCTTTCTTGCGCGTACTCGAAACCAACATCTTGAAATTCAACATCACCGCGCAAACGATAATTCGCCGGTGGGACGAACGTGCCATGTTCAATCGGTTCGCGTTCAGTGCGAATAATTTCTGCCAAACGTCCGAACGACACCATCCCCGTTGATGCTTGCACGATTTGGCGACCGAGTTCGCGCATGGGCCAAATCAAGAGAATGACGAGTCCCATGTACGTCACGTAATCACCAAGCGTCAACACCCCGTTCATCACGAACAGCGCGCCGATGGTGAACCCCGCAATCATTTGCGTCGCGCACAAAATATCGGCGGTGGGCCAAAAGAGCGAGTGCATGATGAGCAATTTTTTGCCGCGCACGAATTTTTCGTAATTGTCTTTTTCGAACTTGTCCATCTCGTACGTTTGCCGTGCAAATGCCTTTACCACGCGTACGCCCGTGAGATTTTCTTGCAGCGTCGTCGAAACCACCGCGTCTTGATTTTGATAATGTTCGTATGCTTTGGATACGCGGCGGAAAAAGAACACTGACATGATGACGATGATAGGCACAACGACGACGGAATACAACGCAAGTTGCGCGTTCACGCCCAACAACGCGATAAAGTTCACGATGAACAACAGCGAAATGCGTCCGACGCCAATCGCTTGCTCGGCATAGAACCTTCGTACCGCGTCCACATCCGATGTCGAGCGTTGAATCAAATCCCCCGTCGGCATCTTGTCATGGAACGCGAACGTCATGCGTTGAATGTGGTCGTACAAATAGTTGCGAATTTTTTGCGCGATGCCTTCGGCGGTGCGCGCGGCGAACCGTCCGCTCAAGAACGAGAACGTGCCTTCCGTCAACGCGAGCGCAATGAATCCCACCGCGATCATAGGCAGGACCTGAAGCATGTCGGAACGATTCAGAATCTGGTCCACCAAATACCCGATAAGGAAAAACGTCCCTGTGCGCGCAGCAACAGAAATCGTGAGGGAACCGACCGCCACACCATAGCGCAAGCGGAACCCGCGCAAAAGCCCCCACAAACCAGCGAGGGGATTTTGTGAAACGATATGCTGAAAATCGGAAGAATCTGTTTTTGCCATAGCTTCTGTCGTTGCCTCCCATTCACACTTCACGGTGTGAACGAAACTGTGGAAAATAGCGCGCAATACGCGCGCTATGACATTAAAAATAAAAAACGGTCACAGCGCAGGAGATGCGACTGTGACCGTCAAAACGACAGCAAAACGGAATGCTTTATCCGTCAACAGGCGCACTCGTACAAAGCGCGAACGCATCACCGCCCAAAACACGGGTGGTGCGAACACGCGGAAGCATGAAATAAGTGATGCTCATTAACTCATTTTGCGAAAGGCTGCAACACAGATTCGTAATTATTGCAACTCACAAAGTCGTTGCAGACTTTCGCAAGTACTTTGTTCCGACAACTACTGAACCAAACTTGTTCCTATCATTGTCAAAACTTGTAGAGGCAGCCAATAAAGGTCGCGAGCGCCTGCCAGTAAAGCAAAGGAGAGTTTATCACGGGTTTTGCGAATGTCAAGAGGGAATTTAAGAAATTTCAGATATATTTTAATTTTTGCTTGCGCTCCACATCTCATCGAGTTATACTCGACAAGCCACTTGAACATATTAATAGCAACCTCACAAAGGAAGCGCCAAATGACAGACTATCAATCTTTTCACGAAAAAATGCGCGCTGCTCTACCAATTGGCAAGAAACTTGACAATCCCGGTGGAGGAACAAGCGAAATACAATCTTTCACACATTCTCACATTGTGTACAAAAGAGGAAATTCCAAGATTCGCGTTTCGTTGCGTGATTTGTTCGCCGTGTATGAAATGTATGCAGGAAAAACAGTGAGCTCAAGTGACTTGCACAAATATGCACCGCAAGTTTTTGATTCCAAGCAAAGTGGACATTCCTGCAACTGCACTTTTTTCTTTATGGCACTTGAGGAGATGGGTATCATTAATGGAATTAGGGGAAATGGAAAAAGAGGAGACCCATTCTGGACAAGAATTCCTCTGTGAATTTTTTCGCGCGGATATTGACACCGCACATCCGTTCTAGTATAATCGCATTACCGTTCACATTGAACGATTGCGTGTACAATCCATACATCGCAAAATTTTTTTCGGTCCCGTTCTTTACAAGGCGAATTCAAGTGTGTTGCAGAGCAAACTCACTTGTAGTATATTCGCCTAATGATTCACTCGCACCGCGCGACAAGCCATAAGCGCGGACACGTGAAATTGTAAGCACGGGTAAAAGGAGCATTGCAACATGGCTAAATCAGCAGCAGAGACAGAGTATCGCGAGAGTAAGGGCAAAGCCCAAACGCTTGACTCGACACTCACCTCCCTCAAAAAACGTTTCGGCGAAGGCGCCATCATGCGCCTTGGCGAACATCCTCACGCCAAAGTGGAAGCAATTTCCACTGGCGCGATTTCCCTTGACCTCGCACTCGGCATCGGCGGCGTGCCCAAAGGGCGCATCACCGAAATCTACGGTCCCGAAGCATCCGGTAAAACAACCATCTGCCAACACATTATCGCCAACGCACAAAAAACCGGCACTGCCGCATTCATTGACGTGGAACACGCGTTTGATGCATCGTACGCGCAAAAGTGTGGCGTCAATATCGAAGACCTGTTAATTTCACAGCCCGACACCGGCGAACAAGCATTGGAAATCGCCGAAGCACTGGTGCGTTCCGGCGCGGTGGATGTGGTGGTAATTGATTCGGTTGCCGCACTCGTGCCGCGCGCCGAAATCGAAGGCGAGATGGGCGATTCGCACATGGGGTTGCACGCTCGTCTCATGTCGCAGGCGCTTCGCAAACTGACGGGCGCGATTAAAAAATCCAACACCGCCGTCATTTTCACGAACCAACTGCGCCAAAAAATCGGCATCATGTTTGGCAATCCCGAAACGACGACGGGCGGCATGGCGTTGAAATTTTACGCGTCGGTTCGCATGGACGTTCGCCCCACCGACCAAATCAAAAACGGCGAAGATGTGATTGGCACACGCGTCCGCGTGCGCGTCAAGAAAAACAAAGTCGCGCCGCCGTTCACCAAAGCCGAATTTGATATTTTGCACAATGCAGGCATCTCGCGCGAAGGCGATATGCTCGATACGGGCGTCGAATACGGCATCATCGAAAAACGCGGCGCGTTCTATTCCTACAATGGACAACGGCTTGGACAAGGACGCGAAAATTCGCGCAATTTCCTGCTCGAAAATCCAACCGTGATGGAAGAACTCGTCAAAGCCATTCGCATCAAAGCAGGCATTGACGGCGCGAATGGCGCGGCGGCGCTGCCGAAGGCAATGCAGGACGAACCCGATTTGGACGAAGACGAAGAGGAAGAAGACGAAGAAGACGAAGACGAAGAATAAATCGAGCTTGAGACCCGTCCGAGAGGACGGGTTTTTCTTTACATGGTTTGCGCGGTTCGCTTTGTGGTATAATCGCGCCACGTCAGCGGAAAGACGCAGCCGCATTTCGTTTTTGGAATGCACCGTTTCCGTTTTTTGGAAACACCCCCACAGTGAAAACGCTTTTTGTGTGATGTCAACAAACGGTATCGAATTTCGATATCGAATTTCGATTCTGGCACGATGCTTCGGACGGATGTTGAACGGCGAGTTATTTTTAGAGTGATTGTTAGAGACCAACTGATGACTTGTGCATTGCGCCGCCAAACGTTCGGCTCGGTGACGAATTGGTAAAACCGTAACGTCGTTCGCGCGACGCGTCCGGGACGCGCCGCGTATGCTCTATTGACACGCACCTGCGCTCTTGACGCGCAGCGTTATACAAGCGGACGCATCAGACGAAAGCATCGTCTCGCGTCTGTAGGATTTGCATGAATCGCTGTGGGTTCGACGTAAGCACGCGTCGGGTCGCGGCGATTTTTTGTTTTGCCGAGAATGTCATTTCGAACGCAGTGAGAAATCTATCTCTTGGCTGGGTTGCGATTTCTCGCTCCGCTCGAAACAACTGTCTTGATTGTCAAGGGGCAAATCGAAAT
>CAYXXF010000031.1:0-43732 GCA_964469005.1 uncultured Anaerolineales bacterium
CCAACTGAAAATTTCGATTTGCCCCTTGACAATCAAGACAGTTGTTTCGAGCAGATGCGAGAAATCTCCGTTTTCGCGCACCGAGATTTCTCACTGCGTTCGAAATGACATGTGCATTACTGCGTAATCTCTGTGCGCTGCCGCAAAATTTCCATGCCAATCAAAACGATGAATGAAACGATTGCGAGTACGACCGCAACCGCATACGCGCTAATGTATTGACGCTCATCGAGTGCGGCGAAAATGTACAACGTCGCGGTTTCCGTTTTGCCGCTCACCGCGCCGCCCGCAACCAACACGCCGCCAAATTCACCCAACGCGCGCGCAAGGGTGAGCGAAATTCCGTACAACAAGCCCCAGCGAATCCCCGGAATTGTTACGCGCAGAAACGTTTGCCAACCACTCGCGCCGAGCGTGTGCGCGGCTTGTTCCGATTCCGCACCGATTTCGCGCAGCACCGGCATCACTTCACGAATCACGAACGGAAGCGAAACAAAAATTGTTACGAGCAACATGCCCGGTACGGCGAACGCGATTTTCAATCCCGTTGCTTCTACAAATGTTCCAAACCATCCTTGTCGTCCGAACAACAAAATCACCATGTATCCTGTGATGACAGGCGAAACGACAAAGGGCAAATCAATCAGCGCGTTGAAAAATCCTTTGCCCCAAAACTCTTGGCGCACCAAAACCCACGCGATGATTGTTCCAAAAATGGCATTGACGACGACGGCGGCGATGGCGAGTTGAATGCTCAATGAAAACGCTGCCACGACTTGGGCATCGAACAGCGATTCAAAAAATACACCAACGCCTTGCGCGAACGCGCCTTGAAAAATCGCGACAACGGGCAGCAGAATCAAAATCGCGATATACGCGACAACGACGCCGATTAAAATTTTCGGCAGCCAACCGCTTGGGCTACGCATTGCGTCGCTCCTGTCGCCGTTGAATCAAGTCCACCACCAACACCAACGTGAACGCAATCGCAAGCAGCACCACTGACATGGCACTCGCGCCGCGTTGATTGTCCGATTCGATTTGACTCAACACATACACCGCCGCCGTTTGTGAACGCAACGGAAAATTTCCGGCGACGACAATGATGGAACCAAATTCGCCCAACGCGCGCGCAAAACACAACAACGCGCCGGTGGCAACCGCAGGCGCAATCGCGGGCAGCAACACGCGGCGAAACGTCATCCAACCCGAAGCGCCGAGTGTCGCGGCGGCGTCTTCTTGGTCCAAATCAATTTCCATCAACACGGGCTGCACGGTGCGTACGACAAAGGGGAAACTGACAAAGAGGAGCGCGAGAATAATTCCCGGCGGGGCAAAGATAATATCCCAATCAAATTGCCGATTGAGAAAACCACCAATCACCGTTTGTGGTCCGTACAATACAACGAGCATCAAACCGGCAACGAGGGTCGGAATTGCGAACGGAATATCTATCAGTGCATTGAGAAAAGAACGTCCGGGGAATTTATAGCGCACGAGAACATACGCAGTCAGTACGCCCATGACGGTATTGATAATCGTCATCACTGCCGCCGTCCACAGCGAGAGCCGTAAGGCGGAAAACGCGGCGGGGCGACTTACATCGCGAATTAATCCCTCGATGCCGCCGCTCAAGCCATCGTTGATGACGGCGAGTAGCGGCAACAACAGCATGACCGAGAGATAGAGCAGCGCGACGACGCGCAGACTCCACGCACCCCACGGACGAGACACTTGCCGCGCGTTGTGTTGCGCGGCAAGTGAAGGTTCAACGACAGAGCTCCAACGCATCTCAAAAATGCTCACACACGTACAAATTGTTGGGATAATTAGTTACTTTTTGCAGGGACAAGTTATTCCACATCCATTTTTGTGATGCGTTGTCATAACAAGAGGTTGTTCCATTGCAACCTCTTGCCTTGCCAAAGTGGCACGAGTTTGCAATTTTATTTCTCGGCTTGAACTTCTTCGAGCAGTTTGGTAAAGATGCCATCCGCGCCGAAAAATTTCGTCGGCACAGTTTTCCATCCGCCCACATCGCCAATCAAGAATAAATCTTGGACCGGCGGATATTTTGCAGCTGTGGCTTGAGCCACTTCGGGGTCCACCGAACGCAATCCATATTCGGCAAAAATGTTTTGCGCGTCCTTGGTGAACAAGAAATCGCGGAATCCTTCGGCGACAGCGCGGGTGCCATGTTTGTCCACATTCGCGTCAACCACTGCCACCGGATTTTCAATCAGAATCGTCGAGCGCGGAATGACAAACTCGTAATTTTGTCCGCCTTTTTGCGCGACCAGCACTTCATTCTCGTACGTAATCGCCACATCGCCGACGCCCTGCTCGAAATTCGTAATACTTTCGCGTGCGCCCTTGTCCAAGACGGTCACATTCTTGAACACATCCTTCAAAAATTGGCGCGCGGCATTATCGTCACCTTTGGCATAACCGTCAACAAAACCGCGCTGTGCCGCGCCCCACAATGCCATGATATTCCACTGCGCGCCGCCGCTGGAAGCGGGGTCGGGCGTCAAAATTTCCAGCCCAGGCTGCGTCAAATCTTTCCAGTCCTTTATATTTTTTGGATTCCCGGCGCGCACGGCGATGACGGCAATCGAATCACTCACCATGCCTTGCGCGCCTTTGCTCTTCCAATCGTGGGTAATGAGTCCCGCTTTGGTGATGCGGTCCACGTCGGCTTCCAAGGAAAGCGCGACGACATCCGCTTCAAACCCGCCGACCACCGCGCGCGATTGCGCGCCCGAACCGAGATACGATTCTTGAAACTCGACATCCTGTCCGGTTTTTTCTTTCCAGTACGTTTTGAACAACGGAATGATTTTTCCGTACGCTTCACGCGGCGTGGTGTATGCGCCGAGAATCAACGTGACTTTTCCGGCGGTTGGTGCGTTCGTGGATTGTGATGCAATTGTCGGTGGGGCAGTGGTGGGCGATGCTTGCGGCGCACATGCGAGCGCAAAAACAGCAATCAAAAGCATGGGCAGCCATTTAAATTTCGACATGAGAAATTCTCCTCCTGCGAGAATTGGGGTTTTGAATTCGTCCTGCTGAAATCATATAACGAAAATGGGAGGACAACCAGCGCGGATGCTCCGCTCTCCGGATTCAGCGTCGTTCCGCGCTTTCTCCACTTAATCCCATTTATCATACTATTATACTAGGATTACTGTGGCGAGTATAAGCGCATTTCGGAGAGATGTCAAGACACAATTTTTCAAAACGAACGATTGACACGCCCAAACGCTTGTGCTACTATCCCCACCAAATTGGTCAGATAACTATGAAACTTACCTCTCGCAGCGAATATGCGCTGCTTGCTCTCATCCATCTGGCGCGGCAAGAAGCAGACGAATACACGTCTGTCGAAAGTATCGCGCGCGCGCAAAAAATCCCCGCCAAATTTCTGGAACAAATTATGTTGGCGCTCAAACACGGACGCTATGTTCACAGTGTCAAAGGGCAGCACGGCGGCTATCGTCTTGCCAAACCCGCCAACAAAATCACCCTCGCCGAAATCATTCGCTTGTTCGACGGCGCGCTCGCGCCCAGCGAATCGGTCAGCAAATACTTTTACGAATCCACGCCAATTGAAAAAGAAAAAGGACTCGTCAAAGTATTCAAACGCATTCGTGATGTCGTCGCCGAAACATTAGAAACGACGAGCATCGCCGATGTGGCGTAATACGCGCGCACTCTACATTTTCCCAATTGCAGATTACAAAATGCTGACGCGTACAAGCGTTGCGATGCAAATTTTGCTATACGTATTGACACTAGAACGGATGTGCTGTAATATCAGAACGTCCGTTCTAATTGTTTATGCGCCAGCGTCTCCACTATCAAGCCGACCAAATCGAATGGCTGCTCGCCACGCACAAAGCCCCCGCGCGTGTGACGGGCGGACGCGTGACGCCGCGCACAATTCAATTTCACCTCACGCCCGCGCCCACGACCAAAATTAGCCGCGTTGAAAATCTTGCCGAAGAAATCGCGCTCGCGCTCAAAGTTTCTTCCGCGCGCGTTTTGCGCGAGCATGGCGCGCTGCATATTGAAATTCCGCGCGAGGACGCGCGTCCGCTGCGCCTCTTGGAATTGTGCAAACAAGCGGAAGGCGACGACGCGCTGATGCGCGCACTGCGCGTCGCAGGCACAACGTTGCTTGGTATGGGTGTGGATGGCGTTCCGCTTTTGCTGCGTCTCGGCGTTCCCGATGTGCCACATATCTTGATTGCAGGTACGACAGGTTCGGGCAAGAGTCAAGCCGCGCGCACATTGCTCGCGTCACTCGTGATGTATCAGCCGCCGCGCGAACTTCAACTTTTGTTGATTGACCCGAAGGCGAGTGATTTCAAAGCATTTCAAATTGCGCCGCATTTGTTGTGTCCACTGGTGATGGATGTGGACGAGGCGCGCGAACGTCTGGAATGGCTCGCCGAAGAAATGGAACGGCGGCAAGCATCGCACGTCAAGCGCCCGTTGATTGTGGTGATGATTGACGAGCTCGCCGATTTATTGATGCAAGGCGGCGGCGTGTTGGAAGATTTACTCGCGCGTTTAATTCAACGCGGACGCAGCGCGGGGATTTGTATTCTCGGCTGTACGCAAAAACCCACCGCCGGTGTTTTGGGCACATTGGTCAAGGCGAATTTTCCGGTGCGACTCGTCGGCAAAGTGACGAGCGCGCACGAAGCCCTCGTTGCCGCGGGTGTGGCGAAATCGGGCGCAGAAAATTTGGCGGGACGCGGCGATTTTTTGTTGATTGCGAACGGCGAAAAATTACGCGTGCAAATCGCGCATCTGCCAACCGGTGATGACGATGCGTTTCGCATGAAATTTTTTCGTTGAGCAAGGAGTCCAATATGATGTGGCGCATCGGAATCGTTTTGGCATTCATCGTCGCGGCTGCCGTGATGGCGTATCAAATTGGCTCCCGTCTCTCTGACGAAGCGATTATGACGATTGTGGGCGTGGTGTGTGGAATTACGGCGAGCATCCCGGTTTCCATCGGCTTGCTCATTGCATTGACGCGTGAACGCAGTACGTACGTCGCGGAAGAATATACTGAACCCGAACCTGCACCTGCACCATACCACATTTATCGTCCGTCCCCGCCCCCGCTACCGCAAATGCAACAGCAGGCATCGCAAATGCCACAAATCATTGTTGTCGCCCCGCCGCAACAACAACTCCCGCAAAATTTTTCGCCTTACGGAAATTATTTACCGTCGCCACAAATGAACGCCCTCCCCGCACCGATGCAAGAGCGCAATTTCAAAATTGTGGGCGAAGACGAAGGCGAATAAGTTGAAACAATAACGTGCGTTATAATGCGTGCCGATGAAATCCATCGCACGCATTTTTTTTGTGCTCGTCGCGTTCGCCCTATTTGCTACGACTCCTTTATACGCGCGCGCACAATCGGGCAAAGCGGTTGTGGTCAACCGGCGCGACGCGGACATTACCATTTTGCCGAATGGCGACGTGCAGTTTGTAGAAACGTGGGTGGTAGATTTTCAACGCGGCGGTTTCACGTTCGCGTTCCGCGAAATTCCAATCAACAGGTTGCGCGACATTGTTGCTATTCGCGTGACGGAAAATGGTGAGGAACGGCGCATTGATGTTGAGCGCGACGACAAGAAAATAAAAATCACGTGGTATTTTCCCGAAACGAATCGCGGCGCAAATTTTTTCTCCGATGTTCACACCTTCACGCTGCGCTACACCGTACAAGGCGCAATGCGAATTTATCCGCACGGCGACCAGTTTTGGTGGAAATTTGCCGCAAAAGGACGCGGCTATCCGATACAGTCCGCGCACGTGACAATTCATCTGCCCGCGACATTTTCGATCGACCAACTGAAAACAACCACATACGTCAACGGCGACGAGACCGGCGGCGGACGCGTGGTGGATGGACAAACGGTTGAATTTTTTGGCGGACCGTTTCCGGCAGATACCGAATGGGAAATTCGCGCTCAGTTTCCACATGTGATTCAAGCAGCGCCGGAAGAATGGCAAGTGTGGGATGACCGCGTGGAACAAATCGCGGCGCAAAATAATTTTTACGCGACTGTACTCGGCATAATAATTTTGTTTGGTGGTCCACTTCTGCTGTTGGTGTTGTGGTATTTGTTCGGACGCGACAAACCGACGACGTTTCGCGCGGAATTTTTGAACGCGCCGCCGGATGAGACGCCGCCCGGTGTGGTGGGAACGCTGCTCGACGAACGCGCGGATTTGCAAGATATCGTCGCGACGGTGGCGGATTTGGCGCAGCGCGGCTATTTGCAAATTCGTGAGCGCGATGGATTTGGCACGCCCGAATACGAACGCACAGAAAAAAGTGATGCAGACCTCGCGCCATTTGAAAAAGCAACCATGGATGCGCTCTTGCGCGGGAACGCAATGCGACGTTTGGAAGATGTGCGCGGTTCGTTTTATGAACACCTTAAGGATTTGGAACATGCGTTGTACGATGAAGTAGTGACGCGCGGATTTTTCCCGCGCAGCCCGCTCGCCACGCGCGATTTGTATCTTAAGATTGCCAAGTGGGGCGCGCTTGTTACACCGGTGTTGGGTTTTTGCGGGTATTGCGCCGCGTTCATTTTTGCGCCGCTCGCGTTCTTTCCCTTGTTCGCGCTCGAACTATTTTTTATCGGCTTGCTCGGCTTGAGTCGTGTGATGCCGCAACGCACGGAAAAAGGCGCGCTCGCGTTTGCGAAATGGAACGCGTTCAAACGTTATCTGGCGAACATTGAAAAATATACGAACGTGAGTGAGGCGCAAGAACAATTCGATACATACCTGCCATATGCGATTGCGTTCGGTCTCAAAAAAAGTTGGATTGAAAAATTCAAACAGACCACAACGCCCGCGCCGAAATGGTACATCCCGTACACACCAACGTCCGCAGAAGATTGGACATGGCGCAATGTGGACGATGCGCGGCGCACGGATAAAGCGCCGACGCGCAACACCGACAGCATTTTTCGCCCGGGCGCACTTTCGTCAACACCGAGCGCGCCAATTTTTTCGGACGCGTCTGATGGCAAATCCAAACGTGCGCCGTCGCTGAATGAACTGGCAGACAGCTCGTTCCTCGCGCTCAACAGCGTAAGCAGCAACATGTTTGATTTTCTCAACTCTTCCGCGCAGGCATTCACAACCAAACCGCCGACGCGCAGCACAACCGATGAGGTGGTGGAAGGTGTTGGCAGTTTTCTGAATTGGGTTGGCTCGTCATCGCGCACCAGCTCGTCCTCAGAGAGCTCGTGGTCTTCGAGTTCATCTTCGTCATCGTCGAGTTGGTCGGGCGGCAGCTCTTCGGGCGGCGGCGGCAGCGGCGGCGGGTCGAGTGGGTTTGGATAAGTCAGTAAGCAGTGGACAGTAATCAGTATCCACTATCGAGACAATATGAAGATACAACTTGCTTATGGCAACACGCGTTTGCCGATTCAATTGCCTGATGAACGAACGACGGTGATTGAACCAAAATATGTGCGCGGCATCGCGCGTGACCAAGAATATGACGCACTGCGTTATGCGTTACGAAATCCAATCGAGAGCGCGCCATTACGCGAACGCGTGAACGAAAACGATACCGTCGCGATTGTGATTTGCGACATCACGCGCGCAATTCCGACAGCGCGCCTTTTGCCGCCGCTGCTAGATGAATTGCGCGCGGCGGGCGTACACGAAAGCAATGTGGTGATATTGAACGCGACGGGAACGCATCGCATCAACACGGATGATGAATTGCGCGCGATGGTCGGGCAAAAATTATTTGCGCGCTATCGCGTTGAGAATCATGAATGTCACGATGACGGCGCGCATACGTTTGTGGGAACGACGCTCGGCGGGCGCGGTGTGCGCGTAGATTCAAGAATCGTGAATGCGTCGGTACGAATTTTGACGGGGTTCATCGAGCCGCATTTTTTTGCGGGCTTTTCGGGCGGACCCAAAATGCTCGTGCCGGGACTGGCGTCACTCGATACAGTGATGCAAATGCACGACGCGCATTTGATTGGCGAAATGAATGCGCGCTGGGGGATTACGCGTGGGAATCCGTTGTGGCAAGAGTTACGCGACGCGGCAGGTTTGGTGATGAGCGCGCGTGACGCAGTGAATTTTAATTACAACATTACGCTGAATCGCGATTTGGATATTACCGGAATTTTTTGCGGCGACTTGGATGCGAGTCACGACGCGGGCTGCGCGTTTGCGCGCGAGGTGGCGATGCAGCGCGTTGCTGAACCATTCGATATTGTGGTGACGACGAACAGCGGTTATCCGCTCGATTTGAATTTGTATCAAACGGTCAAAGGCATGTCCGCCGCCGCGCAGGTGGTGAAACAAAACGGCGAAATCGTCGTCGCGTCGGAATGTCGCGAAGGATTTCCGTCACACGGAAAATATCGCGCGCTACTCGCAAAAGGTTCGACGCCCGACGAATGGTTGCACATGGTCCACGCGAAAAATTTTTCCGAGCATGACCAGTGGCAAATTCAAGTGCAAGCGCAGATTCAGAAAAAAGCACGCGTGCATTTGTACGCCGACGGCTTGAGTGATACAGAAATTCGCGCGGCGCAAATTTTTCCGATACGCGATGTGGAAGGTACCGTGCGCGAGCTGCTGCGCGAACGTGGGGAACATGCGCGTATCTGCGTGTTACCGGAAGGACCGCAGACGATTCCGTACATTCAAAATTAAAACTGCCGCACCGAATTCGGTGCGGCAGTTTTTTCTAGTCGAGAATCTTTTTGCGAGAAGGCACACACAAGATGTCGGCTTGTGTAGTCGTAATTGTTTCGCGGCGGAATTGATTGGCGGTTTTGCGCGTGGTGCTGAATTGTTTTGGGGTAACGATATA
Organism: uncultured Anaerolineales bacterium; assembly: GCA_964469005.1. Classification (GTDB taxonomy): domain Bacteria; phylum Chloroflexota; class Anaerolineae; order UBA4142; family SHND01; genus SHND01. The sequence goes on from CAYXXF010000031.1 coordinate 8,891, forward strand.
GCAGACCAGATGCGCGTCTTTGTTTCTCACTTCGGTCCATTTGTCTTTGTGATATTTGCGCGTCGGATTGCACAAGGCAAACGGCTGCATTACGACAATGGCATCACTCGATTGGAATTGGTCTTGCAAACCTACCGTCACATTCAACGGTTGTCCTTCCACACGATAACATTTGAAATGGTCTGTGTTCTGCGGCGCGGGATGCGGCGCTTTGCGCGTCGGGACCATCAAAACTTCGGCGGGTTTAAACACGGCGAGCTGCGCGGTGCCGAACTGATTTCTGACCTGAACGTTGAGCGCGGCGGGTGTCTTGTGGTCGCCGATGTCATACAGCAAGAGATGGTCGTTGGGATATTTGATTTCGGTGGTTTTGCCGTTATGTACTTTTGTGACGGGATTGCACAAACGCACTGCCGCGCCGACGCGCGTTCGCTTGGGTTGTTTATCGAATTGGTCTTGGGTTTTCACCGTCACAGAAACGGGCTGGCTGGTGGTGATTTGATAGCACCAAAAATGGTCGAGCGGCAAGGGCGCGTCGGGAACCAGCGCGAGCGCCGTATTGGTCAGCGGCGGCGTATCCGTACGCGCGAGCGCGGGGGAGCTGGATGCCAGCGTCAATAGCACCAAGACGAACGCGAGAGCGATGGTGAGTTTTGAGAGAGCGGACATGAAATGCCTCCTTGCATCGGTGAAAACCGATGTGATAACTTGCATCGCGGCAATGGGTGCAATGTGGAGGACACAGCGCGCGATATGTGGGTTTGGTGGGTGACCTGCGCGAGGGCGCCAAGAACCAGTGGAGATAGATTCAGCTGTGGACGCGGCTCAATCTACAATGCGTGTGACTCAAAAATTATACACTACCTTGGCAAGCGCGTTGACACACATTTCGCACTCGTGCTACACTCGGCATGTGTTCGCGTCGCCCGCTTCGGTTGCCTCTGCCCATTCCCTTACCTTTGCCGAGTCTGCTTTTTGTCCTTTGTGTGGACGCCGTACCGATGCGTTGTTGCTGGAATTGAATCGCAATCTGGAACCGCACATCGCGCGCGCTCTATACGCAAAACATCCCGAATGGAATGAAACGCGCGGCGCGTGTCCGCGTTGCATCCTCGACGCGGTGACTGCCACACAGCAAACGCGTTCTGCGGAATCTATTCAACACGAAACGCTTTCGCCGTACCCCGTGTACGCGCGCGACGAAACCGCGCTGCTGCCGACACCGTACCGCGTCCACGCCTATCCGCAATTTACCGGACGCGGCGTGGTGATGGCGTTTCTCGATTCGGGTTTTTATCCGCATCCCGACCTCACGAAACCATACAATCGCATCCTCGCGCACATTGACGCGACGGTGAAAGAACCGGTCGAGCGTCCGAATTTTCGGCGTGCCGCCGCGACAAGTTGGCACGGTTTGATGACGAGCAGTGTCGCGGCAGGCAACGGCTTTTTGTCGAATTACAAATATCGCGGGATTGCGCGCGACGCTCAATTGGTTTTGGTGAAAACGGGAAATCGGCGCGGACGCAGAATTCACGAGGACGATATTTATCGCGCGCTGAATTGGGTGATTCACAATCAACATCGTTACAACATTCGCGTTGTGAACATGTCCATCGGCGGCGATATTGTTTCGGATGGCACGCTGACCGCGTTGGATGAATTGGTGGAAGAAGCGAGCGCGCGCGGAATTGCAGTGGTGTGCGCGGTGGGGAATGGCGGACTGGAACAAGTGGTGCCGCCCGCGAGCGCGCCTTCGGCGATTACGGTGGGCGGACTCGACGACCGCAATACGCTAGAACGCGCGCATCATCGTTTGTATCATTCCAATTTTGGGCGCGGCGGACATTTCAAAGCAAAACCCGATTTGATTGCGCCCGCGATTTGGCTCGCCGCGCCGATGCTGCCGCAAACGTGGGTGTACAACGAAGGACAATACTTGTGGAAACTCGCGCACGCGTCGGATGCGGAGTTGAAAAAATTATTGCAGACGCGCGAGGCAGATAAAAAATTCAAAAAAGAAACCCTGAGTATGTCTCAGGACGAGATTCGACGCGTGATTCGTTTGCGAATGCTCGAACAAAAATATATTCACGCGCATTATCAACACGTGGACGGCACGTCAATGGCGGCACCGATTGTTTCGTCCGTTGTCGCGCAGATGTTGGAAGCGAATCCAAATCTCGTTCCCGCGCAGCTTGAAAAAATTTTGTGCGACACGGCGATTCCGTTGGAAAATTTTCCGCGCGAACGTCAAGGATATGGCGTATTGAACGCCGCGCACGCGGTTGCCCACGCGCTGCGCTCCGAGAATGGAATTTTGCATGGGCAGCCGTTATCTCCGTACGTTCAAGAAGATGTGGTCACATTTCGCTATGACGATGCCAAAGCGCAGCGCGTCTCACTCGTAGGTGAATGGAACGGTTGGAAACCACAACGTTTGCGCGAACACGCGGGCGTGTGGCAATTGCACATTCCGCGTCCGACGCGCGGCATGTATGCGTACAAATTTTTGATTGAACGCGAAACGCGCATCGAATGGCGCGGCGACCCCGAAAATTTGAAACGCGTAGAAGATGGCGCGGGGGATTTTTTTTCAATCATAGAGATTGGAGATTAGAGATTGGATGTTAGATGTTGGAAATTGGATTTTCGATTGACTCGGATATTTTTCGTTTCACGTTTGAAGATTCGCTATCTGCAATCTGCCACTGGCTATCTGCCAAAGGAGTGTCACCATGAACCGTTTCATTGACGGCTGGCACAGTCCCAGTCTAAATCGTTGGATGGAAATTGTGACGTATGGGCATTACGGTTTTCCGCTGTTGTTGTTTCCGACCGCGGCAGCGGACTATTTGGAATACGAACGTTTTCAATTGATTGATGTGCTTGCACCGTACATTGATGCGGGCAAGGTCAAAGTATTTTCCATCAACAGCATCAACAAAGAAGCGTGGCTCAATCGCGAGCTGCATCCCGGCGCGATGGCGTGGCGGCAAGTGGAATACAACAAGTACGTTTGCGATGAAGTGGTGCCGTACATTTGGAATTCGTGTCAGAGTCGCATCGGTATCATCACGAGCGGCGCGTCGCTCGGCGCGTATCACGCGGCGAATCAATTGTTTCGTCGTCCCGATTTGTTTGCGGGAACAATTGCGATGAGCGGCGATTACGACATTCGCCATTACATGCACAGCGATTATTCCGACGAGAATGTGTATTTCAACAATCCCGTCGAATACCTGCCGAATCTGGGCGGCGAACCATTGAACGCGTTGCAACACAAGGGCGACATTTTCATTGCGACAGGTCAAGGCAATTACGAAAATCCGGGCGCGTCGCGTTATCTCTCCAACATCCTTTCGCAAAAAGGTATTCCGCACGAGCTCTCGACATGGGGTTACGAGTGGCCCCACGATTGGCCCACATGGCGCGCGATGATAAGGTATTTTGTGGGAGAGAGGTATTGAAGTTGTGGTAACATGAGCGAGAGGTGAATGATGGAACGCATCACCGGCATCGGTGGCATTTTTTTCAAAGCCGCAAATCCCGAGCAATTACAAGAATGGTACCGTGTCAATCTCGGCATTGAACCGACTGCGGATGGCACACCCGTTTTGTTTTGGCGCGAGCGCGAAAATCCTGACGCGCTGGGTTCGACGGTGTGGGCGCCGTTTCCTGCGGATACGGATTATTTTGGCGCGAGTGGTCAATCGCACATGTTCAATTATCGCGTGCGAAATTTAGAGGCGATGTTGGAACAATTGCGCGCGGCGGCCGCGACGGTGGATGAAAACATTCATGTGATGGAATTTGGAAAATTCGGTTGGGCGACCGACCCCGAAGGCAATCGCTTTGAATTGTGGGAACCGGCGAAAGGACTGTAGGGGCAACGCCTTGTGCTTGCCTATCTGGAGAAATTCGCGATGGATTTATTGTTACCCGGTGGCAGTGGCAGCGGTGAAATCAATGAGATGGGTCACGCCGTCACGCACGACGCGAACGAAGATGATTTGATTGAGGCGCTTGCGGCAATGGAACGCGGCGACATCGAGTACGTGATTTTGGAAGATGCCGCGACGAAAATGTTTATGCAAGCGGCGGGCGACGCGCGCAGCGGCTATGATTTGCAATACAATAACGGCGCGGACGATGCGATGTTTCAAGCGCAAGGCAAAATGTCGGGCGCACAAATCACCGACGCGCTCACCGCGTTTTTGAATCAAGATATTACGTGGCGTACAACGATTGTGTGGGAGCGTTATACATATTGATGCGAAAGCAAATTTTATTTTTGTGCAGCGGCAATTATTATCGCAGTCGTTTCGCTGAAATTCTCTTTAATCATCTCGCGCAAGAAAATGAATTGCAATGGCGTGCGGACTCGCGCGGCATTGTGGCACAATGGAGCCACAATCCAGGAACGATTTCGCAAGCGACGTTGGAAGGATTACGCGTGCGCAACATTCCGTTTGGCGAAATGCGAAATCCGATGCAATTGTCGGAATTGGATTTGACGCAAGCCCATCGCATCATTGCCTTGTACGAACGCGAACATCGTTGGTTGATGCAACAGTATTTTCCAAATTGGACGAACGAGATTGCATATTGGAATGTTCCTGATTTGGATGGCATGAACGCGGAAAAGGCACTGGCGCTGATTGAACGAAATGTAAAAAAATGGATTGAGGAAATTCAACACGACGAACGTCACCCGTTCACCTTGTCACCTGTTCACCCCATCATCCCTCAAAGGAGAGCTCCTCATGGATAAAAAAATCGGACTCATCGTCGGACGTGAATGGTCCATGCCGCCGAAATTTATTGAAGAAGTGAATCGCCGCAACGAAGGCGTCAGCGCGGAATTTGCAAAACTCGGCGGGACGCGCATGGATGAACCGTGCGAATACGCGGTGTTGATTGACCGCATTTCGCATGAAGTCCCATACTATCGTTCGTATTTGAAAAACGCGGTGCTGCAAGGCACGCACGTCGTCAACAATCCGTTCATGTGGACGGCGGACGACAAATTTTTTGGCGCGTCGCTCGTGACAAAACTCGGCATCGCCTCGCCGAAAACAGTGGTGCTGCCAAACAAAGATTACGTTCCCGGCATTGTGCATAACGAATCGCTTCGCAATCTCGAATTTCCGATTCCATGGGAAAAGCATATTGAATATCTCGGCGGCTTTCCGATTATCTTGAAAGACGCGCACGGCGGTGGTTGGAAGCAAGTGTACAAAATCAACAACATGGAAGAATTGTGGGCGCGCTATAATGAAAGCGGATTGCTCACCATGATTCTGCAAGAATTTATTCAGTGGGACAATTACATTCGCTGTATGTGTTTGGACCAAAGCGATATTTTGGTGATGAAGTACGACCCAAACAATCGGAAATATCTCAAACATGATTTGACGAAGGAACAGTACGACCGCATTTACAGCGATTCGGTGAAATTGGTGAAGGCGTTGGGCTATGACATGAACACGGCAGAATGGGCAATGCGCGATGGCGTACCATACGCGATTGATTTCATGAATCCCGCGCCCGACATGGACATTTATTCGCTCGGCGAAGAATTTTATTGGTGGTGCATCACGCATCTCGCGGACATGTGCATCAAGCTCGCAAAAGAGCCGCGTCCGCAAATTACCGAATTTCGTTGGAGTCAGTTCTTTTAGGTAGCAAGTAGTAGGTAGCAAGTAGCAGGGGAATTCCCTGCTACCTGCTACGTGCTACTTTTTTTCCTCATGCTCTCCGAAGCCATCGAAACCTATCACAATCTTCTCACGCCCGAAGTGGCGCGCGAATCGTGGGACCAATTGCAAGACCAGGCGAAACGTCGCGGGTTGTATTTTGGTACGCGCGATATTACGACGGTGCTGCGTCCGCGTTTTCTCACGAGCGAGCAATATTATTTTTTGCAAAATGCAATTCGCGCCGTGATGCCCGCGTTCGGCAAAGCGTACCGCGCCGCGTTGGAAGACGACGAATTGCGCGCGCAGTTTCATTTGAACGATTGGGAAGAGACGATGGTGCGGGAGAACTTTGGATTCGCCGAGCCGAGTCCTTCTGCGCGCATGGATTCGTTTTATTTGCCCGAATGGGGCGTGGTGCAATTTACGGAATACAACGCGGAAATTCCTGCGGGGCAAGCATACACAGATGTTTTAGCCGATGTGTTTTTTGGAATGCGCGCGATGGGCGAATTTCAAAAAGAGTACGAAGTGCGCCCATTACCTACGCGCAATCAAATGCTGCACGCGCTCCTCGATTCATATCGCCAATGGGGCGGCACAACGCGTCCCAACATCGCGATTTTGGATTGGAAAGAAGTGCCGACGTACAGCGAATTCGTATTGTTCAAGGAATATTTTGAATCGCAAGGATACGCGACAGAAATCGTTGACCCGCGCGATTGCGAATACACGAATGGAAAACTCACGGCAAATGGTTTCGACATCAACATCGTGTACAAACGCGTATTGATTTCGGAACTCGTCGAACGCGGCGATTTGGGCTTGGAGCATCCTGTCGTGCGCGCGGTGCGCGACAATGCGGTGTGCATGGTGAATCCGTTCGCGTGTAAAATTCTGCACAAGAAAGCGTCGCTCGCCGTGCTCACCGACGAACGCAACGAACATCTTTTCAATTCCGATGAAGCCCTGGCAATTGCGAATTACATCCCGTGGACGCGCGTGCTCGAAGAACGCAAAACGACATTCATGGGCGAAACGGTTGACCTCATGCCATTCCTCGCGCAAAACAAAGATGAATTCGTCGTGAAACCGAACGACGAATATGGCGGCAAAGGTGTTGTGTTGGGCTGGACGGTTTCGCAAAGCGAGTGGGAACAAATTTTGCAAGAACGATTGCAAGAGCCAACCATCGCGCAGAAAAAAGTGACGCTGCCCGAAGAACCGTTCCCGAGTTTCGTTGACGGTAACGTGCAAATTTACAATCGCATGTTGGACACGGACCCGTATATTTGGTACGGTGAATATATGTCGGGTTCGCTGTGTCGTTTGTCCACCGCCGCGTTGTTGAATGTGACGGCAGGCGGAGGTTCGACAGTACCGACGTTTGTGATTGAGAAAAGAAGCTAAAAGTACAAAGCTAAAAGCTAAAATAATTGCGATTCCCTTTTCGCTTTTGCCTTTTAGCTTTTAGCTTTATGCAGTTCCATGCTAAAGCCACCCAGTTTGAACATCGGCATCGAAGAAGAATATCAAATCGTTGACCCGGAAACGCGCGGGTTGAAATCGTACATCACGCAATTGCTCGAAGAGGGCAAGATGGTGATGATGGAATCTATCAAACCCGAATTGCATCAAAGCATGGTTGAAGTCGGGACGAATGTGTGCGAGACGCCTGCCGAAGCGCGCGCCGAATTGATTCGCTTGCGGCGTGGCGTGATGCAACTCGCGGCAAAAAATAATTTGAAAATTGTCGCGGCGGGCACGCATCCGTTTTCGCATTGGGTCGAGCAAGAGATTACGCCGCTTGAACGTTACATGGGTGTCAAGTCCGACATGGCGGAACTCGCGCAAAAACTTTTGATATTTGGCACGCACGTTCACATCGGCATCGAAGATTTGGAATTTCGCGTGGATGCGATGAACGTCGCGCGTTACATGATGCCACACGTACTTGCGCTTTCCACGAGCTCGCCGTTTTGGGTGGGACGCAACACGGGGCTGAAATCGTACCGCAGCATCATCTTTCGCAATTTTCCGCGCAGCGGTTTTCCGCCGTACTTTGGTTCATGGGCAGAGTTTGAAAATTTTGTGCAAGCGTTGGTGCGCGTACATGCGATTCCCGATGGGACAAAATTGTGGTGGGACGCGCGTTTGAATCCGCGTTATCCAACGCTCGAATTTCGCGTGTGTGATGTGTGTACGCGCGTGGATGAGGCGGTGTGCATCGCCGCGATTTTTCAAGCCATCGTGTACAAATTGTGGAAACTGCGCCGTGACAATATGAGTTTTCGTATGTATCCGCAAACGTTCTATGAGGAAAATAAATGGCGCGCGGTGCGCTACGGCATCGAAGGCAAAATGATTGATTGGGGCAAACAAGAAGAATTGCCCACGAAAGATTTAATCAAAGAATTGATTGAATGGTTCATTGGTGATGTGCTGGACGAACTCGGCACGCGTAAAGAAGTGGAATACGCGTACAAAATTTTGGACGAAGGCACAAGCGCAGACCGTCAACTCAAGATTTACAAAGAGACGGGGAGTTTGAACGCAGTGGTGGATAATTTGATTAAAGAGTCGGAAGAGGGGGTGTGGTAGAACCATGAAAGTTCTTGAAGAACATATTGAACTCACACCCGAAGTGCGCGGCGGCAGACCGCGCATTGCAGGCACGCGCATCACCGTTGCCGATGTTGTCATCATGCACTTACGAATGGGACAATCGCTCGAAGAAATTGCGGGCAAGTACCATTTCCCGTTAGCAGCTGCCCATGCTGTGATGGTGTACTATTACGACCATCGCGCCGAAATTGATAAAAGTATTTCAGAAGACAACGCATTTGCCGAAGCGTTCCGCCATGAGAATCCATCACTGCTCCAAGCCAAGCTAAAGGCGTTGGAAAATGGCTGAACAGATTCGCTATCATCTTGACGAAAATGTTGACCACGATGTCGCAGCTGGCTTGCGACGACACGGGATTGATGTAACGACAACGTTCGAGTCAGGACTGCAAGGACAAAGCGATGACGTTCAATGGGAATTTGTGCACGATGAAGGGCGTGTGATGATGACACACGACACAGACTTTTTGCGGCTATCAAAACAGGACCCAAATCATGCAGGCATTGTTTATTGTGCAAAAGGCGCGCGTTCGGTAGGTGAAATGATTCGGAGTTTGATATTAATCTTTGAAGTCCTATCAGCGGAGGAAATGCGCGGTAGAGTGGAATATATTTGAATTGGAAACTGAATACAAGGAGGTTGGCTGCCATGAGCAAATCTAGTCCAGATAATGATGTGCAAAACCTTTTGGCGCGACTTGAATTGGACAAAGGTGCAAAACGGGAAAAGGCTATTTTAGAGATTCGGGAGAAAGGTATTACTGATGAACGAATCATTTTGAAACTTGTTCTTCTCGCATCTACGGACCCGAAAGACTTTGTTCGAGAGGCTGCCAAATCTACGTTGAATCAGCCCAAGTTTCGAGAAGTCTCTGAGCACTCTCCCTCGATATCTGAAGAGTATAAAGCACTGCAACAAGCTATTGCCGAAATGCAAGAATCCATTGCCAAGAAACTCTATTGGCCGCCCGATCAATTTAGAAAGATAACAAAGTGGATAGCTGACAAAACTCTAAAGCCAGATGAGGTTGACAAATTGTACTGGCCAGACCAGAGGCAGCGTACAATCGAAGCTACGAAGTCGTTACTTATTTCAATGGCAAAATATGTCGGCGGGCATCCTGAAATCTCACAATCCTGTGAAGTCGTTGTGTCTCTCACAGAAACGAACTTTATAATTTACTCGATTGATTCACAATATGCGATTTCTGTTCTCTCGTCTATACCATTACTTCATATAATAAAAGTTGAGGAACAGATGAGAGACAAGAACAATAATACTTTTCAACAGACCCCCTTCTTGACCATAGAATTCAAATTGCAGGGCTATGAGTACGCGGCAAGTTTTGAAAGTTTTGAAAAGGGTAGTAGTCCCCAAGACTGGGCAAATAAAATTATCGCACAGCGGCATCGGCTAAGAACTGCCTCTTCTTCTACAGAAGAGTAATGGAAAATGGCAAAGACCTTAACCCTGGATCGCAAAAAACAAACGTCAGCACGACGACCACGTTCTACAAAACGCGTCATCGCTTCGTCAACACGTGCTCCGCGTCTACACATAACACGCGCCAAAAACAAAGTCACTCCGGCGTTGTTGCAGGAAATGACGCGCCGCCTCGTAAAGGAATTTGACCCGGAACAAGTGATTTTGTTCGGCTCGTACGCATGGGGCAAACCGAACAAAGACAGCGATGTAGATTTGATGGTGATTGTGTCAGAGAGTCAAGAGACTGATTATGCGCGGATGGTACGCGCGTATGATGCCTTGATAGGTATGCGCGTGCCAAAAGATATATTCGTAAAAACACGCGCCGAGTTCGAGAGTTATCGCGGCGTGCGCGCATCGCTTCAAAATCGGATTGCAGAAAAAGGAAAGGTGCTATATGACAATGCCAAAGAGCCAAGCCGCGCAGAAATGGTTCATCATCGTTGAAAGCGACTTGGCAACAGCGGTCAAAGCCGCCTCCAAACCTGACCCACATTACGACACCGCGATGTACCATTGCCAACAGGCAGGGGAAAAAGCAATGAAAGGATACCTTGTCTTTTACGAAATTGATTTTGAAAAAACACATGATGTTGGAAGATTAGTTGAACTCGCAATGGATGTGGATCCCACTTGGGAAGAGTGGCTTCGGATTGGAAATCGTTTAACTCCGTATGCATCACAATATCGCTATCCTGACTTGACAACAGATGTTCCTACAAAAGCAGAGTACGAATATGCTTACGAAAAGGCGAATGCTCTTTACCAACATGTTCTTTCCCTTCTCCCAGCCGACACGCGTCCCGAAAAAGTGAAACCAGCCTCATCACCAAAATCGGAGTAACCCATGCCCGACCAACCGACTAACCGACCAACTGACCATCAGACCACCATCCTCGCCCTCGGCTCTTATTTCAAAGGCACCGCGTTTTTGCAGCAGTGCAAAGCGCTCGGCTGCACGGTGTACTTGTTGACTAAAGAAAAATTCAAAGACGCGGATTGGCCCCGCGAATCCATTGACGAAATGTTTTGGATGCCCGAAACGCACAAGCAGCCCGACCTCACATACGCGGTGAGTTACATGATGCGGACGCGCAAAATTGACCGCATCGTGCCGCTCGACGATTACGATGTCGAAGTCGCGGCGAACTTAAGAGAACATCTTCGCATTCCCGGCATGGGCGAAACGACGGTGCGCCATTTCCGCGACAAACTCGCGATGCGCGTGCAAGCGCGCGATGAAGGCGTCAACGTTCCCGATTTTTGCCCTGTCATCAATTATGATGAACTGCGCGAATTTATGGAACGCGTGCCCGCGCCGTGGGTCTTGAAACCGCGTTCCGAAGCCGCGTCGTTCGGCATCAAAAAATTAAATTCGCCGCAAGAGTTGTGGGACAAATTGAACGAACTCGGCGATAGGCAATCGTTTTTCGTTCTCGAAAAATTTGTGCCGGGCGATGTGTTTCACGTGGATTCGGTGATTTGGGAAGACAACGTGGTTTTTTCCATAGCGAACGGGTATGCGCGTCCGCCGCTATCGGTGGTGACGAGCGGCGATGTGTTTCGTTCGCGCACGTTACCGTACGATTCCGCGGATGCGATTGCACTGCGCGAATTCAACAAAAAAGTGATGAAGGCGCTGCACATGAAGCGCGGCGTCACGCACGCGGAATACATCAAGGGACACGCGGACGGCAAATTTTACTTTCTCGAAACGGCGGCGCGCGTCGGGGGCGCGAATCTCGCGGAAATGATTGAAGCCGCGTCGGGCGTCAACTTGTGGCGCGAATGGGCGCGGGTCGAAGTGGCGAACGCGCGCAAAGAGGAATACCAACTGCCGCCTGTGAAACAAGAATACGCGGGCATCGTCGTTTGTCTCGCACAGCAAGAGTGGCCCGATTTGTCGGCGTATGACGCGCCCGAAGTGGTGTGGAAATTGAAAAAGGAACATCACGCGGGATTGATTGTGCAAGCGAAAAATCCCGAACGCATTCAACAATTGCTCGAAGAATACGGCGAACGTTTCGCGCGCGAGTTTCTCGCGTGGATGCCGCAGCTGGATAAACCAAATGATTGATGTGAGTTCCCCGGCAGAATCGAGCGGAACAGATGAAAGGCACAACTCTCTGGACTCTGATAGCAATTGCGTTGGGATTGCTCGCCGCCGTATTATGGGGCAACGCGCTCGCCGCGCGTCTGAGACTGCCCGTGTGGTTGGTGTTTATCGGCGTATGGCTGGATGTTGGGATGGTGCTGTACATTCCGGCGTTGCTCCGTGACTATTTCGCAACGTGGCAGTTGATTCGGCGCGGACCGCCGTGGTCCAACTCGACGCATCTCTCGTCCTTTGAATTGTTGGTTCTCACGCTGCTCTTTGCGGTTGCGCCGCTTGCGGTATTCATTTGGGTGCTCTTGCGTTGGTTTGGTCAAATATGACATGCCGCCGCACACGCGCGACAAGAAAACCCCGTCACCAGTAGGATGACGGGGTTTGTTTTTACTTTAGACATTGAACCAACAATTCTTTCCATCGCGCCGCATCCAATTCGTGGTGTACCAAAATATTTTTTTCGCGCACTGCCCATTCATCGGTAAAAATTTTTTGCGTGCCAACCGTGTGGCGTTCGTCCACTACCGTCATGCCGCGCGTCAATTCCCCGCGCGTTTCCACGTCCACGCGATAATATCCGCTGCGTTTCGAAATCGTCGGGTCGAGCGCGATTGCCATTGCCGTCGGGTCGTGCAGCGTCATGCCGGGGTCGCCTTGCCAATTTTTCGCGAGCTGCAACGCGTGGACATTACAGTCCATGGCAAATTGCGCGTAGGGTGTATTCAACGCATACACATCCGCGATTTCCTTTTCCGTCAGCGCCGCGTCGCCGCGTCCCGCTTCCCAACCCACCATTTCCAAATTCATCCTACTGCGAAAGACAATGCGCGCGGCTTCGGGGTCGCACCAGATATTGTATTCGGCGGCAGGTGTCACATTGCCGACAACATTCGCCGCGCCGCCCATCACCACACAGCGCGAAATCATTTTTGAAATTTCCGGCGCGCGAATTAATGCCGCCGCGATGTTCGTCAACGGACCTAACGTTACCACCATCACATCATTTTCATTTGCGCGAATCAAATCAATGATTGCATCCACCGCGTGTTTATTTTGTGCGCGCAATTTTGGTTCGTGGGATGCGATTTTTCGCCCGCCTTCGGCGGCGGAAAAATCCGCATCTCCATAATTCATTATGCCGCCCATTCCATCCGCGCCATGATACCAATACGCGTGTACAGGTTCGCGCAACAACGGACGTTCACAGCCGATGTACACCGGCGTTTGCGCGCCGCACAATTCAATCGTGTACCGCGCGTTGCGCGAACCATCTTGCACGTTCATATTCCCCGACACAATTGTCACCGCGAGAACCTCGATGTTGGGAAACCGATGTGCCATCAAAATCGCAACCGCATCGTCCGACGCGGTGTCGGTGTCAATAATTATTTTGCGATTCGACATGTTTGTAAAATCGTAGGGGCGTTCAAGTGAACGCCCCTACGATTTATTGCACTGTGATGTCCAGAGTGAAATTCACTTGGGTATTTGCGAATGGCACAACTTGAATCACGTAATCTTGCGTCGCGGGCAGTTGTCCATTGAAACTTGTTGCGCCGCTTTGTGAACGAATCAATGGTTGTCCGTCGTCGAGTCCGTAAATCGTAATTCCCGCGCTGTCCGGCGGCGCAGTCAGATTGATGGTCATCGTCTGACCGCCGCTCGCTTTGAGCAAGTACGTCACGACGCGATTGTTGCTCGTCGTGCCTGTCACACGCGCAGAGATTGCGCCGGGTTCAAATGTGATGCGAACAGGAATCGTAACGTTCAATCCATAATTCGCAATCGGCGCGGCGTTGCCTGCAAGAACTTGAATGGTGTAGTTGCCATTCGCAGGCAGATTGCCTTGCCAGTACGTGCCTTCGGGATTGCCGCGTTGTGGGGGCAATGGCACACCAGCAGGCGAAAGCACCGCGATGCGCGCGCTTGCACTGTTCGACGAAAGCGTGAGCTGCATATTTTGATTTGCCAACGCGCTCACGGTGTACGTCGCAATGCCATTCGCGGGCAATTGTCCTTGCGCTTCGGCTTCGGTTGCGCCGGGCGCGAATTGAATCGGCTGCGATGCAGGTGGGATATTCGTCGGCGGTGGAATGTTGGTCGGCGGCGGCGCGGCTTGCACGCGAATGGAAGCATACAACGCCACATTCGACGGACCGACACCAATCAATGTGCCATTGTCCGCGCGCAGTTTCCAATTGCTCTTGTAGGAACCGCCTTGCGCGGGCGCAATCATATTGATAGAAAGGTCTGCCGTCGCGCCGGCTGGAATCGCGTTCGGAATCGGCACAAGGTTCGGCGCACCGAGCGCGTTGCCGCCCGTGAATTGCAAATTTTGCAGACCACTGCCGGGACCCCACGAACAAGTTCCGCTGTTCAACACGCGCCACGTTTTCACAAATTGCGCGCCGGGCGCAATGACCGTGCCGTCGGGAATCGTCACATCGGCAAGATAGTTCGCCTTGAACGTACATGCTTGCGGCGCGGCGGTGGGTTGCACGAACGCGGTCGGAGTGGGAATAATCGGTTCTGGCGTCGGTTGTCCGGGTTGCGCGGTGGGTTGATTTGGTTCGGGCGTGACCGCGCCAATCGTCGCAAACGTCCAGCCGAAACTCGCGTTGTCTTTGGATTTTTTGGCGAGTTTCACCGGGTCAGCAATCGTGCCTTGCACCTGTTGCGGAAAAGTCCATTGCCCTTGTCCGAGGATGCCCGCGTTTTGCGGGAGCGTCGGGTCAATGGTGACACAGTACGTGGTGCCCGCTTTCAGCCCTTCAAATTTATAGGAAGGCGTATTGAGCGTTGTCGCCGTTTGCGCCAATGTCGTGCCGGGGCAATCGCCTGAACCAATCGTCAACATGACTCCTGCAATAATTGGTTCGCCTTGATCTTTGGCGCCGTTTGCATTCGAATCATTGAAAACTTCACCGCCGACCAAGAGACTTTCTTGCGGCGCGGGTCCCGTTTCACCGGGCGCGGCAGTGCCGACGACAACGTTCGTGGGAAAAGGTAAGGTAGGCGTGGGATTGGCATTTCCATTTCCCCCACCGCCCAACATGCCGCAGCCGCTTAGCGCAAGCGCGACCATAACGAGCAAACCGAAAAGAAGAATCTGTTTCGCTTTCATTATCTGCTCCGACTCTTTTGGAACGAAAAAAATTTTTTCATTCCAAAATCAAAATTCCTTCTTGCTGCTGCAAAATTTTTTCGCGTGACCACAACAACGGATGATGTTTGCCATTCAGCCACATTGGCATTTGGTCGTCGTAATGTTTGCTCGCGGGATGTCCCGATTGTCCCGTCGGATGCACGCCGCGCGAATTGTCCCAATCGCTCAAGTCCATAATTTGTCGCCACGATGCGGTGAACACCGCTTCATCGGGAATCGGCAATTTTGGAATGAACGCGCCCTGCCACACGGTTGAAGTATCGCCGCCGTACGGAAAGGGACCGCGATTGAAAATTTTATCGAGGGGTTTCACCGCGCCGAGTGGGTGATGAAAGCCCGCGCGATGCAATTTGCCCCACTGCCATTTTTGCATATCGAACGCGATGTGCGATTCCAAAAATTTCATCGCATCATTCAACGCGTGCGCGAGAATATCAACGCTCGTTAATGGATTACCATTTTCATCGCGCATCCACTCACTTTCTTCATTTTGCAAAATGCGTAGCGCAATGAGATACGCGCGGTCAATGTATCCGCCGTTGATGGGATGCAGCATGGGATGAAAGCCAATGCCGATAAATGTTTCCGTCAATTCGCCCAAGAACGGTTTGTATAAACGCTTCATCGCAAAATGCAGCGTCGTTTCATACAACGCGCCCGCGACGGAATCGGCGGTGAGATTGCAATCCCACGCGTTGAGTACATCCAACGCGTCACGCGCCGATGCGCCGCGCGCGCGCAATGCCTCGTGCATCACAATTTTTTCATGGAACGCTCGCGTCAATTTTTGAAACGACTCGGCAGGAATACAATACACATCTTTTTGAATCTGCGCGTAATCGTCCGCCGATAATTTTTCGTGCGCGGTCAAAAGTTGAATGATACGCTGCGCGCGAAAGCCATTCATCGTGTCGAGTGAAAGATGATGCGGATATTCCGTGCCGACGACGGTGTTGTTTGCCGTGACAACCAAATGCACATCGGGATTGTATGCTTCGGGCAATTCTTCGAGCGTCAAAGAATCAATCCATTCGTATTCGTCATTCCAACCCGGCACAGGCGTCGCACCTTTGCCTTTTTTACGCACGGGCGTTTTGCCCGCGAGATGATAACCGATGTTGCCTGCGCGGTCGGCAAACACAAATGACAACGCGGGTTCGGTCCAATCGCGCAGTGCATCGTTGAAGTCCCCCCAGTTTTTCGCGCGCAATAATCTCAAACCTGCATGTACACTGCGCGACGCGTCGTACCCAACCCACTTGAGTGTCAATTTTTTCCCGTCGAGCGCACATGCGGAATTTTCAAACCAATCGTTCATCACAGGACCATGACGCGTAATTGTCACGTCTACAACGCGCGCCTGCGCTTCGCCTTTGACGCGAATTTCTTCGCGCACAGTTTCGGCTTGCGCCCAATTTTCGCCTACACGGTAACGTGTTGGGTCATTTTCGTCGAATTGTTCAATGTACAAATCTTGCGCGTCCACAAACGCGTTGGTGACGCCCCATGCAATGTCTTGATTGTGTCCGATGACGATGAGCGGAACACCGGGCAAGGTCACGCCTGCCGCTGACCATTCGGGCGTGACGAGATGCGCTTCGTACCACAGCGACGGCATTTGCAACGGGAGATGCGGGTCATTGGCGAGAAGCGGTTTGCCCGTTACTGTTTTCGTTCCGTCAATCACCCAATTGTTGCTCATGCCGACAGGCGAGTGAATGTTGAGAAAATTTTTCGCTTGCTGCAATTCACTTACGAGACGGTCAAATCCCGCAATCGGCGTTTGATTCAAAATAATCGGATTGGTGTCTGCAAGGTCACTGCCCAACAATTGCGCGGTGCGTTCGGGACCGAGTTTATTGAGAATCGCCGCGCGCAAGAGTTCCGCGTCCCAATTCAGTCCTTGTCCCCACGCCATCATTTTTATCCACACGAGCGAATCGAGCGGACGCCACGGTTCGGGCTTGAAACCCAGCAACGTAAATTCGAGCGGCAATTTGTTTTGATGCGTTTCGAGAAACGCGTTCACACCGCGCGCATACGCGTTCAACGCGATGACAGTTTCTTCGGACGCGTGCATCCAATCATTTTTCGCCGCGCGCTGCAAACCGACAATTCGCATCAATTTGTCTGTGCTAAATGCGACATCGCCAACGATTTCTGCCAAACGTCCTGAAGGCAAACGGCGATTCAATTCCATGTGCCACAAACGGTCTTGGGCGTGGACGAAACCTTGCGCGAAAAACACATCCTCGTCGTTATGCGCGTAAATGTGCGGCACGCCCCATTCGTCGCGAATGATTTCCACGCGGTCACGCAAGCCGTTCAATTTCAAACGTCCGTTAATAGTGGGCAGAGGACGCCGCCACAAATAAAACAATCCCGCGAGCGGCGCGGCAATCGCGGCAGTGAGCGCGGCGGCGAGGGTGAGTTTTGGGGAAGGCATGGGAGATTGAGAGATTGGAGACTCGAGATTGGGCAAGTGGTCAGGAATCAGTATTGGGTGATTCGGTGATTCGGTAATTGGTGAACACGCGCAACGTTATCACAAAGGCGCGCGAGTGTCAACGAAAACGCGCGGGGGTTTGACTATGCGTAAACTGTACACAAAACAAAAAGCATCTCAGGAAATGAGATGCTTTTTCTTTTTGTCACAACTCGTTGTTTGGAGTCATCGCGCGAATTTCATTTCCCTTCGTACGCTTGCTTTAATTTATCAATCTCGATTTTTTTCATTTGCAGCATCGCTTGCACAGCGCGTCCGGCTTTTTCGGAGTCTGGGTCGCCCATCAATTCACCGAGAATGGGCGGAATGATTTGCCATGACAAGCCGTACTTGTCCTTGAGCCAGCCGCACATACTCTCTTCGCCGCCGTCGGCAGTGAGCGCGTTCCAGAATTTGTCAATCTCTTCTTGCGTCTCGCAGCTCACCAAAAATGAAATCGCTTCGGTGAATTGAAACTGCGGTCCGCCGTTCAACGCGATGAATTGCTGTCCTTCGAGTTGAAGCTGAATCGCCATTGTCGTTCCGATGGGATAGGGCATTCCTTCGCCATAGTACGAGACGTTTTCGATTTTGGAATTGTTAAACAGTGAAACATAGAAATTCACTGCCTCTTCCGCTTTGCCGTCGAACCACAAATAGGGTGTAATTTTTTGCATGACTGTTGACTCCTTCTGTTTTGTAAAATTTGTTTAGAACATTTGTATTATACGCGCCCAAAGGAGCATTGTCTTGTATGAAACGGCAAGCGTCCAAGTGTCATTTCGAGCCGCTGTTGCTCACGTAGAGTTCACGTGAGAAATCTCACTCGTGCGGTCCGAGATTTCTCGCTCCGCTCGAAATGACGTGCGAACAATTTCCGCAGGTGTGTGTCCAATCCATTGTTTGAGTGAACGCGTGAGATGCGGTTGGTCAAAATAGCCCGCCTCTTCTATCGTGTCGAGAATCGAAACGCCTTGTCGCAAAAGTTGTTCGGCGCGTTGCGCGCGCTGCATTTGGCGAATGAGCGATTGCGTCAAACCTGTCGCGCGGATGAAATGATGGCGGAGCGTGCGCGGAGAAATGTCATTGCATTGGTCTTGGAGCGCGGCGTTGATGCTCGCGTCGTACACAATGGATTCGTCGCGCGCGAGGCGTTTTAGGAATGTATCCACATTTTCAAAATCAGGAAATGGCATCGCGGAACTGCGCAGCCAAAATGATTTACCGGATGCCTGTGGTAACATCGTTTCCGCATTCAAAAAATTTCGCGGCGACAAATGCGGCATGAACGTGCCGAGTTTAAATTTCACCCAAAGAATTTCCGCGCCCTCGCCCCACGCCACCTCACCCGCTTTCGGCAATGCGCCGACGACTATGGCATGAGTTTGACCACTGTGTTTTACAAACACCATGTGCCAATGACTTTCCGCAGGACGAATCGTCGAACCCTCACTCACTGTTTGTCCGTGCGTAATCGTTTCGACGAATGGCGATTCGGAAAATCGTGTCTCGGAAAGGATGCTCATGCTGGCTCCGCCTGTTTTGGTTGAATGAAACCGAACGCGCGGTATTTAAGCACATTTGTTCTGTATTGGCAATTAGGGAAATTGCGTGCAACCTGATTGTCAAGAATCACGGCTACGTGATGGGGGAAGGATTTCCCAGACTCAACCGCGCGTCGAAAAAAATCCGTGACGCGCGACAGGTCTTATCTTTGTATATCCGCCAAAAATTCCGATGCCGGTTCGACGCCGGTGACGAGCAGGTTGTCGCGGGCGCGTGTGCATGCCACATACAGCAAATGGCGTTCGGTGTTGTAAATTTCTTCGAGGTCGGCATCGTCGCTTACGCCGGCGATGCGTTCTTGCAGGGGAATGATTTCGTCGTCGCACGCCATCACGGCAACGGCGCGAAATTCAAGACCTTTGGCGAGATGCATCGTGCATAATGATGCGCTCCCCTCCGCAGTTTCCATTTTTCGGTCGAGAATTTTATACGTTAGCCCGGCGGCGTCCAATGCCGCTTGCGCGCGGGCGAGCTGCGCGTCCGAACGGACAAAGATGCCAATCGCTTCGGGCGGCAAACCTTCCGCGACGCGCGCTTGCAGCCACGCGCCCACTGCCGCGCTTTCGGCTTGCGGCGAAGCGAATGTTTCGATAACGGGCGCGGGTCCGTTGAATACCGAAATCGTGCCGCGCCGCGTTTCGGTGATGCCGTCCACATCCGCAATATCCGGCGCGAGCAGTTTGTCCGCTTGCGCGCGAATTTGGTGCGACGTGCGATAGTTGATGCTCAGCGTTTTGGAACGCCCGCGCACATCTACCCCCAATGCTTTCCACGAAAACGGCTGTTGAAAAATGCGCTGTCCCAAATCTCCGGCAAAAAATAAACTGTTGGGACGATTGTTGCCGAGCGCGGCTAAAAATTTCAACTGCGGCACGTTCACATCTTGCGCTTCGTCCACGACGATAAAGTCAAACGGGGAACGCGGTCCCGACGCATAGTGCGTGGTCAAACGATTGAACATTCCCGCGTAGGTTACGAGTCCCTGCGCGTTCAATTCCGCCTGCACGCGCGTAAAAATTTTCCACAATGTTTCGCGCAGCGTTTCGGTCAGGCGCGTTTTGCGACCGAGACGCGCCACATCGCGATATGCTTCCCAACTGTTAATCTGCCATGCATCTACAATTTGTTCCCATTCGGTAAAGAGAAAACGCGAATGAAAAGCATGTCCGCCTACGGTTTCCGCCGCTTGCGCGAGCAGTGTTTGAATCGTTTCGGCGGAAGCAATGCGCGCTTTTGCAAAATTGACGTTATACAAGCGTTCGCCGATGGCGTTCATGGCGTACACTTCGACTTGTTCCATCAACTGCGGCTGGTGGTGCAGCAGGATGCGTAATTTTGCGCGCAGGGCATTTGCCAGCGTATCGGAAAACGTTGCCAACAACACGCGCGCGGTGGGATTCGTTTTCGCGAGATGCGCGGCGCGATGCAAAGCGACGACTGTTTTGCCTGTGCCTGCCGAACCGGACACGCGCGCGGGTCCGCCGTAATTGCCCGTCGCAATCCGCCGCTGTTCGGGATGCAAAAAGACGGTCCACTTGTCCCACGGATATTCGAGCGCGCGCACCAATTCTTCCGCATCGCCCATGACGCGAAAGCGGCGCAGCGCGTCGGGATGCTCGAATGGATTGGCGACGACGGGCGCGGGCGCGGCGTGCGGTTTTCCGCCGACCGCGATTTCGAGCAGGGCTTCGGCGGCTTCGCGCGGCAAATGGTCCGCCAGCGTGAGCAAAGTGTCTTCGTTCGCATTGCGTACATCGTCCAGCCATTCGGGTGGAACGCCATAGCCGAGCAATTCCACTTCGGTTTTGTTTGCAAACAAGCGCGGTTTGGGTGTGTCTTGAACGACATAGTTCGGTATGATGATGTCTTGAACGGTCTCGCGAATCTCGACCAACTGCGCCGCGCCGGTCGCGGGATGCGTTTGGAGTTTGCGATGGCTCGCCCATTGATACGCATTGTCGTGATGCGCGGCATAACAGACGAGCAGAGTGTCTTGAATTTGATGCACAATCACGCGCAAGTCGCGCGACGCGCGCACCGACGCAAACCGCGTGTCGTGCGCGCGGTCCAGTTTATGAAACGCGAGCCCGGGACTGGCGGGATTGATTTGCAAGTCCAGCACGGTGGTCTTGACCAGTTTTTGTTCGTCGTTGTTGAGTTTGGCGAGACTGTCAATGAACGTATCCGCGATGCGAAATTCCATTGTCATCGTCCTAAAAGTTTAAACTGATGCTACGCATGTCATTTCGAACGGAGTGAGAAATCTCCGGCAGCGGTCAAGAGAGATTTCTCGTCGCCTGCGATGAACTGCATCGCCACGCTCCTCGAAATGACAGTTTACTCTTTGAACCAGTCTGCACTCAAATCCTGCCATGTCGGATTCATGGATTCGATTAATGCAATCTTTTTCTCGCGTCGCCAATCTTTGACCTGCTTTTCGCGCGCAATCGTTTCCCGCACATCCGCATACGTTTCATAATAAACTAAAAGTGTGATGTTGTATTTTTTAGTGAATCCATCAATCAATTTTTGTTTGTGCTCGGACATTCGACGTTCGAGGTTATTGGTTACGCCGACATAGAACGTGCGTGACTTGTTGGTCAGTATGTAAACAAAGTATTGCTTCATTGAAAAGGATGGATTGTCATTTCGAACGGAGTGAGAAATCTCGATGGGGATAAACTGAGATTTCTCGCAAGGACGGCTCGAAATGACAGCTCTGCAAAATGTTATTTCACCCGAAACACTTTCATCACTTCATCGCCCAGATGATTGATGACCTTGACCGCGATGCGCCCGGATTCCGGTTTCGCAAAGGGACGCGAGCGGTCGCTGTGGAGCGAGTCCCACGCGTCTTGATGGATTTCGGCTTTGAGCGTGGTCTTGAGCGCGGCGTACGGGTCGTTCGCGCCGAGAAAATACGCGTGCCGCACAAAAAAACTTTCTTCGTTATAGTCCGTGTCAATGAACCAACACGCAATCCCGTCCGCGTTATCGCTCGTCACTTCGCCCGTGTCGGGATGAAACACGTCCACGCCGTTGAGTTTGACTTGAATTTGTCCGTCGGGCGCATTGCGGATTTCAATGTCGGGTTCGCCGAAAATGACAAAGAGATTGCCCTTGCCGGTATTTTTCAAATCGCCCGCCATGTGCAGGTCGGCGTTCATGCGCGCTTTGAGGACGGGAATCGCGCCGAGTTTGCTGAATTCGGTGGAACGCGCGTCGTAATTGAACGCGCACGCAATCAACACGTCGAATCCCGCGTCGCCCGCCTCGCGCGCGGCGGCGACCAAATCGGGACGCGACACGGTGCCAAATTCGGGACCGATGAAAATGCCCGCGCGCCGTTCGCGTCCTTTTTCTTCACTGCCTTCGAGATACCGTCCTTCGGCGCAAATGTAAAATCCGGGCCACGGCGCGAGCGCGTAAAAATCTATCTTGTCTTGCTTGTGCGCTTGCTGCACGCCCGCCGTCTTGAGATTTTCCAAAATCATTTGCTCGAAACTCTGTCCGGGCGCATAGCCCGCTTTGCCTTCCGCGACAATATCAATCAATTCGTCGTTTTCATCTACACCGAGCGCGCGGTGCGGCAGCAAACTCTCGACCGTGAACGGACCGGCGACGCGCACTTTATTCTTGTCCTCGTACGGCTTGTCGTACAAGTATTCGTAATCTGCTTTCGCCGCAATCGAAGCGTCAATTTCTTTTTGCCGCGCGATGCGTAACTCCCACCATTTTTCCAACAGACGTGACAGGTCTTTCGGGAGACCTTTCACGTCTGATAGCGCGCGCGGAATTTCCCATTCCTCCCAATTCTTGTTCAACGCTTGATTGAGCTGCGCGCGCAGGGGTTCCATTTTTTCTTGATACGTTTCGTAAATGACATCAATCTCGGCGTTGTTGGCGATGGATTTGAGCGTAATGTGCGGCACGCGCTCGTACACGAAACCTTGACGGATGTTGCCATACGTGGGTTCGTTGGATGGAAGCGTGCGCGTCACTTCGGCTTCTTTTACTTGACCATCCTTGCTGTCCTTCAAAATGTAAAACGGATATCGCGCGCCCATGATGCGCGCGCGCGCCAATGCCAATGCGACGCGTGAGGTGTCAATCGTAATCCAACGTCTGCCCCATTGTTCGGCAACATACGCCGTTGTGCCGGAACCGCACGTGGGGTCGAGTACGAGGTCGCCGGGGTCGGTGGACATGAGGATGCAACGCTCAATGATCTTTTCAAAAGTTTGAACAACGTAGATCTTGTCAGTTTTCCCAGCAACATCTTCCCATAGATTTCCGAGAGGTGTCGCGGGAAAATCATCAAAACATCGAACGTAACAAAGCTGGTTGCCGGTGCTATAGATTCGCGAAGACTTGGAGAGTAAAGAAAGTCCCCCTTCTGTAGTTGACCAAGTCCGTCCGGCAGCGGGTAAATATGTATCGGATTCAAAATTAAAAGGTATCTTCTCGTGTTCCTTAGCAGGACGGTTTGAAGTCAGTGGATCTATACGCGCATATTTGGCGCCAAAAGGTAAATCCGTTTCCCGATTTAGGCGATCAATCGTTCCATCCATCAACCGAATATTACTATATCGTTCACCCGTACCTTTTCCTTCGCCAATACGAAGTGGTAACAAGGGTTGCCGGAATTTCACTTCGCCTTTGGACTTTGCATACCAAATAACATAATCTGTAACAGTGGAAAGTAGGTTTGCAGTTTGTCCCCCAGTTTTCTTTAGCGTTATCAGGCTAACAAAATTTTCATCCCCGAACACTTCATCCATTAGCGCGCGGACAATATGCACATTCTCATCACCAATTTGCACAAACATAGAACCACTGTCATGTAAAAGGTCGCGCGCAACCGTCAACCTATCTCGCAAGTACGTCAAGTAGCTGTGTATTCCATCGCGCCACGTATCACGAAACGCTTTTACTTGTTCCGGTTCGCGCGTGATGTGGTCAACATTTCCGTCTTTGACATCGCGGCTTGTCGTTGACCATTGAAAATTGGAATTGAACTTGATGCCATACGGCGGGTCAATGTAAATCATCTGCACCTTGCCGCGCAGTCCTTCGCGTTCCGCGAGCGATGCCATCACCGCGAGCGAGTCGCCCAGAATCATGCGGTTCGTCCAATTCGCGTCGTGTTGATAAAACTCGGTCTTGTCCGCTTCGGGCGGAATGCCGTTAAAGTCTGCAAACATATCCAACTGCTGCGGCGCGTTTTCTTGTTTCTGCGCGTTGGTCTGTTTCCGCAAATCGTCAATCAAAACTTTCGGCTGAATTTTTTCTTGAATATACAGCGGCGGCGCTTGCACAATCAGGTCGGACCAATCTTGCATGTCCTTGCCGCGCCACACCAACTGCGGGTCGAGGTCGGGATTGCGGCGCGCGTACGCGACTTGGAGCGGCGTCTGCTGTTCCGCGCTCAACACGGATTGATACTCGGCGGTGGGAATGTATTTGCGCGCCGCGTCCGTGTGCTTGAGGGCTTGAATAGATTTTTTTGTGTCGGTTTTTTTGGGCATTTCGATTTTCGTTTTTCGTAGGGACGTTCAATTGAACGTCCTTACGAAAAACGTCCCTACGGAATCATCCCCGCAATCCATTTCGCAAACGCGGCGTTCATGTCAAACACATCCGTAAATTCCGCAAACGCCCAGCGTCCGTACGTGCCGAGAAAATTCACGCCGGGAATCCAAAACGTTTCCATCGTCGCTTTTTTCTCTTTGGCGTCCTCGCCGCGATAACCTTTGATTTCCACAATCAAATTCAACGGGTCGGCATGTCCGTCGTCCACCTGCACAATAAAATCGGGCAGGTAACGGCGCGGCGTCGCGCCATAGAGATACGGCACTTCCAAGCCGAGCCCCTGATTTTTCACGTACGCGCGCACGCGCGGATGCGACTCGACCACGCGGCAAAATTCCGCTTCCCAATCGCTGTCGGCGACGACCCAATTGATTTGGCATTTACGCGAATCCGTTTTCCAGCGCGTCGCTTTGGACGTAAAAAAATTGACGTGCATGCTCGAACCCGTCGGATTGTACGGGTCCAACACCGCGCGAATCGGCTGCGCGGACTGAAAGCGGCGCGTGATGGCGGTGTGAATGCGCGCGCACGCCATGTCCGCCAATTCCTGATACATCAAGAGCGCGGGATACGTGTCGCCTTTGCAGACCAAATAATTTTCGAGCCATTGATTGGCGATGCGTTTCAATTGCCCGAACAAGTGCAGTTCCGGTTCCTTGTTCGTGTCGCGATAATGCGTCAAAAGCAAACGTTTGGTGAGTTGAAACACGAGCGTGGAATGGCGCGTGTCCTTCAAATGTTGTAACGTCAAATCCACGCCTTCGCCGATAATGCCCGCGTTGTTGGTGATGGACGGACCGACCAGCGCGGGCGTCAATTCCAAAACCGAGTCCGCCGTGAATTCGGCATCGAGCCGTTCGTTCGGCAGTTCGACGCGATATCCTGCGACGCGCGGGAATTGGATTTCGAGCGCGTCGCGTTCGGGGCGCACCGCAAACACATGCACGCTCTCGCGCGGCGTTTGCGGTTTCGCAATCACGGGCTTGGCGGTAAAGTCAAAGGGAATGCCAAGAATGTCCGCGTACTCGACATCGAATAAACCGTCCTCGTTCAAATCATACGACTGCCGCCGCAGGGCGCGTCCGACGACTTGCTCACAAAGCAATTGCGTGCCAAACGCGCGAATGCCCAAAATGTGCGTGACCGTGTTGGCGTCCCATCCTTCGGTGAGCATCGAAACGGAAACGACACAGCGAATAGACTCGCCCAAACGTCCGGGCTTGCCCACCGTATTCATCACTTCGCGCAACAAGTCCTGGTCGGTGATGTTGTCTGCCTGCCGTTGGTCGCCGGTGCGCTGTACAATGTCGCGGCGAAAGCGTTCGATTTCTTCTGCCGCCATCGCGCGGAAATTCGCGTCCAACGCTTCACCCGACTCGAGCTGCTCGCTGTCAATCAACAGCGTATTCGGACGCGCGAGCGGATTGCCGTATTCGTCATAATTGCGAAACAATTCCAACTTGCCCGGCAGCAGCATCGTCGAGCCGTCCGCGTTGGTTTTTTGAAAACCCGAAATAAAATCGTACACCAATTTGGAAATCGCGGTGTTTTGACAGACGACAATAAAACAGGGCGGCGCTTGAATGTTGGCGTCTTGCCACAGCTGAAATGTTTTTTGGTAATGCCCGTACAACGCTTCGAATGCCGTTTGCAATTCGACGGGCAAACTGAGCGGGTCGAGGTCTTGACTTTTGCCGCGTCCCTTTTTCGGCATTTTCGCGCGCACGTTTTCCCAGATGTTGCGAAACTTGGGCATGTCGCCGCCGGGGATATTGTCGGCGACGGGCACGCGCGGCAGTTTCACAATGCCGCACTCAATCGCGTCCATCAACGAAAAGTCGCTCACCGTCCAGGGGAAAATCGTGCCTTCGGCGTAACCGGAACCTTTGAGAAAAAACGGCGTCGCGGACAGGTCAATCGTTTGTTGCAAACCGATTTTTTCATTCACCATTTCCAGCCCGCTAATCCACAAACGCGCGGCTTCGTTGTTGGCTTCGGCTTCGGCGCGGTCATCGCCTTTCAATTCTTCTTGTTCCGCGTCCGGTTTTTCGCGATAACAGTGATGCCCTTCGTCGTTGATGGCGAGGATATTTTTCATGCCCATTAATTCCGGCATGACGCGCTGTAACATTTGTCCGTCGGTTTCGAGCGTGTTCAATTCCTCGCCGCGTCCTTGCAGCAGCGAACGTCCGCCTTTGGACAGCGGCATCCGTTCGCGGAGTTTGAACGCGTGATAATTTGTAATGACAATTTTGGCTTTGCCAAGTTCGGGAATCAAATCACTTGGCACGAGTTCGCGCTGCGCGTAATAGCTGTCCGGGTCGTTCGGCTGCAACACGCGCAAGCGGTCGCGAATCGTAATGCCGGGCGTCACTATCAAAAAGCCGCGCGTAAATTTTTTGCTCGTCGGATAGCGCAGCGCGTTGATGGTCTGCCACGCAATCAGCATTGCCATCACGGTCGTTTTCCCGGAACCGGTCGCCATCTTGAGCGCGATGCGTTCGAGCTGCGGATTCGCGTCGTGGCTCGCCGTTTGCAGACGTTCCAACAATTCTTTTTCGCGTTTGCCCAATTTGGGCGCGACTTCGGTCAGCCAGATGAGCGTCTCGACGGCTTCGACCTGACAAAAGAAAGGTCGTATGTCCGCAAACGGATGCTGCCGCCAATGCTGCAAGAGGCGCGCGGTTTCAGGCGTGACGCGCCAATCGCCCGGGTCAGGAATCATGCGCCACTGATCCACAAAATTGCGAATGAGGTTGATATTGCCGGTGGGGTCGTACTGCTGCGCGGCGGTGGACAGACCTTTGCCTTCGTCCATCACCATCGTCATTTGCGCGTCGTGCGTTTTACCTGTCTTTATTTTTTTCGGTTTGGGGATGGGCGTAATAAATTCCGCGCTGCGGCGGCGTTCGATAATGTGTTGGGTCGGTTGCCCATCCTCATCCAATTCCCAATGGCGTGTGGGGCGCGCGTACGGCGAGTTGAGGATGGGACGCGAGAAAAAAAGATTGTCCATGTGTTTTCAATCCGTGCAGCGAATAAACCGCGCCATTATATTCAATCTGTCGGGGGCAAGCAATCGGAAATTTGCAAGCACCGCAATGAGAATCCGCGAAATAAAACAGACTCCACCAAAAGAAATTTTCTCGCGTGGTCGCCGTCTAAAATCAATCCGCGTGTATAATAAATTGGTATTGATTCAATCATTTACTTGACCCATGACGTTTGACGTTTCACGTTCTCCCTGTCACTCCGACGTGTCATCACCCACCACGCGTCACCCAACCATCATGGGTGATGACACGTCGCCGTCACTTGTCACCTTTTCCCATGTTCAAACCCGGTTCCCCCAATTACACGCCCTTTGACCGCGCGGGCGATGTTTTGAAATTTGAAGCAAATCCGCTCGACACAATCTTTGCGCCGAAAAATGTTGCGCTCATCGGCGCAACGGAAACACAAGGCAGTGTCGGGCGCACGATTCTTTGGAATCTCATTTCCAATCCATTCGGCGGTACGGTGTTTCCTGTCAATCCAAAACGTCCTTCGATTCTCGGCATCAAAACCTATCCGAGCATCAAGGATGTTCCCGCGCACGTTGACCTCGCGGTGATTGTCACACCCGCGCCAACCGTTCCCGACATCATCGGTGAATGTGTGGAGGCAGGCGTGCGCGGTGCAATTATCATCAGCGCGGGTTTCAAAGAAATTGGCGAAGCAGGCGTGGAACTCGAACGTCGCGTGATGGAGAATGCGCGCAAAGGGAGAATGAGAATCGTCGGACCGAATTGTCTCGGCGTGATGAATCCGTTGAATGGACTCAACGCAACGTTCGCGGCGGCGATGGCGCGTCCGGGCAAAGTCGCGTTCATTTCGCAAAGCGGCGCGTTACTCACGGGCGTCCTCGATTGGAGTTTCCGCGAAAATGTTGGATTCAGCGCGTTCGTTTCCGTCGGCTCGATGCTCGATGTCGGCTGGGGCGATTTGATTCAATACTTTGGCGACGACACGCGCACCGAAGCGATTGTGATGTACATGGAATCCATCGGCGACGCGCGTTCGTTTCTTTCCTCCGCGCGTGAAGTCGCGTACACAAAACCAATCATCGTGATTAAACCGGGGCGCACCGAAGCCGCCGCGCACGCTGCTGCATCGCACACGGGTTCACTCACCGGCAGTGATGATGTTCTCGATGTTGCGTTCAAACGCGTCGGCGTACTGCGCGTCAATTCGATTATGGACTTGTTTTATTCGTCCGAATTGTTGGGCAAACAACCGCGTCCCAAAGGACGCAATCTCACGATTCTGACGAACGCGGGCGGACCCGGTGTACTTGCGACGGACGCGCTCGTGGAGGGGGGGGGGAAACTCACACCGATTTCCGACGCGACGATGGAAAAATTGAACGCGCTCTTGCCCGCCGCGTGGAGTCACAACAATCCCGTTGACATTCTCGGCGATGCAAGTCCCGAACGTTACGCGAAAACTTTGGAACTCACCGCGCAAGACCCGAACGCGGATGGCTTGCTCGTCATTCTCACGCCGCAAGCGATGACTGACCCGACGATGACGGCGGAGCAATTGAAAGCGTACGCGCACATCCCAAACAAACCGGTCATTGCGAGTTGGCTCGGCGGCAGTGATGTCGAAGCGGGCGAAACCATTTTGTCGCGTGCGGGCATTCCCACCTTTGAATATCCCGACATGGCGGCGCGCATGTTCAATTACATGTGGCAGTATTCGGAAAATTTGCGGCTCGTGTATGAAACGCCGTCCATCGGCGAAATGAATGACCCCGACCGCGCGCACGCGTCGCAAATCATCGAGAAAGCGCGCGGTGAAGGACGCACGATTCTCAACGAATTTGAATCGAAACAATTGCTTGCTGCATACGATATTCCAACGGTGGAAACGCGCGTGGCTCTCACCGTGGATGAGGCAGCAAACGCGGCAAATGACATCGGTTATCCGGTGGTGTTGAAATTGTATTCGGACACGATTACGCACAAGACCGATGTGGGCGGCGTAAAATTGAATTTGCAATCTACCCAAGCGGTGCGCGACGCGTTTAACGCGATTCAATCTTCGGTCGCGGACAAAGTGGGCGTCGAACATTTCGGCGGTGTCACTGTGCAGCCGATGGTGAAACTCGACGGCTATGAACTCATCATCGGCAGCTCACTCGACCCGCAATTCGGTCCGGTGATTTTGTTCGGACTCGGCGGGCAGCTGGTCGAAGTCTTTAAAGACCGCGCGCTCGGACTTCCGCCTCTCAACACTACGCTCGCGCGGCGCATGATGGAACGCACAAAGATTTATACCGCGCTGCAAGGCGTACGCGGACGCGCCCCTGTTGACATTGACGCGCTCGCGCAACTGCTCGTGCGCTTTTCGGAAATCGTCGTCGAGCAGCGTTGGATTAAAGAGATTGACATCAATCCGCTATTGGTTTCGGACACCAACATGCTCGCGTTGGACGCGCGCGTGATTGTGTACGATAAAGCGGTTTCAGCGGAACGACTGCCGCAGCTCGCGATTCGTCCCTATCCGCTCAAATACGTCAAACAATGGACGGCGAAAGATGGAACGGCATTGACCATTCGCCCGATTCGTCCGGAAGACGAACCGATGATGGTAGAATATCACAAACAAATTTCCGAACGCAGTGTGTATTTGCGTTACCTGCATCCGCTTGCACTCGACCAACGCATTTCGCATGACCGTTTGTCGCGCATTGTCTATATTGACTTTGACCGCGAGATGGCGCTTGCGGCAGAATACACCGACCCATTGACGAATCAAAAACATATTGTCGGCATCGGACGTTTATCAAAGCTGTTCGGTACACAAGACGCGGAATTTTCGATGCTCATTATTGATTCCTTTCACGGCAAAGGACTGGGTACCGAATTTTTGAAACTACTGCTTCAAATCGGGCGCGACGAAAATCTCAAACGCATCACCGCCTACATCTCGCCCGAAAATATCGCGATGCAAAAAATTTCCAAAAATTTGGGATTTACCTTGCACCGCGATATTGATGACCCGACGATTGTGGAAGCCGAATTGGTCTTGTGATACGTTCGGTGACGAACTGCAATCCCAAAACCGCGCAGTGCAACGTGGCATAACCATTTGCCGACAAGCGCGCTGCGTTCTATTGTAAAGAAAGAACTCATGCCACACATTCTTATCGTACATGCCTCACTTGGCACCGGACATACCAGTGCCGCGCTTGCGCTCGAGGAAGCGTATCAGCGGTTCCCGGATGTCCACGTCCAAGCCATAGACATTTTGGATTACACCAATGAGCTGACGCGCACGGCGCTGCAGACGTTTTATCTCCAAGTGAGTGAAAAAGCGCCCGCGCTGTACAAAATTATGTATGAAGGGACCGAGAGCGATGACCCCGATGCCGCATTGGGCAGCGAGAAATTGTTGAGTATTGTCGGACCGCCGTTTTTTTCGTCACTGCAAAAACTCATCAAAGAAACAGCGCCCGACATTATCGTCAGTACACATGCGCTCGCTGTTCAAGTAGTGCATCGTCTGGTTCAACGCGACGAGTACACGGGGCAGCACGGGGTCGTCATTACTGATTTTGTCGCGCACCGAACGTGGATGGCAGAAGGCGTGGATGCTTATTTTGTACCGAGCGACTTGACGCGTGAGATTCTGGCGAATCGCGGGGTGCCGCGCGAAAAACTCTTTGTGACAGGCATTCCGGTGAAACTCGAAATCGGCGAACCGAAAGAACCATCCGCGATGCGCGCGAAACATTCTTTGCCCCAAGATGTGCCGCTCGTTACCTTGTTCGGCGGTGGGATCGCGGCAGAACGAGTTCAACGCATGGTTACGCGCCTCGTTGCCAGTTCCGAGTCGTTTGAACTCGTCGTCGTCGCCGGACGAAATGAGGAACTGGAGAACGCACTCGCGGAAGTTTCCGGCGGTGAGAACGTCCATTTGCGCAAATTGGGCAAGATTGATTTTGTGGATGACCTCATCGCCGCAAGTGATTTGGTAGTGACAAAAGCGGGCGGTTTGATTGTGAGCGAAGTTTTGGCGCGCAGTACGCCGATGATTATTATTGACCCGATTCCGGGACAAGAAGAATGGAACGCCGATTTTGTCGCGGGTGCGGGCGCCGGTGTCCAATTACGCATGCCCGAAATGGTCCCGGCGGCTGTCGAGTTTTTACTGCAACAAAAAACGCGCTTGCGCGCAATGGGTACTTTTGCGCGCGAGGCGGGTCATCCGCATGCCGCGCTCGATATTGCGGAACATACGCTTGATGCGTGGCATACAAAAAATCGGGCGCTCAAAACTCAAGATGCGGAAAACTCTTTTCACGCAAAGGAATCATCATCATAATACCCACACCGCGCGGAAAATATATCTGGAGCTGTATCTTGTGTCTGTATCTTGACATATAGTCTCGTGGTCAAGCTCTTGTATCCTTGCAACACGTTGTCGGCAAAATAGCAAAAGGAAAAATATACATGGAGCTTCGACCCTTTTTCTTTAAAACTCTCATCGTTGCTGCCGTTATCATCACCTTCTACGCGTTATACCAAGTTCGTTCGCTGCTGTTTTTATTCTTTGGCGCGATTTTATTTGCCTCGACCATTCGCCCCATCGTTCAAAAGTTAGCCGAGCGCGGGGTGCTTCCTTGGGTTTCCATTCTGGTCAGTTATGTGGTGCTGCTGGGCGTGATTGCAGGCATCGCGATTATCTTGGTGCCGACGTTGTTCAGCAGCACCAAAAATTTACTCGATTCGCAAACCGTGATTTTGATGAATGTTGAAAACACGGTGGTGCAAATTCAATCGTTGTTGCTGAATGGCGTCACGCAAGCCCCATTGGTCCGCGCCGCAGAGTTGCAGCGGCAGTTGACAGAGTTCCAAACCGGTTTCCAAGCGCGCGTCGAAGAAATTTTGTTAAACAGCGTCATCGTGGCAAGTGAAGCGTTGATTCTTTTTGTCATGGCGTTCTATTGGCTCACCGAACGCGACCACTTGGAAGAACTGATATTGAAAATGCTGCGATTGAAAGACCGCGAGCGCTTTATTTCTCTATTCGGCGAAATTGAAAACACACTGGGCGCGTTCGTACGTGGGCAGCTCATTTTGGCGGTAACGCTTGGGGTTCTCGCATTTGTGTCGCTTTCGCTGTTGGGTGTGCGTTCCGCATTGCCATTAGCAATGTTTGCTGCCGTGGCAGAATTGATTCCAATGATTGGACCGTTTCTTGGCGCAGCCCCTGCCATTTTGATTGCGCTTTTGGACTCTCCACAAAAAGCGTTGTTCGTCACCCTCGCCTTTGTCATCATTCAACAGATCGAAGCACAAATTCTTGTCCCCAAAGTGATGGAACGTCAGGTCAACATGAGTCCGCTGTTGGTGTTGTTAGCCATCACGGCGGGCTATATTTTAGGCGGAATTGGCGGTGCATTGGTGGCGATTCCACTGGCTGCCGCGTTGAAAATTATCGTCCACGAATTTTTGATTGCGCCAACGGTTGAGGCGCGAAAATTCCCGGTGACGCCCGAGGGAGCCGTGTTATTGGATGATGTAGAAGCATCGCCGCCTGCGACAGTAACACTTGAACCTACGGAACCTACCCCGACCGTTTTGACGGCGAAATAAATCAAACGCCCTTGCAAGCAAGAATCACCACCGGACCTTCGATGTCAAACATCGAAGGTCTGCTTTTTGAAATTGAGTTGACACACAAGTAAGATAGTTTATACTTGAACTATCTAACGACTTGGAAATGAAAGACCAACTGGCAATGCCTACTCGCAATCCCAATATTCTCGCATGGCTGCACCTTTTGCGGATTCAGCATCAAGTCCAAAAATGTGAAACCGCGTTTTTGGCAAAACACAATTTGACGCTGCCGCAATTCGATGTCTTGGTACACCTGCATCACGAAGAAGGCATCACACAGCAAACGCTCGCCGACCGCCTGCTCGTCACCAAAGGCAATGTTTGCGGCTTGATGGAACGCATGATGGAACAAGGTTTGGTGGAGCGCCGTCAAGACCCGAATGACGGGCGCGCCTACATGCTGCATCTCACGACAAAAGGCAAACGTTTGATTCAAGACATCATGCCCGCGCACAGCCAAGTCATTAGCTCGCGCATCGGACAACTCGCGCCGGAAAAGCAAAAGCAACTGCTTGACTTGTTGAGCGAGTTGGACCGCGCCATCGAGAAAAAAGAAAACTAATCTTATGCACGACACCATCATTCAATCCCAATTTATCAAAAATGCGTCACTGCAACATTTCGCGGCGGACGCGTTCCCCATCATCAATCCCATCTTTTGGTTAAATTCGCATTTCGCTGTCGGCGGCGGCAGTCCACTGCAACGCTTGAGCGGAATGTACACCGCGCACATGACGCGCATTTCCCCGCACAACGGATTTACATGGCACCCGCATCGCGGTCTCGAAATTTTTACGTGGGTGCTTGAAGGCACACTGTTTCATCAAGACAGTACGGGCGGCGAAGGCGAATTGAAACCGGGCGACGTGCAGCGCATGTTCAGTGGCGATTTGATTTTGCATCAAGAGCTAAATGAAACCGACGACCCCGTGCGCGTGATTCAAATTTGGTTTGCCGCCGACCGCAAGCATCGCAAACTGCCGCACTATCAACAATTGCATCACACACAATTGCCAAAACGCCGTGAAGGTGACGCGAATGTTTTCAGTGTGTTCGGCGATGATTCACCGCTCGAACGTCACATGGTTGGCGACGCGCGTTTGACCGCGACGTTTGTGCCGCCACAAGGTCAAGTGGAAATTGAACCGCCGCGCGCGAATGAAGATTTGTTTTTGTACGTCACCGATGGTTCGGGCGAATTTCGCGCGCCCGATTCCGAAAACGCGTTGAGACAGTACGATGTAATTTTGGCGCGAGCCGATGCGCGTGACGCAACCCTGCGCGCGTCGAACGATTCCGAACTGCGCTTCTTGAATTTTTATCTACCGAAATTTTTGTCGTAATGAAATGTCATGTCGAACGGAGTGAGACATCTCTATTTGCGAGACCGAGATTTCTCGCTCCGCTCGAAACAACTGTCTTGATTGTCAAGGGGCAAATCGAA
>CAYXXF010000032.1:0-41669 GCA_964469005.1 uncultured Anaerolineales bacterium
CCCAATAGTGTCGCTTACTTCGATGTTCCTTACCTCAAATGTCAACAGAACCTAAAGTTCAGTCCTTGTTTGGCAGGTCATGCGCAGGAACTTGTGATTGGAGTTTGATGAATGAAGATAGCTTTGAGGATCTCTGTTATGATATTTTATACAACCACCCAAGGTTTGATAGCCAAACTATCAGAAAGATGGGCAAATCAAAGTCAAGAGATGGTGGCAGAGATATAACTATTATGACTAAACAAACTCCGACCGCCAATGCGGCGCTCTACATCTTTCAATGCAAATTTATTACAAATAATCAATCCTTGTCAGCATCGAGATTAGCCAATGCCGCAAATGTCATCATGCAGTTTGGTGCTAAAGGCTATGGAGTATTCACAAATACTGTGATTGACGCAACGCTCTATGACATGCTCGACGGATTTGAAAGAAATTTCCAAATTGATACAAGCCAGACAATGTCCGTATACGAGCTCGAACGTTTGATAAATCGTCATCGTGTTTTGAAAAACAAATTCTTCGATAAGACGTGACAACAGTTAAAGCAAAAATTCATATTTCGAAACATCAGATACCAGTTGTTCCAATCGTCATTCCTGATTTGGCTGACGTGAGAAAGCTTGCAAATGAACTCCACACAAAGGGAGAAGCATGGCAAGGCGAAGCGTTTGGTTGGTCAGCAGAATACAATCCCGAACGCGCGGAACCGCCGCTCGATTCCAAAATGACGTTCACACCCGCCGATTTTGTGATTGGCGAGAGTGGGATTTGGTTTTTTTCGATGCTGTGGGAATATGGCAAGGACAATCCCCCTGTAGAATTTCTTGATGACGAAAATATTTTGAACTAACGCGTCTATCCATTTTTTTTCACGCATCACTCGCAATTCGCCACCTGAAAATGTGGTATCGTTTTACAAAAATACTCGTCATTCTTTTGGTGCTGTTGCTCGCGGGGATGGGCGTGCGCTATTTCTTGGTGCGTGATGATTTGGTCGGCAAGTGGGAAACCAGCAGTGGCAAACAAACGTACGAGTTCATGCCCGACGGCGAAGTTTTGATTGATGGCAAGCATGGTGATGGTTGGGCTGACAAGAATTCGTACACCTATGATGGCTCGACGTTACTCATCACAACAAGCGTGCGTTTTGGTTTCAGCGTTTCAATCAACGGTGACGAATTGATATTGATGCCCATCAGCTCTGGCGGCGGATTTCCTCAAACGTACCTGCGCGTGCGGAAATAAGGTACATTTTACACAAGGAGCAATCATGCGAACTTTTTTCGCGATTTGTTTTGGAATTTCTCTCGTATTCGTATTGATTGCATGTCGCACGTCTGTTGTTCCAACACCCATACCGCCAACGGGTGTGCCGACTATTCCACCAACCCCCGCGCTCATTGTTGCCACAACCGTTCCCCCGCCTATGACTCCAACTGTTGATTCATCCTCCAACGTGCCGCGTGTAAAAATTGCTTCGGGTGAACTCGAAGGCGTGCGCGAAAATAATTTGAGTGTCTTTAGAGGAATTCCGTATGCCGCACCGCCGATTGGTGAATTGCGTTGGCAAGAGCCGCAGCCCGTTGCATCGTGGAGTGGTGTGCGTCCAGCAAATACTTTTAGTAAGGCGTGCATTCAGCCCTCTTCCTCTATCGGTGAAAATTCGATTGCTCCCGATTTGCAGAGTGAAGATTGTTTGTACTTGAATGTGTGGACGCCGAACACAGACGCGTCTGCGAAATTGCCCGTGATGTTTTGGATTCACGGCGGCGCGTTGATTACGGGCGCGGGGAGTTTGCCACTCTATGATGGCGCACCATTGTCATCGCGCGGCGCGGTGGTGGTGACCATCAATTATCGTCTCGGACCGCTCGGTTTCTTTTCACATCCCGCGTTGGATCAGGCGACGCCAAATGGTCCGGTGAATTTTGGACTGCTCGACGAAATCGCCGCGTTGAAATGGGTTCAGCAAAATATCGCGTCCTTCGGCGGCGACCCAAACAACGTCATGATTTTTGGCGAATCGGCGGGGAGTCAAAGTGTGTTGACGTTGTTTGCGTCACCACTCGCGCGCGGACTCTTTGCGAAAGGGGTTGCGGAAAGCGCGTATGGGATTCCGAGCCACACACGCAAGCAAGCGCAAGCAGCAGGGATTCAAGTTGCGAGCGCATTGGGCTTGAATGGCGCGGACGCAACCTTAAAAGAATTGCGCGCTGTGCCTGCGGAAAAATTCGCGCCGTTGAATAAAAAAGGCATGACGCTCGCGCCTGTGTTTGTCGTCGGCGACGCTGCGCTGCCCGAACCGATTTTGGATATTTTCCAAAAGGGCAATGAAGCGCCCGTGCCGCTCATCATCGGCAACAACAGCGATGAAGCGACTGTTGCAATTCTTTTTGGAATTGACCCCGCCAAGTTGATTGAAAAAATGGGGCTGCTCAAGATTGCGGTCAAGCCGTTGTTTCCCGATGCCAAGACCGATAACCAACTCGGACGCGAACTGATTCGTGACCTGATTTTCACCGCGTTCGCGAAACGCATGGCGGATTATCATGCTGTCCGCGCGCCGACATGGCGCTACTATTTTAGTTACGTCGCGCAAAATTTACGCGCCAAAGAACCGGGCGTGCCGCATGGCGGTGAAATTGTTTTTGTATTCGGCACGGGCGACATTGCGCCGCAATACAAAGACATCTTTACAGACGCCGACCGCGCGATGTCAAAACGCGTACAAGATTATTGGTTTGAATTTGCGCGCACGAGTAAACCCGAACCAAGCGGCGAACCGACGTGGACGCAAGCAAGCAGCACGAGCGACGAAACGATGCAGTTTGGCGACACCATCGCGCTCCAAAAAAATATGTTCAAGACGCGTCTGAATGTGTTTATTGATTTGTTGAGCGTGTTGGGCAAGTTGTTGGACCGCGAGTAAGAAGGAGCAAGATGCAAAAACGAAAATTCGGACGCACCGGACATGAAAGCACCGTCGCGATTTTCGGCGGCGCGGCGTTGTGGGATACGACGCAAGATGTGGCAAACCGCGCGATGGAACAAATCATTGCTGCGGGCGTGAACCGCATTGACGTGGCGGCGTCGTACGGTAAAGCCGAAGTGTTGGTCGGACCATGGATGCCGCGCGAACGCAAGCGCTTTTTTCTCAGCACAAAAACGGGCGAACGTTCCAAGCAAGCGGCATGGGAAGAATTACAGCGTTCGCTTGAGAGACTCAAGACCGACCACTTGGATTTGTACCAAATTCACGCGATTACGCGCATGGACGAACTGGATGCCGCGCTTGCGCCCGGCGGCGCGCTCGACGCCTTTCTCGACGCGCGCGAACAAGGTCTCACGAAATACATCGGCATCACCGGACACGGCAACGATGCTCCCGCGATTTTTTTGGAAGCGTTGCGCCGTTTCGATTTTGATTCGATTTTGTTTCCCATCAACTTTGTGCAATTCGCGAACGAACAGTATCGGCGTGACACACAAGCGTTATTGCAAGAATGTCGCAAACGCGATGTGGGAACGATGATTATCAAAGCGATTGGCAAAGGCGTTTGGCGCGACGCGCCCCACACGCAGACGACGTGGTATGTTCCCTTCGTCGAGCCCGAAAAGATTCAGACGGCGATTAACTTTGCGCTGTCGCAAGACGTGACAGGAATTTGCACGGCGGGCGATGTGAATTTGTTGCAAGCGCAATTGGACGCGTGCGAAAATTTTCAACCGATGAGCGAACGTGAACAAGAACAATTAATTGCAACCGCGCATCAGTACGAATCGGTATTTGCGTTGAGTGGACCATAAAGACTGTGCCTCGTTGCCCATGAAACGTTAGGACAAGTGACCCTTGTCCATTGTCACATTCACAGCGAAACTGGATTACAAAAATAATGGGCAATGCTGCCCTGCGGTCATGGAGGTCCAGTTATGTTTGCTGTGAGTGTTTTACTGCCGCTGGCGTCGGCGGTCTTGAGTTTTGTGTTTGCGTTCGCGGTGTTCTCGCGCTGGAACGCGCGGCGTTCGCATCAACATTTGTTGGTGTGGGGCATCGGTCTCACGTTCTATGGTATTGGTGGATTGTGCGAAGCGTACACGGGCGCATTTGGATTCAATCCCGTCGTTTTAAAAATTTGGTATCTGTTTGGTGCGGTGCTCGTCGCAGCGTGGTTGGGACAAGGGACAGTCTTTTTACTCGCGCGCGACAAATGGGTCAAACTCACCACAATTATTTTGACCATTGCATCCATTGCGGCTGCCGTTGCCGTTATTATTGCCCCTGTCAATCCCGAATATCAAACGGGTGCAGAACTCACGGGCAAAGCATTTAGCGTGACTTGGGTGCGGATGATTACGCCGTTCTTTAATATCTACGGAACGATTGCGCTCGTCGGTGGTGCGTTGTATTCCGCGTTTTTGTTTTGGCGCAAGCGCGTGTTGCCGCATCGGATGATTGGGAATATCTTGATCGCGGCTGGCGCGATGGCGCCCGCGTTTGGAGGAATTTTGAATCGTTTCGGATTGCCGGGATTGTATCTTGGCGAATTTGTAGGTGTGTTTTTAATGTATATCGGTTTCCTCGAAGCATCACGCACAGCTATCACAACGCGACGACCGGTAACTGCAAGCGCTATTGCCGAGTAACACAGCACTGTAGAGGATAATTTATGTCAGCCAAATTGATTGACGGCAAAGCCGTCGCCGAAGATGTGAAAAATAAAGTAAAAGAAAATGTTGCGTATCTGAAAACGGAATACAGCATCACGCCCGGACTCGCGACTGTTCTCGTCGGTGACCGTCCTGATTCGCGCGCCTATGTCGCGTCGAAACAAAAAGCGTGCGCGGATTTGGGCATGAATTCGTACGCGCACAATTTGCCCGCTGATATTTCGCAAGGGGAATTGTTGGAAGTGGTGCAAGGGCTCGCGCGCGATTCCAACGTTCACGGCATTCTCGTACAACTGCCGCTGCCCGCGCACATTGACGCGGAAACGATTCTCGGCGCGATTCCGATTGAAAAAGATGTGGACGGTTTTTCACCGCTCAACGTCGGACGCCTTTCGATGAAAAATCGCGAACCGATGTTTGTGCCTTGCACACCGCTCGGCTGTATTTATCTGATTGAATCGGCGGGGACGAAAATCGAAGGCGCGAACGCGGTGGTGTTGGGACGCTCAAACATCGTCGGCTTGCCGATGTCGTTTTTGCTTTTGCATCGCAACGCGACGATTACGATTTGTCATTCGCGCACGCGCGATTTGCCAAGCATCACGCGCAATGCGGACATTCTCGTCGCGGCGATTGGGAAACCATGGTTCGTAAAAGCCGATTGGGTGAAACCGGGCGCGACGGTGATTGATGTGGGCATTAACGAAATTCCCGACGCGACGAAAAAATCAGGCAAGCGTTTGGTGGGCGATGTGGATTTTGAAAATGTGAAAGAGGTTGCGGGCGCAATCACACCCGTCCCCGGCGGCGTCGGTCCGATGACGATTGCGATGTTGATGCAAAATACATTGACGGCAGCGCAGCGCACAGCGGGATTGATAAAGTAAAAAAAATTGACGGTGCGAATTTCGCACCGTCAATTTTTTTCAGTGGGCAGCAAGAACCAAAATTCACTGCCTTTGCCGATTTCACTCTCCACGCCGATTTTTCCTCCCATCGCTTCGACCCACGCTTTCGCAATCGCGAGTCCAAGTCCTGTGCCGCCGGTTGAACGTGTGCGCGATTTGTCCGCGCGATAAAAACGTTCAAACACGTGCGGCAAATCCTCGCGCGCAATTCCTTCGCCCGTATCGCGCACAAACACGCGCACGAAATTTTTTTCGCCCTGAACCTGTTGAGGGGTTGCGCCAAGCGTAATCATTCCGCCTTCGGGGGTGTGACGCAGCGCGTTCGCCAAAAGATTCCGCAGCACTTGGGCAACGCGGTCTGCGTCAGCGCGTACCTTTGGTAAATTTTCCGCAGGGAACATTTCTACGCGCACATTTTGCGCGTCGGCGGCGATGGAAAAATTTGCAGCAGCGTTTTGTAACACCTCGCGCAAATTAACGTTTTGCGTATTCAACTGCAATTGTCCCGCATCCGCGAG
The DNA here is from genome assembly GCA_964469005.1 of uncultured Anaerolineales bacterium. Taxonomy (GTDB): domain Bacteria; phylum Chloroflexota; class Anaerolineae; order UBA4142; family SHND01; genus SHND01. The sequence continues at coordinate 6,098 of CAYXXF010000032.1, forward strand.
CGCGAGTTCGCGCAGGTCATCCACAAGACGCGAGAGCAAACGCGTTTCGTCGTACAAGGTCGCAATTTCCGCGCGGTCGAGGGGATACACATCGTCGAGCATCGCACGCAAATTCCCTTGCATCACTGTCAATGGCGTGCGCAGTTCATGTGCGATGTCTGCAATCATATCGCGGCGCAGTGATTCTTGTTTTTGCAAATCGTCCGCCATCGCGTTGAACGCGGTGGCGACTTCAGCAATTTCTTGCGCGCCTTGCACCTTGACGCGTTGCTTCCAATCGCGTGCGGCAAAGCGGTGCGCGGCGGTTGCAAGATTTCCCAACGGCGCGGTGAGCGTGCGACTCAATGCAATACTCAAAACGACACCGAGCGCACCCGCAATCAAGCCCGCGAGGATCAGCGAACCGCGCAACTGCGCGAGAAAATTTTGTTCCGATGTTTCAAGCATCATCCCCGTTGGATTCGCGTTCGGATTTTCAAAGACGACATAACCGACCGTTTCACCATTCGTCGTAATGGGAATCGCTTGTTGCTTTTGATTCGAGTCGAGTGGTCTGCCAAGATTGTCGGCGCGCGCATCATACACAATCGTTCCCTTTGCATCGGCAATAATCGGCAGCGGGTCGCGCCGCATCATGTGATTGCCGCGGCGCGGTCCAAAACCTAAGCCGCGTTCTACGCCTTGCCAACTCGCGTACTGTTGATAATACGCGCCCAACCCTTCTGCGAGCGCTTGCTGTTCTTCGGTCTGCTCTTGCGCGAGAAAATTGCGAAAGTCGCGGTCGGCGCGCGCGCCTGCCAACACCGCGACGATTCCGACACCGACGAGTGTGACCGCGATGAATGCGAGCATCAAACGGACCCACAACCGATTCATGCGGAATCCCCCACTGTCTCACCACGCAGGCGATAGCCAACACCAAACACCGTTTCAATATAACGCGGCGCGCTCAAATCTGTTTCAATTTTTTTGCGCAAATTTTTGATGTGACTATCGAGCGTGCGGTCAAGCCCTTCATACGCATAGCCCATCGATTTTTCAATCAATTCACTGCGCGTAAAGGCGTGACGCGGATTTTCCATAAACGTTTTCAAAAGGGCAAATTCGGTTGGCGTCAATTCGATTGCTGCGGCGTCGAGCGTGAGCAAATGTTGATTGAGGTCGAGGCGCAGCGCGCCGTGCTGCAAAATGCGCGCGACGGGGGGCGGCGCACCGGCGCGGCGTAATATCGCGCGCACGCGCGCCACCACTTCGCGCGGGTTGAATGGTTTGGTCAAATAATCATCTGCACCCAATTCCAAACCGAGAATTTTATCCATATCCTCTACGCGTGCGGTCAACATCAAAATCGGAATCGCGGCAAGCTGCTCATCCGAACGCAGCCGCCGCGTAATTTCCCAGCCATCGTGTTTTGGCAATTGAATATCGAGCACAATCAAATCGGGATGCTCGTGGCGAATGACGCGCAGCGCGTCCTCGCCGTCGTACGCCGCGAGGACTTGGTATTCTGCTTCTTCCAAATAGGTTTTCACCAAACGCACAATTTGTTTGTCGTCATCCACGACGAGAATTCGTTGTCCCATGAGTTTATTATATCTAAAAAAGGTTCTCCTCTCGCGTCACCCAAACGCGAGAGGAGAGGAGGAGAAAGTTAATTGGACTGTTGTGTCCCGGACGGCGCTTGCTGTTGCTGTTGTTGATTGGGTATTCCCCACCAACCATGCCCACCGCGCATTCCCCCGTGCATTCCGCCCAACCCACCGGCACCGGGTTGAGGCGCCGTGCTTGGGTCGTACTTGTACGTCAATGCCGCTTCTGCATTCGCTTTTTTCAGTGCCAGCATCGCGTCCGCTTGTGCTTGCGTGAGTTGCTTGTTCGTCACTGCGGTCGTGAGTGATTCTTGAAACGTTTTTAAATAATCACTGATGACGGTTGCGGTGTTGACACTCTTTGCCTGCGCCAGTTCAGCGAGGGTTTTGCCTGCTTGCAGCTGCGTCAACACATCACTTTCGGTGGTGCCCAACGCTTTGGCAAACGCGGTGATGAGCGAATTTTGTCCGATGCCGCCGAAACCGCGCTCGTCATGCATGCCCGGACCCATTCCACCAAACATGCCCTGACCCATGCCGCGCATGCCATGCCCCCAGCCAAACATGCCCCAGCCCGGTTGTTGATTCGGCTGTGTGCTTGGCGTTGTAGGCGTGGTCGGCGTCGGTGACTGTGCCGATGCCACTGCGCTCAACGCGGTGACTGCCAATGCGCCCACTACAACTGCTGCCCCAATCATTTTTAACCACTTGTTCATTGTGTGCTTACCTCCGGATTTTTTCATCCGCAAGCGATTCATTGGCAATCTGCCAATCTCTTTCCCTCCGAACGATTCGAGCAAACTGCTTTCAAATCGCTTGCGGTCTATGCTTTTACTTTACAAAAAACCTATGGAAAACTTGTGCAGGTCTCGTGAGAGTTTGATGAAATGGGTATTCCGGTATTTCTCATTTGCGTCCAATGTCGCGACTGTATCTTGAACATGGCTTTTCATTTCGTGCGGAGAGAGAGCTCAATTTGGCGCGAGTGGGATTTCTCGCAAAACTTGTCCGGAAGTATTGAGGGAACGGCTCGAACTGACAGCCGCCCTTGTTGAAACTTTTTTCCAAAATTTCCGTGTATTCTATTGTTCCATGACAGCACACGCGTTACCCTCCCTCGCGTTGAAAAATATCTTTGCCGCGCGGACGCAATCGTCACCGCCGCGTTGGCTTGCGCCTGCAGTGCGCGGTGAGGGAATCCAAGTCGCGTCCGATGCAGAACTCGTCGCGCAACATTTTCAAGGCGACCCGCGTGCGTTCGCCGAATTGGTCAAACGTTATACAAACGCGATTTACAATGTCGCGTATCGTTTTACGAATGATGCGCACGAGGCGGAGAATGTAACGCAAGAAACTTTTTTGCGCGCGTGGAATGCGCTGCCGCGTGTAGCACTAGATAAACCGCTCAAACCATATTTTCTAAAAATTGCCGTGAACCTGTGCCGCGATTGGGCAGAACAAAAAAAATTGGCGTTGTCGCAATCGCTTGATGCAGACAACGAATTGGATTTTCCCGACGATGCGAATGACCCGTTGCGCGCGGTGAGTGATGCGGAATTGCGTGAACGCGTGCGCGCGAATTTGGAATTACTGCCGCCGTTGTATCGCACGGTGATTGTCTTGCGTTACACGGAAGAAATGTCGTACGAAGAAATGGCAGCCGCGCTCGATGTGCCAATCAATACGGTGCGCACGCATTTGCATCGCGCGAAAATGAAATTGCGCGAATTGTTGCAAGTGGACGAATGATGAACGACGAACGACGAAAAATGGATGACGAACGCATTGAACGCGCGTTGCAAGACATCGGGCGCGCGGAACCCGCGAACGACTTGTCTGCGCGCATCATCGCGAATTTGCCCCGCGCCGCGCAAACTCCAAACGTGAACGTGGGGCTAGGCGTGGTGACATTGCTCGCCGCGTTGCTCGGTTTCGCGTTGGCGTACCAGTCCGCGTTCACGTTGCGCGCGAATGGTGCGTTTGACCTTGTGTCGTACTATACGACGCAGCCCGAAATCGTAACCATGTATCCGAGCGAAGCGTGGCGCGCGTTGGCGGCGGCGATTCCGTGGATGAGTATGGGCATCAGCATGGTGATGTTGGCAGTTGCTTTTTGGTTGACGGCGCGCTTGACCGCGCGTCCCGCGGCGCGTGCAGCAGGATAACGTTTATGCGCGAACTTTTTTTGAATTGGTTCAATTCAGCAGCGACACCAAAATACGCGGCGCTCGTTTTGGCATTTTGTTTGTTGTTCACCGCGTCGTTCGCGTTCGGCGCGGTGATGGGCAGTCGCAGTGTTTGGCTCAATGCCCCGCGCAGCGCCCCCCCCCCCGACGCGCCGCCGGGCTGGGAATATGCCGCACCTGATTCACTCCAAACGCGCGGGACGTTCGGCGCGATTGATGCGATTCAAGGCAATGTGATTCGTTTGCGCGAACCGCGCACCGGACGTACGTGGTCTATCCGCGCTGGACGCGAAACAGTGATTGAGTTTGGTCCGCGTCAGCGCGTGCCGTTGAATCGTTTGCGTGTCGGACAGCGCATCTTTGTGGTCGGCGTACCAAATCACGTTGAATCGCCCAATGAATTTGACGCGCAGTTTATCGGTGTGGTGTTGGGACAGCAGCAACGTTTTGTGAAACCCATTGTGCAGCCGGTGATGTGTTGGGACTGCGTGGATTGAAAAGTGGCAATTTCAGATTGTGGATTGCGAATTTCGCAATCCGCAATTCACAATTCCAAATTTTTCTGCTCCGCAATTATTTTTCATGGAGGAAGATATGACAAAAGCACGTGCAATCGGTTTGGGTTTTGGGATTCTTTTAATTCTTGCTGCGTTCGGCATCGTGTTGTGGCAAACGTCGAATATGCCCGCGACGAACACGGCATTCGCGCAAGGCGCGGCAACGGCGACACCAAGCGCTAGCCCTTCATCAGGTTCAGGGGCAACTCCCGCGCCACAGCAACAACAAGCGCCATCCGCGATTGGCGATACGTTTTGGACTTTGCTCGCAGGCAAGCTCGGCGTGAGCGCGGATGATTTGAAAACCAAAGCGGTCCAAGCGCGTAAAGAAATGATTGACCAAGCGGTCAAGGACGGGCGCGTGACACAAGAACAAGCGGACGCGATTAAAGCGCGCATTGATGCGAACAATGTCATTGCGCCGATTCAACTGCCGCGTCGCGCACAGCAAGCGCCCGCGCCGAATCAAAATCCGCCACAGCGTGGTCCGTTGCCTTGGCGCGGTCCGCGCAATAATGGTCCTGTATTTGGAAACGGCTTGCCGGGTGGCATTCTCGGTTTCGGCGGAATCAACGGCGGCTTGGAACAACTCGACGCAGTGGCTAAAGTTTTGAAACTCGAACCCAAAGCGTTGATTGAACAATTGTCGCAAGGCAAATCCCTCGCGGACATTGCGAAAGCGCAAGGGGTGGATGAGGCGGCGGTCAAGCAAGCGATTATTGATTTTCGCACTGGGCAGATTGACCGTCTGCTCGGGCTCGGACTGATTTCCGAAGTGCAAGCGAATCAACTCAAGGCGCGGCTCACACCGGAAAACATTGATTTGTCGCGCGGTTTTCGTTTTCAATTCCGCACGGTGCCGGGACAAAAATCTTCGCAAGTGTTACCGGATGGAGTGTTTGGGGAAGCGTTCGGTGTTGACCCAAATCTCGATGTTGTGATTTCGGGGCAAGCATTTGGAATTGCGTCGGACGCCGATGTGTTTGTATGGAGCGATGAATTTGGCGGACCGTTTCAGGAATTTACAATTCCGTTCGGCGATATTCAAACGCAGTAACGATTCGAGACCTGTCCTTGTGACGGGTCTCGTTTTCATAAAACTCTAATCGAAAATGTATTGACATTCTCATTTTCGCCTGCTACGATACCCCCAACATTTGGGGAGTAGCCCGACGAGAGAAATCGTCGCATGGATTGTCGTCAAGACAGGGCAGCGCAGAGACCGTTGTCCTCGGCAGTCCACTGATTCGAATGTCAGAGGCAAGACCAACACGAAAATTTTTCGTGCGGTCTTGTCTCTTTTTTTATTTTGCAAGGCAAAACTCGAGTTTGTCTTGCGTTAGCAAGGAGCAAAACATGTTGCCATTTTTTGAAAGTAACTGGATGTTTTTTGTGTTGATGATTCCGCCGCTGCTCTTTGGCTTGTGGGCGCAGTTCCGTGTGCAGAGCACTTTCAAGAAAAACGCGGAAACGCGGCTTGGCTCCGGCATGACGGGCGCGGAAGCGGCGCGGCGCATTTTGGAACGCAGTGGTTTGCGTAATGTGCGCGTGGAAATGACGCAAGGTTTTTTGAGCGACCACTATGACCCGCGCGACAAAGCGCTGCGCTTGTCGCCGGATGTCTATAATGGCGCGAATGTTTCCGCTGTCGGCGTTGCCGCGCACGAAGCGGGACACGCGTTGCAAGACCAACAAAAATATATGCCGCTCATGTGGCGCACTTTGATTGTACCGGCGGTGCAAATCGGCAGTTTTCTCGGACCGGTCATTTTCATCGCGGGCATGTTTGCGATGCCGCTCGTCGGCACCTCGTTGGCGTGGATTGGCGTCGCCTTGTTTGGCGCAACCGCGTTGTTTGCGCTTGTCACGTTGCCGGTAGAATTCGACGCGAGTGTGCGCGCGCAGCAGATGCTTGCGGCAAATGGCATCGTCTCGCCGATAGAGATGAACGGTGTAGGGCAAGTGCTGAATGCGGCGGCATTGACGTATGTGGCAGCCGCAGTGCAGGGAATTGCGACATTGTTGTACTATGTGTTTGCGTTGACAGGTATGTCCACGTCGGAAGAATAAGTTTGGCGCGACACAGTGCGCGCAAATGATTTTGGACCTGAAAACAGAGAGACAAGCGCATGGGGCTTGTCTCTTTTTTTTCGGTGCAGATGTCCTTTACTTTCGCGTCGCGTTTCTGTAGAATAGACCACGCTCATGAATTGGTTCAAGACTCTGTGGCGCCGCGTCGCGCCGTTCCTGCCGACTTTTGGTGTGGCACTCATTATTGCCGCGCTCGGCGGCGCAATTCTTTTTCTCTCCGGTTTTACTTTTTTGTACGCACAAGGATATTCCTACTTGGTAGATGACCCGAACGCGTGCGCGAATTGTCACATCATGCGCGACCAGTTCGACGGATGGAATCGTTCGCCGCATCATGCGGTGGCAACATGCAATGATTGTCATACACCGCATGATTCGCTCATTGCCAAATATGCCATCAAAGGACTCAATGGTTTCAATCACAGTCGCGCGTTCACGCTCGGAAATTTTCAAGAACCGATTCGTATTACGGAACTGAACCGCGAAGTGACACAACACGCTTGCGTGTATTGTCATCAAGACGCCGTTTCGGAAATTTTGCATCCCCAGTCGAATGAACCCACGGATTGTTTGACTTGTCATGCGGGTGTGGGACACGGCAAGTGATTGCACACTGCGGAATGCACAATGCACAAGGACGTGTAGGATGCGCTGTCTAGCGCGCAGAGGAACAATGTTATGAACGATTCGTTGAAATTTAATCGCAGGCAAATTGTGTGGCTCGCTGCCGCGTTTGTCGTTGGCGGACTCATTATTGGCGCCATCACATTTTTGTTGTTGAACATTCAAACGCGCAAAGATGAAGCGCTGCAATATCCGCTCAACGTTGTCGAGATTTCCGACACGGAATTGAATCCCGAAGTGTGGGGTAAAAATTATCCGCGTGAGTATTCATCGTGGCTCAAAACACAGCAGGACGATACGCCCACCGCGTACGGCGGCAGTCAGCCGTTCAATAAATTAGAACGCTATCCGATTTTGAAACGCTTGTGGGCGGGTTATGCGTTCAGTGTGGACTATAACGAAGAGCGCGGACACTTTTATGCGCTGACGGACCAAAAACAAACCAAACGCCAGGACGCGGTGGCACAACCGGGCGCGTGCGCGAATTGTCACGCGGGCGAAGCGCCGCAACTCATCGCGCAAATGGGTTGGGAAAATTTCAATCACACGCCGTACAAAGAAATTTCCGGTACACTGCATTACGGCTCGATCTGCGCGGACTGCCACAATCCCAAGACGATGGAATTGCGTATCACGCGTCCCGCGTTTGTGAATGCCATGACGCAGCGCGGCATAGATTTGTCAAAAGCAACGCGCCAAGAAATGCGAACGTTCGTGTGCGCGCAATGTCACGTGGAATACTATTTTGCGGGCGACAACAAGATTTTGACGTTCCCGTGGGCAAATGGCACGAAGATTGATGACATTGACAAGTATTACGCGGACGCGGGTTTCAAAGATTTTGCGAATAAAGAGACCGGCGCGCCGATGATAAAAATTCAGCATCCCGAATTTGAATTGTTCACTACGGGCTTGCATTACAAATCGGGCGTCTCGTGTGCGGACTGTCACATGCCGTACGTGCGCGAAGGGGCAATCAAAGTGTCCGACCATTGGGTGCGGAGCCCCTTGACCAACGTGCGCCAATCGTGCGGGCAGTGTCACAAGCAAGATGACGACGCGCTCAAACAACGCATCGTGGATATTCAAACGACCACTGCCTCGCTCTTGCGCCGCACAGAGGATGCACTCGCCGCCGCGATGGACGCGATTATCGCCGCGAAAAATGCCGGCGCGACGGACGAACAACTGGCGCCGCCGCGCGACCTGATTCGCAAAGCGCAAATGCGCTGGGACTTTATTTTCAGCGAAAACAGTACCGGCTTTCACAGCCCCCAAGAAGCCGCACGCGTGTTGGGCGAAGCGATAGATTACGCGAGGCAAGCGCAATTGGAAGCGGAACGGTTGAACAAGACGGCGGCAAAGTGATGCAGTCCAGACCTGCGAGGTTTTTAACCTCGCAGGTTTTTTTATTTGTATCGCTTTTGGTATTGACCTTGCGAGAATCGGTGAGATACTATTTTCCTGTGCTCCATCCCATCACCGCGCGTTTGCGGTGTCTTTCACGGCACACGGAGGGAATATGAAAGACTCTATCTCGAGAACGCTCCGTAATACTCTTCGCTTTGTCAATAGACATCCCTTCCAATTTCTATTTTTTTTGGTGACCGGCTTGGGATTCGGTCTTTGGTTTCAAAACCTCGCGGATGGCTGGCTCGTCTTTGTCGTTTGGTTCCTATTGAGCTTGGTCTTGCTGACCATCGGACTTTGGAAATATATTGACCGCGTCTCGTACATTTTTTACTGGCTCGTTGCGGGTCTGGTGCTGTGGTTTGTGAGCATCGGCGGCAATGTCGTCGTCGGTATCTTGACCAACTCGATTCTTGAATCGGAATCGCCTGCCAACATCCAAATTTTCCTGGCGGAGCGCCTCCCCGCCATACTCTTGTTCAACGTCCTGCAGATTTGGCTATTAACAGGTTTGGTGTTGTTTGGTGTGTACTGGTGGAAGCGAATGCGTTCAGAGATGCCACAACCCGCGCGAGAGTCGTTGCCTATCGAAAAATCATTGCCGGGCAAAACAAAATCACTCCCTAAACAGAAATTGCCCCTACACCATTATTTAATTTGGTGTCTCTTTGGTTGGCTCGTGATTGGATTGATTGCGGTGCCATTGATTGCGTTCTTTGCCCAAAATCTTTCGCTAGCTTTTTTGGATCCGCTTTCGCTTTTAGCGGTCTGGACGGTGGTGATGTTGGTAATTTTTGTTTGGTTGGGCGCAGAGGGTGAGTGGTACAACTCGTATGTCAAACCGCATCGAGGAATTTGGATTAGTTTCTTTGCAACATTTCTGTTGGCGTTCATTTTGTTGAATTACACGTACAACTATATCAATCAACGTTTGCTCGCAATGATGTCCGCGCGGCAGGCAATGCTCGGTCAATTGTATGATGCGGATGCAGCGTTGGCAGTTGTCTCTACACAAAGTCAACAATTGCACGGTCTGATTAACCCATTGATTTCGAATTCCGGTTTCGTTGACTCGGCGGCGCAAAATAACGTTGCGATGCTTTTTCAAGAGACACCTAATCCCACATCCACACCTGAAATACGGGGCGAGCCTGAGCGCAAAAGAAGGAGTGACGAAGTCTCGCAACAAGCCGACCGCTTGATCAATCAACACACCAAGGCAATTCGTTCTCAAATGCAGGCGGCAGAACGCGCGGTACAAAAAGCAAGTGTTTTGCTGGAGCAAGCGATTGCGCAAGAGAGAGACCTCTACAATTCAATTGACCCAAATCCGTCCGCGACGCCCACGCAAGCCATCACGACTTCGCTTGATATTTCCGGTACGCTCAATGTGCCGCTTTCGGTTGAGCCGTCCGCATCGCCCGAAGCGGCTGCGCCGTCTCCAACGCCAACACCGGACCACAATGCTGAAGCCATTGCGCGTGTCCGACAAGCGAATTCGTTAGTCTGGCTCCGTCCGGTAATGGAGACCACCAACGATACGGTGAGTGAACTCGTATCAGACCACAAGGCGCTTTTGGATCAGCTCGAAGCTTGGAACCCTCAACCCGATGAAGAGCAAGCGTATTCTCAATTATTTCATCTTGCGAATAGAGTAGAGAATGAGCTCATTCCTTCTGCACAGCGTGCGCGCAACCGTACCGGCGCGGTCCTCGCCGCAGCGAATGGACTGGAACTCGTATTTTCACCGTTGATTATTGCGAACCTCATCCTGCTGTTTCTTTTTACGATTCTGCCGTGGTTTTTGCTCTTGCTCTTTTTCTTTCGCAAACGCGACAACTTGGCGACGGGCATTGTCAAAGATTTGCTGCGCCTCGCGCCCTCGCGTTCGCTCCTGAAACGCGTGCTGGATTTGACCGATGTCCAAGTTCCGGAACCGGACCAAACATCCAAGGCAAGAAAAAAACTGTGGGATGTTCCATACGTTGAAAGTAATGATTTTGCATCGTTGCGCGTCGAACCCGAAGACGAAGCACCAGCAACAGGCGCAAATGAAAAGCAGTCCGACTCAAAGCCCAAGATGGTTGTGGATCGAAAAGTGGCGGAACAGGTCGAGCTGCTCAAGAGTGTGCGCGCTTTACCCACAGTGATGGGTGACGCGATTCATGCAGACAAGTGGGAAACAGGTATCACCGCATTTAATCGCGTGCGCGATGCGTTGGCAGGACGCATCTTTAGTAATTTTGAATATGTTTTGACACTCACGGCGTTGACCGCCATTTTGGGTGTTGGCTGGTATCTCGTCTTTTTTCCAAATACCAGCTCGGGACTTGCCGTTTTGATTCTGCAGAGTTCGGGGATTCTCGGTTATGCCAAATATCTCTTGGAAGGACTCACGCCCATCACGGCGGGTTTTATCGGCGCGTATCTGTGGGTCGCGCATATGTTGCTGCGTCGCTACTTTTACGGAGATTTGTATCCTTCGGCATTTCTACAAGGCATTCTCCGTTTCTTGACCGTTTTCATTTTGAGTGTCTTGTTGTCTTTTATTCCCACCTTGTCGCAGGGAAGTGCAGGGGCAGCGAACAGTACAAGTGGACAAGTGGTGCAGGGAGTCACGGCGCTGCTGCCCGCAACAAACCTTGTGCAAGTGGCAGGAACGATTGGAGAGTTCCTCTCCCAAAATGCGCTGATATTGGTCGCATTCATGGTGGGTATCTTTCCCATTCAGGGGTTGCGCTATTTGACCGAAGTGGCAAACAAAATCGGTCACGAGTCTTTTCCCGATATGTTTGCAAAGGCGCCACTCGTCAAATTGGATGGACTCGATTCGTTCATCGAGTCGCGTATGCTCGAAGAAAATGTCGAGAACATTCAAGCGCTCGCCACCGCACAAATCCAAGAGCTGGTGGTCAATACCTATTTCCCCGCGTCACAGATTGTAGATTGGATGGACCAAGCAATTTTGTACCAACACTGTGGAAATGAAGGTCAAACCCGGTTTGAGCAATTTCGGCAGGCGGGCATTCGCAACGCCACTGATTTCCTTGACCGTCTCGGGTTTGATCTGGGCGTTCCGCTGGACCACGAAAAATATGAATTGGCTTTTCCGCCCGATGTTCTCCAACGTTGCAAGACGCTCGCCGAGACCATTCGCAGCGCGAATCAAAAAGCGGATGCCATTGCAGCACGTTGTGATGCGTCTGTATTGGAGGCAGCGAATCTCTACGCAGAGAGTTTGCTGCTCATTCAAGCCAATACCAGAGAATTGGAGCAGCTCAAAAATGCCATTCCGCTTGAGCTGCCCAAAGAGGTTGAGCCGCTCAACAAAAACATTGAGCGTGTGAAAAAGATCGGCGCGCGGCGCGTCGAATTGGTGGAGGCGTTAATCGCGTTCCAAACGGATTTGAAAAAGGAGCTGGAGGGCTGGACCCAAGTGGATGCGCGACAAGACATTCTCAAAGAGTTGGCTTCCGTGCAAACAGATGCTGACACAGTAAAGGCAAGTGCTGAAAAATTAAAACCATTGCTCGATGCGGTCAAAGCGGAAGATGCCACAACGCTCGGAAAAGATGCAACATGGCGCGAGACCATTACGACTGTACAAACAGAATCCAAAGCATTGTTCGAGAAAGGCGACCATATCCATGATGAAATTCTCAAACATTACCCCGAACCACCGATGACTGCACAGCTCTTGGATACCATTGCAGATGTGATTGTCCCGGACCAGAATTTAATCTTTGTACTGAATTGGTATGCCTGGTACAAAGAGTCCAGCGCACGGAATAAGAATTCATCGGACAAGGCAGCTTCTTTGCAAGCCGCGTCTCAAAAGCTCAAGGGGAATGCCGACAAGAACGCGTTCGGATTTGGCTTTGGCATTGAATTGCATTTACCGAAATAGATATCACGTTTGTCAAGCACTCGAGTGCTTCTCACATTACGCTCAAGCCATCGCCCGCGCGATTCGTTCGCGCTACAATCCTCTTTGCATCATTCGTGCAAGGAGGATTTTTTTTCGATGAAAGTAAAAATGATTTTGCCCGCGTTGACCGAAGCGACTTCGCCGTTTTTTCGCCCCATCAAGTATTCGCTCTTTCCGCCGCTCGGACTTGCGACCCTCGCTTCGCATCTCGACGCGGAGGACGAAATTGATTTGCAAGATGAGCATGTCGAAAAATTGAATGTGGACGATGAACCCGAGCTCGTGGTGATTCAAGTGTATATCACGAGCGCGTTTCGCGCGTACGCGTTGGCAGACCATTACCGCCAGCGCGGCGCGTATGTGTGTCTCGGCGGATTGCATGTCACGTCACTGCCGCAAGAAGCCGCGCAGCACGCGGACACTATTTTTCTTGGACCGGGTGATGATACATTTCCTGAATTTTTGCGCGACTATCGCGCGGGTGCGCCGAAAAAAGTTTATACGTCGCGCGGGCAACGCAACATTCAGCACATTCCGCCCATTCGCCGCGATTTAATCAAACGACATTTATATCTCGTTCCAAATTCGATTGTCGTTTCGCGCGGCTGCCCGCATCAATGCAATTTTTGTTACAAAGAAGCGTTCTTTGAAGGGGGCAAATCGTTTTACACGCAAACGGTTGACGCGGCGCTCGCAGAAATCGAACGTTTGCCCGGACGCCATTTGTATTTTCTCGACGACCATTTGTTTGGCGATGCAAAATTCGCAGACGCGTTGTTTGAGGGAATGCGCGGCATGGGACGTTTGTGGCAAGCGGCGGGGACAGTGCAATCGGTGCTGCATCAACACGCCCAACGCTCGAGTACCAATGGCGTGTTGATGCAGCATTTGAAACCCGCGTTGTTGGAAAAAGCTGCCATGTGCGGTTTAAGAAGTTTGTTTGTGGGGTTTGAAACATTGAGTCCCGAAAATTTGCGCGCGTCGCGCAAGTATCAAAATTTGCACAAGGATTATGGCGCTGCCATACAGCGGTTGCATAACAACGGCGTGATGGTGAACGGGAGTTTTGTATTTGGCATGGATGGCGACGACGTGACCGTGTTTGACCGAACGGTTGAGTGGGCAGTTTCAAACGGAATCGAAACCGCGACGTTTCACATCATGACGCCGTATCCGGGAACGGGGTTATATCAACAAATTGCGCGCGAGAATCGTTTACTGCACAATAATTGGGATTTGTACGATACGCGGCACGTAGTGTACAAACCCGCGCGCTTGACGGCAGAAGAATTGGAGAACGGCTATTGGCACGCATACAAAAATTTTTACGCGTGGAAAAATATTTTCGCGGGTGCGTGGACGAATGCAAGTTGGCGCGAACGCTTTCGGCATGTGGCGTACGCGGGCGGTTGGAAAAAGTTCGAGCCGTTGTGGGATGTGGTAATTCGCGCAAAACGCGCAACGCAAATGCTGCCGACGCTCGAAACAATTCTCGACGGTTTCGGCGCGCATCCCGTGCAGTCAAAATTGAAAATGATTGAACCGCGCGTATTGCTCGAATCAAACGCGTGACTGTGGGGAATGATTTTCGCGTTTTTGAAAAACAAGCGCGAGGTTGGCGCGCGCAAATTTATAGATAGCGGAGCCGAGCCGCGCGATGTACCAAAATGGCAAAAGCGCATCGTGTTGGATGCGATAGCGTTCGCGCATGTACGCGGGTGCGGGGAAAAGATGCGCGCGCCAATACTGCGTGCCGCCCAACGCGATGCCGTCGGCGAGCCAGCGCGCTTGGCGATGATTCGAACGCGCGAGCGTGAACATGACGCGTTCGTAGGGCGAGGTAGAAATTTTTTGCAAGGCGCGGGGCGCAGGCAATGCGAAGTTCCATGTTTCGGATGCTTGCGTCAACGCGTGTTGTAACGCGCGCCCGAGTCCGAACGCTTGCGCGGTTTCAACAAGCGAATGCCAATCCAATCGTTCGCGTTCGCGTTCCATGAGCAATGCCAAATCGTACAACCAAATCAAGCGCGTGTCATGATGATGCAGGGAACTGTGCGCGCTCAAGTGAAGCAGATTGGCGATGGCATCAAACGCTTGCGCCGTGTGTTGATAAAATTCAAACGACGCGCGATGTTCCCAAAACCAAGCAAGCGGCGCGCGTTTGCGATAGTACGGCATAACAAATAAATGCCAATGCAATTCGACGCGCGCGGGGTGATTGCCCGTGCGATAAAATGTTTGCTGTCCCCACAACGCGCTGTCTTGTTCCGTCCCCATGTCTGTCCCCATTTCATAATTGCGCGCGCGTAAAATTTCTACTGCGCGCGCATTGTCCTCGGGATGGATGAGCAAATCCAAATCGCCGAACGGACGGAGCGCGGCATCGGGATAAATTGTTTTCGCGAGCGCCGCGCCTTTGAGAACAATCATTTCCAAGTTCTGTTGTTGAAACTCGGCGAGCAGGGCGGCAAGTTCCTCATACGCGAGGCGTTGCACGAGATGCGTATTGAGATACGTTTCGCGCAGTGTGGCGAGAACGGATGATGGCACTTTGTCGCGTTGAAGGGTTTGAATGGCTTGATACAACAAACCGCTTACGCCATGTTTGCGCGCAAGCGGCACGAGAGATTCCCAATCATTCGCGGTGAGGTCGAACGCAGTTGATTCGCGCGGCGCGCCGTGTGGTGGCGTACCCGCGCGAATCAATTTGACGAGCGCGCGTTCATTTGACGTTGACACGTTGGATGTCACTCCACTCGCTTGTGCCATCGGCACGCACAATTTCCAATTTGTACAAGTAGCGCGTGCCCGTGCGTACTGTTTTGTCTCCGCGTGCGTACGTCGCACCGTTGATGGTTCCCATCTGTTTTGCCGCAAGCAGTTTGCGATTGAGCATCTCCCACGCGCCATTTTTCCCCGCCCGGCGCCAGAAGTTAAAGCCGACGACATTCAGTTCATTGCCCGTTTCCCATTTGACGCGCACGCGTTGTTTGTTTGTCACCTGTGCGTTCATGGAAATCAACGTCGCGCCCGTAGGTGGTAACGTCGGCGAAGGTGTAAAGGTGCGCGTGGGCGTGAGCGTGCGCGTGGGCGTAAAAGTTTGTGTTGGCGTCGCGGTGCTTGTAAAGGTGTTGCTCGGCGTTGGTGTGTTTGTAAAAGTATTGCTCGGTGTGGGCGTGCGTGTATTTGTCGCTGTCGGTGTGAACGTGCGCGTTGCGGTCGGCGTGAATGTGCGCGTTGACGTGGGCGTATTGGTCCGTGTTGGCGTCAATGTGAACGTGCGCGTGGGCGTGGATGTATTTGTGCGCGTCGGGGTCGGCGTTGGTGGTGTCACCGAGACCGGCAATTGCGTCGCGGGGTCGCCGAGTAAATTGAAGGTGTCAATCAAATCGAGATTGGTGATGCTGTTGGCATACAAAGTCGCTTTGCCCGCAACGGCGGCTGCGCCCACGCGTTTGAGATTGCGTTCCATCACGGCTTCAAAAAATCCGCGATCCAATAAATCGTGTCCCGTTGCAACACCCAAACCCGTCGGTCCCCAACTTGCGACTGCGCCATTCGACGCGCGCGTGAGCATGGCTTCGCTCACGCTCGCGGTGCCGGGGAATTGAAAATACGCTTCGTAGCAGGTCATCGGGAGCATGACCGGAGTTTTGCTGCCATTCGTCAAGGTTGCCGCGTCGGTATTTTTGAGCAAACTTTCCGCCCACTGTTGAATCGCGCCGTGTCCCACGTAATTAACAATGATGCGTCCATTGTTGATGGCAGCGAGAACCGCATTGCGCGCCGCTGCGCTGGTCGCGTAGGTGGAATAGGGTTGCGTGCAGCTCGCGCACGGATTGTAATAGATGCGTTCGACGGCGAGGGGGGGGGGAACATAATACACATTCGAAGCAACGAGGTCGGACATGGCAAAGAAATTTCCCGCCGCGTCTGCCGCGCCGTTTGATTCAAACGCGTTGTCAGTAACGAACGTGACTTGATTACGCCATGTGCCTGTTGGTGGACTCGATTCGTAATTGATAATTTTATTGACCATCGCATCCACTTCGCCTGTGGTCAACGCGGGCAAGCGTCCGATGGCGACGCTGGGCAGTGGGCTGTTGGCATCGAAGGTAACGAGTTGATTGTCGCTGGCGGCTTCGCCAATCCACGGGTCAACGACGCGCATGTACGGCGGAATGTAATTTGTCTCTGTCGTGTATGCGGAATAATTTTTGAAATTGAAATTGCCGTTGCCGACGAGCAGTACATACGCGACGCGCGGCGTTTGCCAATTCGCATACGCGTACGCGAGAAAATCACGAATCGCTTGCGGTGTCGGCGAGCCATCGCTAAATTCGTCGTACACATCTTGGACATCAATCACTTGCACGCGCATCCCTTGCGCGGCGCGAAGATTTGCCAGCGGCTGCGCGTTGGTTTTGAACGCGCTGTGCGTGATGAGAATATAGTCCGCGCCTTGCGCGGAATTCTTAAGGTTGGATGTGGTGTCGAGTGTGATGCTCGCGGGAGTCCCGCGTTTGGCTACCGTCAACACAAGATAATCGCGCGCGGGCGCAGTATCCTCTTTGAAATTTGCGGTAAAGGTCACGCCGCTCGCAGTGTTTGTCGTTTGAAGCTGCGCGACGTTGAACGGGTCGGTGATGTCGAATGTTTCGGCATCGTTCGTGCTGAATCCGGTAATGGAGTACGCGCGCGCGCCGGAAACGGTTTCGCGAATTTGCGCGAGATTGCTCACCGCGCTAAAGGTCGCAGGATAATTCAAATCGAACGCGTTCACGTAAATCAGATTCGGACTCGCGAATCCTTCTTCGACGCGCAAGGTGTTTGTGCCGTTGCGCAAAAGATTCGAAGCAAACGTGATGTCGAGTGTGCGCGCATCGCGTCCACTCCACGCGACTTGATGCACGCGCGTGCCATTCACATAGACGCGCGTATCGTGATTCGTCTGACTGAATCCGGCGATGGCAACGCGTAACGATGCGGTGGTCGCGCTCGTTGCGAGATTGCTCAACGTAAAAGCATAATCGCGATAGTTGACGGCGGGCGAGACCGCGGTGTTTGGCACAAAGTCCCAATACCAATGGTCAGCATCTTCCAGCATGGGCAGATAGCCGATGAATTGTTTGTTTTCTTCGAGATGCAGCGACGCGTTAAATTCGGTACGTGCCGTGCCGCTGGCGGGTCCGGGTTTGACCGTCATACGTTTGCCCGCCGCGCCCCCAAAGGCGAGCCAATAATAATTGGTATCGGTGTATTTGCTGCGCGCGGCTCTGCCGTAAAATTCAAAATAATCGGGACCGTTGCAGCGATTGTTGCCGTTGTTGTCAAAGACCCGCAGTGCAACTTCGACGCCGTCGTCAAAGAGCCGCAGGGTTGTCACATCCGTCGTTGTAATATCAATGCCGGCGGTGGTCAATTGCGAACAGACGACGCGATAGATATTGTCCGCACTGACCGGAATTTTGTAACCGGTGGGTCCCGTGGTGATGGCTTCGGATGATGCCATCACCGCGCGTGACGCGCGCCAATTGCGCGCGCTGTCGTAATTCAAAAACGCGTTGGCAAGCATCGGCTCGAACGCGCCTTCGTCAACGGCTTGTCCCATTTCCGCATTTGGCGTGTGCGCGGGTAAATTGAATTTGATGATGACGCGCACGCGTTGATGAATCAATAATTCGCGCGTGACAGGATTGTACTGAAAGGGACGAAATTGGACGCGCACATAGCGTTGACTGCGCCACTGCGCGGGCGCGTTCATTTCTGCGATGGACGCGGGATAGAATTGATTCGCGGAATACGCAGCCGCATCGGGAGTGTACGCTATGCCTTCGCTGCTCGGCAGTGTCGGGTCGGCGTCATAGGAAACGCGCTGCGATGGTGCAGGGATTGGCGGTGCGACAAGCGTTGTGGTGCGCGTCTTGTCCGCGCGGATTTCGATCGTGGGCTGCGCGTTTTGGGGTATGGCGAGCATTACGCCGCGCATTGGGAGAGAAGGTTTGTCAGGTACGTCGGTGTTGCTCCAACCTACTACATCGAGTGCGAGAAATTCTTGATTGCCAAGTGTTTGCGGTTTGGTTGAATAGTCGGGTGTGTTGAGTTCGAGGACAATTCCATTCGCATCGCTTTTTATAATTGCAATGCCTGAGTCGGCGTTGGTCTGCGCGTTCGTCGTGGTGACAGTGGCAAGTGTGAGGACAAGCAGACATAAAAACGCAGACGCGAAAAAATACACGCAACGGCGCATGGTCAAACAACTGTGTGAGCCATGCCGTGCGTGTGAGAAAAAATTTTGGTCAAGCATACGCAAAGAGCTGCGGCAAGATACGCGCTGCAGCTCTTTGGTTCAACACATCTCAAAAATGTCCGAAGGCGCGCAAAGAGTTGTGCGGTTCCGGTGATTTCCAGAAAAGAGATGAGCGGAAATCCATTGATGAGATGTGTTGAAAAAGAGTGCGTTACGTTGTACGCCGCCTTGAAACTATCAGGCGCAAATCACCGTCGCGCAAATGCCGGAACAGCATTGGGTCCCCGACGTACACACTTCGCCCGCCGCGAGACAGGTTGCCGCTTCGGTGGGGGTGGGCGCGGTGAGTGAAACAATGGTTGGAATTGCTGCCAACGCGCCGACCAGCGCGACGCGTTTCATAAATTCGCGGCGCGAGAGGGTTGCATATTTTGCGGGCAGTTGCATTTGGGTTTGCATCAAGTTTTTGCGCTGCAATTGGTCGAGCGCGTACCACACGACTTGTTCGTCCACTGACGTACTGAGTTCTTGTCCGACGCGTTGGGCGATGTGCGGAATCGCAGTTTTGCCGTCGGCGTATTCCCAAACCAGCGCGGCAGTTTGATTGAGACAATTCGCCTGTGCGCGCTCCAAGTCATAGACGAGCATTTCGCCTTGCACGTTTTCCACGAGCAAGCCCGTTTGCCGTTTCAGCGGCAGCGTTACATTTTCTCCCACATGACCTCCTTGAATTCTTTTGCTCGCCCGAGCAAAAGTAGAAATGTGATACGTGCGGGAACTCCTCGCACAGTGGCACGTTACTTGCTGTGCGAGGAGTTTCATTTGAAAAGTGTGCCGGGACAATCTTTGATATGCAACAGGAACGAAAGTGAGTCAAAGGAGAGACCCGCCTCGTTCCTGTTGTGTGTAATTCAGGTTGTCTATTTTACTTCAAACTTGCTCCATTTTGTTGGTGTGCATTCGCCGTTTGCATTGCAGGCAATCACACGCCACACGTACACGTTGCCGGGCAGCAAGTCTTTGCGAACGACTTCGGTCTTGGTCAAACCATCTTTGCGGAGAATGATTGGACCCTTTTTGTGGTCTTGGCGAATGCGTACTTTGTAGGTTACGGCACAGTTGGATGATTCCCAGGTGAGCGTAATCTTGTCGCCGCTGACCGCTCCATTCTTGCTCGGCGAGAGCAACTTGGGCATGGCAGGTTTGCCACCGCACGCTGCGCCGCCGACTTGGACTTGTACAGGTTCGCTGTAATCGGTCGTGCTGTCCGAGCGCACGAGTTCGAGACGGTACCAATAGATGGCACCGGCGGTCACGTTCGTATCCGTGAATTCATACGTGTTGCCCAAATCGCTGCCGGGTGTCTTGGAGCTGATGAATTCGCTGTTGACGTTCACAAATTCACCGCCTTCTGTGTCTTGGCGTTGGACGTTATAGCCCGACGCTAGTCGTTCGTTGAGCGTTTCCCATGCAATCACCACACTCGTGTCGTCGGGCGATTGGGCTGTGAGATACGCGAGATCAATAGCCGTCGGCGCTTGGTTGATACCAAAGTCGAGGCGGTCGTTGCTCGTGGTCGCGAGGGCATTGTTGACGACGTTGTTTGCCGCCGCGCTGCCCGCGATGAGATTGAAGGAATGACTAAAGACTTGTCCATACGTGCCGCCGATGCCGTTGTCGTTATTGTCCACGCCGTTCTGCGGAGTGAGCGTGTCGGCGTTGTTGTAATTGTCAATTGTGCTGCGCCATCCGGCAGGTAACACCACGCTGACGATGTAGCGTCCGGGCTGCAAGTTGTTGAACGCATAGTTGCCTGTCGCATCCGTCGTTGTTGTAGCAATCGCCGCGCCGTCGGGCACATTGTTGTTATCTGCATCTTGGAATAGATAGACGGTCAAGCCGCTTTCGACGTCACCGTTCGGTGTTTCGGACGGGTCGTCCAGATTACCATTTGCGGCGCCGTTAAAGATGTCAAGGAAGACGGTGCCGGTCAGACTCAGTCGGAAAATCCCAAAGTCGTACGATGAGATGGGCGCACTGTCGTTCGCGAACAAAACATTCGTTTGACCTTTGAACGGCTGTGCGCCGGTGCCGGTCGGGTTATTGGAATCGGTGGTCGGTGTCCCGGCTCCGGTGGGCGATGACGAGTAACCTGTCGGCAATGTTACAGTGATGGTGTGTCCGGGTTCGGTGCCGTAAGTTGCCACGCCGTTATAATCTTCGTCTTGGAGTAGATTCCCAAAGCTGTACCAGCCGTCGCGCGTACCACCGGGTTCGGTTTGGGTGAGTGTTGTAAGCGTGGTGACGGTGTCATCTGCGGTGTTGAGTGCACCGTCCTGACCCGGATAGCGAATTTCAAGTGTTACAGTCACGCCGTTGATTCCCACTTCGGTGCCATCTTGAACGCCGTCGGCGTCCGTATCGTACCAGACATAGTTGCCGACCGCGCCGGGAACAACATAGTAACCAAAGTCAACGGTGAGAACATCCGGCGTGACAGTGGACAATGTCACCGCGTGCGGACTCGCTTTGCTGGTGTTGTCCGATGTGTCTGCTTGGTTGCCGAGCGAATGCCAATATCCTTTGAGAACTCCGGCAGTGTCGGAAACGTTGACGACGTATTGCGCGTTGCCGCCGCCATCGTCAATAGACAATCCTGTAAAGAGATAACTGCCGTTTGCATCGGTTGTGGTTGTGCCGATTTTGATTTCGTCGGCATCAATCAAACCGTTGCCGTTTGCATCATAGTACAAATCAATCGTGACACCTGCGATACCACTGCCGGCTTCG
Organism: uncultured Anaerolineales bacterium; assembly: GCA_964469005.1. Lineage (GTDB taxonomy): Bacteria > Chloroflexota > Anaerolineae > UBA4142 > SHND01 > SHND01. The sequence goes on from CAYXXF010000032.1 coordinate 27,523, forward strand.
GCGCCATCGACAACCCCGTTTGCGTTTTCGTCCAGCCACACAAAGTTGCCGATGGTGCCCGTGCCAACATAACCAAAGTCTTGGTCGAGTTGAATCGGTGAACCCGGAGTAAGGGTGCGCGTGGATTCATGCGGCGTGCCGAACGGACCCGTACCGTCATCATAGTCGTAGGTTTGAATCAAAACGCCGGGCAAGGTGGATGCTACCACACGTACTCCATAGGTAAAGCTGCCGCCGCCGTCGTCCGTTGACAAGTTCGGGAACAGATAATACCCATCAAAGCCCGTTGTTGTTGTCGAGAGCAGAGTCGTAAAAGTGGAATCATAGAGCTCTACCACCACGCCCGGAATGCCGGGCTCGCCCACGTCTTGAACGCCGTCGCTGTTGAGGTCGAGCCATACGCGGTCACCGAGTACACCATCATTGATTGGCGTATCGAGGACCTCGTCATCGGTGTAACCAAAGTCTTGGTCAATCACCGATGTCGTGGTGAGATTGAGAACACTGCTGATGCCGAGACCGGTGGCAAGTCCTGACGCCGGCGCTGCGCCGTCAAAATCGTACGTCGGGCGCAATCCATTCAACACATGGTTGGTGTCGTTCACCCAGACGAGATAATCATCTGTGCCAACGCCGTCGGTGACGGGCAAGCCACGGAAATTATAGTAACCGCGATAATCCACGCTGCCGTCACCATCCACATCTTCAGTGCCGTCGGAGGTATGCGTTGTCGCAATGATAGGTTCGCCTGCATCCCATCTTCCGTTTCCATTCAAATCGCGAATGAGCGCGACGGTCACGCCCGGAATACCAAATTCCGTATTGTCGGTGCCGGGTGCTGCGCCGTGTGGTTCACCACCAACGGTGGGACCAACACCATCGGCATTGCGGTCATACCACACAAAGTTGCCGATACTGCCTACAGGTCCGCCGACATAACCAAAGTCGGCATTGAGGAATACATCGCCGGGACCAAGCACGATGGGCGCGGTTGTCAGATTATCATTCGTGCCGGTGGTACCCCAATGGTCGGGGTCGCCCGTCTGCGTCAAACTATTCAATGGTTCGCCCGCGCCGGTGTTGCCCGTTGCGCGAATTTCCACTTGGTACGCGCCCGGCGTCAAACCATCAAACATGTAATAGCCCTTGGCGTCAGTCGTTGTTGTTACGCTGTCATCGTCGTCACCGGTGCCAAAGAGTCCGTCCACGCCGGGTTGAATGAGCGTTACTGTAACGCCCTCAATGCCGACTTCGCCGGGGTCTTGGCGTCCGTTGCTGTTTGTGTCATACCACACGCGGTCACCCAATGCCGCGACAGTGTTGGCAGGACCACCTGTATTGACCTGTCCTGTCGGATTTTGGTTATAACCAAAGTCCGCCGAGAGATTGGTCTCGCCTGTGCCGAGAACGATTTGATAGCCCGTGCCGCTTTGGTCTTGATTAAAGAAATCTGCTCCGGCATTTGGATAGATGGTCGTCTGGGTCATGCCGGTTGGAATCGTGCTGCCCAGCACTTGGACATAGTATGTTCCCGCAGGCAAATCCGCAAAGAGATACCCGCCATCCTGGTCCGTGACGCGTGTTGCAATCACCGTGCCGCCGCTGTTCTTGAGTTGAACCACGACATTTGGAATACCATCTTCGCCGCGGTCTTGATAGCCGTTCGAGTCTTCGTCAATCCACACACGATTGCCGATGCTGCCGAGAACCGCAGTGCCGATGTAGATTCCAAAGTCGTACGATGAGATAGATGCGCTGTCGTTCGCAAACAATGTATTCGTTTGACCTTTGAACGGCTGCGCGCTTGTGCCGGTCGGGTCATTCGAATCTGTCGTCGGTGTGCCATTACCCAACGGCGACGAGATATAGCCCGGAGGCAGTGTGACGGTGACGAGGTGAGTCGGTTCCGTGCCATACGTCGCTGCGCCATCATAATCTTCGTCTTGGAGCAAATTGCCGAAACTATACCAGCCGTTGAGAACGCCGCCGGGTTCGGTGCTTGTCGTTGTGACCAACGTTGTTACTGTGTCATCGCCGGTGCCGATGTTTCCATCCGCGCCCGGATACGTAATGGTCAAACGCACTGTCACGCCATTGATGCCCACTTCGCCAACATCTTGAATCCCATCTTCATTCGTATCGTACCAAACATAATTTCCCACTGCGCCCGGTACGAGATAGTAGCCAAAGTCCGCGTTGCGATTATTGACAACGCTTGTGGTTAACGTGACCGGCACCGGGTCGTTGTGACTGGTCGCCGTTGTTTCGGCGCCCGCCGTATCGGTTGTGTCATTCGGATTCGCACCGAGCGAATGCCAGTAACCTGTCAATGCGCCTGCGGTGTCAGTGACCACGACAACGTATTGTGCATTGCCGCCGCCGTCGTCCACTGGCAAGCCGCTAAAGAGATAGCCACCGCTCGTATCCGTTGTCGTTGTGCCGATTTTGACTTCGCCTGCGTCAATGTCGCCGTTGCCGTTAGCATCATAGTAGAGGTCGAGCGTGACGCCTTCAATTCCCACCTCACCCGCGTCCTGGTCGCCGTCGGCGTTCACATCATTCCAAACGAGATTGCCAATGGTGCCGGGACCGACATAGCCAAAGTCTTGATTTATATTTACCGGTGTCGCGTCCGTTAAGGTTGCTTGCGATTCGCTATCGGTTTGTGCGCCGGTGTTGTCATATGTTTGGGTCAAGCCGCCGGGCAGCGTGGTTGTATCTACGCGCACCACATACGTGATGCCGCCCGCACTCGTCGGCAAATCCGGGAACAAGTACAATCCGTTCGCGCCTGTCGTCGTTGTGGCAAGCAGCGTTGTGCCTGTCGAATCGTACAAGTTCACCGTGACGCCGGGAATCCCGGGCTCGCCGCTGTCTTGAACACCATCGTTGTTGATGTCCAACCACACGCGGTCACCAATCATACCTGCGTTGGTTGCAGCTGGCACATTTTCATCCGTATAACCAAAGTCCTGGTCGGTTGCATCATCCGTGCCATACGGACTGCCACCGGTTGTACCAAGATTCGTCGCCGCGCTGATGCCGAATCCGGTGGCGAGACCCGCTGCAGGCAACGTGTCGCCGTCCAGGTCGTATGTTGCGGTCAATCCTTTTAGTACATGATTCGTGTCATTCACCCAGACGAGATAATCGTCTGTCCCAACGCCGTCCGTGATTGGCAAACTGCGGAAGCGATAGAACCCAACCGGGTCGGTGATACCGTCGCCATCCACATCTTCGGTGCCGTCCGAAGTATGCGTTGTGGCAATGATTGGTTCGCCCGCGTCCCATTCGCCATTCCCATTCAAATCTTGAATGAGCGCAACGGTTACACCGCCGAGACCAAATTCAGTACTGTCATCTTCCACGCCATTGCCTTCATTCGCGCCCAAGCCAACGTTCGGACCATTGCCGTCATTGTCGCGGTCATACCAGACAAAGTTGCCGATGCTGCCTAACGTTGGTGTGCCGCCCGTGCCGCCGGGTTGATAGCCAAAGTCGGCATCGAGGAACACATCGCCGGGTCCAAGGACGACAGCTGTGGTCGTTTGATTGTCGTTGACCGCGCCCGTTGTGCCAAAGTGGTCGGGGTCGCCGGTTTGTGTATAGTTTGTTGTGTCGAGTACATTGTGGCTCGCCGTTGCGCTGTTGGTCACACTGACTTGATATGCGCCGGGCGTCAAACCATCAAACATGTAATAACCATTGTCGTCGGTTGTAGTCGTCGAGGTGCTGTCATCGCCGTCGCCGAACAATCCATTTGGACCCGGATTGGTCAAGGTTACGGTAACACCCGAGACGCCAATTTCGGCATCGTCCTGTCGCCCATTGCCATTCGTGTCAATCCATACGCGGTCACCCAACGCGGCGACTGTGTTTGTCGTGCCGCCCGTGTTGACATCGCCCGTCGGATTTTGGTTATAGCCAAAATCGGCGGACAGATTCTTTTGACCTGCACCCAAAACAATCTGATAGCCTGTGCCGGATTGATTCTGATTAAAGAAATCTGCGCCGTTGTTCGGGTAGGTAGTTGTCTGCGTCATTCCTGTTGGAATGGTGCTGCCCAACACTTGGACATAGTATGTATCCGCAGGCAAGTCTGTAAAGAGATAACCGCCATTCGAGTCGGTGATTTGCGTAGCAATCACTGTGCCGCTGCTGTCTTTTAATTGGACCGTGACGTTCGGGATGCCGTCTTCGCCCTTGTCCTGATACCCGTTCGAGTCCTCGTCAAACCACACGCGATTGCCGATAGAACCGAGCGCAGTGGAAGGTGCGGCGGTAGGGAAGAAACCAATGTCGAGCGAATGATTGTTGCTGCCCGCGTTGCCTGTGGTCAGATTGATGACATAGAAACTGCCCGAAAGTCCCGCGTCAGAGTCTGCCACGTCCAAAATCGCGTTGTTGTTGCCTGCGGAGGCGTTGCCATTCGCGGGTTGTGCTGCATTTTGCGTCGTCAAAGTCTTGCCGGTCAAAAGGGCGGTATTGCTCCCCGCCGCAGGGTCGAGGCGAATTTGATACGCGGTGCCCGGTGCGACGGTGTATGGCGCTTGATAGCTCACGGACAAAAGCGCCGCGCTCGTTGGACCCGTCGAGGCGGTGTCAAAGGAACGCGCCTGACGCCCCGCGATTCCGGCGGTTGAAGCATTATCGGAAATAACGAACGCCATACTGTTGCCGTTAATCCAACCGGCGCGGTCAACAATCTCTTGTACCACCGAACTAAGATTTGGCGTCGTTGCGTTTGTCGTCGCCCCCGAAGTCCAACTGCCAATGCTGTTCCATGCCACATTAGCGCTTGTGGTTGTCCGACTCGAGATATTGTTGCTCGACGCGGCAAATGTCGCCGCGCTATCTGCCGCTTCGCCGCGAATGAGTGCATTGACCGTGGTAGTTGTGCTGTTTGCGCTCGCGGTGAATTGAATGGTCGCGTTCGTTATCGTCGCCCCAGCCGGGATATTCACATTTTGGAATCGCAGACCATCCAACTGCGAACCCGCGGTGACACGCGGGATGTCAAACGGTGTGCCGTTTGTAACCACCGTGCCACTGGAAACGGTTTGTTCGGCGTCATCGGTGCTTTGATTGACGCGCACCGAAAAGCTTTTGGCAGTGGGGTTGGTGAACATGTTGGCGTTACTCACGCCGCCGAAATAGTATTCGCCATTCGCATCGGTCACAACCGAACCGACTTGGGTGTCCACGACAGTGTCTCCATCCGTATCTACCCAAAGTTGCAGGGTAATCCCCGCAAGCGGTGTTTCGTCCGGGTCTTGAATCCCATCATTGTCAGTATCGTTCCACACGCGATTGCCAAGTTCGATAGGCGCGAGGTCGCACAACAATTCCACATCGCCCATCCCTGACGCCTTGCCAAATGCCTGGATGCCTGTCCCCGACGTAACCGTAAAGCTCGTCGAACGCGCGCCTGTGCCGGTCGAGAGCGACGCAACGCCTTGCGCGTTAAATTGGTTTGGGTCAAAGACAGAAATGACGACTTCGGGCGAGCCGGACATCAACCCGACGCCACCCAGCATCGTCTCAAAGTGATTTGCATCAAAACCCCGAAACAGGTCCCCATAAAAGAATTCGCCCTGATTTCCCGGACTGTCGTCAGTGCGATAGCCGGGGTCCGCATTGGCGGGGTCATTTTCGCCGCTTTCCAAAGTGTATGAGCCCGGACCGTTGTATTTGGCGAGTAAAATATCACCCGCCGAACCATACTGACGGAGAGTTGCAGCATCTCCGGAAACAGCTCGGTTGTTTGACCAACCACTCTGGGCGGCAAAGCGGTCCATTACGCCAAGAATCAAAGACCCATCGGGCATGAATGCAATGTCCGACAAAATTGGCGCTGGCGCCGAGCGGAAACTGGCGCAGCAGCCGACGCTGGCAGGCGTGTTAATGTCGGCGTCTGTCCATGTATTCATCCACCGCTGCCACGTCCCAGCCACGGCATTTGTCCCGGCAATCATCTGATAGTAGGGCTCGCGGTTATAGGTAAAGGGGATAGAGAGTTCCTGCGTAAAACTCGTCGGATTGGAAACATCAAAAGAAAGGACATATCCAATGAGTTCCGGGGGATTCTGCCGGGTTGCCGAAGTGGCGGCGTCACAAACGACGCCCAAAAAGCCGCGCGTTTCGCGAATTTTCAAACCAAAGGGGCGGAGAGTCCCGTTTGTACAAGACGGTGCGCCGGTGATGGTTACCGAAGAAGGTCCGCCCGCGACGATGTTGTAGTGATTTACCGCTGCGGTCGGCGCGTTGTTGGGGTTGGTGCCGCTGATTGTGACTTGAGAGGTATCCACCACAACCAGAGTCCTGTCGTTTAGATTGACCATCCACAACGACTTGCCATCATTTCCAAAATCAATGTTGCCGAATCCGACGGTGCCGACTTTGGCAAAAGCATCCAAATCTATGTTTGCGGTGCCGGCATTGGTCGGAAGAGTATAGTCAGAGCCACCCGTACGCGTGACCGAACCCAAATCTATCGTGCCACCGTTGGAAGCGGTGACACCTTGCAGGTCAAACCCGCCTATGATACTGCCGGTGCCGTCTGCATAATCCAACACATAGACGCCATCCAGACCGCGTGGACCGAGTCCGGTGTGGCGCTTGAGAAAGGCAGAGGCGAATGCCTGTTGGGTGAGCCCGTTGTACGTAATCCCCCAAACCGAGCCCGTCTCTTGGATTTGAGCATCCTGTGTGAACGTGGTGGGATTGTATGGCATTGAAATAATCGAGGCATTCGTCGCATTGGTCCCACCGATGCCAATTCCATTTTCAAAGCGCACACTGAGGATTTTGGGGTTGTTCTGGCAATAGTCGCACGCGCGATTGAGCGCGAGATTCACGTTCGTAGAGCTGCCATCCGGCAAAATACGAATCGTCGAGCCCGCATCGTTCGTCGTTCCACTTCCAACCGAGTCTGTGCTGTGCGAAGAAGGTTGAAAATCGAGAAGCGCACCTGTGGTATTGTCCCAGGTAAATTCAACACGATACGGACCAGTTCCGGTTGCGGACAAACTATAGTTGGGACCGGTATCCGTGCCCGTACAAAATGGGGAAGGGGTAGTCGCTGCAGTGCACCGTACAGTGGTGGTTGTGCCTCGCACAGTCCCGGCAGAATCATAAGCAGTTACGGTCACGCCCGCCAAATGCAAATCGCGTGCCACTCCTGTGTTGGATGTAGTATTGAACAGACCATCTTCATTAAAATCTTCAAAAACAGTGCCCGTGATTGTCCCGGACGCGAAAACGGTTGCCGCCGTTTGGACACTCAAGAGCATCACAAGCCCGCAAATCACGCTCAGCGGCACAAGCCAGCGCGCACGTAATGATTTTTGGGGTATAGGACGGGAGGATGCTTTGTGATGCATGACCAACTCCTGGGGTGGAAGGATGAATGAAAACAAAAAGACGCGGAATGGAAATATCCTTTTCGCGTGCGCAAACATGTTGACTTTATTACAATATGATTACAATCAACATTAAGAATCTCGTAGATTGCGCGGACTCTTTCAGTTTTGGTATTGTTGCGCCGCCGCATTTGTTTTTCTGCGCGACGCGAGTGCTTGCCACCCAATGGTCGCGTCCATTGATACGCGCGTTCAGACCCGCACCCGCCAAAAATATCCGTGACAAATTGCAGAGTAAAAAAGTCAAGCATAACAATTCCTGCGCTGTAATCCATCAGACAAATTTGGTTTCTCTCGCGAAAACAAGAATCGGAGCTTCCTTTTTGGAAAGCTCCGATTTCGTAAGAATGCAATGGCGCGCATTGAGGCGCGTTGAGTTGTGGTTTGCGCGCGGTTCTATCAACAAACGCAAGCGACTGCCGCGCTCTTAAATCAAAACCAAACTAGGCGTTTCGACCAAATGTTTGACGTGTTGCAAAAATTTCCCTGCCGGCGCACCATCCACGATGCGATGGTCGAATGACAACGAAAGCGCGACGAGCCACCGCAGCGCGAGTTGTCCTTGATACGCGGCAGGTTTTTGCGCGATGCGTCCGATGCCGAGAATCGCGATTTCGGGTTGATTCACAAGCGGCGTGAACGCGTCAATTTCTTGCAAGCCCAAATTCGTAATGGTGAATGTGCCACCGCGCAAATCGTCGGGTGAAATTTTTCCACTGCGCGCCGCGTCGCTCAATCTTCGCACGTCGGAATAAATTTCGCTCAAACTTTTTCGATGCGCGTCGCGCACAACGGGTACGAGCAAGCCGCGTTCGGTATCCGCCGCGACGCCGAGATTCACAAACGCGTGTTGATGCACGCCATCGTCGCGTAAGGTCGCGTTCATGTACGGATATTTCAACAACGCGCGCGAAACGAGCAATACAAAAAAATCAGTGAAACTAAATTTCATTTCTGTTTGTTGCGAATTGATTTCCTCGCGTAGCTCCACCAGCCGCGTCGCGTCTGCTTCCGTCGTCAATGTCACGCGCGCAATTTCGCGCGCGCTCGCGCTCATGCGGTCAAAAATAATTTTGCGAACGCCGCTGACAAGTTGGATTGCATCGGCACTTTGTGTCGAAACGATTGGCGCGACAGGTGCAACGAATGTTTCCATCGGTTTCGCTTGCGCCAAAAATCTTCGCACGTCCGCTTCCATGATGCGCCCCGTTTTGGAAGTGGGTGTGAGCTGCGAAACATCCACACCAAATTCTTTCGCGACGCGCCGCGCGCGCGGGGAAACGAATGGTTTGCGACGCGGAGCAAATGTTGTTTCGGCAGTTGCAATCACTGCCGCTGCGCCATTGTGTTTGACAGCGCGCGCTGTCTCTCTCGTTTCTCGTTTCTCACCCGCAATCGTCGGCATCATCGTTTCAAAATTTTCATCCGCCGTCGTCGTCACATACGCAATCACCTGCATCGTCGGAACCGTCTCATTTTCTTGATGCAAAATTTTTCGTAAAAAACCGTTTGCCATCGCTTCAACTTCAATGTTCGCTTTGTCGGTCAACACTTCAAACAACGGTTCGCCTTTTTTCACCGCGTCGCCTTCGCGTTTGAACCAACGCGTAATCGTTGCTTCGTCCATCGTGTCGCCGAGTTGGGGGAGAATGATTTCAGTTATCATAAGTATCAGGTATCAAGTATCAGGTAACGTGCTGCCTGCTACTTGCTACTCCATTACCTTTTTGACCGCCGCGACTACATCGCGCGTTTGCGGAACGGCGTACTCTTCCAACGCGGGACTTGCGGGAACGGGAACATCGGCGGAGGCAACGCGCATTATCGGCGCATCGAGATAATCGAACGCGAGGTCGTTCACCGTCGCGAGGAGTTCCGCGTTGAACCCTGTATTTTTATATCCTTCAGAAAGAATCACCACGCGTCCCGTTTTTTGTACCGAAGCCACAATCGTTTCCGTGTCGAGCGGTTTCAACGAACGCAAATCAATCACTTCCACATCAATGCCTTCTTTCGCCAATTGTTCCGCCGTTTCCAACGCGCGCAACACCATGCGCGAATAGGTAATGATAGTGACGTCTTTGCCAACGCGTTTCACATCCGCGACGCCAAGCGGAATAATGTACTCTTCTTCAGGCACCGCACCTTTTTCGCCGTACAACATTTTGTGCTCGATGAACATCACGAGATTGTCTTCACGAATCGCCGCTTTCAACAAACCTTTCGCATCGTACGCGGTCGCGGGCATCACCACATATAGACCGGGGAAATGTGTCCAAATCGCTTCGAGCGATTGCGAATGTTGTGCCGCGATGCCGCGCCCCGCGCCGCCTTCCGTACGTAAAACAAACGGCACAATACTTTTTCCGCCAAACATGTACCGATTTTTCGCGCCTTGATTCGCAAGTTGGTCGGCGGACAATAGTGTGAAATCAACGTACATGATTTCATTCACGGGTCTCATTCCCGCCATCGCCGCGCCAATTCCAACGCCCGCAATCGCGGGTTCGCTGATGGGTGTTTCGCGCACGCGCTCTTTGCCGAATTTATCCAAGAGTCCTCGTGTCGCGCCATACGCGCCGCCGTAAATTCCAATGTCTTCGCCCATGAGGAAAACGCGTTCGTCACGTTTCATTTCTTCTTCCAACGCTTCGTTAATCGCTTGCCAGTACGGAATTTGACGAATCGTTTTATCGGCGCGATTTTTTTCGCGTAACGCGCGTTCGATTTCAATTTCCGCCGCCCCAAATTTCGACGGCGCAAACAATCCGTCATACAAATTTTTCGGGTCGGGATTTGGGCTCTCTTCCAACGCGAATTTCACGGAACGCTCGATTCCTGCGCGCGCGAGTTGTTCTACCTCGTCCAATTCCACTTGAGTCGCCAAATTCATTTCCAATAATTTTTGCGACAACACAGTCAATGGGTCGCGGTCTTTCCACATTTTTTCTTCTTCGCGCGTGCGATACGCGCGCGGGTCACTGCGCGAGTGTCCATACCAGCGATAGGTTTTGCATTCAACCAGCGTTGGACCCTCACCGCGTCGCGCGCGTTCCGCTGCTTCGCCCACCGCGTCGCGCACTGCCAACACATCCATTCCATCCACGACGACGCCGGGAATTCCATACGCTGTTGCGCGATGCGCCGCATCGGGATTTTTTGTGACGGTATGCCACGGCACGCTCATCGCATACATGTTGTTTTCGACAATATAAATCACGGGCAAATCCCAAATGGACGCCATGTTGAGCGATTCGTGAAAGATGCCGTTGTTCACCGCGCCGTCGCCAAAGAAACACATCACGATGCCATTGCGTTTTTGCATATTGATTGCAAGTCCCGCGCCCGTTGCGACGGGAATGTTGCCGCCCACGATGCCCGTCGCGCCGAGATTGCCGTTTGCCGTATCCGCGATGTGCATCGAGCCGCCGCGTCCGCGCGAGTAACCTGTTTCTTTCCCCGCAAGTTCCGCCATCATTTTGTTCAAATGCTCTTGGCGTGATGCTTCATCGCGCGCGAGATGCGCGCCGTGTGCGAGACAATGCCCGTGTCCGCGATGCGTGCTTGTGATGAAATCGCCCGCGCGAAAATTGGCGAGCGCGCCAACTGCCACCGCCTCTTGTCCGGCGTACAAATGCACCGTGCCTTTAATGAGGTTACGCGAAAGCAAATCAAAAATCGTATCTTCAAAAATGCGAATCTCCCACATCTGGCGCAGATATTCGAGGGCTTCTATCTTTGTAAAGGTGAGCAAGTGTTCGTGAACGAGCATCGTTTCCATAAATGACTCCTGTTAGGGGCAAATAGTAGTTCGTCGCGAACAAAGTTCGCGCGCAACGAAAACGCAAAGTATGCGGCGAATCGGGAAGATTCGCTAACGCACACTCAAATTCAGATTGAACAACTGTGCAGCATCTTGCACAAATGTGCAGGCATTGTAACACAAGAAAACGCGCGTTTCAAGTGTCGCGCGCAAGATTGCGAGTGTTGGGGTGTCGTGTCACGTGATACTTGATACGTGATAGTTGTCTCACGCTTCGCTTTTCAAATAATCTGCTGTTCGCAATGCCATCGCCATAATCGTCAATGCAGGATTCATCGCGCCTGATGATGGAAAAAACGACGCGTCCACAACATACATGTTTTGAACATCATGCGCGCGCAGATATTCATTTAGCACTGAGGTTTTTGGATCGGTACCCATGCGCGCGGTGCCGCATTGATGCGCGAGAAATTCGATGCCCACTTCTTTGGGAATATAAAGCGGATACCCCGCGCGTTTCATCGCGTCACCAAACGTTTGCACGAGGCGGCGATGCGGTTCCATGTTGTTCCAGGTGCGCGAAATTTTGATGCTGCCGTCGCGCGTTAACGTTACACGATTGTTCGGGTCGGGCAAATCTTCCGACATAATCCACCAATCGCAACTGTGCTGCGTGAAAAATTTCAGCATCGGTTTCGGCACGAACGGCACATTCGCAGTCAACATCCCCGGCTGCAATTTGCCGACAGCTTGAATGTTGCCCATGGGATATTCGTAATTCGGTCCGCGCAAATACCAATCGTTGAGCGCAATCGTTTTTTGAAAAATCACATCGTTGCGGCGACGCGGGTCAATCGCCATTGCCACAGTTCCGTGATGCGACATGTAATTGCGTCCGACTTGGTCGCTGCGATTCGCCAGACCGTTCGGATGTGCATCATTCGCGGAACGCAACAATAACGCGGCAGTATTCACCGCACCGCACGCGACGATTACAATGTCCGCGCTGTATGATTCCGTCGCGCCAAATCTCTCAACCACAACCGACGTGATTTCATTTCCCGACGCGTTCGTGTTTAACTTTTTTACGTGCGCGTCGGTGAGCAATGTGACGTTTCCCGATTTCAACGCGGGCAGTACCGCGCAGATATGCGAATCCGATTTCGCGTGCATCAAACACGGAAAGCCGTCGCACGTATCACAGCGCACACACGCGCCGAGTGAACGGTCTTGCTCGTTCAAATCCAAACCCATGTGATAGTGATACGGATGCAGTCCCTGTTTTTTTAATTTATCCGAGAGTTCCTCAATGTACGGTTCGTGCGAAATCGGCGCGTAGGGAAATTCACTACTGCGCGGCGGGTCGGAAATATCTTCGCCCATTTTGCCATGCACGCGATACATTTTTTCCGCGCGCGCGTAATACGGTTCGAGTTCGTCATACGAAACACACCACGCGGGCGAAATCCCATCGCGAAAAATCAATTCGCCAAAATCTTCTTGCCGAAAACGCGGTAACGCCGCGCCGTACACTTTGGTATTCCCGCCGACGTAATAATTCATCCCCGGCGAAAATGGTTTGTCATCGCGGTCGTACCAAATTTCTTTAGTCTTGTAACGCCCCTTATCAAACACCTCTTCGGGACTCCAATTTTGTTTTTCGCGCGGCAAAAAATTTCCGCGTTCGATGAGCAAAATTTTCTTGCCCCAATCCGCAAGCGCGTACGCGAGTGTACCGCCGCCCGCGCCCGAACCGATAACAATAATGTCGTAATGCGTCACGGATTTATGATTGTTGATTTATGATTTATGATTTTTGCTCGCCGCGTAAAGTGCGCCAAATCAAAAATCCGAAATCATAAATCATAAATTCTCAATGGGTCACAATCACTTTCATCGTCTCGCCCGCGCGCATCGCGTCGAATGCTTTCGGCGCTTCACTCGCGGGAATTCGATGTGTAATCAGTGACGATGGTTTCACGATGCCGCGTTCGAGCATTTGAACGACACCGGGAAATTGATTTGCCGCGCCGAACGCGCCGAATACGGATAATTCGTAGCGCGTGATGAGATATTGCGATGTTGGCGGTAACGCGTTCGGCTGCATCCCAAACAACACGATGCGTCCGCCGCGCCGCGCGAGTTTCAATGCTTGCGGCAACAACGCGCCCACCGCATCCACCACAATGTCCGCGCCGAGTTCCGTTTCTTGCTGCACCATCGCTTCGACATCTTGCTCGCGCGAATTGATAACAACATCTGCGCCATTCTTTTTTGCCATATCGAGACGAAACGGTGCGACATCGGTGACGATAATTTTTCCCGCGCCGCTTGCGCGATACATCATGCCAAACAACAAACCGACAGGACCCGCGCCGAGAATGACCACATTCTCGCCTGCCTTCACTGGCACACGCGTTGTGCCGCTCGCCACACACGAAAGCACTTCGGCAAACACCGCGTCGTCGAGCGGAACGTCGCGCGAAATTTTATACAACGCACGTGCGGGCGCGACGACGTACGGCGCGAGTCCACCGTCAAGCGTGATGCCGAGCGTCTTGTAATTTTCGCACTGATTCGGCAGCCCGCGTCGGCAATAACGACACGCATTGCAAATCAAACGCGGCGCGACGACGACCAAGTCGCCAGTCGCCAGTCGCCAGTCGCCAGTCTGTTCCTTTACGCCTTTGCCAACTTCCACAATTGTGGCAACGAACTCGTGACCTAAAACGACTCCAATATCCGCCTTGTGACGCGGCGGCACGGCGAGAATGTTCAAATCCGTTCCGCACAAGCCGCACGCTTCGACGCGGAGCAGAACGTCATCGAGATTTTTGATTTGCGGCATCGCGCGTTCTTGGAGTTCGAGAACGCCGTTGCCGAGAAAAATGGGGACGAGCATGTGACCTGGTGGTATAACGAATTGTGTGTAAAAAATTGAAGAGCCGAGTATCCAATAGGTA
>CAYXXF010000033.1:0-41296 GCA_964469005.1 uncultured Anaerolineales bacterium
GCGGCTCTAGGGGGTTATTCCTCTAGCGCGGGTTCAAATCCCGCCCCCTCCGCCTCTAAATTTGAAATTGCAAATTTGAAATTTCAAATTTTCTTGTCCTCGTAGCTCAATTGGATAGAGCGCAGCCCTGCGAAGGCTGAGGTTGGCGGTTCAAGCCCGTTCGAGGACGCTCGCAAGAACAAGACAACTCCTCTTTCCATCGTGCGAAGGAGGAGTTGTGCTTTCAGGAGATTGAAAATGGACGAGACTATTACACTGTATTCGAACCAAGACTTGACGACGCTCGTACGCTCGTTTGATGTGGGCGCACTGTCCGAGCCGAGTGACGAATTGACGGGGCGCTATGAATACATTGTCTCGCGCGCGGCTTTTGTGTACGCGTACAAACATTGGAACCACGACGAGTCACCCCTCTTGAAAATTCACGAGCAACTATCGGACGCGGACATTTATCTGGGCAAACCTTCCGCCGCGCGTGTGCAAGAAGCGATTGAAGCCAAACAAGCCAGCGCACAATTGTTTTGAAAAAACGTAGAGACGTTCAATTGAACGTCTCTATATTTTTTTCGTCACCAGCCACCGCGTTTCGTGCACAGAATCTATTGGCTTGCTCAAATCTCTGTACGTCTCTTGCGCCCATTCACGCACACGCGGCATCGCGTCATCCATGACCGCGCGCGGAATCACCCACGTCTCGGAAAAAATTTGTCGGTCCAATTCCTCCAAAATTTTTTCGGGCACTTCGGGTTCCGTCCACGCACTGCAAACGACAATGCGCGGTTCGATACCCCACGTTCGTATTTCGCCCAAAATTTCCTCTTCGGAATGAGTGCCGGGGCGTTTCGTCTCGATGCCCTGTGCGTTCGCCAACGCGTGCAATTGTTTGCGTATGCGCGCGGTCGGCGAATCATCCTCGCGTTTGTGAAAACTGACGACGAAATAACCACCGCGTTTTACAATGCGCCGCGCGTCGCGCATCGCGTTCTGCCAGCCCGCGACGAGATGATATACATGCACCGCATATGCGACATTGAACGTTTCATCCGCGAACGGCAACTTGCCCGCGTCGGCTTGTGCGAGGCTGATGTTTAAATTGGTATCCGCGAGTTTGCGGCGCAGCACACCCATCATCTCCAGCGACAAATCAATCCCAGACAATCGCCGCACATGTTCGGCAACGGACATGCCGATGCGTCCCGTACCGATGCCAATTTCCAACACGCGCGAATTTTCGTTGATGCCCGTTTCGCGTACCAACGCGTCAACAAATGCGCGATGCCGTTTTTCGGGCATCGCGCGCGTTTGGTCGTAATACTCTACGGCGCGGTCGAATACTATACTCATTAAAATTATTCCTGTTTGAAATCGAACCAATACTCACTTTGGCAGCAGTGGAGACATGTACGGTATTTCGGGACTTATCCATAGGAACATCGCATAGGCAATAAAAAAGAGCAAACGATATACGCCTCTTACTCTTACTTTGCTAAAGAAAACCAACATCACTATCAAGAGCAAAGGTTGAATCGCACAAAGCCTCTCAAAACGTGGCTGAATTGCATCAGAGAATTCGCGGCATCCTCCTGGATGTGCTGCGCCTGCACCATGGCAATCGTCTGTACTCATTCCGTAGGCAGCCATGGTAAGAAAACCACCTAACAGGTAAATGCCAATATACGCAAGTGCCTCAATGAATGACATTGTGGCAACTGGCTGAATCATTCGTCGCCATAAGTCTGCAATTCTCATTCAGTCTTCTGTGTCTCTTGAAACAACCTATTATAAAAACAAAGTAGCGTACTCCCATATTTCCGTTCATCATTCAACACAAACGATTTCAATTCCAATTCCTCGTACTCGACAGGATGAATCTGCACGACGAGGATTCCTTCATCGCTCAACCATTGCGGACGCGCATCGAGAAGTTTCATCGTTTCTTTCCACATCTCTTTATACTGCGGCGGCGCGACGTAAATCAAATCGAACGGCGTCGCGGGCGGTTTCTTGAGATAACGATACACGTTCGCGTAAAGAACCGTCGCGCGCGGCGCGAGTTTTGTCAACTTTAAATTTTCGCGGATTGTTTTCAATGCGCCGTCGTTAAATTCGATGAACGTCGCGTGTTTTGCGCCGCGCGACAATGCCTCGATGCCCACACTGCCCGCGCCCGCGAACAAATCTAATACCGTCGCATCAATCACATCCGTGCCGAGAATATTGAATAAATTTTCTTTGACACGGTCGGTGATGGGACGTGTTTCTTCGGGCGGCGATTTGAGTTGACGACCTCTGGCGGTTCCGGCAATGACGCGCATAAATAGGTGGCAGGTTTCAGGTAGCAGGTAGCAGGAAAAATGTCCCTTACTACTTGCTACCTGTTCCTCATAATCCTCTCAATTGTTCTTGCAATTTCACAATTCGTTCGCGCGTTGCGTTCAATCGTTGGCGTTCGCGCTGCACCACATCGGCGGGCGCTTTTTGCGCGAAATCCGTGTTGAGTTTCGCTTCCGTACGTGTTGCATCAGCCCGCGCTTTTTCGAGTTCGGCGGATAGACGTTTCTTTTCTTTATCCAAATCAAGCATACCCGCGAGCGGCAGATAGAGTTGTACACCCGAATCGAGAATCGCGGAAAATGCTTGTTCCGGTTTCTGCGCGATGCTCGCCACGATTTGCAATTGCGCGGCATCCAGACGTGCAAGCGACAACAACACGGCGCGTTGGGACTCGAACGACGCGGTGTGTTCGCCCGCGACGATAATGGCCGCGATGCGTTTTGCAGGCTCGACGTTGAATTCGGAACGCGCGTTGCGAATCGCGCGCACCGCGTCCATGATGCGTTCGAATTCCTGTTCAACAGGATCGTCAGTCCATGCGCCTGTTTTGGGCCACTCTGCAACAATTAACGCATCACCTTCGTGTGGAATGTGCTGCCAGATTTCTTCCGTAACAAACGGCATTATTGGGTGCAATAATCGTAATGCTTGCTCGAGAACTTCAACAAGCACAGCCCGTGTATTTTCTTTCGCGTGTTTGTCGTCGCCATTCAGCACCACTTTCGACGCTTCGATGTACCAATCGCAGTATTCGTCCCACAAGAAATGATAAATTTCTTGCGCGGCTTCGTTGAAACGATATTCGACAAATAGTTCATTTACTTTGTTTACGAGTTTGCCAATGCGCGAGAGTATCCACCAATCTGGTAATCGCAGGTTGCCATGGTCAATTTCTCGGATTTTGTCATCCAGTAAATTGCTCATCACAAAGCGCGCGGCGTTCCAGATTTTATTGCCAAAGTTGCGCGCGTCCGCCACCTTGTCCAAATTCATTCGCACGTCATTGCCGGGCGATGAACTTGTTAAGATGAAAAAGCGAAGCGCGTCGGCGGAATAGTCCGCGATGACATCGAGCGGATTGTCGCCGGGGCGAAAATCGCTTTTCGACATTTTTGTTCCGTCGGTGTGACGCATGATGCCGTGTAGGTACACCGTGTCGAATGGGATTTCTTCCATCAGTTCGAGACCCATCATAATCATCCGCGCCACCCAGAAAAACAAAATGTCGTAACCCGTTTCGAGAACGGAGGTCGGATAAAAGTATCGCAGGTCTTGAGTATCATCGGGCCAGCCGAGTGTGGAAAAGGGCCACAGTCCCGATGAGAACCACGTATCCAACACATCGGGGTCTTGTTCCAACATTACATCATCGCCCAATTTTGCGCGGGCTTGTGCATACGCGTCTTGTTCATTGCGCGCGCAAAACATCGAACCATCGGGCGCGTACCACACGGGAATCCGATGTCCCCACCACAATTGACGCGAGATGCACCAATCGCGAATGTTTTCCATCCATTGATAATAAATTTTTTCAAAACGCTGCGGTACGATTTTGATTTTGCCTGTGCGGACTGCTTCGATGGATGGTTCCGCGAGAATTTTCGTTTTCACGAACCATTGTGTCGAAATCAATGGCTCGATGACGGTGTGACAGCGTTGGCATGTGCCGAGCGAAATGGTGTAATCCTCGATTTTGTGAATCAGCCCATCGCGCTCCAAATCTTCAACGAGTTGTTTGCGCGCGGCATAACGGTCCATGCCCGCGTATTTGCCGCCGTTCTCGTTGATGGTCGCATCGAGATTCATAATGTTGATGAACGGCAAATTGTGTTTCATGCCAAGTTCGTAATCAGTGGGGTCATGCGCGGGCGTCACCTTGACCGCGCCCGTGCCGAAATTTTTGTCCACTGATTTATCGGCAATAATCGGCAAGCGTCGTCCGAGCGGCGGCAGTATCGCAAATTTTCCAATGAGTGCGTGGTAACGTTCATCGTCGGGATTTACTACGACTGCTGTATCGCCAAGCATCGTTTCGGGACGCGTTGTTGCTACCGTCACATACGCGTCGGGTTCGCCCTCTATCGGATAATTCACATAATACAATTTTCCCTGCACATCGTCGTGGTCCACTTCGAGGTCGCTGATGGCAGATTCATCTTTGGGACACCAATTCACGAGACGCGGACCGCGATAGATGAGACCTTTTTCGTACATGCGAACGAATGCTTCACGCACCGCGCGCGAAAGTTGTTCATCCATCGTGAATCGTTCGCGCGTCCAATCCACCGACGCGCCCATGCGTCGAATTTGGCGCGTGATGATGTCACCGTATTCGGCTTTCCATTCCCACACGCGTTTTACAAATTCTTCGCGTCCGAGTTCTTTGCGCGACACACCTTGTTTCAACAATGCTTTTTCGACAACGTTCTGTGTCGCAATCCCCGCGTGGTCGGTGCCGGGCAGCCACAACGTCGGCTCGCCCATCATGCGATGCCAACGAATGAGCAAATCTTCAAACGTCACAAACATCGCGTGCCCGTGATGCAATTCGCCTGTCACATTCGGCGGCGGAATCACAATCACGAATGGTTTTTTATTCGGGTCAATTTTCGGCGTGAAGTAACCTTTCGACTCCCACCAATCATAAAGTCGCTGTTCGGTTTCACGCGGGTCGTATGCTTTGGGCATTTCGTTGTTAGACATTTTGTTTCACTCCTAGCGTTTCAGACTCATAAAATCGCAAGAGAAAGCGCATTCCAAAAAATGCAATCACAATTCCTAATGTTGAAGGCAATACACAAATCAGCAGAACTATCTCCTCGCGAATATCAAGCCAAAGAAAAAAGGAAACGATAGCAATCGCAGTTGTGCAAAGCAGGCAAGTCGCATACATGACTTTGTGAAATGACAATCGAACATCAGCAAGTTGCTTCCAAAATTTTGTGGCTTGTACAAAAATAGCACCGCCTATAGTTCCCAAAATCCCGCCAACTACTGCGCCCAAGAGTAATCCCACAGGGACAGCTACAACTGATGTCAAAGCAGAAAGCCAAACAATACCCATCAATTCATTTTGAAAATCCATCCCAGAGGTTTGTTCGTTCACGATTTTGCGTAGCAAAGGAATTACGACAAGGTAGAGTGCAAAGAACAAGAGTCCGTACAATGCCCCTGTTATTGCGCCCGCTGCAATTCCCCACCATCCGCCCTTTCGGACAACGTTTCTATTCCAATTTTGTCTGTCCATCATGTTGTATCTCCTAGTACGAAGTTTTCGAATCTTTACGCGCTCGTTTTTAAATACCATTTTCCAATCCACCCACTCACAAAATAACCCAGCGCTCCCGCAATCAACGCGGGTATCAATGCGAGCCACGGCACGAGCGGCGCTTGAATTGTATGCTCTTTGGAAAACAACAAATAGACTGCCATGAAACAAATCCAACTCACGACGAACGCATACGCGCCCATCACAATTCCAATCATCACGCGGTAACGGCGCGCGTTTTTGAGCGGATAGAAAAAGATGCGCGTGATGAGCCACATCAAAATGCCGCCCGTCGCGCCGACGAAAATTCCGGCGGGAATACTAAACAAGCCGCCCGCGACCGCGCCGATGAGCCACAAAATAAAAATTCCTGCCACTGCTGCCGCCACGTTTCCGGGTGCAAGCAATTCTTGTCCGCGATTTGCCATTGCTGCAATTACACCAAAAATTGCAAGCACTCCGCCAAAAATCGCTTGCACCATCAACGCGATGACAATGCCGCTAATTGTCGCGCGAGCTGTGATGTTGAGAAAAAGTTTCGGTGCGGGCATTCGCGTATTGTAAATCGCGTAGGGTAAACCAAAAACAAAAATCCCCTCCACCTCAAGGGCGAAAGGGATTCGCGGTACCACCTTGTTTAGGTATCAAGTAGAAAGTAACGGGTAGCGGGAAAAACGCTACTACTTGCTACATACTACATGCTACCTCTCTCAACGCTGTATCGGGCTAACCCGCAGTCAACTACTCAACACCAATTGTTTTTCGCGAACTGAACTCGGCGGTGACGTTCGGCATTTCGTTTGTGAGAATGGTTCGCAGCCAATGACCGTTCTTTGCTGGCACAACGAAAATGCGTACTCTTCCGCGTCAGAGTTTTTGGATTCGATTGTGAAATCATTATAACCGAACTGTGAACGAGGTCAAGCGCATTGACAAAAACAGCATCCGCCGTAAAATGTCAAACGTGATGGGGCTGTGGCGAAATTGGCAGCCGCGACGGACTTAAAATCCGTTGGAGCAGCCCTCCGTGAGGGTTCGAGTCCCCCCAGCCCCACACGTTAGAAAACCTTCGAGGATTCGGCGATAGAGTTCATCGCAGTAACCTCGAAGGTTTTTCATGCGCGCTCCGCCAGAATCGAGTCATCATGTCCGAAGAATCAACTCCCACCGCGTTGCTTGAGGAAACAAATCCAAGTCAAGCGCAATCTGTAATTGAAACACCCTCCCCTCAACCTTCCGCGCCAGCACAAAACAGTGTCGAACCAAAATCCGCTTGGCGCATGTTTGTCGCGCCCGCGTGGTTTCTGTTTGGAATTTTAGTGGGTCTTGGAATTTTCGCGGCGTACACGCAATTCACCGCCAAGCCAACACCCCCCCCCGCACAAACGTTGGATGCCGCACAAGTGCGACAGGCGGCAAAAGAAGGATTAATTCAAGCCATTCAAGAATTGCAGGCGCAAGGTTCGGGTAATGCTTCACAAGGTCCGCAAACGGTGGACAAGAACGCATTCGCGATTCGTGATGCCAATGTTTTGGGCGACAAGAATGCCAAAGTGACGATTGTCGAGTATGCCGATTTCCAGTGTCCGTTTTGCGGACGACATCATCAACTGGTCGCACCGACAATTCTGCAAGAATATGTCGAGACGGGCAAGGCGAATTATGTGTACAAACATCTCGCGTTTCTCGGTCCCGAATCGGCGTATGCAGCAGTGGCATCCGAATGCGCGGCAGACCAAGGGAAGTTTTGGCAATATCACGATTACTTGTTTGAACATCAGCAGGGTGAAAATGAAGGGGCGTTCAACAAAGACAAACTGATCGCCTTTGGCAAAGGAATGAATCTCGACATGGCGCGTTTTGAAAAATGTGTGACGAATGATGAAACCATCGCGCGTGTGCAAGCCGATACCGAAGAAGCACAAAAGTTTGGAGTGAGCAGTACGCCGAGTTTTTTCGTGAATGGCACACCACTCGTCGGTTTGAAATCACCCGATGAATTCCGAGCGATAATTGAACAAGCACTAACGCAATAACAAAAAAATCGCGGTGCGAGCCGCGATTTTTTTATTGCACCAAAGTTTGCGCGCGCTGCGCGATATATTTTCCGATTGCGAGCGATGCTGTTGCGGCGGGGGATGGGGCATTGAGAACGTGCAACGCGTGTGGCGATTCCACAAAACAAAAATCATCCAGCAATTCGCCTTGTTCGTTCACCGCTTGCGCGCGTACGCCCGCGCCGCCGCGCACCAAATCCGCCGCGCGAATTTCGGGAACAAGTTTTTGTAACGAATGCACAAACGCGGGTTTGGAAAACGAACGATACATTTCATACGCGCCCGTTTTCCACCAGCGCCGCGCCATCTCCCAAAATCCTTTGAACGTCAGCGTTTGAAACGTTTCGCGTGCATTGAAACGCGCCCAGCCGTATCCTTCGCGCGCGAGCGCAAACACTGCGTTCGGTCCTGCTTCCACTGCACCGTGAATTGTGCGCGTGAAATGTACACCGAGAAATGGAAGCTGCGGGTCGGTGACGGGATAAATCAAACCGCGCACGAGCGTATGAGACGTGGGTTTCAAAAAATAATATTCGCCGCGAAAGGGAATGATGCGAACGTGCGGTGCAATGCCGCACAGTCGCGCAATCGCATCGGAATGCAAGCCCGCGCAATTCACAATGAAACGCGCGTGGTATTCATGGTTCGGTGTGGCGATAATGTTTTCGTCGGCGCGCTGCGTAATGTTTGTGACGCGCGCGTTGGTTTGGGCGATGCCGCCCTGTGTTTCAAATTCGGCGCGAATTTTTTCTGCGACGCGCGTGTAATCTACAATCGCGGTGTTGGGCGAGTGAATTGCCGCAATGCCCGCCGCATGTGGTTCGATGACGTTCAACTCGGCGCGCGCTATTTCCTTAACATTCGGGACGTTATTCGCCAACGCGCGTTCATACAACATCTCTAAACGCGGCAATTCATTTTCGTCGGTGGCGACGATGACTTTGCCCACGCGTTGAAATGGAATTTCGTGCTGCGCGCAAAACTCCACCATTTGCCGCGCGCCGTCCACGCACAATTTCGCCTTGAGCGAGTTGGGTTTGTAATAGATGCCTTGGTGAATAACACCGCTGTTGTGTCCCGTTTGGTGGGAGGCGATGGCGGACTCTTTTTCCAGTACGAGCACGCGGGCAGCAGGCGTGTGTTGCAGATACGCGCGCGCGGTTGCCAAGCCGACAATCCCGCCGCCGATGATGCAAAGGTCGAATGAATTACCCTGCGCTGGTTGAGAGGTCATGTGTTATAATTCCGCGCCACTGGAGAAAGAACTATGCGCGTGAAACTCAAACAAGTCCGCCAAGAGACGCCGGACGTTAGCACGTTTATTTTTTCGTTGGATGGACAGCGCTATCCGTACGTCGCGGGGCAATTCGCTTTTTTTGAATTGGATGCCTTGCGCTTTGAAGACCCGCGCGGCAAACGTCGTCATTTTACACTTTCTTGTTCGCCGACGGAACACGACATTATCCAATTTACGACGAAACTGCGCGGCTTTGGCTTGAAAGAAACCCTCCGCCATGCGCCGCTCGGTTTTGAAGTAAATTTGGAAGAGGCACGCGGGCGTTTTTGTTTGCCCGATGATGTCGCACAGCCGATTGTGTTTCTCGGCGGCGGGGTGGGCATCACGCCATTCCGCTCGATGCTGCGTTACGCGACCGATGAAAATTTGGCGCATCCGATTACGCTGTTGTATTCCGCACAATCGCCGGAACATTTGGTGTTTCGTCGCGAGTTTGAATTGATGCCGCAAGAAAATCCGAATGTGAACATTATTCTCACTATTTCAGATGGCGCGAGTGACGGCGATTGGCGCGGCGAAACCGGACGGATTGACGCTGCGAAAATTCAAAAATATGTGACGGATATTCCAAATTCAATTTTTTACACGTGCGGTCCACCGCCGATGGTTCAGGCGATGGAAGAACTTTTGAAAAGCATGAATGTTGCCGACGACAAAATTCGTGTCGAACGTTTTTCCGGTTATGTATAAAAACCTGCGAGGTTGAACCTCGCAGGTTTTTTTTGATTCTATCCCTCAATCCATTGTTTGTATAACGGCGTAATGTCCTGTCCGCTTGCGGTGTTGAACGCGTTGATGAGGTCGGGCGGCTGCGCGATGCGAAATTTGAAATCGTTATAGTACGTTTGTAACGCTTGGAAAAATGCCTTGTCACCGATTTCATCGCGCACGGCTTGGAAAAACTTTGGACCTTTGGCATATACAAACGCGCCATACGCATCTTCATCATACGCGGTGACGGGGCGCCCGGCGGGTTGGTCGCCGTATTTTTGTTTTGCTTCAGCGTACTGGCGGTCAAAAAAATTTTCCTGAATGTTGCGCGCGGTTTCTTTGCCGTAGCGTTGTTCAAAGTACACCAGCGTCGCGTATTGCGCGAGCGCTTCGTCCATCCACGGATGATTCACTTGGTCGTTGCCAATGGTCGAGTAGAACCATTGATGCGCGGTTTCGTGAACGGTGGCAAATTCAAAAAAATTCAATTGCCCCGGGTCTGCATACAAATTGCTCGCGACGGTGATGACGCCGGGATATTCGATTCCCCCCGCACTGGTTGGTGTTTCGACCAAATCCAATTCTTTGAAGGGATACGCGCCAAAACGATCTTCAAAAATTTTTAGCGCCTCTACTGTCCAACCCAGCGCGCGGTTTCCCGAATCGGCGTGTGCGGGCAAATACCATGAATTGACAGTAATGTCATCCAACTGCGTGGATGTTTTGGTCAACGTGTTCGTGATGTTGACATCGAAATCGCGCATCGGCGCACCGATAAAGCGCCATGCGGTGCGCGCACCTTGTTTCGTTTCTTGCACCAATTGTCCTGAGGCAATGACGGTGTATTGTGCGGGCGCGGAAATTGTTACATCATACACACTGCTGTCTGCATACACGAGGTCGCCGAACGCGGGCGGTACTTCAACGTGCCAACCCTTGTCATCAAATGCCGGCACAATCGGATACACGGTTGGCAGTGTGGTAATCCAATCACTGCGCGTGAAATCTGCATAGCGCACAGTATTGTCGCTGGGAATTTTCACTGTGTAATCGAGCGTGATGAGCAACGTGCGATTGGGTGTGAGTGGACGCGTCAATGCAAGTTTGAGTGCGGTGTTGTCTTGCTCGAGAGTGGTCTTGACTATATTTCCTCCGACACGCGCACTAGCAATTTCGATATTGCCGTCGCTGTTTGGGTAATTGGCAAAGAGACGAAAATAAATTTCGTTCAAGGGTTTACCGGTGCGATTCGCAAAAATGACGCGCTGTGTGCCTTGCATTGCCGTGAGGTCATCGTTCAAGTCCCATTTCATTGTATAGACGGATTTGTTCGTGACCAGATTCATGTCCTTGACGAACTGTGGGCGCAGTGCAAAATCAAAACCGACGGCGGCGGGTGTTACAGGCGGAGGATTGGTCGCAGCGCGTGTGGGCGCGGTGGCTTGCTGGGTGGGGCTGATAATGGGACGCGTTTTGCCCAAGTCAGAGGGCAGAATCGTCGGACCGACGGGCGGCAGCGTGGGCAGCGCAATGGTCGTGGGTGCAGGGGAAGGTGTAAGGGCAGGCGCAGCCGGTGTACTACACGCAGCAAGCGCGACCAAGAAACCAATTGCAATCCGACGCAGCATAGAACCTCCGAGCAGTCACTTAAAGGTGCAGCTATTGTATGCGAAACGCGATGTGTTGACATGAATGGTTCGTTAGAAAATCGCGGGGTGTGCAGGCGCGTTCCAAGCAACCGGGTGATTTGCGGCGTTCACCCAAAGCATTGTTGTTTGCGCGCGCAGCAATTGTTCGCGTGTGTCCGCGTGGACAAGTTCAACATGCCATTCACCGCGCGTGTTGCCACAACGCAAAAGGCGCGCGCGAATTTCAACCGCATCGCCGGGAATCGCCGCGCGGACGTACTCGAGGTTGTGCCGATAAAACCATGGCAGCGGCGTTGAGCCGTCCAACGCGAGTGGATAACCCAGCGCGCGCAAGGCGTCGCGCACCGCCTCTTCCACCCAATCTACGTACACCGCATTGTTGACGTGCTGCGCGGAATCGGCTTCGTAAAACTGCGCGCGCCGCGTGGAGACATGTTCAAAGAGGACGTGTGTTCCATTTGCCAACAAAACTTTTCCAATCGGTGGCAGCACAGGCGGGTCATGTGATTCAAACATGGCAGCGATTTCGGGATGAATGCGTGTAGGTACCATTTGCGCGGCGTCCAAGTACACCCAATTTGCAATCCCGCGCGCCATCAATTTTCCATCCCACGCGCGTCGAATTTCATAATTGCGGTCAGAACGAACACGCGCCATTGAAGAGACCCACGTGCGGATTTCCAATTCATCCAGATAACGCGGCGCACACGCGCGTTCCATTTGAAGCGTGCGAATCACCCAAAATTGTTTGTGCATGCGATACCATTCCAGCGTAAAACCAAAATGGCTCGAACCGCGTATCGCCGTCTCTTCAAAATACCGAAAAAGCGTCGAACAGGATACCTCGTCCCGCACGTCCAAATCATACAATGTCACCGTAAGCGGATGTTGATAGAGTGTGTTTGCCACACGCCCATTGTACCATTATTTTTTTCTCACGCGATTCTCATTTTATTTTAACGCGATTTGACAGCCGGGCGGAATTGGAGTATCCTCGCCTCCGTTTGGTGGTACGTGTACGAATGCAGTTTCGTTTTTCGCTCCGCAGTTCTGTTCGACGATTTTCGTTCGACTCGACGCCTGTGCGTTGCCTCGCAATTTTTGTTGCGAGCTAGCGCGCGGCGTTTTCTTTTTTTCCCCGTACGCGCCGCCAACGTTTCTTTGCTTATTCACCCATGATAGACCTCGCTCCGGTCTCCCAATCTACAAGGAAAGGAGGTGATTCGTTGTATGGATAATCGCATTACCGGCACTGTCAAGTGGTTCAACGCCGCCAAGGGCTATGGTTTCATCGCGCATGATAGCGGCGAAGAAAAGGACGTTTTCGTCCACTATTCCGCAATCACGATGGACGGCTATCGTTCTTTGAACGAAGGCGACAAAGTGGAATTCACAGTCGTTGCGGGCGCCAAAGGACCACAGGCAGAAAACGTCACCAAATTGTCTTGATCCATTCATCCGGAGGCACGACAAATTATTGCAGGCGCGGTGTATACCGCGCCTGTTTTTTTTCGCGCGAAAAAAAAAGAAACGACTGCGTACAGCAGTCGTTTCTACGGGACAACCCGCTTTAACTACACCCAACTCATCCAACGCGTGTATGATTTTTTTCTACCGCATTGGATACGTCGCCGGTGTGATGATTGCATCTCATTGCATCTGCATTAATAGAAATCCTGCGATTGCCAATAACAACACCAGTGCCAATAACAGAATAAAGATATTCCGTATCCGATTGTTGCTCGGCGGGACGGCGGCGCGCAACTCTTGCACAGAGGAAATAGGGACGCGCTCGGTGTGCGCGGGCGGAACGTTGGCGCGTAATTTTCGCAGCCGTTCCATCGTTGCGCTTTCGGTTGTGCTTTCGCTTGGCGCGGAGGTTGCGGCGGTAGAGGTGGCTGCGTTGGCAAGGGCAGCAAAGCGTTCACTGCGCGCGGGTGGCGGCGGTGATGCAGGGGGGGGGGGGAGTTTTACGGACAAAATTCCCGCGCGCACGCGCGGGTCGCGCGGATTCGTCGCCAACGCGCGATTCAAATAATCAAGTTGCTTTTGGTCGTCGGGCGCAACGCCTGCCAACCACACCAACGCATCGGTAGAAGACGAATCGAGCTCGGCAGCGCGTTCGAACACAAGACGCGCGCGTTCCGTCAAACCAACTTCTGCCAGCTCTTGTCCGATGGCGACAAGCAATGGCGCATCACTCTTGTTTGCGTCCTGCACACGCTGTGCCAATGCTGCGTCGAGTGTGCGCGCCAATGGTTGATTCGTCGAATCCAGCGCGGACGCGTACGCATAACTGATGAGTGCTTCGTCCGCCGAGGTAGCTGTTTCGGCGCGTCCCTGCCACGCATTCGCTTCTTGCGGATTGATTTCGCTCGCGCGCGCGTACATTTGGTACGCCAACGCCTGATCGCCTTGCGAACGCGCGATTTGGGCGCGGGAAAGCATTTCGGCGGGATTGTCCCAATTGCTGCTCAAGGTTAGACTCCTTCGACGCGATTGCGTCCGGCGCGTTTCGCTGCGCGCAATGCTTGGTCGGCGATGCCAAATAAATCAAATACGGAAGCGATACTATCGCGATATGCGGCAACCCCAAAACTCGCGGTCACTTGCCACGTATCCTCTTGGGTTGGCACTTGAATTTCAGCAACCAGTACGCGCAAGCGTTCCGCCACTGCGATGCCGTGTTCTTTTTCTGCCATCCACAAACCGAAACCAAGCGTGTGCGGGCTAAGGCGTCCCACCAAATCTACTTTGCGAACATGTTCGCGCACAACATGCGCGACGCGCCGCATTACTTGGTCGGATTCTTGCGGACCGAGTTCGAGATGCATTGTCCCAAAATCATCCACGTCCATCACAATCGCGCAGAGTTTTTGTTCAAAACGCCATGCGCGGCGAAAATCACGGTCAGCGAGCTCAAAAAAATATTCGCGCGTAAACAGTCCGGTTACCGCATCGCGCGGTTCGAGCCGCTTGACGCGCGCGGTGAGGCGCGCGAGTTCAATTGCGACGGCGGCTTGTTGTGCCAAGTCTTGGATGCCTGCCAACATCGCGTTGGAAAATGTTTCGGCGGGCGGCGTTTGATGCGCAATGGCAATCCCCATGATTTGGTCTTGAAACAATAGCGGCACGCCGAACGTGTTCCCTGTCGTTTCGTTTGCACGTGTGTTCAGCCACTTGAAATTTTTTGCAGTGGCAACGCGCAGCGCGAATGTTTCTCCAATGCGATTGGTGTAACTGCGTCCCGCTTCAACACGTGTGGTGAAACCATGCGAGGCGGTGAGATGCAATTGTCCGTCGTTGTGCGGCAGCAAAACGAACGTGTGTGTGGCACGCGCCAAACGCGCAAATTCGGTTGTGAACTGTTCCAGAATGGAATTGAGGTCGTGTCCTGCGGTGAGTGATGGGAGCAGTCCGGCTGCTTTGGATTCAATTTGAGATTGCGTGGGCTGCTGTGTCGGCGTGGCGCGTTGTGGCGTGGGAACTTGACCGGCTGCGCGCTCAATCATAATGGCGAGACGGGTCAAATCATCCAACGGCTTGACGAGATAATCGAACGCGCCTTCGCGCACGCCGTTCGCCGCTTCGGCAATCGAATCCGTGTCCGCGAGCAAGATGACGGGGAGCGGATGTTTTTTCTCTTGCGCCGCGCGCAAAATTTCCAGTCCGCCGTGCTTGGGCAAACTCACTTGCGCGACCACAACATCGAGCGAACCGTTTTGCATGTGCGCGAGCGCTTCGGCGCCGTCTGCCGCAGGTACGACAAAATAACCCTGCTGGGTCAAACCGCGCTGCGCGTCCATCCGAACGTTCGCATCTCCTTCTGCAATCAATACCCGCAAGTTTCCCATAGCTCAAAAATTATACATGTTTTCAGGGTAAGGGTAAATGCCAAGATAATTACAAAATTCGTTGACATGCTTTTCATTTGCCGTTATCATCTTGTTTTGCCATGTCGCTTCAAAATCGAATCCCTCAAATTACGCTGTTTATTGCACTTGCGATTTTCACGTTTGCCCTCTACTTGACCGTCACTTCAGGCGTCGGCTTTACACAACTCCTCAACCCGATTTTTATTTTGCTGCTCGCACTCGCGGTTGGTTTGATGTTTCTCGCACAGAATCCCAATAATGAGAATGCGGCGCTGATGTTTTGGTTCGGCGCGGGGGTGTGGGGCGCAGCGGCATATCTGAATTTTCAAATGCTCGGCGTGTTGGCGTTGCTGGTTGCCGTACTGTCTGCCGCGAGCGCGTTTTTGATTGAACGCGAAAGCCGTGTTTTTTCCTTTGCGGGTCCCGCGCTATTTATCGGCAGCGGACTCGCGCTTGTGATTCTCGCGAACATGCTCGCGCCGTAAGGGCGTAGCAATCGCGGGCGCAGCCGCGAATGAAATGCGAACGCGTCTGCGATTGCTTTGTCCCTACCTGTAAAATGCCACGACCTCTCATTTTGATAACAAACGACGATGGTGTGAAATCTCCCGGTCTGCTCGCGGCGGCGCGCGCGCTGCGCGGTTTGGGTGAATTGATGGTGGTTGCGCCGCGCCATCAACAATCCTCTTCGGGACGCGCGTTTTATTGGAACAAGCGCCCCGCACTGAAATCAATTATACAAATCGGACGCCAACGTATTCGCGCAGTGGCGGTGGACGCGTCGCCCGCGGTCACGATGCGTTACGCGTTGCTCTTGGCAGTGCCGCGCACACCCGCGCTCGTCGTGAGTGGAATTAATTACGGCGAAAATTTAGGCAGCGGCTTGACCATAAGCGGAACGGTTGGCGCGGCGTTGGAAGCGGCGGCGGAAGGAATTCCTGCGCTCGCGGTCTCGTTGGAAACTGCCAAAGAATTTCACATGACGCACAGTCGCGCGATTGATTTTTCGACGGCGGCGCATTGGACGCGTTGGATGGCGGAACGCATCTTGGCGCACGCGATTCCCGAAAACGCGCCGCTCGTCAACATCAATGTGCCGAGCGATGCAACAGATGGAACACCCTGGCGCGTAACGCGCGCGTCGCATCAAGCGTATTTTCGTTCGTTGGTCGCCAACGGAAAATTCGTTGGCTATGATGTGGTGGTGAACCCCGAAACGTTGGAACGCGATTCGGACATCTACGCGGTGCGCGTGGACCGCGTCGTTTCCGTGACGCCATTGACGTATGACCTGACCGCGCGCGTAAATTTCAAAACGTTCGCGAAAGCATTGACCCAAACCATTCATGTTACACGCTAACGAGTTGGCAGAATTGACGCGGCGCTTTGGCGAATTTGAACGCGCAGTGTTTGAATACAAACATTTGTCGGTGGGATTCAGTGAATGGGTTGCCAAAGTGACGCGGCGGCGCGGCGAAATTGTAATGGTCGTCCCGCGCGGTGATGGACGCGTGTTGCTGCACACGAAACCACATTACCCCGACAGCGTATATCGTTTGCCAACGGGTGGTATTCATCGCGGCGAAGATGCGGCGGACGCGGCAAAACGTGAAGCATACGAAGAAATCGGCTTTAAATCAAAAAACAAAGAATTGAAATTGTTGGGCATTTTGGAAAATGTGTTTTGGGTGCGCGAACAAAAATTGGTTTATCCGTCATTTGTTTTTGAAACGCGCGAATTTTCCAAAACGCCGCGCCCGACAGACCCGGACGAATTGATTTCGGGATTTTGTGATGTGGACGCGCTCGAGTTGCGCGCGGCGGGCAATCACTTGGCAAGTTTGCCATTGCCTTGGCGCGAGTGGGGACGCTTTCGCGCGGCGGCACACCTATGGCTTGCAGACCGCATGATGCGGTGAGGAGGTAGTATGGAGATTGGTCGCATTTTTTCGCGTTCGCTCGAGATTCTGTGGAAATATAAATTTCTGTGGCTGTTTGGAGTCGTCATGGGGTTGACCGCTGGCGGCGGCGGTGGCAGCGGCAACGGCGGCAATGCGAATTTTCGCACCGATATGTTTTCCAATTTCCGCGTAGAGCCAGCGTTGATTGTGTTAGCCATTATCGTGGGAATTATTTTGTTGGTCGCGTGGGCAGTGCTGTTTTTCTATTTCCGTTTCGTGTCGCGCGGCGCGCTCGTGTCTGCCGTGCGCGATATTGAAGCACATGGCTCGTCCACATTGCGCGAAGCGTGGAATCAAGGGCGCACATTTTATTCGCGCTTGCTCGGTCTGGGATTCCTCGTCAATCTGCCGTTGATTCTGTTTGGCATTCTGATTATCTTCGTGGCATTCCTTCCCATCATCAGTTTGGTCATTTCATCGCAAGGACGCCTGAACGATTCGCCCGAAGCGCTTTTTGGATTGTTGGGAGTCGGCGGCATTCTGGGAATTTGCTGCGCGGTGTTGTGTCTCGTCATCGTCACTGTCGTAATTCATCCGTTGTACGAATTTGCGGTGCGCGCGATTGTGCTGGAAGATTTGTCCGTGCGCGATGGTTTGCGGCGCGGTGTGGAACGCGTGCGCGAAAATGTAGGCAATGTGGTCATGCTGTATTTATTGTTGATGGGCGCGCGTTTGGGGTGGGCGTTGGTGGTTGCGGTCATTGCCGTGCCGACGGGCATCCTATTGCTGCTCGGGTTTGGCGGCGCGCTGCGGTTCGATTTGAACGCGCTTATTTTGATTCTGCTCATTGCCGCCATTCCACTCTGGCTTGTCTTTGGCGCGTTGGAAGGAATTTTTCAAGCATTCGAATCCAACGTGTGGACGGAAGCATATCTGCATCTTTTGAATAAACCGCAAACGGCATAAAAAAATCGGAGCGTCATAAAACGCTCCGATTTTTTTGGTTACGTCTTTTTGTCATTCACACGCATCAATAAAATTTTTTCCAGTTTGGGTCCTTGCATTTTCGTGACGACGAGTTTGATATTTCCCACGCGCACGGCGTCGCCTTCTTTGGGGACGCGTCCCATACGCGTCAGCACCAAGCCCGCGAGCGTTTCATAATCATCCGATTCGGGTAATTCAATCCCAAGCTGCGCGTTTGCTTCGTCCACGCTCAACATCGCGTCCGCTTCGATTTGTCCATCTTCGACGCGGCGATATTGCGGAATGTTTGCAGCGAGTTCATCGCTCACGCTGCCGACGATTTCTTCAATCAATTCTTCAATCGTTACCATTCCCGCTGTGCCGCCGTACTCATCCAGCACCACCGCCATCTGCGCTTTTTGTTTTTGCATCTCGCCAAACAATTCGCCTATCGGTTTGCTTTCGGGCACAAACAATGGCGTTCGCATCAAACTCTTGATAGATTCGTCGCGCGCAGTACGACTTTTTGCCATCGCGCGCAAAACATCTTTGACCCAGACAAAGCCGACAATGTTGTCCAGCGTTTCTGTATAAACGGGAAAACGGCTGTGACTGACAATGGAAAACAAATCGAGAAAATCTTGGACCGTTGCGGTATCTTCGACTGCGCGCAATGCCGTGCGCGGAATCATCACTTCGCTCACTTGTGTATCCGCGAACTCGAACGCGCGTTCCGCAAATTCGCGTTCCACCGGTTCCAATTCACCACTCGCCGCGCTCGAGTTCACGAGCATTTTTAATTCTTCGACGGAATGCACGAGTTGATGTCCGGTGGGACGATTCAAACCGACGAGTTTTACCAGTCCATTCCCTGTGCCATTCAATGCCCAAATCGCCGGACGAAAGATATTTTCAAAAATCACCATCGGCGCGGCAACCACGAGGGATGCTTTTTCGGGAAAACCAAGCGCGATGGATTTGGGCGCAAGTTCGCCGATGACGACATGCAAAAAGGTGATAAACGCAAAAGAGATTATGGTGGCAATAACACCGGCGGTCGCGTGGGATAGAAATGATTCCGGCACGAGTCCAAACAGTGGCTCAATCAGATGCGCGATAGCGGGTTCGCCAATCCAACCCAACGCGAGCGAGGCAATCGTGATGCCCAGCTGTGTAGCGGCAATAAAACGGTCGGGGTCATGGATGACGTGGCGGACGGTGCGCGCACTCGCGTTTCCTTGCGCGACCAATTCTTCAATGCGCGTCCGTCGCACACTGACGAGCGCAAATTCGGCGGCGACAAAAAAACCATTCGCAAAAATGAGCAGCGCTGCGACGCCGAGCAATAGAAAATCTGTAAGCGTTTGAGACATACAAAAAGGGCGGGCGCGGTCACGCTCCATCTAACACGTGACGCGCGTTTGGCAAATGGACTTGCAATTCGTTCGACTTGCGCCAACTTTGCAAATCACAAACATTCTACTACATTTGGATACCATGACGATGAAATCTGCCTGCGGCAAAATCATTTTGTTTGGCGAACACGCGGTGGTGTACGGACGCCCCGCGCTCGCTGTGCCGCTTTCGCAATTACGCGCACGCGCGTTTGTGGAATCACGAGCGCAAGCTGGAATTGTGATACACGCGCGTGATTTGCAGCGCGAGATTTTGGTGAATGATTCCACCGTTGACGACGCGCTTGCAATGATTACGCGTTTGACGTTGAATCATCTCGGCATTACAGCAAATTTGGAAATTTTCATAGAGTCTGATATTCCGGTTGCAAGCGGCTTTGGCAGCGGCGCGGCGATTTCCACCGCGATGGTGCGCGCCCTCGCCGCGCATTTTCAAAGAGAATTTGCGCCCGCCGAAATTTCCGCGCTGGTGTATGAAACGGAAAAAATGTACCACGGCACGCCGAGCGGAATTGACAACACGGTCATTGCCTATGAA
This sequence comes from uncultured Anaerolineales bacterium, assembly GCA_964469005.1. Taxonomy (GTDB): domain Bacteria; phylum Chloroflexota; class Anaerolineae; order UBA4142; family SHND01; genus SHND01. Next base: position 20,012 of record CAYXXF010000033.1, read on the forward strand.
CAAGCGATTCGTTTTGTGCGTGGTCAACCCATCACGCCTTTTCAAATCGCGCGTCCGTTCACGCTCGTCCTTGCCAACACCGGCATCGCGAGTCCGACAAAAATTACTGTCGGCGATGTGCGACGCGGTTGGGAAAACGACAAGGCGCGTTACGAAAAAGTTTTTGATGACATTGCACAAATCGTCGAAAGCGCGCAAGAGGCGTTGGCGCGTGGCGAAAATGAATTGCTCGGCGAATTGATGACGCGTAATCAACGCGAGTTGGAATTGTTGAATGTGTCGTCACCCGAAATTGAAAACTTGCTCCAAGCAGGATTGCGCGCGGGCGCAAGTGGCGGAAAATTGTCCGGCGGCGGACGCGGTGGAAACGTAATTTTTTATGTGGAGGATGAACGCGCGGAGGAGATAAAGCGCGCGGTGGGGGGGGCGGGGGCGGTTGGCACGATTGTTACAAAGGTTGTTTGAAACTTGTCTTTTGGCATGGTTTCAAGCGGTGTCACCTTCCGTCGCTTCTGTCTCTGGGTTTCCGTTCCTTGTCCATAGATATTTATCTACAAAGCGATTCCATCTCACTTTTTCAGTTGCGATGTCTTTAGGAAATCCCCCCTCTATTTGCAAGAGATAGTTATCAAATTCTTTGAGCACTTGTTCAAGCCGTGCTTTATGTTTGTTTTGAAACTCGCCCCACCACTTGAGGAAATCTGCGTAAGATGAAAGATGAATCCTATATTCATTCTCAAGGGTCTCTTTGGCTCTGCTATCGAAAGGGATAACATGAATTGGGTCGTTTAACATCAATACCTTTGATGCCAGCGAACGAGGTTTTCTGCTCTTGGTGGTTATCTTTTTGCCGCGTAGAAATTCTGCAAAACCATCAACGTCATTGGGATTATGGGTTCCAATCCACTCAAGTGTTAGCGGCAGTACTTGGTCCTGACGGTCTGCCTGAATATTTCGTGCTATTCGAAAGTCGCTCAAAAATTTGTCAAATTTCGTGTCAAACCCCGGATCTATTATTTTGTCATCTCTATAACTTTGAAAATCGCATATGTAGGTCAACTCAACTTCATAGTTTGATAGAAGAAAGCCAATAGCCCGGATTTCATCCTTTTTCAAAGTAATTTGGCTACCTGCCATAATTTTCTGCTCCAGTCCTTGTGGTCAATTTTGTTTAATCCTCTTTTTGCAGGTTTCTAAACCGATGCCGCCCCGGCTCGACAACTACAAACGCGCGTTGCAACTCATCTTCACTATGCTCTTTCAACATTCGAGCAAGTTCAATGTGGACTGAATTTTGGGTAGATGGCAAGATACGCAGATAAATAATGCCCGCTTCAAAATCCTTTGCAAAGACCAAATTACCAAAGTCTCTGTCACGCGTAACAAAAATACGATTTTGCTCGTGTGCTGTTTTGAGCAAATCGGAATCCTCTGCTTGCGCCAAACCAATCGCACTTACAACAATTACATCGTGCCCCATTTCGCGCAGAAAGCGTGCGGTCGCAACCCAAACATCATGGTCAAGCAAAAATTTCATGCGGGAACCGCCGCGATGTGTATATCTTCGGCGGCCATGACTTGCATCGCATACTCAACACATGCGCGAATATCCTCAATCTCCAAGTGAGGATAATAGTCTGAGATGATTTTTTCAAATGCAATTCCTTCTTTAACCAATTCCAGTACGTTTTGTACTGTGATGCGTGTCCCCACCACGCATGGTTTCCCAAAATGGATATTGGGATTGACTTGAATTCGCTCTCTCATAGTTCACCTCACCCTACATCAGATTTACTGTTTCACCTTTGACGCTTCACTCTTCACACTCCACATTCACCGTTCCACACTTTTCTCTTTCTCCACTTCCCGCAACATTTCCTTCGCACTCGCGCGGTTTGTATCTGTTACTGCGCCTAACATCCCCGCAAGTTCTTCGATGCGTTGTTTTTCTTTCAACACATCCGCTTGCGTAATCGTGCGGTCATCCACGATGGCTTTGCGAATGTGAAAATGTGCGTCGCCGTAGGACGCAATTTGCGGCAAGTGCGTGATGCAAAGGACTTGATGCGCGTTGTGTCCGCTTGCTCCGTTTTCGCGAACTGCGCCACCAAACGGCGCGGTGAGCCCCCACAACTTTTTGCCCACCACACCGCCGATGCGTCCGCCGATGCCTTGGTCAATTTCGTCAAAAATCAAAGTCGGCGTACGGTCTGCCGCGCCCAACACCGCTTTGAGTGCGAGCATCATGCGTGATGTTTCGCCGCCTGACGCGATTTTCGCCAACGGTTTCAATGGCTCACCGGGATTCGGCGAAACGAGAAATTCCACTTTATCAATCCCGCTCGACTCGAATGAAAAACGTTTGTCGCCGACGACCAGTCCGTGTGCATCCTCGACGCGATTGAGCGCGACGCCGAATTTTGCTTTTTGCATTCCCAAATCTTGCAACTCGTTTTCGATTTCGCGCGACAATTTTTCCGCCGCGATATTCCGCGCTTGCGAGAGTTTTTCTGCGAGCGTGCCTGCATCGCGCAATAATTTTTCTTCGAGCGTTTTCAATTCTTGAATGCGTTCTTCGGCGTTTGTCACCGCGTCCAATTCTTGCTGTGATGTTTTGCCGAACTCAATGACCTGTTCGATCGTGTCGCCGTATTTTCGTTTCAAGCGAAAGATGAGGTCGAGACGGTCTTCGATTTGTTCGAGCCGTTTCGGATTAAATTCGATGCTGTCGCGATACCCGCGCAGTGTGCGCGCGAGGTCGTCCATCAACGCGCCGGTGCTTTCCGCCTGTTCGAGCGTGGCTTGAATTTCGGGGTCGTACTTTTGCAGACCGCGCACCGCTTGCATCGCTTGATTCAATAAATCGAGCGCGCCTTTTTCGTCCTCGCCGCCGCCGTACAACGCGTGATAGGCGTCGTCCGCCAACGTCGCGCGTGTCTCTGCGTGCGCGAGCAAATCGCGTTCGGTTTTCAATTCTTCTTCTTCGCCCAACTTTAATTTTGCGTCGTTGATTTCTTGAATGACGAACGTGAGGCGGTCAATTTTGCGCGCGGTTTCACGCGCGTCTTTTTGCAGGTCGCGCAATTCCTGTCGCACTTTGCGAAGTTGTCGGATATTCTTTGTTACTTCGGCGCGCTGTTCCCACAAATTGCCGTAACGGTCCAATAGGTCAACGTGTTCTTTGGGACGCAACAACGAAAGATGTTCACTCTGTCCGTGAATGTCCACCAGCTTGTCGCCGATTTGTTGCAGCACCGCGCTTGTGACCGCGCGTCCATTGACGCGCGCCGTCGTGCGTCCGCCGCGATGCAATTCGCGCGCCAGAATCAGTGTATCCTCTTCGAGCGTAATCCCATTCTCTTCCAATGGACTTGCGAGCAATTCGCGCGCCATCGGTTCGAGCAGAAAAATTCCTTCGACGCGCGTTTCTTCCGCGCCCGCGCGAATCAATTCATTTTGCGCGCGTCCGCCGAGTACAAGTCCGAGCGCGTCGAGAATAATAGATTTCCCCGCGCCCGTTTCGCCGGTGAGAACATTGAACCCCGGCGCGAATTTCAAATTCAATTCGTCAATGATGGCGAGATTGTTGATGGTGATTTCGGCTAACATAAAGCGAGACGAATGACGAACGACGGATGACGAACAAGGGGTGCCACATTCGTCATTCATCGTCCATCGGTTATGCTCTCAAACGTGCGTACACAGTACTCGTTGCAAGCGCCAGAAAAATCCAAAAGCCGATGTTGACGGATGCGCGCACGAGAATTTCAGGACGCCCGGCGAGTGCGAACGGAAGTGCGGGCGCAAGCAAAACGATAACAGCGCCGACAACGAGTGCAATTGTGGAAACGAGCGCAAGATAACGCCCGCGCCGCTTTGAAATCACGCGGCGAATCGCTTCGGAAATTATTCCGCCCGCGATGGGTCCGACAAAAATCGCGACGAGCCAAAAGCTAATCAGCGACATAAAAAATCCGCCAATGGCTCCCAACACAATGGCGATGACGGACGCGATGAGATAGTCCAAGGTCGTCGCGGTGTAATAGCCCGCGCGCTGCATGCCCAAACATTCGTTACAGCGATACCCGACGGGCGTGCGCTGTACACATTTCATGCACACGGGCTTGCCACATTTGTTACATCGTAAATACGTTTCGGTTTGCGGATGATTTACGCAGAATGTTTTTGTTTGTGGAGATTCCGTTGCCAGAGTCATAAGTTACTTTCACTAGAACATATATTCGGGTGACATTTTATCACAACTGGTGATTTATGGGAGCGAAGGTTTGTGCGTCTGTTCTGTTCATGCTTACGTCGGAAAACGAAACACCATGAACGCCCAGCCCGCCAGAATTAAATAGGGACCGTAGGGAATTGCCGTGCCCAACGCATAGCCGCGTTGTCGGACAAGTTGCATCACGAGGACAAATGCTGCGCCGACGCCGCCGAGTAAAATTGCCCAAATGAGAGCGAAAAAAATTGCCGGAAAGCCCACGAGCGCGCCGAGCAAACCCGCCAATTTTACATCGCCCATACCGAACGCGACCGTGTTGATTTTTTTTGTGCGCCCGCGATTCAAAATTTGCAGAAACAAAATGCCGAGCAAGTAAATTCCGAACGTGACCGCGTAACCGACTGCCGCGCCAATTGCCGACAACAGCACCAACTTGTAGTTGATGGTTGCAAAGGTGACATCCGGCGTGCTGATGACGATAGGACTTGCAGCGAGCGCCAACAACGTTGCGGGAATCGAGACGACATTCAAAATCAATTTGTGTTCCAAATCAATCACCGCAATCAACAGCAAAACGGCGCTGAAAAAACAAACTGCGCTTAAATAAATCCCAAATTCAAAACGCGACGCGAGAAAAGCAAACACCGCGGCGGTGAAAAATTCTACCAGCGGCGCGCGCAATTTCAAGGGCGCACTGCATTGATGACATTTATCGCGGCGCAGCGCGAAACTCAAAATGCCGAATTGTTCAATGAGTGTGCGCGGCGTGATGCAGTACGGACAACGCGGCGTTTCTAAAAACGAACGCCGCGCGGGCGGAGGGAGATTGTCCGCCGCGCGATTGATGAGGATGCCGACGAGAATGCCGATGAGCGAGAAAATGAGAATGACCAAGTGACAAATGTTGTGCGTAAAACGTCAAACGTCAAGTAAGTATGCGCGGCTTTCACGTTTCACGATTTACTCTAAGTTACACTTTATTGTATATTACGTTCATGCTTTCTTCCGAACAACGCTCGAGCCGTCGCTTGCCGCTGGAACAATTGAGTTTGTTGGTGGGCATGAATGTTTTGGGCTTGACGCTTTCGCTTTTGCTGGTCTTGCCCGAACGAAAATTTGAAATCGGATTTCTCGGGTCCGATGCTTCGATAGTGTTGAACGGACCCTGGCTCTTTGCCATTTTGTTGAGCGTAATGACGGCGGCGGGCGTCGAATCCATCATGCGCGCCCATCCGCGTGTGCATCTTTCCGAAACGCCATACACCGCGATTTTGTGGATTCTGCCATGTATCGTCGTGATTGCAACTGCGTTGACCCTGCCATTGCTGCGCGAATCGGCACAATTATCTTTTCTCACGATTGTCGGTTCGGGCATCTTGCTTGCGCTGGTCGTACTGGGCGAATATCTGACAGTGGATTTGCAAGACCCGGCGTATGAATTTGCGCGCCTTGGTTTGAATCTCGCCGTGTATCTCGCCGCGCTCGGCTTGTATCAAGCCATCTATTCGTTTAAACTGCGCAGCATTTTATCTTCCTCGCTCATTGGAATTGTCACCGCGCTGCTCGCGCTCGAATTGTTGCGCGCGAGCGAATCGGATGTACGCCGCACGTGGATTTACGCGGCAGCCGTCGGACTCGGTTTGGGCGAAGCGATTTGGGCGTTGAACTATTGGAACGTCAATCCATTTTTCGGCGCAGTTATTCTCTTGCTCACTTTTTATCTGCTCACCGGCTTTGCACAGCAATATCTTTTTGGAAAATTGCGCTGGCACACGATTCTCGAATTTGGAATTGTCGCGGTCGTTGTCATCTTGCTCGTGTTGCGGCGCAGCTAATTATCAATCCGCACAATCGCCTCTTGCTCCACACTTGGCGGACGCTGCAAGGTCAAGGCAAGCGCAGCAGAAATAATAATCACTGCGCCGAAAATTTGCAGCGGCTCCAATGCTTGATTGAAAATTAGAAACCCCGCAATCCCCGCCACAACCGGCTCTATCGTCGCAATCACACTCGCCACACTCGCCGCCACCGTTTTCAATCCCAAATTAAACAACGCATACGAACCCAACGTTGGACCCAAACACAATCCCAAAAGCGCGAGCCATGCCAATGGTTCGCGTGCCAGCACATCATATCCCGCCGCGCCCATCCCCGGAATTTCAAAAAATTGCAGTGGCAATAAAAACAATGTGCCAAACACGAGCGAATAGGTGACTGTCGTCCATGGTGACGCGCGTGTAGTGAGATATTTTGAAAAAATGGTAAAGAGCGCGTACATCAACCCTGCCAACGCCGCAACAAAAACGCCGATGCCATTCAATTGCAGCGCGCTCGGGTCATACGCGCGTGCCACCAACGCGCAACCGATGAATGCCGCAAGCACCGCAAAAATTTTTCGCGGCGTCAACGGTTCTTGCCACAAGCGCCACGCGACAATCGTGACGAAAACGGGCGCGGTGTACAGCAAAACCGACGCGGTGGGAACATTCGTGAGAATCACCGCTTCGGTGTTTAACACGTAAAAAAACGCGACGCCGAACAGTCCAAACAACGCGTAAATGATGACGAGTTCGCGCGAAAGTACGAGCGCGTCGCGTTTCCAAAGCGCCAAGCCAATCATTAAGCCCAATGCCGCAAAGCCCGCGCGCAAAAAGCCAATGGTGATGGCGGACATGCCAAAATTGAAATGGAGAATCGTAAAAAAAATTCCGATGCTTCCCCACATCGTCGCCGCGCCGAGAATGAACGCGTAACCGCGCCATGAATTTTCGATTTTCGATTGACGATTTCCGATTTTGCCGACTGCCGATTCACTCATGCATCACAGCTCGACGTTCATTCCGAGATTCAATTCTTCCGCGTGTTTCAATATCGCTTGCGCAATCGCGGCGTCTTGAACGGCATTGCCGACGGATTTGAAAAAAGTGATTTCGTCGGCGCGCGTGCGTCCTTCTTTTTTCCCACCGCTGATTTCGCCAAGTTCCGCGTAAATGCTCGATTCCGAGATGACGCCTTCCTCCATCGGAATCAACAAATCTCCCGCTTCCGCCAACGCGCCGCTGTACGCGTCCACGACAATTTTGTTGCAGCGTCGGATAAAGTTCGAATCCGTCTCGCGCGCGTCATGAGTGAATGAGCCAATGGCATTGACATGCGTACCGGGTTGGACATCGTTCCCGTCGAACAACGGCGTTTTCGTCGTCGTCGCGCACGAAATAATGTCGGCTTGACGCACCGCGCTCGCAACATCGTCCGCTGCGCGTAAATCGGACGGCAATTCGGGATTAACGCGCAACTCATTTACCATCTCTTGCGCTTTGCCCGGCATTGCATCATAGACATATACGCGTTCGAGCGAACGCACCGCGCACATGGCGCGCAATTGTGTGCGTGCCTGAACGCCCGCGCCAAAAACCAAACCGACGCGCGCATCGCGCCGCGCGAGAAAATCGGTTGCCGCGCCACAGCCCGCGCCTGTACGCAGCGCAGTGACAGACCCACCTTCCAACAATGCAAGCGCGCGCCCCGTTGTTGCCTCCAACACTACGACGACGGCGTGAATCAGCGGCAATCCGTTTTTGGGATTGTCGTTGTAGACGTTCACGATTTTGATGGCGAGCGCGTCAGTCCCCGTAACATAAGCGGGCATGAACAACGCGACGCCGTTGTAGGCGGGAATGGGCAATTGCGAACGCAGCGGAACATTTGCTTCGTTGTTGGAAAGACGCGTGAAAGCATCTTTCATCACCTCAATCGATTCGCGCATCGTAATCGCTTTTTGTACATCGGCGCGGGAAAGAATTCGCATGGTGCTCCTTGTCGCGGATAAAGTGTGGACTAAACGTGAAACGTGATGATTGTATTCAATCGTGTTGATTATCCAATTCTACCAGCGTTCCCAACAACACTTGTGCACCGCGCGCGATTTGTTCAATAGTGGAAAATTCGCGCGGGTCGTGGCTGATGCCGCCGCGACTCGGAATAAAAATCATGCTCGTCGGCGCGAGGCGAGCAATGTGCGCGGCATCGTGTCCTGCGCCGCTCGGCATTTTCATCGCGTCAATGTTTTGTGTGTCGCAAACGCGTTCAATCGTGTTGATAACGTCGTGTGAAAAAATCACCGGCGTTTCATCGGTGAGCGTGTGAATTTCGAGTGCGATGACGCGTTGTTGTGTGATAGCGCGCATGGAATTTTGCAATGTATGTGTGAAGGCGCGTTTCGCTTCGGCGTCTGCGCTGCGAATGTCCACGCGGAGTTCGACACGTCCGGGAATCACATTCATCACGTTCGGTTCGTTTTGAATTACGCCGACGGTTGCGACGACGTGACGCGACGAAAATTCGTTTGCGATTTTTTCGACGGCGAGAATAATTTCCGCCGCGCACGCGAGCGCATCGTGACGCATGTTCATCGGGGTTGTGCCGGAATGATTCTGCTCGCCCGTGAGAATCAAGTGCAAACGCGTGGGCGCGGCGACGGCGGTGACGATGCCGATTTGTTTTTGCGCGCGTTCGAGAACGGGCCCTTGCTCGATATGCAATTCCACAAATGCGCGCACGCGTGACCAATCGTAACGCGACGCGTCAATGTCTCTTTGCGTTTCGCGTAGTGCGGTGCGTTCCGTCGCGATTTTTGTTCCCGTTTCCCAACCCTTTAATTCTTGAATCGCGCGCGCTTGCAACACTTTGGAACGGTCACGCGCAAATAATTCTTGTTTCGTGATTTCAAATCCTGCCATTACGCGACTGCCAAATCCGTACCCCGCGCTGAACCGCGACGATTCTTCCATCACGAAATTGATGACGTTGAGTGTGCAATTCAAACCGCCGTTGTCGTGCAACACGCGCGCACATTCCACTGCCGCGAGCATTCCGACGATGCCATCATATTTTCCCGCGTTGACAACCGAATCAACATGCGAACCGCACACGAGAATTGGCGCGTTTGCATCGTGCCCGCGCAACGTGCCAATCAAATTTCCAATCGCGTCGCGTTGAATTTCTAACCCTGCCTCATTCATCCACGCGCGCAATAAATTTCGTCCTGCCATGTCTTCGCGCGTAAACGCGAGCCGCGTGACACCACCTTGCGCCGTGCGTCCGATTTCGGCAAGCTGCTCGAGGTGCTGCGCGAGGCGATTGGAATCGATTTTGTCTACGAGTTCTGTTGCGATGATTGGCAAGAGATGAAAAACGCGAATCTGCGCGAATCTTTTTCTTTTCCGCGCAGATTCGCGTAGATTCGCGTTTCAATCGTCATACAAATGCGCGGTATTCGTCTTGAGAAACCGCGCGTGTCCGCGTTCTGCGCGCACTTCTCCGTTTTCGACAAGCACGCGCCCGCGCTGCATTGTCAATTCTACCGCGCCCGTGACAGTACGGTTTTCATACAAAGTAAAGCCCGCTTGAGAATGTTGATTCGCGTTGGAGATTTTCCACGTTTTGTTCGGGTCAAAAATCACGAGGTCGGCATCGGAACCGACTTGGAGCGCGCCTTTTTGCGGATAGAGTCCAAATGTTTTTGCAGGCGTTTCGCTCATCGCGGCGATGAGTAGGGGCAATGCCTCCTGCTTGCCCATGCCCAATTTTCCGTGATTCACCGCGAGGTCATAACAGATAGGCAGCATCGTTTCAATGTGCGGCGCGCCGTATTGCGATTCAAAAAAGTCCGCGAGTTTTTCCTTGGGCGCGTGGTCACTGCCAATTGTGGTAATCGTTCCTTCGCGCAATCCTTGCCACATTGCTTCATTATCGCGCGCGGAGCGAAGCGGCGGACCGATTTTTGCGAGCGCGCCGAGTGTTTGGGTTGTTTCGTCGGTGAGGGCGAGATAATGCGGACACGTTTCGCCGATGACGCGCCAACCGTTTTGTTTGGCGCGGCGCAGCGGTTCGAGATTTTCCGCCGCGCTGTTGTGAACAATATACACCGCGCAATTCATCACTTGTGCGATGGAAATCGCACGGTTCGTCGCTTCGGCTTCAAGGAGCGCGGGGCGCATCGCCGTGAACATTTTTTTGGAATCGAGTCCCGCGCGATTGTATTTGTCTTCCAAGTAATCCGTCGCTAAACCATTTTCGCAATGCACATGCACGAGTCCGCGTTCTTGTCCAACAACATCCATCAACGCAGTCATCCAATAATCGTCGGTCATCCACTTTAATTTTGCGTACGTCATGAACACCTTGAACGTGGTGACGCCCACTTGCAATGCGGCAGGCACATCTTGAATCTGATGTTCCACATCAAAGAGACCCGCGTGCATTCCAAAATCGAGAAGCGAGTTTGACAATCCATCGTCGCGGAATTTTTCGAGCGTTGGAATAATTTTTTCGTTAGGTTTGACGTACGCGTAATGTATCATTGTCGTCACACCGCCAAACGCGGCGCTGACAGACGTATCATATTTGTCATCGAGATAAATGGGATGCACGTGCGCGTCAATAATGCCGGGAAAGATATATTTGTTGGAGGCGTCAATGACACGGGGAGCGTTAAGCGTAGAGGGAGGAGCGACAGCCGCAATTTTTTCGCCGCGTATGCCGATGTCGGCGCGGGTGATTGCGCCGTTGGCGACGACGAGTCCGTTGGTGATGAGCAAGTCAAGGTTTTCGGTGGACATATTTTTTTCGCGTATGTTTTGTGGTATGATAGCGTTATGACGCAGTGCGTTATGAAATAGAAAATCCTCTCAAAGGAGAGAATTCCCATGAGTTACATTGTTCGTGATTGGATGGCACGTCCCATTATTGTTATTGATGATTCAACGCCTGTGACGCAAGCGCTGACTTTGATGAAACGTCGCAGTATTCATAGTCTGGTGGTGGATTGTTCCGAGGGCGGCAAGGTGTCGTACGGCATCGTGACCACGACGGACATTCGAGACAAAATTGTTGCGGCGGGACGTGACCCATCACATACGACCGTGGCAGAAATCATGACAACGCCTGTGCATACGGCGCAATCGAGTTGGACGCTTCAACAATGCGCCGAGCGAATGCACACATTGGGCATTCGTCATTTGCCTGTGCTGGACAATGATAGTGTGATGGTCGGAATGATTTCGCAAACAGATATTTTTTCTGCCGTCGAAGAAGCAGGGTGGGAAGCGTTGGGATAGGTTGGACGAACGACGGATGACGAACGACAAGAATCAAGCTCGCGCAAGCGGGCTTTTTTGTTTCCCGTGCATCTATCGCGCCTCCCTTTGCAAATCCAACCACGCCATCTGTTGCTCCGTTAATTGCGTCTCCAGCGCGGACTGATTCGCTTGAAATTCTTGTCCGTTCCGGCTGCCCACCAGCGCGAATAAATTCAGAGGTTGATTCAACACATATGCCATTGCGATTTGTGGAATCGTCAGATTTTTTTCTTGCGCGAGCTGTTCCACACGGGCAAGGCGTTCAAAATTTTCGTCCGAAAAATATGCTTTGACGGTTGAGGGGTCGAGTTGGGGAGCGAACGCGTCGCGGTCATGATAATCAAACCTGCCTGCAAAAAATCCATTCGCAATGGATGACCAAGCAAATACAGGCATTTGTGTGTCTTGATACCACGCGCGCGCATTCGCATTTTCACGACCACTGATGGTCACGCAGCCGTCCCACGGCGCCTGCACTTGTGAGGCGAGACTATAGTTTGGACTGCTTACCGCAAATGGAATTAGATTTTTCTCGCGCGCATATTCGTTCGCCGTTTGAATGCGTTCAATCGTCCAATTGGAACCGCCAAACGCGCGAATGCGTCCCGCGCGGTAATGCTCGTTCAAAATTTCAACAATTGGACCAACCGGCACATTGGGGTCGTCGCGATGGAGCACATACAAATCCACGTAATCCGTTTTCAAGCGCGCGAGCGAATCAAATAAATCGGCAGTAATGTCGAACGGCGTAACGCGGCGGCGGTCAATCGAGTGATGCGCGCCCTTTGTCAAAATCACAACTTGCTCACGCACACCGCGCGCTTGAACCCATTGTCCAAACACGCGTTCACAATCACCGCTGCCGTAATGATGTGCCAAATCGAATGTGTTGCCGCCCGCTTCAAATACGTCGTCCAATAGTTGGAACGAATCATCCAACTTTTTGGAACTGAGCATGACGGTGCCTTGCACGAGGCGCGAGATTGGTTTGTCAATGCCTGCAACGTTTCCGAATTTCACAAGTCCTCAATGGGGCGAACCAAGTTTGTATCACGCAGCAATAAAGTACCAAGCCCGCAGTTTGCGGGCTTGTATTTCTCTGACTCAATTTGTAGCGCCGAGTTCCAATCCTGCTAGAGCATTGAGGCGCTGAGAATCCGTGCGTTCTGTATATAGTAGATTTGAACCAAACACCTCGCGCACGCGCTTGGAAAAATTCAAGACATCGACTGTCAGTACGCGACGTGTTTCAGGATTGTACCGAACCCATACTTCATCTGCCGCTTCCTCCGCGATGCCTTCTTCGGGCGTAGGCGCAAAACTGAATGTCAACGTGTCCTCAGCGTTGTCGTAATCTACTCGGAGGGGAAATTCTGTTTGAGATTCTTCCATACTAACTCTCCACGTGAATACACTGCGCGACTGAGAGAGAATGTGCTAAACAACCGATTCTGCAAAATCCTTCAAAGTTTTGACACGTACACTATTCTTCCGAAGTTTATTGAAACCAACGAGCTTGTTCAAACGATTTGCATGTGAGTCCTTTCGATAGATGTGTCTGAGAATCCCTTCTAGTTCTCGGACTTCTTCTATACCAACATTTGGCCAAACCTGAAAGATAGAAAAGTGAGTCCAGAGTTTTCGTCTTAGCCCTTTGTCCTTATTTCGGTGTGATCGAATTCTACCATGAACACCAGCAACTTTCTTTCCAAACGCGATTCCGACATACGCAACGTCAAACTTTTCATGCCATTTGTATTTTCGTTTACGGTACAAAACATAGAGCCCGCGTATTTTCCGGGGAATTTCCATGACTTGATCGCGTGGCACAAATTCGATTGAACGCATGATAAGTCTCAGATCGCTAATCGGCATCTAATTTACTCCTCTCTGCAATTATCAATCGCCTCTAACACTCTTTCCGGCGTCAACGGCAATTCATAAACGCGCTCGCCAATTGCATTTGCCACCGCGTTTGCAATCGCGGGCGCGACGGGTGTGAATGATGGTTCGCCGATTCCTTTTGCGCCGAAGGGTCCGAGTCCGGTGCCTGATTCCAAAATGATGGATTTTGTTTCGGGAATGTCGCTCGCCGTTGGCAAAAGATATTCCGCGAACGATGGCGTGAGTGTGACGCCGTTGACGATTTGCACATCCTCCATCAATGCGTAACCCAAGCCCATCGCCGCGCCGCCTTCGATTTGTCCAGCAACGGCGGCAGAATTTATCGCGCGTCCGATGTCATGACAGCCAACACTTTTCAAAACTTTAACCTCACCCGTTTCCATATCAACCGCAACTTCTACCGCGTGCGCGCCGAATGTGTAATCGGGAAACAAATCGCCCTGTCCCGTTTCAGGGTTGAGTTTGTCGGTGAACGGCGCTTGAAACAACGATAGGTTCGCGCGCGGCAATCCTTCCGCCGCGCACATCGCAATCAGTGTCGTAAGCGACATATTTTGCGACGGGTCATTTTTTACAAATACAGTGCTGTCCGCGAAATCCACTTCGTCGGGCTCACATTCGAGATATTGCGATGCGCGGTCTCCAAGTGTTTTGCGTACTGCCATCGCGGCTTGATATGTCGCGTTGCCCGACATGTACATTTGGCGCGTTGCGGTGGTTGTTCCCGCGAGCGGCGTCAACGCGGAATCCGTTCCGTACACGACAATTTTTTCCATTGGCACGCCCAATACTTCGGCGGTGATTTGCGCGAGAGTGTTCATTTGTCCACCGCCAATGTCGGGAACGCCGCAGCGAATCACCGCGCTGCCATCCATTTCTAAACCCACCCACGACTGCGAAGTATCGTGAAACCAAGTGATGCGTCCGTAACTTTGCATGTATGACGCGATGCCGCGTGCGATTTTGATGTGTGGTGAATCCGATTTTGTTTCTTGTCCCAATGCGTCCCACGCGCGCTGCGCAGTTTCTTCAAGCCACACCGCGCCGCGAAATTTTTGTCCGTTCGGCGTACTATCGCCTGCTTGCACGTAATTGATTCTGCGTAATTCGCGTGCGTCAATTCCCAATTCGCGCGCGATTTCGTCCATGTGCTGTTCGTATGCCACACACGCTTGCGCCGCGCCGAAACCGCGAAACGCGGAAGTGAATGTGTTGTTCGTTGCAACAGCGAACGCGTTGACAGTGACGTTGTTCACTTTGTACGGACCAACCGCAGACGTTGCCGCATACAACAAAACGTATGGCGAAAGATAAACGTATGCACCTGAATCCGCCATCAGCGTAACTTGTGACGCGACGATGCGTCCACTGCGCGTGACGCCTGTTTTGTGTGTGATGGTGAACGGATGACGTTTGCAGTGTGCGAGAATGGATTCTTCGCGCGAATAAACCATTTTTACAGGGCGCCGCGTTTTCAATGCCGCGAGTCCAATGAACAATTCGACGGTGATGTCTTCTTTGCCGCCGAATCCGCCGCCAACCATCGCGCCCATTACATGGACTTTGTTCTGCGGAAGTTGCAACGCGTTCGCGATGTTCCGAAAATGTTCGACGACTTGAGTTGAAACGCGAATTGTGAGAACGCCATTTTCGTCCACCCAAGCAATGCCCGCTTCGGGTTCGAGATACGCGTGGTCAATGAATTGTGTTTTGTACGTGCGCTCGACAATCACATCCGCGTCGCGCATCGCCGCGTCCGCGTTGCCTTTGACAATGCGCCAACGCGCGACAATGTTGTCGGGCTCAGTCACAATCGGCGCGCCTTGTTTCATCGCGTCTTCGGGTGTGAACACGGCAGGAAATGGTTCGTACTCCACCTCAATCAAGTCCAACGCTTTTTCGGCAATGTCCAATGTTTCGGCAGCAACAATCGCAATCGCTTCGCCGAGAAAACGCACGCGGTCACTTGCCAGAATCGGCGCGTCTGTGCCTGCGCGTTTTGCCGTTCCCGTCACACCCGGAATATCCGTCGCCATTTGCGCGCCGGGCAAATCTTGGGCGGTTAAAACCGCTACTACGCCAGACAAATTTTTCGCCACTTTCGTATCAATTCGCGTAATTCGCGCCGATGGAAATTTGCTTCGCAATACGCGCGCGTGCAGCATATTGGGCATTACAAAATCGCCCGCGTACTTTGTCGCGCCCGTGACTTTGCCCATCGCGTCAATGCGCGGCAATGGTTTGCCGATGTGACGCAGTTCGGGGAGATTCGCGATGTTGGGTTGGTCAAGTTGAATCATGGTTATTCTCGGGCGCGGATAAACGCGGATGAACGCGGAACGAAAATTTTTCCGGTTTATCCTTTTTTTTCTGCGTCCAATTCTTTTGCCACATTTTGAATCGCTTCAAAAATTCGGACATATCCGGTACAGCGACACAAGTTGCCTGAAAGTGCTTCACGCATCTGCTCATCCGTCGGCTGCGGATGCTCGTCGAGCAATGCTTTGGCGGAAAGAATCATGCCGGGGATGCAATAGCCGCACTGCGCCGCGCCAAAATCTACAAATGCTTTTTGCAACGGGTGCGGATTGTCTGCGCTGCCCAAACCCGCGACGGTGATAATTTCTTGATTCTCTGCAAGCCACGCGAGCAGCAAACAGGAATTGATAACCGTTCCATTTACGAGAACGCCACACGCGCCGCAGTCGCCTTTTTCGCAGCCGCTTTTGACATCGGTGTAACCCAAATCGCGCAGCGCGTGCAACAATGTTGTGTTGGGCGCGAGTGCAGTGTGGTGCGCGCGTCCGTTCACATTGAGTTTGACGAGTTTCGGTTCCATCTCATTCCTTTGCTTCGGCGCGTTCTTTTAGCGCGCGATTCATCGCTTCAAAGCCGCGCCGCGTGCTGTCGAAATTGAAAACGGGGACGAGAATGCCGTTGAATTTTTCGCGTTGAATGAATCGAATGCGATTTGTGTCGAGTGGTTCGATTTCAAAAATGTGTTCGCCGTCGAAAATGCCGTTGATGAACAAATGCCCGAGCCAGCGAAACGCGCGATTGGGCGTGACCGCCAAAACTTGAGGGCGAAACGTCATGCCTTTGGTTGGCGATTCGCCGAGAAAAACATTGAGCGTTTCACCAACAACTAAATTTCCCTTGAACCGATGAATGAACGGATTCCACTCTGGAAATTTTTCCGTGTCGGTGAGAATTTGCCAGACGCGTTCGGGGGTGGCGTTGATTTCGATTTCGGTGCGAAGTTCGCTCATTGTGTTTTGCTCCACGCTTGTGCCAGCATGCGGCGTACATACACGGCAAT
The DNA here is from genome assembly GCA_964469005.1 of uncultured Anaerolineales bacterium. Taxonomy (GTDB): domain Bacteria; phylum Chloroflexota; class Anaerolineae; order UBA4142; family SHND01; genus SHND01. Next base: position 36,609 of record CAYXXF010000033.1, read on the forward strand.
CATGCGGCGGCGATAATTCGCGCTTGCGCGCAAATCGTCAATTGGTGAACATTCTTCTGACGCGAGGCGCGCGGATTCTTTAAGGTTTGTTTCGTCGAAAATTTCGCCGCGCAAAATCTCTTCCGCGCGAATCGCGCGCATGGGACGAGGCGCGACTGCACCTAACGCGATGCGCACATCGCGGATTTTTTCGCCATCTCGCTGCATCCATACTGCGACGCTAATCAAAGAAATCGCGTCGGCTTGGCGAAGTCCCAATTTGTAAAATGCGCTTTGGAAGTTGGATGTTGGAAATTGGATGTTGGAAAGGAGTTCATCAGCGCGTCGCGCGGTTTTGCGTGGACCGAGAAAAAAATCCGCGATTGGCATTGAGCGCGTTTCGTTTTTGCTGACGAGTTCGATTTGGGCATTGAGCGCGAGAAGCGGGGGAAGCATGTCGCCTGCAGGAGACGCGCTGCCGATGTTGCCGCCAATCGTCGCGGTGTTGCGAATCATCGGATTGGCGAAAACGTACGCGGCTTGACGCAAAGCGTCAAATTTTGTGAGTTCGGGATGTTTGAGAAATTCCGCAATCGTCGTCGCGGCACCGATTTTGAGTGTGCCATTTTCGCGTTTGATGCCGCGCAATTCGGAAACGTTTTGGAGTGACACCAACACGTCGGGCGTCGCGCGTTTCGCGCGAATGTCCACAATCATATCGGTTCCGCCCGCGAGGGGACGAATCGAGGCATTGTTTTGCGCGAGCGCGTCGAGGGCGTCTGTGAGGTTTCTAGGTTGAATGAGGTTAAAGTCACGCATCTGGACTCTCCGTCATGTGTTCGCGCTGTGCCGCATCCAACGCCGCGCGCACGATACTCGCGTAACCTGTGCAGCGACACAAATTTCCGCGCAAGTAATCACGCGCCTGCTCTTCAGTGGGCATTGGAATTTCGTTCAAGAGTGCGCGGGTCATCAAAATCATATCGGGGGTGCAAAAGCCGCATTGAAACGCGGTTTGGTCGAGAAATGCAATTTGCACCGCGTCGAGTTTGCCGTCGAGCGCAAGTCCTTCAATCGTAAGAATGTTTTTGCCTTCACACGCAACTGCCAGTGTAAGGCAAGACAAAATTGGTTCTCCGTTGATATGAACGGTACACGCGCCACATTCGCCGATGCCGCAGCCGTATTTTGTTCCCGTCAAAAATTCTTGCTCGCGCAAAACATTGAGCAAGAGTTCGTTAGGATATACGCTCCATTCGCGCGGCTCACCGTTCAGTGTGAGACGAATGGTTTGTCGCTTGCTCAACTCAAACTCCTCTCCCACGCTTTCATCAACGCGTCGCGCACAATCACACCTGCGACGCGCTGACGATATTCGCGCGTCGCGCGCACATCATCAATCGGTTGAATTTCTTCGGACGCGATTTTTCCAACATGTTCTGCAAGCTTGGGCGTGAATGTTTCGCCGACGAGCGCGGCTTTGGCGTTCACGGCGCGGAATGGCGTTGGCGCAACGGAACCGAGCGCAATGCGCGCGTCTTTGACGACGTTTCCATCGCGCACAATTTTTACTGCCGCGCACACTTGGGAAATGTCGGCGGCGACGCGCGAAATTTTCATGAACGCGCTGCCGGTGTTGGGCAAGGGGGGGGGGATATGAATGTGCGTGAGCAATTCATCCGCGCGCAAAACGGTTTTGCCGGGCGCGAGAAAAAAATCGGTGAGCGGCACACTGCGTTCACTCGTTTTTGATTTCAATGTCACACTCGCATCGTACACGAGCAGACACGGCGCGGTATCGGCGGCGGGGGATGCGTTGCATAAATTTCCGCCAAGCGTTGCCATGTACATGATTTGGACCGTGCTGAACCAATTGCACGCTTCGGTGAGAGCGGGAAGTTGGATGTTGGAAGTTAGATGTTGGAAAAGAGCGCGAATACTTGTTGCTGCCCCGATGGACGTGTCGCCGTTTTGCGAAATGGTGTGGAGCGCGTTGATGCGTTGGAGTGAGATGATGTGCGAAGGTTGACGGCGTTCCATTTTCATTTGGACGAGCAAATCAGTTCCACCCACCATCACACGCGCATCATCACCGTACTGCGCGAGCAGTTCCGTCGCCTCGTAAATTGTTGTCGGCGCGTGGTAATCGAATTCGGGAAAGAGGATGTGAGTGTTGGTGGGAAGCATAACAGATGACAGATTTCAGATTTCAGAGTGGACGATTGAGTAGGAAGGCACCGAGTGTGAACGTTGCATAAAAAATTCCAACACCGAAAAGCAGCGCATTGCGAAACGCGTTCGCTTCGGAGGGGGGGGTGAATTTTGATTTGCAGCGCATACAGCGATAGGAAATGATGGCAACATTATTTCCGCATCGTTCGCAAGGATAGAACCACGCGAGATTTTTTCCGTCGCGTTGTGCGTTGAATGAAACTGCGCCGACGACGCCGACCGCGGCAACCCAGGCAAGAATGAGCGCACTGTATGTTCCGCTTGTTACACCGCGTGATTCCCCCCACACGGCATCCCACATAAAGCCGACGAGAATGGGGGTTGCGGCAAGCGTAGCCAGCACTGCGCCGTTGCGAAGGTTGAGGATGAGAGATTGCATGAATTGTAGGGGCGAAGCATTTGCATACATGCCCGCGATACTTGTAACATTCGCAAATGCAAATGCTTCGCCCTTACTCGACAAGCGGAAGCAGCACGAGATTCATGCCGTTATCGTTTGTGCGTCGTTTGCCGCGCACTTGGCTTGGTAAATTGAAATAGCGAATCGGATTTCGACTACCCGCGAATTGGAGCCAATTAAAGTACGTGCAGCCATAATATTCGATTTCATTCAATTCAATCACGAAACGTCCCGCTTCTTTTTTGCTTGGCGTGACTGCTTTGCGTTTCGCGACATAGATTTCGTTCCCGAATTGTGTTCGATTGTAAATGACGACTTGATTGCACATGCGATTTTCGTCAATGACCCAGTTCCCCGTCGAACCAGAGCCATTTTTCATTTTGCGAAAATATTTCCCGTAGGTGAAAATGACAATCGCATTTTCGCCGCGTTTGAGCAAACTGGTTGCCATGTTATGTGTCTCCTTAGTTTAAGTTGTACCAGTGCTGGCAGGTATGAAATTGGGGGCGCGTGTGACGCGCGGTTGTTGGAGTGTGAGCTTTTAGCTCACTGCGAATTCGGTGTGCTGACGAATCTCCTTTGGGCGAAATCCGAGAACAATATCTTGTTTTGGTATTCCCGCGCTGACCAATTCATTCGCAATGCCGTCTTCCGTTCCATCGCGCTGAATCCAAATTTTTCCGTTGATGATATCCACGTGAACGAGTGTGCCATGTACGCGTCGTCCCTCGTCCCAACCGACATTGACAAGCAAATAGCGGTCGCGCGCGCGGTCAAAACTTGCTTCGGTTTGAATGTCACCATATGCGTAAGGAATTTTTGTGTATGCGTCGAGAACACGTTCGATGATGTCGCGATAGGAGTCTAGCCGATCCATTTTACGATTACCTCCTTTTCAGGATTGAACACCAATACTCGCGCGAGTTCATTCTCAAACAAAAGTTGACCAAGTGGTTGCTCAAATAATTCGAGCATTTCATCGGGCGCGGCGATAAACAATTGACGCTGTGGCTCGCGTTCCGCCAGAATCGCGCGGTAAAGCACAAATTGACCAATCGCTTTTTCCAAATCATCCATTTCCGACGCGCCTATAAAACTTTTCACCTCGACAGCGATTTTCTGTTCGCCTTTTTCGGCTGCCAAAAGTTTTTCCGCGCCCAAATCTACATAAACATCTTTGCCGCCATAGCTCAAGCGCAAGGGGTCGTTTGTGATTGTCCAACCATCTTTGATGAGAGCGTTTTTAACGGCGTCGTGATAAATGTCTTTGGCAGGCATGATTTATTCAGCTCTCAGCAGCTTGCTCAGAATCTCTGGTGTCAGACCGTGTTCTTTTTGATCTGACTATTGGGCTTGTCAGACACCAGTTTCTGAGATTGCTAGATGTACAGTTTTGCCACTTCTTCGTTGGTCAGAGGAGGGATCTTTGGCCCCCGCACTCTCCCTTTTGTAGAATCATTCTTGTAGATTATTTGGAATTGCTCACTATTGTCATTAATTAGGTCACGAACACGGAGACCCGCCTTGAATTGCAATTTGGGATAGCGATCTGGTCGAGTGAGCTCATAGGCTCTTTCAATGCACTCCGCTGTCCAACCAGAATCTTTGAAATCTGGTTTCGACAAAACGAGATCAATGAAATCTCCCAATTGGACCGCAGCAATAAGGTCTACTTTTTTCCTCCAATGGTTCACGAACACCAAGACTATTTTTCTATCCTCCTCCGAGAGGCGATGATATTTGCGAATATCGAACCATTGTAAATTTTGCTGCTTCTTTATTTCCAACCTAATGGTTGTGGGTCCAATCACGAGAACAAAGTCGTTTAATGATGTTGACTCTCGCCGGGCCGTTGGGAACAGTTTACTCCCAATCTCGAATTCTTTACCACCACGCCCAGAGATAGTCATGGTGTTCAATTGACCAAGGTCAATTAGGTCCCTTGGAACAATCTCGATTGCAGGCATCTTGTCCTCCAATTGGATCATAAAGATTCCTTAGGTTTGTTGTCTCAGCAGATGTTAGGTTCTGTTGACATTCCTAACGCAACCAAATCAATGTCGACACAAAATGCAAG
>CAYXXF010000034.1:0-21723 GCA_964469005.1 uncultured Anaerolineales bacterium
CAATGAAGCAGATGAACATGAGCGCGCGGGCATTTCACAGAATCTTGAAATTGGCGCGCACGATTGCGGACTTGGCGGAGAGTGAAAAAATCGAAACGCATCATTTGGCGGAAGCGGTGCAATATAGACAGAGGGGCCAAGAATAGAGGTTTAATGGCGAGTCAGTCTCATTGCCATAAAGAAGGTAGTGAGTCAAAATCCGATCTACCTTCTCAGAGGGTTAAATTTCACTTGCCCCGAGATCCAATCCGAAGTGGAACTGATTTTTGTTTTCTTCCCACACGACACCGATAATCGAAGCAAAAAAATGTTCATACCACTTACGTGGGCAGCTTAGTACGCAAAAACCCGATTTGGGTTTCACTTGATTTCTTGGTGGTGCAAAATCTACAAAGTAGGTGCTTTAAATCAATTTGCAAGCGGCAGCGCGGACAAAACACTGACGCCCGGCGCGCCAATATCCGGTTTCACGCGTCCACTGTTATCCGCAATCACCGGACCGCGACTCGAAAACCCTGCAACTCGTTTGTCGCTGTTCACCGCTGCAACGGAAAACACATCGTCATACAAAGACAACGGCGCGTTGATGGAACTGCACGCGGGTCCGTCATTGCCCGCCGACGCGACGACAAACACGCCCGCATCGCGCAGCGTGCGCACTGCATTCAACAACGCGTTCGGGTCGCAACCTTCCACGTCGGGACAGCCCCACGAATTATTCTACATCGAATCACAATTGGCGCGTCGAGTTTGAGGCGAGTTTGGAGTTGCCGGCGAGTCTAAGGCGATAGTCTCTTGGGAAATCTTGGGTTGTGTTGTTTTAGGGGAGGACTTGCATTTCCAAAAGAGGCACAAGCCCGCACGATGCGCGCGGAGCGGTGTTTCGATGATTTTAAGCGAGGTCATCGAAACGCATCATTTGGCAGAAGCAGTTCAGTTTCGCTCCTTTACACCCTCCACAAGCGCGCAATCTCGTCACGGAAACGCTGCGCGGCAACAACCGGCTCGGGTGCTTCACGAACCTCGCGCCCAACTGTGATTACCGTCAGCGGCAGTCCTTTGAAAAAGGACAATAGTTCGATAGTAATATGCCCCGCGACATTCAATTTGAATCCAGTGTCTATCAGGCATTTGAGAATCCGATAATCGTTTGGCGTCCATTGCCGTCCCGCGACCCCAGCATCCCATTCGCGATGATAGACCAGATATTCCGCGCCGAGTTCTTGCCATTCTTGCGCCGCCGCTAAAATGTCGCGAACGCCGGTCATTTCGACAAAAGCAACTTTGCCGCGCGTTTTCGCTTCTTGCAGTGCGTTGCGAATTGTGGCGGGCGCTGCGCTGCCCATCACGGTCATCCAGTCCGCGCCTGCGTCAAAAGCAATCTTGGCTTCGAGTCCGCCGACATCCGGCGACTTCATGTCCGCAAGAATGAGTTTGTCCGGAAATTGTTCGCGCACTGCGCGCACGGCTCGCATGCCCTCCGCTTTGCACAATGGCGTGCCAATTTCAAATACATCTATTTGCTCGCGAACCATTTGCGCCATCGCCAATGCAGGTTCGAGCTCGATATAATCCAATGCAAGTTGTATCAATGGTACCGACATTTTGTCGTCTCCTTAATCAAATTGATACGCGAGTCGAACTCTGCAACTCGCGTACGACTGCCGCCATGTCTGCGGCGCAAAACAGAACACTTCCCGCTATCAGCACATCCGCGCCTGCATCGACCAATGTCTCCGCGTTCTGCGGCTTCACCCCACCATCCACTGCAATGGGAATTGCTCTCGCATACGCATTGATATACTGCCGCGCGTGTCGAACACGCGCAGGAGTTTCGGGGCGCATAGGCTGCCCGCCAAAACCGGGTTCGACGCCCAAAATTAGCACGAGTTCTAATTCCGGCAGCAGTGCGGGCAAGTCATCCAACGCGTCTCCGGGATTGAATGAAAGCCCCACGCGCCCATTGCACGCGCGAATCGAACGAAACGTTTCGCGCGGTTTTCTTAAGGTATCATATTGAACGATAATCAACTCATTCTCAAAGGGCGCAAAAGCATCTATTAGCGCGTCCGGATTGTCCGCTTCAAAATGTACGCTGATGGGCAAACGCGTAAGCGCGCGCAGCCCGCGTAAATGTTCCGGCGCGAACGCGAGGTTTGGTACATAATGCCCATCCATGACATCGAGATGGAAACTGTCCACACCTGCGCGCTCTGCGCGTGCCACTTCTTTGTCGAGCTGCATATAGTTCGCAGCGAGAAGCGACGCGCATACTTGAACGTTTCTATCCATTTTTCCCCAATCTGAATCTACAACAGCAGGTACGGATTTTCGAGTACGTTCTTTAGCGCGTTGAGGAAACGCGCCGCGCGTAGTCCATCGTTGATGCGATGGTCAGTCCCAAGCGTCAAATGCAGCATCGGACGCACCTCAACCTTTTTGTCGCGAACAACGGGCGTGTCAATCATTTTGCCCACGCCGAGAATGGCGGCTTCGGGCGGATTGAGAATCGCGGTAAAGTCCTCGATGCCGAACATGCCAAGATTCGAAATGGTGAACGTGCTACCGCTCATTTCGTCGGGCAAGAGCTTGCGGGCACGCGCCCCTTCGAGCAGTCGGCTCATCTCTTTCACCATCTCGTTCAGCGCAAGCGACTGCGCCTTTCGTACCACCGGCACAAGCAAGTCGTCTTCGAGCGCCGTTGCAATTCCGAGATGCACAGCCTCCCACAGGACGATTTCGTTTTCGACAAGCGAGCTGTTGAGATAGGGATGCATCGGGAGCAAATGGGATACGACGAACGCGAGGATGGCGGTGAGTGATGGACGCATTGCGCCGTGGATTCCTCCCGTGTTCCATTTTTCGCGGCATCGCAGCACCTCGCTCATGTCCACCGTGAGACCGAGAAAGATGTGCGGCGACGTGGCAGCGGAATAGGCGAGCCGCTGCGCGGTGATGCTGCGAATGCCCTTGAGTGGAACGCGCTCGCGCACCGGTGCATCGGGCAGCCGAATCGTGATAGAGCTCGGTTTTCCCTTTCCTCCAATCGGTAGAACGGGCGCATCCTTTACTTGACTTGGTCGTGCAGACGCGGTAGTCGCCCGCGCTGCGTTTGCCGCAAACACATCTGCTTTGTGAATGCGCCCACCCGGTCCACAGCCCTTGATGTCGTGCAAGTCCAATCCGAACTCGCGCGCGAGTTTGCGCGCGAGCGGAGTTGCGCGCACGTGCTGTCCATTCGTCGAGACCAGAGCAGCGGTGTCGGTCGTCACACGCTCTTCTTGCGCCGTCGCTCTATCGCGTGGTTTGGGACTGACGGCGGCGGCAACGACCGACACCTTTTCAGGAGGAGGAGATTGCTGTATCAATACTTCGTCGGGCGCCTGAATATAGCCAATGATGTTCGAGACCGGGATAACGTCGTCCGGCTTGGCGCGAACGTTCGCCAAAATGCCGCTTGCCGGGGCTTCGCACTCGATAGCGGACTTGTCGGTCATGATTACAAACAGCGGGTCGCCCTTGCGAACGGATTCGCCTTCCTTTTTTAACCACTCGACAAAGGTGCCGCTTTCCATCACCATATCAACTTTGGGCATGATGATTTCAGTCGGCATCTTTACATCTCCCTTCACGCGCCAACGCGCGCGCAGCCGCGACAATATCTTCTACCTGTGGAACGGCGGCGCGCTCCATTCCGCGATTGTACGGAATTGGACATTCCTTTCCGCCAAGCCGTTGAATGGGCGCATCGAGGCAGTCGAACGCGGGTCCGGAAGCGATGACTGCCGCAAGTTCTCCGCCGAAACCGCCCATTGTCGGCGCTTCATGCACAATCAGCACGCGCCCGGTTCGAGTGACCGATTCGTTCAGTGTTTCCGTGTCCAGCGGACGCAGCGAGCGAATATCAACAACTTCGATGTCAATCCCTTCCTGTTCCAACAACGCGGCGGCTTCTAGCGCGCGTGACACCATCACCGAATACGCAAACAACGAGAGATGTGTGCCGCGTCGCACGATGTTGGCGCTGCCGAATGGAACCGTGTAGCTGCCCTCCGGCACAATTCCCTTGACGCGGTACAGCAGTTTGTGTTCCACAAAGAGCACGGGATTGTTGTCGCGAATCGCGGTGATGAGCATTCCTTTCGCATCATAGGGTGTGGCGGGTGCAACCACTTTGAGACCGGGGACGCCGACGAACCAATTTTCCAGCGACGAGCTGTGCTGCGCCGCCGCGCCCGTACCGGAACCGGCAGGACAGCGCAGAACCATCGGCACGCTGACCTTGCCGCCGAACATGTAGCGGCTCTTGGCGGCGTGATGCACCAATTGATTGGCAGCCAGAGTGACAAAATCCATGAACATGATTTCCGCGACGGGTCGCATGCCCATCATCGCCGCGCCAACCGAAGCGCCGGTAATGGCGGCTTCCGAAATCGGCGTATCAATCACGCGCGTTGGACCAAATTCTTTCAGCATCCCATTCGTGACGCTAAATGCGCCTCCATAAACAGCAATGTCCTCGCCAATCAGGAAAACATTCGCATCACTGCGCATCTCCAACGTCAGCGCTTCTCGTACCGCTTCAAGGTAGGAAATTTCACGAGCTCCATTGTCAGTCACGGCGCATACACCTCCTCTTCCACAGACTCTGGCAGTGGGTCGGGCATCGCGACGGCGACCTCGGTCGCGTGTTCGATGGCAGATTTTGCCTCGCGGTCAATCGTGTCCACTTCTTCCTCCGTGAGGATGCTGTGCTGCATCAGAGCTCCGGCAAAGCGCGGAATCGGGTCAAACAGTTTCCATTCTTCCAGTTCCGCGGCAGTGCGATAAAGATTCCGGTCGCTTTTCGAGTGACCGCGCCAGCGATACGTGAGACATTCGACCAGCGATGGTCCCAGCCCGCTGCGGGCGCGTTCGGCTGCTTCCCGAACGGCGAGGTACACCGCAATCGGATTGTTTCCATCTACAGTCACACCGGGCATGCAATATGCGCTCGCGCGTTGGGCGATATGGCGAACGTGCATACCGCGCTCCGCTGCCATAGACATTCCGTACTGGTTGTTGTCGCAGATAAAGACAACGGGCAAATTCCAGATGGATGCCATGTTCAGCGATTCATGCCACTCGCCCTCGTTCGTCGCGCCATCTCCAAAAAAGGACAAAAGAACGCGCGGTTCGCCCCTGAGTTTGATCGACAGCGCAATTCCCACCGCGACCGATAACCCTGCGGCGACGATACCCGTCGCGCCCATGTTGCCATGTTCGACATCGTGAATGTGCATCGAGCCGCCGCGTCCGCCGCAATAGCCATTCGCTTTGCCCAGAAATTCAGAGACCATTTGGACCAAGTCTGCACCTTTGGCAATCGTGTGCCCGTGTCCGCGATGATGGTGAATAATCAGATCGTCCGGTTCAATGGCGGCAATGCTGCCAATTGGCGATGCCTCCATGCCAATCGAAAGGTGCATTGTCCCATGCACCAGCCCGCGCGCGTAAAGTGCTTCCGCATTCTCTTCAAAATATCTCGTCAAAAACATCTTTTCCAACATAGACGCGAGTTTATCTTTTGGCAGTTCATGCAGGACTGCTGTCATATTGTCCTGTTCCAGAGGAAACTCTTCAAGGATCTGGCTCGGTGAATACGGCATACCCTTCCTCCATCAACCCGATACAGCTGTTCAATACACAATCTAATGCACTGCGGCTTGAGAGGTCGCGGGCATTTTGACTTGACGCTTGGTGCGATTTCGCAAATACCCCGCGCCAAAATTTATTAGCACGGCGACCAAAAGCACGATACCCGTTGCGACTTGTTGGTAAAACGCATTAATGCCCAACATATTCATTCCGTTGGTCAATATCGCCAGCGTCACCATTCCGATCAACATTCCCGTAATCGTGCCGTCGCCGCCTTTGATATTGACACCGCCGAGAATGCAGCCCGCAATCACCGCAAACTCCATGCCCATTCCAATCGTTGGGTCGCCGGAACCGATGCGCGAGACTTGCCAGACGCCGGAAAAAGCAGCCATCACGCCGCTGAGCACCAAGAAAATCAATCGCATCATGGGGACGTTGATACCCGACAGGAACGCGGCATGTTCATTGCCGCCGATGGAAATGGCGTACTTGCCCACAATTGTCTTTTTTTCGAGAAAGAGAAAAAACGCGACCACGCCGGCGATAATGAACGTGGCGAGTGGAATCTTGTCGTCGAAAAACATCAGCGTGTTGAGCTCGGCGACAATGCGGAGCTGCGGGTCGCGCACCGGTATCGCGCTGCAGATAGAGAACGCCAGACCGCTCCCGGCAATCCACGTTGCCATCGTCGCCATGATGGCAGGCAGTTGCAAGCCGTGAATCAAAAATGTGTTGATTGCCCCCATCACGACACCGAGCAAGCAAGCCAGAACGACAGCCACCCACACATTGATGCCCCACGTGCAAAAGGTCGCAAACATAACCGCCGAGAGAGCCATCATTGCGCCGACGGAAAGGTCAATCGCTCCGCTGTTAATGACAAACGTCATCGCACAGCCCATCAGAATGACCGGCAAAATCTGGCGCACGAGGTTAATGAAATTGCGCTCGGAAAAAAAGCGCGGGTTCATCGCGGTTAGAAACACGACGAGAATCAAAAGAATCCCCAGCAGTACAAGGTTCTGTGTGAGTCGTCGGCTCAGTTTTGGGAGTCTAAAGTTTTTCATTTCGTCTCTCGCGTTTTTCGTTCCGGATGTCAGACTTTGATGGTGCGGCGAATCGCCGTATTCAGCACAATGGCGATAACCAGTACCACGCCTTTGATGACGTTCTGATAATAAATGGGCAGTCCGAGCATGTTCAGCACATTCGACAGCACACCCACAATGAGCGCGCCGATTAACATGCCAAACACGGTGCCGCGTCCGCCGTTGATGTCCGTCCCGCCCAATACGGCAGCGATAACGCAGTCCACTTCAAAGCCCGGCAGAATCTTGCAGTCGGCTTGCGCGAAACGGGAAGTGACGATGACTCCCGCAAACGCAGCCACAAGCCCGGAAAGAACAAAGATGACTGTCACGACGCGACGGATGGAAATGCCAGAGAGCTCGGCGGTTTTGATATTCGAACCAACCGCATACGCTTGCTTTGCCATAACCGTCATGTTCTGAAAGAAAACAAAGGCAATAAAAATGATAAAGGTATAGACCAACGGCAGGGGAATGGGTCCGAAAAAATTTTGTCCCATATTTCCAAAATCGCCGGGCAGTCCCGCCGTGATGACCGCGCCTTCCGCGCCGATGTAGGCAATGCCGCGCGCAATATACATCGTCGCCATCGTGATGATGAAAGATGGCAGGCGCAAGATCGAAATAATCGAGCCGTTGACGAACCCGATGAGTCCACCAGCCAACACGGCGAGCGCCGCGGCGGGAAGCACGGGCACACCTGCGCGTGCAAATATCGCAAACAGAACGCCTGCCATCGCGCCGACGCCCGCGACCGAAAGGTCAAGGTTGCCCGAGATAAGCACCATCGTCACGGCTGCGCCGACCATGATGACGCTGGACACTTGAATAAAGATATTGGAAAAATTTTGCGCGCTGAGGAATTTTGGCTCGATAATGGCAACAACCGAGCACATGGCGACGAAAATGGCGAGCATAATCAAGTTCTGCACGCCGTCCGCGCTGAGTTTGATTGTCCTCCCCTTGCGCGTAACTGGTACGGCATCCGATGCGACCATACGTTAGCTGCCTCCCGTCACAATGTGCATGATGGCGTGATGGTCCAACTCGCTGCCATTGTGGAGCATTGTCTTGAGCTCCCCATCACATAAAAGCCCGATACGGTCACACAAGCCCAATACTTCGGGCAGTTCACTCGAAAAGACAATGACCGAGCGACCCTCACGCGCGAGCTCGCGAATCATCGCGTAAATTTCTTGCTTGGCGCCAACGTCCACGCCGCGCGTCGGCTCGTCCAAAAGTAAAATGTTGGCATTCGCGTTGAGACATTTCGAAAGCACAACCTTTTGCTGATTGCCGCCGCTCACAAACGCGACCGATTGACTTTCATCGCGGCACGCGATGGCAAGCCGTTGAATGTACTGTCGCGCCAGCGCGCCCTGCTTTGTGTTGTTGATGAGTCCCGATGAAACGACCGTTTTGTAACTCATCATCGGCACGTTTGCGGAAATGGGCAGCGCGGTACACAACCCTTGCGTGCGGCGTTCTTCAGGCACCAATGCAACGCCGGAATGAATTGCCATGTTGGGGCTGGAGATATGGCGTTCCTTGCCCATTATCTTGACTGTGCCTTCCGCGCCTTCCGCGCCAAAGAGGGCGCGCGCAATTTCCGTTTTGCCCGCGCCAATCAGCCCGTAGAAACCGAGTATCTCGCCCTTGTAGAGCTCGAACGAGACACCGCGCAGCTTGGCGTTCGTGAGTCCCTTGACCTCCAACGCCTTGACGTTCGGGTCAAATTTGCTCGGCACATATCCTTCGACAATGACTTTGCCAAGCATCATGCGAATGAGTTCCTGGCGCGAGGAAATTTCACGGCGCGGTTTTGTGTCCACAACGTGACCATCACGCAGCACGGTAACATAGTCGGCAATCTCGAATACTTCGTCGAGGCGGTGTGTGATGTAAATGACGGTCACGCCTTGTTGTTTCAAGTCGGCGATGATTTCAAACAGGCGGGTGACTTCTTCAGAGGAAAGGGAGGCGGTCGGTTCGTCCATGATAATGACGTCCGATTGCATCGCGAGCGCTTTGGCGATTTCGACTACCTGTCTCTTGGCGACGCTCAAATCTTCGATGAGCCACTCCGGGTCAATCGTTTCGTCAATGCGGTGTAGGATTTCCATCACGCGCGCATTGCGCGGACCTTCGCGGATGATGCCCAAGCGCGTCTCTTCGATGCCGAGACAGATATTTTCTTTGACGCGGAGCTGCTCGACGACATTGAGTTCTTGAAACAGACAACCGATGCCCGCGCGCATTGCATCGCGCGTGTTTGCGGGGTTAAAGTCCTTGCCGTTGTAAATTACCGTGCCTGAAGTTTTTCGATGCGCGCCGGTGAGGACTTTGATGAGCGTGGACTTGCCCGCGCCGTTTTCGCCTACAATGCAGTGACATGTACCGCGCAGAATGTCAAACGATACATTGTCCAACGCCCTGGTTCCCGCAAAATGCTTGGACAGATTTTTTATTTCAAAAATATTGTCGCTCAAGGCGCCTCCACTTTCCTCAGCTGTGTTATACTTGCATTTGGGTGGGCTGCCGCATGTGGACCAGTAATAGTCCCATGCAGCAGCCCTCGACTTTTGGACAGACCTACTGGGCCTTTTTCGCGAGTTCCCCCGCGATATCGATCTTGCCAAAGTACTGGGTGTTAAACCAGTTCTGCAGATCCATCAGGGTGTCCTTGTAATAATTGAAATACACATCCGGAGTACTGCGGAGCAAATCCTTGTCGGGGTCAACCTTGCCGTTGATGACATCCATCATCAAGTCCACTTGCGCATACGCAAAGTTTTGCGGCTGCATGCCCAGTGTGTACTTGAGTGACGAAGTGGGGTCAGCAAGCTTGATGAGCTCTGGTGAGTCACCGTCGGTCCCGGCAAAAATTTCGGTCAGCGGCACGCCGTCCTTTGCCTTGCCGCGTCCCACCGCTTCGTACGCCGAGAGCGCGCCCAACGCGTTGGGAGTGTTGGTGCCATAGATAAGATTGACGTCCGGGTACTTTTGCAAAACATCCTGCCCGATGGCTTGTGATTTGGTCAGGTCGCCTTCGCCCGCCAGCCAGAACGTTGCACCGGTGACGGTCTCACCTTTCGAGTTCTTGATGTTCGTCACCAGCCCCTTGACGTTCGGGTCCACGCTCTTGACGCCGTCCAAGAACGGACCAGAACGATTGTCAATGCAGTAGGCGACGGACAAAAAGTCAATAAAGCCGACCTTGATGGGTTTGTCCGGATACAGCTGTTTCCACTGCTTTGCCATGTCGGTGCCCATTTGCTTGGCTACACTGACCTCGTCCACGCGCAAGTAGGGGTGTCCACCATCGGTCGAATTCATGAAATACATCACCACATAGACGCCTGCTTTGCGCGCCTCTTTGATGACTTCGTTCACGCCCGATTCCTGTACGGGATGCAAGATGATGCCGGTGACGCCTTTGGCGATAAAGTCCTCTACCCCTTTGATTTCCTTTTGAAGGTCTTGGGCGGGGTCAATGACTTCGTACTTGGCATTGTATTTTTCCATGGCGTACTTTTCCGCCCACTTGGCATCGTTACCGTGAACGGCATGGCTCAGGGTAATCGGCAGCTTGCCGATATAGACCTGTTTGCCTGCTGGAGCCGCTGTCGGTGCGTTCGCGGCGGGCGCCTTGGTCGGTGCGGGTGCAGCAGTGGGGCTGGCGCAAGCCGCAAGGATTGCAACTGCGACCAGTACGAGCACCAACAAGCCGACGAGCTTGATTGAATTCTTCATTTTCATTCTCCTCCCTTTTGGGGGTGTCTGAATCTTGGTACCAATTTTTACAGCTTTGTAAAGAGATTACTTGTGGACTTGATATTGACCTCCTTTCACCACTCTATTTCTTTGACGCAAGCGCCGCTTCCAAAAGATAGACCAGCTGCTTGACCTGTTCGGTGCCTGCAAAAAATTCCGCTTGCCCATCCATATCCATAAAAAAACTGTTCGCATCGCGCTCGCGCAACGTGAGCATTTTCATACTGCCATCGTGGAATGTGGTCGTGAGCGTCATGTACGCGGCGCCTGCTTGCGTTTTTTCGTCATAGCCGTCCGCGCTCAATCCGATGTATTTCACAAAAAACGAAACGAAATCCGAATACTCGAGCTCGATTCCATTCGCCGTGATGCGCGGCGGTGTTGTTGAATGGTCGAGCCCAAACGTTGCAGCTTTGCCAGAGTACTCGACTGCGATTTTCGTTACGTTGTCAATGCTCGTGCGAAGCGGCGCAACAAAGATCAGTCGCTCCGGTGTGAGCGTTTCAAAATTCACATCCACGGCATAGAGCTGCGCGATATCATGCTCGCCGCCGGTGCGTACCGCAATCTTGCCATCCGCAATTTTGCCAAACTCGAGACGCTGCGTGTTACCTGACGCGTCGCCAATTTCAAGAACCTGCTCCGGCTTGTCCAAACCTAACATGGCAGACGCGGTGTCTTGCGCGGGATACTCTGCGATAGACCATTTTTGCATCTGAGCTACGAGTTGGCTGAGCTCGACGCGCCGCGCGGGGACTTGGTACGGATAAACCATCTGCCAATCCAAATCACCCACGCGCTCGACAGCGACCTTTTTTTCTCCATTTTTGTAAAAAGTGATTCCCGTAATCATGGACTTATGAATCGAAAAAACTTCTTTGTCGCGATAGGCATCCAAACTTCCATCAAACATTGCGACATTGCCCAAATTGGAAACGGTGACTTGATTTGTGTCTACATCTTTTAGATAGACTTGCGCCATGCTCGGCGTTGGGTTGCCAATGTAAAGCGTGTGTTGCGTATTTTGGTCCGAGACCATGCCGATAATTGCCGCCGGATGCGCAAGACCATATTCCTCTGTCTCCGTCCCGAGCATACGGTTGACCGGCAGTTCCAACAGTGCCTGTTCCATCAACGCCGCCTTTTGTGGATTGACGCGGTAGCGCGCGGGCTGCGTTATCACCCACTTGCCATTTTCTTTTTCGAACTTGTAGCTGCCGTAGCGATTGGTCACGGTCATTTCGCGCAGGCGCTCGCTGCCTGCAAAACGATAGAGCTTGCCCGCTTGCACCGGGTCGGCGTTCCAATCGAGAAAGAAATAAACTCCTCCCAGTACAATTGCTACAGCGACCAAAAGCAGCGGAATGCGATACGCTTTCACCGATTCCTCCGCAAGTACCACGTCAAGAACGCGCCGCCGAAGGCGAGCAAGGGAATCACAATCACCGACAACATCAGCAGCGCCACAAATTCTGTGCCGCGCACAATGAGACGGTCTACGCCGAGGATGCGCGGTGAAATCGTTTCTTCACCGCGACCACCCGCTAACCAATTCACAACGCTCAGGAAAAAATCTCGGTTTGCATACGCGTCAATGTTGTCTGCATGGATGAAGGTTGAGTTGCCGACGACGACGACGCGGGTATCTCCCTTCCCGTAACCGCTGCCCGTTCGCGTTGCGGCATATGCCACCGGCAGAGGTCCCGGCACATCGGTTTCCGTCTTGGCAGTGGATGTAATGCTCAAGTCTATGCGCATCCACGAGCGTGGAGTTGTGGCGAGCAGCGGTTCGAGCTTGACGCGGGTCTGGTCATAATCAAGCGTGAGCAGCCCCATGGCGATAGGAAGCACGGTGTATCTTTGGCTCTGTGCCAGTTTTTGAGTAATCGCGTGCTGCGCATAGCCCGGAATGAGATACAGGTTGTTGTTGCGGACGTGCGAGTTCTGGTCCTCTTCGACGACCAAATTGTTTGTGATGTCAATGCCGAACGGATGGAGCAGCTCGTTGAATTTTCCCAGCACCATCGTATTGGTGCTCATCACGTCCACGAGCAAGAGCGCCTTGCCGCCTTTTTGCAAATAATCATCCAATGCCTTGAACTCGTCACCCGAAAGGTCTTTGCGCGGCGACGCAATCACAACCAATGCGGCATCGGAAGGGACCGCGCCGGACTTGAGCAAGTTGAGCGGCTTGGCGGTATAAACATTCAATTCCAACGCCGTGCGCGCCTGTGCGAGTGGACCGGTCAGTGACGATTCCTCGTGTCCTTCCAGAAAATAAATCGTTGGCATTTCCTCAGCAGTCACGTAACGAATGGCTCCCGTGAGCTGTGCTTCGCCCATAAATGCTGTGCCGTCCACCGACACCGGAAACATATCGGCGGCATAAAGCAGCTTGGTCTTGTTGCCCGAACGGACAATGATGGTGCCGTTTGAAACTGCGGGCATTCCTACACTGTATTCTGCAAGTTTGCCGGGTTCGCGTTCCGCATCCACGTACTGCACATCAATTTGTGACCCGGTTTTCGCGTATTCGGACATAAGCGAATCAATCATCGGGTCCGCGCCGCCGCGCGGATAGACGGCAATAATTTCTACCGGCGCGGCGAGCGAAGCAAGCACATGCTGCGTTTGCTCGGAGAGCGTAAAGACCTTGCTCGCGGTCATGTCATACTTCCACGGCAGGCGGTAGGCGATGAGCGTTGCAAAGACCGCGATGGCAATGACCGCAGCCACCGTAAGCAGCCCGGAGAGATAAAAGCGGCGTTTCTGACGCCGGATGGCGAGACCAAAATCGGCAGTAACCATTTGGTATTCCTACAGGAACCGTCTGCGCGCGAGAACGAAAATCGTGAGACAAATCAAGACCGTCGAGAAACTGATAAAGTAAATAATTGGACCCGGGCGCAGAATGCCGCGAATCAACTCATCGTATTGCTGCGTGATAGCAAGCGCATTCAAGAATTGTGAAACAAACGGAAGCTGTATTGTTCGGCTTACTGCGCCCACCATAATAAGTGCGACCAATGCTCCAAACGACGCGATGGCGGCGGTCAGATAATTATCAGCGAGCGATGAAGTAAAAGTGCAGACCGCAATCAAGGTCATACCGAGAAGGAAAAAACCAAAGTACGCCGCGGCGATTGCCACGAGGTCGGGATAGCCAAAGATGAGGAGAATGACAACATAAATGAGCGTGACGCACAACGTCATCAAGAAAACAAATCCTGCGGCAAAATATTTTCCCAAGACGATCTGTGCGCTCGTGAGACGTGACGTGAGCAGCAGCGGCTCGGTGCCCGCGCGCCGCTCTTCGACAAAAAGTTTGATGGTCAAAATCGGAAAGACCATGAACGCCATGTTCGAAAGCAGACCGAACATGCCGCGTAGATCGCCCGCGCCGCCGACCAGATTGTAGGTGGCAAAGACGATGCCCGAGAGGAGCAAAAATATGCCCATGAAAACAAAACCGAAGGGCGTGGAAAAAAAAGCCGCGACTTCTTTTTTCCAAATCGTAAACATCCGCTACTCCTCCTTGCCTTCCACCGACTGTTTCGAGGTCAAACCGATAAAGACCTCTTCCAGCGAGTTTCCCAATGGGCGCAGCTCGACCATCGGCATATCCGCCGCCGCGAGCCGCCGAAAGATTTCTTCGCGCAGCCCCATGCCATCACTGCTCTGCACGACAAAGCGGCAGTAACCGGTTTCATTCAATCCGTCCATCCATTCGACACCGCGCACGCCCGGAGTCGAAGCGAGGAGTTGATTCACATTGTCTCGCTCGCCCTTTACGCGGATGGAAAAATTCTTGCTGCCCTGTTCTAGCTTTTCGAGTGTGTCCTGTAAAACGATGCTCCCGTCGCGGATGATAATGATGCGCTTGCAAGTTTCTTTGACTTCGGAGAGGATGTGTGAGCTGAGGAGAATCGTATGCTCGTGCGCGAGGTGTGTAATCAGTTTTCGAACTTCGTTGATTTGTGCAGGGTCAAGACCGACGGTCGGCTCGTCAAAGATAAGCACATCGGGAAAACCGACGAGAGCATGCGCGAGTCCGACGCGTTGGCGATAGCCCTTGGAAAGATTTTTGATGAGCCGATGCTGGACATGCGTGATTGCCGTGAGCTCCATAATATTGGCAAGATGCGCAGCGCGCTCTCGTACTTGAATGCCTTTGATGTCGGCGATGAATTCCAGATAGCGGCGAACCTCCATGTCGGTGTAAAGCGGCGGAAGCTCCGGCATAAAGCCGATGTGTCGTGTTGCCTCTTTGGGATTCTCTATCGCATTGATGCCGTCAACGAAGATGCTGCCGCTGCTGGGGAGCATGTGGCACGCCAGCATTTTCATGATTGTGGTTTTACCTGCGCCGTTGGGTCCGAGCAGTCCCACCGTTTCGCCTTTTTCAATCTTGAAGCTGACGTTCTTGACGCCCGGTTTGTCGCCATAGAACTTGGTCAGCTCTTGTACCTCAATCATTTACATTGCTCCTTGCGAATGTTGCTCCCCAACTTTTTCTTCCTACGCTTCGAGCCACTTGTGAACGCGTTTGTTCTGCGCGGCGAATGCGTCTCGAAGCGTCGGATACAGCGCCCGGTAGCTCTGATAAAAGTCGTCGTACAATTCCACGCTCTTGGCATCGGGGTCGGTCCGGCTCACCACTTGCACCAGGTTGTCACACGCTTCGCCGACCGAATGGAACGCGCCGGAACCAACTGCTGCCATGATGGCAGCTCCGGCAGAAGGACCTTCGCCGAGATTCGTCGTCACGACCGACGCGTTGTAAATGTCCGCTTGCATCTGTCGCCACAACGCGCTCTTGGCGCCGCCGCCCGACGCGCGCACCTCGTTCACGTTCACATGAAACTCACGTAGAATCTCGATGGTATCCCGAAGGGAGAATGTCACGCCTTCCATCACCGAACGGCAAAGTTCGGGAAGTCCATGCCGGTATGACAATCCAAAAAAGACGCCGCGCGCGTTTTCGTCCGGATACGGCGTCCGTTCGCCATTCAAATACGGGAGAAAGACCAGTCCTTCCGACGAGGGTTTCGCTTGCCCGGCGAGTCCCGTCATCAAGTCGTATACATCCTTGCCCTGCGCGGCGCAGTCCACTTTGGCTTGGGCGAACACCGTATCGCGCAGCCACTTGAATGAGCCGCCCGCGGCGAGTGTGCAGCCGAACAGCGACCATGTATTGGGCGCAGAATGACAAAAGGAGAGCGCCGCGCGGCGTTGACGGTCCGCGATGGGCTTGGCGCTTGCAGCATACACGACGCCCGAAGTCCCGATAGTGGCAGAGACGACGCCTTCTTTGTAGATTCCATTGCCGATACCCCCTGCCGGTTGGTCGCCGCCGCCGCCCACGACCGGGATGCCCGGATTTAGCCCAAGTTCTTGCGCCATCTCTGCGCGCAGATTACCTACAACATCGCACGATTCGTACACATGCGCGGGAACAATGTCCATCGGCAGCCCGCACACCTCGAACATTTTTTTCGACCACGTTCGTTTTGGCACATCGAGCAGGAACGAACCGGAGGCGTCACTGACCTCTACCGTCGGCTCGCCTGTTAGCACGAGCTTGATATAGTCTTTGGGAAAAAGCACCATGCGGGTCTGTTCAAAAATTTCCGGGCGATGGTTTTTCAGCCACATCAATTTGGGCGCCCAGTATCCGGTGAGACAATAGTTCGCCGTGATGCCCAACATCGTGTCCACATCGAGCTGCGCTTCGATGTAATCGCGTTCTTCTGTGGCGCGTTGGTCGAGCCAAATCATGCAGTTGCCGAGCGGCTTGTAATCTTTGTCCAGCATCGTGTTGCCGAGCATCTGTCCGGTCACTCCAATGCCTTGAATTTCCTTGCCCATGCCGCTCGCCGCAACCGCTTGCTTGATAGCGAACTCACACGCGCGCCACCAATCATTCGGGTCTTGTTCCACCCATAACGGTCGCGGCGTAATCAGGTCGCACTCTTGATAGCCGACGCCCAACAGCGCGCCTGTCTCGTCCAACACGATTGCTTTGACGCCGCTCGTGCCCGAATCAATTCCCAGATAACAACTCATACCCACTGCTCCTCTTGCGCTACAGGCACAGTTTGAACATGTCGGTGAGTTTTTCGACCGTGTAGAGGTCGCCCAAGCCCCACTTTTGCGCGGTCACAAGCGCGTCGGGCGCCATCTTTTCAATTGCTTCATCGGGGATGCCCGCTTCCCCCAGCGTGGTCGGCGTGCCGATTTTCTTGAACCACGCCACCAACAAATCAATTCCCGCTTGCGCTGCCAACAAATCATCCGGCTCGTCAATCTTGAATACTTCGCGCGCGAATTCGGCAAACTTTTTTGTCTTGGTGTGAAGGAAATAGCGCATCGTTGCCGGAATCGTGACCGACATTGCCGCGCCGTGCGGCGTATCATAGAAATTGCTCAATGAATGACCAAGCACATGAATCGTCGCGTCGCAGGGACCAAGTCCGCACGGATAGAATCCGTTCCACGCGTACGAAGCGGTCCACATCATTTGCGCGCGAGCTTCTTTATCACCCGGATTCACCAGCAACCGGTCCATGCAATCCATAATGGTGCGAATGCCCGCGTGACAGTAACGGTCCTGGAACGGCGCCCATTCGAGCGAATGTCCAAAGTATGCTTCGGTGAGATGCGAAATAATGTCGGCGGCAGAGTACGCGGTTTGCTTGAGTGGAATCGTGTACGTGAGTTCGGGGTCGAGAATCGCCGCTTTGGGGCGCATGATGGGATTTGCGAAACCATCTTTGCGCTGAATCGTTTCATACGACATGACCGATGTGCCGTTCAATTCCGAGCTGGTGGCTGGAATCGTGACGACGGCGATGACGGGCAGCGTATCCAGAATCGGCGCTTTGCCGGACGCCAAGTCCCACGGGTCGCCTTCGTACTTGGCGGCAATCCCTACAAATTTTGCTTCGTCCATCGCGCTGCCGCCGCCCAACGCGATAAGGACATCCGGCTTTTCCCGTTTGACGGTGGCAATGACGCCCGTCGCGTGTTCGACGGTGGGATTGCTCTTGACGCCGAAACAGGAAATGAGTTCGACGCCTGCCATCTTGCAGCTGTCATACACCTTTTGATAAAAGCCGAGCTGTTTCACCAGCGGCTCATCGTACGTCAGGAGGAGCGCTTTCTTGCCGAAACCGGCAGCCACTTCTCCGACCTTGCAAACTTCGCCCGCGCCGAATATGGCTTTGGTGGGCATATCGAATTGAAATGGGTACATTCTTTTTTCTCCTCCTTCATTGTGTCGAGTGAATTGCGAACGCGAATCTCATCCGAGCGAAAAAGCCATTTCCTGTTTTTGAGCCAGTCGTTCTTGGGTGTCATGAAAAAAATGCGCGGGGAGACCGGGAATCTCACTCCGCGCAACATAAAGACCACCTGCCCCTGCATTGAAATCGGGGTCGCCGTCGGGAAGCCAAAACCGCGATGTGGCGACGTACAAATCTTGCATATCGTCCCCCGCAAAGCCGGGACAGCAAACATGTTTAACGGGAAAAGGAATCGTCTTGACGAGAGAATAATTTTCAAGATTCCAAACCGTCATCACGCGCTTGTCGCTCCAATGGCAGACATAGAGGTTGTTCTTGACATCCACCGCCGCGCCGTCCGGCATCTCGTCGAACGCGATAACAACCTGCGGCTCTCCGCGCGCGCCTTGTTCAATCGAATAATCAAAGCGCAAGAGTTGCTTGTGAAACGTATCAATGACAAAAAGATTGCGGTTGTGGCTGTCAAAAAAGATGGTGTTGTACTGGACGATTTCGTCGGTGAGGGTAACGACAGTCTTGTCGGTGTCCACCATATAAAACTTGCCGGTCATGGTGGCGGGGTCAAAATCCGGCGCGCCGTATTTTTTTGAAACGGTGCTGGTAAAAATGCGACCCACTGCGTCGCAGCGTGTATCGTTGTAGCGGAATTCGCCCGTGTTGGGCTGTGGGTTGACGACCAAATCGAGATTGCCGCTGTCGAAATCGAGCAGCATCATTCCATCGTCCACGGCGACCAACAGCTTGCCGACGGTGTCGCACGGAATGGCAGAGCCAATCATGCTGTCAGTTTCTGCCGTTTCGTCAGCTCCGGTAAAGGGGTCGTAACGATGAACGGTACCGTTAAAAAGGTCTGTCCAGTAAAGTTTCCTGAGGCGCGGGTCCCAAATTGGGGTCTCGGCGAGGATAGTTCGAGAGTCAAGAGCCAGACTGAACTCCATTGTCAATCCTTCGATGAACGACTCTTTGAGAGTGAAAATTATTTCACCAATCGAAATTTATTATAGCACCGAATCTATTGATGTCAATACTTTTTTAATCTTTCAAGTTTATATTGATTTATTGAACTTTTTGTGCTATGATTGCCGATAGGCATAAATTCCGAAACATGAAATAAAATTCAGGCACAGAAATGGGGCTTGGAGTGGACAGAAAATTTGACTATAACGGGCAAAACGCGCTCATCGCTCGCATTCTCAACATGCATTACAGAGAGAATTGCAATCAAGCGGAAATTGCCGCGCGGCTTGGACTTTCGGTTGCCAAAGTCAATCGGCTTCTCAAGTCCGCGCGCGAGGCGGGAATGGTGGAGATAAATATCCGTCTGCCGTTTCAGAATGTGTTTGAATTGGAATCGCGATTGAGCGCGGTATCGGGGGTAGAGCGCGTCATCGTAACGCCAACGGTGGGAAATCCGGAAGGGGATTTGGAACTGCTCGCGCAGGTCGCCGCGCGGTACCTCACGGACATCATTCGTCCGAAGGATGGAATTTGTATTGGTGGGGGTCAAACAATTGCGAAAATCATTGCTGAAATTGAACCGTGTAACATCTCAGGCGTGCGGGTTTACCCCTCCATCGGTGGAGTCCAACGCAATTATGACCGCGATATCAACGGGCTGGCGAATCAACTCGCGCAAAAGCTGGGCGGCGAAGCGCATCTGTTGTTCGCGCCCGCCTTTGTTGAGCCCGAAACGGAACGCGACACCATATTGGGCTTGACACATGTCGCGCGCGGATTGGAGCAAGCGCGCAGCGCGCGGATTGCCATTCTCGGTATCGGTAGTCTGCGCATTGACTCGAGTTACCTTCAATACTTTCCTTTATCCTACAGCCAGCTTTCCGAGCTGGTCGAACGACATGGGGGTGTGGGCGAAATTATCGGCTATGTGATTGACCGTGATGGCAAACCCTGCGTGCCTGAACTAAACAAGTATGTCGTCGGCATCAACCTCGAAGATGTACTCAAAATTCCGGTACGGATTGGCGCGGCGGTGGGCGCACAGAAGGTGCCCGCGATTGTAGCCGCGATTCGAGGAAAATATTTCAACACTCTGTTTTTGGATGAGAATGCCGCGCAAGAGCTACTTGCATGTCTTGCGAAAGATTGAAACTGAAATATGTACTTTTCTTTGTTGTCGAAAGCAAGGCGATATCCTTTGATGCGATCCCGCGCGTTTTTGGCGGTGGCGAAACCGATTGACCCTACTTATTTATCGTTACCGAATGGCGCTCACCCCCGCATTGCGTAGATCGAACCACGTATCCATATTCACTTTTGCTCCATCGCGCGCTTTACCGCCGCGTACGCATCCACAATTCCATACCCAACAAAATCATTCGGCGTCGCGTTCGGATTGCCGCACACAATTTCTTCTGAAACGATTTCTACGCGCTGTGCGGTGTCACGCAAAATTTGTTCTGTCGCATCAATGTTGCCAATCAATTTTGGGTTCGCCGACCATACAAGCGCGACCACGCCGACAATGTGGGGACCCGCCATCGAAGTCCCCGAATTTTCGCCATATGTTCCTCCGGGCAGCGCGGACAAAACACTGACGCCCGGCGCGCCAATGTCCGGTTTCACGCGTCCACTATCATCGGCAATCACCGGACCACGACTCGAAAACCCAGCAACTCGTTTGTCGCTGTTCACCGCCGCGATAGAAAACACATCGTCATACAAAGACAACGGTGAATTGATGGAACTGCACACAGGTCCGTCATTGCCCGCCGACGCGACGACAAACACGCCCGCATCGCGCAGCGCGCGCACTGCATTCAACAACGCATTCGGGTCGCAACCTTCCACGTCGGGACAGCCCCAAGAATCATTAAACATTAATGTTTGGCTTTTCGGCTGCCTTAGTGGCAACTCGCCTCATCCACCCTCAATTTTGGATGCGTCAATTTCATGCGGCGCGCCGATAATTGTGATGTAGCCCGTTGACAACAGGGAAGGCAATGAACTTTCCTCTTCTTGTCGGAGGTGACTTGCTCTCTGATACCTCTGGAATTTTCTGTCCGGTCCCTTGATGGGGTGTTCTGGCTACCAATCAATCCATTAAAGATAGGACTGAACATCATAGGTTTCGACTGCTTTTGTGATTATAGAGGAGTCAAATCACCGATACAGGTTTTAGATTGCTGATTGATATTTCTGACATCGGTTTGTTGAATAACGAGATCACCTAAATGGCTCTAGATGCAAAATGTAACATTGTGGGAATCCTTGTCCGTGTGGCTATTATGGACATCCGCCCAAAGAATGCACCTGTGCGCCCGCACAGATTGTACGGTATCAGAAAAGGATTTCGAGACCGTTATTGGATCGAATTGACATTCACCTCACGGTGCCTGTACTGCCGGAGATGGGTTTCCAGCGAGGTGGTTGAATTGCCCAGACACACGCCGCACGTTCATATCACAAAGTTGTCCGAAGACAACTTTCAACCGTGAGGAGTTCGCGTGTGTGAATCTGGACGTCCTCGCTGCACTTTCTCAATTCGCTTCAACACAACCCGATTGATTCTCTGAACATCAACTCTCACAAAACACCTATGCTTGCCCAAGTCCTTTCCTGCGCCGTCCTCGGTCTCGACGGCGTTCCGGTCCAAGTCCAAGTGGATGTTACCAATGGTGGTCCCTTCTTTGTGGTCGTTGGGCTCCCCGATGCCTCCGTCAACGAAAGCCGCGAACGTGTCCGTGCTGCCATCAAAAACTCGGGACTCTTTTTTCCACTCAAACGCATCACCGTCAATCTCGCCCCGGGCGATTTGCGCAAAGAAGGTCCGGCGTATGATTTGCCCATCGCCATTGGACTCTTGCAGGCGAGCGACCAACTCACCGCCGATTTGTCGGATGCGATGATTATTGGCGAACTCTCGCTCGATGGTGCAGTGCGCCATACGAATGGTGTGC
>CAYXXF010000035.1:0-18282 GCA_964469005.1 uncultured Anaerolineales bacterium
TTTGGCGTAGGTAAGCACGCCATCAGCATATCCTTATTTCGGATAAAGTCTAGTACATGTTGTGATTGCCGCCTGATTGCGTGCCATCCTCAAAGTCTGCGCGAATTAATTTCCAATACAATGTTCCCGCTGAAACGTTTGCAGGTTCGAGAGATACATTCAATTCCGGCAAGCGCGCATCCCAAATCACCGACGGGTCATCCGGCGTGGGCGCGAGCGGTTTGGCAATGTCGTATGGCTGTGGCGGTGGCAAAACGGGTGTTGCTGTCGGCGCGCGCCGCTTCTTGTTTGGTTGCGGCGTTGCTGTGACGCGCTGCGTTATATTTTTTTGATGCGATAGGTGTACGGTTTCGTCGGCAATTTGAAGCGCATCCAGTCCGATAAAAGAGTCCGTCGCGTTTATATTTTTTGCGCCGGCATTTCTGACCTTTAAGGTGTGCGCACCGGGTGCGAGATTGTCAAACGTGCGCTTGAGATGATAGGTGAGAGTCGGCGTGTATTGGTCCAGCACGCCCACTTTGACACCATCAATCAACACTTTGGCTTTGCCGAAATTGGTATCGCCGATGTACCACACGGTAATTTGTGTGCCGGTGAAATTGTATTTGTACGTCACCGCCGCGCCTTTTTTGCCGCGCGCATAATGAAACGTTCCGTCAGTTGCGTTCGCGTCGTTCGCGGTTGTCCATCCGCCGCTGTAAAGAATCGCCGCGTCGGTATCCTCAATCCGGTTTGGAATTTCTGTCGGCGTCAAGGTAGGAGTTGGAGTGTTGGTTGGTGTCCACGGCGTCGAAGTGGGCGTGCCGCTCGCGGGATACAAACACGCGGTGTCAAAAAAAACTTTGTTGCGTCCGTCGAGATGTCCGTTTTGCGCGCGCAAGAAAAAAGTTACGGTTGCATCCGGCGCGGTAAAAGTCAAATGCCATTCGGGGCGATTGAATCCGCCGCCACCGTAATATGGAATCGTCCATTGCACATTCGGCGAAGTGGGGTCGGTGCCGCCCGTCACATCAATTCCGATTTGCCGATTGATGAGGGTGGAAGGCGCATTGTCGCCCGCGATGTCATGTCGCGATTGTCCCCACACCATCCAAAAATGGTACGTCTCGCCGGGCGTGAGCGCTGTCACTTTTTGATAAATGCCCGCGTCCCACGCGTCGAAATCGCGCCAGATGTATTGCGAACCATTCGGGTCGTATCCTTCGTTCAACGCATTTTCAAAATTGGGCTGCGTCGCGCCGACGACGAACGCTTTCCATTTTTTAGCAACCACTCCATACGAATTGGGCGCCGCGCCCAACATCGTCCCGTTTTTCAAAAGGTTGTTGGCATCTTCCGCACACGATGCGGCGGCGACGGGCGTCGGAGCGCGTAACGTGAGCCCCAAGGTTGCAGCAACCATCGCTCCGAGAATGAGAAATAAAACAATGCGGGGTAAAAATTTTTTTTGCATAGTTTGTGTTTTGTTCGGACTATCGCGCCGTGAAAGCGCGCACGCAATAGTACAAAAGAATCGCAAATTGTATCGCTTACGACTGCGCCAAGCGGAACTTGCAAATTGTAACGAAAATTTATAAAGGCGCGCGTTACGAAATATCTGTGGAACGTTACAGTTCGCTTTCAACGAAAAGAGAAAGAGCTGTGCTAGAATAGGCAAGAAATTTTCACTCAACGAGGAGCTCTCATGTCCAACTATCTCGAACGCGCGCAAGAAATGCGCGAACAACTCGTAGCCACACGGCGCGACCTGCATCAACATCCCGAACTCTTTTTCCAAGAAATTCACACGGCGAAAAAAATTACGGAACATCTTGACACACTCGGCATCGAGTACGCAACGGGCGTTGCCAAGACGGGCGTCGTCGCGCACTTGGGCGAGGGCGCGCCGGTGATTGCCCTGCGCGCGGATATGGACGCACTGCCGATTGAAGAAGCGAATGAAGTGGAATACAAGTCGCAGAATCCCGGCATCATGCACGCGTGCGGACACGACGCGCATGTGACGTGCTTGCTCGGCGCGGCGACGATGCTGGCACAAGATTTTGCGGCGGGACGTTTGAAAGGCACGGTACGCTTTTTGTTCCAACCCGCCGAAGAATGTGAAGACGATGAAGGCAAGTCGGGCGGACAGCGCATGGTCGAAGAAGGCGCGCTCGAAGGCATTGACGCAGTGATTGGAATGCACGTCATCAGCACGCTGCCCGCGAATCAAGTGTTTGTGCGCGAGGGCGCGTTCATGGCGGCAGTGGACAGTTTCAAAGCAAAGGTGATTGGACGTGGCGGACACGGCGCGTATCCGCAAGAGGCACTCGACCCCATTTGGCTCGCCGCGCAAGTGATTAATGGCATCCACGGTGTCATTTCGCGGCGGCGTCATCCGATGGAGCCGGGTTTGATTACGGTCGGTGTCATTCACGCGGGCAAAGCGGGCAATGTCATTCCCGTCGAAGTGGAAATGGAAGGAACGATTCGTTCGTTCTCGCAAGAGACGCGCATGTTACTGCACCGCGAATTGGAAAACGCCTTTCGCATCACGCAAGCGTTCGGCGGCGATTATCATCTAAACATCGAATACGGCTATCCCGTCACAGTGAACGACCCCGAAACCGCGCGTTATGTGCGCCGCATGGCGATTGGATTGATTGGCGAAGAGAATGTCCAAGAGGCGACAATGGAAACGGGTGCGGAAGATTTTTCGTTCATGGCACAAGCCGCGCCGGGCGCATTCTTTTATCTCGGCGGCAAAATGGACGAACGTAATCGCCTGCATCACGCGCCCGACTTTGATATTGACGAAAGCATTTTACCGACGGGCGCGGCATTGATGGCAGAAGCCGCGCGCAAATATCTGGAAGAAAACGCGGTCGAAAATGATTGATGCGTAATGAATCATTCACAATGGACAAGCTGAACAAGTATCACCTCGCACAATTGAACATTGGTCGTATTCTTGCGCCGATGGATTCACCGACGATGGCGGGATTCGCCGCGCGTTTGGATGACATTAACGCGCTCGCAGACAACGCGGAAGGATTCGTATGGCGATTGCAATCGGAAAGCGGTAACGCCACTGACATCAAAGCGTTTGACGACGATTGGTTACTCGTCAACATGAGCGTTTGGGAATCGGTGGAACCATTGAAAACGTTCACGTACAACACCGCGCACGCGGAGGTGATGCGCCAACGTCGTCAATGGTTCGAGCCGCATACGGAAATGTATATGGTGTTGTGGTGGATTCCGACGGGACACATTCCGACGTTGGGTGAAGCAAAGGAACGTTTGGAGTACCTTCGCGCGCATGGTGAGAGTGAATACGCGTTCACATTCAAGAAAATTTTTGCACCACAGGAAGTGTAATGGACCATCGCAACCGCGACGACATTTGGAATTTGGTGTGCGAGTACACACCGTCCGAACAATTACGCAAACACATGCTCGCCGTTGAAGCCGCAATGATTTTTTACGCGCGCAAGTATGGCGAAGATGAAGTGTTTTGGGGCAACATCGGACTCGTTCACGATTTCGACTACGAAAAATTTCCTGAACGGCATCCGTTTCATGGATTGGAAGTGCTGACGGAAAACGGATTTCCCGAAGAATTTTTGTATGCGATTCGCGCGCACGCCGATTACGGTGACCCGAACGCGCTCGAAGAAAAATATCGCGAACCTACGCCGCGCGCGCGTCTCGTGGACAAAGTGCTGTACGCGGTGGATGAATTGACGGGACTCATCATTGCCGTCGGCTATGTGCGCCCGTCCAAGAAATTGGCGGACGTAGATTTACAAGCGGTCAAGAAAAAGTGGAAAGACAAGGCATTTGCGCGCGGCGCGAAACGCGAAGACATCGAGCGCGGCGCCCAAGAGCTCGGCGTGCCGTTGGACGAACACATTCAGAATGTGTTGACGGCGCTGCAAGAAACGCACGAACAATATGGATTATGAAAAAATCGGCGAAACATTCGCCGATTTTTTTTGTTTCTCTTTGCGCTTTTGCGTCTTGCGTGAGTTATTTCATTGGTACGCATTCAACACTCGGTCAATCCACAACCACAATGTTTGTGCAAGCGCAAACGCGCACAACGCATACGCCGCAACCTGCGTCACGCGCGACTTCCCGTACAGCCACGCGAGCAGCGCTCCTGCACTCAACGCCAACGCGGGCGCTGCCCATAAGGTATAACGCGTCGAAAAACTTGAAGCTACGGTGACGAGTCCAAACAGCAAGCCCACCCCAAACCACGCGAGCCACACCGCGCGCACGCGTGCCGAAAAATTTTTCCACGCCAACGAAATCCCTGCGATGCTCCCAAGCAACAAAACCCAGCCCAATTGTTCCCATGTATAACGTGCCACATCGCTTACACGTTTCAGTGTAATGCCGCCGCTCGTCGCCGCGCGCCCCGTGCCAAAATCATCCACAAACTTTTGCGTCTGCGCCAACAACGGCTCTGTAAATTCTGCATAATACAAAACGCTCGCCAGCCCAACGCCAATTACAAATACAAGTGCTAGTGCGATGCTCTCGCGTTTTGCATTTTCATCGCGCGCAAACAATCGAAACAATACCGCCAATGGAAAAAATGCGAGCAGGGAAAGGAACACGCCGAGATGCGCAGTGGATGCCAAGAAAAGAAAAAACAATGCCAGCGAAAAATTTCGCAGAGACGTGAGTGATTGTGTGAGTACAAAACAAAACAGGAGCGTTGCCCCCGCTTGTCCAAAAATGTTGGTGTGATTGCCCCACGAATAAATCCAAAACGAAACGGGATTGAACGCGAAAAGAAACGTGGCGAACAGCGCGGCGTCGTCTTTTCGATTTTCGATTTTCGATTTTCGATTTTCCAAAACTATGCTCGCGGCAAAATAAAACGCGACAATTGCAACTGCGTCGAACAACACATTTGCAATCAACAACAACACTTCAAAATCGGGAATGAACGGGGTGAAGGGCGACAGTGTAACGTACAACGCGGGCGGATATGGCACGACGCGGCGCGCGGCATCGGGCAATTCCGAAGTGAAAAATAATTCACCGCGCGCGACAAACTCGAGGCGATGTCCGTGAAACGTCAAATCCGACGAATGAAATTGCGGATACCACACCCCCCCCCATTTCAAACCGATGCTCAACAAAACAATTGCGCACAACTCTGCGCGACTCGGCGCAGCGAGCGAAACGGAAAAATGTTTTGCCAATCTTGGAACGAACCATCCGATTGCGACAGACAAAAATCCGAGAAGGAGTGCAAGCCATAGAAACAGAGTTGTGTACGTTGCGAGAAATGGACGCCACAAAGCGAATCCAAACGCGAGCAACACAAGCAATAATGCAAATGCGATATTCACACTGCGCGCGAATAACCCTAGCCCGCGCACACTCGCATACAAAATTCCGAACGCGGCTGCCCAACTTAATGTAATCGCGAGCGGCGGCACAACCGGCATTTGTGCAAAATCAATCCACGCGTCCGCATTGCCGATTGCGGCGGTACTGCGCGTCGGCGTCCATTCGAGCCAATCCAATGCGACACCCAAACGCCGGGTATCATTATTGTTCGCGTCGAAATTTTGCGGCACGAACGTATCACTGGTGAGCGACAGCGTTGTGTCACCCGTCCAAATATCACTTGTCACATTGCCTTGAAATTCATATTCAGCCCATTCGCCGACGGCTTGAAATTCCTTTAGCTGTGTCTGATTGACCATCACTTGTACGCGCGCAAAACGATTGGGGCGAAAACCATTCAGCCGCATTCGTAAGGTCCACGGCGCGGCGAGCTGCTGCCCTTGCAATTCCACGCGCGCTTTGCCCTGCGACCAGCGATACGAATTTGCCGCATCGCCTTCGGGGTCAAAAAAACGGCGCAGAAAAAAATCATCCCGCGCACTGCCGACGTCAATCACAACGCGCGAACGAATTTGGTAGGCAAGGGTGAGCGCGACGAGTGTGAGCAGCGCGAGGATGGCGGCATCACGGAGGATTGGAATGAAACGACGGATGGTTGTTGACACGGGAAGGAGAGATGGAGAGAAAAAGCGATGGAGAGTAAGAAGTGAGCAGAAATCAGTTCAGCACATCCAAAAAATCGCGCGCGCCGCGTTCCCACGAATAGATGGACGCGACGCGCTGCTTGCCTGCCGTGCCGAGCGCCAAACGTTTGGCGTTATCTTGCGACAGTGCGTACACCGCATCGGCGATTGCGTCTGGAGTAGCGTTTACTAAAATTCCCGTTTCCCCATCGGCAATAATTTCGCGCGGTCCGCCTTGATTCACGGCGACGATGGGCAATCCTGCCGCGCTTGCTTCCAACACGCTCAAACCGAACGATTCATTTTTGCATGTGTGGACGTACACATCACTTGCGCCATAGAACGCGGGCAATTGTTCATCAGGAATAAAGCCGGTAAAGCGCACGGCGTCCGCGAGCTGCAATTCGCGCGCGAGCGCTTGCAGCGCGTCATTTTCCGGTCCTGCACCGACGACGAGCGCGACGGCATTGGGCACACGCGTTTTGAATTGCGTGAACGCGCGTAGAAATAAATCAATCCGTTTGCGTGGATGCAAAAAATTGACCGTGAGCCAAATAAATTTTTCATCGAGCGCGTATTGTTCACGCACGCGTTGTATGTCCGCGGGCGCGGCGGGTGCGAAATCCGCGCCGTGTGTAATCACTGTCGCGTTGCGCCCGTATGCCGCGCGCAAGCGTTCCGCCCCGAAATGACTGTTGGCGAGTAATGCATCAGCGCGGCGTACCATCGCGCGGTCCAAGCGTTTATACAAACCAAAAAATGGACGCGCCACCACTCCACTAAAACCCATGCGCGTTGTCACCGCGTCCGCGTCGTCATAAATAAAACGCGGGGGTTCGTAACAAAAATAAAGTTTCGGCGCGCGGAAATTTTTTTGAAAGGAATTGTACGCGAGTGCGGGCAAACTCGGTGGACCGAAAAATGTAATGGCTTGCGCGTCGTCGCGAATCAATTTCAATAATCGCAATGAGTGCAGATATTCAAACGGTGCGTTGAGATAATGATTGCGGCGATTTGCCGCGTTAAAAATTTCGAGACGGTCACCGGTCTGAATGAGGCGAACTTGCGGCGCGAGCGCGGGAGCGCAACTTGCATCAAAGTAATGCGTCAGGAGTGTAACGGGTTGCCCAAGTTGAACGATGTAGCTGGCGAGGCGAAGGATGAGGCGTTCTGCACCGGAAAGTTTGCGGATGCGAGGATAAACGAAATAAATCATTGCGAATCACACAGCACATGCCAAGCGCGCCTGCCGTGCGATTCGCAATTATAACCGATTTGATTCTTTACGCACTTCAAACAAATAGCCCTCTTCGCGTATGGTGTGAATATAACGCGAGTCGTGCGCGGAATCTTTGATTTTTTCACGCAGCAGCGAAATTTGGACTTTGACCGCGCGCATGTCTCCAAATTCGGGATTGTCCCAACCCGCGTTCAAAAGATTTTGATACGTCGCGATGCGTCCTTCATTTTCAATCAAGTACTGAAACAATTTCCATTGCAGCGGAGTGAGATAAATCGGTTGCTCTGCCACACGCACGCGGCGGCGCGGCACATCTACTTCCAATTGCGCATCAAAGCGGCGCGGTCCTTGCGGCACGCGTTTGCGTTCATACGTTCGCAAACGATTTTGAATGTGCGAAATGAGGACATCCATCTTGGTCCCCTTGGCAATAAAATCGGTCGCGCCCTTGTCCATACCGCGAATGCGATTTGAATCTTGCCCCATTGCAGTCAACATGATGACGGGAATATCCGTGACCGCGCGCAGATGGTCCAACACTTCAAAGCCATCCATGCCGGGCATCATGATATCCAACAAAATCAAATCAGGATGTTGGTCATACGCGGCGCGCAATCCTTCTTTGCCGCTGTGTGCGGCAGTGACGTTGAACTTGGCATCTTCCAACGTCACACTCAAGACGCCGACGATGTGCGGGTCGTCGTCAATGATTAAAATTTTTGGCGTCAATGCTGTCATGCTGTCCCTCCTTGCGCGTTTGCGGACGCGTCGTCGGTTTCGCCCGGCGGCGCAGGGGGTTTGGGGCGACGCAGCGTAATCCAGAATGTGGTGCCATGCCGCGCGTTGCTCGTAACGCTAATATCACCGCCCACTTCGTGCAGTTTGGTCTGGACGAGCCACAAGCCCAAACCGCTTCCCGGTTTATCTGAATCACCGCGCTGCCAGCGTTCAAAGAGCCGCGTTTGCAATTCCGGTGGAATCGGCGCGCCTGTGTTGTGGACTGCCAAACTCAATTCTTCAGGACTCGAATGCCGCGCGCGGAGCGTAATCCAAGAACCGGGCGGTGAATACTTGCACGCGTTGTCGAGTAAATTTTCAATCACTACATCGAGCCGCATTTCATCCGCCAACACGCGGTCGAACGTGCCTTGCATTCGAAAACGATGGTCGCGATGCGTCAGCCGCCAACCGGCAAGTTTGCGCCGCACCAGCGCGCGCAAATCTACCTGACTTTCTTCCATCGTTTCTTGCAAGTGTTCCTGTTGAAACGCGTTCAAGCGTTTGTTGAAGGCTTCGAGCTCGTGTTGGGTGTCGGCAATAATTTCAAGGTGACGCGAACGACTGCGTGTGTTCAAATTTTCGCGGCTCAATTCTTGCGCGCTCCATAACATGGCGGAAAGTTTATTGCCGAGTTGATGTCCCAATAAATTCATAAAGTCCACTTTGGCGCGTTCGGCGGCTTGTTCGGCGGTGCGGTCCCAAAACGCGCAGACCGCACCGCGCACTTTGCCCGTGACATCGAGCAACGGTGCGGCGGCTTCGCGTAATTGAATCACTTTCCCATCGGCGCGCGTGAAATAGCGCGGTGAAATGCTGAACTGGACTTGCTTTTCGGTCATGGCTTCCAAAACGATATTGTCTGCGCGGCGCTGCACGCCGGCGCGCGGTCCGTCAACGTGCCAGCGCCTGCTGACCATTTCTGTTTCGCCAAAACCGGTAATTTCCTGCGCCGCGCGATTCCACGTTTCAATGATGCCTTGTGCATTGGTTGAAAATACTCCGCTGAATACGCTGTCGAGGGTTGCGCGCAATTCATCGCTCTTGTGTTCGACCTTTTCGATTTGACGCGCGTTGGTCAGCGCGAGCGCAAGTGTATTGGCGATGGCTTGGGCGAATTGAATTTCGACGCCTTGCCATGGATGTGTTTCGGCACCAAAGACAGTGAGAATGCCAATCACTTGTCGGTCTGCCAGCATCGGCACCATCAACAAGGAACGAAACCCTTCTTGCAAATGTCGTTCGAGCCAATGCTGCGGCAGACCTGCTTCGGCATCCAAATCGAAAATGGGATATGGCTTTTGCTGATTCAGTACACGATGCAAGGGCGGATTGATGGGGATGAGGTGGTCGCGCGCTTCCGGGTTGGCATATCCGGCTCCGGCGCCTTCCGTGAGAATGTTGTCTTGGACGAGGCGCACACTTGCCGCGCGCACGCCCAACATGGCGCGAATTTTTTCGATGGCTTGTTGGGCAAGCGTGGCGCTGTCGTGTACTGTCCCACACCACAAACCAAATTCGGCAAGCTGCATCAATTTTTCAATCCGCGTTTCCTTTTCCTGAATCAAGCGCGCGTTGGCGAATGCCATTGCGACTTGATTGCCTGCCGATTGTGCGAGACGAATTTCGGTGGGGGTGAACACGCGCGGTTTGAAAAATTGAAACCCCAAAAGTCCAATCGTTTCGGCAGCCGTGACGAGAGGTATGATAATGCACGCCTTGAAATTATAGAATTTGATGCGTTGTAAAGAATCGTCGTCAAGTGGCGGTTGATGTTCTGTGTCTATGACCAAAAGCTGCTGTTTCTGCACGAGGTCGGAAAAGGGTTGTGATTGCGGCTGCGGTTGAATCGGATAGACAACGCCATCGGAAGAGCGAATGGGCACGGCGCGTCCGTCTCGAATCGTTGTCAAGACCACACGGTCTGCATTAAGCAATGCCTGTAACGGCTCTAGCGCGGTGTCGAGCAAGACTTGTTCGTTGAGAATGCCGGTCGTGAGCTCGTTTAACTCCAAAAGTTGTGCGAGCTCGCGCACGCGCGCTTCTTTTTCATTCAAGAGTTGTACATTTTCGAGGACATTGGCGATTTGTTGCGCGTACGATTCGATGAAATGAATTTCGCTTGGCTGCCAAACCCGCCGCGTTTTTTGCGAGACAAACAGAATGCCGATGGTCTTGCCGCGCGCAATCATTGGTACGCCGAGGTCGGCGCAAAATTCGTATCGCGCGAGAATCGCGCGATGCGCGGCGTCTTTGGCATCCACGTCGCGGTCTGTGGTGATGATTTTTTGAAAGTATTGCAGTGTTGGAGTGTGATATGGTTGGACCGGATACAGCACGTTGGTCAAACCGTGTTCCGTTTCGGTGACAATGCGAAAGTGGTCGCCTTGCAGCAGATGAAAGCCGCAGTAATCGGCTTGAAGCGCGCGGCGCAAATCGCTCGCCGCGTGGGGAAGCGCGTGTTCGGGCGAACGACTGTGGGCAATCAAATTTGCGTTGCGCGCGAGAGAGCGCAAGTCGCGCACTTGAAGCAGCGTTTCGCGATACAACTGCCCCGCAGTCAACGCCGCCGCAATTTGTTGGGCAAAGGTTTCTGCCAACCGCACTTCGGGGTCACTCCACGCGTGCGTCACGTGATGACAAATGTACAAAATCCCCAGCGCCTTTTGTCCCGAGACGAGCGGTACGCCGAGGTCGGCGACGATGTGATATTTCTTTAGGTATTCCAATTGCGTTGGATGCGCGGCATCTTTTTCGCAATTGTTCACGCGCAGCGGATTGAGCTCTTCGAGAATTTGGTGCTGATGCGGCAAAATCGGCAGCAATTCGTCGGCGCCCAAATGATGAGATTCCGCGACCAGACGCAAATTGTTTTCTTCGCGCATGTGAAAACTGACATAGTCCGCGCCAAAGACGCGCACAATTTCGTCTGCCACAGAATAGAGCGCGCGGTCGGGCGGCATCACGGCGGCAATCAAGCGCCCGACGCGTGCGAGCGCCTTGAGCTCGCCGACCTGTTTGGTACTTGCCTCTAGCAATTGCTTGTTTTCCAACGTGTGCGCGATTTGCTGCGCGAATGCTTGAATCAAGCGCGCATCTTGTTCGCGCCAATGGCGCCGGGTGTCTTGATTGACAAACAAAAGCCCGATGGCGCGGTCTTGGACGTACAAGCGCACGCCAAAGGACGCGCGCATTTCGAGCTTTTCCAAAATGGCGCGCTGTTCCGCATCCACCGTGAGGTCGTCGCGGTCTTGGACCTTCAAGTCCTCGTGCGATTCCAACAAACGTTGCTCATACGGCGCAATGGGGAACGTGCGCCGCGTCTCGCGCGTATCGGATGCTGTGACGTATTCAAAATGATTCTCGCGCAAAAGATGCAGCACTACATACGTCGCACCGAGTGCGTGACGAATTTCGCGCAGCACACGCGGCAGTCCTTCGGCGCTGTACGGCGCCGATTGCAAAATAGTTCCGGTGCGAATGACGCTTTGCATCTCTTGGACTTGATGCTTGAGCTCATTGACGAGCTGTTGATTGTGGAGTTTCAAACCCAACTGTGCGGCGATATTGGTGCCAAGTTGAACCGCATGTTCGTCAAACCGTTGCGGTGTTTTGGAACCGAGCATGACGATGCCATAGACTTCTGTGTCAAAGTACATTGGAAATGCCAGCAGGGCTTGATAGCCGAACGCCAAGATGGGCTGCACATCAAAACGCGGCATCGCGAGCAATTGCTCGAGCGTCAAAACGCGGCGCGTCACAACCAAATACTCGATGAGATTCCACGTCGTTTCCGGGTCAAAGCCCGGTTGATAGATGGCGCGGTCAAAAGACGCCGTTGAATACGTTTGGACCAATTCGGGTTCGAGTCCGCGATGCGCGACGAGGTCGTAATGTCCTTCGTCTTTGTTAATCAATACAATGCCAATCGCTTCGGCATGAGTGAGTTTGACAATCAAGTCCACTCCCTCGTTCAAAGCGTCGTGTTCGCCGAGCGTGTTGTTCAAATGCGTTGCAAGTTCTTGGAGCAGTTGCAATTCTTGATTGCGCTGTTTCAATTGCTCCAAGGTCGCGCGCGATTCGGTGATGTCGCGAAAGATTCCCTGAAGCCCGATAACGCCGCCATTTCCATCTCTGACAACCTGAATCGTTTCGCGAATGGTGCGAATTTGTCCATCCTGCGCGCGCACGCGCAAAATAAAATCGCGCACCATGCCCTCACGTTGCAAGCGTTGGCGCAACTCGTGCAAGCCGTCCGGGTCCGCATCCGAAAGTTCGTCAATGCTTTTGCCCATGACTTGATGCTCTGCGCGTTTCAATGTTCGCAGTGCGGCGGCGTTGACGCGCGTGATGCGTCCTTGCGCGTCCGTTTCCCAAAAGCCGTCTTCCACTTGATTCAAAAATTCGCGCAGCCATTTTTCCGAAGCCGCCGATTTGTTTTGCGCGGCGATGCGCTTGAAAGCAATGCCGAGCTGCGCGCCCACCATGTCCAAAAATTCTTGGCGCGCGGCAAACGCTTGCCAGGCGGAC
Source organism: uncultured Anaerolineales bacterium (assembly GCA_964469005.1). Taxonomy (GTDB): domain Bacteria; phylum Chloroflexota; class Anaerolineae; order UBA4142; family SHND01; genus SHND01. Next base: position 12,583 of record CAYXXF010000035.1, read on the forward strand.
TGCATTTCGGGATGCGAATCGCCTGCCAAGACGACAAGCCCGATGCCGGTTTGTCCGGCTTGAAGAGGGGTGACGGACAAGGCAGTGAACTTGTGCGCGTGCAAAATTTGACGAACGCGCTCGGCAAGTGGCGTAAGCGCGTTTGGAGAATCAAGCGTGGAAAAAAATTCGGGCGGCAGGGTGAGCGTTTTTAGCTCGTGCAATAATTCCGGCGGCACGCGGCGTTGTTCCAGTACGAGGCGTGGTGCATCGCAGAGCAGGAAAAAACCAAAGCGAAAAGGGAAAACGAGCTGCAGCGTTTCAAGCGCATATCCGGCGAGGTCGGCAATGTTTTCGCTGCTGTTCGCGGCAGTGATGATTTCAAACAGTCGCGCCCGCGCCGACTCGTCTGCATCATTGTCGAACACAGAGGAAAAGGGTTCTTGAATCATGGGGTGATTTGAAAGCGCAAAGAATATGCGAATTATATCAAGCTCAATCGCTTGAAACAAGGGGAATAGGTACGTAGTTGGTATGATGTTTGTTTAGAATTGGTAATGACGCGCATGGCTTTTGACTTGTGATAGAATCGCAAATATGCAAGCGAATGAACGTTGGGGCATTGTAGGGCACGGCTGGGCGGTGGACTCGCTAGAACATGCGATTCGCACGCAACGCGCGGCGCATGCGTTTTTGCTCGCCGGTCCGCACAGTATCGGAAAAACGACGCTCGCGCGCGCGTTGGGGAAACGTTTGCTGTGCGCGGCGAATGATGCGGCTGGTTTGCAAAATTCGATGTTTGGCGACGCGGTGACACCAGAACCGCCCTGCGGCGAATGCCGCGCATGTGTCAAAAATGCCAAGGCAGTGCATCCGGATGTAATGCTGTTGGAAGGTGTGCCACCGCGTTGGGACTATGATAAAAATGGTGCCTCCGTTCCCGCGCGCAAGAGTGACCGCGAAAAGCGAACGTTGCTCGTTGACCAAATGCGCGACATGGAAAAATGGTTGTACACCGCGCCGTTTGAAGGAAAATATAAAATCGGGATTGTGCGCCGTTTCGAGGACGCGAACGAACAAGCGCAAAACGCGTTTTTGAAAACACTCGAAGAACCACCGTCGCACGCGATTTTGATTTTGACCGCGCAAGATGCAGGGTTGTTGCTGCCAACAATTGTTTCGCGCTGTCAGCCCTTGACCTTGCGCCCATTGTCCATCGAAATGGTGGAACGCGCGCTCGTGGAAAAATGGAACGCGAACGAATCCGACGCGCAATTGCTCGCGCGCGTTTCGGGCGGACGTTTGGGGTGGGCAGTACGCGCGTTGAACGCGCCGCACATTTTAGAGTCGCGGCGCGAAGCATTGGACGCGCTAAACGCGTTGGTGCAAGAAGGACGCGCGGAACGCATCACGCGCGCGGAAAAATTGTCGAAAGATTCGTCCGAACTTCCGCAGTTGTTGGAAACGTGGCAAACATGGTGGCGCGATATTTTATTACTCGCATCGGAACAAAGCGCGCGTGTGACAAACGTGGACTACATGAACGCGCTGCAAACACACGCACAACAATTTTCTATCGAGGACATTCAACACGCGCTGAACGCGACGCGCAACGCCGCGCGACAGCTGGGGCAAAATGTGAATGCGCGGTTGGTGACGGAGGTACTCGCGTTGAGTCTGCCGAGACCATGAAAACAAAACCCGTCCTCGCAAGGACGGGTTTTGTTTTTTACGAAATTTTCTTCTGGGCTTGTTTCAATTTCTCTACCACCTCAATCGGGACATCTACTTTGCCCAACGCGCTCATGTGTCCCATGCGGTTGAGTCCGTGAAAATCGCTGCCACCTGTGGCGAGTAACCCGTACTGTTTCGCAAGGTCAACGAGTTCGCGTTGTTCGTGTTCGTTGTATTGTGCGTAATAACATTCGATGCCGACGAGTCCTTTTTGTACGAGTTCGGGAATGATGCGCGTGACTTCTAACGGATGCGCGAGCACGGGAATGGCACCGACGGCGCGAATCATTTCGACGGCTTGATGTGGCGAGGCACTTTCGTATTCCACATACGCCGGTTTGTCGCTTGCGAGATATTTATCGAATGCTTCTTGAATTGTGGCGACGTGTCCGGCGGCGAGCATAGCGCGTGCCACATGCGGGCGTCCAATCGCGGCATCGCCTGCAATTGCGGCGACTTTATCAAATTCCACGGGTACGCCGAGCGCTTCAAGTTTCGCTAAAATTTTTTGTGCGCGTCCTAAACGTCCTTCGCGGAATTTGTCCGCGAGCGCGATGGTCGCGGGGTCGAGATAATCCACGAGATAGGCGAGGACATGAATCTCGCGTTTTTCCCAATCGGTTGAAAATTCAACGGCGGGAATGATTTCAATATCGTTGAATTGTTTTGCAAAATTGACCGCGCGTTCAATGCCCGCGATAGTGTCGTGGTCGGCGATGCCGAGAACGGTTACACCGCGTTCACGCGCGATTTGGACAAGTTCTTCGGGGGAATGTTCCCCGTCAGACGCGTTGGTATGCGCGTGTAAATCCACGCGCATTTTTTTTGTCGGTTGGGACAATGGTTGCTCCGATGAAAAATTTTTGGGTTTGGAGAAAGCGTAACGCTATGCACAGCGCGTTGTGTGCAATCTTGAGAAGAAAGCACACAACGCGCGCTATGCGTTTGGCTCATTCGAGGATTAGACGGGTTCGAGCTCCGCTGTCTCGACATGATGATTGTTGCTGTGCGGCACGTTCGGCGCTTCATCCGACGGACGCGACTCGACATACAAGCGAACGGCTGTGCGTTCTTCGCCATTGATATCCACTTCGGCAAAGGTTGGCACAACAGCAAGGTCGAGTTGGTCTTGCTGCAAATAGCTGCGCGCAATCGCAATCGCTTTGATGGCTTGATTGACCGCGCCGGCGCCGATAGCTTGCACTTCGGCTTTGCGATATTCGCGAATCACGCCTGCAATTGCACCGGCAACCGCCGTGGAACGGGACTTGGCTGAAACTTTGATGGTATCCATGCTACGTTTAACTCCCTGTAACACCACAACCCAAATGACGCGGAGCAGTCGGACCGGAGAAACCCTCGGGTAGAACTTGGGCGGTGTTGTACACGCCGCACAAAAATCCGCCTACCACGAATTGGACGCGTGGTTCGATTGTTTGAGCGGCGTTAGTAACTCTGGTGTGGCTGCGTTTGAAAGATACTCTTTTTTTTACGAACTGCTCCCCGAATTGTATCTAGGGTAAAGGGACGTGCATAAGCGCAGATGAACGCGAGATTAGAATTATTTCGCGTACTCGACTGCGCGTTGTTCACGAATCACCGTCACTTTGATTTGTCCGGGGTATTCAAGATTTTCTTCAATCTTGCGCGCAATCATCTTTGATAAATTGATTGCGGACAAGTCATCAATCTGCTCCGGCTTGACTATGATACGCAATTCGCGTCCCGCTTGAATTGCATACGATTGTTGCACGCCGGGCATTGCATTCGCCATGCCTTCCAGTGCTTCGACGCGTTTCAAGTATTGTTCGAGTGATTCGCGCCGCGCCCCGGGACGCGCGCCGGAAATCGCATCGGCAGCGGTGACGAGAACGGCTTCGATATTTTTCGGTTCGACTTCGCCGTGATGTGACGCAATCATGTTGCACACATTTTCGGGAACGCCGTACTTGCGCGCGTATTCCGCGCCGATGATGGCGTGTGCGCCGCCGACTTCGTGGGTGACGGCTTTGCCAATGTCGTGTAACAGCGCGCCCATTTTCGCGCCTTTGACATCGGCTTTGAGTTCGGACGCAATCATGCCCGCGAGATGCGAGGTTTCGACGACGTGCGCGAGAACGTTTTGTCCGTACGAGGTGCGGAATTTCAACGAGCCGAGCATTTTAATCAATTCGGGATGCAGACCACCGATGCCGGTTTCCAGCACCGCCGCTTCGCCCGCTTCCACAATGCTCTTGTTGACTTCTTCTTCCGCGCTTTCGACAATTTTTTCGATGCGCCCCGGATGAATGCGTCCATCACTAATCAATTTTTGTAATGATACACGCGCGACTTCGCGACGGATGGGATTGTGCGACGAAATAATCACGGCTTCGGGCGTGTCGTCCACTACAAGGTCAACGCCCGTGAGCATTTCAATCGCGCGAATATTGCGTCCCTGTTTGCCGATGATGCGCCCTTTCATTTCATCACTCGGCAGTGGCACAAGTGAAACGGTGCTTTCGACGACTTGGTCGGACGCGACGCGTTCAATCGCGGTGGTGAGAATTTCGCGCGCGCGGCGTTCGCCTTCTTCTTTGGCGGTCATTTCGATTTCACGAATGATGCGCGCGGCATCTTGACGCGTATCTTTTTCCACCGCTTGCAAGAGCAGCTGCTTTGCCTCGTCCGTGTTCATTTGGGCAACGCGCTGAATCTCTTGCAATTTTTTATTTTCCAGTTCGTCCATCCGCGCTTTGGCGCGATCGGCTTCTTTTTCCCGATTTTCGAGTTTGCGATTGCGGTTCTCGATTTGCTCCAGTCGTTTGTCGAGGGCTTCGCGGCGCTGTCGCAATTGGTCTTCTTCACGCGACAGTTCCGCGCGTTTGCGTTTGGTGTCCGCTTCTTGCTCATTGCGTACCACCAGCGCCTGGTCTTTGGCTTTTAGGATAATATCTTTTGCCTGCGCGTCCGCTTCGACCAACTTTTTATCTACTTCGGCGCGCTGTGTTTCCAGTTCGACCTTTTTCGCCGTAAAGACACGAGACTGGAGGAAATAACCGACGGCAAACCCGAGTACGCCGACGATGACGGCGACTACGAGTATGACGACAATATCCATGTTTCCTCCACCAAAGTATCTAGTATCAAGTAGCAAGTCAAACCTACTACGTGCTACCTGCTACCTATTCAACGTCCCAATCTTGATTCGAATCTTCTTGCTTTCCATTCACTTCTTGCCATAATCGGGTGACGGTTGCGCGTGTGACGGTGTAATCAAAACCGCGCCGCGCGAGAAACCCGCTCAATTTTTCGCGAAATGCTTGCGCGTCCAAGTCTTTGTAACGCAATGCTTTGGAATGCGCCGCGCGATATGCGCTGTCGCGTTCGTCCACTTTTTTGACCGCGCGCGTTATCTCTTCTGACGAGACGCCTTTTTGACGCAGTTCGTACTGCAGGGCGCGTTTGCTGCGCGGTTTGAATCCTTCGCGGTTGTCAACCCAAAATTTTGCAAAGTCGCGGTCATCTACGAGTTTGACATCGCCGAGCCGCGTCATTACTTGGTCAATAATCTCCTGCGGATATTTTTTTTGCGCCAGTCGTTCACGCACTTCGCGTTCACTGCGCGGACGAACGGCGAGAAAACTCAATGCCTTGTTGCGCGCCTCTTCCAATTGTTCCGCGCGCAATAATTTTTCCAACTCCGCGCGCGACAATTCTTGTCCCACACGCACGCTCGCCGCGACGTACCCGGACAAGCCCATTGCAAAATGGTCGTCAATGTACAACGTAAAACGGTTTGCGCGTTTTACTTGCGGTTCAACGGCGGTCACGCGTCCCGGACTCGTATTGATGCGCGCCAGTCGCGCCGCACGTGCCGCTTCACGTTCCTCACGCGTTTTGAATTTCCGTTGAAATGGTTTCTTGCTTTTTCCGAATGGCATTGTTTCAGGTTGTCATTAGTATAATGAAGGCGGCATGGTAGATCGATTGTCATTAGGTCTGCGA
>CAYXXF010000036.1:0-12534 GCA_964469005.1 uncultured Anaerolineales bacterium
TTCGGGAGGCTCACCGCTTTTTCATCGCTTGTCCGAACTCATGTCCGTACATCAGTTTTGTATCTCTAGCGGATGCGCTATAATGGCGTCCACCTCACGCCGTCCACTCTGCATTCCAAGAATTTTTGATGGGAATCTCATTTTGATTTTCCAAGTTCATTCTTCAAATGCAATTCCAAACGTCATCGCCGTTCGCGGGATCGCTCGGAAGGTCGGTGCAACATCCATTGCGGCGAATCTGGCGTTGACTCTCGCACAACGCGGTACCAATACGCTGCTGCTTGATTTGAATTTGTGGAACTGTGACCTCACACGTTCCTTTGGGTTTGAACCGTCATTAGCATTGATTGACTTGGCGCGGGGAATAGATGACAACAATGAACTATCAATGGACTCAATTGACCGATCTATCAAGTCTTGCCGACCGAACCTCGACCTCTTGCCGGGCGCGCCACAATGGCTCGAATCACCTGCGTTTTGCGGCGAAAATGGTTGGAACTTGATTCACACTTTTTTCGTCCGCGCACACGAACGTTGGAACACAGTCATCGTGGATTTGGGTTCGCACGCGCTAAGTGATGCCCAACGGGATATAACATTCTTGATATCATCTGCCGTACACGCGTCAGTCCTGCAAGCATCCTCGTTCAGCATGGGAGTGTGTGATTCGATAGAGTATTTCAAGATTTGGCAAGCAGCACCAAGTCAAGATTCACATTTTCGGGACAGGTCCATTTACATCCTGAACAAGCATAGATCTACTCTACCACTTGGTTTGGACCGCTACATGGTAGATGCAAAGATGCGAGCGCAATGCTTTTTTGTGCCATCGCTCCAAGAGAACTTGCTTCCAGATGAACGTGAATTGTTCTTTGTAGAACGAACAACACAATCGGATTCTTTATCTTCAGAACAACGCCAAGCTCTACGCGCATTCCAAAACATCGCCGCGCGAGTGCATCGCCAAATCCGGTCACAGGAGGGAACTGATCGCTTCGCCAAATCCGTCAGCAATTAGAGTGTTTGAAAAAGAAGCCGAAGAGCTGCTCGCGAACCTTGAAGCCCATTTCAACTCACCTGCCTTGTCCCTTCCATCGAATGTTAGCAACAATCTTTCGGACGAATTCATAAGTTTATGTCTTCAAGCGCGCACCGCGCCGCGCACGGATGTCATGACTGTGCTCCAGCAAATGCACGCGCTTTTAGAAACATTGCCCCTCTCTGCTCTCATTCAACATCCGCATGGATTGACGCTGCGGACGCTCCTGCAAGTCGCCGTTGAACCGCAAGAACCAGCACCGCGGCTGCGTTGTCAAGCACTTGGTCTTTTGCAATTGGAGCGCGGAGAATTGGACACAAAAGAAGCGCGCAATGCCGAAGCGCAAGGTGAGCTGCTGACCTTCTTTTTGCTCCAGCCGCGTCGTTTTTGGACAGACGAGCAAATTTTTGATGCGCTATGGACGCAGAAAGATTTGAAACGCGCGCAGTGGTCGTTTCACTCTGCGCGGAAACGGCTGCGCGAGTTTGCGGGCGAAGAAATCATTGTGAAAATCCAGCGCGGACAATACGGGCTCAATCCCCACTTGCCGATTTGGTTTGACGTTGCCGAATTTGAAAAGGTGCTTGCGCGTTCGCAGCAAATTGCCGATGCGACCGCGCGCAGCAAACTGCTTGAAAGCGCAGTGCAGTTGTATCACGGCGATTTTCTGGAAAAGAACTACAAAGATTGGGTTGTGCCGGTGCGGACACGTCTGCGCGAAAAATATATTGGCGCGTTATTACAACTTGGCGATTTGATGGAACAGCAGTCACCCGAACAAGCAATTGCGTGGTATGAAAAAGCACTCGACGCTGACGATCTGAACGACGAGACGTACCTCAAAGTGATAGGACTCTACATGCGATTGAACAATCGGATTGCCGGGCAACGCACCTACGTTTTGTATTTGGACACGCTCCAGCGCGAGCTGGGCAGCGCGCCGAGCGATACATTTTTACAAAAGGTTCGCGCTCTGCTCGGCGATTCAACATTCGCCATTTCTAAACAGGACTCATAGCCCTATGCTGAGCCAAGTCGTCATCATTGGCAGTGTGACGAAAGCGCCACAACGCGTTGACGCCAATACCATCCTCTTTCAGGTCGTTTCCAGAACGGGTGACCATGTGCCGCGCCCCATCCTTTTTCATGTGAGCGCCAACGGTGAGCTCGCGCAAGAGTTTTTCGATTTGAGACGTGGTAACGAGGTCCTCATTGAGGCGTCGTTCAAAACAACACTACACGGGAATCCGCCGCTGCACTTTTATCCAGACGGAAAGCCATACGTACAGTTCGACGTCGTTGCCGAAGTAATCACCAAGATCAAGATTCCAACATGATGTCGTGTCGCGGGCTACCGTTCGCAGACGCGACACGCGCGTTCTTATTTCCCCAGATCCATCCTCAATCTGTTGTACACCGTACAACCGTTATCTCCCATCAGAAATCCTATCCAGTTATTTTGACTCTTGTTTGACACGTAACCGCAGCGCGTCAAACAAAGGTCAACGCGAGGCATTACAGTCTGCGCGAAAGCAATCATTTCTCGCGGAGGGTAGTAAATGCCTACTCGAATTTTTACTGTCGGTAAAGTGGTCGCCGTCAACTTCGTTCATCTCCCGCTTCAGGGCAAGGTCACATTCGTTGACATTGCCGATGACGAGAACACAGAACTGCTCTATCGTTACTGTTTTAGATCATCCAATTTTCGCAAGTTCGCCGAAAAATTGGGCGCAGAGACTGTTGTCGTCGCGGAGGGCGAGATTACGCATCACAAAATCATTCAACCGCAGAACACTATGCGCGCAACGCTGCTGGTTGCCGGCAAAGTGCTGCGAGTCCTTCACCCAGCTAACGAATCAAAGGGTCCAAAAACAACCAATAGGTAAAAGCTTGTGATTGCTCTGTTAGCATCCAATCCAAAGACGACAAGCGCGTCAATTCAGGACACGCGTTCCCTCCTCGTCACTAAAGCGAACAGCGCGCAGGAACCTTGTTTGGTTTGCGCGCTGTTCGCTTTGTAGCTCTGTTGGCTCTGGCTGACTTGTCACGAGCCATTATGTTTTTCGTCGCGTCGTTGTTTGACTACAGCATCCAACATTGTGAGAAAAAGATTTTGGTCAGCGGGCGAAAGTTGTTCCACTCGCAATAGGATTTGCTGGACGATGCCGCTCGTACTGCTCGTTGGTTCATCTAGAGTCAGCGTATAACCTGCCTTTCGCAAGAGCCACTCACTCGGAATCTGGTAAAGATTCGCCAAACTGACCAGCCGATCCCGCGATGGCTGTGCAACCTGTCCCAATTCCACTTGTGACAGATAGGGATGACTGATTCGCATTTCTTTTGGCAGTCGGATGAGGGCGCGCGCAACACCCGGCAAATTCAACCCACGTGAGATGCGAACACGCCGAAGATAAGGGCCGAGCGCTTCATCTTCACGCGGTTGCAATTCGTCTTTGCCATCCGAAGCTGATTCGGGCGAGGGGTCTATGTTTATAGTTGAAGTTGAGAGATCCGTACTCATTTTGGATCTTGGTGAATTTGCGTATCAGGTCGTGGAGCGAGCGACAAATGGCTGAATCAGTCGGCGTAATCGTACCTTCCATTGATTGAGCCAGTGACGCCTCGCCATTTGGCGGAGACGTTCCAAAAGTTCATCCGGCGCAAGCGGAGTATGAATCACTTCTACGCCATCGAGATGAAATGCCCCGGACGGGGGCAAACTTTCGAGCAGCAAGAGACGGTCGAGGACATCAATCATCGAGCTGTAAAGCACATACGCGGGCTGGTCCAAACGCGTGCGCCAATTGGGCAAGGGCCAGGGCAGTGGCGCGGTCAAATGAGACAGCGCGGCACGCAATTCGCCAAGTTCGAGAATCGCGCGCTGTTGGTCGAGATAGAGAACGATGCGCGCCAATCGTTTCATAATGCCAGGCGGCAAACATCCGAATATGAAAAAGAGAGTGGCGGCGAAGTTCAAATTCTTTTCGACTGCCAACACGAAATCACCCCATTCTGCTGCGCTGACTGCCGCGCCGATATGAGCGAAAACAAACAGACGGTTTGCAAATGCAAGTGCCGCGCCAATTGTAAAAAAGCAAAAGCGCAAACGTCCCGCGAGAAATTGGTCACCCTGCCAAATGCGAAACAAAACGCGCGTCAACTCTCCGAGCAGGATAAACGTGCTTGACGCAGCGGCGACGCGGAGCAAAATAAAAGCGGGCGCGGTGTACGTTAGCGATGCATCCGGATTTGCGAAAGTTGGCAGTGAGGTTTGAAAAAGGGCAAGACAAGCGATGAGCCAAAGTCCATAAAAGCCAATGACTGCTACGACGAGGATGCTCGGCATCTGCCATTTTTTGATTGTATAGAGCGCGCCGAGCGCAAGTAAATAGCACGTCTCCAAAAAGAAAAAGCGCAGCGCGAGCTGCCAAGCTGGATTCAAAATACTGCTCAACCACACATCCGAGCCAACCCAAAAGGCGAGTCCGTTAAAGAAGACAAAACCGCGAATGAGCCATGTCGCGCGCGAACCGTTGCGGCTCAAAATATGTTGTGGCAAGAAAAGATAGATGATGGTGGCGATGAATGGAATTAGTAGAAGGATAGGCATGATGCTAATGCCCCACCAGTGACATGATCATTCGGTCCGTTGCCGCATCCGATGAGACACTCTGCGCGCGAGCGCGAACATGATGCTCGATATAACGCTGTTCCGCGAGGCGCGCCAAAGTCTCCGCCATGATGTCGCGCTCCAAGACGGCTTCCGACAATCGTTCTGGTTCGACCGCGCGGCATGTCGCGCCGGGACAATGACAGACGGCGGAGATATCGCCTTTCAAATCCAAAAGTTGTTGAGGCGTGAGCCGAATTGTTTCATGTCCGAGCGCGATGTGCGCGAGTTCATGGGCGCGCACATGGTCCTGCATGAGAGGCATGAGTCCTTTGGACGTGATTACGATTTCGACGGGACGCGTTTCGGCTGCGTCCGCTGTTGGCACAAGAATGATGCGCGCGCCAAAAAATCCTTTCGGCAGGGGCAGCTCGACAAATTGAATCTTTTTGAACAGGAAGGATTCAAGTTGCTGCGCCCAGTTCTCGATGCTAAAGCTTGCTCCATCCGGCACGAGTGTTTCGAGCGCGTCGTGGATGTGCGCCAGGGCGCGTGGCGTGAGTCGGCGAGTCAAAAACACTTGGCTCTGTTGGTTCATCCTTCTCCCTCAAAATTCGAGAATGGGAGTTGCTTGCACGCGGGCGGCTAACGATGTGCGTTGATGCGCGGAGGAGCGATTATGAATCCGGCGGCAAGTTCGATTTCCCCCCCTGCACGGCGGAAACAATTTCGCTGAAAATTTTTTCGAGGGTCTGTCTCGCTTCGGGGTCCAGCGTATTCATCTGCAAAGCACGCGCCGTCATCATGCCATAGGCATTGTCGGTCGCGGGCAGTACATCGGTGTATTGTTCGACGTGATACTGTGCGACTTGCAGCACCCAGTCTTGTGGAATTCCGTACAGGGTTGCGAGGACGCGCAGACGCTGTTCGTTGACCAGTTCGAGGTCGCCGCTCTCCAAGCGCGCGAGTTCCGCGCGGGTCAATACCACATGCGACGGAAAGCCGCCGAGAGCTTGTTCGACGACTTCTGGTGTCGCGCCGCTCACGGTACGCAAGCGCAACAGATATTCGCTCAGCGAATCGCCTTCTTGTGGACGAAACTCGAGCAATCCTTCCGCATCGTGTATCTGCCCACGAGCGAGAAAGCCATCAAGTGATTCCCCGGATGCGGGGCGTACTATTTGGAGTTTTCTACGAGCCATGCCTGCTGTGCCTCCGCTATAGAATAACGGTTCAAAGCGGATATGTCAACGTTTTGGGAAATGGATTTTGAGAGGAAATGTGTCACGCGACCTCTTTTCAACGCAAATGTGGCTTGATTCTCGACGTTTTCATTTCTCGCGAACGCGGTCAACTGGCGCATGAAAATTCTTTGGAATTTCATTTTCCTGTAAGCGTTTTGTAGCAAGAAAAACATGCACACGACTGCGCGCCAATTCGACGCGTTCGACACGCCAGTCGAACAACTGCATCAGCGAACCGCCATCCACTGCGCTCAGTTTTTGCATCACTTGTTCCGTTCCCGTATTCGCACCCACATTGCTCAAATTCAATGCCTTGTTCAAAATTCGTGACCATGAATCGCGCGCTTGTAGATACGGGTCATCCACCCAAATCACCAATCCGTTCGGTTCCAACACGCGCCACAATTCACGCATCGCCGCGCCATTAAATGCGAAACCCGGTGGAAAGGTCATAACAAGCGAAGAAAAATATTCGGATGAAAACGGTAGTTGTTTCGCATCCGCGCGTACGAGGCGCGGAACAACGGACCCGTCTGGAAAACGCGCCTGAAATTTTCTTCGCGTAAGGTCAAGCATATACGGCGACAAATCAATGCCAACGGGACCATAACCCGCGTTGTATAAATCTACATGCAGACTGCCCGAACCGAGCGCGAGTTCCAAAACGCGTGTGCCGCGCACAAACGGAATCGCCGCCCGCGTCCAATTCCACCACTCGCCCCGCGAGATGATGTTGCTAAATGTGTCGTAACCAAAAGAGAAGGTTGTGTAGAGTTGATGAAAGAGGAATTGAAGGAGGGAAGGGAGGAGATTTTGCATTGAGTCAATCATACCACGCGTTTTGGAGCAAGAACGTAATTCTTCCCTTCTTTCAGTTGGCTACAAGTGACGCGGAAAATGCCATATCGTTGCGAGTTTTGTCGTATCAAATTCCCATTATTTTATCATTCCTGCTGGTAACTCGATGATGAATGTGGTGCCTTTGCCGAGTTCGCTTTGCACTTGGATGGTCCCATTGTGCGCGAGGACGAGTTGTTTGGTGATTGCCAAACCAAGTCCGCTGTGCCTTCGGCCGGTACGAGATTTATCGCCGCGCCAAAAGCGGTCAAAAATAAATGGCATGTCTTGCACAGCAATTCCCGCGCCGGTATCTCGCACGCGAATCCGCACACTTTTTTCTTGGCTCAAACCCCCTTCTGCTTCAACTGAAATGCTGCCACCCTCAGCCGTGTGATGCAGCGCATTTGAGATGAGATTCGAGAGGACTTGATTCAGTCGGTCATAGTCGGCGACAAGTTCTTGATTCGGGTCGGCGAGCTTTGTTTTGAGGTCAATGCCCAGAGACGCGGCTTGCGCGGAAAAACTTGCACTGAGGTCTTGCAAAAGGTCAGCAAGCAGAAAACGCGTTGGATGAAACGGCAGCTGTCCTGTTTCGGCAAGGGAGAGGGTTTGCAAGTCGTTCACAAGGCGCGCGAGCAAGCGCGTCTCGTCCAGCGTATCGTTGATATGTTCCGGCGTCGGTTGATATACACCGTCAAGAATGCCTTCGAGGTTGCCCTGAATGATATGCACCGGCGTACGCAGTTCGTGGGCAATGTCGGCGGTGAGGTTGCGGCGCTGTTGCTCGGCGCGCTCCAGTTCCTCAACCATTTTGTTGAACCGTTTGATTAACTCACCGAACTGTGGCGAATCGTCGTCAGCGACGCGCACAGACAGATTCCCTTCGGACACAGCATCAATCGCGTTAAAGATTTCGCGCAGCGGTCTGCCAAAACGACTATAGAGAGTGTAGATGATAAAGAGGGCGGCAACAACAATGATAAAGGGTGCGCCGCACACGAGCAGCCAGATATTTCTGACGCCCGAGTATTCCGCAAAGAGCCAATACAAAAGCGCCGCCGCCCCGCCGAAAAAAAGTACGACAATGAAAAAAAAGAAAACGAGAAAAGGCAAAAAGCGATTTTCGCGTCGGCTGGGTTGCGAAGCAGAGGAGTTGTCAGACATAGCGGCGTGCAGCAAGCGTTGTGGATAGTTGCCACTTACTTTTCGATAAAGCGATAGCCAATGCCGTACACGGTCTCCAGCATAGACTCGCCCGCGGCAGTTTCGAGTTTCTTTCTCAAATTTTTGATATGCGAGTCCACACTACGGTCCATGTTGGACGCAGCACCGTGCAGTTCGTCCAAAAGTTGCTCACGCGTAAGAGTTTGACCGGGGCGGCTGGCGAGCAGATAGAGCAATTTGAATTCGTTCGGCGTGAGTTTGATGGATGCGCCGTTAAAGGTGACGGAATACTTGGTGGGGTCAATTTCAAGTGCGCCCTCGCGGATGATGTTGGATACTTTGATGTGTCCGCGCGTGCGACGCAAGAGGGCGCGCACACGCGCGACGAGTGTGCGTCCCGAAAACGGTTTGGTGATGTAATCGTCCGCGCCGATTTCGAGACCTGTAACCTGGTCAATCTCTTCGGAAAGCGCGGTGAGCATAATAATCGGCACATCGCTTTCGCGGCGCAAGATGCGGCAAACCTCGCGCCCGTCAATCGCAGGGAGCATGAGGTCGAGCAGAATCAGGTCGGGTTTTTCGCGGCGTGCAATCACGAGGGCGGTTTGCCCATCGGCGACAGTGACGACGCGGAATCCGTTTTTCTCCAAATAGTCGCGCGCGAGGCGGGCAACTTTGGGTTCATCGTCTACAACGAGGATGAGCTGCGACATGGGGCGAGTATAAAGTAAATCGGGGCGAGTGGAAAGTGAGTGACGTTCGTACGCCACCTATCCCTCCATATCACGCGGATTCCGTCGCGCGGCGCTTCCATTCTTGGACGCGTATGCCTTTTACCACAAGCCAAAGCGCGAGTGACAACTCGCCAACGAGAGCGGGCAGCAGGATGGCTGGGACGATGACGGCTGCCACCGTTGGCGCAAGCAGCAGTGCAAAACTATTCGTCAGATAACACAAGCCCGCTATCATCATCAAGACTCCTAAAATTCGAGGCAAGTAGCCCGAATTGAAAATCAGATACCCAGACACGAGACACGTCAAGCCAAAGAACACGAGCCCGACACCAAAGCCGTACGAATGTAATCTCACAAGGAGCTGTATCCACACGTGCAGTTGGTTTGGCGTGAACGCTTTCAGATAATCCGCGTTTCCCACCAAGAACAGCGGCATCACCAGATTGAAACTGTTGGCGACGAGGACGGCGGTCTGAATCAAATTGAAAAGAATTGCGAGCCGCGCAAGATTCTTGTTCACCGGCTTGAGGATGAGATACAACGCCAGCATCACCGGAATATCGAAAACGTGCTGCAGAATGTCTCCAGCAATTCCCATCCGCCAAAGCGATTCGGATGCGGCGATGTTGTTGGCGGTGGATGCGGGGTCGCCGGAAACAAACAATGTCCCTCGCACAAAAATTTCACCGAAAGCGCCGGTGGCGATGATGAGGAGATACATTACGCCCGCGACGCGTGCCCACCCTTGCGGCGGCTCGAGATTTTGGGATTTCATTGGTTTGCTCGATTGGAATGGATTGAGGTGGGAGGAATTTTTTCTTGCTCGCGCACCTTGACAACAATTTTTCCTTGCGCGTGTCCCGTTCCCAAATGGCGCATCGCTTCGGCAGTCTGATGGAACGGATAAACGCGCTCGACAAATGGTTTCACCTTACCGCTTTCCACAAGGTCGCGCAAGCACAGCATATCCTCGCGCGTAAATTTAGCGATGAAAAACACGGCTGACTGCTTGGAACCCAACGACGCCAGTTTCATCTGCATGACGTGACTGAGTGGTCCAATCAAAGGCGTGCGCGGTCCTCCGGCGATAACGACTTGAGCATTCGGCTTGAGTACGCGCTTGTATTCAAACCACGAACGTCTGCCATTCACGTCGAACAGCAGGTCATACTTGTGACCACTGCGCGTGAAATCTTGTTTGGTGTAATCAAACACCTGGTCCGCGCCGAGCGCGCGGGCGCACGCGACATGTCGCGTGCTGCACACGGCAGTCACGTGCGCGCCGAATGCTTTGGCGATTTGCACCGCGAACGTGCCAACGCCGCCCGATGCGCCATTGATGACAACATGCTGCCCCGGCTGAATTTTTCCATAATCGCGGAGACCCTGCAGTGCGGTGATACCTGCGGTTGGCACAGCTGCCGCTTGTTCGAACGTCGCATTGCTTGGCATGGGCGCGATGCCGTTACTCACCGTAACGAATTCGGCAAGTGCCCCATGTCTCCCGCCAAACACTCTATCGCCCGGCAAAAAATCACGGACCTCTTTTCCGACTTGTACAACCACGCCCGCAAAATCTGCCCCCAGTCTTGTATCTTGAGGTTTGAAGAGACCGTTCCCGACGCGCGCAAGGAACAAACCTTTCATGCCGTACCACTGCGCGATGTTTACGGAGGATGCATGGACTTGGACCAAGACTTCATCCTCTTGCAGAGTCGGCTTTTCCACCTCTTCGATTTCCAACACCTCGGGTGTTCCGTATTTTTTGTGAACGATTGCTTTCATGTTTTGATTTCCTCGGAGTTGCGCCGACGCGACCAATTTGCGGGATTCGACATGTACGCCTTTGACGAGCAGCCACAGCGCCAATCCCACTTCAAATACCAACATCGGCAACCACACGAGCCAAGTGGCTGACGACGACCACGCCATGGACCCGCCAAACAATCCGGCAAGTTGCAGGGGCAAAACCATCACGAGCGCCGCCGACGCAACAACACCGAGCCACGCCAACGCGCCCGGAATCATCCCGCCGCGCAGCAAGAGCCAAGAAAAGAGCAAACTCGCTACTGCAAAATAAATCGCGCTTTCACCGTATTGAACCGCTTCCACGACTCGAAAGGTGAGTGCCGATGTTGCGAGGGCGCGTCCTTGCTTGTAGGTCAACGCGAGCAGCGTGACACCCAGCACGAGTGCGGAAAAAGATTGGAGCAGCAAAAGCAGGTCACTCAGCTGTGACTTGCCTAGCCCTAAACTGGTGATGCCCGCCGCGATGTAAAAGAGAAACGTGAAACCGGCGACCCGTGCGTAGGTCCGATTTGAGGTATCGGTAAGGTTCATGGACTGATTTCTCCTTGGCAAGTTTTGCCAAGAGTATCAATTCACTGTGGAGGAAAAATGGAGGACCTTGTCAGGGAATGTGGAGGTTGCGTAGGCGAGAGTGAACAATCGCCGCGATACCGCCGTCTACGTATTCAACATGGCTGGATGATTTTTCGCCCCAAGTCCATGTTGCTAATAAGTTGCCTCTCAAAAACAATGAGACTATCGTACACAAAAAAAGAATCCCTCATTCACTTGGAGACCTTTCCTGTCCGCCTTATGAAGCCGCAGGTAGGCGCAACGCGTCAGATACGTTGCGCCTGTTGATCCGTTATTCCGTTTCACCAAAGTTGCCTAACAGAACCCCCTCAAATTTTCCCCGAACTCAACGACCGCGAACACGAACTTCTCCAACTCATCTCGCAAGGATGTAACAACGCGGAAATCTCCAACAAACTTTTTCTCGCGCCGAAAACTGTCCGCAATCACATCTCGAACATTTTCTCCAAACTCCAAGTCGCCGACCGTGCACAGGCGATCATCAAAGCGCGCGACGCGGGCTTGGGATGAAATTGACGTGTGTCGTGGTGCGGCGCATCAATCGCATTCCCATCATTGAAAGAGATCGCGGGACCGCCAGTCGCAGGACAATCAAAATACTGCTGCGTCTTGTACGGTGTACAATTCTTTTGCGCGCCAGTCCATTGACAAGCTTCCCGCTTTTCTTATAATGCGTAAGAAATCAAGTCGTTGCTGGGATTATGGCCATGCGCGTTCTTTTTTTATCCAATCAACTCTTACGCGAAATAAGGAAAAGGCGTGTCGGGTCGCTTTGCGCGTTTATGCTGGCGCTCTTGCTATTCTCTGCTCACTTCACCGGCGTTGCTGCTCATCCCCTTGGCAATTTCACCATCAACCACTATGCGCGCCTTGAAATCGCGCCCACTCAACTCCAACTTTACATTGTGTATGACTTTGCTGAAATCCCGACGTTTCAAGCCAAGCAAACGCTGGATGTGAACGGCGACGGCAATTTGACCGAGGAGGAACGCGCGCAGTATCTCAACGCGCTGTTGAAAGAAACAACCTCGAACCTGACGCTTACCATCGAAGGTAGACATGCCGACTTGTCCCTTGTGTCCAACTCCGCGCAATTGGAATTTTTGCCGGGGCAAGGCGGCTTGGAAATCATGCAAGTCCGAGCACGCTACACGACCGCGCTTGACTTGATCGGCGCGCCTGTTGCGATTCAGTACCGGGACGATAATTATCGCGAGCGGCTGGGCTGGCGTGAGATTGTTGCAAAACCCATTGGCGGCGCGACGATTACGGAGTCGAACGTGCGCGCCACAGAAACCAGTGACGCGCTACGCAAATATCCTGATAACTTGTTGGCAAACCCGCTAAATGACCGTGAGGCGGCGCTAACCGCAACACGCAACACAACTTTGACAGTTGGAACACGCAATGAATCTCCCTCCAATTCCAACTTGATTCTCATCGTCGCGCTGGTGCTTGGTGTAATTGCACTAGGTTCTGTTGACATTTGAGGTAAGAAAGGCCGGAACACGCGACACTATC
>CAYXXF010000037.1:0-7918 GCA_964469005.1 uncultured Anaerolineales bacterium
CCGTCGGCTATAGCCGCGAACAAATCGTGCGGCTCGAACGCAATCAACGTCTGCCTGACCAAGCAACGCTTGGTGCGCTCTTTCTCCCCGCGTTGGATTTACAAAACAGCACGGCGCTTGCCGCGCGTTTGTTGGAACTCGCCGCGCGCGCGCGCGAAAAAACAGTTTCCGCACCCGAACCCAAAACGCGCACGCATAAAGAAAAACAAAACAACAAAACTCGCGCCAAGCATCGCGCGGCGGCAGAATGGGCAGAACTGGCGCAGGGCGATGCAATTACCGCTGCGCGTGAATACGGACGCGCTCATGCGTTCCATCGCGCGGCAGATGTGCTGACGGACCAAGGGACCTTGTTGTTTAATCAGGGCAAAGGAGACGCGGCAGTGGCGGTGATTGACGAACTGTTGCTTGCGCTCCATCGCATCAAGAAAACCGATCCCGACAGCATGCGGCGTTTGCTGACCACGCGCGGCGACCTGCTTCTCAATACGACGCGCGCCGCCGAAGCCGAGGCAGACTATCGCCGCGCGATGGAGTTGGGGACGGGCGCTGTCCGAGCGGCGTTGGTGTATCGCTTTGCAAGCGCACTGGTCCAACGCGGGCGCGCGGCAGAAGCGTTGGACTTGGTGCGCGAGAATCTGGCGCAGTTGGATATCGGACATGTGCTTTTGCGCGGGCAACTGCGTATCGTCCAAGCCGGCGCGCATATGGCGTTGTCGCAGTTTGATGAGGCGCAAGCTGCGGGACAAGACGCGCTTGCATTGGCAGAGCAATTGGCGATTGCGATGCCGCTTGAGAGTGCTGGGATTCGCACCCGCGCACACAATTCGCTTGGGGCAATATGCGCCATTCGCGGTGAACGCGACGCGGCGTTTGCGCATTGGCAGGAAACCGTTGCAACGGCGCGTCTCGCCGGAATGCGCGCGCTGGAATATCGTGCGCAGGGGAACCTTGCTGCTGTAGCGTATGAAATGGGTAATCTTGCAATAGCAGAGCAGTTTTGCTCCGCCGCGCTCGAAGGTCTGCGAACCATCGGCGATACACAGGCGGCTGCCAAGTTTGTGCATCTCAGCGCCAATCTTGCATTCTTGCGCGGCGACATTGCAAAATCAATTGCTCTGGCGCGCGAAGCGTGCGAACTCAAGGCGCAGATGGGGGACCGTTCCAGTTATCTGGCTTCCCTGTACCAATTGACCAAGGCACTCGTGGTGATGGAGCAATTGGACGAGGCGCGCGAGAATGCGGAAGGCGCGCTCCAAGAACTGACCGGAATGCAAGAGGAACGCGTGCGCGCGTATTGGTTGGTCGTGTTGAGCGAAATCGAATTGTTGCAAGGACATGCAGAGCGCGTGCCCGAGCTGCTGGACACGGCGCGGGCGTTGGTCGGCGCGGCGCAAGACCCGAAATTTCTCAATGATGCGGCAAATCATCTGGCGGTTGCGGCAATGGCGCGCGCACGTCCGACTGAAGCGGAACTTGTACTGGCACGCCGTTCCGAAAATCAGGACGTAGAAACTTCATTGGAACAGCGCTTGATTGCGGCTGTCATTGCGTGGCAAAGCGGCGAACATTCGGTGGCGACGCCGGCAGCGGAGCAGATGTGTCGAGATGCGACGGAACGCGGCTATTTGCATCTGTCAAAGCGCGCGTCTGCCTTTTTACAAAACCCCGATGTACATGCCGCCGCATCACGTGTTCCACACCTGCTTTACGGTAAATTAGAGAGTTCCTGCGAGCAATCGAGTCAATTGAATCAATTCCATCTGGACATCGCGCCCAAAACCGACCTTGCGATATAGTGCAAAGTGCATGATGACTTGAACGGGCGCTTTCTGTTACAATCATCACAATGTTTACCGTCGGTATTATTGTCGTCGTCAGCATTATTAGCCTTGTTGAGGTCATCGTCCTTAGCAACAGGCGTAATGTGGTTTTGGCGAAAATCGGGAACCGCCCCCGACGACGATAAGCGAGCAGAGACGCAAGCATATCGAACCCGCCTGAACCGACAGGCGGGTTTTGTTTTTGCAGCAAAATTACGAAACACGAGAACGGGTATTCGGTGTTTCACTAAAAATTTCGGACCGAGCAGTCCTTCAATGTCGAAGGTAGGCGGGATGCCTACCTTTTTGTTTTTCTAAAGAGGAGTCGCGCAATGTTCACTTCACGATATTCCGATATGGAAATGCAGCAATGGCACGATGCGTGTGCGAATGAAGCGCGTACAAATTATGACGCGGCGCGTCATAACGGCGCACGCGCGACGATGGCAAAAGGTCAGGCGGAAAAGAAACAATCTCGTACTGCCACTGCCGCGATGCACACGCAACACCCCAAGCACGACGATTGGGCGAGCGAATGTTTGTTTGACTGGTACAACGGTTGAACGGAGAACATTCGGTCGCTCTTTTTATTTTAGACGAAAGACCAAGGACGAAAGACGAAGGGGCGCAATCCATTTGTCGTTTGTCGTTCGTCCTTCGTCGTCAACGGAGTTCACATGCCCAAATTAGCAGGAGCACAAATTTTGTGGGAATGTTTGGTACGCGAAGGCGTGGATGTTGTGTTCGGGTATCCCGGCGGCGCAATTTTGCCGTCGTATGATGCGATGCTGCAATATCCAATTCATCATGTTCTCGTGCGGCATGAACAAGGCGCGACGCACATGGCGGATGGCTATGCGCGCGCGTCGGGACGCGTCGGCGTTTGTGTTGGCACAAGCGGTCCGGGCGCGACAAACATGGTTACGGGACTTGCCACCGCGATGATGGACTCTGTTCCGATTGTGGCGATTACGGGGCAGGTCGGCACAAAAGTTATTGGGAGCGACGCGTTTCAAGAAACGGATGTAACAGGAGTTACATTGCCTGTAACCAAACACAATTATCTTGTGACGCATGTTGAAGATTTGGCAGAAACAATTCGTGAAGCATTTTACATCGCGCGGCACGGTCGCCCGGGTCCGGTACTAATTGATATTCCAAAAGATGTGCAGCTCGCGCAAACGGAATTTGAATATCCAACCGAACCGATTCACTTGCCCAACGAACGGCTTTTGCAAAAATATGTGCCGCAAGAATATTTCGCGCGCGCAGCAGAATTGATTGCACACGCGCAGCGTCCATTGATTCTGGCGGGACACGGTATTTTGTTGAGCGGCGCGATGGACGACGTATTAGAGTTCGCAGAAAAAACAAACATTCCTGTCGCGCTCACATTGCTCGGCATCGGAAGTTTTCCCGCAGAACATCCGTTGTGTCTTGGCATGATGGGCATGCACGGCGGCGTGTACGTGAATGAAGCAATTCAAAACGCGGATTTGTTGTTGGCGATGGGGATGCGTTTCGATGACCGCGTAACCGGGAATTTGAAAACGTATTCGCCCAATTCCAAAAAGATTCATTTTGAAATTGACCCGACAGAAATTAACAAGAACGTAAAAGTGGATGTGCCGCTGCTGGGTGATGTGAAAACATCATTGCAAAAATTGACGCCGCAAGTGAAAGCGAAACGGCATGATGCGTGGTGGGAACATTTGCATCGCGCGATGCAACAAGACCCGATTCGTGATGTGCTGGATTGGGAGTCGCCCGATGGTCTGATGAGTGAACATGTGGTTCACGATATTTGGACTGCAACGCAAGGGGATGCCATCGTCGTCACCGATGTAGGGCAGCATCAAATGTGGGAAGCGCAGTACTATTTGCACAACAAACCGTACACACTTATCACGAGCGGCGGTCTCGGCACTATGGGTTACGCGCTGCCCGCGGCGATTGGCGCAAAATTCGCGCAGCCCGATAAAGAGGTGTGGGTGATTGCGGGCGACGGTGGTTTTCAAATGACGATGGCGGAACTCGCCACCGTCGCGCAAGAAAAAATCAAAATCAATATCGCGATTTTGAACAATGGCTATCTCGGTATGGTGCGCCAATGGCAAGAATTTTTCTATGATGCGCGCTACGCCGCGACGCCCATCTTTTCCCCGGAATTTACAAAAATTGCCGGCGCGTATGGCATCCCCGGCTACGTGGTTGACAATCGCGCGGATGTGCAAGCCGTGCTTGATGAAGTGCGTTCGTCACCCGGACCTGCGCTGATTGAATTTCGCGTCAAGATGGAAGACGCCGTATATCCGATGGTTCCCGCAGGCGCGAATTTGCAAGACATGATTAAACGCGAAAAAATCGCGCAGCCGGTGTGAACAAGTAGCAAGTAGTAAGTAGTAAGGAAGCCCTGCTACTTGCTACTTGCTACCTACTACCCCAAACATGAAACATACTCTAGTCGCTCTCGTTCAAGACAAGCCCGGCGTACTCAATCGCGTCGCGTCATTGTTCCGCCGCCGTGCGTTCAATATCGAATCGCTCACGGTTGGACACACCGACCAGCCGCATGTGTCGCGCATGACGATTGTGATTGATTCGGACAATACGAGTGCGCAGCTTGTGGAAGCGAATCTCGCGAAATTGGTGAATGTGATTGACATTCAAGATGTGACGAATCAAGAAACGATTTCGCGCGATCTAGCATTAATCAAAGTGCGGGTGGACGCGGCGGGACGCGCGGAAATCGCGCAGCTCGCGGAAATTTTCCGCGCAAAAATTGTGGATGTGGCAAACGATTCTGTCGTCGTCGAAGTAACGGGCGACGAAGACAAAATTGACGGGCTTGTTGAATTGTTGCGCCCTAAAGGAATTTTGGAGATGGTACGCACGGGGCGCATTGCAATGGTGCGCGGCAATCAAGCGCGCAAAAATGGCAATGGCAGTTACAACGGG
The DNA here is from genome assembly GCA_964469005.1 of uncultured Anaerolineales bacterium. Taxonomy (GTDB): domain Bacteria; phylum Chloroflexota; class Anaerolineae; order UBA4142; family SHND01; genus SHND01. The sequence goes on from CAYXXF010000037.1 coordinate 4,782, forward strand.
AATGGGAATGGACACGTCACGCGCGATGTGGGCGCGAGTTCGGTGTGAGCAAGGCGCTCTGCGGGCTACTTGAAATCATGTGGCATCTGCTCTACAATTTCACTGTCTTGAATACAGACGCGCACGCGTCATTCTCCTGTGGTCAAGCAAGGCAGTGAGGAGGTGGATATCGAAGTTCACATGGTTCAAGGATTGGTTTGATCTCACGTACATTGAAATAGACACAACGTTTTTCTGTATTGCACAAAGGAGGCATTCGTCATGGCAGACAAAGAAAAACAACGGCAAGAGATCATTGCCCAGGACGTCAAGGACCTGCACAGTCTCGGTTATGCGCAACAATTGTTCCGCGAGATGGGCGGCTTTTCCAATTTCGCTATCTCGTTCACCATCATTTCCATTCTCACGGGGGCGATTCTTCTCTTTGGTTATGGCTTGAAGTTTGCGGGACCCATCATCAACACAGTGGGTTGGCCCGTTGTCAGTTTTTTCACATTGTGTGTTGCCGCTTCAATGGCGGAAATCGCGTCGGCTTACCCTACGGCGGGTGGTCTCTACTATTGGGCGTTTCGCCTGGGCGGAAAAGGTTGGGCGTGGATTACCGCGTGGATGAACATGATTGGACAGATTACAATCACCGCAGGAATCAACGTCGCGGCGGCGATTTATCTGGTCGGGTTTCTTGCGGGGTTGGTGGGCGCAGACCCGTCTTCGGAAGTGTTTGCTGGGCTCCATTGGAGCGATTGGAATTTCTATCTGTTGGTGATGATTCTTATTATGATTCCACAGGTCATCATCAATATCTCGGGCATCAAGATTGTTGACGTGATGAACAGTTTTAGCGTGTATTGGCACATCGCAGGGGTGCTGATTATTGCGCTGTTGTTGACTGTATTCGGAACTCATCACAATGATTTGGGATTCATGTTTTCGTTCGTTGATACTGTGAACCCATTGGACGCGTCATCGGCGGCATTGCCCAATGGCACAACAGGACCTGCTTTGGTGATTGGACCCGTAACATTGGCATCGCCATTGTTCGCAGTGATTCCGGGGCTCACCGCGCTGTACACAGCCGCACCGTTCGTGCTCGTTTTCGGTCTGGCATTTTTGCAAGCGCAGTGGACGTACACCGGTTATGATGCGTCGGCGCACATGGCAGAAGAAACGTATCTCGCGCGCATGAATTCGGCGTGGGGCGTTTTTCTTTCCGTCGCGGTCAGCGCCATCGTCGGTTATATCTTGATGCTCGTTTTGACGTGGAGTATCACGAGCATTCCGGATACGGCAAATGCTGCATATCCGGTGTTGTATGTCGTGCAGCAAAATCTCTCGCCGTTTTTTGCAAATGTCATCGGCGTCATCATCGCCGTAGCCATGTGGCTGTGCGGCAATGGGTCCATCACTTCGATGGCGCGCATGTGGTTCGCCTTTTCGCGTGATGGCGGAATGCCGGGGTCGAGTTTCATCGGACAAATCAATCCCAAGTATCGGACGCCCGTGAATGCGATTCTTGTGACGAGTGTACTCGCCGTCTTGATTACAGCGTACTCGGCAGCGTACTTTGTCGTCACTTCGATTTCGACGATTACACTGTATCTGGCGTACATGTTCCCCATTTATTTGAATTGGCGCAACAAACGACAAAACAAAGGGGAACACACGAGCAACGTCAATGCCCCGTGGAATCTCAAGCAGTGGGGTCCAATCATCAACATCATCGCGATTGTATGGATTATCGTCATCAGCATTTTGTTCGTCCTTCCGCCGAATGAGTTGGTGCTGTGGACGATGGTCGCTGTTGGGATACTGCTCGCGGTGTACTGGTTCGGCGTAGAACGCGCGCGTTTCACGGGACCGCGCCACATGACCGAAGCCGAACTCAAGAACGTGGAAAAAGAATACGCGGTGTAGTAGCGCAAACACGCGCGTTACAACAATCAAATACACTTGAAAGGATACGCGGGACTTGGGCAATGTCGCTCTTGGTTGACGCCCAAGTCCCCTTCTTTTTTCGGAGAGTATTCATGGCAAAAATTTATTACGAAAATCACGCGGACCTCAATCGCTTAAAGGGCAAAAAGGTCGCGGTGATTGGCTACGGTTCGCAAGGACACGCGCACGCATTGAATTTAAAAGAGAGTGGCGTGGATGTGGTCGTCGGTTTGCATGAAGGTAGCAAGTCAAAAGCGAAAGCCGAAGCGGATGGTCTCACGGTGAAATCCGTCGCAGACGCGGCAAAAGAAGCGGACGTGATAATGATTCTCACGCCTGATGTGGGACAAAAAGATTTGTACGAAAAGGAAATCGCGCCGTACCTCACCAAGGGCAAGACGCTGATGTTTTCGCACGGATTCAATATTCGCTACGGCAGAATTGTTCCGCCAAAAGATGTTGACGTTTCGATGATTGCGCCAAAAGCGCCGGGACATCGCGTCCGCGAAGTTTTCAAAGACGGCGGCGGTGTGCCAATGCTCATCGCGGTTGAACAAGACGCAAGCGGCGAAGCGTTTGCGAACGCGTTGGCGTACGCGAAAGGTATCGGCGGAACGCGCGCGGGCGTACTCGAAACCACATTCAAAGAAGAAACCGAAACTGATTTATTTGGCGAACAAGCAGTGTTGTGCGGCGGCGTGAGCGCGTTGGTGAAAGCGGGATTCGAGACACTTGTCAAAGCGGGCTATCAACCCGAAGCCGCGTACTTTGAATGTATGCACGAATTGAAACTCATCGTTGACCTCATGTATCGCGGCGGTTTGAATTACATGCGGTATTCCGTCAGCGATACAGCAGAACATGGCGATTACACTGGCGGTCCGCGCATCGTCACAGAAGAAACGTACGGTGCAATGCACCAGATGCTTGAAGAAATTCAGAATGGGACATACGCGGATAAATGGATTAAAGAAAATGAAGCCGGTCGTCCGTGGTTCAACGCGAAACGCGAAGAAGAACGCAATCATCCGATTGAAAAGGTTGGTGCGGAAATGCGTTCGATGATGCCGTTTTTGAATCCGGTGACGGTAAAGCCAGGAGATTAGTAGCAGGTAGCAAGTAGCAAGTAGTAAGGGTTCCCTCCTACCTACTAGACTTTATCCGAAATAAGGATATGCTGATGGCGTGCTTACCTACGCCAA